>JADJYS010000004.1 GCA_016719645.1 bacterium
TCTGCGTCACGGGAATGAGTGATGTTGGAAATTGCAGTGTCTATACAAACATCGGCAACCACCTTTCTGGGCGAAGCATCTAGGAAACGGGCATCAGATGATAGCCATCATCCTATCGCGGTTGCCAGTAACTGCTTATATAACACAACGGACGGAATAATGAAGAGGCACAGCCGCTCACCTTGGGCATGGGAGGGACAATTTCGCGGCCAGAATCAAAACCGAACCTGCCTCCCCTGGGATGCGTCAGACCTTCAATGCACTGCCCGGCGCCGGCCCCGGATCTCGCCGGGACTGCGCCGCTCAGCCACGCTCCTGCAAACCGGAGGTACCCGCATGACTCGTCTGCGTGTTCGCAGCTGCCTTGCCAGCCTGGCCGGCCTGCTCATCGTCCTTGCCGCCGCCATGCCGGCAGCCGCCACCTCCCAGACGAACGACCTCGAGCAGGTGCCGGCGCTGGCCGGGCTCAGCGATCGCTGGCAGGGGGCCATGACCGAGCTGGGCGTGCCCGGCCTGGCCGTCGCCATCTTACGGCCGGGCGAGCCGCCCATCATCGCCACCTTCGGCATCCGCGACGCCCGGGACAATAACCCCGTCACTGCCGAGACGATGTTCTACATCGCCTCGGTGACGAAGACCTACTTGGCCGCCCTGCTCGCCGGCCTCGCCGAAGACGGCCGCGTCGACCTCGACGCGCCCGTGCGCCGCTACCTGCCTCAGCTCCGCTTGCCCGATGAAGCACTGGCGGCCTCACTCACCGTGCGCGATCTGCTCTGCCACCGCCATGGCATCAACCGCAGCGAGATCGTGTGGCTGGACGCCTTCACGGGGCAGATCACGGACGCCGACTTCTTCCGCCTGTTGGCCGGCGCCGAGATCGCCGGCGAGGTCGCCTACACCAACGTGCACTTCACCCTGGCCGGGCGGGTGGTGGAGGCTGTCACCGGCCAGCCGTGGCAGGAAGCCCTGCAGGAGCGCATCCTCGCCCCCGCAGGCCTGGCGCGCACGACATCCTCCGCGAGCCGCCTCTACGCCGACCCCGATCACGCCGAACCGATGATCTTCCTCGCCGGAAACTGGCTGACCTTGCCCCTGCGGCAAGACGGACCGCACCATGCACGCGGCAGGCGGCCTGGGCACGAGCATCCTCGACGCCGCGCGCTGGCTGGAGCTCTTCCTGGCCGACGGCAGCCTGGACGGCCGGCCGTTGTTGGCGCCGGCCACGGTGGCGGACATGCTGGCCGCGCACGTGAGCTTCGCGGAGCCTCGCGGGCGCCTGCGCATCGATCAGGGCTTCGGTTTGGGTTGGCAGCGCGGGACCTATCGTCCCGGTGGGCCGCTGCAGTTCCGTCACGGTGGCAGCTACGAGGGTGCCGCGGCAGAGTTCACCTTCCTGCCCGAGCGCGGCATCGGCGTGGCGGTCCTGGCCAATGCCGGTGGGCCGGGCAACGGCCTTGTCGCCATGGTGCAGGTGGACGTGCTGGACCGCCTCCTCGCCGTGGAGGAGCCGACCGACCTACTCCCGAGCTACAGCCGCTCCGCGGCGAAGCAGCGCGAGCAAGTGGCCTTCGCGCTGCCGAACGGCCCTGCCCCGGCGGCGGGGCTCGGGCTCTCGCTGGATCCCAAGCACTATGTCGGTCTCTACCGCCATCCGGACCAGGGCGTGGCGGAGATCATGCTCGAGGACGGCAACCTGCGCGGCCGGATCGGCGATCTGCCGCTGACGCTGCACGCGGCCGCTGTCGACAGCTTCAGCGTCAGCATCGTTCCCGGCATGCTCTCGCGGGGCCGCTTCGAGATCGAGGATGGCCGAGTGCAGGGCCTCTGGCTGCAGGCAGATGGCGACGAACTGACGCTTCGCCCGGCAGTAGGAGGCCGCGACGGGCTCTCTTGCCCTGACGAACCAGTCGGCGCAGTTAATATCACACGACCTCATACAGAGACCCCCAACCGCATCGCGATCGGGGCCTCCGTCAACATCTCTGTAACTCGTTGCTAAACTGAAACTTGTTGGCTCCCCGGGCGAGGCTCGAACCAGCCCATCTCAAGTTAACAGCCCCCCCCAAAAAAAAGCAGCGGCCCCGAGCCTCCGCCCGGGGCCGCTTCATCATGCAGCGGTATGACTACCTACTTCACAAGGACGAGCTTCTGCACACTGCTCGCCCCCATCGCCGTCAACCGCGCGAAGTAAACCCCGCTCGGTGCCCGGCTCCCACCCTCGGTCTGCCCGTCCCACACCGCGACGTGCTCACCGGCAGTCATCTCGCCGCCGGCCAGTGTGCGCACCCGCCGCCCGGCCGCGTCGTACAGGGCCAGCTCGGCCCGTCCCGCCGTCGCCAGCGTGAACGCCACCGTGGTGGAGGGATTGAACGGGTTCGGGTAGGCGGCGGTGATCGCCGTGGCCCGCGCCGGTGCGTCGCCCGCGCCGGTGTTGATCGACTCGCCGAGGCCGTGGATCGTGAAGTCGTCGAAGTGGAAACCGTCCCTGGTCGTCGAGCTGTCCGTGTTCAGACGGAAGCGGAAGCGCACATCGGGCTGACCCAGCCAGGGAGCCAGGTCGACCGTGTTGAGCACCCAGGCCGCCTGCGCGTTCTCGAAGTAGGGCTGACCGGCGATCTGCTTGCCCTGGCCGCTGCCGGATTGGGTGTAGGGAGTGGCGACCGGCGTCCATACCGAGCCGCCGTCGACCGAGACCTGGAACTGCACGCCGTCCCAGTTGGTCTCGATGTTCCACTTGGCCTGGAAGCTGACGGTGCCCGAATTCATGTCCGTGAGATCGGCTCCCGCAGTCATCGTGCAGTGGCTGATCTGGTTGTTGAGGTAGTTGGTGGTCGGGCTGTCGGTCATCTCGTAGGTCGAGCCGGTGGGCCCGCCGGCGAGCAGGCCCCAGGTATATTCCCGGGTCCAGCCGTCGGTCAGGCCGTTCTCGAAGCTGGTGGCGAAAGGCGTCAGCTCGACGGTCAGGCCCAGGGTCACGTCGGGGGCGATCACCGACGCGGCGTCCAGGGTCACGACCTGCTCCTCGGTCGTGTGGCCGGTCGCGCTGTAGACCAGCCGGTAGTCGCCGTAGACCAGGCCCGTCAGCTCGTAGTCGCCGGCGGCGTTCGCGGTGACGGTGTCGATCAGCTCGTTCAGCGGATGGGTGTAGGCCTTCACCTGCGCGGCCACCGGGGCGCCACCCGTCTGCATGACGTGACCGGCGATGGCGCCGGTGGCGATCGGGTCCAGCGCCACGTTCAGCACGGTGGGGGTGCCCCAGGTCGTGCTGACGTTGCTGATCGTGCGCGTGATGTAGCCGTAGGCGCTGAAGGTCAGCTGGTAGGTGCCGGTGGCCAGCAACTTGTAGTAGTCGCCGTGGGACGGGTCGGTGTGGACGACCTTGCTGTTGCCCGTGACGGTGACCGTGGCGTCCAGGGGCTGGCCGGTGTCCGAGCCGGTGACCACGCCGTTGACGCCGTAGCGCGCCGATTTGACGTAGTGCATCAGGGACTCGCGGTTCTCGTTCCAGAAGGTCGGCAGCAGGCTGGCCGACGGCCACTTGGTGTTCGAGACCTCGATCGTGGCGTCGATGCAGCCGGTCTGGTCGTAGCTCCAGTCCTGCAGGGTGCCCAGGGCCACGTACCAGTCGGCGCCGTTGGTGATGCCCTGCGGGAAGGAACCGTTGTACATCGGCGAGTTGTAGGTGCTGTACTCCAGGCTCATCTTGATGCATGCGGCATCGTCGGGAGCCAGCGTGTAGGTATAGTCCCAGAGGTAGTTCACGACCAGCGCGCCGCCGTGGTAGTTGCTGCTCATCACGAAGTGGTGGCTGTGGGCGTAGCTCATGAAGGCGAGGTTCTCGGTCTCCTGGACCAGGTCGTCGCCGGCCGGCTCCGGGAAGTTGCGGTTCAGGTCGACGCCGTTGGCGTTGCCGCGCTGGTTGAGCACCGTGCCGTCGGGGTTGTGCATCGGCATCAGGTGGATCTCGTAGTTGTCCACCAGGTTGGTGACGTCCTCGCGGCCGGGCACGCCGTAGTTCTCGGTCAGGTAGTGGGCGAAGTTCAGCAGCATGATCTGGCCGGTGACCTCGTCGCCGTGCATGCTGGAGGACAGGCGCACCTCGGGTTCGGCCTCGGACGAGTTCACGTTGTCGGAGATCACCAGGCCCCACAGGGCGCGGCCCTGGATCGAGGTGCCCCACTGGAAGTCGCGCGCGATCGCCGGGAAGTTGGTCTCGATCGTGGCGAAGATGGTGCCGACCTGGGCGTGCGTCGGGTAATAATTGTAAGGAGCGGTCAGGACGGGCTCGTCCTTGTTCTGGGACATCTCCAGCCAGACGCGCTCGGCGGCCTCGCGGCCTTCGCGGTCGAAGTCGCGCAGGCGGCGCGGCGCGTAGCCGGCGGCTTCCAGGGCCGCGAACTCGGCTTCGGTCACGCGCGGCCGGAAGACCAGGCGCTCGCTCTTGGGGTCGCGGTCCAGGGGCGCGATCTGCTCGCGGTCGAAGGAGGCCACGGGCACGGCCGCCAGCAGGGCTTCCAGCGCCGCGCGGTCGGCCAGCTCGAGCTGCACAGGGAAGTCGTTCCAGACGGCGATCGTCCACTGCGGCAGGCCGTTCGCGTCCAGCGGCACCTGGTCCTGGGTGGAGGCCGCCGCGAGCGCCGGGAGCGCCGCCAGAATCACCAAAGCCGCCGCGAACCGCCGGCCGCACGATGTCACGCTACGCCAGTCGAATCCCATGATGTGGCCCATCCTTGAGGTCGGGTGAAGATCGGGCGCGTTCCGGCGGGGGGCTCGAACGCGGGCGATTCGATCGCACCATACGATTATACGACTTTTCGTCCGATAAATCGAGCGGTGCCTCGTTCAAGAGAGGCGGGGAGGCGGCCTCGGCCCCCTCCCCGCCCGGGGCATCCGCGGGAGGCGCCGCAGCGCCTCCCGGGGAATCCTACTTCAGGAGCGTCATCTTGCGGGTCAGTTCCTGGCCCTCGCTGCGCAGGCGGTAGTAGTACGTGCCGCTGGCCGCCTGGCGGCCCGCTTCGTCGCGCCCGTTCCACTCCACCACGTAGGTCGACGCCGCCAGCTCGCCGCTGACCAGCGTCCGCACCTCACGACCGGCCAGGTCGAAGATCCGCAGTTCCACCTGACCCGCCCGCGGCACCGTGTACGCGATCTGCGTCGACGGGTTGAACGGGTTCGGGTAGTTCTGCGCCAGCGACAGCACCGACGGCGCGTCGCCCGCGCCCGTCGAACCGCCGCCGTACACGATCTTCAGGCACCACTCGTTCAGCGTGCCGATGTCGCCGCCGGCCAGGTCGGCGACCGTCAGCGTCCAGTTGCCGTCCAGCACCTGGCCCGCGAACAGGCCCAGGTCGCCCGACGGCGTCAGCGTGTCCGGATACCATCCGTAGATGTTGTCCGTGCCGCTGCCCGTGCGGTTGTGCAGGCGCACCGTCGTGCCCGCCGGCGAACGCAGGTCCACCGTCAGGTCGCCCTGGTAGGTGTGCGTGATGTCCACGAACACCTCGACGCTGGTCACGGTCACGCCCGCGCCCATCGCCAGGGGCATCACGCTGGTCACCGTCGCGTAGTCGGCGATCGGCAGCGCCGGCTGCAGGCACTGCGTGAGCTCGCTGACCGGCGTCAGCGTCAGGTTCACGCCCGACATCTGCTGGCCCTCGGCCAGCGTCACCGACGTCGAGGCGATGCTCCACGCCGCCTTGCTCGCGCGGATGGTGTAGGTGCCCGCGTACAGGCCCGGCAGGCTGTAGTTGCCCGCCGCGTCGGTGTACGTCGTGCCGCCGTTGGGCAGGCCCTCGACCAGCACGCCCGAGTCGTCGGCCGAGCCCTGCAGGTCGATGCGGCCGCTCACGCTGCAGCCGCCGAATTCCGGCGTCAGCAGCCACTGCACGGCGTTCTCCAGGAGGTTCGCCGCGCAGCCGGTCTCCAGGGCCGCGTAGTTGAAGCAGAAGAACACGATCTGGCCGCCCGTCGGCGACGGGTTCGGATCGTAGCAGATCACGCTCGCGTCGGTCGGGTAGGTCGACCAGGTGCCCACCATCACGGCGTCGGACGTCGGGACCATCGCGTCCTGGTCGCCGTAGCCGCTGTAGGTGAGGGAGTTGCCGCCGCCGATGATGTTCGGCACCGACATCACGTAGTGCGTCGGAGCCGCGACTTCCAGCGTGCCGCTCTGGTCGTGGTTCCAGTCGTTGGTGTGCATGACGGTCGAGGCGAAGGCACCGGTGGCGTTGTGCTTGTAGGCCACCTCGCCGCCCTCCAGCAGCAGGTGACCGCCGGCGGTCACGTAGTTGATCATCGCCGTCCGGAAGGCGGCGTTGGCCAACGACGTGGTGCTGGCGCCGGCCGAGACCAGCAGCAGATCGTACAGCGGCCAGTCCGCGGGAACGGTCGTGCTCATCGTCTGCACGGTCACGCCGTAACCCATGTACTCGAGGTCGTTGACCAGGTTGGTCACGGCCTTGTCGTCATCGGTCGCGTAACCGGCGGCGATCAGCTGGCCCTTCTCGTCGAACTTGTCGGCCGCGAAGCCGGCCTTCGCGTTGTTGTCGATGACCAGGATGTCGCCGTTGGTCGGGTCGAGGACGAAGTCCTTCTCGACCGTCGGCTCGTTGATCTCGATGGAGATCGTCACCGGCACGTGGTGCGAGGCGCGCACCACGACCGTGTACGTGAAGTACGGCAGCGCCGCCGTGGTGAACAGGCCCGAGGCGTCGCTCGTCGTCTCGGTGTACAGGGCGCTGTTGTCGCTGCGGTACACGCGCACGATCCCCTGCAGGGGCTCGGCGGTCACCGCGTCGGTGATCACGCCCGTCAGCACGCCCGAGGGCGCCGCGACCATCGCGACGTCGAACGTGTTGGGGCCGTAGTTCAGGAACATCGCCTGCTCGAAGTGCAGGTAGCCGAAGACGTCCACCACGATGGTGTAGTCGTCGACCAGGACGTCCTCGCCCACGTCGTAGTCGCCCGAGGCGTTCGTCGTGGCCGAGAAGACCTCGACCATGTCGCCGTCCAGGCCGCGCACGACCGCGCCGACGGCCGGCGAGCCGCCCAGGCTCACGTGGCCCGTCAGCTGGCCGTAGGCCTCGACGACGTCGAAGGTCTCGGTGTACAGGTCGTAGCCGCTCAGCGCGATGATGCCCGTGACCACGCCCGTCTGGGCCGCGGTCAGCGTCAGGCTCGCGGCGCCGGTCGACTGCTCGCTGCCGTCCGGAAGCACCGCGTGCAGCGTGGCGCCGGCCTCGCCGGACGTCGCGTGCAGGGTGCCGGGCAGGTTCAGCGGGAACAGGTCGGTCATGCCGATGCCCGTGGTCACCGTCAGGTCCGGCGACGTCAGGGCCAGGGCGTTGACCGTCAGGGGCTCGCGGAACAGCTCGTACGGATCGGCGGCGCGCTTCCCGACGACGTCCACCGTGGGGCCGTACGGGTAGGTGACGCTGATCACGGCCACGCCGGAGGCGTTCGTCGCCACGGCGGCCGAGGTGTAGCCCAGGCCCTCGGCCCAGACGTCCAGGCCGACGATCGGGGTGACGCCGTCCTCTTCGTAGACCGTCACGGTCACCGGGGTCGTCACGTTGGCGTCGATGGCCGACGGGACGATCGAGACCACGGCCGGCACGATCACCGGCACGTCGACGATGTAGGGCTCGAGGTTCTGCATCATCACGACCAGGTGCGCCGAACCCGGGGTCAGGAACCCGTTCAGGTCCAGGACCGCCGAGCCGCCGGCGCCGACCGTGCCGGCGGCCATGAGCACGCCGTTCTGGGTCAGGCCGACGTAGCTGCCGGGAGCCGCGTCGAGGGCGAAGGTCACGGCGTTGGTGAACAGCGTCGGCACGTGGCTGACGGGGTTCGTGCCGGGCACGCCCATGTAGGTCGAGAGCGAGGGGTCGCCCATCAGGTTGTAGATGTTCCAGTAGTAGGTGATGCGGGACGAGCCGGACTGGCTGACGGCCAGGTTGCCGGCGAAGTTCAGCGCGTCGTTGGTCACGTACCACTGCGTCATGGCCTCGCCGTGGTCGTGGAACGCGCCGTCGTAGGCGCCCAGGCCGGTGCTCTCGTACGGCAGGGCGCTGCCGTTGATGCCGCTGGAGGCGTGGTAGCCGACGCCCCACCAGTAGTCCTCGTCCCAGTAGGTCGAGTTCGAGGCGCCGATGTAGCCGATGGCGCCCTTGTTCGGGGCGCGGATCATCGTCTCGCCGAAGCACTCGGCGTAGTCGTAGGTCGAGGTCAGGCAGCAGTTGCCCACCGCCATGAAGTACTTGCCGGCGTTGGTCATGCTGTTGACGTTCGCCTGGGTCATCGAGGGGTCGGCCCAGCTGGTCTCGCTGCCGTGCGCCGTGTAGTTGATGTACGACACGCCGTCGTTGCAGGTCTGGACGATCGCCGCCGGGGCGCCGGCGCCGTCGGAGGCCGGGTACAGCCAGGTGTTGCTGGTCAGGCCGTGGGCCGCGTTGAAGTAGTGCGTGGTGCCGTAGTTGATCTGGCCGTTGCCGTGGGTGGCCGCGTAGGTGCCGTCCACGCCGGCGATCATGGTCACCTCGGCCAGATAGCTGGGATCCGGCATGGTGAACTGGTCGTACACCATCGTCTTGTCCAGGATGGCCTGGAGCTGCGAGCTGTTCGTGGCCGAGAAGCGGCCGTAGTACATCTCGGGGTACAGGTCGGCGTCGACCGAGCAGTAGGGGCGGTCGGTCGAGTCGCCGGCTTCGGTGAACGTCGGGCACTGGGCGATGTCGCCCACGAAGATCACGAAGCTCGGCGCCGGGTTCTCGGGCGTGCCGGCGTTGTACAGGCCGTGCAGGTAGGCCTGGATCGAGGTCGTGGTCGAGCCGACCTCGGGGGTGCCGATCACGCCGACGATCACGTTGAAGCCGCGCTCGGTCTTCCACTGGACGAAGTCGGCCAGCTGGGCCTCGAACATCGCCGGGGTGACGATGACCATCGTCACCAGGTCGCGCACGATGTCGGGGTTGTCGTCGTGGATCGTCTTGGCGCCGTCGAGCATCCCGTAGATGGGGGCGAAGAACGGGCTGTTGGTGCTGGCGACGCGGTAGTCCTGGGAGGACTTGTCGGCGCCGTCGAAGACCACGCGGAATTCGATCTCGTCGTGGACGACGATCTGGTTGCTGCGGGGCAGGTACTCCACCGGGGAGACCTCGAGGCGGCCCACGCCGTAGGCGCGCAGGACGCCCATGTCGACGACCTTCACCAGTTCCCGGCTCACCTTGTCGGTGTCGTAGGACGAGCGGTCGTAGACGAAGGGCAGTGCGCTGAGGTCGGCGCTCTTGCTGACGCTGGGCTGGACGGGCATCAACGGGCTGTCGATGCCGAAATCGGCGAGGTTGAAGGTGCGGCTGGAGACCGACACGACCTCGACGCGCGCGTGCGCGCCGGCGGGCATGGCGATCAGCCGGTTCATCATGGGCAACTCGGGCGAGCCTTCCACCATCGAACTGTGGAAGCCGGGGATCGCCAGCCGGGTGAAGTCCCCGGCCTTGGTCGCCACATCCAGGGCGGACAGCTCGCCGATCGACACCTGGTAGCTCAGCGCATCGCCGCGCTGGTCAACCAGTTGCATGGCGTTCGGTCCGTCCTTGACGGGGATGGCGCCGGACGCGCCGAGGGCCGCCGAGGCGACCAGGGCGACGACGGCCGTCGTCAAGAGCATCAACTTCAAACGCATGTCTGTGGTCCTTTCCCGAGGGTTACTGCGAGACGTGTCAAGTTAGGACTCGCAACGATTAGAGTGGAAAGGAAACGACGATCCAACTGGCGGGGAATCTATTGTAACATGCAGCGCTGGTTTCCCCAACGATAAATGACAATCGGTCAGCAATCATGATACGGTAAATCAAGAACCGCCATCTCCGCTATTGAGTGATTTTGGATATCATTCCCTGGTAATGCGAGCATCCTCAACACGTTGACGAACAACTGCCCATTTCGTAAGATGGTGAACAGTCGGCCCCCGCCACATGCTCAACGACGGGATGTGCCATGGCTCCGCGTCATCGCCCGGCCATCGCTCTGGTTGTGTCGTTCATCTGTGCCCTGTGCCTGTCGTGCGGGCGCGAGGCGCCCGTGGGCGAGGTCCTGGTCACCTCCGTGCCCGCAGGCGCTGCGGTCCTCGTCGACGGGGCCGCGACCGGCGAGACGACGCCCGCCTCCCTGCTGCTGGGCGTCGGGCCGCACCGGATCGCCGTCGACCTGATGGGCCACCTGGCGACGCCGGCGTCCCTCGATGTCGCGGTGATCGCGGGCGCTTTCGCGACGGCCGACTTCGCGCTGGACGCCCTGGGCGCCCTGGCCGTGAGTTCGGACCCCGCCGGCGCCGCGATCCTGCTCGACGGGGCCGAGACCGGGCACGTCACGCCGCACACCTTCGACGTCGTGGCCGGCGACCATCTGGTGGAACTGCGCCTGGCCGGCTACACCGATCCCCTGGAAACCCGGGAGGTGTCCGTCCTGCCCGGCGAGACCGCCTCCATCGAGGCGACGCTGCTGGCCGCCGGCGGGCTGGCGGTCACCTCGACGCCCGACGGCGCCGACATCGCCTGGACGGGCGCCGCCACCGGCCGGCTCACGCCCTGGATCTTCAATCTTCCCGTCGGCGACTACCTCGTGCAGCGTGTCGCGCCACCAACTACCTGGTCCAACCCGACGCGATCACGGCCACGGTGGCCGTCGGCGACACCGCGACCGCCGAGTTCACGCTGACCGCCCTGAGCGACACCGGCACACTGGACGTGACCTCGATGCCCCCGGGCGCCGAGGTGTGGCTGGACGGCGAGGCGACCGGCCTGGTCACCCCTTGCTCGTTCACGCGGCCGGCGGCGAGCGTCGAAGTCTCGGTCGCGCTCGCCGGCTTCCACGCTCCCGCGCCGTTGATCCGCGACGTGACGCCCGGCGCAGTCGTCGACGCCCACTTCACGCTGACCGCCCGCAAGGTGGTCCTGTTCGAGACGGCCTCGGGCGTCAACTGCGTGGGCTGCCCGGCCATGAACACCGTGCTGAACAACCTCGAGACGTCCGGCGGCTACGGGCACGACCGCGTCGTGAGCATCAAGTACAGCGTGCCCATCGGCGGCTACGACCCCCACTACGCCGCCAACCCGGCCGACAACATGGACCGCCTGACGTACTACCACGACAACACGGCCTGGGACTGGGCCTGCCCGACTCTCTTCTTCGAGGGCGACCTGGTGGTCGCGCCCAACGGCTACCCGGACTACGGCGGGATGGTGGGCCTGCTCGACGCGGCGCTGGCCGAGGATCCGGGGTTCGCCGTGGTCGTCGAGGTGGCCGACTTCCACGCGGCGAGCCTCGCGGTGTCCGTCACGGTGACGGCGGCGCGCGCCGTCACGACGCCGCAGCCGCGCCTGCACCTGGCGATCGTGGAGAACCCCGTGGTCTACGGCACGCCGCCGGGCAGCTACGGCGAGACCGTGTTCCACTGGGTGATGCGCGAGTTCACGACGCTGACGCCCGCGCCGCTGCCCCTGGCGGCCGGCCAATCACGGGCCTACAACTTCACGATCCCCTCCGCCCCAGACTGGGTCGCCACCAACCTGGCCGCGATCGCCTTCGTCCAGGGCCAGACCACGCTCGAGATCCTGCAGGCCGGAGCCGCCTTCGCCGGCACAGACCGCCAGTCGCCGACCACCGGGAGGAACCACCCTTGAAGCGCACCCCGACCGCAACCGCCCTGCTCGTCCTGATCCTGGCCGTCGCCGCCGCCGCCCATCCGATCCCCCGGACGGTCCTGCTCGAGACGTTCACGAACATCAGCTGCGCCGGCTGCGCGACCGCCAACCCGGTCACGGCCGCGGCCATGGCCGAGCACGGCCGCCACGAGCTGCTCAACGTGCAGTACCACGTCAACTGGCCGCACCCCGCCGACCCCTTCTACCTCGTGGCGCCCGCCGAGATCTGGGGACGCGTCCAGGCCTACGGCTTCCAGAACGTGCCGGAGCTGTACACCTGCGGCGCGAACACGCCGCCGCCCGGGGACGCCGCGGCGCTGGCCGCCGCCGTGGGCGCGGCGCGCGACCGGCTGTCCCCGCTGCGCGTGGTCGTGGCCTCGCAGTGGAACGGCACGACCCAGGTGACGGCCACCGTGGGCGTCAAGGCCGTGGCCGCGCCGCCGGCCGGCACCCTGAAGCTGCGCGTCGCGGTGGTCGACGAGCTGGAGACCTTCGCCTCGCCGCCCGGCAACAACGGCGAGACCGCATTCCACTGGGCTCTGCGCGACCTGGCGCCGACCGACGCCGGCACCGCCTTCACGATCCAGTCCGGCGACTCCCTGGTCTTCCAGCTGCCGATCGCCGTCGATGCGGCGTGGTACGACACCGACCTGCACGTGGTCGCCTGGGTGCAGGACGACGCCAGCCTGGAGATCCTGCAGTCCGGCAGCGACCTGCCCCGCGACGCCTACGCCGCGGCCTTCTACTCCGACCGCTACGCCGCGGTGTCCCCGGTCGGCACGCTGATCAGCATGGAAGGCTGGCTCGACAACCTCGGGCTGTCGTCCGACACCTACGACATCCACCTGGATGTCGCGACCCCCGGCTGGTCCGTCTCCGCGTGCGTGGGCAGCACCTGTTACCCGCCCTGGGTGACGGACGTCAGCGCGACGCTGGCGCCCGGCGTCGAGCAGCACCTCGGCGTGAACGTGCTGCCGACGACCGCCGGCGCCACCGGCGAGATCACCGTCACGGTCACCAGCCGCGGCGACCGCGACCACGTGTTCGTCCGCACGTTCCGCGTGATCACCCCGGGAGCCGCGGTCCTGCTGGTCGACGGCGACCCGTCGCATCCCTACCTGCCCTACTTCTCGGCCGCGGTCGGGACCGCCGGCCGGACCTGGTCCGCCTGGGACCGCGCCGTCTGCGGCCTGCCCACGGCCGCCGACCTGGCGTGGTTCGACGTGGTGGTCTGGAACGCCGGGCTCGCCGTGCCCGCCCTGCCGGCCGCGGAGCGCGCCCTGCTCGAGTCCCACCTCGACGCCGGCGGCGAGCTGCTGCTCTCGGGACAGGACCTCGCCTTCGACCTCTGCGCTCCCGACAGCCCCAACGGCGGCCCCGCGGCGCAGGCGTGGTACGAGGCGGCCACCGGCGCGTCCTTCGTCGCCGACGACTCGTACGACACCTCCCTGACCGGCGCCGCGGGGGATCCCGTCGGCGACGGCCTGGCCTTCGCCATCGCCGGCGGGGACGGCGCCAACAACCAGGGCTACCCGGACCAGCTCGCCGCGGCCGCCAACGCCCGCGCCTGCCTGCTCTACGCCCCCGGCAAGACCGCCGCCGTGCGCTTCGGCCGCGGCGACGCCCGCATCGTGACCCTGGGCTTCGGCTTCGAGGGCGTCGCCACCGCCGCCCACCGCGCCGCGCTGATGGACCGGATCCTGGACTGGCTGCAGGATGAGACGGTCGCCGCGCCGCCGGCCCCGCCGGCCGCGATCCTCGCGACGGTGGCCGCCCACCCGAACCCGTTCAACCCCTCCACGACCCTGCGCTTCACGTTGGGCGGAGACGCGCCCGCCGTCGCGGTGACCGCGACGGTCCACGACGTGGAGGGCCGCCTCGTGCGCACGCTCTGGCGCGGCCCGCTGGCGCCCGGCGAGCGGACCCTGGTCTGGGACGGCGCGGACGACCGCGGCGCGCCGGTCGCCGGCGGCGTGTACCTGGCCTCGGTGCGGACGGCCGACTCGGCGGCCACGGTGAAACTCGTGTTGGTGAAGTGAGAGCGGAGACGTGAACCACGGTTGACCGCGACGAAGGGTCGACCGCGACGAAGGGACCTCTCGTGATGGCCCTGCGCCCCGGGTTGTTGCCGCGGCCGGCGATCCTGCTGCCGGCCGTGCTGTTGTCGGCGCTGCTGATCGGCGCCGGCGCCCATGCCCACGCCCTCGCCGTGCCCGACTGGACCCTCGCCGACGTGCAGGGCCGGCCGGTGACCCTGCACGACGAACTGGAGCGCGGCCCCGTGGTGCTCTCCTTCTGGGCGCTGTGGTGCGGCCCCTGCCTCAAGGAGCAGGCCCACCTCGCCAAGCTCGCGACCGAATTGCGCGGCCGCGTGACCGTGCTGGCGGTCAACGTCGACACCCCGCGCAGCGTCCACAAGGTGGCGCCGTGGGTGACGGCCAGGGCTACGACGACCTGAAGGTCCTGCTGGACACCTCCGGGGACGTCCAGCGCATCATGCAGGTCGGCGGGACGATGCCCGTGGTGATGGTCTTCGACACCGACGGCCGCGAGGCCTACCGCCACACGGGCTACGACGCGGGCGACGAGATCCACCTGCGCGACGAAGTGCACCGCCTGCTGGAGCGCGGCGACGGCGGCGCGCCCGCCGCGCCTGCCACGGCTGCCGCGGGCGACACGGGCGGCGGCGCCGGGTTCGCTCCAGGTCAGCAACCGCCTGGAGTATTCCTACAGCACGGAGTCCGAGCGCGAGATCGTCGAGAACTGGCTGGACACGGCCTACACGCGCGGCCGGCTGACCCTGGGCGCGCTGCTGGACGCCCGCCAGCCGGCCGAGGAGGGCGACCGCGCCAACGACCTGCGCCACCGCTTCGCCGAGTACCGGGGCGACGGCGTCGCGGTGCGGGCCGGGCACTTCTACGGGATGTTCGGGCGCGGCATGCTGTTCGCCGCCCGCGAGGACCGCACGCTGCGCATCGACACGGCGCTCGACGGCCTGCTGGTCCGCGCGAACGGGGCAGGCTGGCGCGCCGCGGCGTTCAGCGGCGCCCCCCGCGCGCTGGCCCTGGACGTCCGCGGCCTCGACCTCGAGGTCGACCCGCTGGCCGGCGGCAGCCTGGGCGCCTCGGCGATGACCTGGGCCGGCCCGCAGACCCCGGTGCGCGACGGCGCCCTGCTGCGCGACTACGCCCTCTCCGGCCGCGCCTCGCTGGCGCGCGGCGGCGCCAGCGCCTACGCGGAGTTCGCCTCGCAGCGCACCTGGGGCGACGACGGCGCCGGCGCCTGGAAGGAATTCTGGGGCCACGGCTTCTACGCCGGCGCCGCCGGCGCGGCCGGCCCGCTGAGCTTCTCCGGCGAGGTCATGGACTACCACCGCTTCGCGGTCCTGGACGGGGCCGACGGCCGCACCACGCTCAACAACCCGCCGTCGCTGACGCGCGAGCACCTCTACAACCTGCTGAACCGCAACCCCTACCTGCGCGACGCCGACGACGAGCGCGGCTGGCAGGCCGAGGCCGCCTGGGCCGGCCCCCGCGGCTGGGGCGCGCTGCTCAACACCAGCCGCATCGAGAACCAGAACGACGTGCGCCACTTCCGCGAGCACTACGCCCAGGTCCAGCGCGAGGACTGGGGGCCCTTCATGCTGCGCGCGGGTCTCGACCTGCGCGACGTCTTCAGCAAGGGCCTGCAGCGCGACGAGACCTTCACCACCCTGGTCGGCGAAGCCCTCTGGCACGCGACCGCCGTGGATTCCTGGTCGCTGAAGGCGGAGCACCAGCACGTCGAGGACACCGGCACGCCC
This sequence comes from bacterium, assembly GCA_016719645.1. GTDB lineage: Bacteria > Krumholzibacteriota > Krumholzibacteriia > LZORAL124-64-63 > LZORAL124-64-63 > PNOJ01. The sequence goes on from JADJYS010000004.1 coordinate 15,505, forward strand.
CACGGCGGCCTGGGCGAGTTCGACCGGCAGTTCTTCACGCTGGAGTACGCCCACGCCGGGCAGTGGACCCTGAGCGCCATGCTCGAGACGAACAACAAGTACGCCGCCCAGCGCGAGTTCCTGGAGGGCGCCGGCCCCTACCCCGCCCTCCAGGCCGTCCGCACGCTGCAGGACGGCTCGCTGCTGTCACTCTGGGCGGGCAAGCGGCTCGGGGGGTACGTTTGCGCGGGAGGGGTCTGCAAGTACGAGCCGGCGTTCGAGGGCGTCGAGCTCTTCGCCACGTTCCGGCTGGACCCCTAGCGCCGGCGGCGCAGGGCCAGCCACATCTCGAACAGTCCCAGCACGACGACCAGCACCGACGCCAGCACGAACATCCTCAGCCCCGGCCCCGGCTTGACCGAAGCCAGGTCGAACAGGCCCAGGAAGCTGACGCTCGCGCCCCGGATCATCCGGAAGGCGGCTCCGGCCACCGCGCACATCACCGCGCCGGTGAGCAGGTGCACGGCGGCCGCGATGTCGCGGCGGTTGGTGCGGGTGGCGACCGTGACCGTGGCGGCCACCATGCCGGCCAGCGTGACCGCCAGCAGCATGGCGGCGCCGGGGCTGCGCGAGATCCTGACCAGGGCGAAGGCGCGGCCGCTCGCCCAGGGCAGGGTCAGCGAGTAGGTCGCCAGCAGGAACGACGGGATCAGGCCGAGCAGGGGCAGCAGGGCCACCTGGCGGCGGGTGGCGCGGCCGAGCCTCGCGGCGCCGCGGACGATCCTCTCACGCATGTCGACTCCTCAGGGTGCGTCGGGTTCGTTGTCGATCGGCAGCGCCGGCGCGGGATCCCGCACCACGACGGTCCCGGCGATCCGGTCGTGGATGGCCTGGCGGTTGGGGTGCCAGGCCGCCTCCAGGAACCCCAGCATGGCCGTCGCCGCGCTGGCGCTGTAGCCGCCGGCGCGGCCGAAGCAGTCCCACCACGACAGCGGCCGCCCGTCGAGGCGCACGACCCGGGTCCGCAGGAGCGACTTGCCCGGCGTGCGGCCGCGGCCCAGCCGCGTCACCGCCGTGAACCAGGCGACGGACAGCAGCCCCGCGTTGAAGAGGTTCGCCATGCCGCCCATCAGGGCGCCGGTGCCGACCTTGAGCCCCTGGTTCTCGGACGCGGGCACGATCGTCGGCTCGCCGTTGGCGACGACCAGTTCCAGCTCGCCTTCGGGATTCAGGTGCTTCCACAGGGCGGCGGCGCCGTCGTCGCGCAGGATGGCCGTCGACTCCTCGTCCAGCAGGTCGGGGTCGCGCTCGACCATGATCGCCAGGAACCGCCCCCCGACGTCGGCGTAGAGCGCGGGGCGCTCGGCCTCCGGCGCGGCCCTGGCCGCCCGCAGGTCGGCGAACAGGCGCCCGTCGCGGCGGTGGAAGCTCAGCGCGGTCAGGCCGACGAACAGCGCGACGATCAGGACGCCGACCAGCGCCAGATCGACGACGAAGGCCGCCGCGCGCCGGCGGAACGAGGCCAGCGGCCGCCCGAGCAGCGCCGGCTCGATCCGGTACGGCTCGTCGGTCACGATGCGCCGGCGCGCGCGGAGGCTGAGCACGTCGACCACCTCCCTCAGCGGACGATGGCGAACTTCAGGACGGACGACGAGGCGGCGCCCGTCAGGCGCGCCCAGTACACGCCCGAGGGCACGGCGCGGCCCTCGTCGTCGCGGCCGTCCCAGAGCGTTTCGCGTTCCTCCAGCGAGACGCCGACGGCCGCCACGTCGCGCCGGCACAGGCGCCGGCCGGCCGCGTCGAAGATCTCCAGGTCGAGGTCCGCCGCCTCCTGCTGCAGGTAGACCAGCGCGACCACCCCGTTGAAGGACGGGTTGGGGTACGACCGCAGCAGGCGCAGCGGGTCCGCGGTCGCGGCGGCCGCCCGCCAGGCGACCCAGCCCAGGGGGTCGAGCTCGGCCGACTGCACCTCGGTGGTGAAGTCGAAGTTCTGCGTCGTCTGGTCGCCGACCAGGCGCACGGTGCGCCACTCCTCGCCCGCCTCGGTCGTCACCCGCACCGGGTAGACGTTGTCGAAGGCCACCCCGCTGACGTCGCGCAGGCGGACCTGCAGGCGGGTGCCGGCGCCGGCCGTCCCGTCCGTCACCGCGGTCGTGAACTCCAGGTGCGGGACCGTCGTCGCGTGCAGCCAGGGGTCGAAGAAGGCGGCGAGGTCCTGCCCCGCGTGCTGCGAGGCGAGTTCGATGAACATCTCGGTGTCCACCACGCCGTGCAGGCGCTCGGACGAGGTCCAGTCGGCGAGCAGCGCGAAGAAGTCCTCGTCGCCCATGCGGCCGCGCAGCATGTGCAGGATCCAGGCCCCCTTGTCGTAGACGACCTGGTCGAGGATCGGGAAGGAGTCGTAGACCGGCGTCTCGCCGATCCAGTCCGACGACCAGCGCTTGCTGCGCATCCAGGGGAAGTAGCCCAGCGTGCCGTCGGGGGCCAGGCCGTGCAGGTGCTCCATCCACAGCGCTTCGAAGTAGGTGGCGAAGCCCTCGTTGAGCCAGATGTCCGGCCAGCCGCGCGGGGTCAGCGCGTCGCCGAACCACTGGTGGGCCAGCTCGTGCACCACGATCCAGTCGTAGTGGTTGTTGCCGCGCAGCAGGTTGCGGCCGTAGCTGGTGACGGTCTGGTGCTCCATCGCGCCCGAGCTCATGTTCAGGAACTCCGCGTGCCCGTACTTCTCGTCGGCGAAGGGGTAGCGCCCGACGAGCTCCTCGAGGGCGCCGATCATGTCGCAGAGGGGGGCGAAGTCGGTCTGGGCCGCGGTGAACTCGTCCGGGTGCACCCAGTGCCGCAGCGTCACGCCGCCGGCGTCGGTGGCGCAGGGGCCCCCGAACTCGGCGTAGGCGCTCAGGGCCACCGACACCAGGTAGGTGGCGACGGGGTAGTCCTCGCGCCAGACGCGGGTGAGCGTGCCGTCGCCGTGGTCGACCTCGCCCACGAGCGTGCCGTTGGAGACGGCGGTCAGGCCGGCGGGGGCCGTGATCTCGACCCGGCAGCGGGCCTTGTCGTCGGGCCGGTCCTTGCAGGGCCACCAGGTGCGGGCCGCGTCGGGCTGGCTCATGCTGGCGATGACGGGGTCGGTATCCTCGGGGAAGTCCCAGTACCAGAGGCTCAGGCCCTCGCGTTGCCGCAGCGGCAGCGCGTTGCCGAAGGACACCACGACGCTGTCGACCGCCGCCTCGCGCTTGGCGGGAACGGTGATGCGCAGCGCGCCGCCCGCCTGGACGAACGGCAGCGCCGAGGCGCCGTCGGTCACGCCCGCGACCACGGGGCCGACGCAGTCCAGCACCAGCACGCCCTCGTAGTCCACCCCCGGCACGTAGGTGACGGTGACGACGCCCTGGTAGGAGGCGACCGCGGGGTCCAGGGACAGCTGCAGCCGGTAATCCCGCACGTCGTAGTCCTCGCCCGCGAGCGAGGTCTTGTCGCCGGCGGCGCCGGCCGTCGTCAGGCCGGCCTTGGCGCGGGCGAGGCAGCCCGGGTCGGCGGGCCCGGGCGACGCCGCGGACGCGGCCGCCGGGGTGGACAGCGCGAGCAGGGACCAGGCCGCCGTCGCGCAGACGAGGGCCGCGGGCAGACCGCGAAATCGGGACATGGCGTCCTCCGGGACCAGGGGATGATGTCCCGCAAGATACCCCGGATCGGGGGCCGGAGACAACCCGGATCCGGGGCGTCGCCGGCTCTGGCGGTCAGCGGTCGGCGTGGGTGTGGGTCAGGATGCGCCCGCCGGCCGGCACCGACGCCACCACCCAGCAGCCGCCGCCGACGACGGCGCCCCGGCCCACGACGGTCTCGCCGCCGAGGATCGTGGCGTTGGCGTAGATCGTCACGTCGTCCTCGATGGTCGGGTGGCGCCGCCCGCCCCTGGCCAGGGAGCCGTCGGGGGCGCGTTTGAAGCTCAGGGCGCCGAGGGTCACGCCCTGGTAGATCTTGACCCGGGCGCCGATGCGCGTGGTCTCGCCCACCACCACGCCGGTGCCGTGGTCGATGAAGAAGTGCGGGCCGATCTGCGCCCCGGGGTGGATGTCCACGCCGGTGCGGGCGTGGGCCCACTCGCTCATCAGGCGCGGCACGATGGGCACGCCCGCGGTGTGGAGCGGGTGCGCGAGCCGGTGCACGGCGATGGCCAGCAGGCCGGGGTAGCACAGGATGACCTCGTCGCGCCCCGTGGCGGCGGGGTCGCCCAGCAGGGCGGCCTCGACGTCGGTGCGGACCAGGCCGCGGATCCCGGGCAGCCCCTCGAGGTACGCCAGGGCCAGGCTCTCGGCCGCGGCGGGGGCGTCCGCGCCGGCCAGGGGCAGGGGCTGCGGCGTGTGGACGCCCTCGCGGGCGCAGAAGGCGAGCGTGCCGCCCAGGATCTCCGCGAGCGCGTCGTAGACGGCGTCGATCTTCGCGGCGACGAAGGTCTCGAGGCAGGCGCGCGCGCCCAGGCGCCCGCCGAAGTAGCCCGGGAAGACGATCGTCAGCAGGTCCTGCAGCACCGCCTCCACGCGCGCGAACGAGGGCAGCTCGGCGTCGCCCGCGCGGTTGATGCCGCCGGCGGACTGGTAGTCGGCGGCGAGTTCGCGCGCGAGGTCCTGCAGGCGGCCGGAGCAGCGCGGGTCCCTGGGGTTCATGTCGAGCCTCCGATGGCGGTGGCGGACCGCCGCTAGTCGCCGAGCAGGTCGCGGTACAGGTCGGACGTGAGGTAGCGCTCGCCGAAGCTCGGGATCACCACGACCAGGCGCTTGCCGGCGCACTCGGGCCGCGCCGCCACCGCCAGGGCCGCGTGCAGGGCCGCGCCCGACGAGATGCCGACGAACAGGCCCTCCTCGCGCGCGGCGCGGCGGGCCATGGCCATGGCCTCGTCGTTGGTCACCTTGATGATCTCGTCGATCAGCGAAGTGTCGAGGATCGAAGGCACGAAGCCGGCGCCGATCCCCTGGATCTTGTGCGGGCCCGGCGCGCCGCCGGAGAGGACCGGCGATTCCGCGGGCTCCACGGCCACGGCGCGGAAGCCGGGCCGGCGCGGCTTGATCACCGAGGCGACGCCGGTCAGGGTGCCGCCGGTGCCCACGCCCGAGACCAGCACGTCCACCTCGCCGCCGGTGTCGCGCCAGATCTCCTCGGCCGTGGTGCGGCGGTGGATCTCGGGGTTGGCCGGGTTGTCGAACTGCTGGGGCATGAACGCGCCCGGGCGCTCGGCCAGCAGCTCCGCGGCGCGCGCGATGGCGCCCTTCATGCCCGCCGCCGCCGGCGTCAGCACGAGTTCGGCGCCGAGCGCCCGCAGGATGGCGCGGCGCTCGCGGGACATGCTCTCGGGCATGGTCAGGGTCAGGCGGTACCCCCTGGCGGCGCAGACGAAGGCCAGGCCGATGCCGGTGTTGCCGGACGTCGGCTCGATCACCTCGCCGCCGGGCGCGAGCCGGCCGTCGCGCTCGGCGGCCTCGATCATGGCCTTGCCGATGCGGTCCTTGACGCTGGCCATGGGATTGAAGTATTCGAGCTTCGCCACCACGTCGGCGGCCGTCGTGTTCAGGCGGGGCAGGCGGACCAGGGGGGTGTCCCCCACCAGGTCCAGCACGCTGTCGTGGATGCGGGTCGTCATGTCGGGCCTCCTGACGGGGACGTCCACCGCCGTCGCGGTACGGCATCCCGTTCCGCCATGGTATCGCTGCGGCGGCCCTGCGGCCGGACCAGGCCGCCGGACTAGCCCCGCCCCGCCGGGGGGCCGCCGGAGCATCCGGCTTGCCAGGAACCGGGAATGTGAGACATTATCGAGAGTGCGTCGGCCGCCGGGAACCCGGTGCGGCCCCGGCGGGTTCATGCCCGGAACGAGCGCGACACGGACCCCGACCCAAGGACCCGCCACGATCATGACCAATCTCCGCCGTTCCACGACGCGCCGGCTCGCGATGCTGGCCCTGCTGACCGCCCTGCCCGTCGCCACCGCCTTCGCCTCGGCGAAGGTGTCGATCATGCCCCCGGAGATCGATTTCGGGCGCCTCGAGCAGAACGAGGCCCGGTCCGCCAACCTGGTCGTGCGCAACGAGGGCGACCTCGTGCTGGACATCATCAACGTGGAGAGCACCTGCGGCTGCACCGTGGCCAAGCCCCTGCGCGACTCCCTGCAGCCCGGCGAGAGCACCACGATCGAGGTGACGTTCAACAGCAAGGACTTCCAGGGTCCCCAGCACAAGATCATCACCGTCCAGACCAACGACCCGATCCGCACCATGATCGAGATCCCGGTCCTGGCCGACGTGCACGCGCCGCTGATCGTGCAGCCCGCCGACAAGGCGGCCGCCTTCGGCCGGGTGCCCCAGGGGCAGGGCGGCGAGCAGGTCGTCGAGTTCAGCGCGCCCGATCAGCAGACCCTGACCATCGAGACGATCAAGACGCGGCCGGACCTGTTCACGATCGAGCTGTCGCCGGGCGCCGCGCCGAACTCGCGCCGCGCCACGCTGCGCCTGCGCAAGGACGCCCCCCCCGGCCCGTTCCGCGAGCTCGTGATCTTCCACACGAACGTGCCGCAGCGCTCCCAGGTCGACATCTCGGTCTCCGGCACGGTGCTGGCGCCCGTGGTGCTGCTGCCCGAAGAGGTCAACTTCCGCTACGCCCCCCCCAACGCGAAGATGACGCGCAAGTTCGTCCTGCGGCCGCAGACGGGCACCGTCGTGAACGTCAAGCAGGCGACGATCGACCTGCCCGGCTTCAAGGTGACGTCCGTGACCCGCAACGCCGAATCCGGCGAGACCGTGATCGAGGTGGAGGGCCTGCCCCTGGCGGCCGGCGACCCGGCCGCCATCGCGGCGCAGGGCCGCTTCAGCGGGACCCTGCGCGTGCTCACCGACGCGAAGGCCGCGCCCGAGCTCAAGGCCGCCGTCAAGTACATGCTGAAGATGTAGGAGCGTCGTGGCAGGGAGCGCACCCAGGACCCAGCCCTTCCCCCGCGCGCGCCCCGTGCGCGAGGGCGCGCTGCTGCTCGCCGTGGCGCTGGCGGCCGCCGGCGCGAGCTGGGCCGTGCGATCGCCGCGCCTGCCGCTGCGCGCCGACCTGGCCGCCTACGAGCTCGACCTGGGCTTCGCCGTCGTGCCCGCCGCCGAGGCGGTGGCGCTGTTCCTGGACAACGCCTGCATCCCGGTGGACGTGCGCGACGACGGACAGGCGGCACGCATCCCCGGCTCCGTCCAGCTGAGGCAGGCGACCTTCGACGACGACCTGCGGGACGTCTTCGACTTCCTGTCCCCCGCCGACCCGCTGCTGGTCTACGGCGACGGCAACCTGCTGGTCGCCGCGGCCGTGGCCGGGCGCCTGCAGGAGCGCGGGTTCACCGACGTGCGCCTGCTGGGCGGATCGATCGAGGCCTGGCAGAAGGCCGGCGGCCAGGTCGACGGGGAGGCCGCGCATGACTGAGCCCGCCGCCGCCCGCGCCGACGACATCCGCCGCGTCATCCCCGACTGGATGGACCTGCTGCTGCGCTTCCTGGTGGGCGGCACCTTCGTCTACGCGTCGTTCGACAAGATCCTGGATCCCGCGGGGTTCGCGCAGTCGATCGCCCATTACCGGCTGGCGCCGGACTGGCTCCTGCACCCCGCGGCCATGCTGCTGCCCTGGCTGGAATTCGTGGCCGGTGCGGCGATGATCCTGGGCCGCGCCCGCCGCGGCGCCGCCTGGCTGGTGATCCTGATGCTGGCGATGTTCATGGCCGCCATCGGGTCGGCCATGGCCCGCGGGCTGGACATCTCCTGCGGCTGCTTCGGCACCGAGGACGCCCACACCGTGGGGTTGTCGCTGCTGCTGCGGGACTTGGCGCTGCTGGCGGGGGCGGTCGTCCTGGCCGCGGCGCGGGGCACCCGCCGTTCCTTTTGAGCCGCCCAGCGAACCCGTCATGTTGACCCAAGATTTCAATATCGAAACTGCGGAATCATTGATTGACAAGTCCGGCGGTCCGGACAATTTTGCCCCTTGAGAACACACCTGCCGGCGTTTCCGAACCCGGGCGTTTTCCCTGACCAAGGAGTCACCCCATGCCTGCTTTTGTGAACCCCGACGAGTGCACCGGGTGCGAGTCCTGCATCGAGGCTTGCCCGACCGAAGCCATCGCCATGACCGGTGACGGCGTCGCGAAGGTCGATCCCGACACGTGCACCGACTGCGAAGCGTGCCTGGAGGCCTGCCCGACCGAAGCCATCTCGATGGCCGACTGAGGCTCCCACCGCGACGAACGACGACTCGCGGGCCCCGCTCTGGCGGGGCCTTTTCCGTGCCCGGCCGCGGCGGCGGGCGTCAGCCGTGGTTGCGGATCGTTTCGCGGCGCGTGAACAGCGCCAGCAGCAGGACGCTCGCCAGCAGCCCGGCGACGAACAGGACCAGGTGCGGGAACACCGTCGCCAGCCCGCCGCCCCTCTCCCAGCCGCCGACCAGCTTGACCGCCAGCGAGCCCACGCCGAACACCAGCACGAACTTCAGGCCGTAGCCGGTGCTGCGCAGCCGCGGCGGCGTGAGCGCCGCCACCAGGGAGTTCTCGGCCGGCTGCATGCCGAAGGCGAAGAAGGCGTAGGCCATGGCCGTGAGCAGCAGCGCCGGGCCCGACGTCCGGCCCATCAGCAGCAGCAGCGGCAGGGCGCAGGCGTGGAACCCGAAGTAGACCCGGCGCAGGTCGTAGCGGTCGGACAGCCGCCCGCCCACCACCTGCCCCCAGGCCCCGACGAGGTAGGCCAGCGACGTGAGCGCCGTGGCCGCGACGACGCGGCCGCCGGCGCGGGGCAGCCACGTCCAGCCCTCGACGATGGAGACCAGCGCGCCGCCCTGCACCTGGAACCACTTCGGCAGCACCAGGGTCTGCCCGCGGTAGGCGATCCCGCCGCAGACCATCGCCAGGCAGAGCAGCGCGAAGGCGAGCACGGTGCGGCGGCGCCCGCGCGGCGCCGCCTCCTCGCGGGCCGCAGGCGCGGGCAGGCCGTCGGCTTTCAGGCGCAGGGCCAGGACCGCCATCGCGGCCGCGGGCACGGCCAGCACCAGGTAGACGCTGCGCCAGCCCAGCACCACGGCCAGCACGCCGGCCGCGACCGGGGCGAGGACCTCGCCGAAGTTGCCGGCGACCCCGTTGACGCCCAGCGCCCAGCCCCGGCGCTTCACGCCGGTGGAGATCAGGCCCATGCCCGCGGGGTGGTAGATCGAGGCGAACAGGCCCAGGCCGCCCAGCGCCCACGTCAGCTGCGACGCGGTGCGCGTCAGGCCCGCCCACAGCGAGCAGACGGCCATCCCCGCCAGGCTGACGGCGATCATCAGGCGCGGCCGGCGCCACAGGTCGGTCAGCACGCCGCTGGGCAGGGCGCCCAGGCCGAACAGCAGGTACATCCAGAAGCCGAGGGCGAGCGCGCGGTCGAAGGGCAGGTCCCAGTCCTGCTGGATCGAGAGGACCAGGGACGGGAAGATCAGCAGGCCGAAGTGGGTCAGGAAATGCGCCACCGACGTGACGAGCAGGATGTTCCGCTCGCGCACGGCGTCGCTCATGTCCGGCTCCCGCCCTCGTCGTCCGGCGCGTACGGGACCCAGACGGTCTCCGGCGCGCCGTGGGCCGCGTCGAGCCGGCGCGCGGCGACGAACAGGTAGTCGCTCAGGCGGTTCAGGTAGCGGATCACCGCCCCGGGCACGGCGATGTCGCGCGCCGCCGCCACGGTGCGGCGCTCGGCGCGCCGGCACACCGTGCGGGCGATGTGCAGGGCCGCGGCGGCCGGGATCCCGCCGGGCAGGATGAAGCGGCGCAGCGGTGCGAGGTCGGCCTCCATGCGGTCGATCGCCCGCTCGAGTTCCGCCTCGTCGAGACCGGGCACCGGCGCGCCCTCGCGCGCGAGCGTTTCGCTGCGCTCGGGATCGGCCAGCAGGGCGCCGAGGTCGAAGAGGCGCGACTGGATCGCGGTCAGTTCCCGGCGGAGTTCCAGGGCCGCGGCGGCGTCGCGCGGCGCCGCGGGCGGCGGCGCGTCGCCGAGCAGGGCGACCGCGAGGCCGAGGTGGCTGTTGAGCTCGTCGACCTCGCCGTAGAGGTCGACGCGCGCGTCCGCCTTGGGGGCGCGCCGGCCGCCGATGAGGGAGGTCTCGCCGCCGTCGCCGGTCCGGGTGTAGATGCGGGCCATGTCGGCTCCTGGTCGGGGTGGACGACTATCCTAGATCCTGGCCGATCAGCGCGCCAGGGTGAACAGGCGCGCGTCGGCGCCGGCGGTCACGCGGTAGGCGCCCGAGGGCAGCGACCGCCCCTCGCCGTCGCGGCCGTCGAACTCCCAGACGGCGCGGCCGTCGGGGCCGGCGGCGCGCCGCTCCTCGCGCAGGCGACGGCCGCGCAGGTCCAGCACCGCGAAGGCGACGACGTCGCCGGGGGCGGCCGCGGCGGCGAAGGTCGTGCGCGGGTTGGCCGGGTTGGGCCAGGGCGCGTCCAGCGCCGGGCCGGCGGCTGCCGCGACGAGGGGGGCCGCGGTCGCGTCGGTGTCCAGGGGCAGGACGGCCTGGAACGGGGGCCGGCCCGTGGGGATCGGGGCCGCGGTCAGCTCGGCGGCCGTCGACTGGTGGAACACGCGCACGCCGGCGGCGCCGGTCGTCCGGTCGCAGAGGTAGATCTGCTGCGCGCCGTCCCACGCCAGGTCCGGGTAGTGGTAGCCGCTCGCCGACTTCACGTTCGCGGGCGCGGCCCCGCCGGCGGGGTCGAAGGTCTTCAGGTGCGTGCGGAAGGAGGTGTCGCTGACGATCGCCCAGGCGCGGTGCGCGCCGGTCATCACGACGTCGACGATCTCGCCGCCGAACTGCTGCTCGGTGACCAGCAGGCCGCTGCTGGTCAGGGTCGCCAGGTCGACCGTCTCGAAGCCGGCGTCCAGCAGGCCGTACAGGCCCACCGTCGGCGCCAGCAGCCGCGTGCCGTCGGGCGACAGCGACAGCGGCGGCGCCGGGTTGGACCCGGCCAGCACGACGGGCGCGCCCCAGGTCCCGGCGGCCATGTCGAAGACGAGCAGCAGCCCCGGGCCGGTCGGCTCCCACCAGCCGTCGCGGTTCAGGCGCTGGCAGGTGATGAAGAGGCGGTCGGCGACGGCCAGCATCCAGCCGGTTTCGGGCAGGCCGTCGGCGTCGGCGAAGCCGGCGGTGGACCACGACCCCACCACGCCGCCGGCGACCGGGTCCACCTCCAGCAGCAGGGCCGCGTCGAGGCAGGAGACGAAGGCGCGCCCGTCGGTGGAGAACGCGATGTCCTGGGGGTTGCGGCCGACCCCGACGCTGAACTGCAGCACGGTGGCCATGCCCTGCGCGGGGTCCAGGACCTGGATGTTGGCGGCGCTGCGGTTGACGACGTAGTAGCGGCCGTCGTGCCAGCGGCCCACGGCGTCGGACGAGATGTCTGCCACGTCGATCGCGGACGACCAGGGCGTCAAGCGGTCCACGCGCGTGACGCCGCCGACGCTCGCGAAGTCGGTGGTCAGCACGATGAAGTCGTCCCAGGCCAAGGCGGGCACGGACAGGGCGGGCGCGGACAGCGCGCCGATCAGCAGCAGGATCGCGGGCAGTCGGAGCTGGCGCATGGTGCGGGATCCTCTCACTCGATGTTCAGGCCGGCGCGGAAGCTGCGGCCCGGCAGGGGAAAACCGGCGACGTCGTAGACGTCGGCGTCGGTCAGGTTGACGATCTCGAGCGACGCGGTCAGCGCGCGCCCCGCCTGCCGCCAGTCGCGCGCCACCGACACGTTCCAGAGCGAGCGCGCGGGGATGCGGTCGGCGGCGGAGTTGTAGCGGTCGCGGTAGGCGGCGGCCTGGTGCTGCCAGCTCAGGCCCAGGCGCCAGGGACCCAGCGGCAGGGCGGCCTCGAGCGCGGATTCGAACTCCGGCAGGTAGGGCAGGTCCTTGCCGCTGTAGACCGGGTCGCCGCCGCGATCCCGGGTGTCCTGCACCGTCAGGTTGCCCTGCAGGCGCAGCCCCTGCGCCCGGCCGACCGCGGCCTCGAGTTCGAGGCCCGAGGTCGAGGTGGCGCCGGCGTTGAAGGCCTGGCTGGTGTACTGCGACGTCGTGCGCCAGAGGATGGCCCGCTGCACCTCGGTGCGGAACCAGGCCAGCCGCAGGTGCAGGTCGGGGGTCGGCCGCAGCTGCGCGCTGAGGTCGCGGCTGCGGATCTCCTCGGGCACGAGTTCGCGGTTGCCCTGCACGCCGCCGCGCTGCCCGAAGAGCTCGATCCAGCCCGGTTCGCGCAGCGAGGTGCCGACGTGCCCCTCGAAGAAGAGCGTGCCGGGCCGCGCCTCCCAAGTCGCCCCGAGCACCGGCGACGCGGCGCGGTGGACGTGCGGGGCGGCCAGCGGCGGCGGCGGCAGCCAGGGCAGGGCCGGCAGGGCCGGGAAGTCATCCTCCAGGCGGCTCCACCGCCACTGGGGACGCAGCGTCAGCCGCGGCGCGTAGAGCAGGACCTCCAGCACGGCCGCGCCCTCCAGCGTGGTGCGCGTGCGCAGGGGGTCGCTCAGGCCGGGGACCGACTCGTCGTACCACTGGCGGCGGCCGTCGGCGCTCAGGCGCCAGCGCAGCTCCGCGCCCTCCCCCGCGCTGCGCCCGCCGCGCCAGGTGAGGCGCCCGTAGAGCTGCTCGCTGCGGGAGGTCGTCACGCCCGCGGGGTCCCAGCCGACCTCGCGCAGCCGGTCCTCGAGGCGCTCGTCCTCGCGCCCGGCGAAGAGGTCGAGCCCCAGCCGTTCCCGCGGGTCGCTCAGGGTCAGGCGCAGGTCGCTGCCGTCGCGGCGCAGGGCGGCGTGCGGGCTCTCGAAGGCGCCGACCGGGCCCGGCCGGCCGCCCTCGCGCCGCAGGGCGTTGAGCCGCCAGCGGGCCAGCAGGGCCGGGCCGTGCCAGCTGCCGGACAGCGAACCGCCGTGCTCGCGCCAGCCGGCGTTGCGGCGCACCGCGTCGCGGTCGTCGTCGGGGTTGGCGAAGGTCTGGTTGTGGTCGCGGAAGCCGAAGGCGTTGTCGGTGCGGCGGGCGTGCAGCAGCAGATCCACGTCGACGGCCCCGCCGCCCGGCGCCAGGGCCTGTTCCCAACGCGCCGAGGCCTCGCCGAACGAGCCGGCGCCCAGGCGCAGGCCGCCGCCGGCGGCGCCCCGGCGCGTCACGAGGTTGACGGCGCCCGCGCCGCTGCCGCCGCCGAAGCGGGCCGGCACGTAGCCGCGGTAGATCTCGGCCTGCGCGTAGCGCGCCAGCGGCAGGCGCGAGAGGTCGACGCCGCCGTCCTGGGCGTCGGCCAGGGGCAGGCCGTCGACCAGCACCTGGACCTGGGCCGACGTCGAGCCGCGGATCGAGGGCACGGCCTCCGCACCCAGGCCCCCGTAGCGCCGCACCTGGAGCCCGGCGATGCCGGTCAGCAGCTCGGCCAGGTCGCCGGGCGCGCCGGGACGGTCCAGGTCCACGACGGTGACCGTGGCGTCGCCGACGGGGAACGGGGAAGCCGAGACGGCCGGTCCGAGGACCGTGATCGTGTCGGTGAAGGCCAGGAAGGCGGGGTCGGCGAGGTCGAAGTCCGCCGACGAGAAGGCGCCGTCATCCGCAGCCGGCTGCGCCGCGGCGGCGGCGGCGAGCAGGCAACCCAGGACGACGACGAGCAGGGACGCACCGGTCCTGCGGAGCATGCCACGAACTCCTCCCGCGAGGGTGATGGCAGAGGGTCCGGGGATCGGTCTCCTGGCTCGCGGGTCGTCCTACTCCCCGTGCCTTCCCGGTCGCGAGGACCAGTGGCGTTCTACGGGTTTCGTCGCCGCTCACAGTGGCGGGGCCGCGCCGGATTCGCACCGGCTTCCGGGTGATCACCGGAGATCAACGATGTCCGCGGCCGGGACACGGCCGCTTGCGCAGCTTACGCGCCGGGGTGGTCGCTGTCAAGCAGGCGCGCCCAGATCCGTCGGTGGTCCTGCTCCAGCTCGCTGGCCAGCAGCAGTTCCTCCGGGTCGTCGCCCGGCCAGGCGGCGCGGCGTTGGATCAGCGAGGTCGCTTCGGCCTGCTGGTCCGCCTGCGTGAAGGGGCGGTAGCGGTGCCAGAAGCCGAGGTGCCAGAGCGTGAAGCGCTCGACGCGGCCCAGCCCCTTCTCGTCGTCGCCGAAGTGCTCCTTCGCCAGCGCGACGTAGCGCGCCATCACCGCCCAGCGCTCCGCGACCGTGGGGTACCAGGGGCGCCCCTCCTTCAGCTCGCGGAAGACCCAGGGCTTGATCAGCGCGCCGCGCGCCACGACCACGCCGGCCACCGGCGCCTGCGCGAGCCGGCGGTCGCGGTCCCAGACCGTCAGGATGTCGCCGTTGCCCAGCACCGGGATCGCGACCGCGCGGGCCGCCTCGGCGATGGCGTCCCAGTCCGCGTCGCGGCGGTAGCGCTGCTCGCGCGTGCGGCCGTGGACCACCAGGGCGTCGGCGCCCTCGGCCTCGGCCAGGCGGGCGAGCTCCGGGGCGTTCACCTTCTGCTCCGACCAGCCCAGGCGCAGCTTGACCAGCAGCGGCAACTCGACGGCCGCGCGCGCGGCCGCCACCATGGCGGCCAGGCGGGCGGGCCGCTGCAGCGCCGCGGCGCCGATGCCCTTGCGGACCATCAGGTCGATGGGGCAGCCGAAGTTCAGGTCCAGGTAGTCGGCGCCGGCGTCCGCGGCGATGCGCGCGGCCTCGGCCATGAGCTCGGGCTTGCTGCCGGCGATCTGGATGCCGAAGGGCGCTTCCTCGGGGTGGCGCCGCATCAGGGCGATCTCCAGGCGGCTGGCCTTGACCAGCTTGTGGGCCAGCAGCATCTCGCAGCAGGTGGTGTCGGCCCCGAACTGCTTGCACAGGCGGCGGTAGGGCAGGTTGCCGCCGGTGGCCATCGGCGCCAGGGCGGTGACGCCGCGGAACAGGTCGCGGGCGGCGGTGCGGTCGGGCATCGTCGTCTCCTTCGAGACGCGGCCGCCCCGCCGGCGTGGCGGAGCGGCCGCTGGTTTCTCCGGGGCTGATGCGGCGCGGCGGGCTAGCCGCCGTCCAGCATGCCGCCTTCCTCGTACTCGTGCCAGCCCTGCGGGTCGCGGATGTACTCGTAGGTGTTCTTCAGCAGGTCGTAGTGGGACTGCTCCTCGCCGGCCAGGTGCTCGAACAGGCGCTTGGCCTCGGCGGACTCCATGGTCGCGGCGGCCTTGGCGTACATCGTGTAGCCCTTGCGCTCGACCTCCATCGCGCCCTTGAGGATCTCGAGGTCCTCCTCCACGTAGCGGTAGGGGTCCTTGACCCCTTCCAGGGCGGTCTCGAAGATCTGGCGGGGCGTGCGGTCGTGCGGGTGGTCGGTCCCGGCGCTCAGCGGCGACAGGTTGTGCGTGCGGATCAGCTCGTCGCGCAGCCCGATCAGGTAGGCGCGGTGGCCCTGCTCGTCCTTCGCGAGGGACTGGAAGATCTTGCGCTCGACGCCCGAGCCGGCCGATTCGGCATGCTCGGTGAAGAAGCGGATGCCCTCCTCCTCGAAGGCGATGGCATCGCCGAGGATCTCGATGCACTTGGTCACGTCGCTCATGGGCCTGCCTCCAGATCGGCTCATTCCGGGGATCATTCGGCGCCCGAGGCGGGCGCCTCACAATGGTAATCGCTGCACCCGGGAATGACAAACGTGATGCCCCTTGAATTTGTCGCGCCGTTGCGATTATGTTTCGACGCAGAGCGATGCAGATCCGCAAGCATCAAGGCGAGTTCTAAACTCCTCTTTTGCCGAGCCCCGACCCACCAAGGAGGCCTCCATGGCTAAACTCCAGACGCGCATGGCCCAGCTCATCCCCGAATGGCGCCAGGAGATCCGCACCCTCGTGCAGACCCACGGCGACACCAAGATCAGCGACGTGACGGTCGCCCAGGCCTACGGCGGCATGCGCGGTGTGAAGGGCATGGTCTGCGACACCAGCGAGGTGCCGCCCGACGTGGGCCTGCTGATCCGCGGCACCCCGATCGCCGAGCTGGCCGACCGCACCCCCGAGGACGTCTTCTACCTGCTGTGCACCGGCGAGATGCCGTCGGCCCGCGACACCAAGGCCCTGCAGCAGGACCTGGCCGAGCGCGCCCGCGTGCCGGCCTACGTCTGGCGGGTCCTGGAAGCCATGCCGAAGGACTCCCACCCGATGTGCATGTTCGACACCGCGATCCTGGCCATGGAGCGCGAGTCGAAGTTCCGCGACGCCTACTACGAGGGCATGAACAAGCTGGACTACTGGAAGCCCACGCTGGAGGACTCGCTGGACCTGATCGCGAAGCTGCCGGCCATCGCCGCCGGCATCTACCGGATGCGCTACCGCAAGGGCCCGCGGATCTCGCCGAAGAAGGACCTGACCTGGTCCCAGAACTTCGCGCACATGCTGGGCGTCAAGGACCCCGACGGCGAGTTCGCCGAGTGCATGCGCCTGTACCTGGTGCTGCACTGCGACCACGAGGGCGGCAACGTCTCGGCCCACACCTGCCACCTGGTGGGCTCGGCCCTGAGCAACGCCTACTACAGCGTGTCGGCGGCCCTGAACGGCCTGGCCGGCCCCCTGCACGGCCTGGCCAACCAGGAGTGCCTGAAGTGGATCCTGGACCTGAAGAAGGCCGTGGGCCAGCCGACCCACGAGAACATCCGCAAGTTCGCCTGGGAGACCCTGAACTCGGGCCAGGTCGTGCCGGGCTACGGCCACGCCGTGCTGCGCGTGACCGACCCCCGCTTCACCTGCTTCCGCGACTTCGGCATGAAGCACTTCCCGGACGACCCGATCATGAAGACGGTCAACATCGTGTTCGAGGTCGTGCCCGACGTGCTGCAGCAGCACGGCAAGGCCAAGAACCCCTGGCCGAACGTGGACGCGGGCTCGGGCGCCCTGCTCTACCACTACGGCATCAAGGAGTTCTCGTTCTACACGGTGTTCTTCGCCGTCTCGCGGGCGCTGGGCATGGCCTCGCAGCTGGTCATCAACCGGGCCATGGCGACGCCGATCGAGCGGCCGAAGTCGGTGACCACGACCTGGATCAAGAAGCAGGTCGGGGCCTAGGGCCTGACGGACCCTCCGTGACAGGGGACGCGCGCCGGGCACCTCGTGTGCCCGGCGCGCTTGGCTTCCGGTCCCCTGCGCCCTCCTGGCGCAGGGAACCTCCAGACACCCCTGTCACGGAGGGTCCGTCAGGCCCTAGGCGCGACAATTCAAGCGACGCGAACCGAGGCGGAGGCTTTCGGTTTGCGGCGAAATCTGGTATCATTAAGTGGTGCCAGGATCAACTGGTCGTACATTTTCAACAAAGGTGTCGCCCGATGACCTCCCAGCGCATCCGGACGCGGGTTGGGGCTGCCGCCCTGCTCGTGACCCTCTCCGCCCTGCCGGCCCTGGCCGGGGTGACGATCCACTGCCTCTACGTCGGGCAGGCCGACGCCACGCTCATCGTGTCCTCCAGCGGCAAGACGCTGCTGTTCGACGGCGGCGACAACGGCGACGGCAACAGCGTGATCGTCCCCTACCTGCAGAGCCACGGCATCGCGACCCTCGACTACATGGCCGCCAGCCATTACCACGCGGACCACGTCGGCGGCCTCGACGAGGTCTACAACGCGGTGGGCGTGTCGCAGGCGGTCTACGACCGGGGCTGGACCTACACCACGGCCACCTACAACTCCTACGCGAATACGGTGGCCTCCAAGCGCCACACCGCGGTCGACGGCCAGGTCATCGACCTGGGCGACGGCGTGACCGCCACGGTCATCGCCCTGAACGGCAACGGCACGCTGCCGTCGCCCTTCAACGACAGCGGCGAGGAGAACGCCTACTGCATGGCCCTGCTGGTGGAGTGCGGCGACTTCGACTTCCTGGTCGCGGGCGACCTGACCGGCGGCTACAGCAGCGAGCAGGACGTCGAGACCTCGCTCGGCCTCGAGGCCGGCGACATCGAGGTCTACCAGGTCAACCATCACGGTTCCTACACCAGCAGCAACACGGCGTTCATGAACGCGACGACGCCCGAGGTGGCGATCATCTCCGTGCCGGTCTCCAGCAGCTACGGCCACCCGAGCCAGGACGCGCTGAACCGCATCGCCGCCGTCGGCTCCTACGTCTACCAGACCGCGCAGGGGTCGACCGCCACCTACCCGGCCGGCATGCGCACGATCGTCAACGGCCACATCGTGGTGGCCACGACGGGCTTCGGCACCTACACCGTCAACGGCACGGTCTGGGACATGGACGAGCAGGGCACGCCCGTGCCCGACGCGCCGCTGCTGCTGGCGGTCGACAACTACCCCAACCCCTTCAACCCGGCGACCACCATCCGCTTCGAGGTCGCGTCGCCCGGGGCGGTGCGCCTGACCGTGCACGACCTCGCCGGCCGCGCGGTCTGGTCGCGCGGCTGGAACGCGCCGGCGGGCCCGCAGCAGGTGCTCTGGGAGGGCCGCGACGCGATCGGCGAGGCGCTGCCCTCGGGCGTCTACCTGTACCGGGTGGAAACGCGCGACGGCGGCGGGGGCGGGCGGATGACGCTCGTGCGATGAGCCGGCCTTGATCGATGGGCGGTCCCGCCCCGGGACGTCCCGGGAAATCCGGACCGGAGATCAAACCAGGGAGGGGGGCGGTCGCGCCCCCCTCCTGCTTTCGTGCCTCCCGGTCTTTCAGAGCTGGAACAGGTACTGCAGCTTCGTGAAGTACTGCCGCTCCGTCAGCACCAGGTTCGACGGGGCGTCGTCGCGGGCCGCGTCGAAGTCGCGGTAGTCGTGCGTCGAGCCCAGGTAGAACACCGAGAACGAGTTGACGCGGTAGGTCAGCAGCGGGTCGACCTCCCACTTGCTCCCGAAGTACATGTGGTAGTCGGGGAAGTCGCCCGCCTGCGCGAGCTCGCGGTAGAGCGGGCTCTCGGAGTCGTTGTGCTGGACGACCAGGCGCAGCGACAGGCGCGGGTTCACCTGCAGGCGCAGGCGGGCCCGGGCGATGGTCTGGCGGAAGAGCAGGTCGCCCGTCGTCGCGTCCTCGCTGCGGACGTCGTCGTACGTCGGCTCGACGATCAGCCGGTCGACGGGCTTGAGCTCCAGGGCCAGGGACAGCCGGCGCTCGTCGCCGAGGCCCAGCGTGTCGAAGGCGGGGTTGCGGCCGAAGTTGTAGGCGGCGTAGTAGCCCAGGACGTCATGCGGGCGGCCGTCGATGCTGGCGGTGACGTTCCAGAGGTCGTCGAACGCGACGCCGCCCCACATCTCCCGCCCGACGTTCCCCCCGATCCCCACGTGGGTCTGCGCCCAGCGCAGGTTGAAGTCGACCTGGGCGTTCGCGTGCTGCCACTTGCGGCGCCCGTCCATGTTCCAGCGCCCGTCGGCGAAGACGCCCGGGGTGATGCGCGTGAACAGCCCGTCCTCGAACCAGAAGTTGTAGTTCGTGTAGACGAAGGCGTTGCGCTGGTCCGTCCACGGGTCGTAGCCCGTCTGCGTGCGGTAGGTGGGGTCGAGCTGGTTGTAGTCGAGCGTGACGTTCCAGTCGCGGGAGCGGCGGCGCAGCTCGGTGATGAACGCCGTGCCGGCGTAGGATTCGCCGTCGAGGTCGACGGTGCGGCGGCCGTGGTCGAAGGTCTCGCCGGGGCTGACCGCGATCCCGTCGGGCTCCTCGGTGTGGCTGTAGACGACCTGCCCCACCCAGCTGAACCGGCTCGACAGGCGCAGGTTGAAGTCGCCCGACAGGATGGTGCCGGAGCCGCCGTCGTCGTAGCGGCGGTCGGTCGCCATGAGGCCGGCCTGGGAGCCGGCGCCGAAGCTCTGCAGGCCGCGCAGGACGTTGACCGTGGACTTGCCCTGCGGGGCGCGGTAGCTGCGCTCCTCGGTCGGGATGATGTAGGGCGAGTGCTCGTCGCGGGCCAGCACGAAGGCCAGGCTGGTGCGCTCCCAGCGCGCCGTGCCCTTGGCCGCCAGCTCGGGCGCGTTGACCATGCGCGTGTAGAACGAGTTGAACAGGGTGCGGAACAGGTCGCTGCCCTCCTGGAAGAAGGGCCGCCGCTCGGGGTAGCGCTGCACGATCGTCGTGTTGACGTCGATCTGGTCGGCGTCGGCCTCGATCTGGCTGAAGTCGGGGTTGAGCGAGGCCTCGACGGTGACGTCGGAGGAGACGGCGTACTTGGCGCCGAAGGAGGGCTCGCCCTTGAGGTCGTGGTCGTCGAACCTGGCGTCGGGATCGAGGTGGTCGGTGGTGCGGCCGGTCCTGTAGGCGATGTACGAGGGCAGCAGTTCGAAGCCCTTGCCGGGGCGGACGCCGCGGATCCCGCCGACGGTGCCCCACTGGCAGGGGAAGCACTGCTCGTCGCGGTCGTACGCCGCCCAGGAGTACTGGTGGGAGCTCTCGCGCGGGTGGAGCCGCCAGAGGTCGAGCCGCCAGCTCTGGACCTCGGCCACGGGGAAGCGCAGCGCGGACATCGGGATCGCCATCTCGACGACGTAGCCCGTGTCGGTGATGCGGGCCGCCGAGTGCCAGACGACGTCGAAGCCGGAGTCCTCGCCGTGGACGCTGGTCCACATCAGGTCCTTCTGGATGCCGTAGGGGTTCACGAAGAACTCGTAGGCCCAGGACGCTTCCCCGAAGGTGTCCAGGAAGATCCCCACCGCGTCGTCGTCTCCGTACTGGTCGCGCTGGCACATCGTCGCGCGCAGCGCGGCCGGGTCGTCGTCGCAGACGAAGGCCGCGTAGAGGTTGTCGTCGTCGTAGGCCAGGAAGGCCTCGGTCCTCACCGGGGGCGCGACGTTGTCGCCGGGCTGGCGCTCGACGAAGCGGTCGGTGCCGGCGGCGCCGCGCCAGCCCGCGTCGTCGAGGCGGCCGTCGACGTCGATCTCCCCCGCGGCGCGGGAGATCTCCATGGTCGGCCGGAAGACCGGCGTGAAGTCGGCGGCGGCGGCGGGGATGACGGGGACCAGGAGCGCGAGCAGCGCGCAGAGGCGCGCGCGGACCGTGACGGACGGTGCGGTCAGGGGGATCGCGGCCATGTCTCACCTCGTCGGGTTGTCTGCGGTGCCCTGCAATGCTCCGGCGAGAACGAGCAGCGCACTGCCGGGGGACGGGGCCGGCGGGCGGGCGTGCCTGCGGATCCCCGGGCGGGGATCCCGTCCCATGAGCGGGGACTACGGGAAACGGGGGGGGAAGGTTCAGCGAGACGGCGGAGAATCGGCGCCGGCGCCCGGGGGCCCGACCGACCGCACCGCCTGCGCGGCGATCTCGTGGCCGAAGACCACCTGGCTCGCGTAGTGCTTGCGGTCGTTGAGCCGGCCCCAGCCCGGGCCCCAGCTCAGCAGCCAGGCGAGCCGACGCAGCCAGGGCTCGTTGACGGTGCGGCCGGCGTTGAGCCAGGGCACCGCGGCCACGAAGGTGTCGCCCGAGGCCGTGTTGTCGTCGCGGAACGGGCGCCAGCGGGCGTCGCCCGGCGGGTCGGTGGGGCGGGAGGCGCCGCCGGCGAACTGCAGGGACCAGAGAGCGGGCAGGCCGACGACCATAGCCTCGAAGTTGCGCCGGCCCCAGCGCAGCAGGGGCGTCGTGGCGACCAGCCCGTCGAGCAGCGCGAAGGCGCCCCAGACCAGGAACCACGGCCGCCGGCCGAACCCGCGCAGGATGTCGACGGCCGCATCGCTGCGGGGGCCGCGGACGCGGCTCGCGTGGGTGCGATCGATGGCCTCGTCGATCCCGGTGTGCGCCATGACGAAGGCGGCCAGCGCCACGCCGCCGAGGATCAGGAACCCGCGGCGGTCGTAGCAGCGCCGGTAGTGCGCGGCGGTGTGGGCGAAGGGGGCGCGGCCGCGCGGCGCCGCGCGCCACTGCTCGGCGGCGCGCAGGGCGCGGGCCGCGGCGAGGGCGGCCAGCAGCAGCAGCAGGATCGCCACGGCCGCGGCGGTCACGGCGCCGTCCAGGGCTCGCGGCCGTCGAGCAGGGCGGCGACGAGCTCCGCCAGCGCCGGCGCGGAGGTCAGCCCCGGCGAGTCGATCCCGATCAGGTCGATCAGGCCCTCGAGGTCGCCCGTCTCGCGGCGCACCTGGAAGTCGGCGAAGGGGGCGTCGGTGTCGAGCTTCGGGCGCAGGCCGCTCAGCGCCGGCTGCAGGTCCTGCGGCGCGAGCCAGGGCAGGAAGCGCGCGGCGCCCGCGAAGAACGCCCCGGCGCGGGCGGGGTCCACGCCGTAGTCCTCGCGGCGCGGCACGGCCTCGAAGTCGGGGCCCAGGCGCAGCTGGCCGGCCAGGTCCAGGCAGACGTGCACGCCCAGGGTGTCGCGGTCGCGCGGCGGCACCGGGTAGACCAGGCGCGACACGCGGCCGGCGTGGCGGGGGTCCACCGCGAAGTAGTTGCCCTTGACCCAGCGCTGGCGCAGGCCGAGGCCGTCGACGTCCAGCCCGGCCATGGCCGCGACCTCGTCGGCGTGCAGGCCCGCGCAGTTGACGACCTGGCGGCTGGCGTGGGTCCAGGTCTCGGCGCCGCGCCGGACCGCGACCTCCCAGACGCCGCCGCGCCGCGCGAGGCCCGTGACCTCGGCGCCGGTCATCACCTCGGCGCCGCGCCGGCGGCGCGCGCCGCCAGCGCGCGGGCCGCGCCCTCGGCGTCCAGGATCCCGGTGCGCGGCGAGTGCAGGGCCGCCACGGCCGCGACCTGCGGCTCGAGCCGGCACAGCTCGTCGCGGCCGAGCAGGGCGAGGTCCTCGACGCCGTTGGCCTCGCCGAGCGCGAGCAGCCGCTCCAGCCCCGGCACCTCGGCGTCGTCGCAGGCCACGATCAGCTTGCCGACGTCGCGCCAGCCGACGCCCGCTTCGCCGCAGAACTCGCGCAGCCGCCGCCGCCCGCGCACGCAGCAGCGGGCCTTCAGCGAGCCCGTCGGGTAGTACATGCCGCCGTGCCCGACCTCGCTGTTGCGCGAGGTGACGCCGGCGCCGGGGCGCGGCTCCTTCTCCAGCAGCACGAGCGAGCGGCCGGGGCGCGCCGCGGCGTCGGCCACGGCGCAGCCGACGATGCCGGCGCCGATGACGGTGACGTCGACCGCGATCATGGAAGCGTCCCGTCGAAGAGGGACCAGGGCGCCGCGTCGGGCACCGGCGCGGTGAAGACGAGCGCCGCGCCGCCGACGGGGTGGGACAGTTCCAGGCGCCAGGCGTGCAGGGCCACGGAGCGGTCGGGCAGCGGCACCGGGGCGCCGTACTTCACGTCGCCGGTCACGGGGCAGCCGGCCGACGCGAGCTGGACGCGGATCTGGTGGCGCCGGCCGGTCTGCGGCCGGACCTCGAGCAGCGACTTGCCGCCCGCGGCGGCGAGCACGCGGTACAGCAGGTGCGCCTCGCGCGAGCCGGGGAAGGGCGCCGGGGACCAGCGGGTGCGCCCGTCGCGGTCGCCCTCGGCGGCCAGGTGGCCGACCAGTTCCCCCTCGGCCGCGGGCGGCGCGCCCTCGACCACGGCCCGGTAGGTCTTGCGCACCTGCGCGCTGCGGAACTGCTCGCTGAGGCGGGCGGCGGCCTTCGAGGTGCGGGCCAGCACCATGACGCCGGAGACGGGGCGGTCCAGGCGGTGCACCAGGCCCAGGTAGACGTTGCCCGGCTTGTCGAAACGGGCCTTCAGGTCGGCCTTGCAGAGGTCGAGCAGCGTGACGTCGCCGCTGCTGTCGCCCTGGGCGAGCAGGCCGGCGGGCTTGACCACCACCAGCAGGTGGTTGTCTTCGTGGAGGATGCGCAACTCATGGTCCGGCATGGCCGTATGGTAGCAGCGGTCGGCGCGCCAGGGAAGCCCATTGAGGGAAGCCCGTTGAGGCGTGACAGGCCGGCCGCCGGGTCCTATCATGGACCGGCTCCGCCCCGCCCCACCCGAAACGAGAGGTCCGCCCCATGAAACGTGCGTCCATCGTGGCCGTCCTGGCGCTGCTCGCGCTCGGCGGCTGCCGCGACTCCGGACAGGAGAGCCCGATGCCCCTCGCTTATCCCGCCGCCGCCAAGGTCGACGTCGTCGACGACTACCACGGCACGCAGGTCGCCGACCCCTACCGCTGGCTCGAGGACGTGGACAGCGAGCAGACCCACGCCTGGGTCGCGGCCCAGAACGAGCTGACGTACGGCTACCTGGCCAAGCTGCCGGCCCGCGAGCGGATCAAGCAGCGGCTGACCGAGCTCTGGGACTACCCGAAGTACGGCGCCCCGTTCAAGGAGGGCGGCCGCTACTTCTTCTCCAAGAACACCGGCCTGCAGAACCAGTCCGTCTTCTACGTCCAGGAGAGCCTCGACGCCGAGCCGCGCGTGCTGCTGGACCCGAACACCCTGAGCGAGGACGGCACCGTCTCGCTGGCCGGGATGAGCATCGCCCGCGACGGCAAGAAGATGGCCTGGGCCACCAGCGTCAGCGGTTCGGACTGGCAGACCTGGTACGTGCGCGACATCGACACCGGGAAGGACCTCACCGACAAGGTCGAGTGGAGCAAGTTCTCCGGCGCGAGTTGGGACGAGAAGGGCGAGGGCTTCTACTACAGCCGCTACGACGCCCCCGCCGCGGGCGAGGACCTCACCGGCACCAACTTCTTCCAGAAGCTCTACTACCACAAGGTGGGCACGCCGCAGTCGCAGGACGTGCTGGTCTACGAGCGCCCCGACCACCAGGACTGGGGCATCGGCGGCGACGTCACCGAGAGCGGCGACTACCTGATCATCTCGATCTGGAAGGGCACCTCGCCGCAGAACCTGCTCTTCTACAAGGACCTGCGCGACCCGTCGTCGAAGATCGTGGAGCTGCTCGGCGAGTTCGAGGCCGAGTACGGCTTCGTCGAGCACGACGGCGGCGTGTTCTACCTGACCACCGACCTCGACGCCCCGCGCAAGCGCCTGGTCGCGGTCGACACCGCCAACCCGGCCAAGGACGCCTGGTTCGAGCTGATCCCCCAGAAGGACATCACCCTGCAGGGCGTGGGCATGATCAACGGCGACGAGTTCGTCGCCGAGTACATGAAGGACGCCCACAGCGTCGTCTACCGCTTCGACCACCACGGCAGCCCGCTGGGCGAGGTGGCGCTGCCCGGCCTCGGCAGCGCCGGCGGCTTCGGCGGCCACCGCGCGGACACCGAGAGCTTCTACACCTTCACGTCGTTCCTCTACCCGCCGACCATCTTCAAGTACGACTTCAAGACCGGCGTCAGCACCGTCTTCCGCGAGCCGGAGATCGACGTGGACCTGAGCGACTACGCCACCGAGCAGGTCTTCTACGCCAGCAAGGACGGCACGAAGGTCCCGATGTTCCTGGTCCACCGCAAGGACATCGAGCTGGACGGCAAGAACCCCACGCTGCTGTACGGCTACGGCGGCTTCAACGCCTCGATGACCCCCTACTTCTCGATCTCGCGCCTGCAGTGGGTCGAGATGGGCGGCGTGTTCGCCATGGCCAACCTGCGCGGCGGCGGCGAGTACGGCGAGGACTGGCACCAGGGCGGCATGCTCAAGAACAAGCAGAACGTCTTCGACGACTTCATCGCGGCGGCCGAGTGGCTGATCGCGGAGAAGTACACCTCGGCCGCCCACCTGGCCTGCCAGGGCGGCAGCAACGGCGGCACGCTGGTCGGCGCGGTGATCAACCAGCGGCCCGAGCTGTTCGCGGCGGCGCTGCCCGCGGTCGGGGTCATGGACATGCTGCGCTTCCACAAGTTCACCATCGGCTGGGCCTGGACCAGCGACTACGGCAGCAGCGAGGACCCCGAGATGTTCCCCGTGCTGCGCGCCTACTCGCCCTACCACAACCTGAAGGACGGGACCTGCTACCCGGCCACGCTGGTCACCACCGCCGACCACGACGACCGCGTGGTGCCCGGCCACAGCTTCAAGTACGCCGCGCGCATCCAGGAGGCGCAGGGCTGCGACAAGCCGGTGCTGATCCGCATCGAGACCAAGGCGGGGCACGGGGGCGGGAAGCCGACGGCGAAGATCATCGAGGAGGTCGCGGATGAGTGGGCGTTCCTGGCCCACCACCTCGGGATGCAATAGGCGGCGGTATCCGTCGACCCGGATCTGGAGACCCTGGTCCGGCCGGGGACGCGCTCCGGGCACCTCGTGTGCCCGGAGCGCTTGGCTTTCGGGCCCCTCCGCCATCCTGGCTCCGGGACCCTGCAGACACCCCGGGCGGGGCAGGGTCAGGGCTGCGGGCGGGGCGGGGCGTGGTAGCCGCGCTCGTCCCAGGGGCGCAGGTCGGCGACCAGCAGGGCGAGCAGGGCTTCGAGGTCTTCCTGGCGCACTTCGCGGCTGCCTTCCGCGGGCTTCAGCTCTTCGAGGACTTCGATGGTGAAGGCGTCCTCGCCGAGGCGGTTCCAGTCGGCCTGCAGGGCGTGGTTGCGGTGGCCGCCGAAGCGCAGCTGGGCGCGCTGGCTGTTGAGGCCGGCCGGCAGGTTGCGGCTGGCGCCGAGCAGCAGCTTGCCCTCGGCGGTGTTGCGCACGACGTAGATGCCGGCGGGCTGCACGGTCTCCTTGTAGGCGCGGATCAGGTCCTTGCGGTCGTTCATGACATCCTCCCGGGAACGGGTCCGGGCCGTCGGCGGAGCGCCGGCGGCGTGACGTGATGCGGGACGGCTGCGGCTTGGCTCAGGCGGAGCCCGGCATCACGAGACCGGCGAAGGCGTCGGTCTCCCGGTAGAGGGTCGGCAGGGGGATGTGGCGGTCGGCGGTCATGGTCGCTCCTGTTCGGACCATCATAGCACCGGGCGCGGCACCGGGCCAGGCGGTTGTCCGCGCCGCCGATCCCGCCTACAATGAGGGCAACCATGAGGAGTCACATGCGCGCCCGTCCCCTGGTCATCTGCCTGTCCGCCGCGGCGCTGGCCGCCGCCGGCTGCATCCTGGACTCCGACCCCGACAACCGGCCGCCGGTCATCGCGGCGCTGGCGGCCGCGCCGTCGGCGTCGGCCGGGCCCGGCGACACGCTGACCCTGTCGGTGCAGGCGAGCGACCCCGAGGGCCGGCCGCTGACCTACGCCTGGACCGCGACGCGCGGCGGTTTCCCCGACGGCGCCGACGCGGCCGCCGTCGCCTGGGTCGCGCCCGCGCAGGCCGGACCCTGCACCGCGACGGTGCGCATCGACGACGGGCGCGACGCGACCGCGGGCGCGCTGGCGCTGATGGTGACCGACCCTGCCGCGGTCCTGGTGGCGGGGGCCGCGGGGGGGTGCGGCCTGCGGCGGGCCAGGACACCGTGCGCGCCGTCCTGCGCGTGCAGGGGCCGCCGTCGCTGGTCGTCGAGACGCCGCAGCCCAGCTTCGGCCTGATCGGCGGGCGGCTGGCCGTCCTGGTGCGCAACGGCGGCGGCGGGTCGCTGGGCTGGACGGCGGCGGTGACCACGGGCGGCGCGTGGGCCGCGGCCGCGCCGGCGGCGGGCGCCGTCACGACCGGAACCGACACCGTGTGGGTGACCGCCGACCGCGCGGGCCTCGCGCCCGGCACCCACTACTGCAGCCTGGTCGTCACGCCCACGGCCGGCGGCGCGCGCACGATCCCGCTGCGCGCCTACGTCGCGGCCGAGCCGGCCCGCGGCGTGCGCGTCCTGGCGACCCACCCCCACGACCCCGGCGCCTTCACCCAGGGGCTGGCCTGGGACCGCGGCGCGCTGGTCGAGGGCACGGGGCATTACGGCGAGTCGGAGCTGCGGCGCGTGGAGCTCGCGACCGGCGAGGTGCTGCAGTCGGTCGCGCTGGCGGCCAACGAGTTCGGCGAGGGCGTGGCGGTCGTGCGCGACCGCGTCCTGCAGCTGACCTGGCAGAACCGGCGCGCCTACGTGCGCGACCTGACGACCTTCGCCCCCCTGGACACCTTCCTCTACAACGGCGAGGGCTGGGGCCTGGCCTGGGACGGCGCGCGGCTGGTCATGAGCGACGGCTCCTCGGCGCTGGTCTTCCGCGATCCCGACACCTTCGCCGAGACCGGGCGCGTGACCGTCACCACCGGCGGCGCCGAGCTGGAGCGGCTCAACGAGCTGGAGTGCGCCGGCGGGCTGGTGTGGGCCAACGTCTGGCTCACCGACTTCATCGCGCGCATCGACCCGGCCAGCGGCGCCGTCGTCGACTGGCTCGACCTGACCGGGCTGCTGACGCGCGAGCAGGAGCTGGCGGCGGACGTGCTCAACGGCATCGCCGTCGACGGCGTGAGCGGGCGGATCTTCGTGACCGGGAAGTTCTGGCCGTCGGTCTTCGAGATCGAGGTCCTGGACTAGTCCAGCGTCCGCTCGATCTCCAGCGCGGTCGCGAGGTCCAGCGGCCGTCCCCGCTCCCGCAGGCCGGCGATCAGCACGCGCCGGATCCGCTCCGGTTCGTTGACGCCGAACTTCACCTTGCCCGTCCAGCTCTCGACCGCGAGGCGGAACACCCCCACGCCGCGCAGCGGCTTGAGGTAGATCGGGTCGTCCGCGTCGATGGGCCGGTGCCTCCCCTCCGGCTGGTACTTGAGCATCAGGGCCTGCAGGGCGCGGGCCTTCTCCGCGAGATCCTCGACCACGGTGCAGGGACCGCGCGCGTCCACCGACTTGAAGTAGTGGGTGGCGGGGCAGGCGTGCTGCGGGGCGGTCCAGTACGAGGGGATCAGGCTGTAGGGCAGGGCCATCAGGAAGCTGACGCGCGCGCCGCCCCTGAGCAGATCGTGCTTCTCCCCCGCCAGCGCGCCGTGGAAGTAGATCGTGGTGTCCAGCGCCGCGAAGTTCAGCGGCACCACGCGCGGCGTGCCGTCGGCGGTCACGAGGCCCAGGCAGCCGACCTCGCAGCGGTCGGCGGCTTCGCGGAACAGGGCGGGGTCGTCACAGGCGAGCTCCTGGCGGCGCATGGTCGTTCCTCCCGTTTGGAAACGCGAAGGGCGCCCCCGTGGAGCGCCCTTCGCCTCGTCGGACCGACAGGATAAGCCTACTTGCCCGGGCAGGCCGCCGCGATCGACGGCGGCAGCCCCTTGTCGGCGTAGGCCTTGTCCCACTGCGCGGCGAACTCCTTGGCCAGCTTCTGGGCGCGGTCCGCGTAGGCCGCCTTGTCGCTCCAGGTGTTGGCGGGCTTCAGGACCTTCGGGTCGTCGACGCCGGGGCAGGTCGTCGGCACCAGCACCTTGAAGTAGGGGTCGGTCTCGCAGGGCACGTTCGCCAGCGAGCCGTCGATGGCGGCGGCGCACATCGCGCGCGTCAGGGTGATGTCCATGCGCTTGCCGACGCCGTAGGCCCCGCCGCTCCAGCCGGTGTTGACCAGGTAGACCACGGTGCCGTGCTCGTCGAGCTTCTTGCCGAGCATGCTGGCGTAGTCGTCCGGGTTGCGCGGCATGAAGGGCGCGCCGAAGAAGCGCGAGAAGGCGCTCTTGGGCTCGGTGACGCCCGTCTCGGTGCCGGCCAGCTTGCTGGTGTAGCCCATCAGGAACCAGAGCATGGCCTGGTCGCGGGTCAGCCGGCTGACCGGGGGCAGCACGCCGTTGGCGTCGGCGGTCAGGAACAGGATCGTCTTGGGGTGGCCGCCGACCGAGCTCTGCTTGATGTTCGTCAGCTCGCTCAGCAGGTAGGAGCCGCGGCTGTTGGGCGTGAGCCGGTCGTCGAAGAGGTCGAAGGTGCCGTTCGGGTACATCAGCGCGTTCTCGATGATCGACCCGTGCTCGAGGTAGCCGGCCTCGTGGAAGCAGGCCTTGAAGATCTCCGGCTCCTTCTTCGGGTTCAGGTCGATCAGCTTCGCGTAGCAGCCGTGCTCGAAGTTGGCGACGCCGTGGTCGCCCCAGCCGTGCTCGTCGTCGCCGAGCAGGGCGCGCGACGGGTCGGCCGACAGGGTCGTCTTGCCGGTGCCCGACAGGCCCAGCAGCAGCGCGATGTCGCCTTGCTTGCCCTCGTTGGCCGAGCAGTGCAGGGGCAGGATGCCCTCGGCCGGCAGCATGTAGTTCATGACCGTGAACAGCAGCTTCTTGCAGCTGCCGCAGTAGGCCGAGCCGTAGACCACGCCGATGCGGCGGTCGAAGTCGATGGCGATGACCATCGTGGAGGTGTGCTTCAGCTTGGGGTCGATGCGCAGGCGACCCTCGTAGCGCTTCGGGTCGAGCTTGTCGTCGGGGCAGACCAGCAGCGTGAACGGCCGCTCGGCGAAGACGCTCTTGCCGATGTCCTTGGGCACGGGGCGGAACATGTTGTCGGTGAACAGGACCTGCAGCGCGCGGTTGCTGATCGTGGTCACCGGCAGGGCGTAGGCGGAGTCGGCGCCCACGACGCGGTCGCTGACGTGGATCCGGCCCTTGCCGAGGGTGGCCAGGGCGTCGTCGACCAGCATGTCGAAGGTCTCGGGATCGACGGGCCGGTTGTTGGCGGCCGTCCAGTCGATGTTGGCCTGGCTCTCGGGACGCTTGACCAGCAGCGTGTCCTCGGGGCTGCGGCCGGTGGACTCCGGGCGGGTCCAGGTGGCCAGGGCGCCGCACTTGCTGACGATGGCCTCGCCGCCCTCCACGCAGGCCTGGATCATGTCCCGACGGGGGATGTTGCGGCGGACGTCGCCGCCGGCGAGCAGCTTCTCGATCCGGTCCTGGAAGCTCATCGTCTGGGTCTCCTTGTCCGTGGGGTCGGCCGCGGTTTCGACGGTCGGCGACCCGCGTCCTGGCCGCGCCCTTCGCGCGGCCGAAATACTCGTTTGTCAACACTAACCCCGGCCCCGGCGCCCGACAAGCGGGTTTTGTTCACGACTGTTCCGGTCGCTTCTCCTCCGCCACGGCCCACAGCACGGCCCCGACGACCACCGCGAGCCCCAGCAACACGCGCGCGTAGGGCGCCGGTTCCCCGAACACCGTCCAGGCGATCGCAACCCCCAGCGGGACCTTGAGGTTGTTGGCCGCCG
Source organism: bacterium (assembly GCA_016719645.1). GTDB lineage: Bacteria > Krumholzibacteriota > Krumholzibacteriia > LZORAL124-64-63 > LZORAL124-64-63 > PNOJ01. The sequence continues at coordinate 46,301 of JADJYS010000004.1, forward strand.
CCAGCGAGCCGGCCCCCACCCGCGCCGCGCCGCGATTCCACAGGTAGAAGGCGACGCCCGAGGGAACCAGGCCCAGGTAGAGCAGGGCCCAGGCGGCCGTCGGCGTCAGGGCGAGCAGGTCGGCGGGCCGCCCGGCGGCGGCCACGGCGGCGGCGGCGAACACCGCCGCACCCAGGTACATCCAGGCCAGGTTGCCGGCCTCGCTGCGGTCGGTCCCGCGCTCGGTGCGGCGCAGGCGGCGGTAGCCCAGCTGGCCCGCGGCGAAGCACAGGTTCGCGCCCTGCAGCAGCGCGATGCCGGGCCAGGCCGTCCCCGGCGGCAGGGCCCGCCAGACGACCCAGCCCGCGCCCGCCACTGACAGCAGCGCGGCCGCGAGGTGGCGCGGGTGCGGACGGCGGCGGCCGAGGTCGTCCAGCAGCACGACGTACAGCGGCGTGAACACGGTGAACAGGGCCACGGCGTAGGCGGGCAGCCAGCGGAAGGACGCGATGTAGAGGGCGTACATCAGGCCGAACTGCACGACGCCCAGCGCGGCCAGGCGCAGCCGGGCGCCGCGGTCCCGCGGGCCCCGGCGCAGCCAGGGCAGGAACAGCAGGAGGCAGAGCGCGAGCCGGCCCGCGGCGACCGCCAGCGGGTCGTAGCCGCCCAGCGCGGACTTCAGCAGCCCGAAGGAGAAGGCCCAGATCGCCGAGGCCAGCAGCAGCGCGCCCACGCAGCCCTCCCCTTCCTTCCCGGCGTCAGCCGCCGCAGGCGGCGCCGCGGCGTCCCACCAGCAGCCACAGGAAGAAGGGGCCGCCCAGCAGCGCGGTCAGCACGCCGACCGGCAGCTCCGCCGGCGCGGCCAGCATGCGGGCCAGCACGTCGCAGGCGACCAGGAAGGCGCCCCCGGCCAGCAGGCTCATCGGCCCCAGCCAGCGGTGGTCCGGCCCGATCAGCAGGCGGCAGACGTGCGGCACCATCATGCCCACGAAACCGATGGGGCCGCAGGCGGCCACCACGCCCCCGATCATCACCGAGGTGGTGACGAACAGGATCGCGCGGTAGCGGTCCACGTCGACGCCGCGGCTGACCGCCAGCTCCTCGTCCACCGACATCAGGTTCAGCTCGCGGTGCAGGGCCAGCGCGACGAAGCCGCCGACGACCACCAGCGGCAGCAGGCGCAGGGCCTCGTCGGGGCCCACGGTGTCCAGCCGGCCCATCAGCCAGCGCAGGATGTTGAAGGACGCGGCCGCGTCGGAGGTGTAGTGAACCAGCAGGATCAGGCTCGCGAAGCTGAAGTTCACCGCCACGCCCGCCAGCAGCATGATGTTGGCCGAGCAGCCCCGCCGCGCGCGGGCCAGCCCGTACACCAGCGCGACCGCCAGCAGCGCGCCCGCGAAGGCGGCCAGCGAGACGGCCGGGACCCCGAGCAGCGTGAAGGCCGCGCCCAGCCGGATCGCCAGCGTGGCGCCCAGCGCGGCGCCGCTGGAGACGCCCAGCGTGTAGGGCGTGGCCAGGGCGTTGCGGAACAGCGCCTGGAAGGTCAGACCGCCCACCGACAGCGCCGCGCCGGCCAGGAAGCCCAGCATCACCCGCGGCACGCGCAGCGACCAGAAGATGCGGGCCTCGGGCCCCGCGCCGGCGCCGCCGGCCACCTGCCGGGGGTCGATGGTCTCCAGGCCCAGCAGCGGCGCCGCGACGAGCACCGCCGCGGTCACCAGCACCGTCACGCCGAGGATCGAGACGCGCTTCACGGCTCCCCCACCTCCGGCAGGATCACCGGTTGTCCGGTCGTCGGGTGGTTCACGGTCAGGAACGTCCGGTCGAACACGCGGAACAACACGTCGCGCACCATGAACTGGTCCGGCGGGCCGCAGAAGGCGGCGCGGCCGTCCTTCAGCGCGAAGATCCGGTCGGCGTCCAGCACCGCGCAGTTGAGGTCGTGGGTCACCTCGACCACCGTCACGCCCTTGCGGCGGTTGACCGTGCGCAGCACGCGCCGGAAGTCGTCGCGGTGCCGCGGGTCCAGGAAGGTCGTCGGCTCGTCCAGCAGCAGCAGGCGCGCGTCCTGGGCCAGGGCGGCCGCCAGGAACACCTTCTGCCGCTCGCCGCCGCTGAGGGTGTCCATGGTGCGGTCGGCCAGGGCGCCGATCCCGGTCAGGGCCAGCGCGTCCTCGGCGTAGCGCTGGTCGCGCAGGCCCGGCGAGGCGAAGGGCGTCAGGTGGGGGTAGCGGGCCATCAGGACGGTCTCGCGGGCGGTGAACGGGGCCGGCCGGCCGCCGACCTGGGGCACGTAGGCCACCAGGCGGCCGAGCTCGCGCTGCGAGTAGGCGGCGATGCTGACGCCCTGGACGCTGATCATGCCGCGCCAGCCGCGCAGGATGCGGTTGACGCACTTCAGCAGGCAGGTCTTGCCGGCGCCGTTGGGCCCGACGATCGCCAGGTGCTCGCCCTCGCGCACGGCCAGCGAGACGTCGTCCAGGATGGCGCGGCCGTCCAGCTCCAGCCGCAGGTGGCGCAGGTCGAGGACGGGGGTCAGGGTCCGGTTCGCGTCCATGTGGGATCCAGGGCCTCCGCCAGCAGGTCCAGCGTCTCGACGAACCGCGGGCCGGGGATCAGCGCCGCGTCGTCCAGCACGATGCGCACGCGGCCGTCGCGCACCGCGGGCACGTCGCGCAGCAGGTCCCAGGCGGCGCGCAGCTCAGCCTGGCGTTGCGGATCATCGGCGCATTCGGGCGCGAGGTCAACGACCACCTCCGGGGCCAGCCGCACCAGCCCCTCCTGCGAGAGCAGCGGGTAGCGCAGCGCGTCGCCCTCGATCGCGTTGCGGCCGCCGGCCAGCGCGAGCAGCTCGCCGAGGAAGGTGCCGCCGCCGGCCGCGTACACGTCGCGCAGCACGCCGCCGGTCGCGTCGCGGCCCACCACGATCAGGGCCAGCGGGTGCGGGCCGTCGGCGCGGGCGTTGTGCACGGCCGCGACCCGCGCCTCGAGGCTGTCGCGCAGGGCGGCCGCGCGCACCGGGACGCCGCAGGCCTCGCCCGCCAGGGTCACCGAGGCGAGGATCCCGGCCACGTCGCGGTGCTCCACCGCCAGCACCGGCAGCCCCAGGCGCCGCAGCCCTTCGGCGGCCTCCGCGTTGGCGACCTCGAGCACGACCAGGTCGGGCTGCAGGGCCACCACGGCCTCGAGGTTGGGATCGAGGTGCCCCCCCACCTTGGCGACGGCGAGCGCGGCCGGCGGGCGGCGGCACCAGTCCGTCACCCCGACCACCCGGTCGCCCAGGCCGAGGTCGAAGAGGAGCTCGGTCACGCTCGGGGCGAGCGAGACCAGGCGCCGCGGCGGGTCGGCGGCCGCGGCGCCCGTCGCGGCGAGCGCGACGAGCACGGCGAACGCGAGGGCGAGCGCCCGGTTCCTCGGCGCGGGGGTTCTCAACGCACCAGGGCCACGGGCCGCAGCACGGACCCCGCCGGAGTGCGCAGGCGCAGGAAGTAGGTGCCGGAGGCGACGGCGCGGCCCGCGTCGTCGCGGCCGCGCCAGCGGAAGCGGTGCTCGCCGGCCGGCAGGTCGCCGGCGCAGAGCACCCCGACCAGGCGGCCGGCGGCGTCGTGCACGGCGAGGTCGACGCGGCCCGCCGCCGCGGTGACGACCACGACCTCGGTCTCGGGGTTGAACGGGTTCGGGGCGCAGGCCAGGACGGGCGCGGCGGCGGCCGGGACCTCCGGCGCCGCGGTGCCCGCCAGAGGCACGGCCGCCTTCTCGCAGAGGATCCAGCCGTCGGGGTCGAGGACGACGCCGGTCACCGCGCCGGGCACCGCGATGCGGTAGGACTGCCGCTCGGCGTCGTTCCAGACGACGGTGTCCACGACGCCGGCCGCGGTGGTCACGCGCACCGGCAGCGGCATCGCGAACAGGCCGGCGCCGGCCTGTGCCTGGACCACGGCCAGGTTCAGTTCGAGGCCGTCCCCGTGCGCGGTCGTCTCCCAGTCGTAGTAGTAGAAGGGATAGTACTCCCCGTAGACCCACTGCTGGAAGAAGGCGTCGAGGTCGCGGCCCGAGACCTGCTCCATGACGTCGCGGAACTGTTCGGTCGTGACGCTGCCGTAGGCGTACTGCTCGCGGTAGGCCGCCAGCCCGGCGAAGAAGTCCTCGTCGCCCAGCACGCCGCGCAGCATGTGCACGACCCACGAGCCCTTGTTGTAGCTCAGGTTGCCGTCGAAGATGGCCCAGAAGTCGCTCGCGTCCTCGACGTAGACGGTGCCGGGCCCCAGGTAGGCGGCGGCGTTCATGTAGGCGCGGTAGGTGGCGACGCCCGCCGTCCGCTCCTTCCAGTAGGCCTCGCACCAGGTGGCGAAGCCCTCGTTGAGCCAGATGTGGTGGAAGTCGGCGCAGGTGATCATGTCGCCCCACCACTGGTGCGCCAGCTCGTGGGAGATCAGGTCCTCGCCGTAGCCGCCGAGGCTGGTGATCGTCTGGTGCTCCATGCCGCCGCCCCAGGTGAACTCCGCGTGCCCGTACTTCTCCTGCACGAAGGGGTACTCCCCGAACGCCTGGGCGAAGGCCGTGATCATCGGCACGGTCTTGGCGTAGTTCGTCTGGACCGCCTCGTAGTGGCTCGGGTAGACGAAGTACTGCACCTCCATCGGGTCGCCGCCCGCCAGCGGCGTGTACCAGTGGGAGAACCGCGTGTAGGGGTGGATCGCCAGCGAGACCAGGTAGGGCGCGATGGGGTAGCGCGTGCGCCACTGGAAGGTGCGGGTGGCGCCGTTGTCGACCTCCGACTCCAGCAGCCCGTTGGAGGCCACGATCAGCCCGTCGGGCACGGTCACGCGCACGCCCACCGAGTCGGCCTTGTCGGTGTTGAGGTCCTTGCAGGGCCACCAGTGGCGCGAGCCGTAGGGCTCGCTCAGCGTCCAGATCATGGTCTGGCCGCCCACGCTGCTCCAGCCGAAGTAGCTGCCGGCGGGGTTGCCCTGGTAGGCGACCGACACGGTGACGGTCTCGCCCGGCACGTAGGTCCGGTCCAGGGTCACGGTCAGGACGTCGCCGGCGCGGCTCCAGGCCGCCGGCGCGCCGCCGGCCGTCGCGGCGGTCACCGTCAGGCTCGACCTCAGGTCCAGGTCCAGGGCGGCCAGGGGGGCGCCCACGACGCGGGCGGTGGTCGCGACCAGGCCGGTCAGCACGCGGGTCGTCGGGTTCAGCGTCAGGTCGAGGTCGTAGTGCAGGACGTCGTAGAGGTCCTGGCCCGCCGTCCTGCCCGCCTCGGCCCGGCTCGCGGCGGCGGCCAGGCGGGCCTTGGTCGCGGCTTCGGCGCGGCGGTGGGCGGTGAGGTCGGGCGCGGCCGGCTGCGCGGACGCGACCGGCCGGCAGGGCGGCAGCCGCGGCGAACAGGGCGGCCCGCCGCGGCGCCCGGGAGGGACGGCTGGATCCGGCGCGGCGTGTCATCGGGCGAACTCCTCGGGGGGACGGGGCGACGGGCCTCTCCGCCAAGATACGGCGGCGGGCGGGCGGCGGCAACGCGGGCGGCGGGGCGGCCCGCCTAGCGGTACATCGCCTTGACGCCGCCCCAGGTCCCGTCCTCGCCGGCAATCGCCTGGAAGCAGCAGTCCAGGTCCGCCCAGACCGTGAGGTCGTGGAGGAAGCCCATGCCGCCGACCAGGTCGTTCCAGCCGGTCCCCCAGTCGTTCCAGGTCGTGCAGTCGTCGCCCTGCCCGCCGCCGACCAGGGCCAGGCCCGGGGAGACGCCCGAGACGAAGTCCACGACCAGGAAATAGTCCTGCCCCGCCTCGGCGCAGACGAAGTCGCAGGGCACCGCGACGTCGTAGACGCCGGCGGCGGCGATGTCGCGGATGCGGCGGGGCAGGGAGATCGCGAGCACCGAGCCGGGCGAGAGGCAGCCGGGAGCGCCCGCGGCCGTGAGCAGCCGGGCCTGCACCGTGATGTCGGTGCCGGGCTGCAGGACCAGCAGCATGTGGGCCGTGGTCACCGATAGGCCCACGCTGCAGTCGCAGCCCGGGGCCGCGGCGGGCAGCAGGCGGGCGTAGGACTCGTTGCCGCCCCACCAGCCGGAATAGGTCGACGTGGCCGTGGCGTTGCCGGACAGGCAGTCCGTGACGGCCAGGGCCGGCGGCGAGGCCAGGAGCGCCGGCACGGGGGCCGCGCGCTCGGCGGCGGCCGCGCCGCAGCAGGCGAGGATCAAGGCGGCGATCACGATCGGGCGCATGGTCGTCTCCCCATTCGGGTCCGGCGCGGGCGGAACCCGACCATTCTAGCACGGTTCGGGGGGCGGTCAACCGCCGCCGGGGTCCGCAGACGGCGCGAGGACCCCGGCCGCGCGGGCCGGGGTCCTCGCCGGACGCGGCGTCGGGCCGCGCGGGCGGCCGCGGTCAGCCGATCTGCTCCATCAGCTTCAGCAGGTCGACCACGCGGTTGGAGTAGCCCCACTCGTTGTCGTACCAGCTGAGGGTCTTGAGCATGTTGCCGCCGATCACCGAGGTGTACTCGGCGTCGAAGACCGAGGAGTGCGGGTCGCCGACGATGTCGCTGGAGACCAGGGGCTCCTCGGCGTAGCGCAGGATGTTGCGGAAGCGGGCGCTCTCGGCGTGCGCGCGCACCGCCTCGCAGACCTGGGCCGCGGTCACGTCGCGCGACATGATCGTCACCAGGTCGACGACCGAGCCGTCGGGCACCGGCACGCGCATGGCCAGGCCGTCGAGCTTGCCCTTGAGCTTGGGCAGGACCTTGCCCACGGCGCGCGCGGCGCCGGTGGTGGTCGGGATGGTGTTCTCGGCCGCGGCGCGGGACCGCCGCCAGTCGCTGTGCGGCACGTCGGCCAGGCGCTGGTCGTTGGTGTAGGCGTGGACCGTGGTCATCAGCCCGTACTCGATGCCGAACTCCTTGTCCAGCACGTAGGCCAGGGGCGCCAGGCAGTTGGTCGTGCAGGACGCGTTCGAGACGATCTGGTGCTCGGGCTTCAGGTCCTCGTTGTTGACGCCCAGGACGATGGTCGCGTCGATCTCGTCCTTGGAGGGCACCGTCAGCAGGACCTTCTTCGCCCCGGCCTCGATGTGCTGGGCGATCTCGGCCCGCTTGCGGAAGCGGCCCGTCGCCTCGACCACGTAGTCGATGCCCAGCTCCCGCCAGGGCAGCTGCTTCGGGTCCGGCACCTGGGTCATCTTCACGCGCTGGCTGCGGGTGACCATCTGGTCGCCCTCCATCTCGGCGACGCCCTGGAACGGCCCCATGACCGTGTCGTGGCGCAGCAGGTAGGCCAGGGCCGCCGGGTCGGCCAGGTCGTTGATCGCCACGACCTGCGCCTCGGGCATGCTGTTGAGCAGGCGGAAGACCGCGCGGCCGATGCGCCCGAATCCGTTGATGGCGATTCTCATCGTGCGACCTCCTGGGTCCGGATCAGACCCGCCAGCTTGCGGGCGGTCTCGAGCATGCGGTAGGCGTAGGCCCAGCCGTTGTCGTACCAGACGATGCACTTCACCAGGCCGTTGCCCAGCGACAGGGTGGCCTGGGAGTCCACGACGGCGGAACAGGAGTTGCCGATCACGTCGCTGGAGACGATGGGCTCGTCGGTGTAGCCGATCAGGCCCTTGTAGGGGCCGGCGGCCGCCTCGGCCAGCACGGCGTTGAACTCCGCGGCGGACAGGGGCTTCTCCAGCTCGATGACCAGGTCGAGGTTCGAACCCGCGGACACCGGGACGTTCAGGGCCATGCCCGACAGCCTGCCCTTCAGCTCGGGGATCAGGTCCATGACGGCGCCGGCCGCCCAGCTGCTGTTGGGGATGATGTTCTCGGCCGCCGAGCGGCTCCAGCGCAGGCCGCCGCGGGCGTTGTCGCTGAGCTGCTGGTCGCTGGTGTAGGCGTGGACGGTGGTCATGGTCGCGCGCTTCACGCCGATCTTCTCGTGCAGGACCTTCATGATCACGGCCAGGGCGTGGCAGGAGCTGCTGCCGCAGGAGACGATGCGGTCGGACGGCCGCAGCTGGTCGTCGTTGACGCCGTTGACGATCATGCGGTCGATCTCGCCCACCGGCGGCGTCGAGAGGATCACGCCCTTGGCGCCGGAGTCGAGGTGCTTCTGCAGCTCGGCGCGGGTGCGGAACATGCCGGTGGCCTCCATGACGATGTCGGCGCCCAGCACGTCCCAGGGCACGTCGCCCGGCCGCGAGCCGTGCACCACGCGGGTGTTCTGGTGCTTGGTGACCAGGTAGTGGCCCTTCTGGCGCAGCTCGCCCTTGAAGGGGCCCTCGACCGTGGTGTACTTCAGCAGGTAGGCCAGCGTCTCCACGCCGGCCACGTCGCTGACCGCGGCGAAGGTGACGTCGGGATCGTCGTGGGCGATCCGGAACATGTTCCGGCCCAACCGACCGAATCCCATGATTCCCAGCTTCACGGACATGGCGTACTCCCTTTGACTCGCGGCGTTCCATGGTGACTTCCGGCGGGCAGCAGTATAGACGGCGTCCGCGATCCGCACAACCGGCTCTTTGCGCCCCGCGGGCGCCGGGATGGACAAGCCGGGGCGGCGGCCCTACCATGGCGCCGTCCCGGCAGCCGGCAAGGAGCTGACATGGCCAACGGCAACACGACGGTCCGGATCGAAGGACGCCCCTACGACATCGTCCCCGGCACGCCGCTGCTGGAAGTGCTCGCCGTCCACGACCTCGAAGGGGGCGCCGACCCCGTCGTCCTGGGCGTGGTCAACGGCCAGCGCACCTGCCTCAGCGAGCCCCTGTGGGGCGGCGAGACGGTGGGCCTGATGCGCCGCAGCCACCCCAAGTCCCACTCCACGATCCAGCGCACCCTGACGACGGTCATGGCGATGGCCTGCGAGGAGCTGCACCCCGAGCACGCGATCGTCGTGGACTTCTCCTACGGCGACGGGATGTACTGCGAGCTGCGCCGCGACGCCCCCCTGCTGCCCGCGGAGCTGGCCGCGCTCGAGGCGCGCATGCGGGCGATCGTCGCGGCCGACCGCGAGCTGAAGCCGGTCCTCTACGGGCCGCGCGCCCTGCAGCGGGAACTGCGCAACTCGTCGCGCCGGCACACGCGCGAGGCGGCGCGCTACGTCCCGGCCGGCACGGCGGTCTTCTGCCGGCCCGAGGGCAGCCGCCTGCTGCTGCAGGGCCTGCACCTGCCCTCGACGGCCTACGCGGGCGCCTTCGCCCTGCTGCCGGAGCCCCCGGGCTTCGTGCTGCTGCCGAGCCGGCCCGGGGCGCCGGACGCGGTCCAGCCCTTCGCGCCGCAGCCCAAGCTGCTCGCGGCGCTGAAGGACCACACCGCCTGGACGACGCGCCAGGACATCCCCGACCTGGGCTCGATCAACCGCCTGGTGGCCGAGGGGCGCGCCGGCGAGCTCATCGCCATCTGCGAGGCCCGGCACACGCGCGGCGTGGTGGGCGTCGCCGACCGGATCGCCGCCCTGCCGCAGGACGGCCGGCTGGTCCTGGTGTCCGGCCCCTCGAGCAGCGGCAAGACGACCTTCGCCAAGCGGCTGGCCCTGATGCTGCGCGACCAGGGGCTGCGGCCGCGGTCCCTCTCCCTGGACGACTTCTTCGTCGACCGCATGGAAACGCCCCGCGACGCCGCCGGCGCCTTCGACTACGAGACCATCGACGCCCTGCGCCTGGACCTGCTGGACGAGACGCTCGCCGGCCTGCTCGCCGGCCGCGAGATGCGCCTCCCGCGCTACGACTTCCACACCGGCAGCAGCACCTGGCGCGAGGAGCCGGCGTCCCTGCCGCCGGGCTCGCCCCTGATCATCGAGGGCATCCACGCCCTGAACGCCCGCCTGGCCGCCGCGGTGCCGCGGCGCAACACGCTGCGCATCTACGTCTCGGCCCTGACCCCCACCAACATCGACGACCTGACCTACATGCCCACCCACCTGCCGCGGCTCTTCCGCCGCCTGGTGCGCGACGCCCAGTTCCGCGGCTACCCGGCCGCGACGACCCTGCAGCGCTGGAACAGCGTGCGCGAGGGCGAGAAGAAGTACATCTTCCCCTGGCAGTCCAACGCGGACCTGTTCTTCAACACGGGTCTGCCCTACGAGCTGGGAGTGCTGAAGCTGTGGGCCGAGCCCCGCCTGGCGGCGGTGCCCCCCGAGGACGCGGCCTTCGGGCGGGCGCGGGGGCTGCTGGAGTTCCTGGGGCTGCACCTGCCCATCGACGCGCGGCTGGTGCCGCCGACTTCGCTGCTGCGGGAGTTCATCGGCGAGAGCGGGTTCCGCTACTGAACGGCGGTCAGGGCAGCAGGAAGGCCGACTGCAGCTGCCGGCGGGCGCGCTCCAGGTCGTCCTGGTCGATCAGGCAGGACACGGTGGACACCGAGGTGCTCACGGCGTGGATGTCGATCCGGCCCTCGGCCAGGGCGTCGAAGATCATCCCGGCGATGGACGGCCGCTCGCTGAAGTGGGGGCCGTAGACCGAGATCAGGCAGCAGTTGCGCACCACCTCGATGCGCTCCGCGTCGATCTCCTCGCGCACGGCCTGCAGCAGGCCCAGCGCCTGGTCGAGGTCGTCGCGGTTCACCGCCACGGTCATGTTCTCGCGGCCGTGGCGGTCCGAGGACGACACCACGCACAGCACGTTGACCCCGTGCGCGCCGAGCGTCGACAGCGCCAGGCCGGCCACGCCCGGGCCCCTGCGGGCGCCCAGCACCTTCAGCAGGACCAGCGCGGGCGTCTCGACCATCCCGCCGATCGCGATCTTCGACATCGCCTCCCCCTCGCGAGCCGGCGCGGTCGCGCGCGGCTTCGCGGACCAAGGTAGTACACGCCGGCAGGGCGCCCAAAAAGTCTCTTGGCCGCCGCGTCTCCCGGCCGCGGATCGCGGGGGGTTGACATCCGGGGCGGATGGCCCGAAAATCCCTGTTCTTCCTGGAGGGAGGTGGCGCCATGAAACGCGTGGCGGTGATCCTGAGCGGCGCCGGCGTGTTCGACGGTTCGGAGATCCACGAGGCCACGGCCGTGCTGCTCGCGCTCGACCGCGCCGGCGCGCGCGTGACCGTCGCCGCCCCGTCGGGCCCGCAGCTGCACGTCGTCGACCACCTGCGCAAGGAGCCCGCGGCGGGCGAGACCCGCGACATGCGCGTGGAGGCGTCCCGCCTGGCCCGCGGGCCGGTCGCGGACGTGAAGGACCTGCGCGCCGCGGATTTCGACGCGGTCGTGCTGCCGGGCGGCTTCGGCGTCGCCAAGAACCTCTGCACCTTCGCCACCGAGGGCGCGGCCTGCACGGCCGAACCGGCGACCGCCGCCTTCCTGACGGCCATGCACGACGCGGGCAAGGCCATCGGCGCGGCCTGCATCGCCCCGGTCCTGGTCGCCCGCGTCCTGGGGAACCGCCCCGGCGACAAGCGGCCGCCGGTGCGGCTGACCATCGGCGGCGACCCCGGCACGGCGGCGGCGCTGGAGGCGATGGGCGCCCGGCACGTGCCGGCGGCGGCCCACGAGGTGGTGGTGGACGGCGAGCACCGCGTCGCCTCCACGCCGGCCTACATGGTCGCCGAACGGATCTCCGAAGTGTTCGACGGGATCGGCAGGCTCGTGGACGAAGTGCTCGCCCTCTGCTGACGCAACCCTGGACTCGCAACCAGAAGGAACCACAAGATGTTGAACCCCTCCGCCCACGACGACGCAGCGTCGGCGACCGCCGCGGTCCGCCCCTGGGACGACGACGCCTCCCGCGTGCTGGCCCTGGTCAGCCAGAAGGGGGGCGTCGGCAAGACGACCTCGACGGTGAACCTGGGCGCCTGCTTCGCCCTGAACGGCCACCGCGTGCTGGTGATCGGCACCGACCCGCAGTGCGGCCTCTCGCGCAGCCTGGGCCTGGGGCCGCAGCAGCTGCGGGGAGGGCTGCGCGAGGTCCTGCAGGCGGGCCTGCCGCTCGCCGACGTCGCGCACGCCACGGTGCTGCCCGGGCTGCAGGTCGTCTCGTCCGACGCCTGGACGATGTCCGAGGAGGAGCAGTACAAGTCGCTGATGGCCGGCCAGGCCCGCGCCTTCGTCGCGGCCGTCGACGACGCGCGCGCGTCGTTCGACACCATCCTGATCGACTGCCCGCCCGGCTTCGGGCCGGAGACGCGCGCCGCGCTGCTGGCGGCCGACGGGTTCCTGGTGCCGGTCCAGGCCGAGGAGCTGAGCCGCGACTCCCTGGCGCGCCTGCTCGACCACGTCCGCGACTTCAGCGCGGCCGCGGCCGGCGCGGCCGCGCTCGCGGGCCTGTTCCTGACCATGACCGACCACCGCACCCGGATGAGCCGCCGCGTCGCCGCGCTGCTGGGCGACGAGTACGGCGACAGCCTGCTGGAGACCACGATCCCCCGCAACACGCGCCTCTCGGAGATGGCCGTCGACGGGCGCCCGACGGTGATCTTCGACCGCCGCTCCAGCGGGAGCCGCGCCTACTTCGACCTCATGGACGAGATCCTGGTGCGCCGCCTGCGCCGGGGCCGGAGCCCGGCCGCGCCCGCCCCGCGCGCCGTCCCCCGCATCGCGGCCGCGGTCCCGGAGCCGGTCGCGGACGAGCCGCCGCGCCGGCCCGCCCTGCAGTCCGCCGCCGGCGGCGCCGACCGCCCCCGCTCCCCGGCCCGCCTGCTGGACGACCTGCGCCGCGATGGCGGCCGCGGCGACGCCGCGGCCGGGGGCTTCGCCGGCCTGCTGGACCGCGAGGACGAGATCCTCGAGGCCTCCACGGACCTGGTCTCCCTCGACGACCTGCTCGAGGAGGAGGAGCACGGCGCCCGCGGCCGGCGCGACGAGGGCGACTGGGGGTACGGGGACGATTATTACGAGACCGTCAACTGAAAGGCGCCGCGGCGGTTGATCGCGCGGCGGCGGGAGCGTACCTTGGAACCCGGGCGGCGACGGTCGCGCCGGCCGCCGCCTTTCCGGCGCCAAGGAGGTCCCCCCGTGACGAAGACGATGCAGGCCCTGGTCTACGACAAGGCCACCATGCCGTGGGACACCACCCGCGGCTTCATCAAGCAGGAGATGCCGCGCCCCGAGATCGACGAGTCGCGCGACCCGGCCGACGGCGACCGCGTGATCGTCAAGATCATCTACGCCGGCTTCTGCGGCAGCGACCGGGGGATCTGGCACCGCACGGCCTTCAAGGGCCACATCTTCGAGAGCCTCAAGCGCGAGGGCGCGACCACCCGCATCATCGGCCACGAGATGATCGGCGAGATCGTCGAGACGGGCTCGCGGGTGCAGGCGCGCCACGGCTACCGCGCCAAGGACCTCGTCTCCACCGAGTCGCACATCATCTGCGGCACCTGCTACCAGTGCCAGATCGGCCAGACCCACATCTGCGCCCGCGACCAGATCATCGGCATCAGCCGCGACGGCTGCTTCGCCGAGTACATCAAGCTGCCCGCCGGCGTGCTGTGGCCCACCGACCGCCGCAAGATCAAGCTGAAGGTGGCCGCCGTGCAGGAGCCCTTCGGCAACGCCGTGCACGCCTGCACCGCGGCCGACCTGCGCGGCAAGACGGTCGCCGTGTTCGGCTGCGGCACGATCGGCCTGTTCGTGATCATGATCGCCAAGGCCCTGGGCGCCACGCGCGTCATCGGCGTCGAGCCGGTGGCCCGGAACCGCGAGATGGCCCTGGCGCTGGGCGCCGACGAGGTGATCGGGTTCGACGCGGCGAAGGCGGCCGCCCACGGCTGGGCCGCCGACAAGGAGGTCGTGCGGGCCGTGCGCGAGGCCTCGCGCGGCATCGGCGCGGACGTGTCGCTGGAGATGGCCGGCTTCAACAGCAGCGTCAACAACGCGATCCAGTCGACGCGGCGCGGCGGCGAGGTCGTGCTGTTCGGCCTGAAGCAGGGCAACTTCCACATCCAGGACCTCGACCGCATGATCGTCAACGGGCTGACCCTGCGCAGCGTCGTCGGCCGCCGCATCTTCGAGACCTGGCACATCACGCGCAACCTGCTCGAGGACCGCAGCAACGGCATCCAGAAGCACATCCTGGAGGACATCCTGGCCGGCGGCCACGAGACGCTCGTCCACATCGACGACTTCGAGCGCGACGCGTTCGCCGCCAAGCTCGCCCAGTGGCCCAAGCTGCTGATCGAGTTCTGAGAGGGAGGCCGACCGTGAGGAAGCTGAGCATCGAGTTCTGCCGTTCCTGACACTACGACCCCATCGCCGCCGGTCTGGCGGCGGAGCTGCGGCGGGAGTTCGGGATCGAGGCCGAGCTGATCCCCTCCAGCGGCGGCGTCTTCGAGGTCGTCGTCGACGGCGACCTGGTCTACTCCAAGCTGGCGACCGGCCGCCACGCCGAACCGGGCGAGGTGGCCCGGCTGCTGAGGGAGCGTGGCTGAGTGCCGGTCCCCTGCGCCTTCCTGTTCGACATGGACGGGACCCTGCTGGACAGCCGCCGCGCGGTGGTCGGCGCCGTGGCCGCGGCGCTCGGGCGGACCTACGCCCACTGCGGTCTGCCGCCGGCCCCGCCCGACCTCGCCCTGATCGAGGACTGCATGGGGCTGCCGGGGAAGGAGTACTTCGCCCGGGCCTTCCCGCCGCAGACGGTGCCCGCCCCGCGGCGCGCCGAGTTCGCGGCGGCCTACGCCCGCTTCACCTCGCAGGAGGAGATCGCCGCGATCCGGGCCGGCGGCACCGCCCTCTACGACGGCGTCGAAGCCGCCCTCGCCGGCCTGAAGGACCGCGGCCACGAGCTGCTGCTGTTCTCCAACGCCGACGCCCCCTACTTCCGCGGGATCGTCGCCGCCCACGGCCTGGACCGCTTCTTCGCGCGCTCGCTCTGCATCGGGGAAGCCGAGGCGCGGGGCCTGGCGACGGACAAGACCGGCATGGTGCGCGTCCTGGCCGCCGACCCCTCGCGCACGGTGGTCGTGGGCGACCGCGCCAGCGACCTCGAGGCCGGGCGCGCGGCCGGGGCGCGGACGGTCGGCTGCCTCTACGGCTTCGGCTCGCCGGACGAGCTGCGGGCCGCCGACTGGACGGTCGACGGCCCGCTGGATTGGCTCTCGCTGCCGCTGGACGGCCGGGACGGTCCCGCCTAACGCGAGCTGTCCCGCTCCCGGCGCAGCTCCTGCTTCAGCTCCCTGATCTCGCGGCTCAGCTGGTCGAGCTCCTCCTGCAGGGAACCCAGTTCGGCGTCCCCGTGGTCGTGCACGCGCACGTCGTGGGACTCGCGGACGATCTCGTCGACGTCGATGTCGATGTCGTCGAGCGCGGCCAGGGTCGTGAAGACCCCCTCCATGGCGGCCTCGAGGTCGAGCTCGACCGTCTCGCCGTCGCAGGCGAAGACGACGCGGTCGTCGCCGGACGTGGCCCGGATGTCCAGGTCCAGGTCGGCCATCACCGCCTGCACCTCCTTCATCGCGTCGCCGAGCGTCGCCTCGAACTCGGCGACGTCGAAGGCGAAGACCTCGTCGCCCGAGGACTTGTCGAAGACGCGCAGCCCCTTGCCATCCTCGAAGCGGCAGATGAAGGTCTCGCCGTCCTCGTCGATGACGGTGACGACGCGCTCGCGGTCGCGGGCCGCCGCGGGCAGCGCGGCGGCGACGACGAGCAGCAGGGCGGGCAGCAGCGCGATGGGTCGGGGCATCCTGGTCATGGCTCAACCTCCTGGTGCGGCTCGGGATCGGTGGCGTAGGTACGCAGCCGCGGGGCCCGGGGTTGCACGGGAACCGGAATCTCAGGCCCGGAACTGGAGGTCGTGCAGCTGGCGGTAGGGGCCGCCGCGGGCGAGCAGCTCCGCGTGGGTGCCCGTCTGGACGATGCGCCCGGCCTGGAGCACGCAGATGCGGTCGGCGTTCTGGATGGTGCTGAGGCGGTGGGCGATGACGATGGTCGTGCGGTTGCGCACCAGGCGGTCGATGGCCTGCTGGACCAGCAGCTCGCTCTCGGTGTCCAGGGCGCTGGTCGCCTCGTCGAGGATCAGGATCGGCGGGTTCTTCAGGATGGCGCGGGCGATCGACAGGCGCTGGCGCTGCCCGCCGGAGAGCTTCAGGCCCCGGTCGCCGATGACCGTGTCGAAGCCCCGGGGCAGCTGCTGGATGAACTCCAGGGCGTTGGCCGCGCGGGCCGCCGCCTCGACCTCCTCCTGCCGCGCCGAAGCCATGCCGTAGGCGATGTTGTTGCGCACGGAGTCGTTGAACAGGATGACCTCCTGCGTCACCAGCCCCATGGCGCCCCGCAGCGAGGCCAGGGTCACGTCGCGCACGTCGCGGCCGTCGACCAGCACGGCGCCCGCGGTGGGCTCGTAGAAGCGCGGGATCAGGTCGATCAGGGTCGACTTGCCGGCCCCGCTGGGGCCGACCAGGGCCACCACCTCCCCCGGCCGCACGTGCAGGTCCACGCCGCGCAGGACCTCGTCGCCGGTCTCGTAGCGGAAGTGCACCCCGCGCAGCTCCACCTCGCCGCGCACCGCGCCCAGCACCAGCGCGTCCGGCTTCTCGACCACCGTCTGGGGCTCGTCCAGGATCGCGAACACGCGCTCGGCGGCGGCGATCCCCTCCTGGACGGCGTTGTTGACCTGGCTGAGCGCCTTGATGGGCTTGCCCAGCGAGAAGATGCAGAACAGGAACAGCATGAACAGCTGCGGCGGCAGCTCGCCGCCGGCCAGGACCTGCCGGCCGCCGTACCAGAGGATGAACAGGCCGACCAGCACCGACAGCTGCTCGGTCAGGGGCGAGGAGATCTGCTGCGCGCGGGCGATCTTGAACAGGTCGCGGAACAGCATCTGCGACTCGGCCCGGAAGCGGGCGTTCTCGGCCGGCTCGTTGGTGAAGGCCTTGACGACCCGGATGCCCGCGATGGTCTCCTGCAGGCGCGAGGTCAGCACGGCCATCTTCTCCTGCTGGCGCCGGCTGTAGCGCCGCAGGGTCTTGCCGATGCGCACGATGATCGCGAGGCTCAGGGGCAGCAGGATCAGGGCGACCAGGGTCAGCTTCCAGCTCAGCAGCACGGCCAGCCCCAGGTACACCACGACCAGCAGCGGGTCGCGGGCCGTGTTGGTGAAGCTGACGTTGACGCTGCGGTTGACGACCAGGACGTCGTTGGTGGCGCGGCTGATCAGCTCGCCGGCCCGGTGCCGGTGGTAGAAGGCCAGCGGCAGCTCGGTGAAGCGCTCGTAGAGGCGGTTGCGCAGGTCCCGGATCAGGCTGAGCTGGACGTAGTCGGTGAACACGGCCTGCAGGTAGCCGGCCACGTTCTTCAGCAGCATCAGGAAGAAGAACACCACCACGATGCGCCACAGCGACTCGGCCTTGGAGCCGTGCAGCAGCCAGCCGTTGAGCGCGCCCTGCAGGCTGTCGCGCAGGCCGGTCATGGAGAAGGAGTCCTGCAGCTGCCGCACCCGGCTGCCGACGTCGGCGGCCGCGGCGGCGAGGGTGTCGGCGGGCGCGACGGTCGCCGCCGGCGGCGCCGCGGCGACGAAGGTGGCGTTCTCCGGGGCGAACAGGGCGTCGAGGAAGGGGGCGAGCATGACGATGCTCAGGCCGCTCAGCAACGAGAAGACGGCCATGAAGGTCATCGACACCAGGACCTGGGGCAGGTACGGGCGCACGAGTCGCAGCACGCGCAAGTAAGTCCGCATGCGGTCTACAGTAATCGCTCGCCACCCGCCGTCAATCGCGGACTTGGCGCGCCGGGCGCGGCCGTGGTACGTTGGCGGCCGCCGCACGCCGGGACCCGGGGGGGACCCTTGCGCTATTCCGCCGACATCGTCGTGATCGACCTCGAGGCCACCTGCCCCGAATCCGACGAGGGCGACAACACCGTCGCGCGCAGCAACATCATCGAGATCGGCGCCGTCCGCCTGGACCGCCGCAGCCTCGAGACCGTCGACGTCTTCAGCGAGCTGGTCCGGCCCCGGGAGTACCCGGTCACCCCCTTCATCACGCGCCTGACCTCGATCACGCCGGAGATGGTCGCCGGCTGCCCGGATTTCGCCGTCGTCGGCCAGCGCTTCCTGGACTGGTACGGCCCGCGCAACCGCTCGATGATCGCCGCCTTCGGCGTCTACTACGACATCCCGCTGCTGCGGCGGGAGTGCGACGCCTGCGGCCTGGACTACCGCACGCACATCGCCGGCGGCGCCTTCGACATCCGGGCCGTGGCGACGGTCTGGCTGGCCGCGAACCACCACCGCACCAGCGGCCAGACGCTCGAGTCCGTCCTGGAGAAGATGGGCCTCGCCGGGCGGTTCGAGCTGCACCGGGCCGTCGACGACGCGCGGGCGGCGGCCGCCGTCCTGCAGACCTACCACCTGGGGCACCCCTGCGACTGACCGGCCGCGCCGCGGGCCGAATTCCCTTGCCGTGGCCGCGGGCGGCTGGCAAATTTCCGAAACCCCCGCCCGCCCCGGGACGCGCCGCGCCCCGACGGATCCGCCCCGAGAGGAGACCAGCGTGTCCAAGGTCGACCAACTCTTCCAGGCCCAGCAGCCGAATTTCCAGCACTGGGAGCTGATCAAGGACGTCATCGACCAGCAGATCGACCTCATGCTGAACTACCGCCAGAGCGGCCACCCGGGGGGCAGCCGGTCGAAGGTCCACATGTTCGTCAGCCTGCTGCTCGGCGGCGCCATGCGCTGGGACCTGCGCAACCCCGGCAAGCGGTTCGGCGACCGGTTCATCCTGGTGGCCGGCCACACCGCGCCGCTGGTCTACGGCACGCTGGCGGTCTTCAACGAGGCCCTGCGCGAGATGCACCGCCGCACCGGCGACCCGAAGTACCTCGTGCCCGGCGCGCCGGCCCGCCAGCTCACCTGGGAGAACCTGCTGGAGTTCCGCAACCGCGGCGGCCTGCCGGGCCACGTCGAGATGGCCGGCAACAACCTGTTCGTGAAGTTCAACACCGGCCCGAGCGGGCACGGCGGCCCGGTGATGTGCGGCGAGGCCCTGGCCCTCAAGCGCGCCGGCGCCGACGGGGTCAAGGTCTTCGGCATCGAGGGCGAGGGCGGCCTGACCGCCGGCTGCTGGCACGAGATGAAGAACACCGGCTACGGCCTGGGCCTGGACAACATGTTCCTGCTGGTGGACTGGAACGACTACGGCATCGACGACCAGAAGATCTCGTCGGTGGTCCACGGCTCCCCGCAGGACTGGTTCGCCCCCTACGGCTGGCACACCCACGAGGCGCCCGACGGCAGCGACTGGACCGACGTCACGCGCGCCATCCTGGAGATGGTCGAGGGCGACAACCCCCGGCACCGGCCGGGCATGACCTGGGGCCGGACCCGCAAGGGCCGCGGCTACCACAAGTTCGACAACAAGAGCCACGGCTCGCCGCACGCCCTCAACAGCGACCTGTTCTGGCAGTGCCGCGCCGATTTCACGCAGAAGTACGGCGCCGAATGGGTCGGCCGGGACCAGCCGGCGCCCAAGGACAAGGCCGCCCTGCGCGAGCAGTTCGCGGCGAACCTGAACGCCGCCCTCGATGCGCTGCGCCGCGACGACGCCGCCGTGGCCTACCTCGCCGACCGCCTGGTCGAGCTGGGCGACAGCGTGCCCGCGGAGCTCGCGAGCTTCCGGATCCCCGTGGCGAAGAACCCGCTGCGGGACCCGGCCCTGTTCGACCACACGAAGTACCCCGCGGGCATGTGGGCCAAGCCCGGCGAGAAGCAGCCCAACCGCGCCGCCCTCGCGCGCTGGGGCAGCTGGATCAACGCCACCTGCCGCGAGAAGTACGGCCGGCCGCTGTTCCTGGCCTGCTCGGCGGACCTGGCCGGCTCGACCAACATCTCGGGCTTCGGCGAGAGCTACGACGACAAGGCCAACTACGGCTGGTACGAGCGCGAATCGGCACCCGAGGGCGTGGTCATGCCCCAGGAGATCACCGAGTTCCAGAACTCGAGCCTGTGCGTGGGCGCCGCCAGCGTCAACTTCAGCGACCGGCCCGAGGAGGAGTTCAACGGCTTCTACACCGCCTGCTCCACCTACGGCGCGTTCAGCTACCTGAAGTACGGCGCCATGCGCCTCTACAGCCAGCTGGTGGCGGACTGCGAGCTGAAGACCGGCAAGACGATCTGGATCGCCGGCCACAGCGGGCCCGAGACGGCCGAGGACTCGCGGACCCACTTCGGCGTCTTCTCGCCCGGCGTGACCCAGCTGTTCCCCGACGGCCACGTCATCGACCTGCACCCCTACGAGTACAACGAGGTGCCGGTGCTGCTGGCCGCCGCGCTGCGGACCGACGCGCCGATCGTCGCCCTGCACCTCACCCGGCCCGCCATCGAGACCTTCGACCGCGCGGCGCTGGGCCTCGCCTCGCACCTCGAGGCGGCGCGGGGCGCCTACATCCTGCGCGACTACCGGGACGGCGCGCCCCGGCAGGGCTGCCTGTTCGTGCAGGGCACGATGTCGACCTACAACCTCATCCGCGCCCTGCCCGCGATCGACGCGGCCGGCGTGAACGTGAAGCTGGTGGCCGTGCCCTGCCCGCAGCTGTTCGCCCTGCAGGACCAGGCCTACCGCGATCGCACCATCACCGGGGCCGACCGGCTCAACAGCACCTTCGTCACCAACCGGGCCAAGCGCCTGATGCACGACTGGGACTTCAACCCCCACGCCCGCCGCTACGCGATGTGCAGCGACTGGGACGACGCGTGGCGCGTGGGCGGCGCCCTGGACGACGTCTGCGAGGACGCGAAGATCGACACGGCGAGCCTGGCCGCGGGCGTGATCCGCTTCGCGCGGGACCACGAAGCGCGGATGGCGGAGCTGAAGCGCATGCTCGGCGAGGCCGCCGGCGCCTGAGCGGGGCGCCGCGGACGTACGAGGGCGGGTCCCGCAGGACCCGCCCTCTTCATTTTTTCACATCGGACCGGACGCCCGGAGGTGGCGGTCCGCCCGCCCGCCGCTAGATTGGGGGCGAATGAACGAGCACATCCACTTCAAGGAGTCCGCCATGGCCGAGTTCAAGCTGAAGGGCAACACCTTCAACACCGTCGGTTCGCTGCCGGCCGTCGGAGCGACCGCCCCCTCCTTCACGCTCACCAGGACCGACCTCTCGGAGGTCACCCTGGACGACCTGCGCGGCAAGCGCATCGTCCTGAACGTGTTCCCGAGCATCGACACCGACGTCTGCGCCGCCAGCGTGCGCCGCTTCAACGCCGAGGCGGACAAGCTCGCCGACACCGTCGTGCTGTGCGCCTCGATGGACCTGCCGTTCGCCCACAAGCGCTTCTGCGGCGCCGAGGGCCTCGAGTCCGTCGTGCCCGTGTCCGACTTCCGCCACGGCGGCTTCGGCCGCGCCTACGGCGTGCGCATCGCCGACGGCCCGCTGGCCGGCCTGCTGGCCCGCTCGGTCCTGGTGATCGACGCCGCCGGCAAGGTCGTCCACAGCCAGCTCTGCCCCGAGACCACCGCCGAGCCCGACTACGCGGCCGCCCTGAAGGCCCTGGCCTGACATCAGGCCGCCGCCGAACGCGCAAGCCCCCGTCCGCCGCCGGACGGGGGCTTGCTGTCATCGGGCGCCCGGGCGGGCGGCCGGGATCAGACCTCGACGACCGAGTTCTCGACGTCGCCGACCGGGGCCGGCTCGTAGCGGTGGGCCTCCCAGTCGTTCTCCCAGGTCTTGCCGTCGATGAGGTAGCGGAAGCGGTACGAACGGCCGGTCTCCAGGTCCAGGGAGACCTTGAACGCGCCGTCCTTGAGGCGCGCCATGGGGCAGTTCGTGGTGCTCCAGTCGTTGAATTCGCCGACCAGGTGCACGGACTCGGCGTCGGGTGCGGCCTCGGCGGGCAGGCGGAACGTCACCTTGCAGACCGGGCGGGACTTCAGGTAACGGATTTCGAGGCTCATGTTTCCCTCCTTGTGCAGAGCCGTCGCGCCGTCGGCGGTGCGACGCCGCATGGATATACCAACTTCCGCGCGGCGTCAAATGTGAATTCCGTGAAGACCCGCGCGCGGGGTGCGGATCTTGCTGGCAGCGGCGGCAAGTCCGCCGCATCATGGAGCCTGCCGAGGCCCTCGCGGGCCGCCGGAGTTCGTGCTAATCTGGGGCCCGAGCCAGTCCGGGTCCGCTGGAGTGAGTCCACGGTGAGGGCGCCCCCCGTCGGATGGAGCCGAGCCATGAACCAGTCACGATGCGCGGCGCTGCCGGTCGCCCTCTTCCTGACGATCGCGGTCTGCGCGGCGTGCGCTGCGGCGCCGGCGCCCGGCCTGCAGGGGACCATGCAGCTCGTCGAGAGCGTCCCGGTCGAGACGGTCCTGGACCAGCCGGACCTGCCCGAGGCCCGCGACGTCTGGCCCGCGATGATCGCCGCGGCCCGCCGCACCCTGGACATCGAGGTCTTCTACGTCAGCGCCGACCCCGCGCGCGACGACGCCCTGGACGCCGTCCTGGCGGCGGTGGGCGCGGCCGCCGCGCGCGGCGTGCGCGTGCGCCTGCTCGCCGACCGCGGCTTCCACAAGACCTACCCCGAGTGGATCGACGCCGTGGGCGCGCTGCCCGGCGCCGAGGCGCGCCTGATCGACGCGCGCCGCCTGTGGGGCGGCGTCCAGCACGCCAAGTTCTTCGTGGTGGACGGCCGCGACTGCTTCGTCGGCAGCCAGAACTGGGACTACCGGGCCCTGGAGCACATCCACGAGCTGGGCGCGCGCTTCGCCTCGGAAGCGGTCGCGGCGGCCGTCGGCGCCGTCTTCGCGCACGACTGGGCCCTGGCCGGCGGCGAGACGCCGCCGACGGACGCCGCGGCGGCCGGCCCCTGGACCCTGGCGGCGGCAGGCGGCGCGGCCGCGACCGTCCGCTTCGCGGCCAGCCCGCCGCAGGCCCTGCCGCCGGGCGTGCCCCACGACGAGCCGCTGCTGGTCGACCTGATCGACCGCGCCGCGGGCGAGCTGCGCCTGCACCTGCTGAGCTACGGCGTCACCGAGCGCGACGGGACCTACTACGCGACGCTCGACGCCGCCCTGCGCCGCGCCGCGGCGCGCGGCGTGCAGGTGAAGATCATCCTCTCGAACTGGGCCAAGCGCGCCGCCGCGCTGCCCCACATCAAGAGCCTGGCCGTGCTCGACAACGTCGAGGTGCGCTTCACCAACATCCCGGAATGGTCCGGCGGGTTCGTGCCGTTCGCGCGCGTCGAACACCCGAAGTACCTGGTCAAGGACGGCGACGAGGCGTGGCTGGGCACGGCCAACTGGGGACGCGACTACTTCCACGAGTCGCGCAACCTGAGCTTCTTCTTCGCCGCAGGGCCGGTCGCCGGGGACATGGCGCGCTGGTTCGACACGAGCTGGAACAGCCCCTACGCCGAGGTCGTGGACCCCTGCGCCGACTACGCGCCGCCGCCGCGCGGCGAATGAAGGAACGCGGACGGGGGCGAGGCGCCCCCGTCGAGGAAGGAAGCCCGATGCCGAAACCGCCGCCGCGCCTGGAGAAGCACCGCACCGCCCTGGTCGTCGTCGACGTCCAGGAGACGTTCCGCCCCCTCATCCACGAGATGGGCCTGGTGCTGGCCAACTGCTCGCGCCTGATCCGTTTCTGCGACCAGCTGGACGTCCCGGTCCTGGTCACCGAGCACTACCCGCGCGGCCTGGGCGGCACCGTCGAGGAGCTCGCCGCGCTGCCGCGGCGCTACGAGCCGATCGAGAAGATCAGCTTCTCCTGCGCCGCCGACCACAACTTCAACAGCCGGCTCAAGAGCCTGCACCGCGACCAGATCGTGCTCTGCGGGATCGAGGCCCACGTCTGCGTCTACCAGACGGCGCGGGACCTGCTCGAGGCGGGCTACCAGGTGGCGGTGACGGCCGACGCCGTCTCGTCGCGGCAGGTCAGCAACCGCAACCTCGGCCTGGCCTACCTGCGGGACATCGGCGCCCAGGTGATGACCGCCGAGATGGTGATGTTCGAGATCCTCAAGGCGGCGCGGACCGAGGACTTCCAGGCCGTGGCCGCCATCCTCAAGGAGAACCCCCTGCCCGGCGCGCCGGCGACGGCCGCCGCCCGGGAGACGATCCGGCGCTGAGCCGGCTCAGTTGCCGCCGCGCGCCGCCTTCAGCACCAGCTCGATGCGCCGGTTGCGCGCCTTGCCGTCCTCGGTCGTGTTCGGCGCGACCGGGCTGTCCGGCCCCATCCCCGTCGCGGCCAGGGAGGACGCGGGCGCGTCGAGCCGCTTGGCCAGCGCCGCCGCCACGGCCCGCGCGCGGGCCAGCGACAGCTTCTGGTTGGCGCCGCGGGGGCCGCTGTCGTCGGTGTGGCCCTCGACCTCGGGCACGAGATCGGGGAAGCGCCGGATCGCCTCGGCGGCCTTGTCCAGCAGCGGGTCGTACTTGGGGTTCAGCCACGCGTTGCCCGAGGCGAACTTCAGCCCCGTCAGCCGCACCCGCACGTCCCCCTCGGGGGTCAGCCAGACCTGCCCCTCCTGCGGCGTGAAGAGCTGCCCGAGGCTGCGCACTTCCGCCTCGCGGTCCTGCACCATGGTCTCCCGCGACGCGGCGGCGGAGAGGTCGGCCTCCGCGACGCCCGCCCGCAGCTGCGACTCCCAGAGGGCGTGCCGCGCCGCGGTCAGCTCCCGCCGCAGCCCGGCGATGGTCGTGTCCTGGGCGGCGCGCCCCCCCTCGACCCAGGCCCCGTACCCGCGGTTGACCGCTTCCAGCGAATCCGCCCGCACCCGCAGCGCCGTCATCTCCCGGTCGAGGTCCGCCAGCACGCGCCGGCCCGCCGCCTCGCCCGTGAGCGCCGGGTCGAGCGTCAGGCCCGCGACGGTGGCGACCCGCCCGACGAGGCGGTCGTAGCGCTCGGCCGCCTCCTGCCAATCGTGGCGGGCCGACCGCAGATCCTCGATGAAGCGGATGCGTCCGAGCGCGCGGGCGGCCGCCAGCTCGGCGGCGGCCAGGGTGCCGTCGCAGTCGCCGCCGCCGGCGACGCAGCCGACCGCCACGTCGTTCGCGGCCTCGGCGGCGCGGTAGTCGTCGGGGCAGCGCTTGTCGGCGCCGAGCTCCCGGGCCTGGGCGAGCGTGGCCGCGACGGCGGCGGCCCGCTCCTGCGGCGTCGCCGCGACGGCGGCGGCGGCGAACAGGGTGGCGAGCAGGAGGGCGGCGGACGGGAGCGTCGGGAACGGTCGTCTCATGAGCGGGGTCCTTCCTGGTCTCCCACCGGGCAGCCGGGGTCGCCGCGCGCGGCGGCGGCGTCGCTGACCAGCAGGATCTTGCCGCGGTTGCGCCGCTCCTGCAGCGCGAGGTGGGCGCGACCGGCGTCGCGGAACGGGTAAGCGCGATCGAGCACGGGCCTCACTTCGCCCGCCGCGGCCAGCGCGAGGATCTCGCGCATCCAGCCGGCGACGCGGGCGCCGTCGTCCCAGAGGCGGCCCAGGTTGACGCCCAGGACGCCCCGGTTGTCGTTCACCAGCCGCAGCGGGTTCAGCAGCAGCCAGGGCACGCCGGCCAGCGTGCGCAGGGGCGCCAGCCGCGACCCGCGCAGCGTCGCCGCGTCGGCGAAGCCGAACAGCACCAGCCGGCCGGTGGGCGCGAGGCACTCGTAGCTCTCGCGGATCCAGCGGCCGTGGCGGGGCTCCAGCACCACGTCGGCGCCGCGCCCGCCCGTCGCCTCCCGCACCGCGGCGGCGGCGCCGCGCCGGCGCGAGTCCAGGCACAGCTCCACGCCCCGCTCGCGCAGCCAGGCGTGCTTCGACGGCGAGGCGCTGCCCAGCACGCGGGCGCCGCGGCGGCGCGCCAGCTGCGCCGCGGCCGTGCCCACGCCGCCCGCGGCGCCGTGGATCAGCACCGCGTCGCCGGCGCGGGGCGGCGCCATGATCTCGAGCATCTGCCAGGCGGTCAGGAAGTTCACCGGCAACGCCGCGGCCTC
Source organism: bacterium (assembly GCA_016719645.1). Classification (GTDB taxonomy): domain Bacteria; phylum Krumholzibacteriota; class Krumholzibacteriia; order LZORAL124-64-63; family LZORAL124-64-63; genus PNOJ01. The sequence continues at coordinate 72,066 of JADJYS010000004.1, forward strand.
GGCCGTGCCGACGCCGTCGGGCAGGGGGAACACGGCGCCGGCCGGCACGCAGACGACGTCGGCGTAGCCGCCGAAGTTGCAGAAGGCCAGCGCGCGGCGCCCGGCCAGCGCCGCCGGCGCCCCCTCGCCCAGCGCGTCCACGACGCCCGCGACCTCGTAGCCCGGGACCATGGGCAGGCGCGGCGCCCCGGGGTACAGGCCGATGCGGATCATCACGTCCGCGAAGTTGACGCCGGCGTAGTCGACGCGCAGGCGCACCTCGCCGGGCCGCGGCACGGGATCGGGCTCCTCGCGCAGGGCCAGCGCCTCGGGGCCGCCGCGGCGGGTGATCCAGACGCGTTGCAACTCAGCGGCCGCCGTCGAAGTCCGCCGCGCGGCCGGCGCGGACGACCAGGTCGTCCAGCCAGAAGCGGCCGGCGCCGTCGGCGTAGACCGCCACGCGCAGCTTCGCCGGGCGCTCGCCGGCCTTCAGCGGCACGAGCACCGCGACGTCGGTCCAGGGCACCGTCCGGCGGATCTCGCGCAGGGCGGTGCGGGCCAGCCGCGGCTCGCCCTCGCGGGGGAAGATCCAGAGATCCAGGTACACGTTGCGCCGGATCAGCTCGCTGCGCACGCGGGCGCCCAGGGCGATCGCCTCGACGTCGCCCCGCGGCCCCTCCAGCTCGCAGAGGTTGACCTGGATCCGCTCTCGCGCGGTGTCGACCAGCAGCACGCCGCCGTCGGCGCCGTTCTCGAGGACCGCGTCGGGGTCCAGCTCGAGCAGGCCCGCCGCATCGTCGAAGGTGAGGGTGGCCAGCGTCTGCGGCCCCTTGCCGCCGCAGCCGGCGAGCAGGCCCAGCAGGACCGCCGCCGCCAGGCAGCACCGTCGCATCGTCATGGAGTTCATCACCGTCTCCCCGATGGAAGGGGGCGGCCCCGCGGCCGCCCCGTCGCCGATCGAACCGGGCCCGCCGGGATCAGTCCTTGGCGGCCGCCCGCGAGCTGCGGTACAGGTAGTAGCCCAGGAGGCAGAACATCACCAGCGTCAGCACGGCCGAGGCGGGGTTCTCGAGCCACGCGTCCGTGCCCAGGAAACGATCCACGCTCCACTCGGCGTCGCCGGTCGTCTGGATCCCCGTGAACTTGATGATCGAGGCGATGACGCCCATGATGGCGCCGCCGGCCACGAACCCGCTCGCGATGAGCGTGCCGCGGTCCTTGCGGGCGGTCTGCGCCGCCTCGCTGCCGCCCTTGCCGACCCAGTAGGCGATCAGGCCGCCGGCCAGCACCGGCGTGTTGACCTCCAGGGGCAGGTACATGCCCAGGGCGAAGGCGAGCGCCGGCAGGCCCGTCCACTGCAGGATCAGCGCCATGAAGATGCCGGCCATGTACAGCAGCCACGGGGCCGGCTGGCCGGTCATCAGGGGCTCGATCACGGCCACCATCGCGTTGGCCTGGGGCGCGGGCAGGGCGCCCTCGCCGGAGAAGCCGTAGCTGGTGTTCAGGATCATGATCACCGCGGTCACCGAGACGGCCGCCACGACCGTGCCCAGGAACTTCCACTTCTCCTGGGTGGAGGGCGTCGTGCCCAGCCAGTAGCCGATCTTCAGGTCGCTGACGAAGCCGCCGCTCATCGACAGGGCGGTGCAGACCACGCCGCCGATCAGCAGCGCCGCCACGATGCCCTCCGGGCCCTGCAGGCCCACGGCCTTCAGGACCACCGAGCTGATGATCAGGGTCATCAGGGTCATGCCGGACACCGGGTTGGTGCCCACGATGGCGATGGCGCGCGCGGCGACCGTCGTGAACAGGAACGAGATGCCGGCCACGACCGCCAGGCCGGCCAGGGCCTGGCCCATGCCCACGCCGGGCACCATGAACCAGAAGAAGCAGAACACGGCCAGCAGGGTCATGATCAGGCCCGAGGTCACGATGTTCATCGGCAGGTCGCGCTGCGTGCGCTCGACGACGCCGCCGGCCGCGGACTTGGCCGCCGCGCCGCCGGCCGCCAGCTTGAAGGCGCCCAGGATGATGCTGCGGCTCTTCCACACGCCGATCAGGCCGCTCATCGCGATCGCGCCGATGCCCACCGGCCGCACGAAGTTGCGGAAGATCATGAGCGTGTCCAGGCCGTCGAGGGCCTCCAGGCGGTACAGCGTGCCGGAGATCGTGACGCCCTTGCCCAGGATGCCGATCATCGGGGTCATCACCCACCACGACAGGAACGAGCCGCAGGCGATGATCAGCGCGTAGCGCAGGCCGATGATGTAGCCCAGGCCGATGATCGCGGCCTCGGTCATCATGTGGAACTCCAGGCGGACCTTCCTGGAGAGCGACTCGCCCCACGCGAACGCGGGCGTGCCGAAGGTCTCGCGCCACAGGCCGCACGTCTGCGAGAACAGCTGGAAGCCGCCGGCCAGCAGGCCGCTCTTGACCAGCACGCCGGCCTGGCCGCCGCCGGCCTCGCCCGCCATCAGCACCTCGGTGCTGGCGGTGGCCTCGGGGAACGGGAACTCGCCGTGCATCTCCTTGACGAAGAAGCGGCGGAAGGGGATCAGGAACAGGATGCCCAGGAAGCCGCCCAGCAGGGAGGCCAGGCACATCTGCAGGAAGTTCGTCTTGTCCGACAGGTTCAGGATGTAGATGCCGGGCAGCGTGAAGATGGCGCCGGCCACGACCACGCCCGAGGCGGAGCCGATGGACTGGATCATCACGTTCTGCTGCAGGGCGTCCTTGCGCTTCGCGCTCAGTCCGATCGCCAGGATCGTGATCGGGATGGCCGCCTCGAACACCTGGCCGATCTTCAGGCCCAGGTAGGCCGCCGCCGCCGAGAAGATCACCGCGAACACCAGGCCCCAGATCAGGGAGTAGGGGGTCAGCTCGGGCACGATCCGGCCGGTCGGCACGACGGGGACGAATTCCTCGCCGGGCTTGAGCTTGCGGTAGGCGTTCTCGGGGAGGCTCTTGGCCTTGCCGCTGACGTCCATGGACACCTCCGTCATCACACGCGGAAGAAGGGGCGCACCCGGGATCGCTCCACGGGGGCACCGGACATGTGGGGGAAACTACCACCTCCGGCGCTCCGGGACAACCTCTAGCACCGGGACATAGTTGTTGAATCGGGACGACAAGAGCCTAGAATCGTCTCGCTTCCAGCTTCCACCCGGGGAGAGACCGCATGGCCGTCGCGAACGCGCGTGCATTCCGGATCGTTCTGAGGATCGCTTACCTGCTGCTCGCGGCCGCGCTCACCTGGCTGCTCGCGGCCGGGATCGACTACTACAGCCTGCCGCTGGACCAGCGCCCGCACCACCCGGACTTCCGCAGCCTGCGCCCGGCCGGCACGGTGGGACACGGTCTGGGCATCGTGGGCAGCCTGCAGATCCTGCTGCTGCTGCTCTATTCCCTGCGCAAGCGCTGGCGCCGGCTCGCCGGCCTGGGGCACATCGGCCGCTGGCTGGACGCCCACATCTTCCTGGGGATCTCGGGACCGCTGCTGGTGACCCTCCACACGTCGTTCAAGGTGCAAGGCCTGGTCGCCGTCAGCTACTGGTCGATGATGGCCGTGGCGGTCAGCGGCGTCTTCGGGCGCTACCTCTACCTCCAGCTGCCGCGCAACGTGCTGGGCGAAGCCATGACCCTCGAGCAGATCCAGGCCCAGCTCGCGGAAACCGACCGGCGCCTGCGGGAGCAGCACGGGCTGGACCAGCGTCTCATGTCCGCTCTGGAGGCCGTCACGACCGCCGGCGGCAGCCTCTGGCGCCTCCCTTTGAACAACTTGTTGCTGGGCATGCGGTTGCGGAGTCAACTGCCGGCCGGCGCCTCGTCGGTCGTCCTGGCCGACGCCAAGGCGCGGGTCTTGCTCGGTCGGCGGATCCTGTTCCACAACCGCATCCAGGAGCTGTTCCACTATTGGCACGTCATCCACAAACCCTTCGCATTCCTCATGTTGATCATCATGGTGGTCCACGTGGGCGTGACCGTGGCCCTGGGATACCGATGGGTGTTCTGAGACATGCGTCTCATATTGCGATCAATATTGTCCTAATTTTGGGTCTCCCGGCCCTGGCCGCGGCCCAGCTCTCGCCCGGCAAACTGAGCCGCGCCCACGAAAAATTCGAAGGCGTCCGCCAGTGCACTTCGTGCCACGAGCTGGGCGACCAGACGGTCGGCCCGAAGTGTTTGGCCTGCCACCAGGAGATCGCCACGCGGGTGGCCGCGGGGCGCGGCCTGCACGCCGCCGCCGGCCACGAACAGTGCGCGACCTGCCACGTCGAGCACCAGGGCCGCGACTTCGACCTGGTGCACTGGCCGGCCGGCCCCCAGGCCTTCGACCACGCGACGGCGGGCTGGCCCCTCGAAGGCGCCCACCGCAAGCTGGAATGCCGCACGTGCCATCGGGCCGATCTGCTGCAGGACCTCTCGCTGGTCCGCGACCGCGGCAAGAACCCCGGGCGCACCTACCTCGGCCTGGGCACGGCGTGCCTGGACTGCCATCGCGACGAGCACCGGGGCCAGTTCGAGCGCGCCTGCACGGACTGCCACGGGAAGGACGCCTGGAAGCCGGCCGCCGGATTCGACCACGCCAAGACCGACTTCAAGCTCGAGGGGAAACACCGCGAAGCGGCCTGCGACCGCTGCCATCCGGTCTCGACCGAAACCGTCGAGGGCGTCGCCGATTCCTGGAGCCGCTACCGCCCCGTCGCGCACGACGGCTGCGCGGACTGCCACCAGGACCCCCACGCGGGCTCGCTCGGCAACGACTGCGCGCGCTGCCACGACGCCGCCGGCTGGCGGCGCGTCGCCGGCGGCGCCTTCGATCACGACCGCACCCGCTACCCGCTGCGGGGCCGGCACGCCGCCCTGAAATGCGATGCCTGCCACCGCGCGGACGCCCCCCGCAACTCCCTGGTCTACGCCCGCTGCGACGGCTGCCACCGGGAACGCCACCCCGCGGCCGCCGACGGCCGCACCTTCGACGCCTGCAGCCGCTGCCACACCGTGGACCGGTTCGCCCCGTCGTCGTTCACGGTCGCGCGCCACGACTCCACGGACTTCGACCTCGCGGGCGCCCACCTCGCGGTGCCCTGCAGCGCCTGCCACGCGCCGGCCCGCAAGGGCGCGCCGACGCCCCTGCAGCGGCCGGCGGCGGCCTGCACGGATTGCCACCGCGATCCCCACGCCGGCACGAGCACCGCCGAAAAGGCCGAGACCGGCTGCCGGCTCTGCCACGACGTCGCGTCGTGGCGGACCGTGGCCTACGACCACGCCCGCACCCGCTTCCCCCTCGCGGGCAAGCACGCCACGACCGCGTGCCGGGCCTGCCATGCGCCGCCGGGCGCGCGCGCCGCGGCGGACAGCCTGCGGTTCCGCCCCACCCCGGAGCGCTGCGACGCCTGCCACAAGGACCCGCACCGCGGCCAGTTCGCCGCGACGACGGCACCGCCCGTCACCGATTGCGAACGCTGCCACGCCACCGTCGCCGGGTGGCGGGCGGTGCGCTTCGATCACGATCGCGACACGACCTTCCCGCTGGCGGGCGGCCACCTGAACGTGGCCTGCCTGGCCTGCCACCCCCGCGAGGGCGAGGGCGACGACCTCGCGGTCAGGTACCGGCCCGTCGACAAGCGCTGCGAGGCCTGCCACACGACGGGATTCCTCGACACGCGAAACCAGGGAGACCGGCCATGATGCGACGCTGGCTGCTGCCGCTGTCGATCCTCGCGCTCGCCGCGGTGCGGGTCGCGGCCCAGGCCCCGGACCTCAGCCCGCACGGGGATCTCGACGTGCGCTGCGAGGTCTGCCACGACGCGTCGTCGTGGACCGTTCCCTGGCCGTCGCCGTCCTTCGACCACGCGACGACCGGCTACGTCCTGACCGGCCGCCACGCCCAGGCCGTCTGCTCCGGCTGCCACCAGGACCTGCAGTTCCGACGGGTCGCCTCGGCCTGCGCCGACTGCCACCTGGACGTCCACCGCCGCCGCTTCGGCGCCCGCTGCGACGACTGCCACGACACGTCCGGCTGGGACGTGCGCGACGCGAGCCGCACCGTTCACCCCGCGACCGGCTTCCCCCTGCTCGGCGCCCACGCCATGGTGGACTGCGACGCCTGCCACCAGGGATCGCCCGGCGAGGAGCACACCACGATCTCCGCCGACTGCCTCAGCTGCCACGACGCCGACTACGAGGCGACGCGCGACCCCGACCACGCCGCGAACGGCTTCAGCACGGACTGCGTCAGCTGCCACGGGATGACGGCGTCCGGCTGGGGCTCCGGCTCCTTCATCCATTCGCCGGCCTTCCCGCTGACCGGCGCCCACGCCACGGCGACCTGCGCCTCCTGCCACGCCACCGGCTACGCGGGCACGCCGACCGACTGCTACGCCTGCCACCGGCCCGACTACGAGGGGACCGACGATCCCGGCCACGTCGCCGCCGGCTTCAGCACCGACTGCCGGCAGTGCCACAGCGACGTCTCCTGGGACGGCGCCGACTTCGACCACGCCACCTCGGGCTTCGCCCTGACCGGCGCGCACGTCGACGGTGTCCTGCGTCTCCTGCCACGCCTCGGGCTACACGGGCACCCCGACCGACTGCTACGCCTGCCACCGGCCCGACTACGAGGGCACCGACGACCCCGACCACGTCGCCGCCGGCTACAGCACCGACTGCCGGCAGTGCCACAGCGACGTCTCCTGGGAGGGCGCGGACTTCGACCACACGGTCTCGGGCTTCCCGCTGACCGGCGCCCACGCGAGGACGACCTGCGTCTCCTGCCACGCCACCGGCTACGCGGGCACCCCGACCGACTGCTACGCCTGCCACCGGCCCGACTACGACGGGACCAACGACCCCGTCCACGTCGCCGCCGGCTTCAACACCCAGTGCGCCTCCTGCCATTCGACCTCTGTCTGGCAGCCGGCGAACTGGAACCACGACGCGCTGTTCCCGATCTACTCGGGCCGGCACCGCGACGAGTGGAACGCCTGCGTCGACTGCCACGTGACGCCCACGAACTACGCCGTGTTCGAGTGCATCACCTGCCACGAGCACAACCGCACGGACACCGACCGGGACCATCAGGGCGAGGACGGTTACGTCTACCAGAGCGCCGCCTGCTTCCAGTGCCACCCGCGAGGTGACGAATGAGCATCACGAGCCGCCGCGGTTTCCTGGCCTGCATCCTGGCGTGCTGCCTGGCCGCCCCGGCGGCGCGCGCCGGGGATCAGCCGGACGCCCCGGCACCGCCGCGCGCCAAGGTCAGCTACGTGTCCGCCGAGCAGGTCTACCTGGACGCCGGCCGCGCCGACGGCCTGCGCGCCGGCGACGTGCTGCGGATCCTGCGCCGCGACGCGCCGGTCACCGAGGTCACGCTCGAGCACCTGGCCGAACACTCGGCCTCGTGCCGGATCACGGGCGCCGCCGCGGACGTCCATCCGGGCGATGCCGCGGTCGTGATCCTGCAGGGCCCCGCACCGGCGCCGGACGACAGCGCCGCCGTCCAGGCGACCGCCCCCGCCACCACCGCGGCGCCCGTCCCCGCCCGCGCGAGGCCTGCCGCGCAGAATCGCCCCTCCTTCCTGCGGGGCCGGCTAGCCCTGCAGTGGCTCCACAGCAACGACCGCAGCGAGGCCGACCTCGACCTGACCCAGCCGTCGCTGCGCTTCGACCTGCGTTCCCGCGAACCCTTCGCGGGCGGCCACGAGCTGCAGGTGCGCGGCACCCTGCGCCAGAACCGACGCGCCGCCGGCTTCTCCTCCCCAGCCGAGAACGAGTGGCGCAACCGCGTCTACCTCGTCACCCTCTCGCGCGAGCGCCCTGACGACCGCTGGCACTACAGCCTGGGCCGCATCACCAGCCGGGCCGTCAGCGGTTTCGGCCAGATCGACGGGCTGCTGGCCAGCGGTCGCCTGGCCGACGGTTTGCGGCTGGGCGCCTTCGCCGGCTTCACGCCCGACCCGCGCACCAGCGAGCCGAACGGCGACCAGCGCAAGACGGGCGGCTTCCTGGCCTGGTCCGACGCGGACGGCGTCGACCGCGCCTGGGACCTCGTGCTGGCGGCGGTCGGCGAATACGAAGGCAACGAGACCAGCCGCGAATACCTCCTGCTGGACGGCGACCTCGGGCGCGACGGCCCCCTCCGCCTGCACCACAGCGCCGAGCTCGAAATCAACCGGGACTGGCGGTACGCGACGGAGGGCCGGCGCTTCGCCCTGAGCAACGCGGTCACCACCTTGTCCGCCCGGCTCGCGCCGCGCTGGAGCGCCTCGCTCAGCCACGACCGCCGGGAGCTCTACCGCACGTGGGCGACCCGCTCCCTGCCCGACAGCCTCTTCCGCGACGCCGAGCGGTCGGGCCTGCGGCTGCGGACGCGCTGGTCGGACGGCGGCGGCTGGTCGCTGGCCGCCGACGGCGGCGTGCGCGGCGGCGCCGGCCGCGACGGCGACACCTGGAGCTGGGGCGCGACCGCCGGGCGCGCCGGCCTGTCCGGGCCCGGCAGCCACCTCTCGCTGGATCTGCGCGGCTTCGACGGCCCGAGAGTCTCCGGCCTGACGCCGTCGCTGCGGCTGGACCAGCCTCTGCGCGGCGGCCTGGACCTGCAGGTGGCGGCCGGGCTCTACAGCTACGACATCGTCGACGTCGGCGCGCGCCGATCCCACTGGACACGAGTCGGCGCGCGCCGGATCCTGGGCCGGTCGTGGCTGGCGGGCCTGGAATACGAGCGCGACGGCGGCGACGACTTCCGCGGCGACCGCCTGCGGGCCGATCTCACGCTGCGGTTCTGAGGATGCGCGGGGGGACCATGGAATCACTGCTGATCTGGGGTTGCGCCCTGCTGCTGGGAGCCGGGCTGTTCGTGCCCTACTTCCTGCGTTTCCGCGCCGCCCGGCGCCAGGACGCCGCCCGGCGGGACGAGACCGTGTCGCTGGGCATGAACCGGCCCGTCGGCCAGTACCCGCTGATCGACGCCAACGCCTGCATCGGCTGCGGTTCCTGCATCGCGGCCTGCCCGGAGGGCGACGTGCTGGGCATCGTCGGCGGCAAGGCGGTGATCACCAACGGCGCCCGCTGCATCGGCCACGGCCGCTGCGCCGAGGCCTGCCCCGTCGGCGCCCTGAAGGTGGGCCTGGGCGACATCACGACCCGCGACGACATCCCGGTGCTGAGCCCCGAACTCGAGACCAGCCGGCCGGGGGTCTTCGTCGCCGGCGAGCTGGGCGGCTTCGCGCTGGTCAGCAACGCCGTGGACCAGGGGCGCCGCGCGATGGAATCGATCGCCGCCCGCGGCCCCTTCCCCGCCGGGGACCCGCGCTGGGACGCCATCGTCGTCGGGGCGGGCCCCGGCGGCCTGAGCGCGGCGCTGACCGCGCGCAAGCTGGGCCTGCGCTGCCTGGTGCTGGACCAGCAGGCGCCGGGCGGCACCATCCTGCAGTACCCCCGCCGCAAGCTGGTGCTGGTCCAGCCGGTGGAGATCCCCCTGTTCGGCACGCTGAACCGGAAGGAGTACAGCAAGGAGGACCTGCTGGACATCTGGCTGCGCCTGCATGCCGAGCACGACCTGAAGATCCACACCGACGAGCGCCTGCTGGACGTCACGGGCAGCCCCGGCGACCTGACGGTCCACACGACCGCCGGCGTGCACCGCGCCCGGCACGTGGTGCTCGCCCTGGGCCGGCGCGGCACGCCGCGGAGGCTGGGCATCCCGGGCGAGGATGCGGCCAAGGTGGCCTATCGCCTGATCGACGCCTCGCTGTACCGGGGGAGCCGGGTGCTGGTCGTCGGCGGCGGCGACAGCGCAGCCGAGGCCGCGGTCGCCCTGGCCACCCAGCCCGGCACCGAAGTGACGCTCAGCTATCGAAAACCGCGCCTGCTGCGCATCAAGAAGCGCAACGCGGACAGGATCGAGGCCCTGATCGCGACGGGAACCGTCAAGTTCCTGGGCGATTCGCAGCCGACGGCCATCCGCGACGGCACCGTGACGCTCGACACGGCGACCGGTCCCGCCATCCTGCCCAACGACTTCGTGTTCGTCTTCGCCGGCGGCGACCCTCCCTTCCCCCTGCTGAAGAAGATCGGCATCGTCTTCGGCGGCGACCAGGCCGAAATCCAGGACGTGCTCGCCGTCTGAAATCCTTGCCCCCCCCCCGCCAGAAGCCTACTTTATCCGCTGGCAACGATCCCGGTCCCCCCCCGCCACCCGGACGACGCCCATGAAGGAGATCCCCGCATGCTGGAACGCAAGCCAGGTTCGAAGTTCCCCACGCTCGTCGAGCGTTTCGTCGCTTACGCCAGGATGGACACCCAGGCCAAGGAAAGCTCCGACACCTACCCCTCCTCGCCCGGCCAGCTGGTGCTCGCCGCGCGCCTGGCGGACGAGCTGAAGGCGCTGGGCCTGAACGACGCCGTCGTGGACGAGCACGGCTACGTCACCGGCTCGCTGCCGGCGAGCGACGCCGCGGCCGCGAAGGTGCCGGCCATCGCCTTCATCAGCCACATGGACACCTACCCCGAGGTCTCGGGCAAGGACGTGCAGCCCGTCTTCCACGAGAACTACCGGGGCGGCGACATCGCCCTGCCGAAGAACGGCATCGTGATCCCGATCAAGGAGAACCCGTACCTGCTGGAGTGCGTGGGCGAGACGATCATCACCGGCGACGGCACGACGCTCCTGGGCGCCGACGACAAGGCCGGCATCGCCGAGATCATGGAAGCCCTGACGCGCATCGTGGAGAACCCGGGCTTCCGGCACGGCCCGGTGAAGGTCGCCTTCACGCCCGACGAGGAGATCGGCAAGGGCGTCCTGCACTTCGACGTCGCGAAGTTCGGCGCCGCGGTGGCCTACACCATGGACGGCGGCAAGCGCGGCGAGATCGAGAACGAGACGTTCTGCGCCGACGCCGCCGTGGTCACCTTCACCGGCCGCGACATCCACCCCGGCTACGCCAAGGACCGGATGGTGCCGGCGCTGAAGGTGGCCGGCGCGTTCCTGGACTCGCTGCCGCGCGACCTGGCGCCCGAGACCACCGAGGGCAAGCAGGGCTACATCCACCCCATCAGCATGGAAGGCAACACCAGCAAGGTCGTCGTCAACGTGCTGATCCGCGACTTCGACCAGGCCGGCCTGAAGCCCAAGGCCGACCTGATCCGCAAGCACGCCGAGGCGGCCTGCGCCAAGTGGCCCGGCAGCCGCGCCGACGTGCAGATCAAGGAATACTACCGCAACATGAAGTACGACCTGGCCAAGGAGCCCCGCGCCGTGGCGTACGCGATGGAGGCGATCGGCCGCTGCGGCATGGAGGCGAAGCTGGGCTCGATCCGCGGCGGCACCGACGGCTCGAACCTGTCGGCGCGCGGCCTGCCCACCCCGAACATCTTCACGGGCGAGCAGAGCTTCCACAGCTACACGGAGTGGGTCTGCGCCAAGGACATGGAACTGGCGACGCAGACCATCCTGCAGACGATCGCCGTCTGGACCGAGAAAGAATCGGCGCCGGGTAAGTAACGCTCCCTGCCTGGCGACGGTATGCGGCGTTCGGGATAGGACAGACCCTCTGTGACGGGGGACGCGCTCCAGGCACATCGTGTGCCTGGAGCGCTTGACTTACGGGCCCCTGCGCCCTCCTGGCGCAGGAGCCCTTCAGACACCCCCGTCACAGAGGGTCTGTCCCATCCTGAACGGCGGATAGCCGTCGCAGGACAGGGACCGTCACTTGCCCTGGCCCCAGATATCGCGGCGCTGTTTCCAGGGTTCACCCATCGGGCCTTGCCGCGAAATTGCTCCCCTGCGCCTGATCATCTCGCCCTGGATGGGGATACCCGCTTGATCGGGGGTGTCTGGAGGCTTCCTGCGCCAGGAGGGCGCAGGGAGCCGGAAGCGTTCCGGGCACAGGACGTGCCCGGAACGCGCCCCCCGATCAAGCGGGTATCCCCATCCAGGGCGCAGGAAATCAGGCGCAGGGGAACAATTCCGCGATCAAAGCCCGAGGGATGAAACCTGGAATACTGGTTGCGCGTATGATCTCGAAGTGATATCATCATCACATCACTCAACCCGGGCCCGCTCCGGGCCCCAACGCGGAGGATGCCACCGATGCACACCGAGAAGCCGATGAAGGTCGCTTCGGGCCTGTTCTTCCTGCCCTTGCTGCTGCTGGTGCTGGGCGGGGCGGTCTGGCTGCTGGTCAACGCGATCGCCACCAAGACGGTCTGGATGCTGGTCACGTCGCTCGTGGTCATGGTCGTGGACTTCTTCCTGCTGGCGGGGCTGTTCGTGGTGAACCCGAACGAGGCCGCCGTGGTGCTGCTGTTCGGCGACTACCGCGGCACGGTGAAGCAGAACGGCTTCTGCTGGGCCAACCCCTTCTACACGAAGATCAAGATCTCGCTGCGGGCCCGCAACCTCAACGGCGAGCGGATCAAGGTCAACGACCTCACGGGCAACCCGATCGAGATCGCCGCGGTGATCGTCTGGCGCGTGGTCGACACGACCGGCGCCCTGTTCGAGGTCGACCACTACGAGGACTACGTCCACACGCAGAGCGAGGCCGCGCTGCGCCACCTCGCGAGCGCCTTCCCCTACGACGGCAGCGAGAACGAGCTGACCCTGCGCGGCACGACCGAGGAGATCAACCACCGCCTCGAGAAGGAACTGCACGAGCGCCTGGCCCGGGCCGGCGTCGAGGTCATCGAGGCGCGGCTGAGCCACCTCGCGTACGCCTCGGAGATCGCCGGCGCCATGCTGCAGCGCCAGCAGGCCAGCGCCGTGGTCGCGGCCCGCCAGCTGATCGTCGAGGGGGCCGTCGGCATGGTCGAACGCGCCCTGGCCGAGCTCAGTTCGAAGTCCATCATCGAGCTGGACCACGAGCGCAAGGCGGCCATGGTCTCGAACCTCCTGGTCGTGCTGTGCAGCAACCACGCGACCCAGCCCGTGATCAACACCGGCACGCTCTACCAGTAGGAGGCGAAGGTGACACCCCTCTACCGGTCGCGGCAGTACAACTGGGCCATGCTGGTCATCATCGCCGCCATGCTCGTCTTCATCGGGGTCGCCAGCAGCGGCGACCCCGAGGGCGGCGCGCCCTGGTGGGTGTACCCGTTCCTGATCCTGACGCCGGTCGCGCTCGGCGCGATGACCGTCACGGTGACCTACCAGGAGGTGCAGGTCCGCTGCCTGCTCGGCTGGCCCCGCCGCAGCGTCCCGATCGCGCAGGTCCGCGCCTGCACGACGTTCGAGCGGAAGTGGTTCTCGGCCCTGGACACCGGCGTCCGGCCCGGCCGCGGCGAGTTCCGCCTGAACGGCCGCCGCGGCGTCGTGCTGACCCTGGATTCCGGCCTGCCGGTCGTCATCAGCGCGCCGGACCCCGGCGAGCTGCAGAGGGCCGTCGAGAAGGCGCGGTCGCACCTGCCGCACAAGAGCGGAGGGTGACGCCGTGGCCGAGCGCAAGTCCTTCCCGCTGCGCCTGAGCCCCGAGCTCTACGAGGAACTGCGCCGCTGGGCCGACCAGGAGTTCCGCAGCGTGAACGGGCAGATCGAGTACCTGCTGCGCGAGGCGGTGCGCAAGCGGACCGGACGCGCCGCGCCGCCCACCGGCGAGCAGGAGCCCTGAACGAGCCGGCGCCCCCTTCCCCGCGGGAAGAGGGCGCCGCTTCGATCCGCCCGTGACGGGCGCCGGCCTACTCGATGCTGAAGTCGTAATCCTCGCCGCCGCCTCCCTGCTCGACCCCCACCCCCACCAGCGGATCCAGCGGCAGGTAGGTCGCCTCGAAGCGGGCGCGGAACGGGTCGAGCCCGGCCGCGAGCGGCGCCGGCAGCTCGCCGGCCCAGGGCAACCGCAGGCTGTCGGCCGCGGTGGCGGCGAGGGCTTCGGCCGCCAGCGTCTCGCACCAGGCGGCGTCCAGGCCGGCCGCGGTCGCGGCCTGATGCTGGTTCGCCGCCCAGCCGCGGAACAGGCCCTGCAGGCGCTCGGAGCGGCGCTCGTCGTCACGTTCGCCGATCTCGATCCGCGCCCCGTGCTCGGTGTGGACCCGCGTGGACGGCTCGCCGAACGTGGGATCGAAGCTGCGGCCCAGCCAGCTGTGGTAGCCCAGGACGTAGAGGTAGGTGTACTCGCCCAGGCCCATCTCCGCCGCCAGCAGGGCCTCGTTGCGCTCCTGCAGGTACTCGGCGGCGTAGCGGCCGATGCCGACCACGCCGCGGATCCCGCGCAGGATGCCGCCCGGCCCGATGCCCTTGCCCTTCTGGTGCTCCAGGTCCTTGAGGGCGCGGCCGTGGCTGACGAGCTGGCCGCCCGTCTCCTGGAGCGTGTCCTGGACGCGCAGGAAGATCTCGACCCGCTCCGCCGGCAGGACGCCGTCCGCGGGCGGGACGTAGTCGGCGACCTCGCCGAAACGGTCGGCGAGGGTCCGCTGCGTGTCGCCCAGCTCCTCGAAGCGGGCGACCACCTTCTTGCCGGTGTTGAACAGCAGCACCCCGCCCAGGACCGAGATCACGATCACCGCGAGGCACCCGATCCCGCAGCCCAGCAGCCAGTTGTTCCTGCCCGCCATGTCTCCCCCTCAGGTCAGTGTCCGCCCTCGCCGCCCTGCGGCGGCGCCAGGCCGTATTCGCGGATCTTGCGCCATAGCGTGGTCCTGTCAACCCCCAGGCTCCGGGCGGTGCGGGCGCGGTGCCAGCCGTGGCGCTCGAGCGCCGCCAGCACCGCGGCGCGCTCGGCGTCCCCGTGGCGCGCCAGGCCGCGCAGCCCGGCCGCGACGCGCCCGCCCGCCGCCCCGGCCGCCACTTCCGGCGGCAGGTGCGCCGGCTCGACGATCCCGCCGCGGCACAGGACGAAGGCGTGCTCGAGCGCGTTCTCCAGCTCGCGGACGTTCCCGGGCCAGCCGTGGGCCATCAGCACGCGCATCGCCTCGGTGGAGACGCCGCGCGCGGCCCGCGGGTTGCGTGCCAGGACGTGATCGACCAGCAGCGGGATGTCCTCGCGGCGCTCGCGCAGCGGCGGCACGTCCAGGACCACGACCTTGATGCGGTAGTAGAAGTCCTCGCGCAGGCGGCCGCGCGCGACCAGGTCCTCGAGGTCGCGGTTCGTGGCCGAGACGATGCGCACGTCCACCGGCACGGGCGTGTTGTCGCCGACGCGTTCGATGACGTGGTCCTGCAGCACCCGCAGCAGCTTGACCTGCACCACCGGGCTGACGTCGCCGATCTCGTCCAGGAACAGCGTGCCGCCGCGCGCCTCCTCGAAGCGGCCGCGCCGCGTCGCGACCGCGCCCGTGAAGGCGCCGCGCACGTGGCCGAACAGCTCGCTCTCGAGCAGGCTCTCGGACAGCGCCGAGCAGTTGACCATCACGAACGGCCCGTCGGCGCGGTGGGAGGCGTAGTGGACGGCCTGGGCCACCAGCTCCTTGCCGGTGCCGCTCTCGCCGCGGATCAGGACGGAGGCCTGGCTCGGCCCGACGTCCCCGATCAGGCGGTACAGGTCGAGCATGCGCCGGTCGCGGCCGACGATGGCGCCGTGGCGGTGCCGGGCGTCGACCTCCTTGCGCAGGGTCGTCACCTCGGTGACGTCGCTGACGATGATGGCGGCGCCGTGGACGGCGCCCGACTCGCTCGTCAGCGGGACCGTGCTGATCTGCACCTCGCCGAGACGGCCGCCCGCCAGGCCCACCCGCGTCTGGTAGTCGCGGATGGGACGGCCGGTGGCCAGGGTCTCCCGGAGGCAGGCCAGCGGGCAGGTCTCCTCCCCGAAGAGCTGGCAGACCGAGGCGCCGCCGAGCCCGCCCTCCGGCGCCTCGAACAGGGCCTGGGCCCGGGCGTTCATCCCCAGCACGCGCAGGTTCTCGTCGACGGCGATGACGCCTTCGGCGAGGGCGTCGAGGATGTCGGCCACGCTCAGCGGACGGAAGCGGCAGAGGGCGTCGAGCCGGTCCATGATCCACCTCCCAGCGACGTCCAACATGCCCCGCCAGGACGTTGCACGCAACACCAATGTTGCAACATATCAGTTGCATGCAACGTCGCAACAATCATCGCTCCTGGCGGGTCATTATTATCTCATTATTATGTATGTAGTTACAATCTCAGGCGCGACCATCGCCCGTGGCACGCTCCCTGCGATGATGGGCACGAGTTTCGGAACGACAACAACCCCCTGCGCGAGGTGACGAGATGAGCGAAGCGATCAAGGTCGAGAGCGGCACGTTCAAGAGCGAGGTGCTCGACAGCGCCGTGCCCGTGCTGGTCGATTTCTGGGCCCCGTGGTGCGGCCCCTGCAAGCTGCTGACCCCGACCATCGAGGAGCTGGCCCGCGACTACGCCGGCCGGGCGAAGGTCGTGAAGGTCAACGTGGACGACAACCAGGACCTGGCGACGAAGTACGGCATCCGCGGCATCCCGACGGTGATGGTCTTCAAGGGCGGCGACGCCGTGGCCTCCCTGGTCGGGATGCGGCCCAAGGCCGAGCTGGCGCAGGCCCTCGACGCGGCGATCTAGCACGGAGCCCGCGGCGCCGTCGCCTCCCCCCCGGCGGCGCCGCGGTCCCGCCGCCTTGACCGGGGGGCGGCAACTCCGATCATGTGCGCGACGGGATCCCCCGTTGCAACCGGGAGGAAGCGCGCATGGCCGGCCTCATCGACAGGGTCAAGAGCCTCATCGCCGGCGGCGGCAAGCTCAACAACCTGGTGTTCATCGTCTTCGACAGCTGCCGCTGGGACGCCTACCGGGCGGCCCGCACGCCCAACCTCGACCGCATCGCGGCGGCCGAGAAGCGCTACAGCTACGCCAGCTGGACCAGCCCCAGCCACTACACCTTCCTGATGGGCATGGTGCCCCACCTGAGCCCCAAGGGCGTCTTCGCCAGCAACGTCTACCGCGAGGAGTTCGCCCTGTGGAGCCGCCGGCTGAACATGGCCGACGTGGAGTTCGGCAAGTTCGTGCCCCAGCTCTCGCTGCCCCACTTCCTGAAGGCGGCCGGCTACTGGAACGAGGGCTGGGTCAGCCTGCCGGTGCTCAATCCGATGACCAGCATGAGCCAGCACTTCGACAAGTACGAGCTCGCGCCCAGCCACAACGACCTGAGCCTGATCTTCCGGCAGCTCCAGTTCCGCGACGACCGCCCCTCGTTCTTCTTCCTCAACACCGGCGAGACGCACTACCCCTACCTGCTGCCCGGCGAGAAGCCCGGCGACCTGCCGCACATCTCGGGCGTGCACGGCGTCTTCAAGCACCTCGACGACTTCCTGAAGAACCCCTCGGAATTCATGCAGGACAAGAAGGAGGACGAGTTCTTCACGCCGGCCCAGTTCCGCGCCTTCTACGACAAGCAGGTCGCCTGCGTGGAGCACCTCGACCGCGTCGTGGGCGAGTTCATGGAGCGCTGCCCGCGCAACACCTACTTCATGGTGATGTCGGACCACGGGGAGCTCTTCGGAGAAGATGGGTACTTCGGACATGGTCCCATCTTCCACGAAAAGGTGTTCGAGGTATTCTATCTGGAGGGGCGGCTCCCCTAGTACGGCACCCAGGAGAGACACAGAGACCCCCCGCGCCGCTCATGCCTGGAAGGAAATCGCGGCGCGGGGGGTCTCTGTGTCTCTCCTGGGTGGCAGCAGGCGTGCGCGTCCCTCGGGATAGAAACCCACTCAATGCAGCAGGAGGGAGAGCAGGGCGGGGGTCACGTCGTCGAGGCGGGTGCAGCGGGCGAGCAGGGTGGCGGAACCGGGGCCCCAGGCAAGCAGGGGGACGGGGTTGCGGGTGTGGGAGCGGGTGGAGAGGTCTTCGAGGTTGCCGTGGTCGCTGGTGAGCAGGACGAGAGTCGAAGAGGCGGCGCCGCGGTCCGCGATCTCCGACAGGGCGGCGCGCACGAAGGTCTCCAGGTCCTGCAGGACGGCGTGGGCGCGCGGGCGGTCCTGGGCGTGGCCGGCGCGGTCGGTCTGGAAGTACTCGTAGAGGGTGAAGTCGCGCCGCAGCGCCTCGCGGCCCAGGACGCGGCCGGCGTGCTCCGGCGTGAACTCCGGCACCTCGAAGCCCTTGGCGATCAGCTCGCGGTTGGTGAACTCCTGGTAGACGGCGCGGCCGGCGGCCAGGTCGTCGAGCCCGAAGAAGGGCCGGTCGGCGGCGAGGTGGGCGACCGTGGTGGCCGAGAGCCGCCCCTGCATCGCGCGCGGCAGGCGGAAGAAGAGCGGGCGGAAGGCGTTCAGGAAGACGCCGTCGCGGCCGGCCTCGCGCAGCTGCACGAAGAGCGACTTCTCGCGCAGGATGGCGCGCAGGGGCGCGGTCGGGAAGCCGGGCACGTGCCGGCCGACGGCCGCCTGGGCGTTGACGCCGCACAGCAGGCGTGGTCTGGCCGGTGGCGCTCTGGGGCAGGCCGTCGACGCCCAGGCAGGCGTCCAGCGGGCGGCAGGCGGCGTCGGTGCGGGCGAAGTCGAAGAGCGCGCCGCCGTAGCCGCGGCAGGGGTCGTTCGCGGGATCGCCGCCGGCCCAGCCCAGGCCGTCGACGAAGATCAGCAGCGCCCGCCGCGGACAAGCCGCGGGGCCGGAAGCGGCGCTCCCGGCCCCGGCATGCCTGTCGTCCGCGGCGTGCAAGGCCTAGTGGCCGTGCTTCGCCAGGTAGGAGGCGACGCCCTTGGCGTTGGGGCTCATGGCCTCCTCGCCCTTGGTCCAGCCCGCGGGGCAGACCTCGCCGTGCTTCTCGAGGTGCTGCAGGGCGTCGACCATGCGCAGCGCCTCGTCGATGTTGCGGCCGAGGCCCAGGTTGTTGACCACCATGTGCTGGATCACGCCGGCCTTGTCGATCAGGAAGGTGCCGCGCAGCGCGATGCTGTCGTTCAGCAGGACGCCGTAGTCGCGGCTGATCTGCTTGGTGAGGTCGGCGACCAGCGGGAACTGGACCTGGCCGATGCCGCCCTGGTCGACCGGGGTGTTCTTCCACGCGAGGTGGCTGAACTGGCTGTCGATGGACACGCCGATGACCTGCACGTCGCGGGCCGCGAACTCCTTGAGCTTGCGGTTGAACTCGATGATCTCGGTCGGGCAGACGAAGGTGAAGTCCAGCGGGTAGAAGAACATCACGACGTACTTGCCGCGGTAGTCGCTGAGCTTGAAGCCGTCCTTGACGCTGTTGTCGGGCATGACGGCGGTGGCGGCGAAGTCGGGAGCCTGCTGGCCGATGAACTGGGACATGGATCCTCCTGGGTGAGCCGTTCCGGCTCGGGGATGCGCGGCGGGGCCGCGGCCGACGGACGTGTTCTCTCAAATCGCGGACAGAAGCTAGCGGCATTCGGGGGGACCCGCAAGGGCGGCGGGGGCGCAAAAGGCGGCGAGCCGCCCGGAGGGGCGGCTCGCCGTCGAAGTGGTACCCCCTACGGGACTCGAACCCGTGTTACCGCCGTGAGAGGGCGGCGTCCTAGGCCACTAGACGAAGGGGGCACGATCCTGCCGACAGCCCGTGGGCCGTCGCTGTCTTCCATGGTTGCCCGGGGAGGATTCGAACCCCCATATACTGATCCAGAGTCAGCAGTCCTACCATTGAACGACCGGGCAGCAACGGGCAGGAATATAGAATACGGCCACCCGGAACGCAAGATTCGAGCAACCCTTCCCGCCGGTTCGTTCCGCCCCCCCCTCGCCGGCCGCAATATCCGACCGTTTCAGGACGCGGGCGCGTCGCCGCCCCCCTCCAACCGCGCTTTCAAGTGGGCGTAGAGGGCTTCCGGGGAGCGCAGATCGCCGCGGGTGGTGCCCCAGGCGGCCGGCAAGAGGATGAACGGCTCGGTCTGAGGGCCGCCGAGGCCGCCGTGGCTCCCCAGCTGCTCCTCGAAGACCACGACGCGGCGGTCCGGCAGCCGGGCCCCGTTGACGATCAGGTCCCCGGCGTGGGGGTGGGACAGCAGGGCCGACAGCTCGCCGGTCCAGAGGTCGCGGTCCCAGTAGGGGGCCAGGGGGTCGGCGTCGCCCCGCAGCTCTCCGGTGTCGAGGTTGCGCACGCCGTCGCGGCCGATCATCAGGGCCGTGCCGTCGGCGTCGCGCGCCAGCACGAAGCCGATGCCGGCATGGCTGGCCAGCCCTTCCACCAGCCCGGGGTAGAGCGAGGTCATCTCGGCCAGCCGCAGCGGGCGCGGCGCCCCCTCGCGGTAGATGTGGGCCAGTCCGCCCGACACGCAGACCAGCAGCGAGGTCCCCTCCCCCGCCCCGTGGTCGCGGTCGGGCCCGACGTCGCGCAGGCGCTCGAGGGTCAGGCGGCTCTGGTACGCCAGCCACGAGCGGCGGTCCGGCCCCTCGTCGCGCAGCTCGGCCAGCAGGGCGCCGACGTAGACGGCCTCGTTGTCGCGGGGCGGCGGCACGGGCCGGACGCGGCCGGCGAGGCGCGCGACGAGCTCCTCGAGGGTCTCCCCGCCGAGCGCGCGCAGGGGCAGCGACGCGCTCTGCCCGTGGTCGGCCAGCACGACCACGTCGTAGCCGATCGGCGCGCCGTCGCGCACGAGCCGGCGCAGCTTCTGCAGCTTGCGGTCGAAGCCGGTCAGGGTCGCCAGGGCTTCGCCGTCGTCGGGGCCGGCGTGGTGGGCGACCTCGTCGTAGCCCACGAAGTTCGAGTAGATCACCGGCACGCCGCGCATCACGTCCTGCGCCAGCCAGAAGAAGGAGGTCTCGCGCAGGAAGGCGTTGCCGACGGCCCGCATCGCCGCCTGGCGCAGGCTGCGGCGCACGACGCGCTTGCGCGGGTGGAACCGGGCCTGGGCGTTCCAGGACACGGCGGTCAGGAAATCCCAGAGCGCGGCCGTCACCGCGCTGGTGTAGGCGAAGGGGCTGAGCCAGAAGAGCGAGAAGTCGGCGCGCTCGCCGGGGCGGCGGTGGTCGTCCGGCTCGCGCAGGGCGCTGAGGGTCAGCAGGCGCTTGGCCGCGCCGCCCGACAGCAGGCTGTTGATGCAGGAGCCCCCCGCCAGCAGGCCGGGGCCGCCGGCGATCTCGGCCTCGGCGTCGCGCAGGTCCTCGGCGCGGCTGGCGACCAGGACGCGGCGGCGGCGGCGGTCGTACCAGCGGTAGCCGGGCAGGCGGGCCCGCGCGCCGTAGAACAGGCCGCTCTGCACGGCCGGCGTGTTGGAGGGCACGCCGCAGTGCCAGCGGTGCAGCCGGTGCGTCCCGAGCGCGCGCAGGCCGGCCATCGTCGGCATGCGGCCGCGGCGCAGGGCGCGCTCGCAGCTGCGCCACGACAGCCCGTCCACCTGCAGGATCAGCAGCCCGCGCACCTGGCCCGGCCGCGCCCGCGGCCCGAAGCGCAGGCCGATGCGGCGCAGGATCGTCTGGAAGAACGGGTAGACGTCGTCGATGCCCAGCCAGCCGGTGACCGCGCCGTTGACCACGGTCATCACCACCAGGCCCAGGAAGGCGTAGCCCAGGTTGTCGATGTTCACGACGCGCGAGGTCGCCGCCGTCAGGTACAGGATCAGGCCGTTGAACAGCAGGGTGGGCAGGCCGAGGGTGACCGCGTTCAGGGGCAGGGTCGCCAGCACGAGCAGGGGCCGCAGCAGCAGAAGAAGAAGTCCGAACTCCACCGGCAGCAGCGCCGCGGTCAGCCACCACCAGCGCACGCCCGTGTCGATCCAGATCCCCGGCAGCAGCAGGGCGACGAGCGCCAGCGAGGCCGCCGAGACGCCCCAGACCACCAGGTACCGGAACAGGATGCGCAGGTACAGCGGACGCCTCCCTCCGCGGCGAACGGGTGCGGTCCGGTCAGCCGGCGCCGGCGACGCGGCGCAACCGCGCCACGGTGCGCGGGCCGCCGATCAGCCACATGACCTCGAACATCCCCGCGCTGCGCGTCAGCCCGGTCAGGGCGACGCGGCAGGGGTGGATCAGGTCTCCGGCCTCGATCCCCAGGTCCCCCGCGAGGCCGCGCACCGCGGCCTCGTAGACGTCCTGGCCCGCGGGGCCCTGCGGCGGCAGCGCCGCCTCCAGGCGGTCGGCCAGCGCCCGCAGGCGGGCCGGGACCTCGGCCCCGGCGAGGTGGGCGGCCGCCTCGGGGTCGACGGGGTGGTCGTCGGTGAAGAAGAAGCCGATCTGCTCCGGGACGCGGCGCAGGTCGCTGAAGCGGCCGCCGAGCGTGGCGAGCACCAGCGTCAGGTAGGCGCGGGTGTCGTCCGCGGGCGCCCGCCAGGCCGGATCCAGGGCCCAGCCACGCGCCGCCAGCATGGGCTCGGTGAGGTCGAGGCGGTCGGAGGGGCCGAGGCGCTTGAGGTGCTGCGCGTTGATGTGGGTCAGCTTGTCGTAGTCGAAGGCGGCCGGCGAGCTGTTGACGCGCTTGAGGCTGAACGCCTTGACCAGCCCCTCGCGCGTGAAGACCTCGTCCCCGGAGGCGCCCGGCGACCAGCCCAGCAGCGCCAGGTAGTTGATCATCGCGTCGGGCAGGATCCCCTGGTCGCGGAACTCCTCGACGCTGGTGGCGCCGTGGCGCTTGCTGAGGCGCTTGCGGTCCGGGCCCAGGATCATCGGCATGTGGCCGAACTTGGGCCGCTCCCAGCCCAGCGCGTCGTAGATCTGCAGCTGGAAGGGCGTGTTGCTGACGTGGTCGTCGCCGCGCAGCACGTGGCTGATCCGCATGAGGTGGTCGTCGACCACGACGGCGAAGTTGTAGGTGGGGAAACCGTCCTGCTTCAGCACGACGCGGTCGGTGATCAGGTCGTTGCGGAACTCGCGCTTGTCGTAGACGAGGTCGTACCAGAAGGTCTCCCCCTCGTCGGGCGTGCGCAGGCGCCAGCTCGGGGCGCGGCCCTCGGCTGCGAAGGCGGCGATCCGCGCCGCGGTGAGCTCGCGGCAGTGGCCGTCGTAGCCGGCGCTCTCCTGCTCGCCGCGCGCGACGTTGCGGGCCGCGATCTCCTCGCCGGTGCAATAGCAGCGGTACAGGCGGCCGCTCTCGCGCAGCGTCGCGGCCTGCGCCTGGTAGATCTCCAGGCGCTCGGACTGCAGGTAGGGACCGCAGGGGCCGCCGACGCCGGGGCCCTCGTCCCAGCCGAGGCCCAGCCACTCCATGCTGCGCAGGATGGCCTGGTGGGCGGCGTCGGTGCTGCGCTCCTGGTCGGTGTCCTCGATGCGCAGGATGAAGACGCCGCCCGTCTTGCGGGCGTGGAGCCAGTTGAACAGGGCGGTGCGCGCCCCGCCCACGTGCAGGTAGCCCGTGGGGCTGGGCGCGAAACGCAGGCGCACGGCGGGGGCATCACTCATCGCTGGTCCGTTTCTCGGGCGCGGCGCCGTCGCGGGCCGCTCCGGGCAGGTGGGGGGTGCGCGACTGCACGGCGTCGCCGAGGGGTTCCGGCCCCCGCGACGCGTCGAGCCGCGCGGCCAGGGCTGCGAGGTCGAGGCCGTAGGCCGCGCGGCAGGCGGCGTCGGGCGCAGCGCCGTCGCGGACGGCCGCCAGGAAGGCCCGCAGCCGGGTCGGCCCGCCCTGGTCCTCGACCAGCCGCCAGACCATGACGAACGCGCTGTAGTGGGCGCGCCGGTGCATCTGGCGGTCCGTCTCCGGATCGGGCAGGGGCGCGGCCGCGAGCAGCGCGTCGATCTCCCCGGGCGCGAGCAGGACCGGGCCGTCGGGGCGGTACTGGGCCATGTAGTTGTTCAGGTGCACGCCGAGGTCGGCGGCGTAGACCGCGAGCCCCTCGCGCAGCCAGAGCGGCAGCGCGCCGCAGCCGTTGACGTCCAGCAGCCAGCGCGCCACCAGCTCGTAGGCGGCGTGCGGCAGCAGCGTGCGCGCGATCAGCACCGGCACCGGCTGGATGGTGCAGGCGCCGTCGCGGTAGCGCATCATGCGCCAGGGCCCCTGGCCGGTGAGCTGCTTGTACTCGTCGAGGTTGTCGGGGTCGAGGATCGGCAGGCTGTCGCCGGGCGCGAGGCCCAGCAGGGCGCCGACGTCGGCCAGGGCGGCCTCGCAGTGCTCCAGCAGCGGCGCGATCTGGCAGGGGTCGTACACCGAGTCGAACTCCACCGAGAAGGGCCCCAGGGCGAGGCGGCCCGCGGACCGCGCGACGTCGGGACGGTCCAGCCAGCGGGGCCCCTCGCAGATGGTCCGGTAGCCGAACGCCCGCCCCCGGCCGTCGACGCGGGGCGTCCAGCCCGGCCCGATGTCGGGGTGATGGGGGTCGGGGTAGCCGTCGGTGCGCAGTTGCTCCGGCGTGAAGCGGGGGAAGCCGGGGTCGACCGGAGGCAAGCCGGCGGCGCAACCGACGAGCGCCAGCAGGCCCGCGACCGCGACGGCCCGCACCGGCAGGGACGGTCGGCGGCGGCTCACTTGCCCTCGGCCTTCAGGCGCTTGCCTTCCTTGAAGCAGGAAGCGGCGCCCTGCTTGTCGCCCAGCTTGTCGAACACGTGGCCCATGTTCTCCCACACCGCCGACGTCTCCTGCAGGGCCAGGGCCTGCTCGTAGGCCGCCAGGGACTCCTCGTAGCGTCCGAGCTGGTAGAGGCAGACGCCCTCGTTCAGGCGCGCCCGGTAGACGTCGTCCTCCAGGGCCGCCAGCGTGCGGAAGGTGTCCAGGGCGCCGGCGTAATCCCCGATCTGCATCTGGACGATGCCGAGGTTCGACCAGGCCTTGGTGTAGACGGGGTCGAGGTCCAGGGCGAGCCGGTAGGCGGCGATCGCGTCGCCGGGGCGCTCGTCCTTCACCAGGCAGGTGCCCAGCTGGAACGCGAGCTTCGGGTCGCGGTCCTTGGCCAGCGCGCGCTCGTAGGCCGCGGCCGCCTCGTGCCAGCGCTCGAGCTGGCGCAGGGACGCGGCCAGGGCCTTCCAGGCTCCGATCAGTTCGGGGTCCTTCTCGACCGCCTTGGTCAGCGGGGGCACCGCGAGCTTGTGGTCCTCGGACCGCTGCAGGCTCAGGCCGTAGTTGAAGAGGATCTCGGCCGGCGTGTCGGGCGCGGAGACGACCGCGCCCATGAACTTGCGGGCGCCCACGTTGTCGCCGGCGCGCAGGTAGAGCGTGCCGATCTTCGCGGCGACGTCGTTCTGGGTGTCGTCGAGGTCCCAGGCGCTCGTGTAGGCGGCGATGGCGTCCTGGGTGCGGTTCTCGGCCTCGGCGATGCGCCCCAGGGCCCGCCAGCCGTCCGGGCGCTCGGGGTGGTCCTGGGTCGCGCGCCGGGCCATGACCTTCGCCTTCATGACGTCGCCGGAGTCGTGCCAGGCCAGGGCGGCCTGCGGCAGCAGGTCCTGGCGGTTGGGGTCCAGCCCCATCGCCGCCTCGTACTGCGCCGCGGCGGCGGCGTGGCGCCCTTCCCGCGCCTCGGCCTGGGCCGCCTCGATCCGGCGCCGCAGCGCCCGGTCCAGCAGGGCCCGGGCCGCCAGGCCGGTCCGGTCGGCCGGCACGAAGCCCGTCGCAGCCAGCAGGTCGCGCGCGCCGGGGGCGTAACGCTCGTACAGCGCGTCGGCGGTCGCCTGGTCGGACGCGGCTTCCGCCAGGGCGAGGCGACCCATCACCAGGTCGCAGGTGTCGGGGCCGAAGACCTGCCCGTAGGCCTCCAGGCCGCTCTCGTAGGCCGCCGCGGCCCCCTGCGGGTCGCCGGAACGGCGCCGGGCGTCGGCGATCAGCTTCCAGGCGTCGCCGCCGCCGTCGAGCGCCAGCCGGCGGTAGGTGTCGAGCTCGGACAGGGCCATGTCGTACATTTCGAGCTTGGTCATCACCAGGCCCAGGTTGCGGTGGCTGGCCGGGGCCCGGGGGTCGGACTGGATGGCGGCGATGAAGGCGTCGCGGGCGGCCAGCCAGTCCTCGCGCCCGGCGTAGATCACGCCGAGATCGTTGTACAGCTCGGAGTTGCGCGGGTTGAGCACCAGCAGGCGGTTGAGCGCGGCGATCTTCTCGTCGTCGCTCATGTCGTCGCGCAGGATCACCTCGGAGGTGTCCGGGGGGGCCTGCTGCGCGCGGACGGCGGCGGCGCCCGCGACGGCGGCCAGCAGGGCCAGGAAGATCCAACGTGATTTCATGCTCTGGGCTCCCTCTGCTCCCGGTCGTGGCGATCCGCGTTGCCGCGGAGGGGTCATGATAGTCGGCGGGCCCGCGGGTGTCTAGCGGACGGCTGGCGGCTTGCGCCTTGACCCGGGACCGCGCCGGACCTTGCTTGTACACCATGATCGCTCTGTTGATCCTGGGAACCGGCGGCGCCGTGCCGACCCGCGACCGCAGCCCGTCGGCCTCCTGGCTGACGATCGACGGCCGCTCCCTGCTGGTGGACCCGGGTCCGGGCGCCCTGGCGCGCCTGGTGCAGTCGCCCCACGGGCCGGCCACGCTGGACGACGTCGACGCCGTCCTGCTCACCCACCTGCACCTCGACCACTGCGCCGACCTCGCCCCGCTGCTGTTCGCGCTGCACTCGGTCGTGCTGGTCTCGCGGCGCCCGCTGCAGATCATCGGCCCGCGCGGGCTGGCCGCCTACCTCGACCGGCTGCGCGACCTCTACGGCGACTGGCTGACGCCGCGCTCGCGGCCCCTGGAGGTGCTGGAGGTCGCCGGCGGCGACACCCTGGGCCCGGACGCCGCGGGACGCTGGTCGGTCGGCGGGCCGGACGGCGCCGGCTCGCTGGAGGCTTTCGCGGTCGAGCACGGCGAGGTCCGGTTCAGCCGCGAGAACCTCGGCTGGCGCGCACGCGACCGCGACGGCCGCACGCTGGTGCTCTCGGGCGACACCGGGCCCTGCCCCTCGCTGACGGCGGCCGCCACCGGGACCGACCTGCTGGTGGTGGAGTGCTCGACGCCCGACGAGTTGGCGGTCGACGGCCACATGACGCCGTCGCGGGTGGGCGCCCTGGCCGCCGCGGCGCGGCCGCGCCGCGTCGTGCTGACGCACGTCTACCCGGCCGCCGCCGCCCTGGACCTGCCCGCCCTGGTGCGGGAACACGCGCCGGTCGCGGTTGTTCTGGCGGCCGACGGCGACCGGTTCGAGGTGACCGGCGACCCGCCCCCCCTTCCCGAGTTGCGAAAGGCCCTGCCATGAAGCGCGCCCTGCCGACCGTCCTGATCCTGACCCTCGCCGCGGCCCTCGCCGCGGCCGCGCCCGGCGCCGACACCGCGACGCCGGCGTTCGACCCGGTGGGCAGCGACATGGTCCTGATCCACGGGCTCGGCTCCGACGCGTCGGTCTGGAAGGACGTGCTGCCCCACCTCCAGCTGGGTTTCCGGGTCTGGACCTACGAGATGCCGGGCCACGGCCGCACCCCGCCGCTCAAGGACGCGACCATCGCCACGGTGGCCGCCGACCTCGGCCGGTTCCTGGCGGCCGAGGGGATCCACACGCCGGTGCTGGTGGGCCACGGCTTCGGCGGCATGGTCGCGATGACCTACGCCTTCGACCACCCGCAGGAGGTGCGGCGCCTGGTGATGATCGACGCCGCGCCGCGCCAGGCGGCCACCCGGGAGGCGAAGGCCCAGGTCGCCGAACAGCTGTCCCACAACTACGACGCGTACCTGGCCGGCTACTACGGGCTGCTCAGCAAGGACCAGGCGATCGCCGACCGCGTCGTGGACCAGGCCCTGCGCACCGAGCAGATCACCTTCACGCAACTCCTGCTGAACAGCTTCGCTTTCGACCTGTCCGACGAGCTGAACGACCAGGACATCCCGATCCTGGTGATCGGGAGCGATTCGCTGCTGCCCGAGCCCGAGCGCGCCCACGAGTACCTCGGCGGCTACGGGTACGCCGGGGCCCGCACCATCAGCTTCAAGACGATGCCCGGGGTCGGCCACTACGTGATGCTCGAGGAGCCCGACTACACCGCCACCGTCATCGCGGCCTTCGCGCTGCAGAGGTGAACCCCTCCTTCGGGACCGCCGGGGCGGGTTTGAGGGTGCCATCGCGCTCCGATTCGCCTATCCTGGACGGTCGTCACCGGACCGTCGTCCGGACCACTCGACCGGGACACGCCATGCCGCATCGCGACCACCACCACCGCCTCGCAGGCGGACGCCTCGCCGCCGTCGCCGCCGGTGTCGCCGCGCTCGGCGCCGCCGCGCCCGCCGCGGCGTACATCGGGCCGGGCGCCGGCTTCGCGCTGGGCGGCTCGGTGCTGTTCGGGCTGGCCGGGCTGTTCGTGGCGCTGGGCGCGCTGCTGCTGTGGCCGCTGCGCACGCTGCTGCGCTACCTGCGCGGCCGGCGGCGCCTGCGCCGGGCCCGCGCCCGCCGCGTCGTCGTGCTGGGCCTCGACGGGCTCGACCCCGGTCTGGTCAAGCAGGGGCTGCGCGAGGGGCGCCTGCCCCACCTGCGCCGGCTCGCCGGGCAGGGCGGCTTCCGGCCGCTGTCCACCACCACGCCCGCGATGTCGCCGGTCGCGTGGTCGGGCTTCGCCACCGGCGTCGACGCGGGCCGCCACAACATCTTCGACTTCCTGAACCGCGACCTGCGCACCTGCCTGCCGGTGCTCTCCTCCACCCGCCTCGATCCGGCCGGCCGCGTGCTGAAGCTGGGGCCCTGGCGGCTGCCGCTGGGCAAGCCGCGCTTCGAGCTGCTGCGGCGCAGCAAGGCCTTCTGGCAGGTGCTGGGCGAGCACGGCGTCAAGGCCACGGTGCTGCGGGTGCCGATCACCTTCCCGCCCGAGAAGGTCGACGGGCAGATGCTGTCGGCGATGTGCGTGCCGGACCTGCGCGGGACCCAGGGCACGTTCTCCTGGTACAGCGCGGACCCGGACCAGGGTGCCCCGATCGACGGCGCGACCGCCGGCGTGGCCCCCGTGGCCGACGGCGAGACGATCGGCGGCGTGCGCAACCGCCTCGAACGCGACGGCGACCTCTGGCGCGCGCGGCTGGCCGGCCCCGACGACCTCGACGGGCGGCCGCTGAGCGTGCCGGTGGAGGTGCGCTTCGACGCCGCGGCCCGCCGGGCGCACTTCCGCGTGGGCGGCCGCGCGTTCACGCTGGGCGCCGAGGTCAACAGCGACTGGATCCGCGTCGCCTTCCGCGCCGGGCCGGGCCTGACCGCGCACGGCATCTGCAAGTTCCGCGTCACGAGCTTCGAGGAGCCGGTCGGCTTCTACGTGACCCCGGTGCACATCGACCCCGAGAAGCCGGCCCTGGCCATCTCCCACCCCGCCCACTACGCCGTCGCCCTGGGCAAGCTCCACGGACCGTTCGCCACGCTGGGCCTGGCGGAGGACACCTGGGCCCTGAACGAGCGCGTCATCGACGAGCAGGCCTTCCTGGACCAGGCCTACGAGATCCACGAGGAGCGCCGCCGGCAGTTCTTCCACGCCCTCGACCGCCAGCGCACCGGTTCGATCACGGTCGTGTTCGACGCCACCGACCGCATCCAGCACATGTTCTTCCGCTACCTCGACCCCGCGCACCCGGCCAACGCGGGCAAGGACGTCGCGCGCCACCGCCACGCCCTGCGCGACCTCTACGACCGCGCCGACGCGCTGGTGGGCGAGACGATGGCGCGGCTGCGGCCCGGCGACGTGCTGCTGGTGGTCTCGGACCACGGCTTCAAGACCTTCCAGCGCGGCGTGAACCTCAACACCTGGCTGCGGGAGCACGGCTACCTGCGCCTGCTGGACGACCCCGCCGACGGCCCCCCGCCCCCCGTCGCGCCGGGCGCGCGGGTCGAGCCGACGCGCATCGACTGGTCGCGCACCCGCGCCTACGCCACGGGGCTCGGCGGCTTCTACCTCAACCTGAAGGGCCGCGAGGCCCGCGGGATCGTGGAACCCTCCGCGGCCGACGCCCTGAAGCTGGAGCTGGCGGCGAAGCTGCGCGACCTGCGCGATCCCGGCCGCGGCTGCGCCTGCGTCAACGGCGTCTGGGACGGGCGCGAGTGCTACCACGGCCCCTACGTCGGCAACGGCCCCGACCTGGTGGTCGGCTACAAGGCCGGCTGGCGCACGGGCTGGGACGCCGCGGTGGGCCGCGTCACCGCCGACGTCTTCGAGGACAACACCCGCAGCTGGTCGGGCGACCACTGCGTCGACCCGCGCCTGGTGCCGGGGGTCCTCTTCTCGTCGCTGCCGTTCGCCGCGACGAAGCCGGCGCTGACCGACCTCGCGCCGACCATCCTGGACCTGTTCGGCATCGCGAAGCCGGCCTGGATGACCGGCCGCAGCCTGCTGCCCGAAGGAGAAGCCCCGTGACGCCGCGCCGCTCCGCTACGACCCTCGCCCTGGCCGCGCTCGCGGGCCTGCTGCTCGCGGCCGCGACCGCCGGCGCGGCGCCGCCCCGGGAACGGCCGAAGGTGCTGTGCATCGGCTTCGACGGCATGGACCCGCAGCTGCTGGACCACTTCCGCGCCGACGGCTCGATGCCCAACTTCGACGCCCTGATCGCGCGCGGCGACTACCGCAACCTGGGCACGGCCATCCCGCCCCAGTCGCCGGTGGCCTGGTCCAACTTCATCACCGGCATGGACCCCGGCGGCCACGGCATCTTCGACTTCATCCACCGCAACCCGGCCACGCTGACGCCCTACCTGTCGGCCGCCCAGGCCATGGAGCCGCAGCGCTGGTGGAAGGTCGGCCCCTGGAAGTTCCCGCGCGACGAGGGCCACGTCGAGAACCTGCGCGACGGCGTCGCCTTCTGGCAGCTGCTGGACCGGGCCGGCGTCGAGGCCACCGTCTTCAAGGTGCCCGCGAACTTCCCGCCGGTGGAGTGCGAGGCGCACACGCTGTCGGGCATGGGCACGCCCGACATCCTGGGCACGTACGGCATCTACAGCTACTTCACCGAGGACCTCGCGGAGGAGGTCGAGTTGTCCGGCGGCCGCCACGTGCCGGTCGCGGTGCGCGACGGCCGCGTGTGGGGCGAGCTGGTCGGGCCGGTCAACAGCTACCGCGCGGGCGACCCGGAGGCGCGCCTGCCCTTCGAGGCCGTGGTCGACCGCGAGCACGGCAGCGCCCTGTTCGACGTCGACGGCGAGCGCTTCCTGCTGGAGCAGGGCGAGTGGAGCGACTGGGTCACGCTGCGCTTCCGGCTGGTGCCCGCGCTGAAGTCCGTGCGCGGCGTCTGCCGCTTCTACCTGAAGGAAGTCTCGCCGACGTTCAAGCTGTACGTCACGCCGGTGAACCTGGACCCCGCCGCGCCGGAGATGCCCATCAGCACGCCCGCGGACTGGTCGCGCGAGCTGGCCGCGGCGCTGGGCCCCTTCTACACGCAGGGCCTGCCCGACGACACCAAGGCGCTCGAGGAGGGCGCCTTCGACGACGACGACTACGTGTCGCAGTCGACGCTGGTCTTCGAGGAGCGCGAGCAGCAGCTGCGCCACGAGCTGGACCGCTTCGCCGCGCAGAAGGACGGCTTCCTGTTCTTCTACTTCAACAGCCCGGACCAGACCTGCCACACCTTCTGGCGCAACATGGACCACGAATCGCCCCGGCACGACACCGAGGCCGAGCGCCACGAGCAGCGCATCCGCGACGTCTACCGCAACTGCGACCGCGCGCTGGGCCTGGCCCTGGAACACGTGGACGACGAAACGCTGGTGCTGGTGCTGAGCGACCACGGCTTCGCGCCCTACCACCGCTCCTTCCACGTCAACCGCTGGCTGCTGGACCGCGGCTACCTGGCCCTGCAGCCCGGCGTCGAGGCGCGGGACGTGACGTACCTGTCGGGGATCGACTGGAATCGCACCCGGGCCTACGCCATCGGCATCAACGGCCTCTACCTCAACCTGCGGGGGCGGGAGGAGGGCGGGATCGTCGATCCCGGCGCCGAACGCGAGGCCCTGCTGCAGGAGCTGGTCGCCGCCCTGGAGTCGACGACCGACCCGGTCACCGGGCAGCTGGCGGTCAAGTACGCCTACCGCACCGACGAGGTCTACCACGGCCCGCACGCGGCCGAGGCGCCCGACATCGTCCTGGGCTACCACCGCGGCTTCCGCGGCTCCAACGAGTCGGCGCTGGGCGAGGTGCCCGACGCCACGTTCGCCGACAACATGATGAAGTGGAGCGGCGACCACTGCATGGCCGCCGACGAGGTGCCCGGGATCATCATCAGCAGCCGCCGGATCGACAAGACCGACCCGTCCCTGCTGGACCTGGCCCCGACGTTCCTGTCCCTGTTCGGGATCGCACCGCTGCCGGAGATGGTCGGCAGCCCCCTCTTCGCGGGAGGTCGCTGATGTTCGGACCCGCCGTCAAGATCGACAAGGCCCTGCTGGCCAAGATCCGCAAGTACGCCGGGATCGCCGGCTACGCCTCGCCCGAGGAGTTCGTCCGCCACGTGCTGGAGCGCGAGATCGCGAAGTTCGAGGAGGGCGGCGCCTCCGAGGACGAGATCCGCAAGCGCATGCAGGGCCTCGGCTACATCTCCTGAGGAGTCCGTCGTGACCTGGCTCGCCTCGCTGCTGAACGGCCTGTTCGACCTGCTGCTGCGCCCCTTCGGCGGCGCGCCGTGGGCGGGCCTGGCCGTGGTGTCGGCCCTCGCGGGCGTCGCGATGCTGTGGCTGTTCAAGCTCACGACGAACCAGGACCTGCTGGCCCGCCGCCGGCGCGAGCTGACCGGCGGCCTCTACGAGCTGAGCCTCTACCAGGACTCGCTGGCCGTGATGGCGCGCCTGCAGGCGCGCCTGCTGGCGGCGAACCTGCGCTACCTGCTGGTGTCGCTGCCGGCGCTGCTGGTGCTGCTGCCGCTGGCGCTGCTGACGGTCGTGCAGCTGGACGCGCGCTTCCAGCGCCGCGCCCTGCGGGCCGGCGAGGAGATCCTGGTCACGGCGCGCTACGCCGAGGGCGCCTCGCCCGACCGCCTCGCGCTCGCGCCCGCGGCGGGCCTGGCCGTGGCGGCCGGCCCGGTGCGCGACCGCGCCGAGCGTACCGTCTGGTGGCGCGTGCGGGCGGAGCGCGACGCCCCCGCGGAGTTCGCCGTGGTCGACGGCGCCGGCCGCTACGAAAAGCGGCTGGTCCCGGACGGGGCGCTGGGCCGCCTGTCCGCATCCCGCGTCGCGGCGGGATGGCGTCACGTCCTCTTGCACCCGGCCGAATCGCCCCTGCCCGGCGGCGCCGTCGTGACCGAGCTGAAGGCCGAACTGCCGGCGCGCGGCGCCGACCGCTTCGGCATGCCGGGCTGGCTGTGGGGCTTCTGCCTCTTCTCGATCGCCGGCGGGCTGGCGGTCAAGGGCCTCTTCAAGGTGGAGATCTGATGAACTTCGCGTTCGCCGGCGCCGTGTCCGGCCTGATCGCCGTCGCGCTGGGCGCGTTCGCCGCCCACGGGCTGAAGTCGAAGCTCGCGCCGGAGATGCTGGCCGTCTTCGAGACCGGCGCACGCTACCAGATGTACCACGCCTTCGCCCTGCTCGCGGCCGCCTGGGCCGTCGGCCGGCCAGGGCGCCGCCGCCTCTCCCGCCTTCGCCCGCGCCGCCGGCTGGTGCTTCCTCGCCGGCACGCTGCTGTTCTCGGGCAGCCTCTACGCCCTGGCCCTGACGGGCCTGCGCAAGCTGGGCATCGTCACGCCCTTCGGCGGGGTGTTCTTCCTGGCGGGCTGGGGACTGCTGGCGTTCTCCTTCCTCGCGCGCAGATGAGCCGCGGCGCCCGGCTGCGGGAACTGGCCTCCCTGTTCCTGCGCCTGGGCGCGCTCTCCTTCGGCGGACCCGCGGCCCACAACGCGCTGATGCGCACGGAAGTCGTGCACAAGCGCGGCTGGCTCACCGACGCGGAATTCCTGGACCTCATGGGCGCGACCAACCTGATCCCCGGCCCGAACTCCACCGAACTCGCCATCCACATCGGCCACCGTCGCGCCGGCCGGGCCGGCCTGCTGGTCGCCGGCGCCTGCTTCATCCTGCCGGCCGTCCTGATCACGCTGATCTTCGCCTGGGCCTACGTCCGCTTCGGCGAGCTGCCGCGGGTCGCGGCGCTGCTCGACGGCGTGAAGCCGGTGATCGTCGCCGTCGTCGTGCACGCGCTGTGGGGGATGTCGCGCTCCGTGCTGAAGCGGCCGCTGCCGATCGTCCTGGCCGTCGGATCCCTGCTCGCGGTGCTGGCGGGCGTGAACGAGCTGCTCGTGCTGGCGGGAGCCGGGCTGGCGGCGCTCGCGACACGCCTGCCGCCGCTGCGGCGGCCGCCGGGCGCGCTGCTGCTGGGACTGGGCGGGTTCCTCGCCGCCGCCTCCCGCCTGCCCGCCGCCGCGGTCGCCGGCGTGGCCGAGATCGTCGCGCGCCCGTTCGCCCTGTCGTCGCTCTTCCTGTTCTTCCTGAAGGTCGGCTCGGTGCTCTTCGGCAGCGGCTATGTCCTGATCGCATTCCTGCGCGCCGACCTGGTGGACCGCTGGCGCTGGCTCACGGAATCCCAGCTGCTGGACGCCGTCGCGGTCGGCCAGGTGACCCCGGGGCCGCTGTTCTCCACCGCGACGTTCATCGGCTACCTGCTGGGCGGCGTGCCCGGCGCCGTCCTGGCGACGCTGGGGATCTTCCTGCCGGCCTTCGTCTTCGTGGCCCTGAGCGGGCCGCTGGTGCCGCGGCTGCGGCGCTCCCCGGCCGCCGGCGCTTTCCTGGACGGCGTGGTCGCGGCCTCGCTGGCGCTGATGGCGGCGGTGTCCTGGCAGATCGGGCACGCGGCGGTGCGCGATGCGCCGTCGGCGGTCCTGGCGGCGGCCGCCCTGGCGCTGCTGGTGCGCACGCGGATCGGGTCGCTGTGGCTGGTCCTGGGGGGCGGGCTGGCGGGGCTGGCGCTACAGGGGCTCGGTTAGCCGAGTTTACTGGCTCTTCGCTATGTGATAGAATTAACAACATAACATCATGCGCCGCACCCCGCCTTCTTCGTGTTC
This sequence comes from bacterium, assembly GCA_016719645.1. Classification (GTDB taxonomy): domain Bacteria; phylum Krumholzibacteriota; class Krumholzibacteriia; order LZORAL124-64-63; family LZORAL124-64-63; genus PNOJ01. The sequence goes on from JADJYS010000004.1 coordinate 106,745, forward strand.
GGGAGGATCGTCCATGTTCCGTGCTGCCACCGGCATCCTCGCCGCCCTGACGCTCCTCACCCTGATCTCGGCTGCACCGGCGGTCCGCGCCGAGGTTCTCGAATACGACCTCGCCGAACAGTGGAGCGACCTGGAGAACCCCTTCTTCCCCTGGACGCTCTGGAAATCGCCGTCCGCGCTGTTCGGCATCAACCAGCCGGACTTCAACCAGGATGGGTCCGGAGTCCACTGCTGGGCCGATCAACCCTTCCCCCTGCCGATGCACGTGCCCGTCTGGGGCTGCGACGCCACCGGTCCCGAACCCATCGTCTGGATGCACGGCGCGGAGTTCGACCGCACCGGGACGAACGAGACCAGCGCCACCTGGATCAGCTACCAGCCGGGAACGGTCACGATCGGCGGGGAAGTCTGGCAGGGAGCGACCAACCACCGCACGATGCGCTGGTCGCTGGTCCACAACGGCTCCGTCCTGACTTCGGGCGACATCACCACCGACGGCACGTACACCGCAGCGACGCCTTTCGCCTTCGGCGCCGGCTCCGGCGGCCCGGGCGCACTGGTGCGAACCGTCGAAGCCGGCGACGAGATCGAACTGCTCATGACGTCGCTCAGCGAAGGCGGCAACCTCGGCGAATCGCTGGTGCTGCGCTTCCACATCTCCCTCGACACCGGCACCACCGACGCCGCCCCGCCGCCCGCGCCCGTGCGCCTGCTGCCGTGCCGCCCCAACCCCTTCAACCCCCGCACCACGCTGCGCTGCGAGCTGCCGGCGGGATCCCCGGGCATCCTGCGCATCCACGACGCCGCCGGCCGGCTCGTGCGCGCCTTCACGATCGAAGCCGGCGCCTCCGACCGGCGCGAGATCGCCTGGGACGGCCTGGACGACCGCGGCCGCGCCTGCCCCTCGGGCACGTACTTCGCGCGCCTCGGCTCGTCCGGCGAGGTCGCGACGACGAGGATGACCCTGGCGCGATAGCCGCACCTGTCGCCGACGTCTTCCCTGCGACCCCGGTCCACGAACAGGACACGTGCGCTGTCCCGTCGCGGGGGGCGTCTGGAGGGCTCCCGCGCCAGGAGGGCGCGGGAGCCCGCAAGTCGAGCGAGCCGGACACAGGATGTGTCCGGCGAGCGCCCCCGCGACGGGACAACGCACGTGTCCTGTTCGTCGCCGGGGATCTATTCGTGGCGGAGGGCTTCGATCGGATCCATGCGCGCGGCGCGGTTCGCCGGGTACAGCCCGAACACGATCCCGATCCCCGCGGAGAACATCACCGCGAGCAGCACGATCCAGGGGCTCAGGGCGAAGGGGAAGCGCAGGACCTTGGTGCCGCCCCAGGCGGCGAGGTAGCCCAGCACGACGCCGATGATCCCGCCGATGGCCGTCAGGGTGGCGGCCTCGACCAGGATCTGGCGCAGCACGTCGTGGCGGCGGGCGCCGATGGCCATGCGCACGCCGATCTCCCGGGTGCGCTCGGTGACCGAGATCAGCATGATGTTCATCACGCCGATGCCGCCGACCATCAGGCCGATGCTCGACAGCACCACCAGGACCAGGGCGACGCCCTGGGTGACCTTGTCGACCAGCTCGCCGTAGGTCTCCGAGGCGACCACCGCGAAGTTGTCCTTCTCGCCGGGCTTGAGGCCGCGCCCGCGGCGCAGCGCGCCGGTGACGTCGGCGGCGACGTCGTCGGTGGCGTAGCCGTCGGCGACGGTGACGGCCAGCGTGCGGTCGTCGTACTCGCCGGTCGAGAAGTCCTTCTCGTAGGAGGTCCACGGCGTCACGACGAAGTTGTCGCCCATGGCGCCGAAGATGTGGCGGCGGCTCTCCATGGCGCCGACCACGCGGTACTCCGCCCCGAACAGCCGCAGGGACTTGCCGACCGGGTCGATCCCCGGGAACAGCGCCTCGGCCGGCCCGCTGCCCAGCACGCAGACGCGGCTGCGCGAGTCCTGCTCGTCGAAGGTGAAGAAGCGGCCCTCGGCGATGGCGAACGAGTAGAGCGAGGCGAAGTTCGACGAGGCGCCGAAGATCTGCACCAGGTTGGTGCGCTCCTTGCCGTAGGTCAGGATCGTCGCCCGGCCGCTGGTGATCATGTAGTCCACGCCGTCGACGCCGGGCAGCGCGTCCAGGAGCGGGATCAGCTCCGGCATCAGCTGCGGCCGGCGCAGGGCCTCCTCGGGGTCCTCGCCGCCGAGGCCCGAGTGCCGGGCGATGTAGAGGTAGGGCTTGGCCGAGGAGACGATGTCGCTGCGGATGCGCCCGCTCAGGCCCGAGACGATGGTGTAGATCGCCAGCAGCGTCGCCACGCCGATGGCCACGCCCAGGATCAGCAGGGCGCTGCGCAGCTTGTGGCCGCGGATGGTCAGCAGCGCCTGGCGGACGCCCTCCCGCGCGTGCATGACGCCGCTATTCATGGCGCAACGCCTCCACCGGATCGAGCCCGGCCGCCTTCCAGGCGGGGTAGGTGCCGAAGACCAGGCCGATGACGAAGGTGACCGCCAGGCCCGCGCCGATCGACCAGCCCGCGAAGGCGAAGGGCAGCGGCGACAGCAGCGAGATGAGCAGGGCCAGGCCCAGGCCGATGCTGATGCCCAGCACGCCGCCGGTCATCGACAGGGTGATCGACTCGACCAGGAACTGCCAGAGGATCGCCATCCGCCTCGCGCCGACGGCCTTGCGGATGCCCACCTCGCGGGTCCGCTCGGTGACCGCCACCAGCATGATGTTCATCAGCACGATGCCGCCCACCACCAGGCTGATCCCCACCAGCGGCACCAGCGCGCCGTAGATGGCCTTGGAGATGCCCGACCAGAGCGAGAGCAGCTCGTCCATGGTCACGATGCCGAAGTCGTCCTTCTCCTTCGGGCGCAGCTGGTGGCGCAGGCGCATCAGGTGGCGCGCCTCCTCCTTGGCGTCGGCCAGCAGGGGCAGGTCGGCCGCCGCGATCTTGATGTCGATCGACTCGCGCCCGCCGAAGGACTTCATCCAGGCCGTGATCGGCACCACCGCGAAGCGGTTGCGGCTGTTGCCCAGCATGGAGCCGCGGTCTTCGGCGACGCCGACGACGCGGAAGTGGCGGCCGGACAGCTTGAAGTCGCGCCCCACGGGGTCGCTCACGCCGGGGAACAGGTCCTGGGCCACCTCCCAGCCGATCACCGCGACCTGCGCGCTGGCGAACACGTCGCGCTCGGCGAGGTGGCGGCCGCTGTGCAGGGGCAGGTCCTCGAGCCGGGAGTAGTCGTCGGTCTTGCCCCGCACCTGGATGCCGCGGGACTCCTTGGCGCCGGCGCGCAGGTCGGCCATGCGCTCGAGCGAGGCCCCGACCTCCGACGCCATCTGCATGTGCTCGCGCAGGTAGTCGCGGTCGTCGAGGGTCAGCTCGGGGTTGTTCAGCGACGCCAGGAAGGCGTCCATGTCGGTGAGGATGTCGAAGAAGTTGACGCGCGAGACCGTGAACACGTTCGAGCCCTCGGACAGCACCTCGCGCCGCGCGTAGAGGTCCACGCCGTTGATCAGCGAGACGACGGCGATGACGCTCATCGTGCCGACGATGTTGCCGAGCAGGGTCAGGAAGGTCCGCAGCTTGTGCGTCCAGAGGCTGGACAGGGCGATGCGGACCCCTTCCCACAGGTTCATGGATCAGTCCCGCTTCTTGTCGGCGCCGGCGGCCTTCTTCTTGGTGTCGACCTTCACCGCTTCCTCGTGCTGCAGGTCGCGCAGGATGCGGAAGGGCCCGGTGACGATCTGCTGGCCGTCCGCGAGCCCGGACAGGATCTCGAAGTCCTCCTCGCCCGTGACGCCGATCTCGACCGTCTTGAAGAGGGCCTTGCCCCCCTCGATCACGAAGACGCCCTCGACCTCCTCGCGCTTGACCGTGTCGGCGGCGGCGGTCGTCGGCCGGGGCCGCCGGCCCTTGCCGACCTTGGGCAGGGGCGGCCACTCGCGCACCGTCACCGCGCCGATGGGCACGCTCAGCACCTGCTTCGCGTCGGCCACGGTGATCTCGGCCTTGGCGGTCAGGCCGGGGCGCACGCCCACGATGGGGTCGTCGAGCGTGACGGTGATCTTGAAGTCCACCGCCTGCTGGCTCTGCCCGGTGCTGGTGTAGATGGGGCTGTTGCCGATCTCGGTCACGGTGCCGGCGAAGGACGTGTCGGGGAAGGCGTCCACCTCCACCTTGACCGGCTGGCCGAGCTTCACGCGCACGACCTCGGTCTCGTCCACGTCGACCTCGGCCTCCATGGTGGCGAGGTCGGCCACCGTCAGCAGCACCGTGCCGGCGTTGTTGAGGGTGCCCATGATGGCGTTCTCGCCCTCCTCGACGTTCAGGCGCGTGACCACGCCGGCCATCGGGGAGGTGATGGTGACCTTGTCGAGGTCGTAGCGGGCCTTGGCGAGGTTGGCCTCGGTCTGGCGCAGGGTCGCCTCGGCCGACGCCGTGCGGGCCTCCTCGATGCGGGCGCTGGCCTCGGCCGCGTCGATCTGCTCCTGCGAGGACAGCCCGCTGCCGAACAGGGAGCTGGCCCGCTCGAGGTCCTGCTTCGCCTTGTCGCGGCCGGCGCGGGCGAGGTCCAGGTTGGCGCGCGCGGTCCGCACGGCCGCCTGCAGGGCGTCGACCACGGAGCGGAACTCGGTGGGGTCGATCTCCAGCAGCAGCTGGCCCTGCTCGACGCGGTCCCCCTCGCGGACGGCCAGGCGCGTCACCTTGCCGATCGTCGAGGCGCTGACGTCGACCTTGCGCTTGGGCGTCAGGGTCCCCGAGGCGGTCACGACCTCCACGAGGTCCTTGCGAGCGACCGCGCCCGCCTCGACGCTCAGCGCCTTCTGGGACGTCTTGAGCATGTTCACGGCGATCAGCGCGACCACGATGACCGCGGCGCCGATGATGAGCCACTTCTTCACGGATGCCTCCCGTCACACACCGGACGACTAGAGAAAGAGCCGGCCGATGCCGAACAGCACCAGGCTCAGGAACAACCATGTCGTTACGACGACCGTGGTCGCCTTGTTGCGTGCGAATTCGTGGACCTGGCCCAGGCCGATCACCATCAGCAGCACGCCCCAGACGGTGAACAGGTCGAAGATCGACAGCAGCTGGTACAGGGCGTCGGTCGGGCCGCGGTCGACGGCGAAGATCGCCGGACCGATCGCCACGCCCATGGACGAGCCCTTGGCCAGCACCAGGGGCCACTTGACCAGCGCGGCCAGGCCCAGGCTCACCACCGAGGACCAGTAGACCACCCCGGCCGTCTGCAGCAGGGTGCCCCGCCCGCCGGCCAGCTTGCAGAAGAGCAGGTAGATCAGGGCCATGACGAACAGCATCACCGAGGCCCCGACGCCGCTCTGGATGCCCTGGATCACGCGCGCGGACACGGTCGGCGCCTCGTACTTCGCGTACATCGCGGCCAGGTCCTCTTCGGGCATCATCTGGCCGAAGCGGGTCTCGCGCATCATGTCGAGCTGCTCCGGGCCGGTGATCTGCAGGGTGGCGGCCGAGAACAGCCCGAGCATGAGCGCCACGGCCAGGGCGGCGATCACCCAGCGCGGGCTCTCCTTGACCTCGGCCATGGCCGCGGCCGGGTTGGTGACGATGGTCAGGAACCGTTTGCCGATGGAATCGCTCATGCCCGGCCTCCCCTGGCGCTCTCCGTCCCACGCGCCGCCGGATGCCCCCGGCGGCGTCGGCAGCGATGGTCGCCCAGGCGCGGCCCGCCGTCAAGGGACGAGCCGCGAAGCGCGCGCCCCGGCGTCTTGACACGGGCGCGGCGCGGCTATAAATTGGGGGTCCCTGGGCGGTGTCCAGGCCCTACTTGGCAACAGTGCCCGAAGCAGTCGGATATGGTGGCGGCTTAGCTCAGTTGGTTAGAGCAACGGAATCATAATCCGTGTGTCCGGGGTTCGAATCCCTGAGCCGCTACCATCCTTTTTCTTCCCCGGCCCCCGCCGACGGCCCCCATGACGACCGACCGCAACCCGACGGCCCTCCCCGCGCGCGCGCTGCCCGAGCTCGCGCGCCTGCTGCGCGCCGCCGCGGTCCCCGACAGCGACCGTGAAGCCGAGCCGGGCGTGCTGGTCGCCCTCTCCGGCGGCGCCGACTCGACCGCGCTGCTGCGCCTGGCCGTCCTGCACCGGGAGCGGAGCGGCGCCCCCGTGGAGGCCGCGCACCTCGACCACGCGCTGCGCGGCGCCGAGGCCGAGGCCGACGCCGACTTCTGCCGCGAGCTTTGCCGGGGTCTGGACGTCCCGCTGCACCTGCGGCGGGAGGACCCGCGCCCCCTCGCCATGGTCCGCGGGCGGGGCCTCGAGGAGGCCGCGCGCGCGCTGCGGCGGGAGTTCCTGGCCGGTGTCCTGGACGCGCGCCCGGCGCTGGCCGCCTGCGCCACCGGGCACCACCGCGACGACCAGGCCGAGACCGTCGTGATCCGCCTGTTCCGCGGCACGGGTCCCGAGGGGTTGCAGGGGATGCGGCCACGCGCGGGCCGCTTCATCCACCCGCTGCTGGGCTGCGGCCGCGACGAGATCGAAGCCTGGCTGGCCGCCCTGGGCCAGCCCTGGCGGCGCGACGCGACCAACGACGACGCCAGCAACGTGCGCGGCCGGGTGCGGCGCGAGCTGCTGCCGCTGGCGCGGGACATCTTCGGCGCGGGCGCGGCGGCGTCGCCGGCGCGCCTGGCCGCCCTGCTCAGGGACGACGCGGCGGAGCTGGAGGCCCAGGCCGCGGCCGCCCTGCGCGCCCTGCGGCGGGGCCGGCGCGACGGCGCGCTGCCCGCCGACGCCCTGGCGGCCCTGCCCGGGCCGCTGGCCTCGCGGGCGCTGCGCCGCCACCTGCGCGGGGAGTGCGGGCTCGACCTGGACCGCGTGCACGTCGCGCGCCTGCTGGACTGGCTGCGCGCGGGCCGCTCCGGAGCCGCGGTCGACCTGACGGGCGGCTGGCGCGCCCGCCGCGACTTCGACCGGCTGGTCTTCGACCCGCCGGCCGCCGTCCCCGGGCCGCCGGCCGCGGCGGCGGTGCTGACGGTGCGGGCGGCGACGCCGGCCGAGGCCGCGGCGCGCGACCCCGAGCCGGCCTGCCCCCTGCCGCCGCCGGGAGGCTGGCGGCTGACCTGCCCCGCCTCCGCCCTGCGCGGGGAGCCGCGCGTGCGGCCGTGGCGGCCGGGCGACCGCCTGGCGCCGTTCGGGATGACCGGCCGGCGCAAGGTCGGCGACCTGCTGCAGCAGCTGCGCGTGCCGCTGCCGGAGCGGGCGCGGACGCTGGTCGCCGAGGACGACGCGGGGCCGTTCTGGGTCGTCGGCCTGGTCCGGGACGAGCGGACCCGGCTGTTGCCGACCACCCCCGACGCGGTTACACTCCTGGTCCGATACGCAGGAGAAGAGACGGGCGGGACGACCCGCCCCTGAACGCCGGCGGGCGCGCGCCCACCGGCCCCTTCGCGCGAATGGAGACCCATGGCGAACCAGAAGAAGGAGAGCAAGTCGCCCCTGGACGGACCGGGCGGCGCCAAGCGCGCCCCCATGCCGGGCAGGGCCGTGGGCTTCTGGATGCTCCTGCTGCTGCTGGTGTTCCTGGCGTTCCAGATGATGTCCCTGGACCGCGAGCAGATCTTCGAGATCAGCTACAACGCGTTCAAGGAGCAGGTCGAGGCGGGCAACATCCGCTCGCTGACCAAGACCGAGCTGACCGTCACGGGCGACCTCGCGCAGAAGACCAAGATCACGCTGCAGAACGGCGCGGAGCCCGAGGTGCAGCGCTTCCGCCTGGTCCTGCTGGCCGAGGACCCGGCGTTCCCCGAGTGGGTGCGCGAGCGCAACCCCGGCGCCTACATCAAGGGCGAGACGGCCAAGACCAGCTGGCTGACGATCATCGTCACCTACTACCTGCCGTTCATCGTCATCCTGGTGCTGTGGCTGTTCTTCATCCGCCAGATGCAGGGCGGCAGCAACAAGGCCTTCAGCTTCGGCAAGAGCAAGGCCAAGCTCATCAACATGGACAAGCCGACGGTCACCTTCGCCGACGTGGCCGGCTGCGACGAGGCCAAGGTCGAGCTGGAGGAGATCATCGAGTTCCTGCGCACCCCGAAGAAGTTCCAGCGCCTCGGCGGCCGCATCCCCAAGGGCGCGCTGCTGGTCGGCTCCCCCGGCACCGGCAAGACCCTGCTGGCGCGCGCGGTGGCCGGCGAGGCGGGCGTCCCGTTCTTCAGCATGAGCGGCTCGGACTTCGTGGAGATGTTCGTGGGCGTGGGCGCCTCGCGCGTCCGCGACCTCTTCGAGCAGGGCAAGAAGAACGCGCCCTGCATCATCTTCATCGACGAGATCGACGCCGTCGGCCGCCACCGCGGCGCCGGCCTCGGCGGCGGCCACGACGAGCGCGAGCAGACCCTCAACCAGCTGCTGGTGGAGATGGACGGCTTCGAGAGCAACGACGGCGTGATCCTGGTCGCCGCGACCAACCGCCCCGACGTGCTCGACCCCGCCCTGATGCGCCCCGGCCGCTTCGACCGGCAGATCGTGGTGGACATGCCCGACCTGCAGGGCCGCGAGGCGATCCTCAAGGTCCACATGAAGAAGATCAAGGCCGCGGCCGACGTCTCGCCGCGCAAGATCGCCGCGGGCTCGCCGGGCCTGGCCGGCGCCGACCTCGCGAACCTGGTCAACGAGGCCGCGCTGCTGGCCGCGCGCAAGAACCACCTGGAAGTCACGATGGACGACTTCTGGGACGCCCGCGAGAAGGTCATGCTCGGGCCGGAGCGCCGCAGCCGCGTGCTCACCGACGAGGACAAGCGGATCACGGCCTACCACGAGTCGGGCCACGCCGTCATCGCCGAGCTGTGCGAGCACGCCCAGAAGACCGAGAAGGTCACCATCATCCCGCGCGGCCGGACCCTGGGCGTCACCTGGATGCTGCCCGAGAAGGACGACGTCCACATGAGCCGCGCCAAGTACCTCGACTTCATCTGCGTGTCGCTGGGCGGGCGCGTGGCCGAGGAGATCTTCATCGGCTCGATCACCAGCGGCGCCTACGCCGACATCCGCACCGTCAGCAGCCTGGCCCGCGAGATGGTGACCCGCGTCGGCATGAGCGACGCCCTGGGCCCCATCTGCTTCGAGGAGGGCGAGGAGCAGGTCTTCCTGGGCCGCGACTTCGCCCGCCGCAAGACCGTCAGCGAGCGCACGCTGCAGGTGATCGACGACGAGATCTCGCGCATCGTCTCCGAGCAGCTCGAGCGCACGCGCCTGCTGCTGCGCGAGAACACCGACAAGGTCGAGATCATGGCCGCCGCCCTGCTGGACCGCGAGACGCTCACGCGCGAAGAGGTCCAGATGATCATGCAGGGCCGCCCGCTGCCGCCGCCGCGGCTGGACCCCGCGCTGTACGAGGAGCCGGCCCCGGCGGACGGCGCCCCCGACGAGGTCGACGCCTCCGACCCGGCCGAGGCCTCCGGCTCCGGCCAACGCGCCGCTCGAGGCGACCCCGCCGTCGAATCCCGGAACGCACCCGACTCGCCCGCGGACGGCCGGTCGGGCCCGTCGTGAGCACAGCGCCGCGCGTCTGGGAACTCGGCCGCGCGGCGCTGGACTACGGCCGCCGCCCCCTGGTCATGGGGGTGGTGAACCTGACCCCCGACTCCTTCTTCCCGGACTCGCGCGTCGACGGCGCCGAGCAGGCCGCGCGGCGCGCCGAGGAGCTGGTCGCCGCGGGCGCCGACCTGCTGGACCTCGGCGCGGAATCGTCGCGCCCCGGCGCGGAACCCGCCGGCGGCGAGGCCGAGCGCGCCCGCCTGCTGCCCGCCCTGGCCGCCATCCGCCGCCGCGTGGCGGTCCCGCTGACCGTGGACACCTGGCGCGCGGACACCGCCCGGGCCGCCCTCGACGCCGGCGCCGACGGCCTGAACGACATCACCGCCGGCCGCGGCGATCCCGGGCTGCTGCCGCTGGCGGCCGCCGCGGGCTGCGGCCTGGTGCTCATGCACATGCAGGGCACGCCGGCGACCATGCAGCAGGACCCCCGCTACGACGACGTCGTGGCCGAGGTGGCGGCCCACCTCGAGGCGCGCGTCGGCGCGGCCCTGGCGGCCGGCGTGGCTCCGTCGCGGCTGCTGGTCGACCCCGGGCTGGGCTTCGGCAAGGACCTCGCCCACAACCTGGCCCTGCTGGCGCGCGTGCGCGAGGCGACGGGCGGGCGGCCCGCGCTGATCGGGGCCTCGCGCAAGTCGTTCATCGCCGGCATCACCGGCGCGCCGGTGGAGCGGCGGCTGCCGGGCAGCCTGGCCGCCGCCGCGATCGCCTTCGCGGCCGGCGCCGCCGCGGTGCGCGTGCACGACGTGGCCGAGACGGTGCAGATGCTGGACGTGCTCGCCGCGGTCGCCGCCGCGGGAGATCGGCGTTGAGCCGGCGCCCTGCGGGTGCTATGCTGCCGGCCGACGCTGCGCCCGCGGGCCCGGACACCGGGATGAACCGATGCTGAAGTTCCTGGCCGATTCCCTGATCATCGACATCCTCGACATCCTGATCGTGGCGTTCCTGCTCTACCGCCTGCTGCTGCTGGTGCGCGGCACGCGCGCCACGCAGATGTTCGTCGGCCTGGGCCTGCTCGCGGTGCTGTCCTGGATCGCCGAGCGGCTCGGCATGATCGTCGTGCGGCAGATCCTCTACTCGCTGCAGACGGTCTGGGTCGTGGCCTTCATCATCATCTTCCAGCCGGAGCTGCGCACGGCCCTGACCTACCTCGGGCGCCGCCGGGGGATCCTGTTCTTCGCCACGCCGGAGGAGATCCCCGCCCAGCAGGAGATCGTCCACGCCGTCGAGCGCCTGTCGCGCCGCGGCCTGGGCGCCCTGATCGTCCTGGAGCGCGAGATCAGCCTCGGCCGCTGGGCCAAGACCGGGACGCTGCTCAACGCGGACATCTCCAGCGAGCTGATCGAATCGATCTTCACCGTGCCGGGCCCGCTGCACGACGGGGCCGTGGTCATCAGCCAGGACAAGATCGTCGCCGCGTCCTGCATCCTGCCCAACACCGAGCGCTCCGAGCTGGGCTACGTGCTCGGCACCCGGCACCGCGCCGCCATCGGCCTGAGCGAGGTGTCCGACGCGGCGGTCATCGTCGTCTCGGAGGAGACGCGCGCCATCTCGCTGGCCCACGCCGGCGAGATCCGCCGCGGCCTGTCGGTCGAGGAACTGACGGCCGAACTCAACCGCATCGCCCTGAAGGGGCGCGAGCGCGCCGAGGCCGCGCCGGCTCCGGCCGGCTGAGCTCCAGCCCGCCCTGCCGCCACGGCGACGCCCCCCGACCCGAAACCAGCGCCACCTCCGCCAGGACCTGCGCCAGCGCCGCCAGGGCGTGCCGCCGCCCCGTGCGCGGGGAGCGCGGCCAGGAAGCGGCGGCGCGCCAGACCGGCGCGTCCGGGCGCCGCGCGCCCGCGGCGGCGGGCGGTTCGCGGTCGCGGCATTCGAGCCACAGCATCCACTCCCGCGGCCGCTCCGTCAGGCCCCAGGCGCTCAGCAGCACGCCGGCCCCGTGCAGGAGCCGCCGCGTTCCGGGCAGCGCCGCTTCCAGGCAGCCCCGCACTTCCGTGGTCGTCATGATGTCCCCCTCCGGTTGCCTCGCCGCGACGGGGTGGCCACCGGCGGAAGAGCTGAGGCGCCCTCTCTTCCGCCGGTTGAGGCCGTGCGGCATCGCAGGTCCTCCCAGCCCCGCTCCACCGCCCCCGCCCTCTTCCTGCAAGGACGCCGCCAGTCCTTCCGACTCGGCGTGATGCTATATCTTGTTGTAAATAATGATCTTAAAGAGGTCGCCCGGCCGGCGGGACGTCAACGGCCGCCGACGTCGCGGCGTTCGCGGCGGCTCCCGCGGGTGACGCCGCGGCGATCTTGTTGGGAGCGAGGGGGTTATCGGGATGTCACCGAGCGGGGCCCGTCCCGCGGCAGGAACCGCGCCGCGACGTCAGACGCCGCAGAGCAAGGACTCGACGGCGTCCTGGAGGGGAACCGCGGGGTCCGCGGCGGTCTCGGGGTTCAGTTGCGCGAGCCGCGCGCCGATCAGGCTGCCGAGCAGGCCGAGGCCCAGGAGTTCGCCCGGCCGGTAAGCGAAGAGGCCGCCGTCCTGCCCCGAGCGGACGAACAGCGCGCCCAGCAGCCGGCCGTCCGCCTTCAGGGGCACCGCCACGTCGGCGCCGCACCAGCGCAGGAAGGTCTGCTCGCGCGTCGGCAGGTCCGCGGCGCCCAGTTCGTGCAGCGTCAGGGGCGCGTCGGCTTCCGCGAGCAGGGTGCCCAACCGGCCGCTCGCATCGGCGAGCGCGTCGAGGTGGCCGTCCAGGACGAGCCGGTCGCCGTCGCACCGCAGCAGGTGGGCGTCCTGCCCCAGGCCGTGGCGGCGCAGCAGGTCGGTCAGGGACTCGGTCCAGGCGGCCGAAGGACCGCCGCCTCCCAAGGTCGCGAGGAACCCGGACACCGCCGCGAGTGAAGGGCGGGCCCGGCCGCTCACGCTGGCGCTCGTGGAGGCGCCCGGATCGCCGCGGCACGGCTCGCCGTCGCCGTCTTCGCCGGTCGCCAGGATGGACGCAGCCGCCTCCTCGACGGTCGCGCACTCCGGCAGCGGCGGCTCGCCGAGCCGGTTGCGCAGGAACCAGGCGACCACGACGCTGGGGGCGACGACGGCCATCCGCGCGCCGCCGTCGGACAGGCGCCGCCGCATTAGGGCGATCTCGGCCGCGAGCTCCCCGCTCATCGACCCGAGGTCCGCCAGGTCCAGCACCAGGCCGCGCGCGCCCGCGCCGAGGCAGTCGCCGGCGGCGGCCGCGAAGCGGCGGTGGTCGCCGCGCGCGACGGTGCCGTCGAGGCGCAGGGCCGCGACACCGGCGCGGGGCTCCGGCAGCGTCTGGAACCGCAGGGGCATGTCAGACCATTTCCTTGGCGAGCCAGCCGTCGAGCACGCGCCGCAGGAACCGCCACTCGCTGCCGACCTTCTTGGCGGGGATCTTCCCCTCCTTGGCCAGCCGGCACACCGTCTTGACGTGCATCTTCAGGTACTCCGCGGCCTCGACCGAGGTCAGCACCTGGTTGGACGTCTCCTCCGCGCCGATGTAGATGGTGGCGGTGCCGTGATCACGGGTGTCGTTCATGTTGCTGTGCTCCTTATTCGGGACGGGTGCGGGCGCAACCCGCATCGGTGTAGCGGATCGGGATGCAACTCCCGTGCCGCCCGCCACCGCCCCCCTCCCTCACGGGAAACCGGGAGGAATCGCGGGAAACGGGGCACGACGGGGCATCACGGGGAACGCCGGGGTGGAACGGGGCGGCGACGGGACCGCCGGCCCCGTGCAAAGTGCAACCGGGAAGGTCGCGGCCTGCGCGGGGCGGGTCAGTGCCGGTCGCGGAGGAACTGCAGCAGGGCGTCGTTGAGCGCGGTCTCGCCGTGGGCGGCGAGGATCATGTGCCCGCCCGTCTTGAACAGGCGGAAGCGGGAGGCGCGGTGCCGCGTCCGCTTCTGCAGCAGGCGCAGCGAGGCGGGGTCGATGCGGGCGTCGTCCTGGCAGTGGGCCGCGTAGAGGGGCAGGCGCAGCTTGCCGACCTGGGACTTGGCGCGCTCCATGGCCTCGAAGACCTCGAGGTTCCAGCCGATCCGGCGCCGCAGCAGCGGCAGGCGGTGCAGGCCCAGCAGCATCAGCAGGCGCGTGCCCAGCGGCACGCGCGGCACCAGGGCCGGCGCGAGCAGCGACAGGGAAGCCGGCTGCTCCTGGCGGGTGAGCAGGATCGCCAGCGCGCCGCCGAAGCTGAAGCCCACGACGTGGACCAGCCGGCTGTGGCGGGCGAGCAGGCGGTAGCGCAGCTGCACCTCGTTGAGGCAGGACTTCCACTTCACCACCGGCAGGGTCGTCGCCTCGAGGCCGTGGCCGGGCAGCAGCATGTTGTAGACGGTGTAGCCCTGCCCGTAGAGGAAGCGGGCCAGGCCGTCGAGGTCCTGCGGAGTCCCGGTCGAGCCGTGGACCAGCAGCACGCTCTCGTCGACCTCCGGCTGGATGCCGATGCGCGTGCGGCGATCCTTGGGCACGCCGAGCCGCGTCTCCATCTCGCCCTGCAGGCGGGCGTGGGCGCGCAGGGCCATCGACCCGGCGCGGGCCGGCCGCGGGGGCTGGACCTCCAGCTCGGGGTCGGGCTCGACGTTGTCCAGGGCGTGCTCCAACTCCCAGGCGGTCAGCGTCAGCTGGCCGAAGCGCTTGAGATCCTGGTCGTTGGTCGGGTTGTTCACGGACGCGCGTCCTCCTGCGGAGCGGCGGGTGGGGGCGATTCCAGGTCGGCCAGGGCGTCGACGACGAGGTCGGGCCAGTCTTCCTGGTCGAGGCGTCCCAGGACGCCGCAGTCGGCATGCTTGCCGGAAAGCACGAAGGCCGTCCTCATCCCCAGCCGCTTGGCGGTGACGAGGTCGGCGACGGGATCGTCCGAGATAAATAACGCGTCGCCGGGCGCGCCGCCAATGATTTCCAGCGCCCGCCGGTAGATCCGGTCCTGCGGCTTGCCGACGATCACGGCCGGGTGCGCCGCCGCCTCCTCCAGCGCCGCGGCGTAGAAGCCCGGCCCGAAGCGCCGCCGCCCGGCGGCGTCCAGGTAGTGCAGGCCGCGGTGCAGGGCGACCAGTTCGGCCCCACCGTCGACCAGGGCGGGCAGGGCCCCTTCCAGGTCGGCGATCGTCAGGGCCGGGTTCGCGCCCACGACCACCGCATCGCAGGGGCCCTCGCGCACCGGCTCGAAACCGGCATCGCGCCACCAGTCCCGCAGGTCCGGGGCGCCCAGCCACAGCAGGCGCCGCTTGCCCCAGGACGCCAGCAGCCGGGCGCCGAGGCCCAGCGCCGTCACCAGCCGCGCCTCGTCGACGGCGAAGCCCGCCTCCCGCAGGGCGGCGGCCAGGGCGGCCGGCGGGTGGGTCGTGTTGTTGCTGACCAGACAGTGCGGAGTGCCGCGCGCGACGATCCCGGCGAACCAGGCCGGCGCGCCCGGGACCGGCGCGCAGCTCTTGTCGCGCACCAGCACGCCCTCGACGTCCAGCAGCAGGTTGGCGGGGCGGCGGCTTGCGGTCATCGGCCCAGCATCTCCTCGAAGAGGTCGTCGAAACGCGGCGCCAGGCGCTGCCAGCAGAAGGCGTCGGCGTCCAGCGGCAGCGAGCAGACGTGGCCGCAGGCGTCGCCCGTCAGCAGGGCGTCCAGCAGGGCGACCAGCCCCTCCTCGCCGTCGTAGAGGTGGCGGCCGCGGCAGCGCGCGCCGTAGAGGGACGGGTACGCCTGGTCGCGCGGCAGGACCGGGTAGCAGCCGGCGTGGACGGCCTCGGCCACCGAGATGCCGAAGTACTCCTGGGCCGCGCAGCTGACCACGATGTCGGCCTGCGCCAGCAGCTCCCGGTACCGGGCGCGGTCCTGCTCGCCCCAGGCCAGGATACGCCCGCCGAGGCGATCGCGCAGGGGGGCGAACGCGCCTTCCTGCTGCCGCGGCTCGCCGAGCAGCAGCAGGCGGAAGTCCCGGCCGCGCTCCGCCAGTTGCAGCAGGGCGCGGGCGAACATCTGCGGGCGCTTGTCGAACTCCCAGCGGTGGTTCCACAGGATGACGTGCCCGCCGGGGTCGCGGGGCCAGCCGGGCCCCAGGCCGGCGTCGCAGCGGCCGCCGAGGTAGGGGGCGAACGCCTCGGCGGGGTGCGGGGGGCCCGCGATCCCGACCGGCAGCACGGAGCTGCGGGCCGCCAGGCGCTCGCGGATCCCCTTGGGCACCGCCTCGGGCATGCGGGCCAGGTAGTCGGGCAGCGCGTCCAGGAACAGGGTGCGGTGGTACTCCGAGTTGAACACGACGCGGTCGGCCGCCAGGCAGCTGACGATGTTGGTGAAGCCGAAGTGGAAGTCGAAGGCCTCGTCGGGCGACAGCGGGTAGGTCAGCTGGTTCTCGTGCATGTAGAGCAGCAGCGGCGCGCGGTCCAGGGGCCGCGGCAGCAGGCCGCGCAGGTCGGCCGCGTTCAGGAAGTCGGTCGCCAGCAGCAGGTCGCACTGCGGGGCGTCCTCGCGCAGCCGGTCCGCGAACCAGGGCGCGGCGCCCCGCATGCGCCACTTCCAGAAGCGGGGCGGCAGGGTCCAGGAGCGGATCTCGTGCCGCGAGTGGGCGGTCAACCCCTCGCGGAAGGCCCGGTGGGACCCGCCGTCGTAGGGCTCCAGGAACGCGATGCGCAACGCCCGCCCACCTCCCCCGGGGCCGCCGCCGGGGCGCCCGTGTTGAACAATCGGCCGGATTTGACTATCATCATGAGATGCTGCCTCGCCCGTGCCGCGATCCGTTCGAGGATGACCCATCAGAGAGGACGCGTCCATCATGAAGAGACCCGCGCTGATCGCCTGGGCGGCCCTGGCCGCCGCGACCGTCCTGGCTCCCGCCGCCGCCCTGGCGGACAGCTTCGCCGGCTACATCCCGGGCCGCATGCTGCTGGAATTCGCGGCCGACTACCGCCCCGCGGTCGCCAAGGCCGCCGGCGGCGTGGCCGTGGACGACCCCGCCCTGCAGGCGCTGGCGGACGAGCTGCGCGTCTCGGCGCTCGAACCGCTCTACCCCGCCGTCCGCTTCGCCGCGAAGGCCGGCGCCCCGGACCTGAGCCGGCACTGGGTGGCGGAGTTCGACCCGTCCGTCGACCTGGACGCGGCCGCGGCCGCCTTCGCGGCCGTGCCCGGCGTGCGCAAGGCGGTCAAGGACGAGCTGCGGCGCATGGACATCGCCATCCCCAACGACCCCTCCCTGTCCGGCCAGTGGTACCTGCGCAACACCTCCTACGGCGGCAAGGACGTGCGCTGGCTCGGCGGCTGGCAGGAGGCGCAGGGCGACTCGAACGTGATCGTGGCCGTCATCGACTCGGGCGTCGACTGGCACCACCCCGACCTCGGCGGGCCGCACCCCGACAAGGTCAACGGCGCGCTGTTCACCAACTGGACCGAGTACTACGGCAACCCCGGCACCGACGACGACCACAACGGCCGGGTCGACGACATCCGCGGCTGGGACTTCGTGAGCGGCGCGACCGGCGTGTGGCCCGGCGAGGACATGTCCGTCGCCGACAACAACCCCATGGACTTCGGCGGCCACGGCACCGGCTGCGCCGGCAACGTGGCGCCCCTGACCGGCAACGGCATCGGCATCAGCGGCACGGCCGGCGGCTGCAAGATCCTGGCGATCCGCGCCGGCTACCTCAACTCGGCCGGCACCGGCCTGATCGGCATGGCGTGGGCCTCCCAGGGCATCATCTACGCGACGGACATGGGCGCGAAGGTCATCAACTGCAGCTGGGGCAGCAGCAGCTACCTGGAGACCGCGGTCGACTACGCCCAGCTCAACGGGGTGATCATCGTCGCCGCCGCCGGCAACGACAACCACGAGATCCCCGAGTTCCTCGGCACCGCCGACGGCGTGCTGTCGGTGGCCGCCACCGGCCCGGGCGACGAGAAGGCCAGCTTCTCCTCCTACGGCACCTGGGTCGAGCTGTCGGCCCCCGGCGCGGGCATCTACACGACCTGGTACGACCACACCACCGCCAGCAGCACCTACGCCTCGGTGGACGGCACGTCCTTCGCCTCGCCCATCACCTGCGGCGCGATCGCGCTGCTGTGGTCGGCCCACCCGGCCTACACCCGCGAGCAGATCATCGACCTGCTGCTGGCCTCGTGCGACGACATCGACGACATCAACCCCGTCCTCGCCGGCAAGCTCGGCGCCGGCCGGGTGAACCTCCTGAAGGCCCTCGGCGACCGCCTGCACCGGGTGCCCGCGGAGTTCGCGTCGATCGACGACGCCATCAACAGCGCCGCGCCCGGCGACACCCTCGCCCTGGCGGCCAGCCTCGTGCTGACCGCGCCCTTCGAGATCAAGGAGAAGGACCTGACCTACCTCGGCGGCTGGGACGACGCCTTCCTGGCGCGCGACCCGGTCGGGACGCCGACCGTGATCACGGCCCTGCCCACGAGCCCGGCCATGAGCGTCAACAACGGCGCCGGCCCCGCCGTGGTCGTCGACGGCTTCCGCTGCACCGGCGGCGGCGGCCAGCAGTACACGAGCATCCCCTACACCGGGCGCTACGGCGGCGGCCTGGTCGTCAGCGGCGACGCGACCCTGCGCAACATCGACGTCACGGGCAACGCCACCGGCAGCGGCACCCAGATCGGCGGCGGCGGCGGCGTGCTGCTGTACGATTCCGACGCCGTGCTGGAGAACGTGCGCGTGCACGGCAACACCTCGCTCTACGGCGCCGGCGTGTACGTCTACCGCGGGGCGCCCACGCTGGTCGACTGCGAGATCGACGCCAACACGACGATCGTCAACAACCCGTCCGCGCCGCGCGGCGGCGGCGTCTACGTCACCGACGCGGCGCTGACCCTGCGCCGGACCGTCGTGAGCGGCCACGCGAACGCCGACCTGGGCGGCGGCATCTACGCCGCCAACAGCACCGGCGCGACGACCGTCGTGCTCGACCACGCCGAGATCTCGGGCAACACGGCCAAGAGCAAGGGCTGCGGCGTCTACGTCAACGGGGGCACCCTGACGGCCGTCGGCGGCCTGATCGCCGCCAACGTCCCGACGCCCGCCGCGACCTTCCTGTACGGCGGCGGCATCTGCGTCGAGGGCGGCGCCGCGAACCTCGACAGCCTCGAAGTGCGCAACAACAGCGCCATGATCGCCGGCGGCGTGGCCAAGCTCGCCGGCGGTTCGCTGTCCGTCACCAACTCCTCGCTGACGGAAAACACGGCCGTCTTCTTCGCCGGCGGCCTCTACCTCGACGCGGTGTCCGGCGCGACGCTGACCGGCAACACCATCGCCGCCAACGCGGGCGGCAGCGCCGGCGGCGGCATCTACTCCTCGAACGCCTCGGCCACGCTCACCCGGAACCTCGTCGCGGCCAACAGCGGTTCCGCCGCGGCGGTCCCAGGGCGTCTACGCCACGGGCGGCAGCCTCGTCTTCAACTGCAACGACGTCCACGGCAACGCCGGCGGCGACTACGGCGGCGTCGTCAACCCCACCGGCGCCAACGGCAACGTCTCGGCGGATCCCCAGTTCTGCGACCTCGCCGCCGGGGACTTCACGGTCTACGACACCTCGCCCTGCCTGCCGGCCCACAGCGGCGGCTGCGGCCAGATCGGCGCCCTGGGCCAGGGCTGCACCCAGGGCACGGGCGTCGACGACGGCCCCGGCCAGGGCGTGCCGGCGGTCTTCCGGGTCGACCCCGCCTTCCCCAACCCGTTCAACCCCAGCACGACGATCCGCTTCGCGATGCCCGCCGCCGCGCGGGCGAGCGTGCGCATCTACGACGCGGGCGGGCGCCTCGTGCGCACGCTGATCGACGGCGACCTGGGCGCGGCGGTGCACACCGTGGTGTGGCAGGGCGACGACGACGCGGGGCGGCGCGTGGGATCGGGCGTGTACTTCTACAGGGTGCGGGCGGGGACGAACGAGCAGACCGGGCCGCTCGCTCTGATCAAGTAGTCCGCACACTCCTCCGCATGACAGGGACGCCCCGGGCACCGCGAGTCCGGGGCTTCGGCCCTTCCGCCATCCTGGCTCAGGGCCTCGGTCACCCCTTCAGCGCTGCATCACCGGAGGCAGGCTCGTCACCGGCTCTCATGATCGCTCGTGCGGGTGTCGCAGCCTGGAGGGTGGGGGTCAGTGGAGGGTGGGCAGGAGCAGGGCGTAGGGCAGGCACAGCAGGGTGCGCAGGACCAGGTCGGACATCACGTCGGCGCGTTCGAGCAGCAGGGTGACCGCCTTGCCTTCCTTCCAGGTCCCCAGCGGGGTGGCGGCGAGGGCGCGGCCGGCGTCCGGGACGGCGACGTCGCGCAGCCAGCGGTAGGCGCCGATCTGCTCGAGGTCCAGCGTGATCAGCACCACGAAGGCGAGCACGCTGGTGACGCCGATCAGCCAGATCTTGCGCCACTCGTAGCGGATCCGGTACTTGCGCTGGGCCAGCGGCCCGCTCCAGCCCAGCATGACCGCCTGGATCAGGGCCGCCGAGTAGGCGGCGCCGAACAGGCCCCACAGCTTGATGAAGAGCACCGACAGGGCGACCTTCACCGCCGAGGTCACGCCGCGGATCCAGGACAGCGAGCGCATGTCCTTGGCGTAGTACATGCCGAAGGTGACGTGCCAGTAGCAGCCCTGCATGATCATCGTCAGGACCTCGACCCGCGCGATGCGGTGGGCGTTCCAGAACTCGGGCGGCGTCAGCAGGCGCAGCACGGCCGGGATGTTCACCACGATCACCAGCCCCACCGACGCCACCAGCAGCAGGTACCAGGTGAAGACGCGGCCGATGTGCTCCGGCGCCCCGGGCTCGTCGGCCATCGCGGTGCGCGTGGTGTTCCAGGACTTCATGAAGGGCTGCGTGATCATCAGGCTGATCAGCGAGGGGAACTTGTAGCCCATCTCCAGGACGCCCACGCTGGCCAGGTCGAGCTGGTAGCGCACCAGCACGCGCTCCGCCTGGCGCGAGACGAACGAGGCCAGGTTGCCGGGGACCAGGGGCAGCTGGAAGAAGAACAGGTCGCGCGAGATCCCGCGGTCCCAGGCCGTGCCGCAGCGGCGCACGGCGATCACCACGAACCAGGCCGAGGAGACCAGCGTCGTCAGGGTCCCGCTCAGGAAGTAGCCGAACAGGCCCCAGTCCAGGACCAGCACGAACCAGATGCTCGTGGCGACGCCCAGCACCAGCCGCACCAGGCCGTTGACCGAGAAGGCGACCGAGCGCTGCTCGATCAGCAGGATGGCCGAGGCGGCCGTCCCGGTCAGCTCGAAGATGAAGCCCAGCAGGGCCAGCACGAGCAGGTGCCACAGCTTGGCGTCGCCGAGCAGCGCGCCGCTCAGCGGCCCGCTGGCCAGCATCAGCGGCACGCACAGCAGCGTGCTGATCGCGGCCGTCTGCAGCATGCCGGTGCTGACGACGCGGTTGCGCTCCTCGGGCGGGCGGTCGTAGTAGAAGCGGGTGACCGCGCTCTGCACGCCGTAGGACATCAGCGTGAACAGGAAGGCCAGCGAGGCCTCGATCATGCCGATCACGCCGTAGCCCACGTCCTGCAGGACGTGGGCGTAGAACGGCAGCAGGAAGAAGCTGATCATCTTGCCGGTGACGGCCGCCAGCGTGTAGATCCAGGCGTGCTTGAAGGTGGCGCGGGTCGTGTTCATGCCGCTCCGAGCGGGGCGAGGTCGCGCCCGGGCGGGGCGTCGCGCAGGAACTGGCCGTGCCAGACCACCATCGTGTAGACCTGGGCCAGGGCGTGGAAGTGCCAGTCGGCGCCGCGGTGGAGGTCCGCGCGCAGGGCGTCGACCCCGGCCTGGTCGAACCAGTCGCAGCCCGTGGCGCGGACGTCGGCGAGGACCCCGTCGAACTCGCGGCGGAACTCCCGGTTGCGGCGCAGCCAGGCGGGCCGGTCGTTGTAGGCGTGGCGGTCGCGGACGTTGACCGCGGCCGCGGGTCAGCCGGCGCACCCGGCGGTTCAGCAGCAGCAGGCGGCGGCGGCGCGCGACCGTGCGGTTCACGGCCTCCTGCGAGGCGAACAGGTCGTGGCCGGTGCGGCTCCAGGGCACGCGCGCCAGCGCGGTCAGGCGCGTGCGGTAGAGGTCGAGGTACAGCTCGTTCTCGAACTTCGCGCGCAGCGGCAGCCGCAGCCAGAAGTCGAAGAGGTCCTCGTCCACGAACGGCAGCAGGTCGTGGAAGAAGA
This sequence comes from bacterium, assembly GCA_016719645.1. Classification (GTDB taxonomy): domain Bacteria; phylum Krumholzibacteriota; class Krumholzibacteriia; order LZORAL124-64-63; family LZORAL124-64-63; genus PNOJ01. The sequence continues at coordinate 128,463 of JADJYS010000004.1, forward strand.
ACTTGTGCACGTCCACCGAGGCCTGCATGCGCCGGCCGAGGTTGAAGTGCATGTGCAGCATCTTCTGGTCGCCGAACAGCGGCGCGTGGCGCCAGTCGGCGAAGGCGTCCCAGACCTGCTCGCGGGCCAGCCGGCGCAGCTCCGCGGCCGCGTCCGGCCGCATGATCGCGGCGAAGCCGGCGCTGCCCGAGGCGACGCCCGAGAAGGCCAGCACGCGGCGGCGCAGCTCGTCCTCGTCGGCGATCGTCCGCAGGTCGTCCTCGCCGCAGAAGTGGCCGGTGCCGATGGACAGGTACGGCCCCAGGATGCCGTTGCAGAAGGGGACGGGGCCGTCGCCGAGCGCCTCGCTGATGCCGATCAGCGTGGCGTTGCGCAGGTTCATCTGCCCGTCGTTGAGCCACACCGCGCGGCGCGCGTGGCGGCCCGCCCAGGCGGGGTCGATCTCGATCAGGCGGTGGCGGTCCCGCAGGCCCAGGACCTCGGCGGTCTGGCGCGCGATCGCGACCTCGCTGCAGTCGGGCTGGCCGTGGGTGAACAGGTCCAGCCCGCCCCGGTCCTTCACCTGGTGCAGCAGCAGGCGCGAATCGAGGCCGCCGGACAGGGCGACCACGAGGCGCCCGTCGTAGCCCGCGGGCAGGCGCTTGGCCGAGGCGCGGGCGTAGAGGGCCTCGGCCTCGTCGAGCAGGTCGTCGCGGGCGCGGCCCTCCTCGGGGCGGGGCTCCGCGCGCCAGCGCCGCGAGACCGTCACGGCGGCCGTCCCAGACGACGCGCTCGGCCGGTCCCAGCATGGTCACGCCCTGCAGCAGCGTGGCGCGCCCGTAGGGGCACTCCTTGGCCAGGAAGGTGGCGGCCGAGGCGGCGTCGACGCGGCGCGGCAGGCCGCGCCAGGCCAGGAAGGCCTTCAGCTCGGGGCCGAACAGGAACACCTCGTCGTCGGCGTACCAGTAGAGGTGGGCGAAGCCGAGCTTGTCGTTCAGCAGCTGGACGCGGCCGTCGCGGCGGTCGGCCACCACGAGGTTGAAGTGGCCGCCGACCCGGTCGATGAAGCCGTCGCCGTCGGCGAGGTAGAGGTCCAGCAGGCGGCGGGCGAGGCCGGGCGCGTCGTCGGGCAGCGGGACGCCGTCGAGCGTGAAGGCCGTGCCGTCGACCAGCAGCAGGGCCTGCGGCGTCTCGGCCAGGCGGTCCGCCTCGCGGAACCAGGGGCTGGTCGAGGTCGCGCCCAGGGCGCGCGGGCCGTCCCGGCGCAGCAGGGTGCGGTACCAGTCGCGGTGCCGCAGCAGGTCCAGCATGGCGTCGGCGACGGGCGACGGGTCGCGGTCGGGCCGCGCGGCGGCGGCCCCGAAGATCCCTGGCATACGAGTACGGCTCCTTCCGGGTCGGTCCGCGGCACGGCACGCAGGATAGCACAGCGGGCGCGCGGCGCCAGGGTGGAAAGGCGAGCCGCCCCCTCCCCTTGCCCGCCGCCTGTTGGCGAGTTATCGTGCGTCCGGGCCCGAACTGGAGGGGAACCGCGATGTCGAGCCAGCCGTCCCGCGACCTGCAGACGTTCCCGAACCCCCAGCCGGGCCGGGACTACGAGATCCGCTTCGACTGCCCGGAGTTCACCTGCCTGTGCCCGCTGACCGGCCAGCCCGACTTCGCCCACCTGCGGATCCGCTACATCCCGGACGCCACCTGCGTCGAGCTGAAGTCCCTGAAGCTCTACCTCTGGTCCTACCGCAACGAAGGCGCCTTCCACGAGAAGGTCACCAACGCCATCGCCGACGACCTGGTCGGCCTGCTGGAGCCCCGCTACCTCGAGATCGACGCCAAGTGGTTCGTGCGCGGCGGCATCACCACGTACGTGCGCGCCGAGCACCGCTCACCCGCGTGGACCGGATCACTCCCGGAGCCCGGCGCCCCCTGGTGAGCGACCCGGAATCAGTTCACCGGGCCCAGGTAGCGGTAGATGGCGATCCAGTGGCAGGCGCTGCCGGCCATCACGAAGAGGTGCCAGATGGCGTGGTGGTAGGGCAGTTTTTTCCAGAGGTAAAAAACGGAGCCGCCGGTGTAGGCGATGCCGCCGGCCAGCAGCCAGATCAGGCCGCCGGCGGGCACGGTCTCCAGCATCGGTTTCAGGGTGATCACCGCGAGCCAGCCCATCCCGATGTAGAGCAGGGTCGAGGCCCGGCGGAATTGGCCGGCGTATTTCGACTTGAAGACCACGCCGATGATCGCCAGGCCCCAGATGACGCCGAACATGCTCCAGCCCCAGCCGCCGCGCAGGCTCACCAGCAGGAACGGCGTGTAGGTGCCGGCGATCAGCAGGTAGATGGCGGCGTGGTCGAGCGAGCGGAAGACGCGCTTGGCGCGCCGCGGGATCATGGCGTGGTAGAGGCAGGAGACCGTGTACAGCAGCACGAGGGTCGCGCCGAAGACGGCGAAGCTGACCATGCGCCAGGGATCGCCCGAGGCGTGGGCGCGCACGGCCAGCAGCACCAGGCCCGCGACGGCCAGCGCGGCGCCGATCCCGTGGGTGACGCTGTGGGCGATCTCCTCGCCGCGGGTGTAGCGGTGGCGTTCTGGCGGCGGCGTGCTGGCGGCTCCGGAGGTCCGCCCCTGACCGGGCGGATACTTCACAACTTATTTTCGATATGCAAGATACGCCATTCCCGGCGACGGCAACCCCGACCATGACAATCCATTATCAACCTCCTTCCGGTCGCCTGCAAGGCATGATAGGATCCCTGCCGTCGATCGTCGAATCCATGATCATGACCCTCATCCTCGGGAGATCCCCATGAAGATCCTTGCCTGGTTCCTGGTTGGCTGCCTGATGCTGCTGGTCGCCTGTTCGGGCGACGACCCGGTCGCTCCCGATCCCGCCACTCCCGACGAAATCGAGCAGATCCTCGAGGACGCGGGCCTGCTCGCGCCGCTGTCGGCGGAGCAGGACGAGATCATCGAATCCTGGGACGAGGAGGACGGCGGCTACCGCTACACCTACGAGGTCCACGACGTCGTGGACAACATCGAGAGCATCGCGTTCCTGGGCCTCAACGACGACGTCATCTGGCCCGGCAGCCTGATCCGCGGCAACCAGGCCCACCAGTTCGTCTACGTGCCGGTCACCGTGGCCCGCGCGCCCATCACCCTGTCGGTCTCCCTCGAGGGCTCCTCCACGCCCGGCGACATCTCCACGGTCGTCACCGACCCGCGCCTGTCCACGGTGCGCCAGGGCATCTCCGACCTGCTGGAATCGGCCGTAGGCGAGGACACCCACGTCCCGGCGCGCGTGGAGTTCACTCTGGACCAGGTCCACAGCGAGTCGCAGATGAACCTCTTCGTGGGCGCGGACGTCTCCTACGGCGCGGGCTCGCTTGAGCACGGCCTTCAACTGGGACGAGGGCTCGACCACCAACAAGATCATGGCCAAGTACATGCAGATCTACTACACGATCGACATGGACACGCCGTCCAGCCCGTCCGCGCTGTTCGCCCCGACGGCGACCGCCGCCGAGATCGCCGCCGCCCTGCCGCCCGGCTCGATGCCCATGTACGTGTCGAGCGTGAGCTACGGCATGATGGCGCTGACCTGCATCGAGACCGAGTTCTCCGAGGAGCAGATGGGCCTGGCGCTGAACGCCGCCTACAACGGCGCCGTCGACGTGGAGCTGGAATTCGGCTACACGGCGCGCGAGGTGCTGCAGAGCGCCTCGATCAAGACCATCGTCTACGGCGGCTCCACCCAGGGCCTGGACGACATCGAGATGGGCTTCGAGGGGTTCATGGAGGTCATCGACGCGAGCACGGACTTCACGCCGGAGTCGCCGGGCGTGCCCCTGGTCTACCGTTTCCGCCACGTCGCCGACAACACGCTGGCCCTGGTGACCCTGACCTCGCAGTACACGCTGGTGCGGCCCCTGCAGATCGAGCAGCTGGTCCGGGTCCAGGTCAACCGGTTCGTCTGCACGATGGCCGACGACGAGGGCGCCGACAACTCCGTGGACATGAACTGGTTCTTCGTCCGGGCCAACGCCTTCAACTGCCTGAACGGCGCGGATCCGGGCACGCAGTGCAACCCCGTGGACCAGTACGCCTACAACTGGACAGCGGCCGACTGGGTCGAGATGGGCGACGGGTCCCCCGTCATCCACGATGCCGGGGGCGCCTCGATCATCATCGCCTACAACACCGAGAGCTACGACTTCAACTACGCCAAGCTCAACCTCCACGCCTACGCCCGGGACACCGACGACGGGTGGTCGGACGACGAGTACGCCAACGGGTACCTCAACCTCGTGGGCAACTCGATCTGGGGCGAGAAGACCATCACGCTGTCCTGCGCGGACTTCGTCTTCCGCGCGGAGCTGACGATCTCGCCGGCGAACTGACGCGCGGCCCGGCGGCGGGCGCTCCGGCCGACTCCCGCAGACGTTCCCCAGGTGGACGTGCTCCAGCTTCTCGCGGCCGATCCGCGCCGCGCGCTCCAGCGTGGCGCGCGGCGTGGGCGGCGCGTGCAGCTTCCAGGCCGGGTGGTAGGCCGAGAAGTGCAGCGGGATCCGCCGGTCCACCGAGGCCACGAAGTCGACCAGGGCCCGCAGCTGGGCGTCGGCGTCGTTGTGGCCGGGGATCACGAGGTTGGTGATCTCGAGGTGGACGCCGGCGGCGTGCAGGCGGCGGATCGTCGCCAGCACCGGCGCGAGGCGGGCCTTGCAGACCTTCCGGTAGAAGGCGTCGTCCATCGCCTTGAGATCGACGTTGGCGGCGTCGAGCCAGGGGACCAGTTCCTCCAGCGGCCCCGGCTCGAGGAACCCGTTGGTCACCACCACGTTCTTCAGCCCGGCCTCCCGCGCCAGCCTGGCCGTGTCGCGCACGTACTCGAACCAGACCAGCGGCTCGCTGTAGGTGTAGGCCAGCCCGAGCGAGCCCTCGTCCAGGGCCAGGGCCACGGCCTGCGCGGGCGTGAGGCGCCGCACGGGGCGGTCCAGCTCCTGGCTGATGCTCCAGTTCTGGCAGAACGCGCAGTGCAGGTTGCAGCCGCGGGCGGCCAGCGAGAGGATCCGCGAGCCGGGGTGGAAGTGCAGCAGCGGCTTCTTCTCGATCGGGTCCATGGCCAGCGCCACGACCTCGCCGTACTGCAGGGCTTCCATGCGGCCGCCGCGGTTGCCGCGGGTGCCGCAGGGGCCGTCCCGGCCCTCGCGCAGCCGGCAGCGCAGGGGGCACAGGCCGCAGAGCACCGCGCCGTGCGGGGCGGGGCTCCACCAGGCCGCTTCGACGCGCCCGCTCACGACGGCGCCTCCCCCAGGACTTCCAGGGCCCAGCGCGCGACCTCGCGGACCTCGGCGTCCGGGTCGCCGACGGCGACCGCGCGGATCGCCGGCAGCAGGTCGCGACGGCCGGTGTTGGCCGCGACGACCAGGGCGTTGCGCCGCATCCCCTCGGGATGGGCCCGCCACAGCGGCGTGCGGCGGAAGCGTGCGCGGAAGGCGTCGGCGTCCATCCCGATCAGGTCGCCCAGGTCCACCTCCGCGTGCTCGGGCAGGGCCGCGTACTCGGGACGGGGCGGCTCGCCCGCGGGGCGGCGCAGGGCCTTGTGGTTCCAGGGGCAGACCTGCTGGCAGATGTCGCACCCGAACAGGTGGTCGCCCTGCAGGGGGCGCTGCGCGGCAGGGACGCGGCCCTGCCGCTCGATCGACCAGGTCGCCAGGCAGAGGTGCGCGTCCAACGCGAAGGGCGTGTCCAGGGCGCCGGTGGGGCAGCTGTCCTGGCACAGGCGGCAGTTGCCGCAGAGCGAGGCCATCCCGTCGGCGTCCGGCGACAGCCGGGCGGGCGGGCCGACCAGCGGGCGCGGCGCGTCGGCGAGGCCGGTCACGTCCAGCTCGAGCAGGGCCACCCCCAGGAACAGGCCCGAGCCCAGGCGCGGGTGGATCAGCAGCGTGTTCTTGCCGAAGAAGCCGAGACCCGCGAGCCAGGCGTGCTCGCGCTCCAGGAAGGGGCCGGCGTCCACGGCGTCCGCGGCGCGCAGGTCGGCCTCGGCGGCGATCACGCCCGTGCGGTGCAGCTCGCGGCGCAGCGTTGCGGTCGTGCGGCGGATGGCGCCGCGCAGCACGTCGTGGTAGTCGAGGCCGCGGGCGTAGCGCGCGACGCCCAGGATCCAGCCGTCGCCCTCCGCCTCGTCGCGCGCCGGCCAGCCGGCCGCGTAGCGCTGGCCGAAGACCAGCAGCGTGCGCGCCCACGGCCGCTCGCGGGTGGGGTCGGCGCGGTCTTGCGGCGCGCGCAGCAGGTAGTCGAGATCGCCGTGCTTCCCTGCCTCCAGCCAGTCGAACCAGGCGTCGGCGTGGGGCAGGCTGCGGGGCAGGCTCACCGCGCCGCAGAGGTCCAGCCCGTGGGCGCGGCAGGCCGGCGCGAGGATCTCGCGCAGGCGCAGGGCCGTGACCCGGGGGGCGTCCACGTTCAGCCTCCGAACCTGGCCGCCGCCGCGTCGTACTGCGCGAGCAGCCGGGCCACGAGTTCCGCGACGCCGGGCACGTCGTCGATCAGGCCGGCGACCTGGCCGATCTCCAGCTCGCCCTCTTCGAGGTCGCCCTCGCCCATGCCGCGGCGGGCGCGCCCCTCGCCCAGCAAGGCCGCCAGCTCCTCGCGCGCGGCGCCGCGCGCCTCCAGCTCCTCGACGCGCTCGCGGAACGGGTTGCGCAGCAGGCGCACCGGCACGTGCTTCTTCAGGACCAGGCGCGTGTCGTCGCCGTCGACCACGGCCTGCTTGAAGGCGTCGTGGCCGGCGGACTCCCGGGTGACGGCGAAGCGCGAGCCGATCTGCACGCCGGCGGCGCCGAGGGCGAACATCGCGGCGATCTGGGCGCCGGTGGCGATCCCGCCGGCGGCGATCACCGGGATGCCGACCGCGCGCACGCAGGCCGGCACCAGCACCAGGGTCGTCAGCTCGTCGCGGCCGTTGTGGCCGCCGGCCTCGAAGCCCTCGCAGACCACGGCGTCGCAGCCCGCGTCCTCGCACTTGCGGGCCAGGGCCGCGGTCGCCACCACGTGGACGAAGACGGCGCCGGCCGCCCTGATCCGCGACGCCACGCGGACCGGCGAGCCCGCCGAGGTGACCAGGACGCCCACGCCCTCCTCGAGCGCGAGGTCGAGGCTCTCGTGCGCGTGCTTGTCGATCAGCGGGATGTTGACCCCGACGGGTCGCGAGGTCAGCGCGCGGGCGGCGCGGATCTCGGCGCGCAGGTCGTCCGGGCGGCGGCCGCCGGCGCCGATCAGGCCCAGGCAGCCGGCCTCGGCCGCGGCGGCGGCCAGGCGCGCGCCGCTGTTGTAGACCATGCCGGCCTGGACGATCGGGTGTTCGGTGCCGAAGAGGGTCGCGACGTTGGGAACCGGCCAGCGGGGCATGTCCATCTCCTGACTGATCGCTGAACTCGTTATTAATCAGGACACTAGCACATCCGCGACCCCGATGCACCGTCTCGACTATAGTTGTTATATTTATAATATTCGATTATCATTGACTTATATACCACCATCATAGTATGCATTGCTTGCCCCTGAGAGTCCCGACCCGTCGGCAGGCACTCCGGACCGGAGGTTCGACATGACCCAGTTCCATGCCGGGAAGAGATCGCCCGTCACCCTGGCCCTGGCCATCCTGCTGCTCGCCGCGGCGGCCCCGCCCGCCGGCGCCGCCGTCACCGGCGACACGGTCGTGCTGAGCTGGAACGATCTGGGCATGCACTGCATGAACCGCCTGCACGCCGTGCTGTCGGTGCTGCCGCCCTACAACAACCTGATCGCCCAGGTCGTGCACCGGGGCGACGCCGCCAACCTGCCGCAGCTGGTGACCACGGGCGTGACGCTCGAGTACTCGGTGCCCGGGAACACCTACTCGGTGGGCAAGACGGACTTCTGGACCTACGACCAGGCCCTGTTCGGCGTCGACCTGCCGCCGAACGTGGGGCTGACCGGCAAGGGCCTCACCGGCGTCTTCGACCCCGCGGGCGACCACTTCAAGGCCGAGGGCATCCCGGTCACGCCGTACACGGACGCGGCGCCGACGGTCGAGTCCCCCTACCAGAACGCCCTGGTGATCGCGCGCGACCTGCAGGGCGCGGAGCTGGCGCGCAGCCGGCCGGTGATCCCGGTCTCGACCGAGATCACCTGCGTCACCTCGGGCTGCCACAGCAGCGAGCAGGCGATCCTCAACGCCCACGAGCGCGAAGAGGGCTTCGACCCGAACGCGCGGCCGGTGCTGTGCGCCGGCTGCCACGCCAGCCCGGCGCTGGGCACCGTCGGCATCGCGGAGGCCGGCTACCTCTCCTTCCGCATCCACGACCAGCACCAGTTCCTCGACGAGGAGATGCCCGGCCCCGCGGGCTGCAACATGTGCCACCCCGGCCCGCAGACCCAGTGCCTGCGCGGGACCATGGCCACCGACTTCGGCATGGTCTGCCAGGACTGCCACGGCGACCTGCAGCAGGTCGCCGGCTCGATCGAGCACCAGGGGCGCATCCCCTGGCTGAACGAGCCCGCCTGCCGCACCTGCCACACCGCCCAGTACGGAGAGCCGGTGGGCCAGCTCTACCGCTTCAGCACCGGGCACGGCGGGCTGATGTGCTCCGCCTGCCACGGCTCCCCCCACGCCATCTTCCCGAGCCGCGAGGCCGCGGACAACGTGAACAACATCGACCTGCAGGGCCACGCGGGCACGCTGCGCGACTGCACCGTCTGCCACGGCGTGGTGCCGGCCGGCCCCGGCCCGCACGGCTACCACCCCGGCACCACCGGCGTGGTCGACCTGCAGCTGGACACGGGCGCGGGACGCCTGGAGATCTACCCGTCGCCGCTGCGGCGGGGCGCTTCGGCGACCATCATGGCGCGCGGCGCTCGCGGCGAGGCGGGCCGACTGCTGGTCTTCGACGCGCGGGGCCACACGATCCGGCTGCTGCAGGCCACGGCCGGCTCCGACGGGACCGTCACGGCCAGCTGGGACGGGCGCGACGGGCGCGGCCAGGACGTGGCCGACGGCGTCTACCTGCTGAAGTGGGACGACGGGGAGCGCACGGCCAGCGGCAAAGTCGTCTACCTGCGCTGACCTGCGGCTGGACGATCGCAGGAGCCCCGCCCCGCTCCGGGGGGCGGGGCTTTCTCTGGGGTTCAGGCAGGGTGATCGGCGGACGGGGCGGCGACGATGCGCACCTGTTCGAGCGTGATCAGCCCGCCGCCCGCCATCTCCCGGATCTGCGGCAGCAGGCGCTCGATCTTCTCGGCGACATCGACGATCTCGACCACCACCGGCAGGTCGGCGCTGAAGCGCTCGATGCCCGCCTTGTGCAGGCGGTGCCGGGCGCCGAAGCCCGCGATGCCCCGCAGGACGGTGGCGCCGGCCAGCCCTTCCTTCAGGCAGAGCCGGACGATGGCCTCGTGCACGAGCTTGCCTTCGTGCTTGGCGCCCTCGTCCACGTAGATCCGCAGCAGCTGGCCCGGCACTTCGGGAATCACGGCCCCTCCTTCAGTCGACCGGCGCGGGATCGCCGGGCAGCGGGAACCAGCGCAGCTGTTCGGCGTCGGGCGTCAGCGCGACCGCCGCGCCGGACGGCGCCGGCTCGGCGGCCGCCGCGGCGAACAGGCGCCGCGCCTCCTGCAGGTAGTCGGCGTAGGCGCTCTCGGGCGCGGTGAGCCGGCGCGACGGGTACGACAGCTTGCCGTCGGCGTAGCTCAGGTCGTCCAGGCTCAGCCCCGCGAAGGGGCGGCGCCCGCGGTGCCGCCACAGGCCGGTCTCCAGCTGGAACTCGTAGTGCGGCAGCAGCCGCCAGCCCTGGTCCGCGATCAGGCGCACGGCCTCCAGCAGGTAGGCGAACACGGCCTCGCTGATGAAGTAGTTGAAGTTGACCCGCACCCAGCCCGGCTTGATCCCCTCGGAACCGTGCAGGATCGCCGCCTGGAACTGCAGGGAGCGCTCCCGGTCGATGCCCAGCAGGCGGTGGCCGTAGGGGCCGGCGCACGAGCAGCCGCCGCGGGCCTGGATGCCGAACAGGTCGTTCAGCAGCGCGACCACGAAGTTGTGGTGCAGGTAGCGGCTGCCGTGGCGGACCATGAACGAGACGATCGACAGCCGCTCCGCCTGCAGGTTGCCCAGGATCTGCAGGCGCGGGTCGGCCGACCAGGCGGCGATGGCCCGCCGCACGAAGTCCGCCTCGCGCCGCTCGATGCTCCGCGCGCCCACGGCCTGCTTCAGGCCGAAGACCAGGCCCGCGCGGATGGCCTCGACGATCGCCGGGGTGCCGCCCTCCTCGCGCGCCGTGGGGTCGACGAGGTAGTCGTGCCGGTCGGCGCCGACGTAGGCCACCGTGCCGCCGCCGGGCACCGTCGGCACGCGGTTGGTCAGCAGGCTGCGCTTGACCACCAGCACGCCGGGGGTGCCCGGCCCGCCGATGAACTTGTGGGGCGACAGGAAGATCGCGTCCTTGTGCGCCGCGGGGCCGTGCTCCGGGCCCGGATTCATCTCGATGCTCACGTACGGCGCCGCGGCGGCGAAGTCCCAGAAGGCGAGCGCGCCGTGCTCGTGCAGCAGCCGCGAGACCTCGGCGGTGTCCGAGACGATCCCGGTGACGTTGCTGGCGGCCGAGAAGCTGCCGATCAGCAGGCGCCGCGACGCCCGGCGCACGCTTCCAGCGCGGCCCGCAGCGCCTCGAGGTCGATGCGGCCGTTCTCGTCCTCGGGGATGGTCACCACCTCGGCGATGGACTCGCGCCAGGGCAGCTCGTTGCTGTGGTGCTCGTAGGGCCCGATGAAGACCACCGGCCGGTCCTGCGGCGGGAGGTGCGAGGAGAGGCCGTAGCGCGCGTCGAGGTCGGCGGGCAGGCGCAGGTTCAGGATCTCGACCAGCTTGTTGATGGCGCCGGTGGCGCCCGCGCCGCAGAAGATCACCGCGTCGCGCTCGTCGCCGCCGCAGGCCTCCAGGATCAGGCGCCGCGCGTCCTCGCGGAAGTGCGAGGTCTGCTGGCCGGTCGCCGAGCTCTCGGTGTGGGTGTTGGCGTAGAGCGGCAGGACCTCGTCGGCGATGAAGTCCTCGATGAACTTCAGCGAGCGCCCCGACGCGGTGTAGTCCGCGTAGGTGATCCGGCGCAGGCCGTAGGGGCCCTCGACGGCGCGGTCGGCGCCGATGACGTTGTCGCGGATGGTCTCGATGAGGCGGGCGGTGCTGGGGTCCAAGGGGGAAACCTCTTTCGGCGTGACGGCGGTGTCTGCGGATTGTAGGACCCGGCCGCGGCCTCGACAAGCGCCGAGCGGGTCAGGAGGATCCCGGCCCCGCCAACGACGCCAGCGCCGCCCCCGCCCAGGCCGCCCCCAGCCCCAGCACCACCGACAGCGCGATGTTCAGCGCCGCCCGCAGCTCGCCGCCCTCGCGGGCCAGGGCCAGGGTCTCGTTGGCGAAGGTGCTGAAGGTGGTGAAGGCGCCCAAAAATCCGATCAGCAGGGCGGCGCGCGTGGTCGGGCCCACGGGCCAGCGGTCCAGCAGCAGCGCGGCCAACAGGCCGGCCAGGAAGCAGCCCAGCGTGTTGACCACCAGCGTGCCGCCGGGGAACGAGGGCGGGAACCAGCGCTGGGCGACCCCCGACAGGCCGTAGCGGGCGACGGCGCCCAGGGCGCCGGCCGCGGCGATGGCCAGCAGGCGCGTCACGGCGCGACTCCGGCGGTGGTCGGCGGCGGCGGCAATGACGGAGCCTTGGGCACCCGGATGCGCAGGCAGACGAAGAAGCCCGCCACGGCGATCGCGCCGGCCAGCAGGAACACCCACTGGAAGCCGAAGCGCTCCCAGATCCAGCCCGAGAGGATCGGCAGGCTCATGGCCACCACGTGGTCGATGGTGATGCCCAGGGCGATGGTCGGGGTGATGTCGGCGGGGTCCTCGGCGATCTTCTTGAGGTAGGTGGTGCGCGCCACGCGCAGGGCGAACAGCACGCTGTCCAGGACGTAGGCCGCGTACAGCAGCTTCACGTCGCCGGCGAAGGCGTACACCAGGCAGACGCCCAGCAGCAGCAGCTCGTCGGCCGCCAGCACGGTCCGCTCTCCCAGCCAGTCGATGACGTCGCCCAGCAGCGGGCGCAGCACGATGCCCAGGGCCGCGGCGATCACGTACAGCATGGCGATGGTCTCGACCGGGACGCCGTGCCGGCTGACCAGCACCCAGCCGCCGAAGGCCAGGAAGATCTGCTTGCGCACCCCGAACAGGGCGCTGATGGCGTAGAACAGGTGGTAGCGCCGCTTGTAGACCAGCCGCCGCGAGCGCGAGCCGGTGCGGCCGATCTGCAGCCGCAGGTAGAACCAGCCCGCGGCCGCCGCGCAGACCGCGGCCAGGCCGTAGAACAGGTCGTAGCGGTCGCCCATCTGCCGCGCGATGAGCCAGACGCCGGCCACGCCGATGATCGTGCCGAGGTTGCGGGCGCCGCCCAGCTGGCCGAGGCGGCGCCCCTCGTTGCCGCTGCGGGCCAGGGTCAGGCCCAGCGGGCCCTCCACGGCGAAGATGATGTGGTCGCCGAGGCTCCAGATCATCAGGAACGCGACCAGGGGCAGGGTCCCGTGCGCGAGCAGCCCGAGGCCGAGCGCGCCGCCCGCGGTCAGGATCATCGCGGCGGCGGCCATGCGCGCCTCGCACATGTAGGTCAGCAGCGCGGCCGAGATGAACATGATCAGGAAGCCCGGCAGCTCGCGCGGCAGCTCGATCCAGCCGCGCGCCCCGGCGTCCAGGGCGTGGACGTCGCTGAGGTAGTTGTTGAACGTGGACTGGAAGACGCCGGCCGCCGCCCCGAAGCAGAGCGTGGCCAGCAGCATGCGGCGGAAGTCCGGACCGATCCGGGAGAGATCGAGCCCGGGCAGGCGCATCAGACGCGCGTCCCGTAGTTCGGGGCTTCCTTGGTGATCAGCACGTCGTGGGGGTGGCTCTCGCGCAGGCCGGCGGCGGTGACGCGCACGAAGCGGCCCTCGCGCTGCAGGTCGGCGATGGTGCGGGTGCCGCAGTAGCCCATGCCGCTGCGCAGGCCGCCCACGATCTGGTAGAAGATGTCCTGCAGGTGGCCCTTGTAGGGCACCCGGCCCTCGATGCCCTCGGGCACGAGCTTGTCGGCCTCGGTCACCGTGTCCTGGAAGTAGCGGTCCTTGCTGCCCTGCTGCATGGCCGCCACCGAGCCCATGCCGCGGTAGCTCTTGTAGACGCGGCCCTCGAACAGGATCTTCTCGCCCGGCGCCTCCTCGGTGCCGGCGAAGAGCGAGCCGAGCATGACGGTGTCGGCGCCGGCGGCGATGGCCTTGACCACGTCGCCGGAGTACTTGATGCCGCCGTCGGAGACCACCGGCACGCCGTGCGGCCGGGCGGCGCGCACCACGTCCAGCAGCGCGGTGATCTGGGGCACGCCCACGCCCGACACGACGCGCGTGGTGCAGATCGAGCCGGGGCCGATGCCCACCTTCAGGGCGTCGGCGCCGGCCTCGATCAGGGCCAGGGCCGCCTCGCCGGTGGCGATGTTGCCGGCCAGCACCTGCTGGCCCGGGTGGCGCCGCTTCACCTCGCGGACCGCCTCGATCACGTTGCGCGAGTGCCCGTGGGCGGTGTCGACGACCAGCAGGTCGACGCCGGCCTCGACCAGCAGGTCGATGCGCTCGCGCCCGGCCTCGCCGATGCTCACGGCCGCGCCGCAGAGCAGCCGCCCGCGGTCGTCCTTGCTGGCCCGCGGGTAGTCGAGCTTCTTCTGGATGTCCTTGACCGTGATCAGGCCGCAGAGGTTGCCGGCCTGGTCGACCACGGGCAGCTTCTCGATGCGGTGGGCGTGCAGCTTCACCGCCGCCTGCTCGAGCGTCGTGCCCTCGGGCACGGTCACCAGGTTCTCGCTGGTCATGACCTCGCGCACCAGGCGGCTCGTGTCGCGCACGAAGCGCAGGTCGCGGTTGGTCAGGATGCCCACGAGCCGGCGCCCCTCGGTGATCGGCACGCCCGAGATGCTGTAGCGGGCCATCTGGGCCAGCGCCTCGGCGATGGTGCGGTCGGGGCCCATGGTGATCGGGTCGGTGATCATGCCCGACTCGCTGCGCTTGACGCGCTGGACGTGGTCGGCCTGGTCGTGGGGGCTGAGGTTCTTGTGGATGACGCCGATGCCGCCCTGGCGCGCCATGGCCATGGCCAGATGGCACTCGGTGACGGTGTCCATGGCCGCGGAGATCAGGGGCGCGTTGAGCGACAGGCCGCGGGTCAGCCGGGTGCGGGTGTCGACGTCGCGGGGGATGACTTCGGAGTAGCCGGGGACCAGCAGGACGTCGTCGAAGGTCAGGGCCTCCGGGAACCGGTGGTTCCCGACGGGGCCGGACCCCTCGGCCGGCGGAATCGGTCGCTCGCTCATGATGGCCCCCGGTGGATGCGCCGCCGTCCCGACCTCGGGGTCAGGGCTTCAGCACGCCGATGAACGGCAGGTTGCGGTACTTCTCGTCGTAGTCGAGGCCGTAGCCGATGACGAACTCGTCGGGGATCTCGAACCCCTTGTAGTGGATCGGCACTTCCTTCTGGCGGCGCGAGGACTTGTCCAGCAGCGTGCAGACGCGCAGGCTGCGCGGCCCGCGGGTCTGCAGCAGGTCGAGCAGGTGGCTGAGGGTCAGCCCGGTGTCGACGATGTCCTCGACGATGATCACGTCGCGGCCGGTGATGTCCGTCTTGAGGTCCTTCTCGATCTTCACCACGCCGGTGCTCTGGGTGCCGCCGTGGTAGCTGCTGATGGCCATGAAGTCGATCTCGTGCGGCGCGCTCATGCCGCGCGTCAGGTCGGCCAGGAACACGAAGGCGCCCTTGAGGATGTTGACCAGCACGGGGGTGCTGCCGGCGTAGTCGCGGCTGATCTCGGTGCCGAGCTGCTGGACCCGGCGCTGGATCTCGTCCGAGCCGATCAGCACGCGCTCGATCAGGGGGTCGCGCTGGCAGATGTCCGCGTCGTCGTACTGCAAGGTCGCCTCCCGTCGCGGTCTCAGGCCCGGAAGGCCCGCCGCTCCTGGATGATGCTCTGGATCCTGGCCGCGATCAGGTCGATCGCCACCTGGTTGTGCCCGCCCTCGGGGATGATCAGGTGGGCGTAGCGCTTGGTCGGGCTCACGAACTGCTGGTGCATCGGCCGCACCACCCTCATGTACTGCTCGATCACCGAATCCACCGAGCGGCCGCGCTCGCGCACGTCGCGCTGCAGGCGCCGGATGAAGCGTTCGTCGGCGTCCACGCCCACGTAGAGCCGGATGTCCATCAGCCCGCGCAGGACCTCGGACTCCAGCACCAGGATGCCCTCGACGAACACGATGTCCGCCGGCTCGACCCGGCGCGTCTCCGAGCAGCGCGAGTGGGTCGTGTAGTCGTAGACGGGCACGTCGACCGCCTGGCCGCGCTTCAGCTCGGCCAGGTGGGCCACCAGCAGCTCGGTCTCGAAGGCGCTGGGGTGGTCGTAGTTGATCGCCGCCCGGTCCTGGAGGTCGAGGTGGGCGTTGTCCCGGTAGTAGGAGTCGTGGTGGATGATCTGGACGGTCTTGCCGGGGGCCGCCTGCTGGACGCGCAGGGCCACGGTGGTCTTCCCGGAGCCGGTGCCGCCGGCGATGCCGATGATGACGGGGGGCGGGGATGCCGGTGAGGGGTTCATGGGCGGGAACGATACCATATGGGGGGCGGGAGTCAATGTTGGGGGTGGGGGGGGTGGGAATCGGGGGGTGCGTGGCGGGTCCGGCCGGGCAACCGAAGCCCCCGAGCCTGGTTCTCCCAGGTCCACGACTACGAGTTGAGCGCCGAGATCGCCATGGGAGCGCAAGGTGTGCAGATGACGGTGAGCCTGAGCTGCAGCGCCCTGCGCCCCGGGTACTGCACGGCGACGACCGACTTCCTCGGCATGAACAAGCACGTGGTCTGCAGCCTGGACTCGATGTGGACGACGAGCGGCACGTCGGATCGGTACTCCGCGGAACCCCGGTCCGGAGCCGGCACGGCTGAGCACGATTCGGAGTCCCCGTTCCTGCAGATGTTCCAGCCGCCCTTCCCCTTCGAATCGCCCTTGCGGCTTCTGACTCTCGATCCCGATGAAGATATCGACCGTTTCGCCTACGACGGCCGCGACACCCTGGAGACGGCCGACGGCCCGGTCATCTGCGATGTCTGGGATTCCATCCACGAGGAAGGTGTCGATGTCGAGGCCAGGATCTGGCTGGACGCGACGTCGAACATCCTCCGGCGAACGGAGGGCCGCATGACGAAACCCGGCGCTCCGGCGGGCACGTTCGGGGTGACGATCAAGTCGCTGAAGATCAATCCGGGACTCCAGCCCGGCGATTTCGTCTTCCGGCCGGCACCCGGCAGCAAGCGCGTCTCCGGGCCCGGCAAGCTGATGGTCGCCGATTCCCTCGAGGGCGAGACGCCCCCCGATTTCACGCTTCGGGACAGCGGCGGCGGGACCGTCGCCACGGGCGACTGGCGGGGCAAGACCGTGGTGATCGACTTCTGGGCCACCTGGTGCCAGCCCTGCCTGAAGGCCATTCCCGACCTCGAGCAGTTGAGGCGGCGGTACGGCGACGAGGTCGTGATCGTCGGGGTGAGCAGCGAGCAGCCGGCGAAGATCGCGAAGTTCCTGGCGGAGCGGGAGATCGGCTATCCCATCCTGATGGACGAGAAGGGCGAGATGGCGAAGGCCTATCGGGTCAGCCGTTTGCCCGCGATCTACGTGCTGGATCGGGGCGGGGTGGTGCGGGAGCATTTCGTCGGGGGGCAGGGGTTGGATGTTCTGGAGAAGGCGGTGGAGCGCGTCAAGTAACAGCTGCTGCTGTGCTTGGGCCGCGACAGACGTACGAGGGAGAGGTGGGCGGTGGGGGCCCGGCGCGGCGGGCGCGCTCGGTCACCTGCCGCGGGGGGCGTTCGGGGTTCACCCGGGCGTGTGGGGGGGCGGGCCGCGGGGGGGGCCCCGGCGCCGCCCGGCCTTCCCAAGCGGGGGGCTCCAGTACTTAGCGGTCCAGCGACCCTCCAGGCCTACCTCCAGCGGCTGGCCGTCAGCCTCCGCTCCTCAGGCCGCGGGCGCGACCTCGGGCCGCGGCGCCGGTTGCGTGTTGCCGGGGCGCTGCCGGGCGGTCCCGCGAGGGTCGTTGCACGGGCGTTGCGGGGCTCGGGATCTTCTGGTCGGTTCCTCTTCTGGCCGGGGTCCTCGGGGGATTCCCAGGCTGTTTCGTAAAATACACTCCCGCCACCATCACTCGATGGCTCCCGGAACTCATGCCGGCATCATTTCAGCCGCGCTAGTTCTCTTCCCGCGACTCAAGCGGATCACGCTTGAGGAATGCCACAAGACGCTGCGTGAAGACGTGACATTCATCTCCGGCGACCTGCACCGAAGACATGGTCCACGGCTCGTAACCGGCCTTGGTGACGACAACCGTGTAGACGCCCTCTCTCTCGTACGCCCCCATGATCATGGAATATTGGAGCGAATCGGGCAGGCCCTCGACGCAGAGGTCGGCGGCCTGCTCCTGGTAGCCGCCGTCCGTCAGCCACACGGTCGCGCCGCAGGCGGTCGGCAGGCGGGTCTCAGCATCCAGGATCATCACCTCGATACCAGGG
This sequence comes from bacterium, assembly GCA_016719645.1. GTDB lineage: Bacteria > Krumholzibacteriota > Krumholzibacteriia > LZORAL124-64-63 > LZORAL124-64-63 > PNOJ01. Next base: position 146,065 of record JADJYS010000004.1, read on the forward strand.
ACGTATTGTGCAGTGCACGGCCTCGGGCTGTGCGGGGACGAGTCGTCGCAACCGCAGAGGGCGGTGGCCAGCAGGAGCAGCGGAGTGAACATCCGGGCTATGCGTGGAGCTTGGCTCATCATCAGCAACCTCCCGGCATTGGAATCGGCGTTGCTACAGCCAAGGGCTTAACGATGGCAACAACATCCTGCTGTCATGGCACCCGGCGCCCGAGACTGGCCCGCAGGATCCAGCGCCGCTCCCTCCCGCGCCCGCTCATCAACGCAACAGAAGCACCTTCATGGCCTGCGACTCTGCCGTCGATCCTTTCAACCGAAGCAAGTACATCCCGGAAGACACGTTCGTTCCCGCGCCGTCCCGTCCATCCCAACGAACTCGGTGCACGCCCGGCCCGAAGCTCCCGAGAGCCCTTGCCCCCAGGCGCCGACCGCTCATATCAAAGATCTCCAGCGCCAAGGGACCCGACGCAGAGGTCTCGAACGAAATCTCCGCGGACGGGTTGAAGGGATTGGGAGACACGGAGCGAATCGCAAGATGCGAGGCGCCGGGAACACGGCCGGGAACGATGTCCTCGATGCCGGTCGCCGATGAGCCTTTCAGCCCCAGGCTGTGGACCCCACCACCGGCGACGGCGATGAAGCCCGTGTTCGGCGCGGGGACATTGCACTGGCCATCGACGTTTTTCCCCAGGCCACGATCGAACCGTCGCTCTTGAGCCCGAGGCTGTGCCAGTAGCCACCGACGACGGCGCTGAAACCCGCATTCGGCGCGGGGACATGGCACTGGCCGTAGCCGTTGTTCCCCCAGGCCACGATCGTGCCGTCGCTCTTGAGCCCCAGGCTGTGCCAGTAGCCTCCTGCGACGGAGATGAAACCCGCATTCGGAGCCGGGACGTTGCGCTGGCCGTAGTCGTTATTCCCCCAGGCCACGATCGTACCGTCATTCTTGAGCCCCAGGCTGTGCAATTCGCCCCCTGCGAGGGCGACGAAACCGGCATTCGGAGCAGGGACATTGCACTGACTCGAACTGTTATTCCCCCAGGCCACGATCGTCCCGTCGCTCTTGAGCCCGAGGCTGTGGTGCCAACCTGCTGCGACGGCGATGAAGCCTGCATTCGGCTCGGGGACATTGCACTGGCCATAATTGTTCTTCCCCCAGGCCACGATCGCCCCGCCGCTCTTGAGCCCGAGGCTGTGCTCATAACCACCTGCGACGGCGATGAAGCTCTCGTTGGGCGCAGGGACGTTGCACTGGCCAGAGCTGTTCCCTCCCCAGGCCACGACCGTGCCATCGCTCTTCAGCCCCAGGCTGTGGTAGCCATAGCCTCCCGTGACGGCGATGAAGCTCCGTATTGGGCGCGGTGACGTTGGTCTGGCCAGTGCCGTTTGCGCCCCAGGCCACGATCGTCCCATCACTCTTGAGGCCAAGGCTATACCCGCCCCCACCTGCGGTGGCGATGAAACCCTCATTCGGAGCAGCGACGTTGCACTGGCCATCGCTGTTAAGCCCCCAGGCCACGATCGTCCCGTCGCTCTTGAGCCCGAGGCTGTGGTGCGCGCCTCTAGCGACCGCAATGAAATCCGCGTTCGGTGCGGGGACACTGCACTCGCCACGTCCGTCAGACCCCCAGGCCACGATCGTCCCGTCGTTCTTGAGCCCGAGGCTGTGGTACACACCTCCGGCAATGGCGATGAATCCCTCATTGGGCGCGGGGACATCGCACTGGCCTGAACCGTTATCCCCCCAGGCCACGATCGTCCCGTCACTCTTGAGACCAAGGCTGTGGTCCCAGCCTGCTGCGACGGCGATGAAGTCCGCATTCGGCGCGGGGACGCTGCACTGGCCATACCAGTCATCTCCCCAGGCCACGATCGTCCCGTCGCTCTTGAGCCCGAGGCTGTGGTGCAAACCTCCTGCGACAGCGATGAAGCCCTCATTCGGCGCGGGGACAACGCACTCGCCGTACTCGTTATACCCCCAGGCCACGATCGTACCGTCGTTCTTGAGTCCGAGGCTGTGTCCCGCCCCTCCTGTGACGGCGATGAAGTCGGCATTCGGTGCAGGGACATTGCACTGGCCATAGTAGTTGCTCCCCCAGGCGACGATCGTCCCGTCGCTCCCGAGGCCCAGGCTGTGCCCCCGCCTGCTGCGATGGCGACAATGCTGTCGAGAGCCGCCGGCTCGACAACGACTTGCTGTCCCCACCCGATGATGGATCCGGTCGAGACGCCGTGGGCGGTGCCGATCGCCAGAGCAAGGACCGCCGACGAGAAGAACGGAAGAGCGCGCCACGCTTGTTTCATATCGCCACCTCCGTGAAGCGAGCTGCAAGTATTGCACAGTTCCTGGAATTTGCCGCCTTGTTTGGTGAATGTCGGATCGGCATCGGCGTATTTCGTCAATTGGCGTGGCCGGCTCGGCGGAGCGGGGCACCCTAAGGTTCCGATTCTTCTCTGATTGGCTCCCGCGATGCTCGCACTTTTACCGTCACCGCTACACTGTGGACGGGCTTGGCGCGGCGCTGGCTCTGCCTACGACGCGACAAAGTCGATCCGTCAGCTTCAACGATCTGATAGATGTGTCACTTTCAACGCGATAGGGTCATCCTCCTAGTTGCAGTAAAATCATCAGTGACGAGCCGATAAAAATAGACCCCCGATGGCGCCTCCAAGCCGCGAATGTCTCGGCCGCCCCATACCTCCGCGTAGGCCCCCGCATCCACAATATCACCTTCAATCAGTACATCTATTAGGCGACCCGCGACGTCATATATCATTAGACTCAGACGAGATTGCTCGGTTACTTCGAACAGTATCGTTGTTGCCGGATTGAAAGGGTTCGGGATATTCTGCTGAAGTTGTAAAGCGCTGCTGTCGACACGGCCGGGTATCGTGGTTATACTATCGTTGATAAATATTTGTACATCATCTACCCACATTGTTGATACATTTGTGATGTCTTGTGTTAGTATTTCCAGCGATTGCGCCCAAACTCCAAGCGTAAATACATGCTGTTCCCATTCGCCAGTAATCGGCACACCGTTTCCCAACAACGTCGCGGATACTGTAGTCCCAACCACCATCATGCCCAACTCTAAACCAAGCCCCCCAACCAAGTCCTGTCGTGGATCCTTCTCGCGCCCATAATACGATGCTGTCGACATAAGCCGGAGAGGTGAAGACGTATTGGGCGAGTACTGCGTGTGCGGGATCGTAGCATTGATTTTCGCAGTCCGATGGCCCAACTGATAGAGCGTGGAGTCCTGTTCTCACAATACAAGTACTGTTGACAATATACGGAGTGTTGTTATAGGAGCCATAGGTGAACATGGTTTCGGCCTGCTCAAATCCCTCGTAAAGAACTAGGGCGCCGCATGGGCATGAAAGCACCATTCCGGAAAATAGGGCCGCGGCTACTGCGACATTCAGTCGTTTCACATGGCACCAATAATTGGCGTCCTTAATGCCACGCCGGGGGGCCGGGCGCCCGGGGCCCCCCGCGGCGCCCCGGCCCCGGCCCCCGCGCGGGAGGCCCCGCCCGGGGGGGCGCCCGCGCCGCGGGGCCGCGGCGGCCCGGCCCGGCCCCCCGCGGCCCCCGCACCGGCGCGGCCCGGCCGCCGGCCGGACGGGCGGCCGGGGCGCACCCCCGCCCGCCGGCGCGGGCCGCGCCGCCCCGGCCCCGCCGCCGCCCGACCCGCGCCCCCACGCGGGCGGGCCGCGGGCGGGCCGGCGCCCCCCGGCGCCCCCCCGCCCCGGCCCCCCCCCCGGCGCGCCCCCCCCGGGGCCCCCCCGCCCCCCCCTCTCTTTTCCCCTCCGGGTTTCCGCCCGCCCCCAAATATTTACCAAACACTGGGTTATCATGCTTGCTCTCCCCAGAAAATGATACTGTGCTAGTCTCGACCGCCTCTACCCCAACGCTACGTATCCAGAACTAGATATCCAGATCTTCTCGCAGGTTTTCCCGCGAACAGTTGGAGCCTCGGTTCAATAGGATTCTGCGATGCCATCATCTGGATCAAATTCGTTCATCCGTATCTGTGAGCATAGACAACCTGCACCCCCCTGTAAAGAATATCAGCCACAACGCACCCGCCCCCACTCACCCTCTTCCCCCATCCACCCCCAAGGGCCTATATTCCTCGAAACCCGGCAGCCCCACCCCGGCCGCCCATCCCATTGCCGACCCCAGGGCCCCGACCTCCCCGAGGAGCGCCGATGAGATCCACCGCCCTATCTTTCAGCCCCGCCCCGGCCTTGGTCGCAGCCCTGCTCACGACCCTGCTGCTATCCAGCTGCGGCGGCAACGACCCCGCGGGCCCCCCTTCCCCCACCGGCCTCCCCGCCCCGGTATCCGACCTGCAAGCCGCATCCGCCACCCCCGAGTCCATCACCCTCTCCTGGACCGCCCCCGCCCTAGCCTCGGGCACGGGCCCGGTCTCGTCCTACGACCTGCGCTACACCCCCTACGGCCAGGAGAACACGGACCTCGCAACCTGGACGGCCGCCCCCGCGCCGCCCGCCCCCGCCGCCCCCGGCCAGGCGCAGCAAGCGACCATCACCGCCCTGACCGCCGGCGCCGCCTACGCCTTCCGCCTGCGCGCCACCGTCGACGGCACGACCTGGTCCGCCCCCTCGAACCTCGTGATCGCCAGCGCCGACCCCGCCCTCGACCTCACCCCGCCGGCCGCCGTCGCCGACCTGGCCGTCCTGTGGTCCGGCGGCGACCGGATCATGGTCCAATGGACGCCCACCGGCGACGACGGCCCCCACGGCGCCGCCGCCGCCTACGAGCTGCGCAGCGCCGCCGAGCCGATCACCCCGGCGACCTGGGACGCCGCCACCCCCGCCACCGCGACGCCCGTCCCCGGCGGCGACCGCCTGCGCTGCCCCGTCGACGCCCCGGCCGCGGCCGGCGCCCTCTACGTGGCCCTGCGCGCCGTCGACGACGCCGGCAACCGCAGCGGCCTCTCGAACGTCGTGTCGGCCTCGCCCGCCGGCGGCCGCACCTGGCGCGTCGCCGCCGACGGCAGCGGCGACGTGCCCACGATCGCCGCCGCGCTCGCGGGCGCGGTCCACGGCGACCTCGTCCTGGTCGGCCCCGGCAGCTACACCTGGCTCAACCAGGGGGGCGCCATGAACCCGCTGGCGATGCTCTTCATCGCCCGCGACCGCACCGGCATCGTGCTGGCGAGCGAGGCGGGGCCCGAGGCGACGATCCTCGACGCGCAGGGGCAGCAGCGGGTCCTGTTCGTCCAGGGCAACAACGACGGCGTGGTGATCGACGGCTTCACGATCGCCAACGGCGTCTCCCCCCCCGCCGACGGCGACTACCCGATGGCCGGCGGCCTGGTGTTCCACCTGACCGACATCGTGGTGCGCCACTGCATCTTCACCGGCAACCGCGGCGGCCAGGGCGGCGCCGTCTACTTCGGCGGGCTGGGCTACCCCGTCATCGAGGACTGCCTGATCACCGGCAACACCTCGACCCAGTTCGGCGGCGGCCTCTACTTCGTCAACAGCCAGGGCCCGGTGGTGCGCCGCTGCACCATCGTCGGCAACGCGACCGGGGGCGGGGGCGGCGGCGTCGCCGCCGTCAGCGTCATCCTGCGGCTGGAGGATTGCGTGATCGCGGGCAACCACGCCGAGCAGCGCGGCGGCGGCCTGGCGGTCTACGGGTACAGCAACGCCGAGGACCCGCCCGTGCCCGTGCTGGCGACCGGCTGCACCATCGCCGGCAACGACGCGCCCCTGGGCGCGGCCGTGCGCATCGGGGCCATCGACGACGGCGGCGGTTCGATGCGCAACGGCCGGCTGTCGTTGGACCACTGCCTGATCGCCGGGAACACCGGCGGCCCCGCCTTCGACATGGTCGCGGACGGACGGCTCGACGCCGCCTGCTGCGACCTCTACGGCGACGGCGCCTTCGCCTTCTGGCCGGCCGGCACGGTCATCGACGGCGACGACCTGCAGGCCGACCCGCTGTTCTGCGACCTCGCGGGCGGCGACCTGCGCCTGCGCGCGGACAGCCCGTGCCTGGACGCCGGCGGCTGCGGCCTGATCGGGGCGCTGCCGGCCGGCTGCGGGCGCTGAACGCCGCCGGCCCGGCGGCATTTCGGGCTGGACGCGGACCCCTCGCTGCGGCATACACTTACGGCCACACCGCGCGGAACCGGAGGCGCCGATGCATCTGTCCAACCTGATCTCCCTGCTGGGCGTGTTCGTGCTGATGGGGCTGGGGCTGGTCTTCAGCAACGGCCGGCGCCGCGTGCGCTGGCGCATCGTGGGCTGGGGGCTGGCCCTGCAGTTCGCCTTCGCCCTGCTGCTGCTGCGCACCCCCTGGGGCGGCAAGATCTTCGAGGGCGCGCGCATCGGGATCACCCGCGTGCTGGGCTTCACCGACGCCGGCGCCGCCTTCCTGTTCGGCAACCTCTTCCGCGGCAACGCCGACGTGGTGCGCTACCTGCAGCCGGGAGCCGAGGGCGGCTTCGTCCAGGTCACCAACTCCGCCACCGGCGAGTTGGTGCCCCTGGGCATCGTGTTCGCGATCCACGTCCTGCCGACGGTGATCTTCTTCTCCAGCCTGATGGCCGTGCTCTACCACCTCGGGATCATGCAGCGCGTGATCGCGGGCGTCTCCTGGGTCATGCGCCGCACGATGCAGACCAGCGGCTCGGAGACCCTTTCAGCCGCCGCCAACATCTTCGTGGGCCAGACCGAGGCGCCGCTGGTCATCCGCCCCTACATCAAGACCATGACCAACTCCGAGCTGATGGCCGTGATGACCGCGGGCTTCGCGACCGTCGCCGGCGGCGTCATGGCGGCCTACGTGCGCCTGGGCATCGACGCCGGGCACCTGCTGGCCGCCAGCGTCATGTCGGCGCCCGCGGCCCTGGTCATGGCCAAGATCATGTACCCCGAGACCGAGCGGTCCGCGACCGCCGGCGGGGCGAAGCTGGACATCCCGCGCGAGTACTCCGGGGTCATCGACGCCGCCGCCGGCGGCGCGGGCATCGGCCTGAAGCTGGCGGCCAACATCGGCGCGATGCTCTTGGCCTTCGTGGCCCTGGTCGCGATGGTCGACGCCGGCCTGGGCCTGGTCGGCCTCTCCCTGCAGCAGATCTTCGGCTGGGTCTTCGCCCCCATCGCCTGGACGATGGGCGTACCCTGGAGCGAGGCGGCGACCTTCGGCAACCTGCTGGGCACCAAGATCACGGTCAACGAGTTCCTGGGCTACATCCAGCTCGAGCGCGCCATCACCGACGGCACGCTCTCGCCGCGCAGCATCGTCATCGCCACCTACGCGCTGTGCGGGTTCGCCAACTTCTCGAGCATCGCCATCCAGATCGGCGGCATCGGCAGCCTGGCCCCCGAGCGCCGCGGCGACGTGGCGCGCCTGGGCATGCGCGCGATGTTCGCCGGCGCCTTCGCCAGCTGGATGACCGCCGCCGTCGCGGGCATCCTGACGACCTGACCGCCGCCCCGGGAGTGACGCCGTGCCCCGCGCCCAGCTGACGCCGCTGCCCCGCTACCCGTTCGCCTGCGAACTGGCCGTGCGCGTCACCGACCTGAACTACGGCGGCCACCTGGCCCACGACCGCCTGCTGTCCCTGCTGCACGAGGCCCGCGTCGCCTTCCTGGCCGCGCGGGGCTGGAGCGAGCCGGACTGCGGCGGGGTCGCCCTGATCCTGGGCGACGCGGTGATCGTCTACCAGGGCGAGGCCTTCGCCGGCGACCGGTTGCGGATCGAGGTGGGCGTGGCCGAGACCGGCCGCGCCGGCTTCCGGCTGGCCTACCGCGTGACGCGCGCAGACGCGCCGATCGCCCTGGCCGAGACGGGACTGGCCGGCTTCGACTACGCCGCCCGGCGCGTGGCGCCCCTGCCGGCGGCCGTGCGCGACACCCTGGAAGGGATGCGGGATGTCTGAACCCATCACCAGCCCCGGCAACGAGCGGATCAAGCGGCTGGTCCGCCTGCGCGAACGCCGCGACCGGCAGCGCGAGGGCGTCATCCTGCTGGACGAGCTGCGCGTGGTCCGCCGCGCGCTGGAGGCGGGCCTGGTCCTGGACGAGGCCTACGCCTGCCCCGAGGTCCTGGCCGAGCACGGCGGCGGGGACCTGTTGGAGGACCTGCGGCGCTCGGGGATCGAGCTCGTCGAAGTGACCCCGCGCGTGCTGGAGAAGGCCGCCTACCGCGCGAAGCCCGAAGGCCTGATCGCCGTCGCGCGCCCGCCCGCCTGGTCGCTGGACACGCTCGCCCTGCCGCCCGAACCCCTGGTGCTGGTCCTGGAGGGCGTGGAGAAGCCGGGCAACCTGGGCGCGGTGGTGCGCACCGCCAGCGGCGCGGGCGTCGCCGCGGTGCTGGCCTGCGGCGCGGGCGCCGACCCCTGGAACCCCAACGCCCTGCGCGCCTCGACCGGCGCGGTGTTCACCGTGCCGACGGTCAGCGCCGGCGCCGCGGAGATCCTGGACTTCCTGCGCGCGCGCGGCATCCCGCTCTTGGCGACCACGCCGGCGGCGCCCGACCTGCACACCGCCTGCGACCTGACCGGCCCGGTGGCGGTGCTGCTGGGCGCCGAGGACACGGGACTTTCGAGCGAGATGCTCGCGGCGGCCGGCCGCCGCTGCCGCATCCCCATGCTGGGGACGGCCGACTCCCTGAACGTCAGCGTGGCGGCGGCGCTGCTCGCCTACGAGGCGCTCCGCCAGAGGAGCGCGCGGCGATGAAGCCCTACCTGTTCGCCCTGCTGACCGCCGCGGCCTGGGGCATCGGCGGCTACTTCGAGAAGCGCGGCCTGCACCTCGGCCACCTGCCGCCGCAGCTGGGCATCACGATCCGCACGGCGGTGGCGCTGGTGATCCTGGGCGCGGTCAGCGCGCCCCACTGGAAGGCCCTGGCGACCGCGGGGCCGCGCTCGCTGCTCTACATGGTCGTCGGCGGCGGCGTGGTGGCGGGCTCGATCGGCATGCTCTGCTTCTACACGGCCATCAAGGGCGCGCCGCTGACGCGCGTCATGCCCATCGCCTTCACCTCGCCCCTGTTCGGGGCGCTGCTGGCGCTGACGCTGGGCGGCGAACCCGTCACGCTCAAGACGCTGCTCGGGATGGCGCTGACCGTGGGCGGGATCGTGCTGCTGACGATCGGCTAGACTACCGCCGCCTCAGTCGCTCCCGCGCGTCAGGCCCTCCCAGGCGCAGGCGTCCAGTTCCACGGGCGACTCCGTCCGTCGGAACGCCCGCAGCGCCAGCTCGAACATCCCCGCCGTCACCGCCAACGACAGCACCCACATCCCGGCGGCGCCGCCCGGCACGGCCTCGAGCAGGCGCCGGGCCGTGTCCGTGAACAGCACCTCCCAGACCCACGGGCGGGACAGGCCCGCGAACAGCAGGACGTAGGGCGCCAGGTGCAGCAGCATCAGGACGCCCAGGACGCCCGCGAAGACGGCCTGGCGCCCGCGCCGGCGCGAGCCCGCCTTCAGCCGCGGCAGGTAGAGGGCCAGGCCGCCGAACCAGCAGACCGCGATCAGCGCCAGCATCAGCGGGAAGTGCGGCCCCCGCCCCTCGGGGGGCGCCGCGTCGGAACCGTAGGCCAGCGGCGCCCAACCGCGGACGACCGGCGTGGTGCGCGGCGCCTGCGCGCCGTCCGCCGGCACGCGGCCGTCCCAGTCGATCCGCCAGCGATCGCGCGGGATGCCCGTCTCGACCCGCTCCCCCGAGGCGCCGTCGAAGGCGACGACCCCGGGCAACGCCGTCGACGGCCGCGACGCCACCCAGGCGCCGCCGGCCGCGTAGCCGAGGACGAACAGGAGCAGGCACGCCAGCGTGATCGGCGCGAAGATGCGGCGGCGGTCCGCCGGCCAGGCGTCGACCCAGCGCAGGTTCGCCAGCAGCTGGCCGGTGATCGACACCAGCATGTAGGCGGTGATCGGGATCAGCGTGAAGCGCAGGTCGCTGTCCGGCGCGAGGGCCGCGACGACGCCGGCGTCGACCAGGCCGAACAGGCACAGGACCGGCGCCGCCATCCACAGGATGCCCTTCCCCTTCGGCGCGGTGCGCACGACGATCCAGGCCAGGGCGGCGTCGCGGCGCAGGCCCCGCAGGGCGCGCGGGCGGGCGCCGGCGGCGGCGGGCGCGGCCCGCACCGCCCGCGGCGCCGCATCGTCGGCGAGCGGGGCCACGCCGTAGGCCGGCGGCACCCGTCGCGCGCCGGCCGCGACGATCGGCACGGCCGCCGCCAGCGCGATGGCCGCGGCGTACCAGGGCCGCGCCGCGAACAGCACCAGCAGCAGCAGCACCGCGCCCAGGGCGGGCAGCGACGCCAGCACGTGGCGCCGGCCGCCCGGGATCTCCGCCAGCTCGGGCCGGCGCGCCTGCAGCGCGGCCACGCAGGGCACGACGGCGGCCGCCAGGACCAGCGCGTCGACGGCGAAGCGCGGCCAGTCGACCCGGCGCTGCGGGCTCAGGAAGTCGAAGACGGCGAACTGCAGGCCCGACACCGCGAACAGCATCGCCAGGAACGTCCAGGCGGCCAGGACCGAGCCCAGCAGCGAGGCCGACCACAGCTCGCGCGCGGGCACCGGCAGGGACAGGTCGAAGCGCGTGCAGCGCAGGCGCACCTGCCCCAGCAGCAGGTAGCAGCCGACCAGGACCCAGGCGCCGCCCAGGTATTCGGCCCTGGTCACCTCGCCCGTCGCGGCGACCCGCAGGCCGATCAGGCCCGTGAAGAACAGGCCCGCCACCACGGCGAACAGCAGCCACCGCCGGACCGTCCGCAGGGCGGGGTTGCGCAGCAGCAGCGCGCGGTTCACGACGCGCCTCCCACCAGCTCGATGAACATGTCCTCCAGCGACAGCGGGCGGCAGGCGGCGCCGGCCAGGCCGGGCGCGTCGGCCAGCGCGGCGCGGCATTCCTCGGCCCCCATCTCGAAGACCGCGCGCACCGCGTCCGGCCGCTCGCGCACGCAGAGGCAGCGGCCGTGGGCCAGCAGCAGCCGGCGGGCGTCGGGCGCGTCGGGGGGCAGCAGGGCCAGGCAGTAGCCCTCGCGGATGGCGTCGAGGTCGCTGTCGATCCAGACCTGCCCGTCGTGCAGCATCAGGAGGCGGCTGGCCATGCGCTCGACGTCGGTCATGTGGTGGGACGAGAAGAGGATCGTCGTGCCGGCCTCGTTCAACAGCTGGATCGAGGTCTCCAGGAACTCGCGGCGCGCGTGCGGGTCGAGCCCGCCGGCCGGCTCGTCCAGCACCAGCAGGTCCGGGCGGTGGGAGACCGCGCAGAGCAGGGCGGCCTGGCGCGCCTGGCCCTTGCTCAGCTTGCCGATCCGGCGGTCGGTCGGCAGCTGGAAGCGGCCGATCAGGCGCTGCGCGCAGTCCTCGTCCCAGTCCGGGAACAGGCCGCGGTGCAGGTCCATGACCCCGGCCAGGGTCAGGAAGCCCGGCAGGGCCTGGTCCTCGCCCACGAAGCCGATGCGCGACTTGACCGCGACCGCCTCGCGCCGCGGGTCCATGCCGAACACCCGCACCGACCCCGCCTGGGGCTCGAGCATGCCCATGACCAGGTGCAGCAGGGTCGTCTTGCCGGCGCCGTTCTTGCCCAGCAGCCCGACGACCTCGCCCGGCTCCACGCGGAAGCCGATCCCGTCCAGCACGGGCGCGCCCTGCACGTAGCCGCGGCGGACGTCGCGGAATTCGACGATCGGGTTCATCGCTCCTCCTTCGCCATCAGCTTGCGCAGGCGGGCCGCGGCCTCGTCGGCCTCGACGCCGAACTGGACGGCCAGGGCCGCGGCGGGGCGCAGCGCCTCGTCGAGCTGGGCGAGGCGGCTGCGGCGCATCTCGTCGGCCGGCAGGCCGCGCACGACCAGCGGGCGGCCGGGCCTGCGTTCGAGCCAGCCGTCGCGCTCCAGGAGGCCGTAGGCTTTGCTGATGGTCATCGGATTGACTCCCAGGGGTTCGGAGAGGGCGCGGATCGACGGCAGCTCGTCCCCCGGCTTCAGGACGCCCGCGGCGATCTGGAAGCGGACCTGATCCACGAGCTGCCGGTAGACGGCGACGCCGCTGTGGGGATCCAGGGTGAAGGGCATCGGTGGTTCCTTCCGTCGTGTCGTCGGTGCATTAGTATACTAATGCACTAATCCACCGCCGTCAAGACGCGGCTGGCCGGGAATTGTTTCATCCGGATACAGGAGTATTCGAGTCGGTTGAGATCGCCCCCGGCAACGACCATGATTGCGGGCATCGATCCACGCCCACCGCCAAGGAGGCCCCATGCGCGCGATGACCGAGCACAATCTGAAGGACGCGTTCGCCGGCGAGAGCCAGGCGCACATGAAGTACCTGGCCTTCGCCGACAAGGCCGCCCAGGACGGCTTCCCCCAGGTGGCCCTGCTGTTCAAGGCCATCAGCTACGCCGAGCAGGTGCACGCCGTGAACCACCTGAAGGAGCTCGCCGGCGTGGGCGACACCGCGGCGAACCTGGAAGGCGCCCTCGGCGGCGAGACCTTCGAGGTGGACGAGATGTACCCCGCCTACATGGCGGTGGCCCAGCTGCAGCAGGAGAAGGGCGCCCAGCGCAGCATCCGCTTCGCGATCGAAGCGGAGAAGATCCACGCCGACATGTACCGCGCGGCGCTCGAAGCGGTCCAGGCGGGCAAGGACATCGACGTCACGAAGGTGTCGATCTGCCCCGTCTGCGGCCACACCGTCTTCGGCGACGCGCACGAGCGCTGCCCCGTCTGCAACGTGCCGGCCGACAAGTACGTGGCGTTCACGGCCTAGCGCGGCGACGGCCGCCCTGTTACCATGCGAAGGCCGGGCGCGGGCCCGGCCTTCGCTTCGTCATGGAGAGCACGATGATCGAGGTCACGCCGGACATCCGCATCGCCGAGGACGAGCTGTCCTTCAGCTTCGTGCGCGCGTCGGGTCCCGGCGGCCAGAACGTCAACAAGGTCTCCACCGCGGTGCAGCTGCGCTTCGACGCCGCGAACTCCCCGAACCTGCCCGAGGCGGTGCGGGCGCGCGCCCTGCGCCTGGCCGGCCGCCGCGCCACCACCGAAGGCGTCATCGTCCTGGACGCCCGCCGCCACCGCACCCAGGAACGCAACCGCCAGGACGCCGTCGAACGCCTGGTCGCGCTCCTGCAACGAGCCGCCGAACTCCCGAAGCCCCGCACTTCGACCAAGCCCACCCGGGCCTCCCGCATCAAGCGCCTCGACGACAAACGCCGCCGGGCTGCTGTCAAACGTGCGCGCATCCAACGCGACGAAGAATAGCTTCCCGACGGAATGTCCCCTGCCCTCTCCCCGCTGCTGTTCGACTTGGGTCTGCACATCCTGTCGTGTCAGGGGTGTCTGGAGGGTTCCTGCGCCAGGAGGGCGCAGGGACCCGGAAGTCAAGCGCGCCGGGCACAGGAGGTGCCCGGCGCGCGTCCCCTGACACGACAGGATGTGCAGACCCAAGTCGAACAGCAGCGAGGAGAGTCGCAGGGACCATTCCGTCGCGAATCTACTTCTTCGAGAGGCCCAGGATGATGCCGAGCACCAGGCCCCAGAGGGCGGCCAGGCCGATCTGGTAGTCGGGCGGGAGGCTGAAGGTGACGGTGTGGGCGGGGATCCAGAACCAGATGAGGGTCCACCACGCGGTCGTGATCCCCGCGTAACCGCGGCGGCGCAGGATGACGTTGTCCTCCCAGCGGTGGAAGGCCATCATCTGCGGGCCGAAGAAGAGGTTGGTGAGCACCGAGACGGCCAGGGCGCGGCCGACACCCGATGCGCACCAGGCGGGCAGCAGGCCGTGTTCGAGCAGGCCCGCCACGAAGCCCTTCATGCCGGTGAAGCCGAACTTGATGACCAGGCCCAGCACGGCCCAGGCCACGGTCTTGAGCGCCAGCTGGGCGGGCGTGCAGGGCAGGGCGGGGCGGCGCGCGCGCAGGCTCGCGGCGACGACCTCGCCCAGGGTGCCGAGCAGCGCGAACTGCAGGGCGGCCGAGAGCAGCGGTTGGGCGCGCACCCAGTCGGCGTAGGAAGTCACGGGGATCCTCCGGGAAGCGGCGGGAAGTTCAGTGGCGCTGCCAGCGCTCGGGAACGGCGACGACGCCGCGGACCGCGGGGAGCGCGGCGCCGAGTTGGGGCAGCCTCACCAGCAGCGGGACGCAGGTCGCCGAGCCGTGCGCGTGGCCGGCGCGGATGGTGATCGGGCCGGCGGCCGAATTCAGGAACGTGTTGGCCCCCGCGTCGAGCGGCACGCGCACCCCCTCGTCGAGCACCTCCCGCACGGTCCCGTCGGCCAGCTCCACGCGGAACCGCAGGGCGCCGGGGCCCAGCAGGCGCACGCTCTGGTCCTCGGCGAGTTCGACCCGGACCCAGAGCCAGCTGCGGGTCGAGTCGGCGCGCGCGGTGGCGATCATGTGGGCGGCGGCGGGCAGCTTGGCGGGGCCGCCGTGGTCGTCGTCGAGCCAGGCGACGATCTCGACCGGCCCGGCGTCCGTGACGACGGCGACCTCGTCGATGCACGTGGGCGGCCGCGTGCAGCCGGCGGCCAGCGGCAGCGCCAGCAGCCAGAGGATCGCGCGCGGGTTCAGGGTGCGTCGCGGCGGCTTCAAGAAGGCCTCCCCGGTTCACGGCAGCCGGACGGGGCGAGCATGCGCCCGCGGGGGCGCGGCGTCCAGCACGCAGTGCTATCGGCCGCGGACGGCGTCGCTGGAGCCGGGATGCCGGATCGGGATCTCGATGAAGAACACGCTGCCCGGCCGGTCCGCGGCCTCCAGCCCGACCTGCCCGCCGAGCAGGCCCTCGACCAGGCGGCGGGTGATGAACAGGCCGAGCCCGGTGCCGTGGGCGCGCAGCGTCTCGGGCGTGTCCAGGCGGCTGTAGGGCCGGAACAGCAGCTCCCGGGCCTCGGGCCGGATGCCGGGGCCGGTGTCGCGCACTTCCAGCCGCAGGTTGGGGCCGGCGACCGCCGCCCGCAGCGCGACCTCCCCCGCGTCGGTGAACTTCACGGCGTTGGACAGCAGGTTCAGCAGGCACTGCAGCAGGCGGCGGCGGTCCTGCCGCAGCACGAGGCCCGGCGCGCCCGCGACGCTCAGGGCCAGGCCCTTGCCCGCGGCCTGTTCGCGGACGTTGGCGGCCGCCTCCTCCAGCAGGGCGTCGAGCGGGAACTCGTCGATGACCGGCGAGACGCGGCCGTCGTCCAGGCGGGCCAGGTCGGTGATGTCGCCGGTGACGCCTTGCAGGTGCCGGGCCGAGTCGCGCAGGTAGCCCAGCTGCTCGCGCTGCTCCTGGTTCAGGGGGCCCGGCTTCTCCTGCAGCAGGAAGCTCGAGAAGCCCAGGATCGCGCTCAGCGGCGTGCGCAGCTCGTGCGAGGTCGAGGCCACGAACTGCACGGTCTCGCGCGAATGCGCCTGCGCGGCCGCCAGCTCGTCCAGCGTGCGCTGCAGGCGCAGCTCGCGGCGCCGCAGGGCGCCGTACAGCAGCAGCGTGGTCGTGGTGACGAAGAACCAGCCCTTGTAGGTCTGCATGCGCGAGATGGCGTCAGGCGTGACGAGGTCCAGGGCCCGGTCGGACAGCAGGATCCACAGCACGCCGGCGGCGAGGTAGGTGAGCGAGATGCGGTGGTAGGATTTCATGGGGGCCGACCTTCCAGGCTGGCGCCGCGGTCAGCGAGATCCGTGATCGCAGTCTAGAGGCGGGCAGCTTCGCCTGCAACCCACGAGATCCCGATCAGCCGCAAGAACTCCCCCACTTGCCGTGGGGTAAGAAACGGGATCCGCGCCGGACTCGCCCCTGCCCACTGCTGTTCGACTTGGGTCCGCACATCCTTCCCTGACAGGGGTGTCCCGCAGGCCCTGGAGCCAGGATGGCGGAAGGGCCGGAGGGTCAAGCGCTCCGGGCACACGAGGTGCCCGGAGCGCGTCCCCTGTCAGGGAAGGATGTGCGGACCCAAGTCGCAACCACGCACGGGCAGGGGCGAGCCCGCGACCGGATCCCGTATCTCAGCCCCGGCCACTCTTGATCCGGTTCAGGGCCGATCCAGCCCGGAACCAGGCGATCTGCTCCGCCGTGAAGGTGTGCAGCACCTCGAAGGACTCGCCCGTCCCGTCGTCGTGCGTCAGGGTCAGGCGCAGGGGCCGGCCCGGCGCCAACTCGGCCAGCGGGCCGATGGCGACGCGGTCGTCCTGCCGGATGCGGTCGTAGTCGGCCGGGTCGGCGAAGGTCAGCGGCAGGATGCCCTGCTTCTTGAGGTTGGTCTCGTGGATGCGGGCGAAGCTGCGCACCAGGACCGCGGCGCAGCCCAGGTGGCGCGGCTCCATGGCCGCGTGCTCGCGGCTGGAGCCCTCGCCGTAGTTCTCGTCGCCGACGACGAGCCAGCGCAGGCCCGCCGCCTTGTAGGCGCGCGCCACCTGCGGCACCTCGCCCGAGCTGCCGTCGAGCTGGTTCTTGACGCGGTTGATCTCGCCGGTGAAGGCGTTGACCGCGCCGATCAGCATGTTGTTGCTGATGTTGTCGAGGTGGCCGCGGAACTTGAGCCAGGGCCCGGCCATCGAGATGTGGTCGGTCGTGCACTTGCCCTGCGCCTTGATCAGGACCGGCAGGCCCGCGAAGTCGCGGCCGTCCCAGGGGGCGAAGGGCTCCAGCAGGGCCAGGCGGTCGCTCTGCGGGTCGACCAGCACCGCGACGCCGCGCACGTCGGCGGGCGGCGCCTGGTAGCCGCCGGTCGCGACGACGAAGCCGCGCGGCGGCAGCTCGTCGGCGATGGCGGGCGCGTCCAGGCGGACCTGCTCGCCCCGCTCGTTGACGAGCGTGCCGCGCAGCGGGTCGAAGTCCAGCGTGCCGGCCAGGCCGTAGGCCATGACGATCTCGGGGCTGCCGATGAAGGCGCAGGTCTCGGGGTTGCCGTCGTTGCGCTTGCGGAAGTTGCGGTTGAACGAGGTGACGATGGAGTTCGGCTCGCCCGACGGCACGTCGTCGCGCTTCCACTGGCCGATGCAGGGGCCGCAGGCGTTGGTCAGGACCGTGGCGCCCACCGCCTCGAGCGCGGCCAGCTGGCCGTCGCGCTTGATGGTCTCGTAGATCTGGTCCGAGCCGGGCGAGACCCAGAGCGTCGACTTCATCTTCAGGCCCTTGGCGACCGCCTGCCGCGCCACGTCCGCCGCGCGGCAGATGTCCTCGTAGGAGGAGTTGGTGCAGCTGCCGATCAGGGCCGCGCTGATCTTCAGGGGGTAGCCCTCGCGCACCGCGTCCGCGGCCAGGTCGCCGACGGGCCGCGCCAGGTCCGGCGAGTGGGGGCCCACCATGTGGGGCTGGAGGGTCGAGAGGTCGATCTCCACGAGCTGGTCGTAGTAGTCGGACGGCGCGCCGGCGACCTCGGGGTCGGCCGTCAGCAGGTCGCGGTTGGCGTCCGCCAGCGCGGCCAGCTCCGCGCGGCCGGTGGCCCGCAGGTAGGTCGCCATGCGCTCGTCGTAGGGGAAGATGCTGGTGGTGGCGCCCAGCTCGGCGCCCATGTTCGTGATCGTGGCCTTGCCGGTGCAGCTCAGCGCCGCGCAGCCCGGCCCGAAGTACTCCACGACCGCGTTGGTGCCGCCCTTGACGGTCAGCAGGCCGCAGAGCTTCAGGATGACGTCCTTCGGCGAGGTCCAGCCGTTCGGCGCGCCGGTCAGCTTCACCCCGATGAGCTTCGGGTGCTTGACCTCCCAGGGCATGCCCACCATGACGTCGACGGCGTCGGCCCCGCCCACGCCGCAGGCCGCCATCGCCAGGCCGCCGCCGTTGGGCGTGTGGCTGTCGGTGCCGATGATCAGCCCGCCCGGGAACGCGTAGTTCTCCAGCACGATCTGGTGGATGATGCCCGAGCCCGGCTTCCAGAAGCCCATGCCGTAGCGCGCGGCCGACGAGCTGAGGAAGTCGTAGACCTCGCGGTTGCTGTCCAGGGCCTGGGCCTTGTCCGCCACGGCGCCCTGGTGGGCCAGCAGCAGGTGGTCGCAGTGGATGGTCGTGGGCACGGCGGCCTCGTCGCGGCCGGCCTGCATGAACTGCAGGATGGCCATCTGGGCCGTGGCGTCCTGCATGGCCACGCGGTCGGGCCGCAGGGCCAGGGTGGCCTCGCCGCGGGCCAGCTCCTGCCCCGCCGGGTCGTCGAGGTGCCCCAGGAAGACCTTCTCGGCCAGGGTCAGCGGGCGTCCCAGCCGCTTGCGCACGACGGCGAGCCGCTCGCGGCTCGCGTCGTAGACTGCCTGCACCATCCGCGGAGTGGTCTCGATCGCCATGCCTGCATCCTTCCGGGGCGTTCGTGGGCTGGTCCGTCCGGACGGCCGGGGTTGACCGGCGCGCCGGGAAATCGCATTCTTGGGGGACCGGAATCGCAACAATCTAGCAGTTGCTGAACGGATAATAAAGTCCCTGGAACGCGTAAGGACAACCCCCATGAGCCAGCCCTTGAAGATCGTCGACCGCGAGGTCCTGCGCCTGGCCGCCCGCCGCTGCCGCGAGCGCGGCATCGTCATCCCCACCCTGGCGCAGATGCAGGACCCGGCCCTGGTCCCGGCCGCGGTCCGCCAGCGCCTGTCGGAGGTGGGCCTGTGGGACATCGACCCGGTCAACCTGTTCCGCATCACCTGGAAGAACGACCCCGCGACGGGGCTCTACAACGAGGGCAACTGGATCGAATTCCCGCCCGAGCTGACCGGCGTGCCGGCGCGGATCGTCGGCCTGGTCGGCAAGTGGTTCCCGACCGGCGCCCACAAGGTGGGCGCGGCCTTCGGCTGCCTGGTGCCGCCCCTGATCACCGGCGCCTTCGACCCCACGCGCCAGAAGGCGGTCTGGCCCAGCACCGGCAACTACTGCCGCGGCGGCGCCTTCGACTCCAAGCTGCTGGCCTGCGAGTCCGTCGCCATCCTGCCCGAGGAGATGAGCCGCGAGCGCTTCGAGTGGCTCAGCGGCGTGGCCACCGAGGTCATCGCCACGCCCGGCTGCGAGTCGAACGTCAAGGAGATCTACGACAAGTGCTGGGAGATCAAGCGCACCCGCCCCGAGTGCGTGATCTTCAACCAGTTCGAGGAGTGGGGCAACGCCCAGTGGCACTACCGCCTGACCGGCGGCATCGTGCTGGAGATCTTCGCGAAGATCGCGCGGCCCGGCGACCGCCTCGCGGCCTGGATCTCGGCCACCGGCTCGGCCGGCACCCTGGCCGCCGGCGACCGCCTCAAGGCCGAGCACCCCGGCGCCCTGATCACCGCCTCGGAGGCCCTGCAGTGCCCCACCCTGCTGCGCTGCGGCTTCGGCGGGCACCGCATCGAGGGCATCGGCGACAAGCACGTGCCCTGGATCCACAACGTGCGCAACACCGACTTCGTCGCCGCCGTGGACGACCAGCAGTGCATGGACCTGCTGCGCCTGTGCAACGAGCCGGCCGGCCGCGAGACGCTCGAGCGCGAGGGCGTGCCCGCGGCGCTGGTCGCGCAGCTGCCGCTGCTGGGCATCTCGGGCCTGAGCAACCTGGTGTCGGCGATCAAGACCGCCCGCCACTACGACCTCGACGGCGGCGACGTGCTGTTCACCCCGCTGACCGACTCCTCCGAGCTGTACGCCTCGCGCCTGGTCGAGCTGCGCGCCGCCCACGGCGAGTACCGCCGCGAGGACGCGCTGCGCCACCTCGAGCGCTGGCTGCGCGGCGTCACGCCCGACTACGTGCGCGAGCTGAACTACCAGGACCGCAAGCAGCTGCACAACTTCAAGTACTTCACCTGGGTGGAGCAGCAGCAGCGCGACGTGGCCGACCTGCGCCGGCTCTGGGACCGCGATTTCTGGCCGGAGATGTTCGCCGAGACGGACGCGTGGGACGACGGGATCCGGGCGTTCAACGAGCTGGTCGCGACGATGTAGGCGAACCGCGCATCCGGAAAGCAGGAAGGCGGGCCGGCGACGGCCCGCCTTTTTTCGAAGCCAACCGCCGGCGACGCTACTTGATCAGGGCCGCCTTCCCGGTCAGCACGCCCTCGGGAGACGTCACCCGGAACACGTAGGCGCCCGCCGCCACGGCGAGGCCGGCGTCGTCCCTGCCGTTCCAGTCCATCTCGTGCCACCCCGCCGCGACCGTCCCGTCGCCCAGCAGGGCGATCCGCGTGCCGCGCAGGTCGTAGACCTCGACCTTCACGGGGCCCGGCTGCGTCGTGCCGAACCGCAGCCGCGTGCGCGGGTTGAAGGGGTTGGGCTGGAGCGGCTCCATGGCGAACGACAGGGCCGGCAGTTCGGGAGCCGCGGTCGGATCGGGGTGGAGCGTCTCCGTCCAGGGCCCGAGGTTGCCGTGCCGGTCGACCGCCCGGGCCACGTAGTAGTAGAAGACCGGGTGCTCCTGCAGGTAGCACGGCTCGTGCATGACGGCGAACGGCGCCGCCGGGTCGAAGCCGGGCGTGACGTCGCGGTAGAGTTCGACGTGGTCGAGGTCGTCGCCGGTCACGGGGAACCAGCAGACCAGCAGCACGGGGTCCGGCTCGTGGATCTCGAGCCGGACCACGGGCGCGATGTCGTCCACCGAATAGCCCGGCAGCGCTTCCGTGTAGGCGGGTTCGCCCTGGTCGAGGACCGCGGCCACGCGGTACAGGGACTGCGGCGGCGGCTCGCCGACGATCATGACGTCGGGAGTGGGCACCGTCGCCGTGTATTGCGCCAGCCCTTCCGGCGCGACCTGGACGAGGGGCTCCCAGACGTCGCCGAAGCGCTGCACCTCGTAGAACGCGACCGCCGCGGCGGGCGGCGGCGCCTCGTGACTGCTGGCCGTCCAGGTGACCGACAGGAAGCCGCCCTCGTCCTGGGGGACGTCGGTCACCGAGACCAGCGCCAGCGGGTCCAGGATGCCGTACCTGCCCATCAGCGCGCCGCAGCCGTTGTTGGCGGGCAGGCAGGGCGAGGTCGGCAGTAGCCTGAAATCGCCGCTTCCGGGAGCCGCGAACTGGGGATCCTCCTGGATCTCGCCGGGGTGGAGAGCCTCGCCGTAGATCGCCCCGCCGACGTTGCCGTAGTAGTCGTTGCATTCGTGGTCGCAATCGCCGAACAGGACGGCCAGCCCGTAGCCGGCGCGGTCCTGGCTGAGGATCGTGTTCTTCAGGTTCAGGTAGGAATCGCCGTCGAGCGTGATCGTCCCGTTGTCGTAGGTGGTGTTGTCGTGGAACGTGCACGACGCGATCTCGGCCGTCCCCTGCTCGAGGTGGACGCCCCCGCGCCGGATCCGCTGTTGCGCAGGAAGAGGCAGCGCCGCAGCTCGACGAACGACTGCCAGATCGTCAGCCCGCCGCCGATGGTGTCGGTCGCGTTGTCGCGGATCGTGCAGTCGTACATGACCAGGGACGCGCCGAACTGGACCTGGATCGCGGCGCCCCCCCGCTCCGCGAAGTTGTCGCGGAACTCGCACTCGGTGAACGTCGCGATGGTGCTCGCGCCGCCGACGCGGACGGCGCCGCTGTCCCACCCCGAGTAGTTGTCCGCGAAGTCGCAGTCGTGCGCGACCAACTGCGCGCCGCCGTTGCAGAAGACGGCGCCGGCCGCGTACTGATCGAACCCGTGCTGGAATGTCAGATGTTCCAGGCGCACGGCGAAGGGACCGCTGATGGTCAGGACGCGGAAGGAATCGTTCCCGGTCAGGCGCGTGGCCCCGCCCGCCAGGTCGCCGATCAGCGTCAACGATTTCGAAAGCGTCAAGGGTTCGGCGTACGTGCCGGCCGCGATCCGCAGCGTGTCACCCGGGGACGACCCGGCGATGCCGGCCCCGATCGTCAGGAAGTCGCCGTTCCCGGCCGGATCGACGACGCGCACCGACGCGTGGGCCGTGCAGCTGAACACCGCCGCCAACACGCATGCCGGGAGCATGGGACGCTTCATGTCCATCCCCTCGTCGCTATAGTGATCGAAGAACAATCTGATTTCTTACCGATATGATCATATATCAACAGCGGCCGCGGAACAAGGCGCTTGCGCCCGGATGGTCAGGCGATCTCCGCATCGATGCGACAGGAGGGTGACGGGGAGATTCGCCCAATGCAGGATCCCTTTGACCCTGTAGGCGGCGGTGCCCGACTTCCGGTTCAGCTTCCAGGGCGGGATCAGGTGCGATTCCACGTCGACCTCGTCGAAGAACCGCCTGAAGAACGTCGTCGCCGACCGGCGGGTGAACTCGTGGAGGTGGTAGGGCTTGTCCGGCAACTTCATGGTGCGTCCCAGCACGGGGAGCAGCCGGTTCGCCAGCCGGCTCGACAACAGGTCGAACGACGCCGGCAGCCGCACGACGAGCACGCCGCCCGGCGCCAGCATCCCGGCGGCCTTGGCGACGGCGATCGCCGGGTCCGGCAGGTGCTCGAGCACGTCGCCGGCGTAGATCACGTCCCACCGCTGCCGGTGCGGGGCGGTGTCGAGATCCTCGATCCGCCCGACCTCCAGGTCGATGCCGAACTTGGCGCGCGCCCGCGCCGCGGCGTCCGGGGAGATCTCGATGCCGCCGCACGCCAGCCCCAGCGAGGCGCCCGCCGCCAGCAGGTGACCCATCGCGGCGCCGATCTCGAAGAAGGAACGCGGGTGGGGGTGCGCCGCCAGGACTTCGCGCTCGAGGAACCGCGCCGAGGCCGCGAGGCCGGTGTCGGCGGCGGACTCGTAGTCCGTGCCGAGCCGGTCGAGGCCGTGCAGCCCGGCGGCGAAATAGTCCGCGCTGTAGAAACCCGTGATCTCCGCGGAAGTCGGCTGCGGGTCCAGGGAGATCAGGCGGCAACGCGGGCAGCGACAGAGAACGAAGCGCCGGGCGTCCCACTCGTAGTAGAAGGGCAGCGGCGCCGGCGACGGGCCGCCGCAACCGATGCACCTCACGCCGTCCCCCTGCGGATCCCCTCGACCTCGTCCCGCGACAGGTGCCGGTAGCGCCCCGGCTTGAGCCCGCCCAGCAGCACGGGGCCGACCCGCACGCGGTGCACGGCCTGCAGGTCCAGGCGCAGCACGGTGCAGAGGCTGCGCAGCTGGCGGACCTTGCCGCCGCGCAGGGCGATGCGGATGGTCGTGGCGCTGTCCTCGCGGCTCTCCAGCGCCACCAGTTCGGGCTTGAGCAGGCCCAGCTTCGGGGCCGTCACCCCGGCGCCGATCACGTCGATGAGGGCGTCGGTGACCGGGCCGCCGACCCGGATCAGGTACTCCTTCTCCAGGTCGTCGCCGCCGGCGGCGGCCGCGTTCCATTCGCTGTCGTTGGAGACGAGCAGCAGGCCGCTGGTGGCGGTGTCGAGGCGGCCGGCGGCCCGCAGGCCGGGCGTGTCGCGGGGCAGCAGCTCCGTCACCAGGCGCACGCGGTGGCCGATGACCGGCGCGACGGCGATGCCTTCGGGCTTGTGCAGCGCGAGGTAGGTGCGGATGACGTCGATGAGCTGGTGGTCGTCGATGGCGATCATGGACTCGGGCGTGACCGTGGCGCCGGGGTCCAGCTCGCGGCGCCCGTCGACGGTGACGCGGCCGCTGCGGACCATCTCCTCCGCCTGGCGGCGCGTGGCGTAGCCGACCTTGGCGATGGTGCGCGCCAGGCCGCGGCGCGGCGCGTCGCCGTGCAGGCCGCCCTCCACGCCGCCGACGTCGTCCGAGTAGCGCTTGTCATCCGGCACGGCGCTCTCCCCCGTTCCCGACCCAGGCCACCGCGCGCACGGGCGACGCCTCGGCGCCGGCCAGCCGCAGCGGCAGGGCCGCGAAGCGGAACGGCGCCGCCGGCAGGCGGTCCAGGGCCGCGAGGTTCTCGATGTTGATCAGCCCGGCCGCGGCCAGGATGTGGTGCGCGGTCTCGACGCCGAAGGGGTCGATGCTCGGGCTGTCCAGCCCGACGCCCTTGAGCCCGGCCTCGGCCAGCAGCAGCGCGGTGCCCTCGGTCAGCCAGGGCCAGTCCCGGTAGTACTGCGGCGTGCCCCAGTGGCGGGCCCAGCCGGTGCGCAGCAGCACGAAGTCCACCGCCCCCAGGTCGACGCCGGCCAGCACGGCGGGCGGGATCGCACCTTCGGGCGCGTCGAGGACCACGGCCGTGCCCTCGCACCGTTCCGGCGGGAAGTCCTCCAGCGCCGGTTCCCCGGCCCGGAAGTGCAGCGGCAGGTCGATGTGCGTGCCCGCGTGGCAGCCGGTCGCGAAGGCCGAGGACTGGTGGCGCCCCTCGCCGTGCGAGCTGAGGCGGCTGATGACGGGCGTCGTCTCGTCGCCGGGGTAGACCGCCATGCCGGTCGCCAGCGGGTGGCTCAGGTCGATCAGGGACATCGGGCGTCTCCTCGTCGGGCGGTGCGGGTCCGGGCAATGTGGCACAATCGCCGCGAAATGACCAGCCTCACCAGGCCGACCGCCCCGACCAGGCCCCCGTCTCCCGCCGCAGCACCGCCACCTCGAAGGCCGTGCCGAAGGCCAGGGCCTCGGCCTGGTCCAGCCGCTCCTCCAGCTGGGCCGGGGCGCCCGCCACCGCCGCCACGGCGACGAAGGCCCGCTGCTGCAGGTCGGCGGGCCCGACCTGGGCCGCGGCGAACTCCAGCCGGCGCAGGCGGTCCATCAGGGAGCGCAGTTCCTGGCGCCGCTCCTTGAGCGACGTGGCGTGGGGCAGCCGCAGGTCCAGCACCAGCATCCCGGTGGTCACGCGGATGTCGTCCATGCGCGGTCTCCTCGCAGTTGAGCGGAGGGCCCCGGGCTACAGCCCGGGGCCCTCCCTCGTCGATCCCTGACTCCGGCGCCGCGTTACCGGGCCAGGATCATCTTGTGGGTCGCCGTCCGGCCGCCCGACTGCAGGCGGGCCAGGTAGGCGCCCGAGGCGACCTCGCGGCCCGCGTCGTCGCGGCCGTCCCAGACCAGGGCCCGCACGCCGGCGGGCAGGTCGCCCGCGAACAGGGTGCGGACCACGCGGCCCTGCAGGTCCAGCACGTCGACCGTCGCGCGGCCGGCCGTCGCCAGGCTGAAGGAGACCGTGGTCATGGGGTTGAACGGGTTGGGCGCGTTGCCGTCCAGGCGGAAGACGCGCGGCGCGTCGCCGGCGCCCGTGTTCGGGTCGAACACCGTCAGCACCACCGGCACCACGTCCAGCGACGAGGCGGTGTTGCTCTCGATCACCAGGTAGGCGGTGTACTCGCCGTCGGCCATCCCGGCGGTGTCGAAGAGCAGGTTCAGCTGGTCGGTCTCGTTCAGACGAGCGAGCCCGTCTGCGGCGTCACCGACAGCCAGGGCACCGTCTCGTAGATCATGAACGGCGCGTCGCTGACGTCGCTGTAGAGGTTGTCGAGGCTGCTGACGCGGATCAGGGCGTTCTGGGTGGCGGGGCCGTCGACGGTCACCGTCTGGCTGCCGTCGTTGGGCGTGCTGGCCAGCAGGACGTCCCAGGCGCCGCCGCCGTTGCGGCTGATCTCGATCTTGACCTCGGTCATCACGGTCGCGGTCCAGGTGATCGCGGCGCTGTCGCCGGCCTGCAGGATCTCGCCGCCGTTGGGGGCGACGACCGAGACCGTGGGCGTCGGCACGCCGCAGCAGTCCACGTCGGCCCAGATCAGCCAGTCGCCGGCGAAGCCGTACTCGCTGACCACGTCGGCGTAGCCCTCGCCCCAGTCGTTGTAGTTCACGCAGGCCTGGCCCGCGGCGTCCACGGGGATCCCCACCGGGCCGGCGCTGTTCAGGAACTCGAACATCAGGAAGTAGGAACCCGTCATGTCCTGGCACTCGAAGTCGCAGGGCACCTCGATGTCGTAGTAGCCGGCGGCCGCGATGCCGGAGATGTTCACCACGCTGCTGCTCTCCAGGATGGCGCCCGGAGTCGTGCAGTCGGCGCCCGCCGCGGCCAGGTGCACCTGGACCTGGGGAGCGGACGTCGTCTCCAGGTACAGCAGCATGTGGATGGCCCGGACGTTGAAGCCCGGATCGCAGCTGCAGGCGTAGTCGGCCGGATTGATGCGGGTGGCGTAGGTCTCCAGGCCGGCCCACCAGGTGCTGTAGTAGCCCTGGACGCCGGCCGTGTCGTCGTTGCCGAAGAGGCAGTCGCCCGTGTAGCGCGTGGCGCTCATGAGCTCGGCCCGGGCCAGCTCGGAGACGCCGCGGCCGGCGCCGGCGACGGTCTGGACGGGCCGCGCCGACTTGAGCGCCGGCGCCTGGCCCATGACGTAGGCCGTGTAGTCCAGGACGGACCCGGCCAGGCCGACGTTCGTGAGCTGGACCGCGTCGGCGTCCATGACGTCGGGCTCCAGGGTGATCGCGACGTCGGTGGGGCTGATCTGCAGCGTCGCGGCGGGCAGCTTCTTGCTGACCGTGAGGTCCCAGGCCACGTTGTTGGTGCTGATGTCGGTGTTGGAGATGATCAGGCCGACCGAGGCGATCTGGGCCAGGGGCACGCTCAGCAGGTAGTCGGCCGCCTGGGTGCTCGGGTTCAGGGGGATGGTCTCGTACACGCCGGTGCCGTCGTTCTTCTTGATCACGGCGACCAGTCCGAACTCGATCAGGTTGCCGCCGTCGAACTGGACGCGCAGCTGGCCGGGCTCGCCCGCCGTGAAGCCGATGAAGTGGTAGGGCTTGGCCGACAGGTGGGCGATCGTGCCGGAGGCGACGAACGGGTAGGTGGTGCCGGCCGTGGCCGAGCTGTTGGGGAACGTGGCCGCCTCGCCGTAGCCGATGCCGGCCAGGGCCTTGGTCCGCGTGGCGTAGTTCCAGGCGGCGTACTTGGCGAAGAACTGGCCCAGCGACGAGCCGTTCATCGACAGGATGGCGCTGTAGGAGTCCATCACCGACTGGGTCGTGTTCAGGTGGCGCCAGTTCCAGAAGTCGACGATGACCTGGTTGCCCCAGGTCTCGCTCATGACGATCTGCCAGATGCAGTCCTCGTAGGAGCCGGTGCCGCCGGTGTCCAGCGAGCTGGTCGGCGCGGTGATGCCGCTGCCGGCCGGCAGGTAGTTGTAGAAGTCGTTGGTGGCGTCGTAGACGACGTCCTCGGCCCAGGTGGCGTCCAGCTCGACCCAGCCGCCCTCGGTCCAGGACGAGGTGGCGCGCTGCGAGGCGTGCTTGAACTCGTGGGCGCAGGTCACCTTGGCCGCGCCGAGCACGTCGCCGTCGGGGTCGTCGTTCGCCGGGAAGCCCACGTAGTTGTTCTCCAGGGTGATGCGGGTGCGGGTGCCCGACACCACGGAGGTGTAGCCGTAGGCGTCCATGTGCTCGAAGCCGATCTCGTAGTAGGGAGCCAGCGGCGGCGCGGTGAAGCCGAGGTTGGTGATCTCCGTGGTCCACGAGGTGTCCAGGTAGGACGCGCAGCGCTCGACGTAGTCGGGGATCCCGTTGGCCGGGTTGGTGTCGGCCGTCGGCACGCGGTTGGTGCCGGTCGTCAGGTACGTCAGGCGGAAGCGGCCCGAGGGGCTGATGTAGGTGGCCTTGTCGGCGGCCTCGGGCGCCACCATGGCGTCGATGGCCGTCACGGTGTCCCGGGAGAGCTTGTCGCGCAGGCTCTCGAATTCGATCAGCAGCGGCGTGGCGCACTTGATCGGGCCGGCCGTCTCGGGGACGTAGTCCGCCGGCAGTTTCTGCGGATCGAAGACGTAGAAGAACTTGTAGAGCAGGGCCTGCTCGGCGTCGAGGACGCCGGCGTCCAGCGCGGCGTCGATGCGCGCGAACTGCGGGGTCCCCGCGTGCGCGTGCGCCAGACCGGCCAGCGCGAGCAGCAGACCGCCGCAGAGGGCGATGAGCGTGAGCTTCCGGGACATGGTTGCCTCCTGACAGGGGTACAAGGGCGACCGCTTCCGACGAGGCGTGCGCCGCCGACAGCCGGAACCGGACCCTTCAGGATATCGATCCGCACAAGGATACGCACAAATCCTCCCGAAAGCGTCACAATCGTGTAATTATTTGCACGGTAGTGAGTTCCCGGTCAGGCCGGCTCCCCGTCCAGCAGTTCCGCGAGCAGTTCGTGGGCCCGGCGCAGGTGGGGCACGACGATCGAGCCCCCCACGATCAGCCCCACGTCGAAGATCTCCAGGATCTCGGCCTTGCTCACGCCCAGTTCGACGCAGCGGATCGTGTGGTAGGCGATGCAGTCGTCGCAGCGCAGCACGAGCGAGGCGCTCAGGCCCAGCATCTCCTTGGTGCGCGCGCTCAGGGCGCCGTCCTCGTAGCAGCGGGTGTCGAGGTTGAAGAAGCGCTTGGTGGTCAGGGTGGCCTCGTCGAGGATCTGCGCGTTCATGCGTTCGCGGTACTCGCGGAAGGCCTGCAGGCGTGCGGACACGGCCGCCTCCTCGGGTTCGGGGTCGGTGCGCGGCGGGACGGGGACAGGTTCGCACGGGGGACCGTTCCCGGCAAGATGCGGCCGTCAGGCGCCCGCAGCGCGGGCGCGGCGGTCGAGCCGCCGCCCCAGCAGCGCCGAACTGAACGCCGCCCCCAGGAAGATCGCCGCCGCGACGGCGAACACCTCCCGGTAGCCGAGCAGCCGCAGCACCGCGAAGCCGATCAGCGGGCCGATCAGGCCGCGCCCCCCCACCATGGCGACGTGGACGCCCTGGTAGTAGCCGCCCCGCCCCGGCGGCGCGAAGCTGATCGAGCCGACGTTCCAGGTGACGTTGATGCCGGCCATGGCCAGGGCGTAGACCCCGAAGGCGGCGTAGGCGACCGTCGCCGGCGAGACCGACGGCAGCAGCGTCCCGGCGGCCAGGGTCAGGGGATACAGGGCGAGGGCGGCGTAGCTCGCGCTGGACAGGCGCACCGGGTGGTGGCGGTCCATGAGGCGCCCCATGAGCGGCCCGAGCAGGGCGACCCCGAGCGAGGCGATCAGCACGCGGGCGTGGGAGATCTGCTGGTAGCTGAGGTTCAGTTCCTCGGTGAAGTACAGCGGCACCACGGGCATGAGCATCATGTAGGCGATGCCGTAGATCATGAAGTTGATCTCGAACCAGTAGAAGTCGCGGTCCTCGCGGAAGGTCGCCGCGGCTTCCCGGAACGGCGAGGCGGCCGCATCCACGAGCCCCTGGACGCCGACCCGCCCGCGCGGCCGGCGGGGGGTCACGGTGACGCCGGCTTCCCGGCCACCGGCAGGACGCGGCAGCCGGGCCAGGATGAGCAGGTGGGCGAAGCCGACCAGGCCGAGCAGGGGGTAGAGCCAGCGGTAGCTCTGGGGGTCGCGATCCAGCAGGAAACCCAGCAGCAAGCTCATCGCCGCCGCCGTCAGGTGCTGGGCCAGGGCGCCGCGGCCGTACGCCTCGCCGCGGCGGTCGGCGCGGATGTTGGCCTGCAGGATCCCGTTCTGGGCGGGGTAGACCAGCGAGGAGAAGAAGTAGACCACCGCGAGCAGCGCCGTGAACGCCAGCGGGCCGCGCACCAGCAGCATCAGCACCATGACCGCGCGGCCGCCCAGCCCGCCCCAGACCAGCCAGCGGCGGGAGCCGCCGCGCTCGAGGATGCGGCCCCAGTAGATGGCCAGCACCATGCTGGCCGACTCCAGGATGACGGTGAACGTCACCAGCCAGCCGGGCGCGTGCAGCGACTTCGCCAGCACGAACGGGAACAGGATGTAGCCCGACCACCACACGCCCTGGCAGACCATGCCCAGCAGGTAGCGGCGCATGGTCAGGCGCTCGAGGGCGATCGTGTCGAGGCTGTCGTCGCGGGCCGTCATGGCACCAACATGTCAGCCGGCGCCGGCCGGCGCCAGCACGACCCGGCTCATCCCAGCACCTTCATCAGGATCAGGGCGATCATCGCGGCCGAGAGGGCGACCTTGAAGAGGCTGGCCAGCGTCTTGCCGGCGAAGGCGTGCCAGCCGACGCGCAGGCTGGGCTCGAGGCGGCGCTCGTGCAGGTACTGCCCGGCCACCGCGCCGAGGAAGGAGCCGAGGAACCCGCCGGCCACCGCGCCGAGCACGGGCACCGCGGCGCCGCCGGCCACCGCGCCGGCCAGGCCGCCGGCGAAGGCGCCCAGGACGCCGTGGCGGGTCGCCCCCTTGCGCGCGACGTAGAGCGTGCCGACGACCGCCTCGACGACCTCGCCCAGCAGGGCGAGGCCGAGCAGCAGCAGCAGGAACGGCCAGGTGAGCGGCGCGAAGCCGGTGGCCAGGGCGTGCAGCAGCGCCAGGCCGACGATGACGAAGTTGCCGCTCAGGCCCAGCAGCGTCAGCAGCGGCGCCGCCAGCAGCGCCAGGACCCACAGGCCCAGCAGCAGCCAGCGGCCGAGGTCAGCCGCGAGATCCGGTCGGCCGGTCACCGGGCCTCCCTCCCCTCACTCGTGGGCGTGGAAGAGCTTCTCCCCCGCCCGCACGGCGAACGGCAGGCGGTTCTCCGCCGGCGGCAGCGTGCAGTTGTACTTCTCCGGGTTGTAGTCGCAGAGCGGGTTGTAGGCGAAGTTGAAGTCCACCTCCACGGTGCCGTCCGCGGCGAGCTCGAGGTCGAGGTAGCGGCCGCCGCCGTAGGTCTCCTCGCCCGAGGTCTCGTCGTAGAACGGCAGCCACAGGTAGTCGCCGTCCTTGGGATCGGCCGGCCCCAGCACCGACAGCGTGTGGTTCTTCCCCTCGTGGGCGAACGTGACCTTGCCCTTGAGCACGTAGGGCACGGTGCTGCCCTTGCGCTTGGTCAGCATGACGGTCTGCTCGCCGGTGGCGGGCTCCAGGGGCAGCCGGTAGCGCAGGCCCTTCTCGGGGTAGTAGTAGTTGAGCCCTTCGAAGCCGGGCAGATCCTCCGGGCGCAAGGCGGTCCGCGTCGAGTCCATGAAGGCCTCGTTCTTGTCGATGCGGAACTCGACCAGGCGGATCTCCCAGGCCTCCAGCTCCTGATCGGTCATGGCCAGCGGTCCGGGCGCTTCCGACACGCACCCGGCCGGGCCGACCGCGACCAGGATCGTCAAGGCGCCCAGCATCAGCATCGTCCTGCTCGTCATCCCCGGATCTCCCGTCGCTGCGCCCCGGCGACGCTGCGCTGTTGCCCGCCGCCGGAACCCTCGTTAATGTTGCCACGGCCGGCCCGCGGCTCGCGGGCACGAAAGCGGCGCCCCCCCTCGGGGCGGCGTCGCCCGGCCAGGATAGCATATCGCGCCGTCGGTGGCAGCCCCGACCTCTCACCCAACCGCGGGAGACCAGAAACCGTGAGCGCCGAACGCCACCCGCTGCCCGTCCTGCAGGCGGAGCTGCTGCTGCTGCTCACCGCGGCGCTCGGCCGCCTGCCCGTGCTGGGAGCCTGGTGGCACGGCGCGGACTGGGAGCTGCTCGGCCGCGCCGTCGGCCCGGCCGGCGGCGGCCTGGACCCGTTCCGCTGGGTCAGCCGGTCCGCCTACTGGCAGGCGCTGGGCCCCCTGCTGGGCGCCGCGCCCGCACCCTGGGCCGCGACGCGCCTGCTGCTGCACGGGGTCGTGGTCGTGCTGGTCCACCGTCTCGCCCTGCGGGCCGGCGTCTCGCGCGCCGGCGCCTTCGTCGCGGCCCTGCTGGTGTCGGCCTCGCCCCTCGCCTTCGCCCCGCTCTACCAGGCCGCCGGCGTGCAGGAACTGCTCGGGACGTCCCTGGCGCTGCTCTGCGCCGAACGCCTGCTCGCCGGGGGCGCGCGCGCCGCCGCGACGGCGACCTTCGCCGGGCTGTTGGCGGTGCTGAGCAAGGAGTGCGCGCTGGGCCTGCCGCTCTGGGCCGCCGCCCTGGCCCTCGGCGGCGACCGCCGGGGCCGTCCTCGCCCTCGCGCCCGCCCTGCCCCTGCGGACGCACGTGCAGCCGCACCTCGCCTACGCCGCCTGGGCCGCTGCGGCCGTGGTCCTGGGGCCGGTCCTCGCCCGGCGGCGGTCGCCGCCGAGCCCCGTGCTCGCCCTGCTGCTCGCCCTCGGCATCGCGGCCTTCACCTGGGGCTCCCTGGAGTGGCGCCTGTCGCGCCGCGGCGCCGACGGGCTGCCCGCGGATCCGGCGGTGTGCCTCACGGCGGTCAGCCACGAGGCGCTCGGCACGCTGCGCGCGGTGCCGGCGGGGCCCCAGAAACGCCTGGTGATCCTGCAACCGGCCGCCTTGAGCGGCGGGACGCCGCCGGGCGGCGGCTGGCACCCGACCCACGTGCGCGAAGCCCTGGCCGGCGACCTGGGCCCCGCGCTGCTGGGCCCCCCCGGCACGACCGTGGTCTGGGCGACCGACCCGGACCGCCTCCACCCGCAAGCCATGGTCCTGCTGGACGCCGGCTCGCGGCTGCTCTACTGGGGCCCGGCGCCTCAGGCCTTCCTCTACCTCGCCCTGACCGAGATCGGGCTGGGGCGCGCGGCCGAGGCGGCGGCCGTGTTCGAACGGGGCCTGCGGCGCTCCCCACCCACGCTGCCCGTGCAGTTCGACGCCGGCCAGCTTCCCGTGACGCTGGACGACGTCCGGGCCGGCGCGCCCGCGTTCCTGGCGGCCGTCGACGGCGCGGACCTGCCGCCGACGGAACGCGCGGCCCTGGCGGGGGCCGCGCGCGACCTGCTGGCGCGCTGCGGCGCCGGCATCTAGAACTCCGCGGCTCAGCCGCGCGGCTTGGCGGGCACGCCCACGACGGTCGTGCCCGCGGCGACGGACCTCGTCACGCAGGCGCCCGCGCCGACCACCGCGCCGTCGCCGAGCGTCAGCGGCACCCCCTCGTGGCCGTTGATGATCACCGCGCCGGTCCCCACGTACACCCCGTGCCCGAAGTGGACCCAGCCGGAGATGTGCGCGCCGGGCGCCAGGGTCGTGAAGTCGCCCATGACGACGTCGTGCCCGACCGTGCAGTCCAGGTTGATCTGCACGTGGCGGCCCAGCACGATGTTCGTGGTGAGCAGGTTGCCGGCGCAGATCACGGTGCCCTCGCCGACTTCGACCCACTCCGACATCTCGACGCGCGGATGGACCAGCGTCGCGCAGGCGAACCCCGCCGCGACGGCCCGGCCGACGAGCTTCTCGCGCAGCCCGGGGTCGCCCACCGCGGCCACCAGCGCGGCCTGCGGGAAGCCGGCGCGGGCCGCGTCCAGGCCCATGACGGGGAACCCGTTGATGGTGCGGCCGTGGGCGGCCGGGTCGTCGTCGACCAGCGCCGCCACGCGCCAGCGCCCCTCGATCGAGCGGGCCAGCCAGGCCACCTCGCGCGCGAAGCCCCCCGCCCCGTAGATGACCAGATCCTGCATCGCCATGCGCGGCTCCTTCCTCAGACCCGGTGTCTGTCGAGATCCGACCTGCCGTCTACCTCAAGAACAGCAGCGCCCCGCCGCCCACCGCGACCGCGACGCCCAGCAACGCGGTCGGCGAGGGCCGGTCGCGGTGGATGAGCCAGGCGGGCAGCAGCACGGTGATCGGCACGGTGTTCATCAGCGCCGAGGCCACGCCGGTCTCGGTGAGCTTCAGCGCGGCGATGGCGGCCCACATGCCCAGGAACGGCCCCAGCACCACGGCCGTGGCCGCGGGCTTCAGCACCCGCGGGTCCCGCAGGCGCGGCAGCTGCGCGACGATGTCGCGGCGGCCGAGCAGGAACACGCCCATCGCCAGCGTCGCCCACCAGCCGCGCACCAGGGCGGCGGCCAGCGGCGGCGTGTCGCCCGGCATGCCGAGCTTCGCCAGGACGTTGCCCACGGCCGAACAGACCGCGCACACCAGGGCGGCCCCCAGCCCCCGGACCAGGACCGCCCGCGGCACTCCGCGGTGGTCGCCGGTGCCGTCGTCGCGCCCGAGCACGGCCAGCAGGATGCCCCCGATGACCACGGCGATGCCCGCCAGCGCCAGCGTCCCCAGCTTCTCCCCCAGCACGGGCCACGCCGTCAGCGCCGCCACGACCGGCGTCGCCGCCAGCATCAGCGAAGCCCGCCGCGGCCCCGCCAGCATGATCCCCTTGTAGTAGAACGAATCCCCGATCGCGAGCCCCAGCGTCCCGCTCAGCCCCAGCCACATGTGCTGCCGCCAGGTGATCCCGTCGGGCCACGCCGTCCCCGTCGTCACGACCCAAGCCAGCCACAACAGAGTCGCGCCCGCCGGCAGCCTGAACGCATTGACCAGGATCGCGCTGCTCCGGCTGCTCGCGAGCCCGAACAACGTCGCCCCGAACCCCCACATGAGAGCCGTCGAAAGCGCGAGCAGTTCCCCGAGATGACTCAACTCGACTCCCCACTGCAGCAGAGGCCGCAGGAGGTATGGGGGGGGCATCCCCGCAGGCGTGAATGCCTTTCGACAGCGGGGATGCCCCCCCCATACCTCCTGCGGCCGGCGCTCACAGGGGGCGAGTCGCTTTTTTGAGCCACTCTCGGTGATCCCTGTCGAGCAACGGCGAAAGTTCCTTCAGGACGCGCTTGTGGTACGCGTTCAGCCAGGCGATCTCGTCGCGCGTCATCAGGCTCTTGTCGATCATCCGGCGGTCGATCGGGCACAGCGTGACCGGCCACCAGCGCAGCCATTCCTGGTCGGGGGTCGAGAGCTTCTCGTCGCGCACGACGAAGCAGAGGTTCTCGATGCGGATGCCGAACTTGCCCGCCTCGTAGTGGCCGGGCTCGATCGACAGCAGCTGGCCCGGCAGCAGCGGCACGTTCTTCACGTCGCGGGGCGTGAGGCCCATCGGCCCCTCGTGGACGCCGAGGTAGTGGCCCACGCCGTGGCCGGTGCCGTGGCCGTAGTTGGCGCCGTCGAGCATCAGCGGCTGGCGGGCCAGGATCTCGAGGCGCTGGCCGGACATGCCGCGCGGGAAGGGCGTGCGCGTCAGGTTGATGTTGCCCTGCAGCACGCGCGTGAACATGCGCTTGGCGCGCGGGGAAGGCGGGCCCAGGGCGACGGTGCGGGTGATGTCGGTGGTGCCGTCGAGGTACTGGGCGCCCGAGTCGACCAGGTAGACGCCCTTCGGCTTCAGCGGCACGTCGGTCTGCGGCGTGGCGCTGTAGTGGACGATGGCGCCGTGGGCCGCGTAGCCGCTGATGGTGCTGAAGCTCAGGTCCTGGAACAGGGGCTGCTCCTCGCGGAAGGCGCGCAGCCGGTCCGAGGCGCTGATCTCGGTCTGGCCGCCGCGGGGCACGGCCTTCTCCAGCCAGCGCAGGAACTTCACCATCGCCGCGCCGTCGCGGACGTGGGCGGCGGCGATGCCGCGGATCTGCACCGGGTTCTTGATCGCGCGCAGGTCGGTGACCGGCGTCGCGCCGCGGATCAAGAGGGCCCCGCCGAGCAGGTCGGCGACCCAGCGGCTGGTGGTCGCGGGGTCGACGAGCACGCGCAGCCGGCGCTTGGCGGCGGTGCGCCGGCGACCGAGCGCGCGCAGGTCCGTCGCCACCTTCCCGTACGGCCGGATCTTGACGATCCCCTTCAGGCCCCGGCGCACGGCGTCGGTGAGCTTGCCCTCGTCGAGGTAGAGCACGGCCTCGCGCCCCGTGACCACCAGGTAGCTGATGACCACCGGCGTGGACTCGATGTCGCGGCTGCGGATGTTGCAGAGCCAGGCGATGGCGTCCAGGGCGCCCAGGACGTGGGCGTCGACGTCCAGCTCCTTCATCGCCGCGCGCACCCGCGCGAGCTTCGAGGCCGCCTTCTCGCCCGCGTACTGCGGCCCGTGCAGGCGCACCGGGGCGGCCGACGGCGCGGGCCGGTCGGCCCACAGGCGGTCGACCAGGTTGCGCGGCACGTAGCGCACCTCGATGCCCTTCTCGCCCAGGGCCCGCTCGAAGTCGTCGGCCGCGGACATGGACATGACCTGCGGGTCGACGCCCAGGACCTGGCCCTGCTTCAGGTTCCGGCCGGCCCACTCCACGAGCGAGGGCACGCCCGGCGCGCCGAGCTTCATCAGCGCGACGCCGCTGCCCTGCAGCTGCATCTCCGCCTGCAGCCAGTAGCGCGAATCGGTCCAGAGGCCGGCGGCGCGGGCGGTGACCAGGACGTCGGCGACCGAGCCGGTGAAGCCGCTGAGCCAGGCGCGGCGCTGCCAGCAGGCCGGCACGTACTCGCTCTGGTGGGGGTCGACGCTGGGCACGTAGTAGGCGTCGATCTGCTCCTGGCGCATCAGGGCGCGCAGCGCGGCGATCTTTTCGCGGGTGGTCATCGGACGTCGCCTCCGGTTGGGGATCGTTGCAGGGTCGTCAGTGCCAGGCCGGGGTCGCGCGGACCCCGAGGATCGCGGCCAGGTCGGCCTCGAGCGAGACCGCGGGCGTCTCGACGATGCGGCCCAGTTCCAGGCCGCCCTCGTAGACGAAGAACGTCGGGACGAGTTCCACGCCGTAGCGGGCCCGGTAGCCGGGCGCGACGCCGTGGCTCTCCTCCCAGGCCTTCGCGGCGGGATCGTCGGCGCGCCCGACCGCGAGCATCTCCAGGGACTCCGGCGCCAGGCCGCAGGCCTCCATGACCTTCCAGAAGCGGGGCACCTCGCGGCGCGAGTCGGAGCACCAGGTGCCGAGCACGCAGACGATCCGCAGCTCGCGGTCCAGGCCGGCGAGCGCCTCGACGACGTCGGGCGAAGGCTGGTAGGACGCGGCCTCCGGCGCCAGTTCCGGCGCGAACGCGCTCCAGGCCTCGCGCGTGAGCGGGCCGATCAGGTAGGGGCCCTTCTCGTGCTCGATCCGGGCCGGGGCGCCGCTCGCCGGAACCGTCGCGGCCGCCAGCGGCTCTTCCGCGACCGCGGCCGGGGCCGGGACGGCGGCCGCCGCGGCCAGCAACAACGTCGCCGCCAGCACGTATCGGGTCATGTCGCGACCTCCCTGCGGGTTCCGGTCGTGGTCTGTTGCGCGGGCCCGCGCCGCATCTGTATAGTGATAGCACCTTCCGGGACGATCCCACAAGCCCGGAGGGCTCCGCCCGGCACCGTGCCCGCAACCACCGGAGTCGAACGTGAGCCGCCGCCTCGCCGTCTTCCTGCTGGTGCTCGCCGTCCCGGCCCTCGCGGCCCGGGCGCGCCCCGTCGGCGGGGACGGCGGCCAGACGGCGCTGCCCACCGGCCGCATCGTGGTCAAGCTGAGCGAGGCCTCCGGCGTCACCTTCGCCGACGCGGGGCCGCAGGCCGCGGCGCCGGACGCCGCCGACCGCGTGGCGCGCCTGCTGGAGCGGGCGGCCCCCGGGTTCGCCGCGAAGCGCCTGTTCCCCCGCGACGCCGGCGAACTCGCAGCCGAGCGGGCTGCCGCCCGCGCCCGCGGCGGCCGCGACCTCCCCGACCTGAACTCCTACGCCGTGCTGGAATCCCCGCGCCCGGCGACCCGCGACGAACTGCTGCGGATCGTCGCCGCCCTGCGCGCCGATCCGGCCGTGGCGACCGCCTACCTCGAGCCGAAGGTGCGGCCGGCCGGGCGCGTCGCCTCGGCGGTGACGACCGCCGGCACGGCCCTGACGACGACCGCGGACTTCTCGGGCCTGCAGGGCTACCTCGGCGCTCCGCCCACGGGCATCAACGCGCTGGCCGTCGCCGCGCAGCCGGGCGGCCGCGGCGCGGGCGTGCGCGTCATCGACGTCGAGGGCGCCTGGCAGTGGACCCACGAGGACCTGACGCCCCCCGTCCACGTCGCCGGCGGCTCCATCCAGGACCAGGAATGGCGCAACCACGGCACCGCCACGCTCGGGGTGATCCGCGGCGCCGACAACGGCCTCGGCGTGCGCGGGGTGGCCCCCTCCTGCCTGATCGGCGGCGTCTCGATCCATAACCTGAGCACCTCCGCCGCCGTGAGCAACGCCACCGGCGCGACCGCCTACGGCGACATCATCCTGATCGAGCTGCAGGGCGCCGGGCCCAACGCCAACGGCGCCGGCGACTACGGCTACATCCCCATGGAGTACTGGCAGGACACCTTCGACGCGGTCAGCATCGCGACGGCCCTCGGCCGCACCGTCGTGGCGGTCGCCGGCAACGGCCTGCAGGATCTCGACGACCCGGTCTACGCCGGCCTGTTCGATCCCGGATGGCGCAACTCGGGCGCGATCCTGGTCGGCGCCGGGGAACCGTCCACGCTCGAGCCGGAGTGGTTCACCAACCACGGCGCGCGCGTCGACCTGCAGGCCTGGGGCGAGCAGGTGGCGTCCTGCGGCTACGGCGACCTGCAGGGCTCCGGCTTCCCGGAAAACGCGTGGTACACGCAGTCCTTCAACGGGACCTCGAGCGCGTCGGCCGTCCTGGCGGGCGCCGCCGCGGTGCTCCAGGGCCTGACGCGCGCCCAGTACGGCTACTCGCTCGACCCCCGCCACCTGCGCGACATCCTGGTGGCGACCGGCACGCCGCAGGCCCCCGACCCGGCCCACGTCGGGCCGCGACCCGACCTCGTGGCCGCCTGGGAACGCGTCACGACCGGCGTGGGCAACGTGAACGGGCGCGTCATCGACTCCCAGACGCAGCTGCCCGTCGCCGGCGTCGGCATCGCCGTCCAGGACGGCACGACCGGCCTGATCTCCGACTCGCTCGGCCGCTACAGCTACACGTCCGAGCCGGGACCGGCGACCTTCCTGCTCGACGACTACTACTACGCGCCGGAGAGCTTCTCGGCGATCCTGTCGCCGGGCGCGGCCCAGGTGCACGACGTGGTGCTGCAGAGGCTGCCCCAGGTGACGGTGTCGGGACGGGTCCAGGACGAGATCGGCACGGCGCTCGGCGCGGTCCGCGTGGAGCTGCTCGGCACGCCGCTCCCCCCGGTGGACACCTTCGGCGACGGCGTCTACAGCCTGCCCGACGTCGCGGCCGGCCGCGCCGGGAACCTGCTCTTCCACCGCAAGCCGGGGTACGGCGCCCGCACATTGCCGATCACGCCCCAGGTCCTGCCGGGCAACCTGCACCCCCAGTTCGCCGAGCTGCCGCGGGCCGACGAGACGTTCACCACGCCCGGCGGCTTCATGCCGATGAGCACCGCCTGGACGTGGGGCATCGCGCCCACCGGACCCGATTCCTGCTTCAGCATGCCCGGCTGCTGGGGCGTGGGCTACTTCGGGGACTACGCCGACAACCAGTATTCGACGCTGACCTCCCCCGCCTACGCGTTCCCCGGCGCCGGGGAGCTCCACCTGAGCTTCCACATCTGGTGCGACACGGAGCCCGGCTACGACGGCGCCCGTCTGGAGCTCCTGCAGGGCACGGAGTGGCTCGTGATCGAACCCGTCGGCGGCTACGACTACGCCAGCGTCGCCGCGCTGGGCGGGGCGCCCGGCTGGTCCGGCCGGCAGGGCGACTGGCGCGGGGTGGTGTTCGACCTCTCCGGCCGCGACCTGTCGTCGTTCCGGTTCCGTCTGCTGTTCCGGGCCGACGAGTCGACCAACTACCGGGGGTTCTTCTTCGACGACGTGAGCTTCGACACGGGCAGCACGTTCGTGGACGTCGGCGCCGCGCCGCCAGCGCCGCCGCGGCTCGCGGCCCACCCCAACCCCTTCAACCCGCGCACGACCGTCCGCTGGGAGTCGCCGGCGGCGGGGCTGCGGGCCCTCGAGGTGTTCGACGCCAGGGGGAGGCGCGTGCGGAGGCTGGCCGGCGCCGACGCCGCCGCGGCCGGCGGCGAGGTGGTCTGGGACGGGAAGGACGACGACGGCAGGGCCGGGGCCGCCGGGGTGTACCTGGTGAGGCTGCTGGACCTCGCGGGCGCGTCCGCCTGCACGCGGGTGACGCTGGTCCGGTCCTGCTCCTAGATCATCTGGTCCGCTAGATCATCCTGACGAACCAGTTGCGCGACCGCCTCTTCACCCCGCCGAACCACCAGGCCAGCGGCAGCATGACCGCCAGCAGCCCCGCGAGCCCGACGAACGACTCCAGCACCGCGCCCTTGCGGTACAGGTCCGGCAGCAGCCGCGTGAAGATCGCCAGCAGCGGGATGTGCACGGCGTAGAAGAACAGCGGCACCCGTCCGACGATGGCGAAGGGCCGCAGCACGCGCGTGCGCAGGCCGATCAGGCAGAACAGGCCCACCATGAAGATCACCGCGCCGGCGAACCACACCTGGTGGCTCAGGCTGGGCGGGTACTTCTGCTCCAGGAAGAACGACCAGCTCGAAGAACTTCCCGGCCGGGAAGATGTTGGCGTAGGAGCCGCCCCACAGGCGCAGGCCCCAGGCCGCCACGATCAGCGCGGCGCCGAGGGCCAGGCTGCGGCGCGCCCGCTGCGCGCCGTCGCGCCAGGCCTCGAACCAGAAGTGGGCCATGACGCTGCCCAGCGTCGCCAGCGCGAACCAGGGCAGCACGGGGTACTTGTTGAAGTCCCCGGAGTCGATGAACAGCTGCATCGGGACGTGGGTCCAGGCCTTCGCGTCGTAGGGGATCCGCAGCAGCAGCGGGTGGACCAGGCTGACGACGACCGCGACCGCCAGCCGCCACTGCCAGCGCCAGCGGACCATGATCGCCAGCAGCAGCATCGAGGTGCCGATCGTCGCGATGATGCCGAAGTGCTCCAGGCGCAGGCGCTCGAAGCCGCCCCAGCTGGCGTTGACCCAGATCAGCTGCACCGCGACCAGGAACAGGCCGCGCTGGATGAAGTCCCAGCGGGCGCGCCCCGGCGACTCCCCGCCCGCGACGCGGCGCCAGTAGGAGTTGTACATCATGGCCCCGTTCATCATCAGGAAGCCCGGCGCGCAGAGGTAGCCCATGTAGCGCAGCGCGAACTGCCCGAAGTTGTCGAAGAACGGGTCCAGGGGATCGAGGCTCAGCCAGGCCGCGTTGAAGTAGTAGTTGCTGTGGCCGAGGGCCATCATCACGCCGATGAGCCCGCGGAACTGGTCGATGAATTCGAAACGCTGCTTGCCGGCCATGCTCGCTCCCGTCACTCGCCGTTGCGGACCACGCGGAATCCCAGGAAGTCGTCCGCCGAGGTCGGGTAGGTGGCGCCGCGCGCCGCGGACCGGCACTCGCGGGCGAAGTAGTGCCAGCTGCCGCCGCGCACCACGCGCCGGTCGCCAGCGGCCGGTCCCGCGGGATCGAACACGGGGCCCGCCGGGTAGTGGCCGTACCAGTCCCA
Source organism: bacterium (assembly GCA_016719645.1). Taxonomy (GTDB): domain Bacteria; phylum Krumholzibacteriota; class Krumholzibacteriia; order LZORAL124-64-63; family LZORAL124-64-63; genus PNOJ01. The sequence continues at coordinate 186,878 of JADJYS010000004.1, forward strand.
GCACCACTCGCGCACGTTGCCGTGGACGTCGAACAGGCCCAGGGCGTTGGCCGCCTTGAGGCCGACGGCCTGCGGCCCGGCGGCCGCGTTGTAGCAGTACCAGCCGGCCGCCCCGAGCAGGGGATCGGCGCCGCAGGCCTGCTCGACGAGCTCGCCGTTGAACAGCGACGTGGTCGTGCCGGCGCGGCAGAGGTACTCCCACTCGGACTCCGTCGGCAGGCGCCAGCCGTCGGCCTCGCGGTCCCACGTCACCAGCGGCCCGTCGATCGCGTAGGCCGGCGTGCGCCCCTCGGCCAGGGACAGGCGGTTGCAGTAGTCGACGGCCTCGAACCAGGTCACGTTGTGGACCGGCAGCTCGTCGCCGACGAAGGTGGAGGGGTTCGCGGGCATGCGCAGGTTCCAGTCGGCCTGGGTGACCTCGCGGACGCCGGCGACCGGCGCCGCCGACAGCAGGACGTCGTGCTGGACCTCGTCGGTGAAGCGGCCGACCTCGCCGGCGGGGCTGCCCATGACGAAGGCCGCGCTGCCCACGAAGGGGCCGGCGGCCGCGGCGAGGGCCACCGGGCGGCCGAGCGCGTCGACGAAGGCGAAGGCGTGCTCGTGGGCGCCGGCGGGCAGCGTGGTCTGGTAGACGTAGACCGCGCCGCCGGCGGGGCTGCCCGATTCCAGGGTCATCGCGTGGGCCGCGCCGTCGATCGTCACCTCGTGCGCCTGGGGCGCGGCGTCGCCGTCGTCGACGTAGGTGACGCGGAAGGCGAAGACGGTGGACAGGTCCCCCAGGGCGGGCGCGACGCCGCCCTGCCGCAGGAAGGCGCCTTCGATCGTCGTCGCCGCGGCGTCGTTCGAGAGGGCCGAGAGGTGCCCCGCGTCGTCCAGCGTGCGCAGCGCGAAGTGGTAGGCGGTGCCGGGCGCGAGGCCCGCGGCGGCGAACGTCTGGCGGGTGCCGGCCGGCGCCGGGGCCGGCGCCCCGTCGACCGCGGCGGCGGCCTCCCAGTCGGCCTCGTCCTCGATCGGCGCCGCGGACCGCCGCACCAGGTAGGAGGCGGCCGTGCCGTAGAAGCCGTCGTCGCCCACGGCCAGCCAGGAGAGCTCGACGCGGGTGGCCGACAGCGGCGACGCCGCGAGCGTGGTGACGGGCGCGGGCGGCCGGGTGTCGGCGGTCAGCGGCGGCCCGGCCAGCACCAGCAGGCCGTCGGCGCGGTCGGCCACCAGGACGTGCCCGTCGGCGGTGACGCAGAGGTCCGAGGCGTAGCTCGTCTCGACGATGCCGGCGTAGACGGGGTGCTCGGGGTCGCGGACGTCCACGACGTGCACGCCGCCGTCGGCGGCGCAGAGCAGCGCCCAGCCGCGCGCCACGACCAGCGAGCGGCTGTAGGCCGAGAGGTCCAGCTGGGCGACCTTGACCGGCGTCGCGCCGCCGTCGATGCGGAAGACCGCCAGCCCCTCGACGCCGTCGGCCACGAAGGCGTAGCCGCCGTCGACGGCGACGTCCAGGGCGTTGCCGGGGGTGTCGGCCCAGCTCACCTGGCGCACCTGGCCGAGGATGCGCACGCGCACGTCGACCACCGCGAGGCCCATCTCGTCGTCCGCGACGTAGGCGTAGCCGTCCTTCACCGCCACGCCCTTGGCGTAGCCCTGGGTGCCGGTGAAGACGCCGCCGTACTCGAGCACGCCCGGGAAATCGGGGTTGGTCTCGAAGATGCGCAGCCCCTTCCAGCTCTCGGCGAGGTAGACGACGCAGGGGTCGTCGGGGTCCTGGGGCTCCTCGATGAAGACGCGCTGGCCGTCCACGGCGGTCGTGCCCTGCTCGTAGGAGACGATGCCGGCGGGATCGGTGATGTCGTAGGTGGTGATGCCCTCGGTGCCCTCCACCACCAGCGCCATGTCGACCAGGGTCGCGTTGGCGAAGGTGCGCACGACCTCGATGTTGCCGGCGTACTTGGTGGTGTTGAGGGTCGTGACCAGGACGGGCGCCCCCGGCGCGGAGATGTCGACCACGTGGATGCCCGCCTCGCCGCCGGCCACGAACGCGAAGTCGCCCAGGGCGGAGACCCCCTCGTTGGCGCTCGGCAGCGGCACGCGGCCGATCACGTGGAACGGGGACTCGGGCGACTCGTAGAGGTCGGCGGCGCCGCAGCCGGCCAGCAGGGCCGCCAGGGCGCAGGCGGCCGCCACGGGTACCTGCCGCCGTATCGTCTTACCGGTGATGCGCATCGTCGGGGCTCCTGTCGGGGTCCGTGCTAGAGTTTGTAGGTCAGCCCGATCCAGTACCGGCGCTGGTCGTAGTCCTTGTCCTCGGCGATGTCGCCCTGCCACGGCGAGTCCACCGTGCGCTGGGAGAACTTGCAGCCGAAGACGCCGTCGACCCCGCCGGCCAGCGGCCGCGACAGGGTCAGCTCGAGCGCGTAGACGTTGTCCTTGCGGCCCACGTGGTAGGGATCGGCGTCGAGGCTCTTCTGCGAGGTGTACCAGTAGGCCTGGTACTGGCCGCTCAGGGCCAGGCTCGTGAACGCGCGGCGGGCCCACTTCGGCGACCAGGCCACCTCGACCTGGTAGAGGTCCATGTCGTAGGAGGGGTCCGAGTTGTCGCTCGACGCGAGGGTCTCCCCGACCTCGTCGTAGCCGCGCGCGGGCCCGTGCTCGAAGCCGTAGTCGAAGGTCACGCGCCAGTCGGCGCGGGCCCGCCAGTAGAGCGTGCCGCGGGCGCCCCAGGAGAAGATGTCGTTCTCCATGAACGGCTGGTTGTAGTAGCGCAGCGTGCGGCTGAGGTCCAGCTTCCAGGTCAGGTCGCGGCTGAAGCGGTCGCGGTAGACCAGGGCGAACTCGTTGCGCGTGTAGCGGAACTCGTCCCAGACCAGGGGGTGGCTCGGGGCCTCCCAGGGCGGCTCGTCCGACAGCTGCCGGATGTACTGCTCGGGCGCGTAGCTGTAGGACAGCTCGCAGCTGCGGCCGCCGGGCAGGAACTGGCGGACGTACCACGAGTACCCGGAGTTGGTCTTGATCGACTCCTGCACGTACTGCCAGCGCTTCCAGCGGAAGCGCAGCCGCGTCTCCCCCAGCGCGATCAGGTCGCGGCGGGCCTCGACCTCGAAGCTCGGGGCCAGGATGTGGCAGTCCTGCCGCTCGATCTTGAACTTGTAGGGGTCCGTGCCGGCGTGGAACACGTCGAGGTAGTCGTCGGAGTAGCGCAGGAAGTTGTCGTCGTAGATCGTCTCGAGGCCGAAGGTCGCGCTCGTCTTCCAGGCGGACGCCTTGCCGGCCGGCGACGCCGCCTCGGCGACGCACGCGGCCAGCAGGGCCGCGAGGGCCCCGCACGCCAGGACGCTGCCCCGGCGACGCCTCATCGCAGGTCCGCCGCCGGGATGCGGACGACGGCCGCCACGCCGCAGACCTCGGGCCGCAGGCAGCGGATCTCGACGCGGTGGCGGCCGCGCGGGATCTGCACGCGCAGGGACTTGCGCTCCCCGGGCATCACGTCCGGCCGCTCGATGTAGGACGCGGCGTCCAGCTTGTCCGCGTCGTAGTGGTGGATGCGGCTCACCTCGCCGTCGAGGCGCACCTCCAGGGCGTAGGACTGGCGGCCGCTCATCCGGTGGTCGAAGTCGAGGCGGGTCCAGACCACGGCCGTCGTGGGGCCGGCGACCTCGAAGGACAGCGGCCGGTCCGCGTCGAAGCGGTAGAGCAGGGAGCGCACGCCGCTGTCGTACTGCAGGGTCGCGACGCCGGCGTAGCGTTCGGGCGACAGGCTGACGTACTCCTCGCTGACCCGGCTCGTCTCGCGGAAGAGGCGCAGCGCGGTGAAGCCGGCGCCGGCGGACGCCGGGGTGACCGTCACCTCGTGCCAGCCCTCGGGGATCGTCAGGTAGGTGTGGTGCAGGGGGCTGGCCGGCGCGCCGGCGCAGGACGCCGCGCCGGTGCGCGGCTTCAGGCTCTGCGCGTCGGCGAGGGCCGCCTGCCCGTCGATCGCGAAGCGGAGCGTGCCGGCGACCGGCCCGGTCTCGCCGGGCGCGAACACGTAGCGCGACAGCACCTTGACGCGGCGCGGCCCGCGCACGCGGTACGAGGTCGGCGCCTCGGCGCGCAGCTTGTCGTAGGTCGCCTCGACGCCGTCGATGCGCAGGCAGACCTGCTCGCGGGCGCCCTGGGGCGCGACCGCGCGCCAGCGCACCTCGGCCGGCGCGCCCGCGGCCGCCAGCGAAATCAGCGCGATGCAGGCGGCGGCCGCCGCCCCGCGCCGGTGATGGATCGTCACGCCGCACCTCCCGCTCGCCGCCGGAAGCGGACCGCTCCCAGCAGGTTGCGCCGCACTTCGGGCGCCAGCACCACGGCGCAGAGGGCGCCGTACAACACCAGGAAGATCGCCACCAGCTCGAGCCGGTAGCCGTCCCGCACGAAGATCTCGCCCTCGCCCGGCTCCGGCAGGTAGTCGGGCGCCACGGGCAGCCCGTACTCGCGGGCCAGCGAGGCGACCTCGAGCAGGTGGATGACCGGCACGCCCCGGTCGGACATCAGCGTGAGCGTGCCCTTGCGCGGCCAGTTCTTCGCCTCCAGCGTCTCGGCGAAGCCGCGCGGGATCAGGATGCGGTTCTGGCTGCTGCCGAGGCTGGCCACGCCGCCGCCCACGTTCACGAAGCACTTCGGGACGCGGCCGCGCAGGGCCTCGTCGAAGAAGGACATGCGCTTGGCGATGGCCTCCTCGATGTTCTGCGAACCGAGCAGCGGCACGCCGTTGCGCTCGAGCGCCGCCTCGAGCAGGCGCCGGCCCTCGGGGCTGAGGCCCTGCCCCATGTCGTCGCCGCCGCCGAGGGTGGCGGCCGCGGTGCGCACGTGCAGGACGCGCTCCTCGCGCAGGATCCGCTCCATGTCCAGCCAGGTGAACGCGGGGTCGTTGGCGCCCCACATCGAGGCGCCGACCGAGGTGATCACCACCGGCGCCAGCTCCATGGTCTCGATCGCGGCGTACACGGCCACGTTCAGGCCGGGGAACGAGCCGGTCAGCGCCACCGCCACCGGGTCGCCGGGCCGCAGGCCGGCGCGGTGGAACAGCTCCACCACCACCGCCGCCCAGTTGGGGTTCAGGCTGGAGAGCTTGGCCTCGAGGTCGCCGCGGGCGTTGGTGATGAGGCTGAACTCCGGCCCCACCAGGCCGGTGCCGGCGGGGTCGTTGAGCTTGTCGATCTCCGCGCCCTCCATCCGCAGGTGGCGGCGCAGCGTCGTGAACGCCTCGTCGGCCTTCTGGGCCGCGGCCAGCTTCTCGGCGTAGTCGCGCTGGCGCACGGGGCGGCGCGTCAGCTCGAGCGCCCCCTGCAGCACCACCGCCAGCACCGCCAACCCGAACAGGATCAGCGGCCTTTTCCTACCCGATCGCGACATCAATGAGCATGCCTCCGTGAGCCAGGACCAGCACCAGGCGGACCAGGAACGCCGCCATGAGCATGGAGCTCAGGGTCTCGACGATCCCCTGCCGGTGCATCCAGTAGGCGATCAGCCCGGGGATGATGTACCCCACGGACTGGAAGAGCGAGGCGTCGACGCCCGTGCCCAGCGCGGCGTTGAACACCAGCACGTAGCGCGTCAGGAAGCCGAACACGAACCCGGCCAGCACGCAGAAGACCAGCGTGCGGCGCCCGTAGAGCAGCACCACGCGGCCGACCAGGCGCACGGTGCCGTAGGTGCAGAGCGCGGCGACGACCGTGCCCGCGATGCGCAGCGGCTGGTCGAGGTAGACGGCGATGTAGCCGGGGACGATGAGCCCGCCGGCCGCGAGGCCCATGATCTCCGAGAAGACGAGGCTGATCACCAGCCCCAGGCCGATCGCCTGGTAGATCACGGGCGCACCTCCCGTTCGCGCAGCAGCGCCAGCAGCTCCATGCCGATGCCCCCGATGTTGCCGACGCCGACCACCGTCGCGCCGGGACCGCAGAGGGCGGCCGTGCGCGTCCAGATCTCCGCGGCGCCGCAGCCGCCCAGGTCGACGATGCGCTCGCGGGGGACCGCGCGCATCATGTCGGCCAGCTGCGACGTCCCCTGCCCGATCAGGACGTAGTGGTCGGCCTTCATGCTGGTCCCCAGCAGCGGCGCCAGGTCGCGCGCCCGGCGCATGCGGTCGGCCCGGTTGTTGAACAGGACCACCGACCGCGACCCGGGGGCGTCGAGCCCCAGCGTGCGCCAGATGCGCGCCGTCGACTCCGGGTCGTTGGCCGCGAACGCGTTGGCGAACACGAGCTCGCCGGCGGGGTCCGCGACGCGCAGGCGCTCCAGCGCGCCCACGTCGGGCCGCACCCCCCACATGCCCTCCAGCGCGCGGCGGCGGTCGACGCCGGCGGCCACGCACACGTCCAGGGCCAGGGCCACGTTCTCCGCGAACTCCACGTAGCGGAAGGGGGCCAGGTCCGCCGGCGTGACCGTCGCGGGGTCGGCCACCCGGCAGGCGCTGCCGCGGCGCCGGGCCGCCTCGGCCAGGTCGCCCGCGAACACGTCCTCGGCCGTGAACAGCGTCGCGCGCGCCGGCACGGTCTGCGACAGGCTGCGCGCCACGTCCTCCAGACGGGGCCCCTGCACCTCGAGGTGGTCGGAGCGCACGTTGGTGATCACCCCGAGCGTGCTGTTGACGATGTCGCGCTCGCAGGTCCGCTGCAGGTCCGGCCGCACGGCCATGCACTCCAGCACCAGCGCCTGCGCGCCCTCGGCCGCGGCCTGCCGGAAGACGCCCAGCTGCTCGCGGATGTTGGGCGAGCCGTGCCGCACCACCGGCGTCTCGGTGCCGTCGGCGTGCAGGAAGCGCGCCGCCGAGCCGGTCGTCTTGGCGCAGGTGCGGATCCCGCCCGCCTGCAGGCCCGCCGCGATGAGGCGGGTCACCGACGACTTGCCGCGGCTGCCGTTGACGTGCACGCGCAGCGGGATGCGCCGGCGCGTCAGGCGGTGCCGCGCCGTCTCCCAGACGCCCAGCAGCGTGACCGCCGCGAGCAGCAGGACGATGAACCGCACGCCCCCACCTACCTGACGAGCACGAGTTTGCGGGTCACCGAACCGGCCGCGCTCTCGAGCCGGCAGAAGTAGACGCCGGCGGGCGCGTCGCGCCCGCCCTCGTCGCGCCCGTCCCAGGCCGCCGCGCCCGGGCCGGCCGGCCGGTCGCCGGCGACCAGCGTGCGCACGAGCCGGCCCGCGAGGTCGAAGACGCGCAGCGTCGCCGTGCCGGCGCGCGGCAGGCCGAAGGCCATGGTCGCGCCGCCGCGCGCGGGGTTGGGCTGGCCGGGCGACAGGAACAGGCCGCCGCCGGCGAAGCTCCCGGTGGCGGCCGCCGTCGCGGTCGCCGCCGCCGACCGGTGCCCGTAGGCGTGCAGGGCGACCAGGCGGTAGGTCGCGTCCGCCGCGGGCGCGGAGGCGTCGACGAAGCCGCGGGCCGTCGCCGGCAGCGGCGCCGGCGTCAGGGCGACCTCGCCGTCGGCGCCGTCGCGCACCACGAGCCAGCCCGCGACGGGCCGGTCGTCGGCGGGGCGCCAGGCCAGCGTCACCGCGCCCGCCGACCTCTCGGCCGCGAGCTCGGCGACGTAGGGCTCGTGGACGGGAGTCCGGGTCGTCACCAGGACCGCCAGCCCGGGGCCGATCGGGGCGGCGCCGGGGGCGTAGACGTCGGAGTAGCTCAGCTGCACGCCGTCGGTCTCGGCCGGGCTCTCCCAGCCGACGGTCGCGTACTGGCGCAGCGTGTCGCGGTTGAGGACCTGGCGGTAGAGGAAGAGCATCTCGCCGTCGCCGCCCGGCGCGGGGTGCAGCGCCGGGTCGCGCAGCACCAGCTGGAAGGTCTGCACGTCGTCGATCTCGGGCTGGTAGTGCCGCAGGCGGCTCCACTCGATCGTGAACGTGCCCGCGACCGCGTCGTGGCGCGTGAAGACGCCGCCGGTGCCCGCGAGCGTGGGGTCGAAGTTGTCCCAGAACGGCGCCACCATCGAGTGGTTGCCGTGGCTGCTGGGCAGCGGCCAGTTGTAGAACTCCAGCTCGTCGTCGGTGTCGAAGCTGATCCAGCCGTTCTCGCTGACGCGGATCTGCCCGTCGAAGACCTGGCCGTAGTAGGTGAAGGCGAAGGGCAGGTCGACCAGCTTCACCTCGTTGTCCACGGCGAAGACCACCGGCACGCCCGCCCCGCCCAGGGCGGGGTCCAGGTGCGTCCAGCGGTAGGCGGGGGCGAGGTCCGGGTAGTCGACGGCGTCGGCGCTGTCCAGCGCCCAGTAGCCGTGCGCGTCGGGGCCGCTCGGGGCGCCGGCGTCGATCTCGCCGACCAGCAGCGTCGCGGGCAGCACGGCCTGGTAGTCGGCCGGCGCCGCGTCGGAGACGACGAGCTCGAGCGCCGCGGCCCGGCCGGTCGGCACCGTCGCGTCCACGACCAGCGTCACCGCCGTCGGCAGGGACACGGTCGCGCCCGCGGCGATGGCCGGCACGTCCGCGTACTGGACGCCGACGGCGCCGATCCCCGCTCCCAGCAGGTTCAGGCGCGCCTGGCCGCCGGGGAACGGGAGGCTCCCCTCGTTGCGCAGGACCACGGTCAGGGCGTTCTCCAGGCCCTGGCGCAGGACCCCGTCGCCGCCGACGAGCAGGCTCTCGAGCCGCAGCGCCGGCCCGCCCACCACGAGCGTGCGCCCGTCGCGGTCGACCGCGCCGTCGTGGGCCGCGTCCAGGAACAGGTTCAGCAGCGCGCCGTCGTCTGCCGTGGTCAGCAGGCCGACGCGGAAGTACTCCTCGCCCGCGCAGGCGTGCACGGCGCCGCCGGCCAGGTCCGGCAGGGCGAAGGTCCCGTGCTCGACGCCGGCGGGGCCGTCGACGGTCAGCGAGAGCGTGACGCCCGTCGCGGTCGCCGTCCCGGTGTTGGTCACCACCGGGTAGACGTGCAGGACCTCGGCGGCGTTGATCACGCCGTCGCCGTTGCCGGAGCCGACGGGGTTCTCCCAGGTCAGGCCCGTCAACGCCAGGCGGGCGGCGGGCTGCGCGACCGCGACCTCGTGCTGCACCGCGAAGCGGTTCGGGGCGGTGACCGTGACCGTCAGCGGCGCGCCCTCGGCCAGGGCGGCCAGGGTCAGCCGGGCCACGCCGTCGGCCCCGGTCCAGCCGGCGCCGACCAGCTCGCCGGACTGCGTCAGGCCCACGCGCGCGCCGGCCAGGGGGGTCGTCCCGTCCTGCTCCGCGACGGTCACGTCGAAGCGGCCCGACCCGGGCGGGCAGGCGGCGTCGTGCACGACCACGGGCTCGGAGACGGGGCCCTTCCAGAAGTTCAGCTCGGGGTCGCCGAGCAGGTTGTAGATGTGGAAGTAGAACTCGACGGACTCCTCGCCGGTGGCCTCGAACTCCAGCTCGTGGGGGAAGAAGGCCAGGAAGCGCAGCTTGCCGGCGAGCATCAGCGAGCCGAGGTCGGTGACCGCGGGATCGGTGATGCGCTCGAAGAACGAGATGGCCATCGCGTCGTTGTAGCGCGTGTGGGACCAGTGCTCGCCGTTGCCGATGAAGGCGACCGCGCCCTTGCGCGTCTCGGGCGTGCCCTGGCGCAGGAACACCTCGCCGAAGCAGGGCGCGTCGGCGGCGAAGTCCCCGTTCAGGCAGACGAAGCTCATCACGACCGGGGTCATCGCCCCGTTGTTCACGTTGGGGATCTCGGTGACCGTGAAGTGCGGCGGCTCCCAGCCGGCCGTGCCGTAGGCCCAGCCGCGGTAGACCACCATCGACGCGCCGGCCTGCAGCGCCTGCGTGATCGGGAACACGCCGTTGAACAGCGGCGGGAACGAGACGTGCGTGGCGGCCTGGAAGCCCAGGGACATCAGCTGCCGGCCGCACCAGGCCACGGTGCTGACCGGGGTGTCGGAGCCGTAGTTGCCGGCGACCATGAGCTGGCGCGTCAGCCAGCCCTCGTCCGTGCGGTAGGGGTCGCGCTCGTAGGCCACGCTCTTGTTGACCACCGTCTGCGCCTCGGTGAGCGACGAGACGGGCATGCGGCCGAGCATCAGGTCGGGCAGCCAGTCGCCCTCGTCCATCAGGGCGTAGGGCAGGTCGGTCACGTTCTGGCTGATGCTCCAGGCGGGCACGTCGCCGACGTCGCCCAGGATGAGCACGTACTCGGGCGGCGCGTCCCAGGACGCGTACGCCGCGCGCAGCCAGTCGCGCACCGCGACGTTGGTGGCGCCGGTCTCCTCGGTGGTCGCCAGGCGGACCTCCAGGCCCTTGGCGCGCTTCCAGTCCAGCAGGGGCGCGGCGGCGGCGGCATAGGCGGGGGTCGTGATCACGACGTAGGTGCCGCGCGACGGCGCGAGGGACTTCCCGGCGGCGTCCGCCGGCAGGCCCCCGCCCGCGCCCAGCGCCGCGTCGAAGGCGGACGACCGCAGCCGGTCGTCGCGCGCCGAGGCCCAGTCGCCGTCGTGCACGACCTCGAACCGGGCGCCGTCGTCCAGGCCGGCGGTGTTCACCACGGCCACCGGCAAGCCGCGCAGCCGGGGCAGCCGGGCGTCGCCCGACACGCTGCCGCCGCCCGCGGTCAGGTTCACCGACCACGTCGTGGCGTCCGGGGGCAGGGGGATCAGCAGGGCCGGCGCGGCGGACGCGTCGGCGGCGGCGGGGAGCCGGGTCACCAGGGTGCGGTCACCGGCGACCTGGATCGCGAAGGGAGATTGCATCTCGTAGGGATCTTGCGCCCGCTGGTCGGCCGCCGCGGCGGTCCCGAGGACCGCCGCCAGCAGACCGGTTCCGAGAGCGAGCGTGAGCGCTGCCCGTTTCATTTGATCAGGATCATCCGCCTCGTGTGCTGCAGGCCAAGAGCCTGGAGTTCGTACATGTAGACGCCGCTCGGCGCGGGCCGGCCCGCATCGTCGCGTCCGTCCCAGACCGCCTCGTGGCGACCGGCGGGGAGATCGCCCAGGGTGAGAGTCGCCACCGTCCTGCCGGAGACGTCGGTGATACGTACGAGGGCGGCGCCGGGCGCGTCAAGCGCGAAAACGATGGTGGTGCTGGGGTTGAACGGATTCGGGTGGTTGCCCAGCAGCCGCGAGCGCGCGGTCGTCTCGCCGACCGCGGTGGCCCCGCAGCGGCCCAGGGGGGCGCCCACCAGCTCCCCGCCGCAGCCGGTCAGGCAGGGGCTGCCGGGCTGCAGGTGGTAGTCGCCCGGCGCGCAGAAGAGCGGGTCGAGCGAGAAGTTGCCGCCGCCGTCGACGCCGCAGAGGGCGTTCCCGCCGGCGTTGCCGTGGATGTCGGTGCAGGAGACCGTCGGGTTGCCGCCGTCGCAGTAGAGGCCCGCGCCGACGGGCGAAGCGGCGATGATGCAGCGGTCGATCGTCGGGGCGCTGCCCCACTGGGCCATCACGCCGCCGGCCAGGCCGCCGGCGCTGGTCTGGTTGCCGGCGATCGTGCAGTTGCGCAGGGTCGGGGACGGGCTGAACAGGGCGTGCACGCCCGCGGCGTCGCTGAACGAGCCGGAGCAGACGTTGCCGGCGATCAGGCAGCCCTCGATCAGCGGCTCGGCCGAGTCGACCGCGACGCCGGCGCCCGAGACGAAGCTCTGCGCCGCGACGTTGCCCGTGATCGCGCAGGCCCGCAGGACGCCCGCGGACCCGAGCTGGTAGGCGATGCCGCCGCCGTTGCCCAGGGTGGTGTTCCCGCTGATCGTGCAGCGCTCGATCAGGGGGGAGCTGGCGGCGACGAAGATGCCGGCGCCCTGCCCGTAGGCCGCGTTGATCGCGTTGCCGCTCACGGTGCAGTCGGTCAGGTGCGGGTCGCTGCCGTTGCGGATGAACACGCCGGCGCCGCTGGGGGCGTGGTTGTCCAGGATGTCGCAGTCGTCGACGCGGGGGCTGCTCTGCTCCTCGATGGCGAGGCCGCCGCCCTGCTTGGCGGTGTTCGCCACGCAGTCGACCCGGGTCAGGACCGGGCTGGCCTGGTTGTAGCAGATCACGCCGCCGTCGGTGCACTCGGTCACCAGGACGTCGGTCACGCGCACGTCCGGGCCGACCTGCCGCAGCAGGATGCCGGCGCCGTAGGCCGCGGCGTAGGCGCGGCGGACCTGGAGGTTCTCGATGCGGCAGTTGACGACGTTCTCGACGAAGATGCCGCGGCCGAGCAGCTGCGCGTCGATGATCGTCGCGGCCGTGCCCGCGCCCCGCAGGGTGACCCCGGACTTCATGATGACGCAGGCCGGGGTCGAGCCGGGGCCCTCGGTCGGGTGGGTGCAGTCGCCGTAGGTGCCGGCGGCGACCTCGACGACGTCCCCCGCGGCGGCCGCCTGGACCGCGGCGTGGATCTGGGCGAAATCGCCGGGCACGTGGATGACGGCGGCCGGGGCGGCGGCGGCGGCGGCCAGCACGGCGAGCCCGGCTAAAATGCGCAGGAACCTGGGCATGGGAGTCCTCCCGGGATGGACCGGTGATGCGGGTGCAGGCGGGGTGGACGGGACCGGGGGGATCATAACATACGCCCCGGGCGAACGCCACCCGGAGTCCCCGGCCCTAACATTCCATTAGCTCCGGTGAGGAGGCTTGTGGTATCATGATATGCAGCCGGTCCCGTCCCGGCGTTCCCGACATCCCCAGCGATGGCTCCCGCAACCATCCCGGTCCAACGCGCCCTGGAGGCTTTTCATGCGCTTGTCCACAGGTGTCACCCTGTCGCTGCTGCTGATCGCCGCGACCGCCCTCGCCGCGCCCGCCGCCCGCGAGGTCGTCCTGGACCCCGCCGCCGGCGCGCAGCCGGACCTCGCCCTGCTCCGGGACGCGGGCGGCGTCCTGACCCTCGAGCTGACCCTGCCGCGCCTGACGGTCGAAGACGTCGCCGCCGGCGGCGACGCCTGGCAGGTGCTGTCGTTCCCCGATGCCGCCCAGCGCGGCGCCGAGGGCGCGCCCGGGCTGCCGGTCTTCAGCCGGCTCATCGCGCTGCCGGCGGGCGCGACGGCCAAGGCGCGGATCGTCGCCAGCGAGACGGTCGACCTCGACGGCTACCGGCTGCTGCCGGTCCAGGGCCGCGAGGGCGAACCGTTCGTGTTCGACAAGGACGCCTACGCCGCGCGCGGCGGCGCCGCCGCCCCGACCGTCCAGGTCGGCAAGGCCGGCGTCATGCACGGCCTGACCGTGGCGCCGGTCGTCATCTCCCCCCTCGGCTACGACCCGGCGACCGGCCGCGTCACGGCCGCGTCGCGCCTGACCGTCGAGGTGACGATCACCGGCGGCGCCGGCAAGGCCGCGCACCGGGCCGACACCGCCGCCTACGACGAGTACTTCCGCTCCACGGTCCTGAACTACGGCGGCGCCGACAAGAGCGCCGTCACCGAGATGGGCAGCTACCTGGTGATCTGCCCGAACAACGCCACGGTGATCGCGAACCTCGCGCCGCTGCTGGACTGGCGCCGCCGCCAGGGCTACAGCGTCGTGCTGGCGACCACGGCCGAGACCGGCACCACCAACACCGCGATCAAGACCTACCTGACCAGCGCCTACAACTCGTTGAAGCCGCAGCTGGAGTTCGTGACCCTGGTGGGCGACGCCAACGGGACCGTGATGCTGCCCTCCTGGACCGAGGGCCTCAGCGGGTACGGCGGCGGCGGCGACCACTACTACACGATGCTCGACGGCACCGACCTGCTGCCCGACATCAACCTGGGCCGCCTGTCGGTGACCTCGACGACCGAGCTCACCACGGTCGTGAACAAGATCGTCAACTACGAGAACTCGCCCCCGCTGACCCCCGATCCGGGCTGGTTCACCCGCGGGTCGCTGGTGGGCGACCCCTCCTCCTCGGGCATCACGACGATCTTCGTCAACCAGTGGGTGCGCGACCAGCTGCTGGGGCTGAACTACACCCAGATCGACTCGGTCTACAGCGGCAACTACGTGTCGCTGATGACCACGAACTACAACAAGGGCGGCACGCTGTTCACCTACCGCGGCTGGTACGGCATGAGCGGCATGCAGTCCACCAACCTGCAGAACCTCACCAACGCGGGCGAGCTGGCCTTCGCCGTGATCATGACCTGCGACACCGGCTCCTTCGTGAACGACACGACCTGCCGCTCCGAGGCCGTCTTCCGCGCCCCCAACGGCGGCGCCGTGGCCAGCGTCGGCACCGCGACCACCGGCACCCACACCCGCTACAACAACTGCATGTTCGCGGGCGTCATCGACGGCGTGCTGAACTCGGGCGACTTCCGCGTGGGCCCGGCCCTGAACACCGGCAAGCTGGCCATGTACAACAGCTACAACGACGCCGAAGCCGACCACGTCGAGATCTGGATGGTCTGGAACAGCCTGATGGGCGACCCCGCGACCGAGATCTGGACCGGCCTGCCCACCACGTTCACCGTCGCGCACGACGCGGCGATGGCGACGGGCGCCGGCTCCGTCCGCGTCGCCGTGAACGACGGCGTCACGGGCCTGCCGGTCGAGGGCGCGCGCGTGTCGCTGTACAAGGGGACCGAGGTGCGCGTCAGCGGCCTGACCGGCCCCGGCGGCACCGCCAACCTGCCGGTCTCCGGCCTCACCGCCGGCAACCTGCTGGTCACCGTCACCCAGCACAACCGCCTGCCCTACCAAGGGCACCATCACGGTCGGCGCCGTCGCCTCGCAGGTCGCCCTGGCCTCGTTCACCGTCGACGACGGCGCCGGCAACGGCGACGGCCTGGCCGGCCCCGGCGAGACCGTGGACCTGGCCGCCGTGCTGCACAACTTCGGCGCCTCCGCGGCGACCGGCGTCACGGCCGTCCTGACGTCCGACGACCCCTGGGCGAGCGTCGTGTCCGGCGCCGCCTCCTTCGGCACGATCGCGGCCGGCGGGAACGCCGCCGCCGACGCGCCGTTCACCGTCCTGCTGGCCCCCGGCGCGCCCGCCGCGCACAAGTGCCAGTTCGACCTCGCGATCAACAGCGCGGCGGGGAGCTGGACCTCCCTGCTGGAGCTCACGGTCAACGCCGGCGGCTTCGCCTACCTCAGCCACGTGTTCGGCGGCCCCGGCGGCAGCCTGGACCCGGGCGAGACCGGCACCATGACCGTCACGCTGCGCAACACCGGCAACGTCGGCGTCACCGCCGCCGCGGCCACCCTGCTGTCGAGCAGCCCCTGGGTGGACGTCACGGACGACCAGGGGGCCTACGGCCCGCTGGCCGTCAACGCCACGGGCTCCAACGCCGGCAACACGTTCGCCGTGTCGGTGACCGCGGACTGCTTCCGCGGCCACCTGGCCACGTTCCAGATCGCACTGCTGACGGCGACCGGCGCCCGCGACACCATCGAGTTCACGGCGCCGGTCGGCACCGCGACCGCCAACCAGCCGCTGGGCCCCGACGCCCACGGCTACTACGCCTTCGACAACACCGACACCGCCTATCCCTACCACCCGACCTACGACTGGATCGAGATCGACCCGACCCTGGGCGGCTCGGGCACGGCGATTCCCCTGACGGATTACGGCTGGGAGCAGGACGACACCGAGATCCTGACCCTGCCCTTCGCGTTCACCTACTACGGCGAGGAGTTCGACAAGATCTCCGTCTGCTCGAACGGGTGGCTCGCGATGGGCGCGACGTCCCTGCGCAACTACCGCAACTGGACGCTGCCCTGCCCCGGCTCGCCGGACGCGATGATCTGCGCCTTCTGGGACAACCTGTACGTGGAGTCGGGCGTCGGCGGCGTGTTCTGGTGGCACGACACCGCCAACCACCGCCTGGTCATCGAGTGGAGCCGCCTGCGCAACGACAGCGGCGGCGGCAACGAGACCTTCGAGGTCATCCTCTACGACCCGGCCCACCACGACACCGACACCGGCGACGGGATCATCGAGGTCCAGTACAACGCCGTGTCGCAGGTCGACGGCACCAACGGCTACGCCACGGCCGGCCTGCAGGACCTCGACCACACCGGCGGCCTGCTCTACACCTACTGGAACGCCTACCCCGCCGCCGCGGCGAGCCTGACCGCCGGCCGGGCGATCCGCTACGAGGCCCTCGCGGTGCTGCCCTCGGGCATGCTGCAGGGCACGGTCACCAACGCCTCGGCGGGCGACACCCCGGCCAAGGACGTCCAGATCACGGTCCTGGACAACGGCCGCGCCTTCACCTCCTCGACCCTCGGCGCCTACCTGGGCTCGGTGCCCGTGGGCACCTACGACATCGTGGCCTCGCACCCGAGCTTCGCGCCGGACACGACCCGCAACGTCGTCATCCTCGAGGATCAGATCACCACGGTCGACTTCTCGCTGACCGACGTGGCCGGCCCCGTCTTCGCGAACACGACGGTCCTGACCGGCACCACCGACACCGCCGGCCCCTACGTCGTCGAGACCGAGGTCTACGACTACAGCGGCCTGGAGGAGATCCTCGGCTGGTACCTGACCAGCGCCGGCGGCGGCCTCCAGCAGCTGGACCTGACCCTGGTCGATGCCGCAACGGGCCGCTACCGCGGCGAGATCCCCGGCCAGCCCCTCGGCAGCCGCGTCCGCTACTGGTTCTCGGCCCTGGACGGGATCGGCCTCGGCACCCTCGAGCCGGCGGGCGCCCCCGCCGCCGCCACCAGCTTCTGGGTCGAGAACACCCTGATCGCCGGCTCGGACATGGAATCCGCCGGCAGCTGGACCGCGGGCATGGCCGGCGACAACGCCACCGCCGGCATCTGGACGCTGGTCGACCCCAACGGCATCTACATCAACGACTCGCCCGTCACGCCCGAGGACGACCACACCCCCTCGGGCACGATGTGCTGGATCACCGGCCAGGACGCCGTGGGCGGCGCCCAGGGCGGCGCCGACGTGGACGGCGGCACCACCACGCTGCTGAGCCCCGTCTACAACCTGACCGGCTACAACGACGTGACGGTCACCTACTTCCGCTGGTACACCAACGAGACCGGCCTGAACCCCAACTCGGACACCTGGATCACGCAGGTGACCGACGACGGCACCAACTGGGTGGACCTCGAGAACACCATGACCAGCGACCGCACCTGGCTGGAGGTCTCGGTGCCGCTGGCCGGCCTGATCGACATGACCGCGAACGTGCGCTTCCGCTTCATCGCCTCGGACCTCGGCAGCGGTTCGGTGATCGAAGCGGGCGTCGACGACTTCACCCTGAACGGCCACCAGGGCGTCGTCGACCAGCTGGCCCCGACGGTCACGGTCACCGGCCCCGCGCCGGGCTCGGTCCACAACGACGGGCAGCCCTTCGCGGTGACCTGGACGCCCTACGACGAAACCGGCCTCTACGCGACCGTGGTGCTCTACTCCACCGACGGCGGCGCCACCTGGCCGTACGTGCTGGGAGCGGGCGCGCTGACCTCGCCGCTGTCGCCGAACTGGGAGTCCGTGCCCTTCAGCGACACGGCCCTGGTCAAGGTCGTGTGCTTCGACACCACGCTCAACAGCGGCCAGGACGCGATGAACGGCACCTTCGTGCTGGACTTCCCGACCGGCACCGGCGACGACGACCTGCCGTCGCGGCTCGCCCTGGCCCAGAACCGGCCCAACCCGTTCAACCCGTCGACCGAGATCCGCTTCACGGTGCCGCGCACGTCCGACGTCAGCCTGAAGGTCTACGACCTGGCCGGCCGCGTCGTGCGCACGCTGGTGACGGGCGAGCTGGCGGGCGGCGAGCACACGGCGGTCTGGCACGGCGAGGACGACGCGGGCGAGCGCGCGCCCTCGGGCCTGTACGTCTACCGTCTGACGGCGGACGGCACGACCGTGGCCCGCAAGATGATGCTCCTGAAGTAGGAGCGGCCGTTCGTCGGCTCGACGCGGAGATGTCCGCTTGACATGAGGCGCGGCGGATGGCCACCTTCGGCCTTCCGCCGCGCCCTCGCGAAGCGCGCCGGCGCGGGACCCCCGTCCGGGCTGCTCGCCAGCCGGCAAAGGAGTGCAGATGAGGTTGCTGATCGCGGCCGCGCTGGCGGCCCTGGCCCTGCTCGCCGGTTGCTCCCAGGACGAGGTGCGCGCCGTCCGCGCGGCGGCCGCCGCCGCGGACACCGGCGCCGCGCTGGCCGACGGCGCCTTCCAGGGCGAGCTCGTCTTCTGCCGGCGGATCGGGACCAAGAGCGGCAAGCGCCTCGACGTCGGCGACCGCTTCGCCGCCAGCGACGAGGAGCGCGACCGCAACATCCACGCCTTCGCCGACCTGCGCAACCTCCCGCCCGGCGTCCACCAGGTCCACGTCGTCTGGCTGAAGCCCGGCGGCGAGGAGCTCTTCCGCAAGTACGCCGAGGTGGCCGTGGCGCCCGCCGATTCCGGCCGCTGGCGCACCCAGATCGTGTGGAAGGACGGCAACAACCTGCACTTCGCCGAGCCGGAGGAGGCCGTCGTCGGCCCCGCCCCCGACGTGACCGTCGCCTCCCGCCTGAACGTGGCGCCCGACCGCAAGCGCGAGCCCGGCGACTACGCGGTCAAGGTGTACTGGAACCGTGAGTTGCTGCTGGAGAGGACCTTCCGGTACGAAACGGGAATTTGATGCCCCGGGGACGGATTTGAGCTTTACACAGCACCCCGCCCGGGGTATGATCCGTCTTCGAGACCGCAGAGAGCGATTCGGCCGTCCCATGACCAACCGGTCCATATCCAGACGCGGCAGCCTTGCGGCTGGCCGTCCCTCGGCGCAGCGCGGTCTAACCACGCCGGCGCGTTGCCTGTCATTTCCCACATCCAGCCAAGGCGGTCACCCGATGACTCGAGGTTCGCGGCTCGTTCTGCCCGGTCTGCTCGCCCTGTTCCTGGCGCTCGGCGCGGCGCTGCCGGCCGCCGCCGGCATGGTCATCAACGAGATCATGTACAACTCCTCGTACGACCCCGACATCGAGTACATCGAGCTGACCAACACCGGCCCGGCGGCCGTCAACCTCGGCGACTGGTACCTGCTCGATTCCGACCTCGGCCACCCGAAGTGCTACCTCACGGGCACGCTGGGCGTCGGCCAGTACCTGGTGATCGCCGCCGACGTGACGCTCTTCGCCGCGCAGTTCCCGGGCGTGAGCAACCTCAACGCGCTGGGCTTCGACCCGGCCGGCGCGGGCTTCGGCCTCGGCAACACCAGCGACACGGTCAACCTCTTCGACGACGACGACCAGCTGGTGGACACCGTCACCTACCAGGACCGCGGCGACTGGCCCACCTCCGCCGACGGGACGGGCCCCTCGCTCGAGCTGGTCAACCCCTTCCTGGACAACACCCTGCCGTCGAGCTGGGACCCCAGCGCAACCGTCGGCGGCACCCCCGGCGTGCTGAACAGCACCTACGCGGCCAACGCCGCGCCCATCTGCCGCGACGGGCAGCGCGACGTCGACCTGCCCACCGCCGCGGACGCGGTCACCGTCACCGTCACCGCCCTGGACGCCGAGGCCCTCGCCGGCGTGGCGCTCTGGGTGAGCACAGGCGCCGCCTACGCCGCGACGGCGATGGCGGACGACGGCCTGCACGGCGACGGCGCCGCCGCCGACGGCGTCTTCGGCGCGACGATCCCGGCCCAGGCCAACGGCACGCTCGTGAAGTACTACGCCGTGGCCACCGACGCCGTCGGCCAGACCGACGCCTGGCCGGACACCGCGCCGGCGGACTACCAGGCCTACACGGTCGGCCACGTCCCGCCGCGCCTGGTCGTCAACGAGATCGTGGCCAGCAACGTCGCCGGCCCGGTCGACGAGATGGGCGAGCACGAGGACTGGATCGAGATCCACAACCCCGGCGCCGCGGCCATCGACCTCGGCGGCATGTACCTGACCGACGATTTCGGCAACCCGGACAAGTGGGAGATCCCGGCCGGGCAGACGATCCCCGCCGGCGGCTACCTGCTGTTCTGGGCCGACGAGCAGACCGAGCAGGGACCGCGCCACGCCGCGGTCAAGCTGTCGGCCGGCGGCGAAGAGATCGCGATCTGCGGCGCCCGGGACCTGGGCAACACCCGGATCCACGGCTTCAAGTTCGGTCCGGTCGCCGCCGACGTGTCGGTGGGCTACCACCCGCTGAACCTCCGGCCGCTCCCGGCCGGCGTCTTCAACGCGCCCGAGTACCTGGCGACGCCGACACCGGCCGCCAGCAACGCCGGCGCCGACCTGTACTCGATGGTCTGCATCAACGAGTTCCACACCACCAGCGCCGGCGGCGGCGTCGACGACTGGGTGGAACTGTACAACCGCGGCGACTCCCCGCTCGACATCGGCGGCTACTACATCTCCGACAACCGCACCGACAACCTGAAGTACCAGATCCCCGCCGGCACGATCCTGGGCGCCGGCCAGTTCTACAGCGTCGACGAGACGGTTCTGGGCTTCGGCTTCAGCTCGCTGGGCGAGGTCATCGTGCTGACCGCGCCCGACGGCACCAGCGGCCTCGACTTCTACGACTACACCCTCCAGACACCCGACGTCAGCGAGGGCCGCTACACGGACGGCACCGTGCCGTGGATCCGCTTCACGACGCCGACCCGCGGCGCGGCGAACACCGCTCCGACGGCCGTCGGCGACGGCGGCGCGGCGCCCGCCGCCCGCACCCTGACCGCCCTGCAGGTGGCGCCGAACCCCTTCAACCCCCGCACGGAGATCCGCTTCGCGCTGGGGTCGGAGCAGGTCGTGACCGCTGCCGTCTACGACGCGGCCGGGCGGCTGGTGCGGACGCTGCACCGCGGGCCGCTGGCCGCCGGCCCCGCGGTCCTGGTCTGGGACGGGGACGACGACCGCGGCGCCCGGGCGGCCAGCGGCGTCTACTTCGCCCGCGTTTTCACGGATTCTTCACAGGAAATTCGCAAGATGCTTCTGATGAAGTGACATCGTTGTTCCGGGCCGGGTTCGCGGGAACCCGGCCCATCATCGTCCGCCCGCCCGCCGCAGGCGGCCAACCCGACAGAAGAAGGAGTACAACATGCGCAAGGCTACCTTCCTGGCCCTCGCCCTGCTGCTCGCCGCCGGCGCGGCGTTCGCGGCCAACGAGCTGATCGTCACCGAGATCATGTACAACTCGACCGAAGCCGACGACGTCGAGTGGATCGAGCTGTACAACAACTCGGGCGCCACGCTCGACCTGACCGGCTGGTACGTCCTGGACGACAACCTGACCCACACCCAGATGGCGCTGTCCGGCACCATGGCCCCCGGCGCCGTCATGCTGCTGGTGGGCACCGAGACCCTGTTCACGGCCAAGTACCCCGGCGTGACCAACTACTTCCCGGTCTTCTTCCAGCAGGAAGGGGCCACCTGGGCCCTGGGCAACGGCGGCGACGCGGTCAACGTCTTCAACGCCGCCGCCGAACTGGTCTTCTCGGTCACCTTCGACGACGCCGCCCCCTGGCCGACCGCCCCGGACGGCACCGGCCCGTCGCTGCTGCTGGTGAGCAACAACTACGGGGACTTCAACGACGCGTCGAGTTGGACGGTGGGCGTCACCGACGGGACGCCGGGCGTGCTGACGCAGACGGTCGGCAACGAGGACCTGTCCTGGGGCCTCGTGAAGGGCCTGTACCGCTGATCCCGGCACCGGACGGAGATGAAACAGGGGGAGCGCCCGCGCGCTCCCCCTTTTCCATGTCCGTCACCGCAGCGGCGCCCGACCCTCAGGGCAGCCTGAACTCGTAGAAGGTCTCGGCGCTGTCGCTCACGACGTAGATGTGCCCGTTCCCCGGATCGACCCCCACGCCCTCGGCCTTCTCCACGTCGATGCCGTAGGTGTGCAGCGGCGTGCCCGACAGGTCGGTGCGGTAGACCTCGGCGCTCTCGTCGCTGACCAGCAGCAGGCCGCCGGCCGCGGCGTCCCAGGCGACGCCGGACAGGTCGGCCGCGTAGTCGATCTCGCGCGAGGACTGCAGGACGCCCGCGGGCGAGACCGCGGCCAGGACCGGCGGGCCCTTCTCCTTCACGACGTGGAATCGGCCCGTGACGGGGCTGAAGGTTAGGCCTTCGAGACCGCTGTTGGCGTCCCCCTCGAGCCCCGCCACGGACACACGTCCCAGTTCGTCGCCGGCATCGTCCAGGTGGACGATCTCCCGCGAGCCCTCCTCCGCCACGTAGAGCGTCCCGTCGGCGGGATCCTGCCAGACCCCCTCGGGATCGGCGCCCACGTAGGACAGCGTCTGCACGACGACGCCGTCGGAAAGCCGCAGCCGGTAGACCCGGTGGGTCGCGTCGCTGACCGTCCACCAGTGCACGCCGTCGCGGTCGAGGCAGAAGTCCGACGGCTCCGCCACCGCGATGGGCACGGCGCGCACCAGCACCAGGTCGCCGTCCGCCGGCGTCGGCGACGCCGACTCGTGGTCGCAACCGGACGCGAGCCCGATCGCGGCCGCGAGCAGCGCCGTCGCCGCCGCCGGCCGGATGCGACGCGCCGGCGTCACTTGCCCGGCGTCCCGTTCGAGGCGCCCGGCGTGGGCGTCGTGAACGTCGTCCAGACGTCGCCGCCGTCGGTGGCGCGGCCCTCCGAGACGTCGGCCGTCTGGGGGCCGAAGGTCCGCGTGTCGATCGGGTCCAGCGCCGCGGTGTAGAGCCCGATGGCCTCGCCGCCGCCGCTGAGCTTGGGCACGATGTGCGTCGCGCCCTCCTCCGGCTCGTTGTCGGCCCAGAGGATCAGGAAGCCGCCGGCCGGCACCGTGGTGGCCGCGGCGTCGGTGGCCGGGATCAGGTACTTCGTGGGCTGGCCGAGGTCGTCGGTGACGTACATGCCGCCGAGGTCGACGGCCGTGGCGCCCGCGTTGTAGATCTCGATCCAGTCCTCGAAGTCGCCGAAGGGGTCGGTGTTGCCGGAGTCGTTGCTGGCCAGGTACTCGTTGATGTACAGCTCCGGCACCGCCCCGCCGCCCGCCACCGTGTAGGTGAGGTTGGTCGCGGGCGCGCCGGCCGGCAGCAGCGTGACGTTCTCCTCGTCGTCGACGGCGCGCAGGTAGTAGGTCACCACGGCGCCGGCAGACTGGGCGGGGATGTAGCCTCCCCAGGCGTCCCCCGCCTGGCTCGCGGCGACGGGCAGCGACATGGCGACCTCGGTGAAGGCGCCGCCGTCGACCGCGTAGAACAGCGCCACCGCTTCGACGGTGCCGTCGTCGGTCACCTCGGCGGTCACCAGGACGGTCTGTCCCGCCGCCGGCGCCGCGGGATCGAGCACGGGGGTGGCGATGACCGGGTCGGTGTTCTGGCCGCCGCCGTCGTTGCTGGCGCCCGGGGTCGGCGCGCTGAACAGGGCCCAGACCGGGCCGCCGTCGGTCGTGCGCCCGTAGGAGACGTCCGAGGACTGGGCGCCGTAGGTGAACTCGGCGACGGCGTCGCCGTTGGGCTCGTAGATGCCGATGTCCTCGCCGCCGGCGCTCAGGTTGAAGCTGGCGTGCAGCGGGCCCTGGTCGGTCTGGCTGTCGCACCAGATCATCAGGAAGCCGCCGGGCTGGATGGTGGTGACCGTCGGGGAGCCGGCCTCGATCGTGAACTTCTGGTGGTCGCCCAGGTTGTCGGTGACGCTGTAGCCCGCGAGGTCGATCGCGGCGTCGCCGCGGTTGTACAGCTCGATCCAGTCGTCGTACTCGCCGTGCTCGTCCATGCCCTGGGTGGCGTTGCTGGCCATGAACTCGTTGACCACCAGGTCGCCGCCGCCGGGGGGCGGCGGGTTGGTGGCCTGGTCCATGTCGCAGCCGCAGGCGACCAGCGCCAGCAGCGCCGTCAGCGCGATCGCGGCGCTCTTGAATGCCTTCATGTCGTCCTCCTGTTTCGTTTCCGCCCCGGGCGGCCTAGAACATGATCAGCACGCGGCACTGGTAGAACCGGAAGTCGTCGTTCCCGACCAGGGCGCCCTTGGCGTTCGCGTCGGCGTCGTTGTCGACCAGGACCAGGCTGTTGTAGAAGCGGACGTTCGCGTTGGCGTGCCAGTTGACGCCCAGCGTGAGGGCGGTCGACTCGCCGCCGTGGACGTCGGCGTCGCTCATGTCGACGGCGCTGTAGCGGACCAGGGCCTCCACGGCGCCGCGGCGGCCCCGCGGGACGAGGCGCCCGAACTCGGCGTCCTTCCACTCGTAGGGGTGGGTGTCGTCGGTCAGGAAGTACGAGGCGCTGGCGTACCAGCCGCCGAAGTCCAGGTCGTCCAGCGCGCCGGCGCGGTCCACGTTCACGTCGATGACCTCGGCCTGCAGCCGCAGGCGCTGGTCCACGAACGCGGCCTCGCCGCCCAGCAGGTCGTAGCCGTCGACGCTGCTGATGTTGTCCGTGTCGACGTACTTGTAGTTGTTGACGTGGTACTCGTTGCGCGTGCGGAAGCGCAGGCTGCCGGAGTCGAACTGCGGCTGGCGGCGCGAGGCGGCGACGCCCAGGTGCAGCACCGTGTCCTCGTCGCGCAGGAAGTTGGCGTTGATCCGGCCGGTGACGTTCCAGGCCATGTCGTCGGCCTCGGTCTCGTACTCGGTCACGTCCGGACCGAACACGCCCATCGCGACGCGGTAGCAGGGGGCGAAGCGGGCGACCTCGATCCCCATCTTGCGGCCGGGCACGAAGCCGTCGGTGGCCTGGCTGCGCTCCTGGAACTGGATGTTGCGGCTGGAGGTGTTCTCCTCCAGGCCGAAGGGCTCGCGGAAGTTGCCGACCCGCACGTAGCCCTGGCGGTCGAAGAGGTTGTCGTAGCGCAGGTAGGTGTCCTTCATGGCGACGATCTCCTCGGCGAAGTCGACGTCCCACTCCGCGTACCAGTCGCCCCAGAGGATGGCCTTGAACGACAGGCGCGCCCGGCGCAGCTGGACGCCGTCGCCCAGGGGGTTCTTGTCCTCGATGAAGAAGGCGCCGTCCAGGTTGATCCGGCCGTCCAGCCACCACTTGAACTGGCCGTCGTCGGACCCGAAGACCAGGTACCCGTCCTCGCTCGACGCGTGCAGGGGCGTCGAGGCGGCGCCGGCCGTGCCGGCCGAGATCGCGGCCAGCAGCAGCGCCGTCGCGACCCACAGCAGTTGATACCCTCGTGGCTTCATGCTCGATCCTCCTTGTGCGGTGACTTGGCGCTCCCGGGCGGCGCCGGCTTCGTCAGGTTGCGGAAGAAGACGAGGTACGCCGCGGCCAGCAGCAGCCCGGCGACGAGCGGCACGGCGCCGCGGCGCGACCGCTCGGCCGCCAGGCCCAGGCGCGCGCGGCCGCCCGGACGCAGGGGGGCGGCCGTCAGGGCCGCCGTGTCGCGGCCGTCCCGCTGCCCGACGGCGTAGGGGGGCTCGGGCGAGTCCTGCGGCTTGAACGACGGCTCGGTGCCGGTGACGCGCTTGATGCGGTACTCGGGCGGGAGCGTCAGGACCAGGCGGAAGACGCCGATCGCCAGCCCGGAATCGTTCACGAAGGTGCGCGTCAGGTCGTAGGCCCCGAAGGGTCCCCGCGCCTGCGGCCAGTCCACGCAGCGCGCGAGCCGGCACCGCACCGTCACGGTGTCGCCGGCCGCCGCGGCGTCGCCCGTGCGCAGGGCCAGCAGGCGCCGCCCGGCCGCGACGCGCACCGCCGTCGGGGCGCCCCCGGCGTCCGCCGGGAAGGCGGCGTCGCCCCGCACGACGACGAAGCCGTCCGCCCCCGCGTGGCCGAACGGCAGCAGCAGGTCGGCCGCTCCCGCCGCGCCCAGCACGGCCGTCACCACGAGCGTGGCGGACCCGTCGGCCTCGATCAGGTACCGGTGCTCGAGACCGGCCAGGGTGTCGGCGGCCGCCGGGCCGGTTTCGCCCGATGCCGCTCCGGGCGACGCCAGGCACAGCCCGGCCAGCAGCGCGATCACCGGCGGCCTCACCATCGCGGCGTGACTCCCAGCACGCGGAACCAGGTGAAGCCGGCGACGATCAGCAGGATCGTGCCGACGGCGGTCATGACCAGGCCGTACTTCAGGCTGTCGAGCATCGAGTAGTGGCCCGCGCCGTAGAGGATGACGTTGGGCTTGGCGTTGATCGGCAGCGTGATCACCCAGTCGATGGTGAAGGCCGCCGGCAGGGCCAGCCACAGCGGGTCGAAGCCCAGGGTCTGGGCCGTGGCGATGACGAAGGGGATGAAGATGAGCGTCCGCATCGTCTTGCTGGTGAAGAAGATGTGGGAGAACATGTTGATCGCGATCACCACGCAGTAGACCGGCCAGAAGCCCACGCCGGGGCCGATGTTCAGCTGCGTGAACAGCGAGCCCACGAGCCAGCGGGCCGCCCCGGTGTCGTTCAGGGCCAGGCCGCCCGCGTAGGCGCCGCAGGAGAAGATCATCAGGTGCCAGGGGATGTCGGCCTCGTTCCACTTGAGCAGGCCGATGCGGGGCGACAGCGCGATCAGGGCGCCGACGAAGGCCGCCATCACGGCCGTCACCTCGAAGCCGAACCAGCGCAGGTGGAGCTTGTCGGTGACCCAGAGCAGGATCACCAGGCCGAAGATCGCCATGGCGCGCTTCTCGGCGCCGCTGACCGGCCCCATCGCGCGCAGCCGGTCGCGCAGCACCTCGAGGCCGCCGTCGGCCACGGGGCGGGTCTGCTCCGGCGGGACCTTGAAGATCCACCGCGGGCCGATGTACCAGCTGACGAGCATGGCCACGACCACCACCGGCAGGCTGGCGAAGAGCCAGTCGGTGTAGTAGACCCGCTCGCCCGCCATCGACATGATGAAGGCCACCGCGATCAGGTTGGCGTTGCTGCCGGTCATGAAGGCGCTGGACCCGAAGTCGATGGCCTGCAGGTTCTGCAGGGAGAGGTTGCGGCCGAAGTTGTTGGGCGCGCCGCTGGTGGCGCCGTAGATGCCCGCCACGGCCAGCAGGATGGGCAGCATCATCGCCGCGCGCGCCGCCGTCGCGGGGATGAACGCCGCCAGCACCAGGTTCAGGGCGAAGAACGCCAGCAGGATGCGCCCCGACGAGCCGCCCCAGCGCACGATCATGGCGAGGGCCATGCGCTTGGCGAGCTGCGTCTTGACGAGCATGGAGGACAGGACGAAGGCCAGCACGTTCAGCCAGATGACGCTGTAGCCCAGCACGCCCAGGACGTCGTCCTCGGCCCAGGACCCGGTGAAGATCAGCAGGGCCATCAGCGCCAGCGAGGTGAGGTGCGTGGGGATCGGCTCGGTGACCCACCAGACCAGGGCCAGGGCGAAGCAGGCGATCACGGTCTGGCCCGCGCCGCTCAGCCCGGCCGGGCGGTCCAGGTAGTAGAGCGCGAGGAAGGCCAGGATGCCGAGCGGGAAGCCCAGGTACTTCAGCCAGCGCTCGCTGCGCGACGGCACGCGCTCCGCGACGTTGCTCAGACGGTGCCGGCTCAGGTCGAGCAGGTCGTCCAGCCGCCCCGCGGTCATGGTGTCGCCGGTCGTGTTGCCCGCCATGGCGCTCCGTGCCGCCCGGACGCCGCCCCCTACCAGGCGGTGAACGGGTGGGCGATCAGGTTCGAGTTGAAGTAGCGCGGGTCGCCGGTGACCTCGGCCCCGATCCAGTCCGGCAGCTCGATCCGCTGGTCCTCGGACGCGAGCTCGCACTCCGCGACGACGAGCCCGCGGTTGGCGCCCTCGAACTCGTCCACCTCCCAGACCAGGCCGCCGAAGGGGATGCGGCGGCGGACCTTCTCCACCAGCGGCTGCTCGCACAGCTCCAGCAGCGCGGCGGCGTCGGCGGGCGGCACGTCGTACTCGAACTCCAGGCGGGTGGCGCCGACGGTGATGCCCTTGACGGTCAGGTAGCCCCGGTCGTCGACCGTGCGCACGCGCACGGTCCGCTCCTTGACCGTCGACAGGTAGCCCTGCCGGTAGCGCACGCCCGGGGCGAGCGCGCGCCAGGCGTCGCCCTTCACCAGGTACTTGCGTTCGATCTCCTTGGCCACGACGCACCTCCGGTTCAGGCCATCCCCACGGCGGCTTTCATCGCCCGCAGGTAGTTGACGTTCTCGAGGCCGTCCAGCGCCAGGGCGCGCACGGTGGCCACGACCAGCCGGGGGTCCTCGTGCTCGACGGCCGCGGTCCGCCGCGGGATGCCGTCGAACGTCACGTCGGCGATCTCGACGATGCAGCCGTCGATCAGGAAGCCGTGCCGCTCCTTGACCACGCGGACGCGCCGCAGGTCGGGCGAGGGTTCGACCAGCTCGTCCAGGTACTGCTCGTAGGTGTAGGCGTCGCGCGCGAAGAAGACCGGGGCCTCCACGCCGAAGGCGGCGAAGATCCCGGCCAGGACGTCCGGGCCCAGCGGGAAGGACGCTTTCAGGATCGGGTTCCACTGCTCGAGCCCGTCGTCGTTGACGGCCTGCAGCGTCTTGATGTCCATCAGCCCGTCGCGGATCTTCGTGTTGTTCATGCTCTGCCGCGAGAGGATGTAGTCCTCCTCGCTGCGGCGCACGCGCGCTTCGCCGCGCGCGCGGATCAGGTCCTCGCTGCGCGCGAAGGGGGCCGTGCCGAAGACACGCCATTCCCAACGCGGGATGATCTCGCCCATGTCGCCTCCTGGTTGACCGGTAGGATGCCGGGGTCGCCGGCGCCGGAATCGGGGATCCGTGCAACGGACGTTCCCGATCGTGAAAACTTCGCAAGATGTTGATGTATAATGAATTACAACACAAGCCAGAAGGCGGGATCCCGCCGTGGCGATATTTCGCCTCGCCAGATGGCGATATATCGCCGATGATCGGCGCCGGGGAGGCGCGCATGAGGAAGCTGAAACAGCCGCTGATCTGGCTCGTGGCGGCGCTGTTCGTCGGGCTGAACGTGCTGGTGCTGGGCAGGCTGCTGGACCTGGGGCCGGCGGCGCCCGCGGCCACGGGCGTCCCCGCGGCGGCCGACGCGCGGCCGGTCGTCCGGGTGGGGGTCATCTCCCGCTACGCGCCGACGCTGATCTACGACGCCTACCAGCCGGTGATGGACTACCTGAGCGCCGCCGGCGCCCACCGCTACGAGCTGAAGCTCAGCGCCAGCTACGAGGACGCCGCCGAGCAGCTGCGGCGCGGCGAGGTCTCGGCGTCCTTCTTCGGCGCCTGGATCTACGCGCGGCTGGGGCCGTCGCTGGGCCTCGCCCCGGTGCTGGCGCCCCGCGGCGAGGACGGCGGCGCCTCGTCCCGCGCGGTGCTGATCGCGGCGGCCGCGAGCCCGCTGCGCTCGGTCGCGGACCTGGCGGGCCGCCGCGTCGCGCTGCCCTCGCGGGACTCGTACGCCGCGCACTGGTTCGCGGCCACGTGCCTGGGCGCCGCCGGCCTCGCCGCCGCCGACCTCGACAGCGTCCACCACTTCGGCTACCACCAGACGGTGGTCTACCGGGTCCTGGACGGCCGCTTCGACGCCGGCGTGGTGAAGGAGAGCGTGGCCCGCGAGTTCGGCGGCCAGGCGATCCGGGTCGTCGCCCGCTCCGGGCCGTACCCGGGCCCGCCCCTGGTGATCCGCGCCGGCGACCGCAGCCCCGCCCTGGCCGAGATGGTCGAGCTG
The DNA here is from genome assembly GCA_016719645.1 of bacterium. GTDB lineage: Bacteria > Krumholzibacteriota > Krumholzibacteriia > LZORAL124-64-63 > LZORAL124-64-63 > PNOJ01. The sequence continues at coordinate 216,205 of JADJYS010000004.1, forward strand.
CTGCTGACGCTCGACCCCGCCGACGCGCGCGACGCGGCGGTGCTGCGCGGCTGGGACAACGAGTTCAGCCGGGGCTTCGTCGCCGTCGACGCGCGGACCTACGAGCCCGTGGTCCGTCTCCTGGACGAAGGGGGCGGTCCGTGATCCCCCGCCTGCCGCCGGCCGGCAGCCTGCGCACCCGGATCCTGCTGACCACCGGCGCCACGATCACCGTGATCATGATGGTCGTCTCCTGGGGCATCCTGGTGCAGTGGCGGCAGACCGTGCTGGCCAAGGAGCGGAGCTACGCCCACGCCGTGGCGCGCGCGTTCTCGGTGACGGCGCTCGAGGCCCTGATCTCCGAGGCGAACGAGCTGGCGCCCGCCGAGGGGTTCCTCGACGGCTACATCGCCGATTTCATGCGCCAGAACCCCAGGTTGCGCTTCATCGCCGTCTTCGGGCCCGACGGCGGGCAGGTGGCCCGCAGCGTGGACGGCCCGCGCGCGCTCGCGGCCCCGCCCCTGCCGCCGGCGGACGCGGCCGCCGACCCGGCGAGCTGGTTCCGCCGCCACGACGGGCCCGGCTGGCTGCTGGAGACCGGCCTGCCGCTGACCACGGGCCGCAAGTGCTGGGGCTCGGTGGCGCTCGGCTTCGAGGCGGAGTCCGTCCGCCGGGAGCTGTCGCGGATCTTCTTCCTGCTGCTCGGCCTGGTCGTGGCCATCACCGGGGCGATGCTGCTGGTGCTGTGGGTGCTGCTGGATCGGCTGCTGCGCTCGCTGCGGGACCTGGTGGGCGCCATGGACGCGCTGGAGCTGGCCGGGGACGGGCCGCCGGACCTGCCCGCGCGCGACGACGAGATCGGCGTCCTGTTCCGCCACTTCCAGGAGATGGGGCGGCGGCTCGGCCGCTCCCGCCGCGAGCTGATCAGCGCGCAGGAGCAGGTCTACCACGCCGAGCGCCTGGCGGCCGCCGGCCGGCTGGCCGCGGGCGTGGCCCACGAGATCAACAACCCCATCAACGGGGTCCGCCACTGCATCTACGCCATCCGCAGCGACCCCGACAACCGGGAGCAGACCCTCGCCTACCTGCAGATGATGGACGAGGGCATGGAGCAGGCCGCCTCGATCGTCAAGAAGCTGCTCGGCTTCGCCCGCAAGCAGGCGCCGGCGCGCGAGGCCGTCGACCTCAACGCGGCCGTCGCCTCGGTGACGCGGCTGCTGTCGTTCGACCTGGAGCGCCGCGGCGTCGAGCTGCGGCTCGACCTGCAGCCGGACCTGCCGGCGATCACCGGCGACACCCAGCTGCTGCAGGAGGTGCTGATGAACCTGCTGCTGAACGCCGCCGACGCCGCCGACGGGAGCGGCGCCGTGCAGCTCTCCACCCGGGCCGGCGGGGACGGCCGCGTCCGGATCGAGGTCGCCGACCGGGGCCAGGGCATCGCCGCGCAGGACCTGCCGCGCATCTTCGACCCCTTCTTCACCACCAAGGCGACGGGCGAGGGCACGGGCCTGGGGCTGTCGATCAGCCTGGGCATCGTGGAGGCCCACGGGGGCGCGATCGACGTCGTCAGCGAACCGGGCGCCGGCACGACCTTCACGGTCACGCTGCCCGCGGAGGCGACGCCATGAGGATCCTGCTGGTCGAGGACGAGCGGATGACGCGCGTCGCCCTGGCCGCGACGCTGGAGCGCGAGGGGCACCAGGTGACGGCCTGCGCCGACGGCACGGCCGGCCTGGCCGCGATCGGCGCCGGCGAGTTCGACGTCGTGCTGACCGACCTCAAGCTGCCCGGCGCCGGCGGCCTGGACCTGCTGCGCGAGGTCCAGAACCGGGGCGGCCGCAGCAAGGTGATCATCATGACCGCCTACGCCTCGACCGACACCGCGGTCGAGGCGCTGCGCCTCGGCGCCTACGACTACGTCAGCAAGCCCTTCCAGCCCGACGAGATCCTGACGATCCTCGCCCACATCGAGCAGTTCGAGTCGGTGCTGCAGGAGAACCGGGAGCTCAAGCACCGCATCCGCAGCCTCGGCGACGACGGCCTGGTCGGCAACTCCCCGGTCATGCGCCGGCTGAAGCAGACCATCCGGGCCGTGGCCCCCGGCGACCACACGGTGCTGATCCAGGGCCCCAGCGGCACGGGCAAGGAGGTGGCCGCCCGCGCCGTGCACGACCTCAGCCGCCGCGGCCAGGCGCCCTTCGTCGCCATCAACTGCACGGCCATCCCCGAGACCCTGCTCGAGAGCGAGCTGTTCGGCTACAAGAAGGGGGCCTTCACCGGGGCCGACCGGGACCACGCCGGCTACTTCGAACGGGCGCGCGGCGGCACGCTGTTCATCGACGACATCGACGACATGCCGCTGTCGACCCAGGTCAAGCTGCTGCGGGTCATCCAGGAGCGCGAGGTCCACCCGGTCGGCGGCCTGCGGCCCGTGCCCATCGACATCCGCCTGATGACCGCCGCGAAGACCGACCTCAAGGAGCTGGTCGCCGCGGGCGCCTTCCGCGAGGACCTCTACTACCGGCTCGCCGTGATCCCGCTGCGGCTGCCGCGCCTGCGCGAGCGCACCGAGGACATCCCGGAGCTGGTCCGCCACTTCGTGGCCAAGCACGGCGGCGACGAGCGGCGCTTCCACCTCGACCAGCCGCAGTGCCGGCTGCTGGCCGCCCACGACTGGCCCGGCAACGTGCGCGAGCTGGAGAACCTCGTGGAACGCTGGCTGGCCCTGCCCGACCAGAGCCTGCGCGAGCTTCTGGGCGAACAGGCGGCCCGGCCGGCGCCGGCCGCCGCCGCCGAGCTGCCGTCGCCGGCGCCCCTGGACAGCGAGACGATCGACTACCGCGAGTACATGGACCTCTGCGAGCGACGCCTGCTGGACTGGGCCCTGGCCCGCAGCGGCGGCAACGTGACGGTCGCCGCGCGGCTGCTGCGCCTGCCGCGCAGCACCCTGCGCAGCAAGCTCGAGGGCTGAGCGCGGGGGCCGGCGTCAAAGAAGGGGCCCGCGCCTCCCGGCGCGGGCCCCGCCGTTCGCCTGCCTCGGCGGCGCCGCCTACTCGTGCTCCAGGACGGCCTTCACGCCCTCCCCGTCCACGGTGCAGGAATCGGACAGCTCCACCCGGATGGTGCGCCGGCCGTCCGCATCGTCGACGACCTCGACCTGGGCATCGCCGCCGAAGCCCTGCGCCGCGAGCTGCTGGAGGATCTGCAGGCGCGCCTCCTCGGCGGTCCCGGCGTCGACCTCCAGGCCGAAGGCCGCGTGGCCGAAGGCTTCGGCCAGCGAGCCGCGCACGGTGCCGGCCAGCTCCTCGGTCGCGATCTCGGCGTCGGCCAGCAGCGGGAAGCGGGCGCGCAGGTCGGCCGCGAGGTCGCCGGCCGCGAGGTCCTGCCCCCAGATCATCAGGTCGATGGTCGTCGCGCCGCCCATGACGCGGACCGCGATGCCGGCCTGCTCCACGCCCGGCAGGCCGTCCAGGTAGTCCGAGATCTCGCGGAGCGTCGGTTCCAGGTCGGCGCACGAGCCGCCCTTGTCGGCCAGCGAGATGCTCAGCTTCTGCCCCATCCCCACCTCGTAGCTCGTGGGCACGGTGCAGGCGGCGATGCCCAGCGCGAGCAGGATCATCGCGGCCAGCGCGGGGCGGGTCCAGTGGGTCGTGCGGTTCATGAAGGGCCTCCCTCGTCGGGGATGAAGTTCACGGTGGCGGGCGAGCAGGTCCTCTTGCAACGCCCCGCGGTGGCGCGCCGGGGGGCGCGCCGCGGGCGCGTGCAGGGAACGCAACGCCCTCTGCAGTTCATCGCGTCGCATAGTCCACCTCGCCTTCGCAAGTGTGCGGACCGCGCACGTGGCGGCGCAGCTCGCGCAGGGCGCGCGAGAGGCGCTGCCGGACGGCGGCCTCGCTCTGTCCCGTCAACGCGGCGATCTCCCGGTGGCGCAACCCGTCCCCGTAACGCAGGGCCATCAGGCCGCGGTCCCCGTCGGGCAGCCGCAGCAGCCCGGCGCGGACGCGGTCGCGGTCCTCGTCGCGGATCAGGTCGGCCAGCGGATCGTCCGCCGGTCCCGCCAGCGTCCCGGCCAGTGCGTCCACCGGCTCGGTCTCGCGGACGGACCTCAGGTGATCGACCAGCGCGTGGTGGGCCATGGCCAGGACCCAACCCAGCACCGATCCCTTCCGGGGATCGAACCGCGCCAGGTGCTCCACGAAGCGGTGGAAGACCGTGGCGATCAGATCCTCGACGTCGTGGGACGAGGCGAGCCGCCTCCCGAGGAACCCGGCCACGGGGTCGTAGAGCTCCGCGTAGAGGCGCCGGAACGCCTCCTGGTCGCCGCACCGCGCCGCCTGCAGCAGGCGGGCGTGGCGGCGGTCACGCAGGTCTCGACGGGGATCCATGGCGGTCGCGTTCCTCCGGGTCGTGCGGGTACATCCGGGGGCGGGGGAACGGCGGCGCGCGGGCAATTCGTGGCCAGCCGTCAAAAGCGGCGGGCGGCGTCGAGGTCGGCCAGGACGGCGGCGGCCGTACGGCCCGTGCGGCGGTCGCGCCACCAGGTGGCGGCGCGCAGGAACACGTCGGGGTGGGGGCGGCCGCGGTAGAGGTTGTTCTGGCGGCGGTCGACGAGGTTGCGGCCGACGAAGTCGCGCAGGCGCTGCAGTTCGGCGTCGTTGGACATCAGTTCGTGGTAGCTGAGGAAGATGAGGTTCCGGTTCGGCGCGTCCGCCAGGCGCAGGAGGCACTCGTTGTGCTCGTGCCAGCGGTCCAGGAAGGCGGCGGCGCGCGCGAAGTTGGTGTGGTAGAGGCGCCGGCCCCGCCACTTGAAGCGCGGCCAGGCCTCGGCCGGGTCGCGGTAGACGGCGATGAGGCGGTGCGCGGGCAGTTCCTGCGCCCAGAGGTCGTAGACCAGGGTCAGGCGCGGATCCTTGAAGCCCCAGTCGGCGTGGCGGGCCTGGCCGTCGGCGATGATCTCCCGCATGCGGGCGCGGTGCGCCTCGCTCAGCTGGAGCGGGCCGCGCACGCCCAGGTCGAGCACCTCGTCGTCGGGCGCGCCCAGGATGTCCATGTCCAGCGTCAGCACCGACGCCCGCTCGTACTTGTTGCCGCGGTCGTAGCTGACCGACTCGTCGAAGTCGCCCATGTCGATGCCGGAGTGGTGCAGGATCTGGGAGACCAGGGTGGTGCCCGATTTGTGCATGCCCAGCACGACGTGGATCATGGAGGCCTCCGCAGTCTCTCGAGTCCGGCGATCGCAACCGACACATTGAGGGCATTGGGGTCAGGGAAGTCAATGTCGGGCGTCGCGACGGCGCCACGGGTGTGAAGATTCGCCACGATCGCACGGCCGGAGACGTCCGCGGCGCCACAGGCGTAACATCTTAATATTTCAATATGTTACATCATCAGATCGGCTCGGCCCGCCCGGGCACGGCGGCTGCAATCCCTGGCGTGGGACGGACAACCACCAACAAGGAGCGCCGAACATGTTCACGACTCTTCGCCTCCAGCGCACCGCGGCCGCCCTGGCGGCGGCCCTGCTGCTCGGCCTGTTCGCCGGCTGCGCCGAGCAGGGCCTGAACGCCCCCGACCCGAACCCGCAGCCGCAGGACCAGGCCCCCGCCCTGCCCGACGCCGACCGCCTCGGCATCGACCTGAGCTTCTTCCAGGACGGACAGGACAAGGCGATCGGCCAGCAGAACTTCTTCAACGCCTACCTGCGCGCGGTGATCGTCTCGGCCACGACGCAGCTCGTGCTGACGCCGCCGGTGGCGGCCTTCGCCCTGGCGCTGCACACGGTGCCGACCCTGCAGCCCGACGGCTCCTGGATCTGGGTCTACACCTACGTGCGCGGCGACGAGGAGGCGCAGGTCCGCCTGCGCGGCGTGATCCGGGGCGACGAGGTGGCCTGGGCCCTGCGCGTGACGGTCCCGAACGAGGGCATCGCCGACGAGCTGTGGTTCGACGGCACCACGCGCGACGACGGCGACACCGGCGACTGGACCTTCTACGACTTCTCGCTGCCCGGCGACCCGGCCGCCGCCAGCGTGCACTGGCAGGACGACGCCGACGGCCACGAGCTGGCGCTCGAGGTCCTGCACGGCCCCGACGCCGGCGACTCGCTGACCTTCACCGAGGCCGGCGCCCTGAACCGGATCGACTACGTGGACGCGGGCGCCGACGGCGTCTGGTTCATCCGCTGGAACGAGAACGACGGCACCGGCAGCCTGCGGGTGCCCGACTACCGCAACGGGCAGGAGTCGTGCTGGGACGAGGCGCAGTTCGACGTGGATTGCGGCGGGAGTTGATCCGAGCCGGTTTCGAACGCGAGGGGCGACCTCCCGGTCGCCCCTCGGCTCTATCAGGGACGATGACGAGGCCAGGACTCACAGCCAGAACACGATCCCCACCAGCACCTTCCCCGCCGTCCCCTCCTCGTCCACCGGCACCGTGACCGAAGCCGAGCCGCCGGGGCCGTCGTAGGTGGCGGTGACCTTGTCCCAGTTGATCGCCTCGTAGCGCAGCGCGCCGTGCAGGGAGACCTTGCGGCCCAGCATCACGTGGACGCCGCCGCCCAGGGCCATGCCGGGGCCCTCGGCCTCGTAGAGCAGGTCGGCCTGCTGCGACTCCACCGAGAAGCCGCCGAGGCCGCCGAAGACGTAGGGGCGGACCTTCTGGCCGGCGCGGAACAGGTAGACGGCGTCGAAGGTGCCGCCGCCGACGCGGATCTTGACGTCCGGGTCGCTGGTCTCGTGCTCGGCCGCGGCGACGAACAGGCGCACCTGGAAGTTCGGCGTGAACAGGTAGCCGAACTGCAGGCCGGCGCCGGGGGCCGTCTCCTCGATGAGCAGGTCGGCGGCGTCCTCGTTGGCGCCGATCGTGCTCGAGACGACGTCGAAGCCGAGCAGCCAGCGGCCGCCTTCCCAGTCGGCGGCCGCGGCGGGCGCGGCGGCGGCGAGGCAGCCCAGCAGGACGGAAGCGGTCAGGTGTTTCAGGGTGCGTCGGGCGTTCATGGCGTGTCTCCTTCGTCGGGTGTGGCGTCCAGGCCGTAGGCCTGGATCTTCTTGTGCAGGTTCGTGCGGTCGATGTTCAGCAGGCGGGCGGCCCGCGAGATATTGCCGCCGGTCTCGGCCAGGCAGGCGGCGATGGTGGCGGCCTCGAAGCGGCGGCGGGCTTCGACCAGGCCGCCCAGCTCCTGGACCGCGGCCGCCGACAAGGGGCGCAGCGGTCCGGTGTCGGCGGCGACGGCCGCGGCGGCGGGCGCGGCGAGGACCCCGGTGCGGCGCAGGTCCTCGGGGCCCACGACCTCGCCGGCGGCCATGATCGCCAGGCGCTCCACCGCGTTGTGCAGCTCGCGCACGTTGCCCGGCCAGGGCAGGCCGGCCAGCAGGCGCAGGGCGTCGGGGTGGAAGCGGCGCTGCGGCAGGGCGTTCTCGTCGCAGTAGCGCGCCAGGAAGTGCTCGGCGAGCAGGGGCACGTCGCCGGGGCGCTCGCGCAGCGGCGGCACCGTCACCGGCACCACGTTCAGGCGGAAGAACAGGTCCTCGCGGAAGCGGCCGGCGCGCACGTCGCGCTCGAGGTCGCGGTTGGTGGCCGCGATCACGCGCACGTCGACGGCCACGGTCCCCTGGCCGCCGACGGGCTCGACCTCGCCCTCCTGCAGGGCGCGCAGCACCTTGGCCTGGGCGCGCTGGCTCATGTCCCCGATCTCGTCCAGGAACAGGGTGCCGCCGTCGGCCTGCTGGAACTTGCCCTCGCGCGTGGCGTCGGCGCCGGTGTAGCTGCCCTTGATCGCGCCGAACAGCTCGCTCTCGATCAGCTCCTCGGGGATCGCGGCGCAGTTGACCTTCACGAAGGGGCCGCCGGCGCGCGGGCTCAGGTCGTGCAGGGCGCGCGCGACCAGCTCCTTGCCGGTGCCGCTCTCGCCGTGGATCAGGATGCGGGCGGGCGTGGGCGCGGCCAGGCGGATCTGCTCGCGGATGGCCTGCAGGGCGGCCGACTCGCCGATCATCAGGTTGCGGCCGCGCTCGCGCTCGCGGTGGGCGCGCACCTCGCCGTCCAGGGCGCGCACCCGCAGGGCGTTGCGCACCGCCAGCACGACGCGCTCGCGCGAGCAGGGCTTCTCCAGGAAGTCGAAGGCCCCCTCGCGCGTGGCCTCCACGGCGGTGGCGATCGAGCCGTGGCCGGAGATCATCACCACCGGCAGCTGCGGGTCGCGCGCGCGCAGGCGGCGCAGCGTCTCGAGGCCGTCGATGCCGGGCAGGCGCACGTCCAGCACGACCAGGTCGGCGCGCTCGCGCTCGCAGAAGGCCAGGGCGTCCTCGCCCGTGCCCGCCTCCTCCGTGGCGAAGCCTTCGGTGCGCAGGACCATGCCGAAGGTGCGGCGGATGTTGGGCTCGTCGTCGACGATCAGGATGCGCTGCTTCATCGGGCCTCCTGCGGGAGGGTCGGCAACCGGACGGTGGCGGTGGTGCCGCGGCCGGGCATCGATTCCAGGCTGACGCTGCCGTCGTGCCCCTCGACCACGCCGCGCACGATGGCCAGGCCGAGGCCCATGCCGCCGCGGGTCGAGAAGTCGGGGTCGAACACGCGCTCGAGGTTCTCGGGCGGGATGCCGTCGCCCTCGTCGGCGACGCTCACGACCAGGGCGCCGGCGGCGCTCGCGGCCCGCAGGCGCACGCGCTCGGGCCGGCCGGCGCGGGCGCAGGCGCCCAGGCCGTTGTCGATCAGGTTGATCAGGGCGCGGCGCAGGGCCTCGGCGTCGAAGCGGCCGGGCAGCGGTCCGGCGGCCGCTTCGACCAGCAGCCGCTCGCCGTAGAGGCGGGCCAGGTCGTCGAGCAGCGGCCGCAGGTCGTCGTCGCGGGGCTCGGGCGCGGGCAGGCGCGCGAAGTCGGCGAACGAGGCGACCAGCCGGCGCAGTCCCTCGACCTCCTCGCGCACGATCGTCTCGCAGTCGGCCAGGACGGCGGCGTGCGCCGCGTCGGGGCCGCGGTAGCTGCCGCGCGCCTCCTGCACCGCCAGCAGGATGGGCGTCAGCGGGTTCTTGATCTCGTGCGCCAGGATGCGGGACATGCCGCGCCAGGCGGCCAGCTTCTCGAGCCGCGCCAGCTCGCGGCGCTGCGTGCCCAGCCGCTCGGCCATGCCGTCGAAGGCGCGCACCAGGGCGCCCACCTCGCCGGGACCGTCGGCCCCGACGCGGGCTTCGAGGTCGCCGGCGGCCAGGCGGTCGGCGGCGCGGGCGGTGGCGTGCAGCGGCCCCACGACGCCGCGCGCCAGCAGCGCGGCCAGGCCCAGCGCCGCCAGCAGCAGCGCCGCGTAGATCAGCAGGAAGGGCGCGACGTAGCCGCGCAGGATGGCGCCGCGGTCCAGGCGCAGGGCCGCGGCCGTGGCCAGGGCGTCGGCGAGGCGGCCGGCGCGGTCGGCCAGGCCCGCGGGCAGGGGTTGCACGAGGGTGAGGTCGTCGCCGGCGGCGTTCGCGCGGCGCATCACGAGCCAGTCGCCGACCGGTTGCGGCCGGGGGTCGGCCCGCCGCGCCGCGTCCAGGACCGCCGCGGGCGGCGCGAGCTGCGGCGCGAGCCGGCCGTCGGCGTCCAGGATGACGACACCCGCCGCGCGACCGGCGGCCAGGTCTTCGCCCGCGCGCACCAGCGCTTCGCGGGACGCGGCCAGGGCCAGCCGCGACTCCTCCATGCCCGCCTCGAGGCCGTCGACCAGGTGGCGTTCCAGCGACGCGTCCCGGCTGCGCTGCAGCAGGTTGTTCACCAGCAGCGCGGCCGGCACCGCCGGCACCAGGGCGGCCAGCAGGATGGCCGCGAACAGGCGGGTCCTAATCCCGTGCATGGGCCAGCTCCCCGGGCGCGAAGGGTGGCGAGTCGGCCGTCGCGCCGCCGCCCTCGCGCGCGCCGCCGCGGTAGAAGTAGCGGATCAGCTTGCCCAGACCCAGCGACACTTCCTGGCCGTCCGGGCCCGAGACCACCTCGCCGAGGCGCTCGCGCTCGCTGGGCGCGATCGCGTGCAGCCGCAGGGCGGCGCGCAGGCGCACGGGACCGGCGTTCGCCAGCGCCGCCAGCGGCGCGACCGGCAGCCAGGGCGTGCGGTCGAACCAGGCCTGCAGGGCCGCGTCGTCGGGCAGGCGCGTCACGCCGCGATCGCCGTGCGCAATGCTGAAGACCTCGTCCCACAGGTCGTAGTCCAGGCGCAGGCGCAGCACGCGGCCGTCGATGGCGCGCCCGCGCCCGTCGAGCACCTCGAGCTGCAGGTCCACGGCCGAAGACAGGCCGCTGCGCAGCGTCGAGAGGATCTCCGGGCCGGGCAGTCCCGCGGTGCGCAGGCGGCAGACCAGCAGCGAGTCGGTGCGGGCGGGCTCCAGGGCGAGGATGCGCGGCGTTTCCGCGCGCGCAGTTTCGCCGATGCTCAGCGCGAGCAGCAGCGCGAACACTGCCGCCGTCAGGATGCCCCGCGCGCCCATCAGAAGGTCCATCCCAGGGCGGCGTGCGCGTGCCAGGACTCGTCGGCGGGAGCGCCGGCCAGGGGCGCCGCGACGTCGACGCCCAGGCGGATCCCGGGCAGCAGGCGCCAGCGCAGGCCCCAGCCCACGCTCGCCGCCGTCTCGCCGGCCACCGCCTCGCCGGGACCGCCGCCGCGGCCCGCGTCGACGAAGAGCGCGCCGGCCAGGCGGGGATCGGCGGTATCGCCGACCAGGGCCGCGCGGTACTCCAGCGACGTCAGCCAGGACCAGGTGCCGCCGCCGGGCGCGCTGAGCGACTGGCTCGGCACGCCGCGCACCGCGTACAGCCCGCCCAGGTAGAGGCGGTCGTAGAAGGGGGCGTCGCGGCCCACGGTCGCCAGCAGGGCGCGGCCGGCCAGCACGCCGCCGCCGGCGGGACGGAACAGGCGCAGGTCGGCGCTCGCGGCGCCGAAGCCGCCGCCGTCGCGCTCCGCGGTGCGCTGCAGGCGCAGGCGGCCCCAGACGCCGCGCGCCGGCGCGCCCGCGCACTGCCCGGCGCGGGTGTCCAGCACCAGGTCGGCGCGCAGGACCGTGCGCTCGCGCCGGCCCACGCCCGCCGCGACGTCCGCGGGCAGGTCGGCGAAGGCGACCTCGTCGCCCTTGGCCACGCCCGCGTTCTCGTCGCCCTGCCAGACCTCGCCGGTGGAGTCGGCCTCGGCCCCTTCCAGGCGCAGCGCCGTCTCGAGGCTCCAGGCGCGGCCCAGGCGGCGGCCCAGCGTCAGGCCGAGCGCCTGGCGCTCGACGCGGTGGGCGTACTCGAGGCCGCCGTCGAAGTAGACGCGGTCGGTCGAGAGGGAGGACAGGTCGACGCCCCAGCGCCAGCGGTCGTGCGGCGCGGCGCCCTCGCGGTAGTGGGCGGCGAGGCCGGCGTGGCGGTAGCCGAGGCGCATCTGCACGGCGGCCTCTTCGCCGCGGCCCAGCGCGTTGTCCAGGGAGAGTTCGACCGGGATCAGGTACCAGCCGTCGAGGTCGGAGCGGCCGGTGCCGAAGCGCAGGTCGGGGCCGCGCTCGACCACGTCGAGCACGAGCACCACGGCGCCGCGCTCGTCGCCGGGGCGGGTGTGGAAGGCGATGCTCGTGAAGAGCTCGCGGCGGCGCAGGTCTTCCACCGCCTCGGCCAGCAGGGCGCCGTCGACCGGTTGGCCGGGGCGCAGGCCGAGCTGGCGCTCGACGACGGCGGACGAGGTGCGGCCGTTGCCGCGGACTTCGATGGACTGCAGGGTGAGGCCGCCGTCGGCGGCCGCCGCCGATAACGCCCAGCAAAGCAGGACCAGGCACAGGGCCGGGCCCGTGGGGATGGAAAATCGTCGCGTCGTCCGGGTCATGAGTCCCTCCGCTCAGGATGATCCGGGGACAACGCAAACATCATACCTGAGATTTCAGCCGACGCCCAGCGGGCTCTTCCAGCGTATCTTGATGATATATAACATCTTACAAAGTACGCCCCCGCAGCGGACGCGCCCGTGCGAACCCGTGGTGTGAATAATCGATGCAGCGATACGGCCCATGGCAGCAGGATTCCGGACTCACCGCCAGGGCGAGGTAACGCCGGGCTAACGCGCGATCACGTTGTTCCAGGTGTTGATGCGCCCCTGCGTCGACTCGTCGATGTCCGGGAACACCCACCTCTCCTGGCTCGCGATCGGCCCGAAGCCGGGCGCATAGAGAGTCGAGCAATAGATGTAGGCACGGTACTCGCCGATGAGCTCGCCCTCGTCGTTGGTCGCTGTGGCGACGCCCATATCGATGGCGTACATGCACTCCAGGACGTTCTGCCACTCGACGCCGGCGACGACCCGGTCGGCGATCGACCAGACCCGGCCGTAGAGCCAGATGTCGTCCGCGAGCTCGGGGACGAGCTGCAGGGAGAACTCCGAACCGACGTCGAGATCGCCTTCCAGATAGACCCAGCTGTGCCGCGGGTTCAGGTCCCCGTACCCGTAGTAGCCGCTGTCCTCGAAGGCGAACGCGTACCCGTTCAGGAAGTAGAAGTTGGAGAACCGCGCCACGTCCTTCAGCGCGGACGCGGTCTCGCCGAGCTTGCCGAGGATCCGGCCCCGCAGGTCCGGCCGGGCGGCGGCGACCAGCCGCAGCAAACGGCGCTCGCCGTCGGCGGCGCCGGAGGTCCGGGTGAGCGACGGCTCGTCCGGGTCGTAGATCGTGCCCACCAGGTTCTGGGCCGTCACGCCGGATTCGGTCGTCACCTCGCCCTCGAAGCGCAGGCGGTACAGACCCTGCCGGTCCATGATCGTGTCCCCCTCGGGGACCGCCGCCAACGCAGCGTGCAGCGCCTCCAGGGACGGCATGGGCTGCACTGCGGGGTCGGTCGACGGCGGTGCGGGGTACATCTTGTAGTCGAGATCGTAGATCCAGCCGGTGCCGTCCGCGTGCGGCCAGAGGTTGCCCATCGTCGGCATCGGCGCGGGATCGGGGCACTCGGCGCAGTCCTCGTCGTTGCAGCCGACGAGCAGGAAGGGCAGCAGGCACAGCAGGGCGAGGCGCTTCCACATGGCGGGGCTCCTCTCGGCAGTCATCTCGAACATGGCATTTCGTTGATCAGGGGGTGGATGACGCCGATAGCATCGCATTTCATGGCCATGGCGTCAATCGGCAAGCAGTTCAGATCACGTCCAGCCTCTCCCCCCGCCGCAGCCGCCCCCGCAGCTCCATCAGCCGCGCGTCCAGCGCCCGCAGTTCCACGAGGTTGGCGCGCTCGGCGGCGCTGGGCTCGATGACGTCGCGCATCGCGCCGTTCCCGACGACCACGCGGCGGTCGCCCATCAGGGCGAGGATCGGGTCGTGGGTGGCCATCAGCACGATCTTGTCCTGGCCGACGAGCACCTCGAGGGCCTTGCGGCGGTCGATGCCGGCGTTCTCGATCTCGTCGATCAGCACCACCGGCGAGTGCGAGAGCACGGCCGTGTCGGCGATCATCAGCGCGCGCGACTGGCCGCCCGAGAGGCTGGTGACCGGCGTGTCCAGGGCGAAGGGCTCGCCCGCGAGCGCGTTGGCCTCCGCCCAGATGCGGCTCACCTTGCCGGGGATGTCGTCGGCGCGGCGGCTCTCGGCGTGCAGGGCCAAAAAATCGCCCACGCCCATGTCGATGACGAAGTTCATGTTCTGGCTGAGCTGGGCGACGAGCTTGCGGTCGCCGCCGGCGCGCCAGCGCTCGTCCCCCTCGCGGCCGTCGACCAGGACGCGCCGGCCGGTCGGCGTGTCGCCGCGGGCCACCCACTCGATGTCCGCCAGCAGGCGGCTCTTGCCCGAGCCGGTCGGCCCCACGATGCAGACGACGTCGCCCTTGTCCACGGTCAGCTCGCGCACCGGCTCCGGCGCGCCGCGCTTGTCGCGGCCGCCCAGGACCGTGATCGCGCCGACGGTCTCCTCCTCGCCGGACAGGAAGGCCTCCATCTCGGTCAGGAAGGCCGCGAGGTCCGCCAGCAGCGCCGCGTCGCAGCAGTCGGCCAGCGCCGCGGCGGGCGCCTCGGGCAGCTCCAGGCCGCGCTCGCCCAGGAAGCGCTCGGCGTACGGCCACCGTTCGCGCAGGGCGCCCACGGTCGCGCCGCGCAGCAGGTCCAGGTGCGTCATCGCGCCCCCTCCCCGCCGCTGAGCGGCGCGCCGCGCTGGCGGTCGGCGTCGACCTCGAGGGTCGCGCCGGCCTGGCCGAGGTCGATCTTGCGCACGTTGCCCAGCTGGTACTGCGCGCCGATGCGCGTCTCGCCCAGGCAGTAGCTGCACAAAGCCGCCGGCATGCTGAAGCGCAGGCGCCGGCCCTCGACGGTGTCCACTTCCTGGCCCTCGCGCCACAGCGAGGCGAACTCGAAGCTGCCCTGGCCGGTGACGCCGTTGACGTGCAGGATGCGGGCCTTGGGGTTGACGCGCCGCACGCGGGCGGCGAAGACCTCGCGCTCGGCCTGGCTGACCACGTCGCCCTTGGTGATCACCACGATGTCGGCCGACTTGAGCATCGGGCCGATCTTCTGCGGCGTGTCGATGCCCGAGAGGTTGTCGATGACGCAGACCGCCAGCACGTCGCGGATGTAGGGCGAGCAGCGGTTGCACAGGCCGGCGCTCTCGCTGACCAGCACGTCCAGGCCCTCGCCGCGGCCCCACTGCACGCACTCCTCGACGTTGCTGACGAAGTAGTGGTCGGGGCAGAGGGCGCCCGACAGGCCCTTGCGCACCGGCAGGCCGTGGCGGGCGTAGGTCTCGTCGTCCTGGGTGCTGAGGCAGTCGAACTTCACCACGCCCACGCGCAGGCCCGGCCCCTGCGGCCCGTCCTGGCGCACGTGCGCGATGGTCTTGAGGATCACCGCCGTCTTGCCCGACGACGGCGGCCCGCTGACGGTCACGAACCTCATCCCTCGCCCCCCGTCGCGTCGTGGAACACGCCGGCCAGCCGCGGGATCAGCTCGCCGAGGTCGTGCTCGCGGATGGTGTCCCAGCCGAGCCACTGCCACGTGGCGCCGGCCGGCAGCTCGTTGGTCACCTCGGGCAGCAGCGACGGGAACAGCCCGCGGTGGCTGAGGATCTCGCCGGTCGCGCGCGAGAAGAAGAAGTCGGCCAGCTCGCGCGCCGCCGGCGGCGCGTCGCGGCGCTCCAGCAGGAAGATCGGGCTGATGATCGCGCCGTCCTCTGGCCACACCACCTCGACGCCGGGGTTCAGGCGGGCCATGCGCGAGAAGAAGTACGGGATGACCGACACCAGGGGCGCCTCGCCGCGGCCCGCCTTGAAGCGGCCGGCGGCCTGGCTGGGGTGCTGCGAGCGCAGCAGGCTGCGCGCCAGGGCGCGCACGCCCTCGTCGCCGTGGCGTTTCCACGTCGTCAAGAGGATGCCGTTGAAAAGGTCGAAGTCCCCCACCGGCAGGGCCACGCGCCGCGCCAGGCGCGGCGACAGCACGTCCGCCCAGGTGCGCGGGATCTCCTCCCCCTCGGCCAGCTGCGCCTTGTCGACCAGGAACACCGCCGCCACCACGGCGATCATCGCGTAGTGGCCGTCGGGGTCCTTCAGGTCCAGGCCGGCGAAGTCGGCGTTGACGCCGCGCGGCGAGCGGTCGACGAAGACGCCGCGGTCCTTGAAGCGGGCCAGGTTGCGACGGTCGAAGAAGGCCTCGAAGCCGGCCGAGACGAAGACGTGCGGCAGGTCGGCCTCGTCGCGCAGTTCGGCCATCTCCTTCTGCACGGCGTCCATGCCGATGCTCGCGGCGGCCAGGCGGTGCCCGACGGTCACGCCGTGCTTGCGCTCGACCTCCAGGCGGGCGGCGTCGAAGGCCTCCAGCAGCGGCAGGCGCACCGGGCAGGGCACCAGGCCCGCCACACGGATGTCGCCCGACGCGGGGAAGATGCGCCCGTCGTCGGCGGTCTGCAGGGTCAGGTCGGCGCTGCGCTTCGCGGCCGCGACGGCGCCGCCGAGGGTGGCCAGCAGCGCGTCGAGGTCCTTGCCCCGCATCTGGGCGGCCTGCGACAGGGTCACCATTTTGCCGTGGGAGGCGCGTCGGGCGGGGTCGGCGACGTGGCTGAAGCCCTGGTCCACCAGGACCGGGATCGTCTCGGGGTAGCGCTCGGTGACCTCGAAGAGGGTCATTTCCGGGGTGATCTGGGCGGGGGTCACGGGAGCCTCCTGGTTGGGCCTATTCAATACCTATTGGTATAGAATATCGACCAACCGGGGCCGGGCCGCAAGTTAAATCCGGGGCACCCAGCCCGGCCCGGGGGGGGCGGGGGGGGCGAACTGCCCACGGTGCCAGTCGATCAGGTGCCGGACGCCCGCCTCGAGTCCGACCAGGGGCTTGTAGTCCAGCTCCTCGGTGATGCGGGAGGTGTCCGCCACCATGCGCACGACGTCGCCGGGCCAGCTCTCCATGGTGTAGCTGATCTCGGGACGGGGGATCCCGGTCTGGTCGATGATCAGATCGACCAGCGCCCGGATGCTCACCGGCCGGCCGCCGGCGATGTTGTAGACGCGGCCCCGGGCCCGGGGATGGGAGCCCACCACGAGCAGGGCGGCCACGGTGTCCGCGACGTAGTTGTAGTCCCGCTGCTGGTCGCCGGTGCCGATCACCTCGAGCTTCGCCGGGTTCCGGCGCAGCTTCTCGAGCAGGTCGAACATCACGTACTTGCGCTGCCGCGGGCCGAAGGTGTTGAAGATCCGCACGCGCCGGTGGTCGAGCTCGTAGCACCGCGTGTAGGCGTCGATCATGAACTCGCCGGCGAGCTTGGTGCCGCCGTAGGGGGACTTCGGCACCAGGGGGTGATCCTCCCCCATCTGACCGTTCGCGGTCTGGGGTTCGCCGTAGACGGCCGCCGAAGAGGCGAACAGCAGGCGGCCGGCGCGGTGGCGGCGGACGGCCTCCAGGACCTCGAACGTCCCGGCCAGGTTGGCCCGGAAATCGTAGTCGGGCTGCGAGGAGGAGCGGGGGACCGAGGCGTTGGCGCCCAGGTGGAAGATCATGTCGCAGCCCGGCACCACGGCGTCGAGCGCCGCGGGGTCGGTGATCGAGCCCCGGTGGAACTCGATGTGGGGCATCGCATCGGCCAGGTTGTCCTCGCGGCCGTCCGACAGGTCGTCCAGGACGCGGACCCGGGCCTCGAGCGCCACCAGCCGGTCGGTCAGGTGGGATCCGATGAACCCGGCGCCGCCCGTCACCAGGACGGTCTTGCCGGCGTAGCTCCGATCGATGCTCATGGGTGCTCCGTCCGCTCCGGCGCCAGGCGCCTGGACTGGGATTCCGCAAGGACGCGACAAGACCTGTGATGATACCAGGAACCCGCCCGGGTGTCAAAGCGGCCCAGGACAGCGAGTTCGGGCTCAACCCGCGGCCGCCCCGGCCGATGACGACCCCGATGGCACGGATCCGACAAGGGTTGCCAAGGGAAGCCCGCGTGGCTTATCATTTCCTGCCCCGGCGGCCCGTCCGTTTGTCGCCCGCACACTGAACGAAAGGCCCCATGAGATGGCTGCTTCCACGGCCAAACGCGCGATGATCACCGGGATCACCGGCCAGGACGGCTCCTACCTCGCGGAGATGCTCCTGGACAAGGGTTACGAGGTGTTCGGCGTCGTGCGGCGCACCAGCACCGAGACGATCGAGCGCGTCAACCACATCAAGGACCGGCTGGTCTTCGTCCAGGCCGACCTGACCGACCAGACGTCGGTGATCGCCGCCATCGACGAGGTCCGGCCGCACGAGGTCTACAACCTCGCGGCGCAGTCCTTCGTGCCCACCTCCTGGAAGCAGCCGATCCTGACCGGCGACGTGACGGCGCTCGGGGTCACCCGCGTGCTCGAGGCGATCCGGGTCGTCGACAAGTCGATCAAGATGTACCAGGCCTCGTCCAGCGAGATGTTCGGCAAGGTCGTCGAGACGCCCCAGACCGAGCTCACGCCGCTCTACCCGCGCAGCCCCTACGGCGTCGCCAAGTGCTACGGCCACTACATCACCGTGAACTACCGCGAGAGCTACGACATGTACGCGGTGTCGGGCATCCTGTTCAACCACGAGTCGCCCCGCCGGGGGTTGGAGTTCGTGACCCGCAAGATCACCGACGGCGTGGCGCGCATCAAGTGCGGCACCCAGGACAAGCTGCACCTGGGCAACCTCGACGCCAAGCGCGACTGGGGCTTCGCGAAGGACTACGTGCGGGCCATGTGGCTCATGCTGCAGCAGGACACGCCCGACGACTACGTCATCTCGAGCGGCCAGACCCACTCGGTCAGGGATTTCTGCGAAGCCGCCTTCGGGCATGTCGGCTTGGACTGGCAGCAGCACGTCGTGGTGGACCCGCGGTTCCACCGGCCGGCCGAGGTGAGCCTGCTGCTCGGCGACCACGCCAAGGCGCGCGCCAAGCTGGGCTGGGAGCCGGAGGTCAGCTTCCGCGGCCTGGTGGAGCTGATGGTCGACGCCGACCTCGCGCGCGTGCAGCAGTCGCTCAGCAGCGGCGCCCGGGCCTGAACCCGCCGCCGCGACGCGACCCTTACGGAACCGGAGCCGCTGCCGTGGCAGCGGCTTCGCAATGAAAGGCCCGCCGTGAAAGTCGTCCTGTTCGGTCCCTATCCGGTCGACCCGCAGTTCACCATCGGCGGCGTCGAGAAGGTCATGTCCAACATGGTGCGGGGCCTGCGCGGCAGGGAGGGGCTGGAACTCCACGTCGTCTCGCTCAGCGCCGTCAGACGCGAAGCCACGGTCCGGGACGGCGACGTCGTGATCCACCACGTCCCGGGGCAGCAGCGCTTCAGCCTGCCGACCTTCCGGATCCTGAGCGTGCTGCGGGCGCGGCGGACGATCCGCCGCATCGATCCCGACCTCGTGCACTGCCAGGAGAGCGGCCAGGAATCCTACATCGCGTCGGGCCTGCCGTACCCCACCGTGGCGACGATCCACGCCATCTTCAAGAACGAGGGCCGCGCACTATCCGGGAATCAAGGCCCGCTTCCGGTACTGGCAGTTCGAGACCCTGGCGAAGCTGGCCCGGCGCGGCATCGACCTCTACGTCCCGAGCAGCGTCTACGCGCGCGACGCGCTGACCGACGTCGCCGACAAGCTCGAGGACGTCGTCGAAAACCCCATCGAGAGCGGCTACTTCGAGGTGCCGGACGCGCCCGTCCCGGGCCGCATCCTGTTCGCCGGCACGATCTACCCCCGCAAGGGGATCGAGGTGCTGATCGACGCCGCGGCGCGCCTGCGCGACCAGGGCGTGCCGTTCCAGGTCCACATCACGGGCATCGTCAGCGACAAGGAATACCATGCGGGCCTGCACGCGCAGGTCGCGACCCTCGGCCTGCAGGAGCAGGTGGTGTTCCGCGGCTTCCTGTCCGAGGCGGACCTGGCGCGGGAGTTCGGCGAAGCCTGGCTCGTCACGCTGCCGTCGTACGCCGAGACCTCGCCGATGACCGTCCAGCAGGCCATGGCCGCGGGCAAGCCGGTGGTCGGCACCAAGGTCGGCGGCGTCCCCTACCTGGTCCAGGACGGCGTCCACGGACGGCTGGTCGACGCCGGCGACGCCGCAGGGCTCGCCGACGCGCTGCGCGAGGTGCTGACCGACCCCGGCCGGCGCGCCGCGATGGGCGCGAGCGCGAAGGAGGCCGCGACGCGGCGCTTCGGCGCCCGGGAGGTCGGCGACCGCACGGTGGCCATCTACGAGAAGCTCCTGAAAGGCGGGACACGCCGATGAGAGTCCTCTGGATCGCGAGCATGTTCCCCCACACGCTCAACTGGCTGGCGGGCCCCTGGAACATCCGCGGCACGGTCGCCCTGCACGAATTCGAGGGGCACGACGTGCGCGTGGTCTGCCCGCTCGGCATGGCGCCGCCGCCGTCCCTGCTGAAGAAGTCCATCGCCCGGCCCGGACTGCTGAAGGCCTGGTACGACGAGCGCGCCGCGGCCCCCCGGGCCGACGTCGTGGAGGGGATCCCGGTCACCTACCCCCGCTGGGCGTGGGGGCCGAAGAAGCTGCTCTGGGGCTACGAGGGCTGGCTGATGTACCGCCAGCTGCGGGACCACCTGGCCGGGGTCGTCCGGGAGTTCCGGCCCGAGGTCATCCACACGCCCTGGCTGTCGCCGGAGGGCGTCTGCGCCTCGCTGATGGGACGGGAGCACGGCATCCCCGTGGTCGCCCAGGGGATCGGCAACGACGCCAACTACTACCTGCACGAGTTCCCGCACCGGGGCTACGTCATCAAGGAGCTGCGCAAGACCTCGGCGCTGCTGTTCAACTGCCGATCCACGCAGCACAACGCGGAACTGGCCGGTCTGACCCACCCGAACACGCACATCATCTACCACGGGGTCGAAGTCGACCTGTTCAAACCCGACGCGGCCCGCACGGAGTTCGGCCACCGGATCGTCACGGTCGCGCAGCTCATCCCGCGCAAGAACCACCAGCTGCTGCTGCACGCGTTCACCAGGCTGCCGGCGGACCTGCAGCGGACGGCTTCGCTGCTGTTCGTGGGCGGCGGCCCACTCAAGGAGAGCCTGGAGAAGCAGGCGGCGGAGCTGGGCATCGCCGACCGCGTCACCGTCGCCGGGCGGCTGTCGCACGAGGACATGATCCGGGAGATGCAGCAGTCGGACGTCTACTGCCTGCCCACCCTGTCGGAGGGCATGCCGGTGGCGACGATCGAGGCCATGTCGGTGGGGTTGCCCGTGGTCGCGAGCCGCGTGGACGGGCTGCCGGAGACCATCCTCGAGCCGGCCTGCGGCATCCTGGTGCCGCCCAGCGACGTCGAGGCCCTGGCCGCCGCGCTGAACGACGCGCTCGCCAGGGACTGGGACCGCCGGGCGATCCGGGAGCACGTCCTGCAGAACTACACGTGGGAACTGTTCGCGCGGAAGGTCACCGAGCTCTACCGCAGCGTTCAGCCGACAGCGCCGCGCCAGTAGTCCAGCGTGTCGGCCAGGGTCTGCCGCCAGGGGATCCGCGGCTCCCAGCCGAACGCGGCGCGGGCCGCCCCGGCGTCGCCGACGGCGACCGGGATGTCCGAGGGGCGCAGCCGCGCGGGGTCGACCTGCACCTCGATCGCCACGCTGCTGAGACGCAGCAGATCGTCCAGGACCTCCCGGATGGTGACGGTCCGGCCGGAACAGAGATTGTACGCGGTCCCCGAGGGGATGGCCGCCCCCGCACCCACCACGGCGACGTAGGCGTCCAGGACGTCGCGCACGTCCAGGAAGTCCCGCCGCGCCTCGAGATTCCCCACCATGATGACCGGTTCCTGGAGCCCCCGCTCGATCCTGGCGATCTGGGAGCAGAACGCCGACACCACGAAGTCCTGGCGCTGGCCGGGGCCGACGTGGTTGAACGGGCGCAGCACGACCGTCCGCAGGCCCTCGGCGGCCTGCTGCCGCACCAGGATGTCCCCGGCCGCCTTGCTGGCCGCGTAGGGGTTCATCGGGGCGAAGCCGGTGTGCTCCGCGATCGGGACGCCCGCCAGGAACTCGCGGCCGTAGGCCTCGGCGGAGCCGACGAAGACGAACTGCGCGTCGGGCCGCGCGGCCTTGAGCGCCTCCAGCAGGTGCAGCGTGCCCATGAGGTTGACGTTCCAGGTGAGCACGGGCTTCTGGAACGACGTGGGCACGTGCGACTGGGCCGCCAGGTGGAAGACCAGGGCGGGTCGGTGCTCCGTGAACAGATCCGCGACCGCCTGCCGGTCGGTGATGTCCAGGGCGACGTGCCGGCAGCGGCCGCCGCCGTCCGGCGCCGCCTGCGTGTCGGCGCCGACGATCGCCGCGTCGGGAAACTCGCGGGCCAGCCGGGCGATCAGCTGCTTGCCGACGAAGCCCGAGGCGCCGGTCACCAGGATATCCGCGTGTCGTGAAGGCAAAGTCACTCCTGTCCCGCCGCGCCGACCGAGGCCTTGTAGGCGAGCAAGCGGCCCGTGATCTCGTAGCCGCAGGTGTCCGCGGTCACCGCAACGGCGTCGCCGCGGCCGATGTCGAGCGCCGTTCCCGGCGTCGAGGTCCTGATCGTACCCCGGCCGGAGATCACGGCCAGGATCTCGAAGCCGTGATCGGTCCCGGCAGAGTACACACCGCCCCCGGTCAGGTCCACGACGGAGAGCCGGAAATCGCGGCACGGCGTGCGGTAGACCGCATCCTCGGGGCGCAGCACGGCCACCGCCTGCGGCGCGAACGTCAGGACGTCCGTCAGCTCCCGCAGATCGACGTGCTTCGCCGTGAGCCCGGCTCGCAGGACGTTGTCGGAATTGGCCATCAACTCGACGCCGAATCCCCGCAGGTAGCAGTGCAGCCGGCCGGCGCCGCAGTACAGCGCCTCGCCGGGGGCCAGCTCGACGAGGTTCAGCAGCAGCACGTTCAGCACGCCGGGATCGCCGGGGTGGAGCCGCAATATTTCCAGGATCCAGCGGTATTCGGGGCGCTCGTCCCGCCGCCGGTCAGCCGCGGCGGCCAGCTGGGAGAGCAGCCGCTCCGTGCGACCGGCGTCGAGGCCCATCAGCGCGACGAAGAACGTCTTGAGGGCGTCGGCATCCCGGCCGGCGGCGAAGCGCGCACATTCCGGCGCGATCTCGGGCAACCCGGCCTCGGTCACGAGGTCGAGGATGTCGGCGTACGCCCGGAAGCCCGAGAGGGCCCAGAACCGGTCCAGGGCGCAGATGATCTCCGGCTTGTGGTTGCGGTCCCGGTAGTTGCGTTGGGGCGCGTCCAAGGGGATCCCGGCGGCCACCTCGCGGTCGAAGCCGGCGGCGGCCTGCCGGGCGTCCGGATGGGTCTGGACCGACAGGGGCTGCTCGACGGCCAGGAGCTTGAACAGGAACGGCAGGCCGCCGCCGCGGGCGGCGACGGACGCGCCCAGGACGGCGACCGGATCGTCGGCGATGATCTCACCCAGGGGCCGGCCGCCGCTGGACGAGGGTGCGCCGGGATGGACGCCCATCCAGAGTTCGGCCTCGGGCTCGGCGGCGGGCAAGGGCCGCGACTGCCACTGCGCGAGGAGGCGCCGCGACCCCCAGGGATAGCGGACGATCGCGGACTCGAGGGGGAGGATCGGCATCAGCCATCCCCTTCGATCGTCGCTAGCGCCTTCAAGCGATGCCGCCGGGCCGACTCCGCCGCGGCGTCCAGGGTCAGGGTCGCGTTCAGCTCGCAGAGCTGGGCGTGGCTCAGGGCGTTGCCGGGCAGCACCACGTCCCAGTCGTCCTTGCCGTCGCGGTCCAGGCGGGTCCCGATGCTGACCCGGCCGCCGTCCGGCAGGTACGTGTCCGCCCTGACGCTGCCGGGGGCCAAGGCCAGGTCGGAGGTCTCGAACACGTTGTAGAGGACGAGGTCGCGGCCGGCGATCGCCGGGGCGACCACGTTGACCAGCACGGCGCCGTCGACGTCCAGGCGACCGGCCGTCACGCCGACGAGGACCGAGCCGCGGATGCTGCCGCCGCCGATGCGGCAATCGATCAGCAGGCTGCCGTCCCGGAACTCGGCCGCGCCGGCCGCGGGAGCGGCGAAGAACGCGCGCATCGCGGCGGCCTCCTGGTCGCCGTCGAGGAGACGGCGCACGCTGGCCCGGTAGTTCGCCAGCGTGCCGTAGTCCCACCAGTAACAGCCGGCGCCCACGTCCACGCAGCCGAACAGAGGCTCCCCGGCGTGCGCACCGCGGAATCGCACCACGAAATCCGCCAGGCGGCGGTAGTGCGCGCGCGACTTCGCAGCTGGCTCTCCTTTGGCCGCCATCATCTCCAGATAGACCGGCTCCGGCAGGGTCATCGGCATCCAGAAATGAGGGTCGGTGTCGAGCTTGGCGGTCCGGACCGCCAGCTCGGGCGCGAACTCGGCGTCCAGCGCCGCGAGCATGGCCGCCGACAGGCTGAAGGAACCGAGGCTCACGCCGATGCCGCCGTCGACGCGCATCACGCCGGCGTCGACCAGGGACATGGCGGCGGCGTGCGTCACCTTCTCCACCTGGACGGCGTCGCCTCCGGGTCCGACGGCCACCAGGCCGTAGCGGTCGAGCCCGTCGCGGCGCCAGGCCTCCGCGTCGGGCATGACTCCCAGCTTGGCGAGGATGTCGACGTGGTGCCGGGGCAAGCCCGGGGGCGGCACGGAGGGGATGAACACCTGGTCGCCCCAGAACACGCTGAGCCGGCCGCGTCGCAGCGGAGCGTAGACGGCGGTCTGCCGGATCACGGCCTCGAGGATCGTCAGCGGTTCGACGCGGTCCGCGAGTCGCACGAGCCCCGGCAGCTTCACCGCCGGCTTGTTGCCGCCCTCGCTGCCGGGCAGCGGGGCGAGCCGGGTGCCCTTGCCGGCGGTGTGGTAGAGGCCGACCGCGGCGCCGTCAACGAGGCGGGCCGCCAGGTCGATGGCGTGCCGGTCGCGGGCCAGGCGGGCGGCCTCGCGCACGGCGTAGAGCGTGCCCAGGCCGTTCCCGGCGCCGCCGGGCCAGTCCTCGTGGATCGCCAGGATCAGGGCGTCCGGACGGCAAACCTGGCCGCGGCCGGCCTCCAGCCGGCGCTGCCAGTAGGCGGCCTGGTCGGCCGAGGTGGTCGAGACGATGATGATGTCCATGCCCGTGCCGCCGTCAGCGGTGTCGAGGATGGAACGCAGGTTCGCGGCGATGCTCATCCGGCATCCTCCGGCTCGATCTGGAGCGCGCTCACGGCCGGGCCTCTTCCCCGATCAGACGGCGGTAGAGATCGAGCAGATTGGCCTCCTGGCTGAGCCAGTTGTATTTCTCGCGCGCCAGATCGTGGGCGCGGGCACTCATCTGCGGCAACGACTCCCGCAGCGACAGCATTTGCGAAGGCCTTCGGCGATGCTGTCGGTGTCGGTCGCATCGACGGCGATCGCCGCGCCGGGAACGACGAACTCCGCGACGAAGGAGTCCAGGTCCGAGCAGAAGGTCGGCATGCCCGCCGCCATGTACTCGTACATCTTGTTGACGCTGCTGTGCCGGATCGACAGGTGGTCCTGCGGGTTCGTGAGCATGTTCACGGCCACGTCGTACTGCGACACCGCACCCATCACCTCGTCCGGCCGCACGAGACCGTGGAACACGACCCGGCTCTCGATCCCGAGCTCCTTCGCCAGCGCCTTGAGCTGCATCTCGGAATCCCGATACCCGAACGCGATCATGTGGAGATCGATCCCAGGCACCCGCTGCATCGCACGCAGCAGGAGGTCGAGCCGGTTGCTCTGCAGGTCGTAGCCGCCGCTGTACACGAGCCGCACCGTGCCTGACGGAGCGGCGTAGGTCCGAATCGGCGCGCCGGGGTCCACGACCGGATAATTGGCGACGATGGTGATGTCTTGCTCGCGCATGCCGTAGCGCTCGGCCATGGCGCGGGCGCGGCCCGCGGCGACGTTGATGATGCCGCCGGCTCGTCGGATAAATCTCTTTTCCAGCCACGCCAGCGACCGGCCCTGCTCCCACTGCACTTCGTGGGCGTCGTAGACGAACACGCCACGGTGGAGGCGGGCCGACAGCCACATGCCGCCCAGGAACATCGTGTTGTGCGCATGATAGGCTTCCGCCTTCGTCAGCAGGAGGCGCAGGTTGATGAGGCCGATGTTCACGATCATCGACAGGTTGCGCAGCTGACGGATGCTGCGCGATACGACGGGCAAGGTCCGGACCTCGTAGGAGGACGAGGGCGCCTGCGGGCGTTTCCGGGTGCCGCGGAAGCCGTAGACGGTCACGCGCCGGCCGCTGCCGGCGAGCGTTCCGGCTTCCTTCTGCACGCGGTAATCGTGGTAAATGTCCGAAGACTCGGCCATCACAACTGACTTGGTCACAGGCCCATCCCCTTCATTCTATTCACCACCAAGGCGTTCCTTTGATTCTATCATCGGCCGGCAACGACCGTCAATCCGCCGGCGCCCTTCGCCTTCAACCGGGCGCATCGGAAACCACCTGCGATATGCATAACACCGCAGTCACACTAACCAGGCACCGCCTGGGGATCTAACGGGTTAGAACGTGACAATATCGACGAGTACGCTTACATTTCGACCCGCCGACATCCACTACCGCCAACAACCTGGAGTCCGCCCATGCTCCCCAAATTCCTCCTGGTCGCGGCCGCCCGCCCCAACTTCATGAAGATCGCCCCGATCTGGCACGAGCTGAAGAAGCACCTCGACCGCTGCGAGCCCCTGCTGGTCCACACCGGGCAGCACTACGACAAGAACATGTCCGACGTGTTCTTCGAGGAGCTGGGCCTGCCCCGGCCGCACGTCCATCTGGGCATCGGCGCCGGCAGCCACGCCGAGCAGGCCGGCCAGGTGATGATCGCCTTCGAAAAGGTCTGCCAGGAGCTGAAGCCCGCCCTGGTGGTGGTCGTGGGCGACGTGAACTCCACCCTCGCCTGCTCGATCACGGCCAAGAAGCTCTGGATCCCCGTGGCCCACGTGGAGGCGGGCCTGCGCAGCCGGGACTGGACCATGCCCGAGGAGATCAACCGGCTCGTCACCGACGCCATCAGCGACCTGCTGCTGACCCCCTCGCGGGACGCCGACGAGAACCTGGCCCGCGAGGGCGTGGCTCCGGAGCGGGTCCGGCTGGTGGGCAACGTCATGATCGACAGCCTCGCGCTGGCGGTGGACCGGGTCCGGGACCGCGACGTGCCGTCCCGGTTCGGCCTGGCCAAGGGCAGCTACGGGCTGGTCACGCTGCACCGCCCCTCGAACGTGGACGACCCCGCGTCGCTGCGCCGGATCTTCGACGCCCTGCTGGCGGTCGAGGCCCCGATCGTCTTTCCCGTGCACCCGCGCACGCACAAGATCCTCGAGGCGCACGGGATCGGCGCCGGCGCCGACCGCGCGCCGCACCCGGTCCACCTGGCCGGGCCGATGCCCTACGACGACTTCGTGAACCTGACCCTCAACGCCCGCTTCGTGCTGACGGACTCCGGGGGCATCCAGGAGGAGACGACCTGGCTGGGCATCCCCTGCCTGACGCTGCGCCCGAACACCGAACGCCCGATCACCGTCACCGAGGGCACCAACGAGCTGGCGACGCTGGCCTCGCTGCCCGGGCAGCTGGCGCGGATCACCGCCGGACAGTGGAAGCAGGGGCGCATCCCCGACCTCTGGGACGGCCGTGCGGCCGAGCGCATCGCCGCGGCGCTGCTGGAACTGGCGGGGTGAGGGAACGGCCGGTCAGCGCGCCGCGGCCAGGATGGCGTCGGCCACCTGCGAGACCAGGCCGGCGTTGACCGCGTAGCCGCTCACGGCGGATTTCTTCGCCAGCATGAGCTTCGCGGCGATCTCCCCGACCGACCGCAGCATCACCAGGTGGCCGGTCTGCTCCAGCCACTCGTCGACCCGCCCCTCGCGTCCCCGGAAGAAGCTGTACGAGGCCACGCCCAGCACCGCGGCCTCGCGGGTCATCGTCCCGCCGCCGCTGATCACCAGGTCCATCGCCGCGATCAGGCTCGGCCCGTCGTAGACCCTGTCGGGCACGATGACCTGGCCACGGAAATCGGCCGGCACGAAGGCCATCTGCTCGGGCCCGCGGGGCATGAAGACCATCTGCACGTCGGGCCGCGCCCCCATCACGCGCAGGAGCTCCGCGAGCAGCAGCTCCGACTCCGGATTGTGGTAGTGGGCCGTCGTCGCCGGCGGGCGCAGCAGCACGCGGATCGCGTCCTCGCGCAGGCCCAGCTCCCTTGCCACGGTGCCGTCGCGCACCCCGCCATCGACGTACAGCTCCTCCTTGAGACCGTCGTAGAAGACGACCTTGTCCACGGCGAGTCCGGCCGCGGCGGCCCGCTCGCGGTCGATCGCGCGCGGCAGCAGGACGCGCTTGCAGAACAGGTTGAACAGGCGCGGATCGACCCACTCGTAGTCGTACATCGTGACGGTGGGCACGCCCAGCAGACGCGACGCGATCGGCAGGGCCCGCGATCCGTGGCCGAAGGACACGTCCGCACGCAGGTGCCGCGCGGCGCGCATCAGCGCCACCGCACGACCGAGGGTCCCGGCGACCTTGCCCGAGATGCCCGGGCGGTAGGCGCCGCCGACCTTGATGTACTCGAGGCCGTAGAGGTCCAGCAGCTCGCAGGTGCTCGTCCGGTCGCGGGCGGTGAAGACCACGTCGTGGCCGCGCTGCTGCAGCTCCTCGGCCAGGGGTCGCATGATCAGCACGTGGGGGCCGTTGTCGGCGTCGAACCAGATCTTCATGGGGAGGACACTCCCTCGCGGTGCAGGGCGAGCCGGGCGCAGAGCGCCCTGAACATCCACGCCTGCGACCAGCGCAGGTGGACGGCCGTCTGCGTGTGGCGCCGGTGCTTCTGGAAGCGGAAGCCGCCGCGCCGCTCGTCCCAGAGCTCTTCGATCCCGCGGCTCAGGATGCGGTCGGCGAACGCGACCGCGTCCGGCTGCAGCCGGCGCAGGCTCAGGAAGGTCAGCGCGCCCTGGGCGAAGCTGTGCGGATCGAGCGGGTACAGCGACGTCGTGTAGTAGCGGGGCGTCCCGTCGTCGAGGAACAGGGCGCGCCGGTAGAAGTCCAGGCCGCGCCGCAGGGCGCCCTCCCAGCGGTCGTCGCCGAGCAGCGTCGCCAGGCGGTCGATCGTCTCGAGGTTGAAGCCGGTGTGCAGGTTGTCGATCCAGCCCCAGTGCGCCGCCTCGCCGTAGACCCACGACCCGTCGTCGCGCTGGCGGGACACGACCCAGTCCACGGCGCGCCGGGCCGCCTCGCGCCGCGCCGGCGCGTCCGGGCCGCCCAGCGCCGCCGCCTGGGCGAGGATCCGGGCGCCGAACAGCGAGGCGTTGTAGACCCGCGTGTCGTCGCCGGGCGAGTAGCTGAAGCAGAGGCCGTCGGCGTCTTCGTGGCGGCGCAGGTCCGTCTCCACGAAACGCGCGACGGGCTCGAGCACGGCGTCGTCGCCCACGGCTGCGAGGGCGTCCACGACGAAACTCGTGGCCACCACGGTCGGAAAATGGGCCGGCTGCAGGAAGGCGCGGCTCTGCCAAGGGAAATCGTAGCCCCAGCCGAGGCGTGCCGGCATCTCCACGCGTCCGTCACGGACGCGCGCCGCCAGCCCCGGGGCCACGGAGCGGTCGCCGAAGGCCGGCCGCCCGTCCGGGAGCGAGGCCGTCGCGAGCAGGGCGTCGGCCAGCCAGGCCCGGCGGCCGTCGCCATCGCCGGCGTCCGGCCAGACCGCCGCGCCGTGCAGCATCAGGGCCAGCCCCTTGGCATTCAGGCCCGCGGGGATGCGCAGCAGGGGGCGCACGTCGACCGGCGAACGCTTGACGCCCTGGATCACCGCCAGGCGCAGCAGGCGCGACCGGCCCAGCAGTGGCGCCAGCAGACGGCTGTTGAGTCCGTCGTAGGGATCGCTGCCGCGGAAGCCCGCGGCGGCTGCGCCCGCCCAGATGCGGCCGGCGATCGCGGCGTACTCGCTGACCGGGTCCGTGCTCACGCGCGGACTTCCAGGTCGGCCGGAGCGACGGCCAGCGCCGCGCCGCCCGCGGCCAGGCTTTCCAGGATCCGCAGCGTCGCCAGCGTGGTCGCCAGCTGGGAGGTCAGCGGGATCGGCGCGATCCCGTCGCGGATGCCGTCCAGGAACGCGACGCACTCCTCGGCGTGCCCCTTGCCCGCGCAGCGATGGCGGATTTTTCCGCGACCGCCCCAGAGCGTGACGCCCGAGAAGTTCTGGATGACGGCGCCCCGCCCCGCCCCGAAGACCTCGACCTGCTCCTTCGGCATCGCCTTGGGCCCTTCGGCGAAGTAGCCCAGGCTGCCGACCGATCCGTCGGCGAAGCGCAGGTTGACCGTCAGGGTGTCCGCGGGCGTGGCCGCGCCGTTGCTCGTTTCGACGCACATGGCCGACACGGACACCGGATCGGCGCCGCAGAGGTACTGCATCAGGTCGATGAAGTGGCAGACCTCGCCCAGGATGCGTCCGCCGCCCTGCACCGGGTCCTGGATCCAGTGGTTGCGCGGGATGCGGCCCGCGCTGACGCGGTACATGATCGCGAGCGGCCCCGGCTCGCGCCCGAAGTGCTTGCGGACGTGGACCGCCGCCTGGCTGAACCGGCGGTTGAAGCCGGTCTGCACGATCGGCAGGCGTCCGGCGTCGGCCAGCTCGCGGGACTTCGCGGCGATCGCGCGCAGCTGGTCCATGGTCAGGCACAGCGGCTTCTCGACGAAGACGTGCTTGCCGGCCGCGAGCGCCTGCAGGACCAGCGGGCCGTGCTCGTCGTGCCGGGTGGCCACGAACACCGCATCGGTCGCCGGGTCGGCGATCACCGACGCGTCGTCGGACACGGCCGCCGCGAAGCCGAGACGGCGGCCGACATCGGCCGCGCTCAGGCCCGTCCGCGTGGAGATCGACGAGAAGCGGACGCGCCGGTCGCCCTTCAGCGGCGGCAGCAGGAAGGTCTGGGCGAAGGAGCCCGCGCCGCAGAAGCCGACGCCGATGCGGTCGCTCCCCTTCGCCGCGCCCGGGCGCAGCACGAGCGGGCCGTCGAGACGGTGGCGCTGCGCCGGGTATTCCAGCAGGATGCCGCAGTAGGCCTCGCTGCGGGTCGCGATCATCTCGTAGGCGCTGGCCGCGTCGTCGAAGGCCAAGCGGTGGGTGACCAGGGCGAGGGGATCGCAGCGGCCGGCGGCCACGAGGTCCAGGACCGCTTCCAGGTTGCGACCCTCGGTCCAGCGCACGAAGCCGTAGGGGTAGTCCAGGCCGCCCTCTTCGTAGGACGGATCGTAGCGGCCGGGTCCGTACGAGCAGGACACGCTGAACGACAGTTCCTTCTCGTAGTAGTCGTTGCGGGGCAGGTTCATGCCCACCGCGCCGACCACGACGATCCTCCCCCGCTGGCGAGCGATGCGGCCCGCCAGGCGGACCGGCTCGTCGCCGGCCGTGGCCGCGCAGATCAGCACGAGATCGGCCCCGTGACCGCGGCTGAAATCCCCGATCATGGCCTCGGCCGGATCGCTGCCGAGGTTCGCGGCGCCGTCGGCGAAGGGGCGCGCGCGCTCGATGGCGACCGGGTCGATGTCCGCGGCGAAGACGCGGCAGCCGTTGGCCTTCAGCAATTGGCAGGCAAGCAGCCCGATGGGACCCAGGCCGATGACGACCGCGTGTTCGCCCAGGGTGGGCGCCGCCAGCCTCACGCCTTGCAGGGCGATCGCGGCCAGGGTGGTCATCGCCGCGGCGTCGGCCGGCACGCCGGCGGGCACCCGGGCGACCAGGTTGACGGGGACCACGACCTCGTCGGCGTGGTTGGCGTACCCGCCGCCGGCGCAGGCGACCAGGTCGCCCGGTGCATAGCCCTCGACATCTGGCGCCGCTTCCAGGACCTCGCCGCTGAGGCTGTAGCCCAGGGGCTGCGCCCCCTCCAGCTTGTCGCGCACCTTCTGGATGGTGTTCTTCAGGCCGAGCTGCCCGACCATGTCGAGCACCTGCTTGACCTGGTCCGGCTTCGACCGGGCCTTGCCCAGCAGCGACATGCGGCCGGTGACCACCTTGTTGCCTTCGGTGCCGGGACTGATGGCCGAGAAGATGGTGCGCACGCGCACGCAACCCGGCGGCAGCAGGGGCGCCGGCGCCTCCACCAGGCGCACGGCTCCGTCCTTGAGGGTCTGGGCGAGGATCTTCACGGGCGCTATCTCCTCGTGTTGCAACGCGGTTCCATCGGGGGATCTATCGGCCGTCCGGCTCAAGGGTAAAGCACGCATCGCCACGGGCAAGCCGAATTATCGGCGCCCGGGAACGGCCGCGGCCACGGCTCGTTCTACTGCTTGCGACCGATGAAGACCATGAAGGGGCTGAGGGAATTCGATTCCCAGCCTCGGTCCCGTAACACCAGTCGGTACAGGATGTTGATGCCTTGCTGCATCTGCTTGCCGATCTTCAGCAGCAGCGTGCGTTTCGCGCCTGGCAGGATTTTGTACATCTGGAAGGAGAACGTGCCGTACAGCCCGCAGAACAGGGGCTCAACGGGCACTTCGCTGAAAAGGTCCCGAAAAGCGGCCAAATTCGTGATCGCGAGGTTATGGGCGGCGAGGTCGGCAGAATTGAAGAAACCGTAGATTCTCTTGTTCAAGCCGTTGAGATTGGGCGCGACGATGACCAACATTCCATTCTTCTTGAGGAGCCCGAGGTGCGCATCGATCATCCGGTCCGGATCCGAAAAATGCTCGATGAAGCTGAGCGAAAACACTATATCGAACGCTTCCCGCCAGTCCCGCTGGATCTCCGGCGAGGTGACATCGCCGCAAATCACCTGCTCGGGGTCGATGCCATTGGCGACGAATGTCTTGCGGTTGTTCGCTACCCCGACTTCTGAATACTCAATGCCGTAGGGGTCGTAGCCGAACCGTCGGTGAAGCTCGACCAGGTATCCCCCTGGAGCGCTTCCCAACTCCACGACCTTGAGCCCGGGCTGGCGGGGTAGGAATTTCTTCAGGATCACTTCGTACAGGCGATATTCCGTGTAGCTGGATCGGTATGAATACAGACGCTTTCCAAGCAGACGTCGGGCCAGCGATTTATCCGTGCGTTCTACCGCGGCGGTTTTCGGGACGCAGATCTCTTCGTGGAAGTGGTCCCAATAGTTCTTGTCCGTAAGCTTGCTCATCAACACTCCTCGTTGCCGCCAGCCGTCCACAACGCGCGGCACCGTGAAGCGCCCCGCCGCCCCTCAACCAACATGCTGATAATAAACATGTTGTGAAGACGTCACCCCTGTTGCGGGATCGCCCGGAACAGGCATCCCACAAGGGTAGCGGGACCGGCGCGAGATGTCAATCGGGGGCGGTGCGCCGGCGCCCCTCGCATCACGGCTCGCCATCGCTTATCTTTGCCCGGTTGTAGCCGCCGCCCCCTGCCGAACATGGGAGGAACTCGAAGTGCGCCACCTCGTGCTGTTGACCGTGCTGCTGGCCGCCCTCGCGAGCCCGGCCCTCGCCGCCGACCCCCACCCCTTCTCCGTCCACGACATGCTGGCGATGCAGCGCCTCTCCGACCCCCGGGTCTCCCCCGACGGGACGCAGGTGCTGTACACGCTGCGCACGACCGACCTCGAGGCGAACAAGGGCCGCACCGACCTGTGGCTCGTCGCCCTGGACGGCAAGTCGGAGCCGCGCCGCCTGACCGCCGACCCCGCCGCCGACTTCAACGGCCGCTGGCTGCCGGACGGCCGCATCGCCTTTTTGAGCACGCGCTCGGAGTCGTCGCAGATCTGGACGATCGACCCGCGCGGCGGCGAGGCCGTCCAGGTCACCCGCCTGCCCCTGGACGTCGAGAACTTCGAAGTCGTGCCGCAGCTGGCGGCCTACGCCTTCTCGCTGGCCGTCTACCCCGACGCCACGATCGCCGAGACGGTCGCGCGCGACGCCGACAAGGCGGCGACCGTCGCCACCGGCCGGGCCTACGACGACCTGTTCTTCCGGCGCTGGGACACCTGGGAGGACGGCAAGCGCAACCACGTCTTCCTGCGCCCCTGGGCCGGGACCGACGAGCAGGTGCGCGACCTCACCCCCGGCCTGGCCGCCGACGCCCCCACGCTGCCCTTCGGGGGCAGCGAGGAGTTCGCCTTCAGCCGCGACGGCCGCACCCTGGTCTTCACCGCGAAGGTCGAGGACGGCAGCGAGGCCGCCTGGCGCACCGACGACGACCTCTACGCCGTGAGCACCGACGGCCCGAGCCGCCGCCTCTGCCTGACCGA
Organism: bacterium; assembly: GCA_016719645.1. Classification (GTDB taxonomy): domain Bacteria; phylum Krumholzibacteriota; class Krumholzibacteriia; order LZORAL124-64-63; family LZORAL124-64-63; genus PNOJ01. The sequence continues at coordinate 249,796 of JADJYS010000004.1, forward strand.
GGCGAACCAGGCGCAGGACACCCAGCCCGCCTTCTCGCCCGACGGCGGGACGCTGGCCTGGCTGGCCATGGACCGCCCCGGCTTCGAGGCCGACCGCTACCACGTCGTCCTGCGCGGCTGGCCGGACGGGACCGAGCGGCGCCTGGACCTGGACTACGACAACCTGGCGCTGAGCCCCGGCTCGCTGCTGTGGTCGGCCGACGGCAAGTCGCTCTACGTCACGGCCCCCTACCTGGGCCAGCACGCGGTCTTCGCGCTGGACGTCACCTCGGGCAAGGCGCGCCTGGTCGTGCGCGACGGCAGCAACGGCTCGCTGCGCCTGGCCGGCAAGCGCCTGCTCTACGCGAAGAACCACCTGCGCTCGCCCGACGAGCTGCACACCTGCGCCCCCGCCGGCGGCGACGAGCGGCGCCTGACGCACATCAACGACGCCACGCTGGCCGCCTGCCGGATGGGCGAGCCCGAGCAGTTCACCTTCAAGGGCTGGAACGACGAGGTCGTGCACGCCTACCTGGTGAAGCCCTACGACTGGACGGCCGAGGCCGCGGCCGCGGGCCGCACCTGGCCCGTCGCCTTCCTGGTGCACGGCGGCCCGCAGGGCAGCTTCGGCAACGACTTCCACTACCGCTGGAACCCGCAGGCCTACGTGGGCGCCGGCTTCGCCACCGTGGCCGTCGACTTCCACGGCTCCACCGGCTACGGGCAGCCCTTCACCGACGCCATCCGCCACCACTGGGGCGACCGGCCGCTGGAGGACCTGGAGAAGGGCCTGGCCGCGGCCCTCGCCGACTACCCCTGGCTGGACGGCAGCCGCGTCGTGGCCGCGGGCGCCAGCTACGGCGGCTACATGATCAACTGGATGCACGGCCAGCCGTTCGGCAAGAAGTTCCGGGCCTTCGTCTGCCACGACGGCAACCTGGACGAGCGCATGGCCTACTTCGACACCGAGGAGCTGTGGTTCCCCGAGTGGGAGCACGGCGGCACGCCGTGGACGGAGGGCTCGGGCTTCGGCCTGCACAACCCGGCCGACTACGTCCAGAACTGGAGCGTGCCCACGCTGGTGGTGCACGGCGGGCTGGACTACCGCGTCGTCGACACCCAGGGGCTGAGCACCTTCACCGCCCTGCGTCGCCTGGGCGTGCCGGCGCGGCTGCTGTACTTCCCGGACGAGAACCACTGGGTGCTGAAGCCGGCGAACTCGATCCAGTGGCACGACGAGGTGATGGGCTGGATCACGCGCTGGACCCAATAGGGCACAGATCCCGGCCCTGCGGGAAAGAGACGCGCGCCGGGCACCTCGTGTGCCCGGCGCGCCTGGCTTACGGCCCCCGGTCCGCGCCGGACCGGTCAGGCCTTCACGGCGAGGGGAGCGCCCGGGAGGTCGTCGAACCGCCAGGTGCGATCGGTGAACGTCTGCATCCACAGCTCCAGGTTGAGCAGGGCGTAGAGCTGCAGGCTGTTGTCAGCGAGGCCCGAGAGGTTGTCGGCGGTCAGCCGGGCGACCGTTGTCGGATCGACGATCCCGCGACGGGCGAGCGTCGCCTCCGAAAGCGCATCGCTCAAGAGCGGCGCGAGATCCTTCACCAGCCAGGAGCGGATCGGGGCGCCGAAGCCGGCCTTCTTGCGCCACACGATGCTGTGCGGCAGTGCGGCCTCCTGGCTTTTCTTGAAGATGTACTTCCGCTGGCGGCCGTGAAGCTTGAGCTGTGAAGGGATCCGCGCGGCAAGGGCGACGAGCTCGTCATCGAGGAGCGGCACCCGCACCTCGACGGACGCCGCCATCGCCATCTTGTCGGTGTAGGTGAGGTTGAGGCACGGCAGGAACGTCTTGGCGTCGACGTAGAGGAGCTTGCTCAGCTCGTCGACATCACCCACGTCGTCGAAGAGCCTGCGGTGCCCGGCAAGCGGGTCGTGCGCACCGACGCTCTCGGCGAAGCCCGGCGTCAGCAGCGACCCGAGCTCGGCCGCCGAATAGTACGTCGAGAAGGCGAGGTAGCGCTCGGCTGGCGACAGCTTGGCGCCGCGCATGAACTTCCACAGGTTGCGCCGCGGGCCGCGCAGGCGCCCGGGCCGGCCCGGGTGGGCGGCGCCCGAGACGAGCCACTCGAGCCCGCTCTTGACGGGTTTCGGGAGGCGGTCGAGCGAGCGCGAGATGCCGTAGGCGAGATAGCGGGGGTAGCCGGCGAAGATCTCGTCGGCGCCCATGCCGCTCAGCATCACGGGCATGCGGGAAGAGGCCTCCCGGCAGATCAAGTAAGTCGAGATCGCAGCGGGGTCGGCCACCGGCTCCTCCAGGTGCCACACCGCCTTCGGCAGCAGGTCGAGGACATCGGGCTTGAGGATGTGCTCGAAGTAGTCGGTCTCGAACAGCGCCGCGACGCGGCGCGCATGGACGAGGTCGTCGGGGACGATCTCGTGACGGAGGTCCTCCTGGTCGAAGCCGACGGTGTAGGTGCTGACGCGCCGCTGGCCCCGCTCGGACATCGCGGCGACGATCGCGGACGAGTCGACGCCGCCGCTGAGAAACGCTCCGAGCGGCACGTCGCTCACCATCTGGCGCCGCACCGACCTTTCGACGGTATCGGCGACGCGTTCGCGCCACTCGTTCTCGGGCAGGTTCTCGGGCGAGAACTGCAGATCCCAGTACCGGTGTGTCGAGAACGACGTCGCGCCGGCCCACGCGTAGTGGCCGGGAGCCAGCTTGCGGATCTCCTTGAACGCCGTCTTCGGGTCGGGCACCCAGAGGAACATGAAATAGTCGGCGATCGCCGCCTCGTCGAGCGTCGGCCGGCCGATCAGCGGCAGAAGCGCGCGCAACTCGGAAGCGAAGGCGAAGATGCCATCGCGTTGCGTCCAGTAGAGAGGCTTCACGCCGAGCCGGTCACGCGCGAGGAACAGCTTCCGGTCCCGATCGTCCCAGATCGCGAAGGCGAAAATGCCGTTCAGCCGATCGAGCATCGCCGGCCCTTCGAGCGCGAAGAGGCGCAGGATCACCTCGGTATCGCAATCCGAGACGAACCGCTCACCCTGCCGCTCGAGGTCGGCGCGCAGCTCACGGAAGTTGTAGATCTCGCCGTTGTAGGTGATCCACCAGCGATCGGCGAACGACATCGGCTGCGCGCCTGCCGGGCTCGGATCGATGATCGCGAGGCGCCGGTGCCCGAGCGCCGCCGGGGGTTCACCCGGGAAAGTACTGACGCCGCGCCCGTCGGGGCCGCGATGCGCCATCGAGTCGGTCATCAGGCCGATTTCCCGCTCGTCCAGCCGACCTACCACTCCACAGATACCGCACATCTGCCATCTCCCTTTCTTTTCGCCACCTTTTTACTGTCACGGGAGCTTGCCTGTGTGTTAACCGTCAACTCGCCGCCGTTCGACTACTGCCCCATCCCAACTACCTGTTCGAGCACTGCTCAAGCTACTGACGGCCGATATTCCGCCTTTATAACCAGAGGCGCTTCTTCATTCCATCTTCACTGAGCCGCTGAGCTGTCGAATAATCTGAGCCCACTGTAATCACCGCCCAACACATACCGGCGCCATGAGAATTGAAGGATACAAGTATTCTATTGCGGCATGAAGGGATCTAGGCGATAATTGAAAATGAACCACACTTAGTATAAGCAGGGAGGCTGACTTTGCCAGGTGTCTATGGTTTACTAATGCCGGCGACCAATAACCGTGCCGGCATTATTGCCACAAAATTAGCCAAATCTATGGCTATCTATCCTTGGGAGATAAGCCACACTGTTGAAGTCATTCCCGATCAAATATTTTTAGGACTAACAGTACGTAGCGATGCTGAACTTGCCGGGAAGTGCTGCATTCAGCATGATGCGGGGCTGACCTGTGTAATAGATGGGTTTATCGCGACAGGGCAGATCGATAATGACTGTGACCGCCTAATAGCCCACCAACTTCACGCCGAGGTTGTATGTAATGCGTACCAGGCCTATGGCCTGGAGTTGTTTTCGCGGCTTACCGGGCAGTATTCAGTCATATTAAGTGATGCCAGACAAAATCGTCTCGTTGTCGGAACAAGTCGCTGCGGCTATGCGCCACTCCATGTGTGTCATAATAACGACAGCTATGCATTGGCCACATTGCTGGGTCCCCTCGCTTCATGCGGCATTGTGAATGCGGAAGCGGATCAAGATGCGATTTCACACTTTCTCACATATGGCCAGTATTTTGGCCAAAGCACATCGGTCAGGGGAGTGGATGTTCTCGATGCCGCAACGATTATGGAAATACCATTCGATGGGAGCAAGTCTCAGCGGAAGAATTATTGGAATTTTGGGCAAATACACGAGATGCCTTCAAACGTCGGTTTGGATAAACGTGTAGATCTGGTATGCGAAGCAATGCTGGCGGCTAACCCAAGGATTGTGAATCGCAGCGATAATATTGTGTCTGGATTATCGGGCGGCTACGACTCGCGACTTGTGACCACATTAGCAGCGCGTGAAGATCCAGATATCAAAGCATGGACGTTTGGCGGGAATAATTCGACAGATCTTGCAACTGCAAGCGAAGTATGCCGAGCTCTTAATATCACCCATCTGGCATACCCACTTGATCCGGATGTAATTCCGGAGTATGCATCCGACTTTTCTGCAACAACAAACGGCGCAATGACAATCAACCTTGCTGTAGGCCTCAAGCGTTGTCGTGATTTAAAGGAGCGTACGAATCTCGTACTTAATGGTGTTGCCGGAGACGCCATTCTAGGCGGCAGCATGTTGGGGCCACGCTACACTAACATGAAGGCATGGATGGAGTTCAAACTAGGCCGCGGCCCTAGATCAGCCCATCCGTTGCTGGAGCACAATAAGAACAATATCGATATTGCTTTATATATTGAGTCAAAGTACGGCAAGATCAATATGCTTGCTGATCATTTATACCCTCGTGCGCCGTTGCTGCGAGACATGATTCTTGATGATTTTGATCACAATTACTCGGACGTTCCAATTAAGTGGCGTGCGGAGCAGTGGATTTTCTACAATCGCCTGCGCCGCTGGACGATCATGGGCGCCCTGAGTGATAGGGCATTTTTCGCAGATGATAGCCATTTCTATGATCAAGAAGTGTTCGAGCGCTGTATATCAATACCTATGAAGTGGCGACGGGGTCACCAAGCCTATGGAAGGGTATTCAAGAAATTGATTCCAGAAGTTTGCGGCATTAAGATCGGAAATACCGGCTTACTTCCTACAGCGCCGCGTTGGCGCCTAACCATGATGCAAGCGGCTAAACGACTTTCAAGTAAGAAAAGCACTGCCACGACAGCCGCCAATTTCGATGACGCACTTAGATTGCATCTAAAAGAATTCTATGGAGATATAATACATTCGTCGTCCGTGATGAGCCGTACATTCTGGGATGGACGAAAATTGCAGCAGATGTTCGATTCTCATCAAAGAAATCAGATTAATTGCGGCAATGAACTCGGCTTAGTGATTGCCGCTGAGCTCTTTTTACGTCGCTGGGTAGATCAGCGGGATGTTAAGTAAGGGACCCGAATCTGCTTGGCGAAGGTTAGCGCCGTCAACAGGCAATACACGCCACGTTTCAACCGCTACCCGCCGCTGGTCTGGAGCGGGTCACTCCCCTGATGCGCTACGGCACCTTGCTTTCACCCCGTCACTGGACGAGCGTTCGGTCGGCGTGACGAATTCCACTGTGACTTCGATTCCACCGAGTAATGTTCAGGCCCACAACAGCCAATCGCTGAGCCCCGCCTCTCTGCGCCTGGCCGGCAAGCACTTGCTCTACACGAAGCAGCACCTGCGCCGCCCGGGCGTGCCGGCGCGGCTGCTGTACTTCCCGGACGAGAACCACTGGGTGCTGAAGCCGGCGAACTCGATCCAGTGGCACAACGAGGTGATGGGCTGGATCAACCGCTGGACCTGCTAAGTCCCGGGTCCGGTCCTGCTCCTGCGATGAGGCATCCGTGTCTCCGGACAGATCCTGACCCGCTGTGACTGGGGTGTCCCGCAGGCCCTGGAGCCAGGATGGCGGAAGGGCCGGAGGGTCAAGCGCTCAGGGCACACGAGGTGCCCTGAGCGCGTCCCCTGTCACCACAGGATGTGCGGGCTCAAGTCGGATCACTGCAAGAGAGCAGGCTCAGGATCGACTTCGATGTTGCACTTCCAGAAGAGGCCGTCCGAGAGGCTCGTGACCCAGAGGGTGCCGCTGATCCCGCCGTCGTCGTCCCGGACGAGGCTCGCGTGGTGGTAGGTCACCTCGTCGAGCGCGACGATCTCGGCCTGCTGCAGGCGCGTCAGCAGACCTTCGGCGCGCAGGGTGGGCGAGTAGGCGATGGTCTGGGGCGAGATGAACAGGGCGATCCGGATGTGGTTGTCGCCGATGTCGGTGATCCGCACGGTGACCTGGACGTCCAGGTCCGCGATGGCGTGGGCCGGGTTGGAGAAGCAACCGGCGCCCGCGTAGTCGCCGTGCCAGGGGCCGCTGTAGGTGTGGTCGCCGTCCGGGCCGGGCACGGCGATCGGCGAGCAGCCGACGGCGGCGAGAACGCAGGCCAAAGCCAGCGCGAGGCGGGCCGGCAAGTGAGAGAATGGCTGCTGTTCCCTGTTGCGCACCGCATCACCGTCCCGTGTTTGGATTCACCCTCACGGAGCAGTTCCAGTAGGCCTGCTCGTCGGTCCCCTGCACTTCCATGAGGCCCGAGATCACCCCGTCGCCGTTGCGGGTCAGGCTCGCGTGGTGGTAGGACAAATCGTGGAGGTTGAGCAGGTCGGCGTACTGGACGCTGGTCATGGGCCCTTCCAGGCGCAGGACCGGCGAGTAGGCGTTGTTCGGCGGCCTGAGGAAGAGCTGGACGCGGATGGAGTTGTCGCCGAGATCGGTGACCTGGACGGTGACGTTGACGCTGAGGTCCCGGATGGACAGCGCGGGGTTGCTGAAGAAGCCGGTGCCCTCGTAGACGCCGTCCCAGGGACCGCTGAAGCGGTTGTCCGAATCTCCGGCCAGGGTCGGCCAATCGTTTGGGGAACAGGCGCCGCCGGCGAACGCCGCCAGCAGGAGCACGGACGCCGACCGTCTGCAGATCGTGATCAGCGATGAACGGGACATCGTGGCTCCCGGCGGGTTGGGGCGATCCACCCGGAATGTAGGGACAGCTCGGCACGGGTGTCAACGGGGCCCGTTCCTTGCGGGGGTCCCCGTCGACCGGTTCCGCGAGCGGGGCGCCGGCTTCCCGGGGTTTCCCGGGACGAACCGACGGTTCCCCGACGCGGCGCAGCAGGCCGGGTCCTTCCCAGAGCGGGAGGTGCCAACATGCAAGCGTGGATGACGAGAACGTTGCTGATCGCCCTGGTGGCGACCGCGGCCGGAAACGCCGCCGGTTGCCCCGCGTCCCTGGACGTGCTGGCCAACGGCGGCAAGGCCTGGCTCGGCATGAGCGCCGGCGGGTTCATCGCCGGCGAGGGGCAGAGCTTCCACCACGACTGCGACGGCGCCCTCTACTCGGTGGCCATCCAGCTGGTCCTGGACGGTCAGAACGCCGGCGGCGTGCCGCCGCTGGGCGCGGGGGACACCATCTACATGCAGGTGCGCACGTTGGGCGGGAACGTGCTGGCGACCCGGTCGCGGGTGCTGGACTTCTCGACGGGCGTGCAGTGGGTCGTCTTCGACTTCACCACGCCGACGCTGCACCTGCCCGGAGGCGACTACCTGGTGGTCTGCTTCACGGCATCCGCGAAGCAGGGCCGGGTGGCCTACTTCCAGAACGGGGACGCGTACGGCGCCGGCGTGCGCTACATCTCCGAGATGGGGGAGTTCGGTCCCTGGACCGCGTTGACGCCCGAGTACGGCGACCTCGCGTTCATGATGACGCTCGAAGGCGACCCGGTGGCCGCCGAGCTCTCGACGTGGGGCGCCATGAAGGCCGCCTACCGCTGACGGGCGTCAGTCGCCGGCCGTCGGCGGGAGACGGTCCGCCGCGAACACGCGCAGGCGCCGCGGCGTGACGTGGACCTCCGAGCCGGCCGCCAGACCCAGCTGTTCCAGGGTCTCCTGGGGCAGTTCCGCGTTCAGCAGCGCGCCGTCGGCCGTGCGCAGTTCGAGCCGCACGACCGGACCCGCGCTCTGCACCCGCTTCACGACCGCCCGGATGGCCGCCTGCGGCGGCGGCGCCAGCGACACGTCCCACTCGTGCGGCCTCACGAACACCCGCGCCGGGCCGGCCAGGCGGCCGTGGTCGCCGGCGTCCAGCTCGACGTCCGCGAAGGCGACGCGGCCAGCGTCGACGCGGCCGTGGAACTGGTTCACCTCGCCCAGGAACCTCATGACGAACTCCGTGGCGGGGTGGTGGAAGACCTCGTCGGGCGTGCCCTCCTGCTCGATGCGTCCCTCGTTCATGACCACGACCCGGTCGGCGACCTCGAGCGCCTCGTCCTGGTCGTGGGTGACGAAGACGCTGGTGACGTGCAGCTCGTCGTGGAGGCGGCGCAGCCAGACGCGCAGCTCCTTGCGCACCTTCGCGTCCAGCGCGCCGAAGGGCTCGTCCAGCAGCAGGACCTGCGGTTCGACCGCCAGGGCGCGCGCCAGGGCCACCCGCTGGCGCTGGCCGCCGGAGAGCTGGCCCGGGTAGCGGTCGGCCAGCGTGTCGAGCTGGACCATCCGCAGCAGGTCGCCGACCCGCCTGCGGATCTCCTCCTTGTCCGGACGCTCCTTGCGGGGGCGGACCTGCAGGCCGAAGGCCACGTTGTCGAACACGGTCAGGTGCCGGAACAGGGCGTAGTGCTGGAACACGAAGCCCACGCCGCGGCGCCGCACCGGCCGCACCGCCACGTCGGCGTCGTCGAACAGGACCTGGCCGCTGCCGTGGTCCGCCTGCTCCAGGCCGGCGATGATCCGCAGCAGCGTGGTCTTGCCGGAGCCCGAGGGGCCGAGCAGGGCCATCAGCCGGCCGGTGGGCACCGTCAGGCTGACGTCGTCGAGGGCGCGGAAGGCGCCGAAGGTCTTGGTGATGTGCCGGGCCTCGATGCTCATGGCGCCTCGCGGGGCTGGAGTTCCGTCGCGGTTCCGGTCGTCGCGAGCTGGGCCGAGGCGGCGCCGGCCCGCCGTTCCACCACGGCCTTCGCGACCAGGGTCGCGAGCGCCAGCATCGCCAGCAGCGAGGCCACGGCGAACGCGGCGACGTAGTTGTACTCGTTGTAGAGGATCTCGACCTGCAGCGGCATCGTCGCGGTCTTGCCGCGGATGTGGCCGCTGACCACCGACACGGCCCCGAATTCGCCCATGGCGCGGGCGTTGCACAGGATCACGCCGTACAGCAGCGCCCAGCGCACGTTCGGCAGGGTGACCCGCCGGAAGGTCTGCCAGCCGCTCGCGCCGAGGGTCATCGCCGCCTGCTCCTGCTCGGTGCCCTGCTCCTCCATCAGCGGGATCAGCTCGCGGGCGACGAAGGGGAAGGTCACGAAGATCGTCGCCAGCACGATGCCGGGCACCGCGAAGATCACCTGCAGGTCGTGGGCCGCCAGCCAGGGGCCGAGCACGCCGTGGGCGCCGTAGATCATGATGTAGACCAGGCCGCTGACGACCGGGGACACGGCGTAGGGCAGGTCGATCAGGGTGATGAGCAGCCGCTTGCCCGGGAACGAGAACTTCGCGATGGCCCAGGCGGCGGAAAGGCCGAAGACGATGTTCACCGGCACCGCGATCGCGGCGACCAGCAGGGTCAGCCGGATCGCCGCCAGCGCCTCGGGGTCGCGGAAGCTGGCGAGGTAGGCGCCCAGCCCCCCGCGCAGCGCCTCGGCGAAGACCGAGACCAGCGGCAGCACCAGCACGCACCCCAGCACGAGCAGCGTCGCGGCGATCAGCAGGCGGCGCACCGGCGCGGTCTCGCCCACGCCCGGTCGGGGCCGCGCCGCCGCGCGATGCCTGGCGCCGGCTCCGGCCATCTCAGTTCCCCTCGCGGTAGCGGCCCGTCCAGCCCTGCAGCAGGTTGACCGCCAGCAGGATCGCGAACGACAGCACCAGCATCACGGCCCCGATCGCGGTCGCGCCGGCGTAGTCGTACTGCTCGAGCTTGGCGACGATCAGCAGCGGCACGATCTCGGTCTTGTGGGGCATGTTGCCCGAGATGAACACCACCGACCCGTACTCCCCGACCGCGCGGGCGAAGGCCAGCGTGGTGCCGGTCAGCAGGGCCGGCAGCACGGTCGGCAGGATGACCCGGCCCAGGATCTGCAGGCGCCCGGCGCCCAGGACCGCCGCGGCCTCCTCGACCTCGGCGTCGAGGTCCATCAGCGCGGGCTGCAGCGTGCGCACGACGAAGGGCAGGCCGATGAAGATCAGCGCCACGGTCACGCCCAGGGGCGTGAACGCCACCGGCAGCCCCAGCGGCGCGAGCAGGCGCCCGACCCAGCCCTGGGGCGCGAACAGGGCCGTCAGCGCGATGCCCGAGACGGCCGTCGGCAGGGCGAAGGGCAGGTCGACCAGCGCGTCGACGATGCGCTTGCCGGGGAACTCGTAGCGCACCAGGGTCCAGGCGACGAGGAAGCCGACGACCGCGTTGATCGCCGCGGCGATCAGCGACGCCCCGAAGCTGAGCCGAAACGCGGCCAGCACCCGGGACGTCGTGACCGTCTCCCACACCCCGCCGAAGCCCAACCCGGCCGAACGCACGAACAGGCCCGTCAGCGGGATCACCACGACCACGCTGACCATGAACACGGTGATCCCGAGCGTCGGGCCGAACCCGGGCAGCACGCCGACGCGGCGCCTGGTTCGGCCGGGCTTCACTGGCCGCCCGCCGTGATCCGGTCGAAGATCCCGCCGTCGTCGAAGTGGACCCGCTGCGCCTGCTGCCAGCCGCCGAAGACGTCGTCGACGGTGATCAGGGTCAGGGCGGGGAAGCGGGCCATGTCCGCCGCGTCGGCGTGTTCGGGAGACACGGGCCGGTAGTAGTGCCGCGCCGCCAGGCGCTGCCCCTGCGGCGAGTAGAGGAATTCCAGGTACGCCTGCGCGACCTCGAGCGTCCCGTGCTCCCGGGCCCAGTGGTCCACGACCGTGACCGGCGGTTCGGCCAGGATGCTGACCGAGGGCACGACGATCTCGAACTCGCCGGCGCCCAGCTCGGCGACGGCGAGGAAGGCCTCGTTCTCCCAGGCCAGCAGCACGTCGCCGATGCCGTTGCGGGCGAAGGTGTTGGTCGAGCCGCGGGCGCCCGAGTCGAGCACCGGCACGCGCTTGAACAGCTCGGTCACGAAGCTCTGCGCCGCGGCCTGCGCCGCCTGGACCTCGGCCGCGGCCGCCGGGTCGTGCAGCTTGGCCAGGTCGCCGAGCTCGCGGCGCAGGACGAAGGCCCAGGCCGCCAGGTAGTTCCAGCGCGCGCCGCCGGAGGTCTTCGGGTTCGGGGTCACGATCGCCACGCCCGGCTTCAGCAGGTCGTCCCAGTCGCGGATCTGCTTGGGGTTGCCCTTGCGCACCAGAAACACGATCGTCGAGGTGTAGGGCGACGAGTTGTGCGGCAGGCGCTGCTGCCAGTCCGCCGGCAGGTAGTCCGTGTGCTTCGCGATGGCGTCGATGTCGTAGGCCAGGGCGAGGGTGACGACGTCGGCCTGCAGGCCGTCGATCACGGCGCGGGCCTGCTTGCCGGCCCCGCCGTGGGACTGGTTGACGGTCACGGCCTGCCCGGTCTTCGCCAGCCAGTGCGCGGCGAAAGCCGCGTTGACGTCGCGGTAGAGTTCGCGCGTGGGATCGTAGGACACGTTCAGCAGTTCGACGGGCTTGGGCGCCCCGCGGGCCGCGCCCGACATGGCGACGCCCCCGACGACCAGGGCGAGCACGAGGACGGCGACCAGCCAGCGGATGTTCATGACAGGCCTTTCGGCACCGACCACGGAGAGACTCGACCCCTGAATCATACTTACAAGAACCGTGCGCAGGTCGCCCATAGTCTTAATATGTTGTATTAGTATTAGATTATAATTCAATCACCCACGGCACCTCGATTTCCGTCAAATATCATGGAACTTTTCCTTCATATATGACGGCTATCCGGCATATGCTATGGGCCTCAGGAGGCCACGCGATGCAAGACCAGAGATGGGTGATGCTGGAGGTCTGGCGCGCCATCTGCCGCCACACGGCCCTCGAAGAGTCCCTGGCCACGATCGGCCGCATCCTCGCCGACGAGCTGCCCGTCGACCGCCTGGCGATCGCCCTGCCCGACGAGGCCGCGGCGCAGATGGACATCTGGACGGCCGACCTCGGCGGCGACGGTCAAGGTGTCCCCCGGCGCACCGCGTCCCCGCTGCCGAACACCACGGTCCGGCGCCTGCGCGCGTGGGCCCGGCGCTCCGGAGCGCAGCACCTGCGCGACGGAGCGGCTCCCGACGGCGACATCTGCCCGGTGGGCCCCGCCGCGGACGGCGGCGAGTGGCTGGCCGCCCCCCTCGGCGACGGCCCCGACCCGCAGGGCGTGCTGCAGCTGCGGGCCCGCGCGCCGCAGGGGTTCGCGCCCGAGCACCTGATGCTGTTCACCGAGCTGCAGCGGGCCTTCGCCACGGCCCTGGAGAACGACCACCGGCTGCGCGAGCTGTCGGCGCTGCGCGCGGCCGCGGAAGCCGACAAGCGCTCCGCCCTGTCCCGCCTGGGACGCGCCGATCTGACCGACACGATCGTGGGCGTCGAGAGCGGCCTGGAGCCCGTCATGGCGCGCGTGGCCCTGGTGGCGCGCTCGGGCGTGCCGGTGCTCATCCTGGGCGAGAGCGGCACGGGCAAGGAGGTCATCGCCCGCGCCATCCACGAGCAGTCGCCGCGCCGGCACGGCCCGTTCCTGCGGGTCAACTGCGGCGCGATCCCGCCGGAACTCATCGACTCGGAGCTCTTCGGGCACGAGAAGGGCGCCTTCACGGGCGCGACGGCTTCGCGGCGGGGCTGGTTCGAGCGCGCGGACCAGGGCACCCTGCTGCTGGACGAGGTCGGCGAGCTGCCCCTGCCCGCCCAGGTGCGCCTGCTGCGCGTGCTGCAGGAAGGGACGTTCGAGCGGGTCGGCGGCGAGCGCGACGTCAAGGTGGACGTGCGCATCGTGGCCTCGACGCACCGCGACCTGCCCGCCCTGGTGCAGAACGGCCGCTTCCGCGAGGACCTCTGGTACCGCATCGCGGGCTTCCCGGTGGTGCTGCCGCCGCTGCGCGAGCGGCGCCAGGACATCCCCGCCCTGGCGGCGCACTTCGCCCGCCGCGCCGCGCTGCGCTTCGGGCTGCGCCTGCAGCTGCCCACCGCCGTGGACCTGGCCCTGCTGTCGGCCTACGCGTGGCCGGGCAACGTGCGCGAGCTGGCGTCGGTCATCGACCGCGCCGCCATCCTGGGCGACGGGGCCAGCCTGCAGATCGCCGCCGCGCTCGGCGCGGCGACCTCCCTGCAACCGCACCCCGAGGGCGCCGCCGCGCCCGGCCCGGCGACCCTCCCGCCGGCCGGCAACATCGTGAGCCTGGACGAAGCCGTGCGGCGCCACGTCGCGATCGCCCTGGCCGCGACCCACGGACGCATCGAGGGACGCCACGGCGCCGCCGCGCTGCTCGGCGTCAACCCCCACACGCTGCGGGCGCGCCTGCGCAAGCTGGGCGTCGCCTGGGCGGCCTACCGCGACACGGGCAACGAAAGGACGACGACGTGACGACCCTCAAGGACACCTGCGTGATGGTCACCGGCGCCAGCTCCGGCATCGGCGAAGCCTGCGCCCGCGCCTTCGCCCGCGAGGGGCGCGCCTGATCCTGGTCGCGCGCCGGCGCGACCGCCTCGAGGAGCTCGCCGCCGAACTCGGCGCGCCGTCGCTGACGGTCGAACTGGACGTGCGCGACCGCGACGCCGTGAACGCCGCCGTGGCGGCGCTGCCCGCGCCCTGGCGCGACATCGACGTGCTGGTCAACAACGCCGGCCTGAGCCGCGGCCTCGACCCGCTGCACCAGGGCGACCACGTCGACTGGGAGGAGATGATCGACACCAACGTCAAGGGCCTGCTGTGGGTGTCGCGCGCGGTGCTGCCGGGCATGGCGTCCCGCGACCGCGGCCACGTGGTGAACATCGGCTCGATCGCCGGCCACGAGGTCTACCCCAACGGCAACGTCTACTGCGCCACGAAAGCCGCCGTCTCGGCCCTCGGCCACGGCATGCGCATCGACCTCAAGGGCACGCGCGTGCGCGTCAGCAACGTGGACCCCGGCATGGTCGAATCCGAATTCAGCCTCGTGCGCTTCCACGGCGACCAGGAGCGCGCCGCCAAGGTCTACCGCAACTTCCCCCCCCTGCAGCCCGCCGACGTGGCCGACGCGGTCCTCTACTGCGTAACACGACCGGCGCACGTGAACATCTCCGAGTTCGTGCTCTGGCCTACGGACCAAAAAACCGCCACCATAAATTTCCCGCGCGGCATCGAGGATGCCGGCCGGGTCATGGATCCCATCCTGTAGGGAGAGCACCTTCGCCCAAGTCATCCATATCCATGATGACAGGGGACGCGCGCCGGGCACCTCGTGTGCCCGGCGCGCTTGACTTCCGGTTCCCTGCGCCCTCCTGGCGCAGGAAACCTCCAGACACCCCTGTCATCATGGATATGGATGACTTGGGCGAGATGTCTCTCGCTACAGGAAGGGGACCATGGACCGGCCGGGATCCTCGATGCCGCTGGGTCAGGGTGCGGCCTGGTGCGCGCATGCCCATGCTGCTGTTCGACTCGGATCCGCACATCCTGTGGTGACAGGGGTGTCCTGGAGGCCCTGGAGCCAGGATGGCGGAAGGGCCGGAAGGTCAAGCGCTCCGGGCACACGAGGTGCCCGGAGCGCGTCCCCTGTCACCACAGGATGTGCGGATCCGAGTCGCAACTCAGCATGCGCAGGCACACTGCCGCAGCCGGATCTAGCGCGGGGAGAGAGCGGCGTCGATGGCGGCGCGGAGTTCGGGGTCGTCGGGGGTCGTCCGGGGGCCGAAGCGCGCGAGGACGCGGCCGTCGCGGCCGACGAGGTACTTCGTGAAGTTCCAGGTGGGCTCTTCGAGGCCGCCGGCGGTCAGGAAGCGGTAGAGGTCGCACTTGGCGTCGCCCTTGACCGCCACCTTCTCGAAGAGGGGGAAGGTCACCTGGTACTTCGCGTCGCAGAAGGCGCGGATCTCTTCGGGGGTGCCGGGTTCCTGGCCCATGAAATCGTTGCTGGGGAAGCCGAGGACGACGAAGCCGGCGCCGGACAGTTCGCGGTGCAGCTTCTCGAGGCCCTCGTACTGGGGGGTGAGGCCGCACTTGCTGGCCGTGTTGACCACCAGGGTGACGCGGCCCTTCCAGGCGGACAGGGGGGGCGGGTTCGCCGGCGAGCGTGCGGGACTTCAGGTCGTAGAACGAACCCGCGGCGGCGCCGGCCTCGGCCTGCTGGACGCCGGCCGCGGTGGCGGATCTCAGGAGCAACGCGGTGGCCAGGCCGACGGCGGCCGCCAGGGCGAGCATGACGAGCAGGAGCGCTTTCAAGACCGGGACCTCCGGGTTTGTGGGATCCACAGGATACCCGGCGAACACCGAACCTGCCACGTCACAGGGCGGGTCCGACCTCCAGCACCTCCCAGTGCCGCCGCTCGCCTTCCTCGCCGTACTCCACCTGGTCGCCGGGACGGGCGCCCATGAAGGCCATCGCCAGGGGCGCGCGGTAGGACAGGATGCCCACCTCGGGCTGGGAGTCCCACACGCCCAGGAAGCTGTAGGTCTCCTCGACGTTGGTCACCAGGTCGCGCACGCGGACGCGGGTGCCGACGTTGACGAAGGCCGAGCGCACCATCTCGTCGGTGATGATCTTGGCGCGGGCCAGCTCGCCCTCCAGGCGCGTGGCGCGGCTGGTGATCTGGTCGCGCTTCTCCAGGGCGGCGGTGTACTCCGCGTTCTCGCTCAGGTCGCCGTGGCTCGCCGCCTCGCCGATCTGGCGGGCGACCGCCGGCAGGTCGACCTGGACCAGCTCGTCCAGCGCCGCCTGGCGGTGCTGCAGGCCCGACATCGTCGTGTAGTAGACGTCCTCTTCCCAGGGCCGCGACATCTCGGCGAAGACCTCGGGGTGGGCGGTGCGCAGCCAGCCCAGCAGGCTGGTGCGGGTGCTGGCGCGGATGCCGCCGTTGCGCTCGATGCGCTCCTTGAGGCCGCGCGCCTCCTCCGGTCCGGTGGCCGACAGGTAGACGCGGATGGGCTCGCCGTCATGCAGCTCGAGGCCCTCCTGGCCCTGCTCCAGCACCTTGCGCAGGCGCTTGTCGTCCGACAGCGCGGTCATCCGACCGGTCGCGTCCATGAGGTCCAGCAGGGCGTTCATGAGGCGGCCCACGCCCAGGCCCTTCATCGCGGCCAGCGACTGGCCGGTCTTGGTGTCGGCGAACCTGGTCCGCCACAGCCAGCCGAGCACCTCGGGCGAGGCGGTCGGGTGGGACAGCACGTCCTCGAGGGCCGAGACCAGGACGCGCTCCTGGCCGGCGGCGAGCAGCTCGCGCGCCATCATGTCGGCGGTCATCCGGCCGGTGCGGGGCAGCACGCGGCCCCAGAAGACGGTCCACTGCTCCGCCGGCAGCACCCGGCGCACGAAGGCCAGCACCAGCTGCAGCAGGCGGTCGCCCAGGTGCGAGGGCAGGATCGCGGGCTCGTGGATGCGCGCGATCACCTGCGCGGCGGCCCGCGGGTTGACTTCCGCCACGTCGCCGCCCAGCTCGGCGGCCTCGGCGTGCAGGGCCAGGCAGGCCAGCGTCAGGGCGGCGTCCTTCTCCAGCAGCGGTCCGGCCAGGCGCGCGGCGGCGTTGCCCAGCTCCCCGATCATCTCCCGCGAGACCGACTTGTCGCGGCGGGCCTCGCCCAGGCGCTCCAGGATGAACTGCAGGCGGGGCGCGGGCTCGGTCAGGCCGCGCAGCTGCTCGCGCACGCGGTCCTCGTAGGAGCGCTCCTGGCGCAGCAGGTGGAAGGTCGGCTGGCCGGAGCCGGTCATCTCGATGCGGGTGGAGGTCTTCAGGACGAGGCGGGCCTTCTTCCACCAGTTCGTCCAGCCGTCCTCGCCGTGGAGCGCGACGTAGTGGGTCCGCAGCTCGCGGTGGGCGAGCGTCCGGTCGCGGGTCGAGGTCAGCGCCTTGACCACGAAGGCTTCGGGGTCGTCGGCGGCCAGCCGGCGCAGCTCGTCGGGCCGGTACAGCAGCAGGGACGGGAAGTGGTCCGGCGGCAGCACGATCACCTCGCCGACGCGCGCCCGCTCCATGACCTCGCGCCGGCCGCTGAACGAGACGGTCAGCCGGGTGTGCTCGGCGTCGACCTCCTCGACCATGCCGGGTTCGAGGTGGGAGCGGTCGCTCAGGAACGAACCGGGGCGCAGCTGCAGGAAGCGGTCCAGGACGGCCAGGCCGTCGGGCAGGGCGATCCCCTCGGCCAGCAGGCGCGAGGTCAGGGTGCCGGCGTGCTCGTAATCGGTGTGGAAGGCCGGCATCAGCTGGCGCAGCTCCCGCCGCAGCAGGGTCGAGGCCGGCAGCAGGACGGCGGCCTGGCGGGCGACGTCGAGCCGGGCGTGCCGGTCGTGGCGCTGCTCGTGCGCGTGCAGCAGGCCCTGCAGCATGGCGTCGGCCCGCTCCTCCTCGCCCAGGCGGCGCACCTGCGCGGCCACGCGCAGCATCTCCTCGACCTCGGCCTCGGGCTCGTCGAGCGCCTCGCTCCAGAGGACCTCGAGTTCCGTGAACTGGCGCGAGTTGGCGAGCTTCTTCAGCTTGATCAGATTCATGGTCGTCCCCATCTGCGGCGTACGGACAAAAAATCACCCGCCGTTGCTTCGCAGCGGCCGGGCTCGCGCGGTCGTTTCGCGGTGATCCGTCGGACTTCAAGATAGCAGATTTGCGGGGCGGGAAAAGGCGGGATCCGGAGTTATTTCAGCATTGTCATTTTCCAGGTCGACGTCCGCCCGCCGCAAACCAGCCGGACGATGTAATGCCCCGAGGACAACAAGGTTCCGGCGTCGTCGCGGCCGTCCCAGACCGCGGTGTGCCAGCCGGGGGTCTCCGCGGGCTGGAAGCTGCGGACCCGCTGGCCGCGGATGTCGAAGAGTTCCAACGCGATCCGCTGGTCCTGGACGCCCTCGGGGACGCCGTAGCGGATGGTCGTCTCGGGGTTGAAGGGGTTCGGATAATTGGGGCGGAAGCCGGCGTTCAGCGGGGGGCCGTCCTGCTCCGGCTGCAGTTCCGGCAGCAAGACGACGTCCGAGGGCGGGCTCATCGCGCCGTCGCGATCGAGCGCGTCGACACCCTGGACGAGCACCCGGTACTCGACGCCCACCGCGGCCTGGAGCGTCCAGGTCGTGTCCGGCGCGGTCGCCTCGAGGCGGGGTTCGCCGCCGTCGCGGGAAATCCAGATGTTGTAGCTGACGGCCTGCGTACCCTGGGTCGGGGCGGACCAGTGGAAGGGGATCGGCACGACCTGCGCCGCCGCCAGAACGGGCAGCACGAGGATCAGTGGCGCGATCAGACCGGTTGTCGTCCCTTGCACCCGGTTTTTCACTTGGTCGCCCTCTCCAGGAAAGACCGATTCCGAAGCGCGTTCCGTGGTCGCCATTGCAGCTGCGGGAAAAGCAACAAGGGTGCCATCCGTACCAGCCGCAACGCCGGAGCTGACAACTTCAACTTGTGCAATAAGTTGGGAGATTGGACCGGGTCGGTGCCGGCACCGTGGGAGCATCCTGCCCGCCACATCTTGCGTGCCGGGAATCCCGGCGGTCGTACTCCGTTGCTGCAACTATGGGATTCCTGCGGCATCTGTCAATGATCGGATGGTGAGAATGGATGTTCCCTGGGCTTCCCTCCCGGAACGCATGACGGGGCGTGGTGCCCGTGACGGCCTCGCCGGCGCGGCCCGGGCGGGGGCGCGACGACCCGCCGGCACGGTCTGCACGACCGTCGCCGGCCCGCCGCGCATCCTGCACGGCGATCCTGTCACTGATCTTCAGCCTCGATTTCCGGCGGCCGGAGCGCGTGGTCGTCCAGGGCGGCGAAGCGCCGGCGATCGCGGCGGCGGCGCGCGACGATCCCCACGGCGGCGGCCGCCGCGAGCAGCACGAAGAAGGTCGGCCAGCGGGTCGCCGCGACCAGCCAGCCGAAACGCAGGCGCACCGAACCGGCGAAGCGCTCGCGGAACGCGGAGGGCTCGGCGCCCGTGACCTCGCGCATCGCCGCGCGGAAGTCGCCGTCGCGGCGCGCGGCCGTGACCAGGCGCGGCACCGCGTCGTGGCCGTGCCAGGCGCGCAGGGACTGCACGGCCAGCAGCCCGGTGCGGTAGGCCTGGTCGGCGCGGCGGGCGTCGGCGGGGAAGCCCGTCTCCAGGGACGCCAGGTCCGGGACGCGCCCGTCGAGGATCAGCGACACGGTGTCGCGGAAGCGCCACTCTCCCGAGAGGTCCTGGGCCAGCCCCTCGTGGAACCAGGCCGGCACGCCCGCCACCCCGGGCAGCGCCTGGTGCAGCAGGCAGTGGACCGCCTCGTGGACCGTCACGTGGGCCGCGCTGCGGCCGCCGCCGAGCGAGCGCTCGACGTCGACCCAGGCCCGGTCGCCGGCCGCCAGGCCCACGCCCCAGTCGGCGATGCGGTCGCGGTGCAGGGCGCGGAAACCGGCGGTGGTCATCAGGCGGATCTCGAAGCGCGGGCGCGCGCCGTCGATGGGCCAGACCTCGGCGACCATCGCGGGCCAGGCCTGCGCCAGCGCCCGGCGGCAGTCGTCCGCGACGCCGGAGTCCACGCCCGGGTCGGCGAGCACGCGCACGCAGGCGTCGAACCGCGGCGCGGCCGCCGAGGCCGGCGGAGCCCAAGCCGCCGCCAGCGCCAGCAGCCACAGCGCCGCCGCCGTGCATCCCCTGCGCATGACGCTCCCCGATCCGTTCGGCGTTGACAGTACGGACGACCGCGACCCATCATGCGGCGAACCGCCGCCGACCGCAACCCGACGCTGCCGCCACTCCTGTCCGCGAGGTGACCGTGCCGCGCCCGACCCTGCTGCTGATCAACAAGTTCTACCACGACGTGGGCCCCGCCGGCGGCGTCGGGCGCTACCTCGTGCAGCAGGAGCAGGACCTGCTCGCGCGCGGCTGGGACGTGGTGCCCTTCGCGATGAAGGACGAGCACGCGCGGCCCTCGCCGTGGGACCGCTTCTTCGTGAAGGCGCGGGACTACAGCCGCCCGCGCTGGACGGGCGGCGCCGCGGGCGACGCCGCGTCGCTGATCTGGAACCGCGAGGCGGCCCGCCGGCTCGACGCGCTGCTGCGCGAGACGAAGCCCGACGTGGCCCACCTGCACAACGCCTACCACCACCTGAGCCCGTCGATCCTGCCCGTGCTGCGACGCCACGGGATCCCGGCGGTCATGACGCTGCACGACCTGCGCCTGCTCTGTCCGGCCATCCACATGCTGCGCCACGGCGAGGTCTGCGAGCGCTGCCG
Organism: bacterium; assembly: GCA_016719645.1. Classification (GTDB taxonomy): domain Bacteria; phylum Krumholzibacteriota; class Krumholzibacteriia; order LZORAL124-64-63; family LZORAL124-64-63; genus PNOJ01. Next base: position 270,242 of record JADJYS010000004.1, read on the forward strand.
CGGCGGCCGCTTCCACGAGGCGGTCCTGGGCCGCTGCGTCAAGGACTCGCGCGCGGCGTCGCTGCTGGCGGCGGTCGAGACGGCCAACCACACCTCGCGCCGGCTCTACCGGCGGACGGTCGGCCGCTTCCTGTGCCCGAGCGCCTTCTACGCCCGCAAGTTCGCCGAGTGGGGCTGGCCCGCCGACCGCCTGACGCACCTGCCCAACTTCGTGGATCTCGACGCCTGGCGGCCGGCCACGGCGCCGCCCGGCGACGGCTACCTGTACTTCGGGCGGCTGTCGCGGGAGAAGGGGCTGGTCACGCTGCTGGAGGCCCACGAGCTGTGGTCCCGCCAGGCCGCGGCGACCGGCGCCCCGCCGACGCCGCAGCTGCGGCTGGCCGGGACCGGCCCTCAGGAAGCGGAGCTGCGGGCCCGCGCCGCCGGGCTCGCGGCCGGCCGCGTCGAGTTCCTGGGCCCCCTGGCGCCGGAGCGCCTGCGCGAGGAACTGGTCCGCGCCCGGTTCACGGTGCTGCCCTCGGAGTGGTACGAGAACGGGCCGCTGTCGCTGCTGGAGTCCCTGGCGGCCGGCGTGCCGGTCGTCGGCGCGGACATCGGCGGCATCCCCGAGCACCTGCGCGACGGCGTCGACGGCGTGCTGTTCAGGTCCGGCGATCCCGTGGCGCTGGCCGCGGCCCTGGCGCGCGCCGACGCCCTGCCCCCCTCGTCACGCGAAGAGGCGCGCCGCACCGCCGAACGGCGGTACGCGCGCGCCTCCCACATGGATCGTCTCGAAGCCCTGCTGCGCGAGGCGGCGGGTCTCCCCGCTCCCTCTTGACCTAGTCTTCCAGACGGATCGGGACCTCCAGCACCAGGCGCCCCTCGCGGTCGCCCGGCGCGCGGTCGTCCAGGTTCGTGTCCAGGAAGCGCACGGCGCCGTAGGGGTGCAGGTCCGCGGGCGGCGCGGGCCAGCCGTCCTCGAACGCCAGGGTCAGTTCCGCCGGCACGCCGCTGTACAGGCGCAGCGGGGCGCCGCCGGCGCCCTCGACCTTGCCCGTCGACGGGGCGGCGAACAGGTAGCGCTCCTCGGCCGTGAAGCCCCACTTCTCGCTGTCCTTCTTCAGGGCGAAGGCGGCGACCACCTGCAGCGTGTACTTGCCTTCGGCGCTGCCCGCGGGCAGCGCCACCGACGCGTCGGCCTCCAGGCCGGAGAAGGCGCCGGCCGACACGGCCGCGCCCTCGGCGTCCAGGATGTTCACGGCGCAGTCGGTCAGCAGGTTGGCCGTGGCCTCGTCCATCGTCAGGTGGAACTCGGCGCGCGGCGTGGTCGCGTCGAGCGCGAAGCCGTAGGTCCAGGTGTCCTGCTTCTCGACCTCGACCTCGCGCTCGCGGCGGAAGCCGTCGAGCTGGGCCCGCGCCGCGCCCTTGAACACGCCGGGGAAGCTGCGGGTCACCGTGAGGTCCGTCTCGGCGGGCTTGCCCGCGCCCTTGCTCGCCAGCGCGGCGAGCGTGGGCGGGTCGGCCTGGTAGCCGTCGAACGAGACCGTGAGGCGGTAGTCGGTGTCGGCCAGGTTGCCGATGGCCGCCGACACGTTCAGCTCCCAGATGCCGGGGCGCAGCTCGGGCGGCAGGATGGTCATGTCGACGATCGGGCTGCTCTCGGGCCGGGCGTAGCCGGCCCAGCCGCCGCGCACGGCGCCCTCGGGGTCGCAGATCTCCAGCGCGGCGCCCGCGCCCTTGACCGCGCCGAGCTGCCGGCTGACCTCGAGGCGGCAGCGCATGGCGGTGGCGCCGGCCGGCGGCTGCACGTAGTGGCGGCGGTTGGTCGAGGCCTGCAGGCCCTTGCCGGTGAAGGTCGTCGCGAAGCCGTCCTGCGGGCCGACCGCGACGCCGGACACGACGGTGTTCCAGAGGTCGAACTCGCGGGCCGCCGCGCCGGAGAGGTCGCCGCCGTCGAGCGAGGCGATGACGCGCGCGCTGACGACGCCCTCGGCCGGCAACTTGCGGGCGTCGTAGGCGACGTCGACGTCCATCGCCGCCTCGCCGCGCACGTAGCGCTTCTGGGAGAGCACCCGCAGCCAGGGCGCCTCGCTGCGGAAGGTGAAGGAGCGGAAGAAGGCGTCCTTCTCGTCCGGTCCGAGGTCGGGGTGGAAGATCGGCTTCACCGCGAAGGTCACGCGCTCCGGAGCGACCGGCGCGCCGCCGGGGGTGCGCCAGTACGCGGCCGACGCCTTGCCGTCGGACTGGAACGGGCAGTCCACCGACACCTCCCAGTCGAGCACCTGGTGCGCCGACTTGCTGAGGGCCAGCGGGCGCAGCACGTCCCAGGCGCCCTGGATGCTCACCAGGCCGCCGCCCTGCTCGAACAGCTCCAGGCCGGCCACCGGCTTGGCGCCGGCGATCAGGGCGCGCTTGAGCAGGCCCCAGTGGACCTCCAGGCCCTCCTGGCCCGCCGCGCTCAGCAGGCAGGCGACCGCGCCCGCGGTCTGCGGCGAGGCCATGCTGGTGCCGTTGAAGCGGGCGCTGCCGTCGACGAAGCCGGGCACGGTCGAGAGCGCGGAGCCCGGCGCCACGACGTCGGGCTTGGGCGCCTCGCCGCCGCGGCTGGAGAAGGCGAACAGGGTCGGGCGCGGCAGGCGGGCCTGGTAGAGGTCCTCGCCGGTGGCGCGCGACAGGTAGGCGCCCGAGGCGATCAGGCTGCGGCTGGTGGCCGGGATGCCGCTGGTGGAGAGGCCGGGGCCCTCGTTGCCGTTGCTGGTGCAGACGGTGAACTCCGGGTGCTCGGCCAGCAGGTCGTCGAGCCACGTGCCGATGGCGTCGTCGCCCTCCTCCACCGCGTTGATGCCGAAGCTCATGTTGACCACGACCGGCAGGCCGTAGCGCTCGCCGAAGTCGACGGCGTGCTCGAAGGCCTTCTTCATCGTCTCGGTGCGCGTCGCCCCGCCGGAGAGGCGGTTGTCGCCGATCTTGCAGGAGATCAGCCAGGCGCCGGGCGCGGCGCCGTGCAGGCCGGGCTGGCCGCCGACCTCGCAGCCGGCGGCGATGCCGGCGCAGTGCGAGCCGTGGGAACCGGAGTCGTGGTGGAAGGCGACGGTCGGAGCCTCGGCGGCGCCGAGCCAATCCTCGTTGGCGGTCACGCTCACCGACCAGGCCATGAGCGTGCGGCTGTCCGGCGCGTCGGGGCCGCGCAGCCCGAACAGGTCCCAGTCGACGTGGAAGTCGCGCAGCGGGCGCTCGTCGTCGAGGCGGCCGTCGCCGTCGGTGTCCACGACCACCAGCCAGACCCGCGCGCCCTCGCGCTCGGCGGCGACCGCCGCGGCGGCCGTCTCGTTCAACCCCGCCAGCAGGTCCAGGCCGCGGCCGGCGCCCAGGGCCGCCTCGACCGCGGCGCGCGGCGCCGTGTAGACCAGGAAGGCGAAGCGGTCGGTGCGGTCGCCGTCGTCGTTGGCGTCCTGCAGGTCGTCGACGTTGCGGAAGCGGGGCTCGTCCAGGACGCCCATCCAGACCGGGTAGGCCTTGTCGTCCGAAGGCGGCGCCACCGCCAGCGAGGCCGCCCCCTCCAGCCGCGGGCCGTCGGGGTGGACGAAGGCGTCGTCCTGCAGCTCGACCTCGACGACCTCCCACACGCCCTCGTCGGTGAAGTCGCGGGTCTCCAGCAGCTTCTGGCCGCCGGCCGAGGTCGCGGTCAGGCCCGGGGCGTAGCCGTCGACGCCGGTGTCGAGGATCGCGATGACGACGCCGCGGCCGTCCCAGGTCGGGTGGGCGGCCCGCCAGGCGACCGCGCCGATGTCGTCCGCCGGCAGGTAGGGCCAGGGATCGCGCGGCAGCTCCGCCGCGCCGGCCACCATCGCCACGAGGGCGATCGCCGCCAGCATGACGATCGGGTAACTCCGGTTCGCCGAGGTCGCCTTCATCACGGAACCTCCAGAAAATACGTGGACTTTCGAGGATCTTGCCATCGAGGGCGGGGGGCCTATTATAGGGAGGCGCCGCGCCCGCGACAAGGCGGAACCGGCCCCGTTTCCCCGGTGTAGACCCAGGATGGCGCAGCGGACAGGCCGCGCATCCGCAGCCGCCGTCCCCGAAAGGAAATTCCATGCACGACCTCTCCAAGATGCGCATGCACACCAAGGTGGTCCACGCCGGGCAGCAGGCCGACCCCGTGACCGGGGCCGTGTCGATCCCGATCTACCAGTCCTCCACCTTCCGCTTCCGCGACGCCGACGAGGGCGCCGACCGCTTCGCGGGCCGCGACCCCGGCCACATCTACACGCGCCTGGGCAACCCGACCACCGACCACCTCGAGGAGGCGATCGCCCTGATGGAGGGCGGCTGCGGCGCCCTGGGCGCGGCCTCGGGCATGGCCGCGGTCAACACCGTCTACTTCGCGCTGCTGGGCCAGGGCGCCCACGTCGTGGCGACCGAGTCGCTGTACGGCCCGTCGCGCATGGTGCTGGAGACCGAGTACAAGCGCTACGGCGTGAGCGCGACCTTCGTCGACTCGTCCGACGCCCGCAACGTGGCCGCGGCGATGCGCCCCGAGACGAAGCTGGTCTACATCGAGACCCCCTCGAACCCCACGCTGAAGCTGACCGACATCCGCGCCTGCGCCGAGATCGCGCACGCGGGCGGCGCCCTGCTGTGCGTGGACAACACGTTCTGCTCGCCCCTGCTGCAGCGGCCGCTGGAGATGGGCGCGGACGTCGTCCTGCACTCGATGACCAAGTTCATCAACGGCCACACCGACGTGGTGGCGGGCATCGTCACCGCCCGCGACCCCGAGCTGTTCAAGCGGCTGGCCAAGGTCCACAAGAACATGGGCGGCACCATGGACCCGCACCAGGCGTGGCTGGTGCTGCGCGGCCTGCGCACGCTGGCCCTGCGCATGGAGAAGGCCCAGGCCAACTCGCGCATCCTGGCGCCCTTCCTGGAGAACCACCCGAAGGTCGTCTGGGTGCGCTACCCCGGCCTGGCGAGCCACCCCCAGCACGCCCTGGCCGAATCGCAGATGGACGGGCCCGGCGCGGTCATCTCCTTCGGCGTGCGCGGCGGCCTGGAGGCCGGCAAGACGGTCATCAACAACGTGCAGATCCCGACCCTGGCGGTGAGCCTGGGCGGCATCGAGTCCCTGATCGAGCACCCGGCTTCGATGACCCACGCGGGGATCCCTCAGGCCGAGCGCAAAGCGGCCGATATCACCGACGATCTGGTGCGCCTGGCCGTCGGCTGCGAGGACGCGGCCGACCTGCAGGCCGACCTGGAGCGTGCCCTGGACATGATCTAGAGCCGCGGCGGGGGGGGCCGACCCTCCCCCGCCGCCGCGGCCGGGAAGCGGGTCGGATGTACGAGCGCTGGGTCGACGCCACGCACCTCGCGGCCCGCAACGACGGCGACCCCTGGGCCGTGGACTACGCGGCCCACCCCCTGCTCGACCCGGCCTTCACCCAGCGCCCCTCGCGCGTCGGCCGCTTCTTCCACGAGATGTCCCGGCGCATCGAGCACGACGACGCGGCCTACCGCGACGAGATCCACCGCCTGCTCAACCCGCCCGGCACGCCGCCCGGCCGGGGCCACGGGGCCGGCGACCTGATGCGGTCGATGACCGAGGCCGACGCCTACGTGCGCGACCTCGTGGCCCTGCTGCCGGCCCCCTCGCAGGCCCACGTGCGCCCGCAGGCCACCGTGACCGCCTGCAACGACCTGCGCACGCTCATGTCGCTGCTGTTCAGCCGCGAGGACCCGCGCATCCGCTTCGAGTCCCAGCGCAAGCTCTACCTGGCGAAGCTCCTGCTGGACATCGACCACTCGCGCCACATCCAGAAGGGCCCCCGGCACAAGGCCTACATCGAGAGCCTGCTGCGCGAGGGCCTGTGGAAGCGCGCCGTGGACACCAACACGGTGGAGATCGGCTTCGAGCTGGGGCCCGACGGGGAGTCGATCCGCTACAACCTGCGCCCCCAGCCCGGCCAGGAGCGCTGGCAGTTCCGCTCGATGTTCCTGGAGCTGGAGGCGGGCGGCCGCCGCGTGGCGCTGGACGTGCTCTACTACAACTGCCGCTTCAAGCGCACGGTGACCCCGATCTCCTACGAGATCGTCGACGGCAGCCACCGCGTCATCGAGCGCCGCCGCTGGGACGCCCAGGACCAGGACAGCAGCGGCTCGATCCTCTCGAAGATGATCCGCAAGGGGATCAACGACCCCGACGCGATCACCGACCTGCTCGGCGCGATGTTCATCGTCCACGACGAGGACGCGGTGGTCGAGCTGCTGAATCTGCTCAACGGCGTGCTGGGCAACCCCGTCGCCTGGCGCAACATCACCGACACGATCGGCTTCGCCGGCGACCGCGGCCGCCTGAACCGCCACAGCGGCCAGGGCTACAAGGTCTACAAGGGGGATCTCGACGTCCTGCACCCCAACGACGAGCCCGGCCTGCCGCCCTACCGGTTCCCGGTGGAGATCCAGATCTACACGCTCGAGGGGTTCCTGCGCACCGTCCACGGGGCCCACGACGCCAACCACCTGGCCCTGAAGCTGCGCCAGTTCCTGCACGGGCTGGTGCCCTACGCGTTCCCGCGGGCCGTCTACGGCGACCAGTGGCTGCACCTGAACGGGATGAACGGGCACGGGCCCAAGACGTCCGGCCTCTAGTCGCCGCCGATCACCTTCAGCACGCGGTAGCCGTTGTCGCGCTGGGCGGGAGTGAACCCGGCGCCCCGGATCATCTCCTGCAGGTCGCCCTGGGTCAGCGGGTGCGTGGTGCCGGCGGCCGAGACGACGCTCTCCTCCATCATCGTCGAGCCGAGGTCGTTGGCGCCGAACAGCAGCGTCAGCTGGCCGACGCTCTTGCCCTGCGTCACCCACGAGGCCTGGATGTTGGCGAAGTTGTCCAGGGCGATGCGCGCGATCGCCAGGGTGCGCAGGTAGTCCTGGGCGCCCAGGTAGCCGCGGGCCTCGACCGGCGCCATGAGCTCGGGCTTGCGCGACAGCGGCGTGCGGCCGCTCTGGAAGGTCCAGGGGATGAACGCGGTGTAGCCGCCGGTGCGGTCCTGGCTCTCGCGCAGGCGCAGCAGGTGCTCGATGCGCTCGGGGTAGGTCTCGACGTGGGCGAACATCATCGTGGCGGTGGTGGGCAGGCCCAGGTAGTGGGCCTCCTCCATGATCTCGATCCACTCCCGCGCGGTGGTCTTCTTCGGCGCCAGCAGCGTGCGGACGCGGTCGTTGAGGATCTCGGCGCCGCCGCCGGGGATCGAGTCCAGGCCGGCGGCCTGCAGGCGGCGGGTCACCTCGAGGGTGGGCAGCTTCGAGACCTTGGCGAAGTGCTGGATCTCGTTGGGCGAGAAGCCGTGGATCCACAGCGACGGGAACTCCGCCTTCAGCGCCGCGAGCATCGCCTCGTAGGTCTCGATCTTCTCGTTCGGGTGGTGGCCGCCCTGCAGCAGGATCTGGGAGCCGCCGGCGTCGAAGACCGAGCGCACCTTGGCGCGGATCTCGTCCAGCGACAGCCAGTAGGCGTCGCCGTCGCCCTTGTGGCGGTTGAAGGCGCAGAACTCGCAGTCCACGTAGCAGAGGTTCGTGTAGGTGACGTTGCGGTCCACGACGTAGGTGACCAGCTCGGGGTCGCAGCGCTGCAGGCGCAGGGCGTGGGCCGTGCGGCCCAGGTCGTGCAGGGCCGCCTCCTCGAACATCAGCAGCAGCTCGCCGCCGGTCAGGCGGCGCGCCAGCGCCTCCTCGAGCAGTTCCAGGGCCACCGGCGACGAGCGCCGCGGCAGCGTGTAGGTCTCGACCGGGGCCGGGCGGCTGGACATCGGGGTTCCCTCACTCGGCGGAAGCCGGGTCCGCATCGCGCCCCGCGGGCACGATCTGGTGGCGAACGCACAGGGTATGAAAACGGTGCAGGCCCGCCAGCTCCGCCTCGCCCAGCCGGTAGCACATCGAGCGGCCGAAGTAGGCGGCCAGCGCGGCCGCGGAGCACTCCCCGCCCGGCCCCAGGCGCCCTTCGGCGACCGCGCGGGCGGCGAGACGGTCGATCCGGGTCAGGCCGACGTCGCGGGCCTCGCGCAGCAGGGCGACGAGCCCGTCGCGCTCGGCCGCCTGCGCCCGCGCCGCGAAGCCCCGGCCCAGGACCCAGACCGCGAAGACGAAGGGCAGGCCGGTCATCTGGCGCCAGGTCTCGCCCAGGTCCACGATGTGGACGTCGTCGCGGCCCTGCTCGCGGAAGCGCTTCTCGGCGGCGAAGCAGCGGTCGCCGATGACCAGGGCCGCCTCGTGCTCGTCCAGCAGGGTCTCGACCTGCGGCACGTCGACCTTGAAGTCCGGCTGCACGCCGTAGAGGTCGGCGAACAGGATGCGCAGCAGGGCCACCGAGGTGCGCGAGCCGCGGTCCACGACCACGTCGGCGATCTCCGTCGGCGGCACCCGCGAGAAGAGCTTCACGCTGTCGACGGGGCCGTGGGTGGCCAGGGCCACGCCGGGCACGATCTCGGCGCCCTCCCCGCGGAACCACTCGACCACCGGGATCAGGGCCGCGTCGGCCTCGTCGGCGTGCAGCAGCTCGGCCAGGGCGCTGGGCACGGCGCTGGTCAGCCGGACGCGGTCGGGCGCCAGCTCCTCGAGGGCGTCGATCAGGGGCCAGGTGTTCAGGAAGGAGACGGCGGCGATGCGGTAGGTCATGGCGGTCTTTCCGATGAAGGAGGTCAGGGGCGGTCCGCCACGCGGCGGTACAGGTCGCCCAGGGTGTCCGCGACGCGCGCGAAGGAATAGCGCTCGCGCACGAGGGCCAGGCCGCCCGCGCGCAGGCGTTCGCGCCGAGCGGGGTCGGCCAGCAGGGCGATCGCGGCGGCCAGGGCGATCGGGTCGCCGGGCGCCACGAGCAGGCCGCTCTCGCCGTCGACGATCACCTCGCGCACGCCGGCGATGTCCGTGCCCACGACGGGAGCACCCGCGGCCAGGGCCTCCAGCAGGACCAGCGGCAGGCCCTCCCACAGCGAGGGCAGGGCGAAGACGTCGGCCACCTGCAGCACTTGTGCGAAGTCCGCGATGTTGCCGGGAAACGTGACGGCGTCGGCGAGGCCCAGGCGCTCGCTCTGCGCCACGTGGTCGGGGCGCAGCGGACCGTCGCCCGCGATCACCAGGCGGAAGGGCTGGCGGATCGCGCGCAGGCGTTCGGCCGCCTCGATCAGGGCGGCGAAGTTCTTCTGCTCGCAGTGGCGGCCCGCGGCCATCACCAGCAGATCGCCGGGCGCGGCGCCGAAGCGGGCGCGCACCGCGGCGCGCGCGGCCGCGTCCAGGGGCGCGGGTTCGGCCACGCCGTTGGGCACCGCGACCAGGCGCGCGGCCCCGCTCCGGTCGACCCCCAGGTCCGCCAGGAGCGAGGCGGCCACCGCCTCGGAGACGGCGACCACCGCGGCGCAGCGCCGCAGCATCAGGCGGTAGGCGCCGCGGCGCAGCCGCGAGCGCAGGGGGTGGTCGGCGTCGCCGTAGTCGAACTCGCGGTTGTTGTGGACCGTGGCGACCACCGCGCAGCGGCCGCGCAGGGCCAGCAGCAGGCCCCAGAAGTTCGCCCCGGGCAGGTGGGACTGCACGACCCGGATGCCGTCCGCGGCGATCCGCTGCGACAGCAGCCGCTCGCCGCGGCGCAGCGAGAGGGCGAAGCGCAGGGGATCGCGCACCGAGGCGCGGGCGAAGCCGAGGTAGCGCACGGTCACGCGGGGGTCCACCGCTGCGGACAACGGGCCCGGCCCGGACATCACGATCAGGTGGGAGGCGTCGCCCGCGGCGGCGCGGGCGTTGGCGATCTGGACGGCGAGGCGCTCGGCCCCGCCCATCTCCAGGGCCTCGACGAGCTGGGCGACGGCGAGCGGCCGGCCGGAGCGGTCGTCGGGGCCGGACGCCGCGGCCATCAGTGGATCCGGACGACCATCGTCCAGTCGGCGAGGCGTTCGGCGTGCAACTGGGTTTCGGCCTGCTGGGCCGACTCGATCGTCTCGAACGGTCCGATGTAGACCCGGAACCAGCGCTCGTCGTTGACCCGGGCGTCCAGGACGTGGGCCGCGAAGCCGCGGCGCTCCAGGTCGGTGGCCAGGTGGCCGCCGCGGGCCAGGTCGCGGAACGAGCCGACGTGCACGTAGGTGCCGGCGGCCAGCGACGGGCGCAGCCACGGCGACTCGCGGCGCGAGGTGTCGGCGGCGGCCGCCGGCAAGGTCCGCCGCGGGGCGCACCCGCGCTCAGGACGGTCGCCGGTGGGCGCCGGGATCGCGGCCCGGTGGGCCAGGGCGGACGCCGGGGCCGGGCCTCCGCGGCCGCGTCGAAGGCCGGCAGCGAATCGAGGGCGGCCGCGGCCAGGGAGTCGGGCAGAGTCGCCGCGGTGTCCGCGGCCACGACCGCCGGGAGCTCGGCGCCGGGCCGCTCGCGGCCCAGGGCGGGCAGTTTCAGCGCGCCGGACCGCCAGGCCAGGAAGGCCACCGCCGCGACGGCCAGCACGGCCACCGTCAGCGACGCGACCAGCAGCCCGCGGCCGTTGCGGCGGCGGCGGCGGTAGGCCATGGGCTCGACGTCCTCGTCCGGTGAACGGCGTCTCGCCGGGCAGCGTCTCGGGGCGTCTTGGGCTCGACGCCGGCTCGCACGCGGCACCGGGATCCTCGCCCTGCTCCGGCCCGGAGGGGCGGCCGAGATCCTCCGGTGACGTCGCCGAAGTCCGGCAGGTCCTCGTCGGCCAGCGGCGGCGGCGGGGCGGCGGGCGGCGGCGCCGGCGCGCGGCGGCGGCGGCGGCGGCGGCGGCGGCGGCGGCGGCGGCGGCGGCGGCGGCGGTGGCGGCGGCGGCGGCGGCGGCGGCGGCGGCGGCGGCGGGCGGCGGCGGGCGGCGGCGGCGGCGGCGCGGCGCGGGCGCCGCGGCGCCGGGGGCGGCGTGACGCGCTCGGCGGCGCGGGCGGCGCGGGCGGCGGCCGAGGTCTCCTGCTGCGGCGAGCGGGCCAGATCCTGGTCCGCTTCGACGTGCTTGCCGTGCACTTCGTTGGCGCCGTCGACGTAGGCGGCCAGCAGGGCGCGGTCGGCCAGGACGTTCACCAGGCGCGGAATGCCGCCGCTGAATTCGTGGATGCGCTCGACGGCCTCGCGGCGGAACAGCTTGCGCTCGCAGCCGGCGACCTTCAGCCGGTGTTCCATGTACTCCTCGACCTCATGGCGGCTCATGGGCTCGAGGTGGTAGTGGACGCGGATGCGCTGGCGCACCTGGGCCAGGCCGGGATCGTCGATCTGGGTGCGCAGGCCGGGCTGGCCGGACAGGACCACCTGCAGGACCTGCTCGCCGGGAGGGCCCATGTTCGTCAGCAGGCGGACGCCCTCGAGCGTCTCGGCCGACAGGTTCTGGGCCTCGTCCACGATCAGCAGCACCCGCTGGCCCTGACGGTGGGTGGCCTCCATCTCGATCTTCAGCGCCGAGAGCAGGTCGGCCCGGTCGGCGGCCGGCGGCATCGTGACGTTCAATTCGGTGAGCAGGAGCTTCAGCAGCTCGCGGAAATCGATCTGGGTGACGTTGACCAGGGCCACGCGGTAGGTGCGCGAGACGTGCTTGATCAGGTTGTGCAGGGCCAGGGTCTTGCCGGTGCCGATCTCGCCCGTGATCAGGACGAGGTCCTCGCCGCCCTCCAGGCCGTAGACCAGATGGGCCATCGTCTCCTCGAAGGCCGTCGACCTGAACACGAAGTGCAGGTGGGGGCTCAGCGAGAACGGCGCGGTGTAGAGGCCGAAATGGTCGTGGTACATCGCCTCGCTCACGGATAGCGGGTACGGCAGGCATCGCCGGGCACCGGCGCCCGGTCCGGGGGAAGGTAGCCCAAGCCACCGGGACGATCAACAGGAAGCTGGCAACGCCGCCCCGCGCGGGCCGATATCATTGACAGGCGGAAGCGCGGGCTTATATGGTCGCGCAACCGACCCTTGCACGCCAGGCCCGCCGACGGGCTGTTGGTCGTCCTCCCCCTGAAGAATTGCGCCCAATGATCAAGAAAGCCCGCACATTCCTCACCCGGTGGCTCTTCGAGGGAGAGTGCTGCGGCTCATGGGCCTGACGGCGCTGGCCGGCCGATCGGACTGTTCACTCAGGTCCTGATCGCCAGACACTTCGGCGCCGGGAGCGAGTACGACGCCTACCTGCTGTCGATCTTCCTGGCGACGCTGCTGAGCCAGATGATCGCCAAAGTCTACGGCTCCGTGGTGGTGCCCTTCCTCATCGACCTGAAGAGCCGCACCGGCGCCGAGGAGTACTTCCGCGTCCAGATGGCGCTCAACCTGCTGTACTCGGCGCCGGCCGTCGTCTTCATGCTGCTGGTCATGGTGTTCGGAGACTTCTTCGTGCATCTGATCGCACCCAACGCCCCGCCCGAGACGACGGCGCTGGCCGTCCGCGCCCTGCCCATGCTGGCCGTGCCCGCCCTCGCCCTGATGGGCCTGGAAATGGGCAAGGTGATTCCTCAACCTCAACAAGCGCTACCGGGTCGCGGCCACCATGCCGATCGTCAACAGCCTGATCCTGGCCGGCGCGGTGCTGCTCTTCCAGGCGCGCTGGGGGATCTGGTCGCTCTTCGGCGGCTACGCGGCCGCCCAGATCCTGCAGTTCGTCATCACCTGGGGCCAGGCCAAGAGCCTGGATTTCGCCAGGATCTGCAAGCCGGCCATCTCGAAGGCGCAGGTCGCCCGGGTGTGGTCGATGAGCTGGATGGTCTTCATCGCCACGTCCCTGGACACGACCAACTCCTTCCTGGAGAAAATACTTCTCCACCGGACTTACGGTCGGCAGCGTATCGGCGATCGGCTACTCACTCGTCATCGTGAACTTCGCGGCCCAGATCTTCAGCTTCAGTCTGGTTGCTATGATGTTCACGCGCATGTCCGAACTGATCGCCGCCCGGGACATGACTACGATGGGGACTTACCTGGATAACAACTTCCGGCGTCTGACCCGGTTCGTGATGCCGCTCTCCATCGGCATCACGGTCGCCAGCATGCAGATCGTCCAAGTGCTGTTCGAACGTGGCCATTTCGACCACGCGGATACCCTATTGACGTCCCGAACCATGGCCCTGTACATGGTCGGCCTGCCGGCCGTGGTGATCAACCAGGTCGTGGCGCGGATCTTTCATTCCCTGAACCGGATGCGCGACAAGATCTGGCTGGCGCTGCAGTACGTCGCCACCGCCACGCTCGGCAACCTCCTGCTCATCCCCAGCCTCCAGGTCACCGGCATCGCCGTCTCGGCCACCTTGTCCATCAACCTGCACGTCGGTCTGGGTCTCTGGATCCTCTCGCGCTACCGGACCGGGATGCGGACCAGCGGGTTCATCCGGGTGATCCTGCGCGCCTACGCCATCGGCGCGGCCGTTTACGCGCTCTTCTACCTAGGGGGGCTCGACGCGCTCACCGACGGCTGATCCGGGCGATCCCACCGGCAGATGTTCCCTGCTGGGCTTCGTCCGCGTGGCCCTGGTCTTCGCCCTCTATTTCGCCTGCGAAGCCCTCGCCCTGTTCCTGAAATTGCGCCGCGCCCGGCTCGCGGCGGGCTAGGACCCGGTCCCGGCCCTCAAGTCCGGGCCGAACGGTCGAAGCAACCATCGGAATGCCGGCCTCGGCAATGAGGGGTGGATTTCACCGTTCTGCCGTACATTGACGCCTCGCGCCGCCTGGGGTCTTGCAACACCCCGGCGCGCGTGATAGAAGACAGACCCGGGTGATGATGCCATGTCGGGTTGGAGCCCGCTCCATGGCATCCCGGCCGACCGTCCAGGGGCGGCCCATCCGGCAGAGCGACAGGAGGTCGACCGGCATGCCGACGAGCAACACGACGATTCCGGGATTCCCGCGGCGACAGGCCCGCGCGCGCTGCTTCGTCGCCGTCGTCTGCGTCGCGGTCCTCGCGGCCTGCGCTGGCTGTGGATCCGCCGGCGGGCGGCAACCGGTCAGGACGGAGATCCAGCCCTTCAGTCCCTCGGAAGCGGCACTCTGGAACGCCGCCCGCAATGCCGAATACACCTTCCAGGCCGGCGACACCTTCGATGTCGTCTTCAAGTACGACAAGGAACTCGACCAGAGGAACGTCCAGATCCTCCCCGACGGCCGCATGTCCATCTCCGGCTTCGAGAACGTCAGCGTCAGCGGCATGACCATCTCCCAGGTCGACAGCCTGATGACCGCGGCCTTCGCCAAGGACTACCTCGCGCCGGACCTGACCATCATCCTGAAGGAATTCGGCAAGAGTACCGTTTACGTCCTGGGTTCCGTGAACAAGCCCGGCGAGTACAACCTGCCCGAATTCGGGGCGGCGTGCTGCAGGCCATCGCGGCGGCCGGCGGCTTCGACAAGACCGCCTCCAGTTCCGAAGTCCCTGCTCATCCGGGCGACCCCCGAGGGCTTCCTGTACCGCCACTTCGACCTGTCGCACCTCGAGAAGCAGGGCCTGCCCTCCGCCGAGGCCCTGGACCTCCGGCCCTACGACATCATCTACGTCCCCCGGTCGCCCATCGGGGATCTGGCCGCGTTCACCGACCAGGTGCTGGGTAGCTTGCTGAAATTCGACCAGCTGTTCTGGGACATCTACGCCATCACCAACCTCGACAAGATCGACACGATCTTGAGGTAGAGCGGGGACAGGAGACGTGAGGGCCATGAACTAGTCGACCCAGCCGCAGCGGGCAGCCCTCAGACGTCCAGCCGGCAGATCGGGCTGCGCGACATCGTGGCCCTGATCATCCGCCGCAAGTGGATCATCCTGGCCATCTCCCTGTCGATCACGGCGGTCGCCACGGTCAGCACGCTGCTCTCCGCCGAGCGCGTCACCGCCAGCGCCCGGGTGATGGTCATCGGGCGCGACGCCGAGACGCCCACCTTCGACCGCATCGCCACCAACTGGGACCTGGTCATGAGCACGGCGGCCCAGGTCGCCAGCAGCATGCCGGTGGCCGAGGCGGCGGCCGCCGCCCTCTACGATTCCGTCAAGGTCATCGCGGCGACGGACCCCGACTTTCCCGTTGTGACCTCGGTGGGCCAGCTCAAGCGGGTGCTGCTGCACAACGTCAGCTGCAACCAGGTCGGCGAATCGAACATCCTGAACATCATGTTCAGCCACGTCTCGGAACGGTTCGCGCTGCTCGCCGTGGACGCGATCATGAAGGCCTACATCGACTTCAACACCCACAGCCAGCAGAACCAGCCGGCCGTCGAGTACTACACCGAGCAGATTTCCAGGTCCAGACGGAGATCGAGAGCCTGCTGGTTCCCGCTCGATGAGCCCTTCATCGCCAGAGTCGTGGTCGGCAGCAAGAAATTCCTGTACCTGGTGCTGTCGATCCTGTTCGCGATCACGCTGAGCCTCATCGTGGCCTGGTTCGTCGACAGCCAGGACCACCGCATCCTCGACAGGATGCAGGCGGAACGCTCCCTGGACGTGCCCGTGCTCGGGTCGATCAGTTCCGACCAGAAGTAGCCGCCGAGGTGGCCGGAGAACCGCCCATGAGTCGGATCGAACCCTCCCTGCCGAAGTCCCCGTCCATCTTCGGGGGGCCGTGGTTCGCGCTGCTGCTGGCCGTCGCCGCCCTGTTCGGCGCCTGGGTCGCCATCTCCTTCCTCGGCATGAAGTATTTCACCATCGCGATGGGCGGCTCGGCCTTCCTGATGTTCTTCGTCTGGTACTCGACACGCGACATCTCGCTCTCCATCGCGCTGTGGCTGTTCGCGATGTCGGGCTTCAAGTATTCGGTGCTGGTCTCGATGCCGGGCCTGCCGGACTTTTCCTTCGACCGCCTGCTGATTATCTGGATCATCCTATGGTTCCTCGTCAAAGCCGTCGTCCGCGGTGTCCGGGCCCGCGGGCCCTACGTCGCCGACATCCTCATCGTGCTGCACACCCTCTACATCCTGTTCCTGGTGACCAGCACCAACCCGGCCTACTTCCACGCCTGGGTGTACAGCAGCCTGTCGCCGCTGGCCGGCTACTTCTACGGGCGGTACGTCCTGTCCAAGGAGACGGAGTACCGCAACCTGGCCGTGTTCATGCTGGTGATCGTCGGCTATTACGCCATCACCTCGATCGCCGAGCACATGGGCTGGCACGCCCTGATCTGGCCCAAGATCATCCTGGACCCCGCCGCCGGACACCTCTGGCACCCCGGCCGCTCGCGCGGCCCGATCATGCACCCGCCCCTGTTCGGCCAGATCTTCTCGATGTTCTTCCTCGTCCATTTCTATTTCCTGTCGCGACCCGTACGCTCCATCATCCGTATACTGCTAGTGGTATCCCTAACCCTGAGCATGCTGGGCATCTTCTTCACCTACACGCGGGCGCCCTGGGTCGCGACCGGCGCTGCCATTGCGGTCATGGCCATGCTGCGGCCCGGGTACCGCAAGATCGTCAGCGTCATGGCTGTCGTGGCGGTCCTGGCCGGCATCACCGGCGCGCTGCGGCTGGCGGATTCCGGATTTCCTGCGCGAACGCCTGAACTCCGAGAACACGTTCGAGAACCGCCTGTCGTTCCTGGCCACGAGCCTGCGGATCGTCCAGGACTATCCGCTGACCGGCGTCGGCTTCTTCAAGGCGAAGGACCAGCTCGGGCGCTACAACCAGGGCGTCGATGTGCCCTTCTACGGCTTCGTGAAGAAGAGCCTGGGCTCAGGACATGGTCCCCCACGACATCTACCTCGGCCGCACCGCCGACGAGGGGCTGATCAGCACCGGGCTCCTGCTGGCCTTCTGCATCGTCATCGCGAAGGCCTTCAGGAATCTCTGGCGGGCGAACCCGGGAACACGCTGGTTCAACCGGGACTATCATCGCCCTGATCGCCGGCATCTTCGTGAGCTACCTGGTCGGCGGCATGGGCATCGACTACCGTTATTTCGATCTGGTGAACGTGATCGTCTTCCTGTTCGCGGGCGCCGTCTACCGTCTGGGGCACGATCCCGACAGCCTGGAAAGGGCGTCCGAACCCGGAACGTCGCGCCCGCACCCCCGACACCGCGCCCTGACCGCACCGAAGACTCCCGGAACGGCGACGTTTCGGCGCGGGCGGGCGACGGCCCTACAGGCTCTGCATCTTGTTGTACAGGAAGGCGGGGATGTCGAAGACCTGCCGGTTGAGCACCGTCCCCAGCACGTTGACGCCCTGGTTGCGCAGGTTGTTGATGCCGTTGCGCACGACCTCGTGCCGCAACCGCCGGGCCTCGATCACCACGACGGCGCCCAGCGTCGGCCGCGCCAGGTGCCCCACGTCGATGGAGGCGGAGATGGGCGGGGCGTCCACGATGCAGAAGGCGAACTGGTCGGCCAGGCGTTCGAGCAGGTCGCGGTAGTTGCCGCCCACGAGATGATCCGTCTGCTTGATCGAGCGGCTGCCGTTGGGCAGGACGACGAACTGGCGCCCGCGCATCAGATCGTCCGCCTCGGTGGGGCTCTCGAGCAGGGTGCGGAAATCCGCGCTCTCGTTGACCGAGCGCACGGCCGGCGACTGGAAATTGGCGTCGACCCAGACCACGCGCTTGTTCAGGATCAGCGACAGGTGCCGGGCCACGTTGTAGGACACGTAGCTGCTGCCCTCGCCGCTCACCGTCGACGTGAAGGTCACGCTGACGCCCTTGGCGCCCCGGTGCAGGTTGATCAGGCGTTGGCGAGCCGCTCGAACTCGGCCATCTGCTCGGTCGGCGGCGCCGGGAAGTGGGCGCCGCTGTCGATGGTCTCGAGGTTGTAGGCGAAGTCGATCACGTTGCCGGATCGTCTCTGCATCGCCGCCAGGATCTTGCTCATATCCTCAACTCCCCCTGCCGGTCCGACGCCGTCACAACCGGGACAGGATCACAGCGGATCGGCGCCACGAGCGCGCGGTTTGACGGGCGATGTCAGTCGGTCGTACGGGATGTGCCCGGTCCAAAGAACTGATCGGCCCGGATGGACGTCACTTTAGCAAGTTCCTCGCCAGACTCCCTGGAGGTGGGGCAAGAGCCGCGCCATGGCAACTGCCGCGCAATTGGTTTCAATAACTGCTATCATTATATAGGAGTCGCCCCCGGAGGCGTCAAGCCGGGGGCGACCGTCGTTTGGAACACGTCGACCCGGCGGCCACCCGGCTCCGGTCGCCCAGCTCAGGACGGAACCACATGCCCAGATTCGCTGTCCTCATCGCGATCCTGGCGGCGACCGCCGCCGCCGCCCAGTCACCGCAGGTCCGGACTCCCCGAGGAGCCGGCCGCCCCGACCTCCCCGTCCCCCACCCTGCGCGCCGGCGACCCCGGCTGCGCCGGCGCCCCGTCCTGGCCGTCGCCCCGGGCCTGGACACGGTGGTCACCGGCGACACCGCCGGCGGCGTCTCGGCGGTCGACGGCTACAGCTGCGTCGGCTGGAACGAGAGCGGCCCCGAGTCCGTGCTGCTGCTGGACGTGCCCGCCGCGGCGACCGTGCACCTGATCCTGGAAGCCGACGCCGACCTGGACCTGTTCCTGCTCTCGGGCTGCGACAGCGACCTCTGCGTGGCCCACCACACGCGCGAGTTCGTGGTCGAGCTCGCGGGGAGGCCGGAACCCTGGGTCGTGGTGGTCGACGGCTACCTGGGCGCCTCCGGCCCCTGGAGCCTGACGGTGCGGGCCTTCGCCGCGGGAGTGCCGCCCGAGGTCTGCGCGACCGCCACGCCCCTGCCCTGCCGGACGGTGGCCGACGAAGCCGAGGGCAGCCTGTACGGCCTGCCCAACCAGCTCTTCGCCGACGACTGCGCGGAGTACCTCGAGGCGGGCGGCGAGCAGTGGTACGCGGTGAGCCTGGCCGACAGCGCCCTGGCCACGCTCACGCTCGGCGACCAGTCCTTCGACGCCGCGCTGTGGCTCTTCGACGGCTGCGGGGAAGCGGCCGCCTGCGTCGCCTTCGCCGACGACGCCGTCTCGGGCTCGCAGGAGGTCCTGTCCTACCGCAACCTGACCGGAGTGCGCCGCACCTACTACCTGGCGGTGGACGCCGCCCAGCCTCCCGGGCGAGTTCGACGGGTACTACCTGCTGCGCTCGGTCTGCAGCGGCGGGATCGTCGCCAACGAGCCGGCGACCTGGGGCGCCATCAAGTCCTTCTACCGCTGAACGTTGCGGGCGACGGCGGCGCGCCGCCCGTTTGCATTCTTGATCTAACGGACGGCTGCCGCTAGTCTTGCCGGATCCGACGGACCGCCCCCCCCGGGGAGACCAGGAAGGGACCCCCTGCCCGCTGCCGCGAAACCCTCCTGGCGCCCGCCCCGCGTCGCCGCCACCGCCCAGAGCATGGCCGACAAGCAGCGCGAGATCTCCATCAGCGAGTTCTTCACCAAGAACCGCCACCTGCTGGGCTT
>JADJYS010000005.1 GCA_016719645.1 bacterium
GCCAGGGCGCCAGCACCCGCCGCAGCGCGTCCGGCCCCTCGTACCAGGCCAGCGCCAGGCCGTAGTTGGTGACCGGGACGCCGGCGGCCGCGAGGCGGCGCACGCGCGCCCGCAGCTTCTGCTCGTGGATCATGCAGCCGCCGCAGTGGATCACCACGGCGTACTTCCGCAGCTCGTCCGGATCCGGGAACTCGCGGCCGAAGGCGTGCTCGACGACGACGCCCGGCGCGCGTTCCTGCAGCTTGCGCGGCAGCTGGACGGTGCCGATGTCCTCGGCGATGCGGTCGTGGTTGCAGGCCTCGGCGATCAGCACCCGGTCGCCGGCTCGCAGCGCGTCGAGGGCCGCGGCGCCGCGGGCGAAGAGGTCGAGGTCGCCGCCCGCGGTGGCGTGGATCATCATCACCGAGAAGGTCGTCAGCGGGACGTCCGCCGGCACCCAGGCGTCCATCACGTCGACGGCCTGGGAGTCGGTCAGCACGAGCTGGACGCCCTCGGCGGCGGCCAGAGCGTCGAGGAAGGCGACGAAGCGCGCGCGCTCGGCGGCCCGCTCGCCGGCGTCGCCGTGGCGTGCGCGGCGCAGGTCGGTGCGGTAGAGCGCGACCGGGACGCCGCGGCGCAGCAGGAACTCCATGGCCATCTCCTGCGGGCGCAGCAGGCGGCCCGAGGGGGTCTCCTCGTCCATCGGCACGTGCAGCAGCACCGTGCCGCGGTCCCGCAGGAAGGGGAGCAGCGCGACGGCCCGTGCCGCGGCGGGGGTGGCCGCGGCCAGGAACTCCGCCAGCTCCGCGGCGCGCGCGTCGTCGGCGAGGTCGATCTCCAGCGCCGGGACGCCGGCGTCGGGGGGCAGCGCCGCCAGGCAGAAGTCGCGGACGTCGGGCGGCGGCGCGTCGCCGGCGCGCAGGTTCAGCAGCACGGCCAGGTGCTTGCCCAGGCGCAGGGCCTCCCGCGCGACGAAGGCTTCGACGTCGCGCTGGCCCGAGGCGAAGGCCTGCCGCGGGTCGACGACCAGCGCGACGAGGTCGCACTCCTCCAGCGCCGCCAGCGTCTTCTGCCGCTTCTTCTCCCCGAGGCCCGCGCCCTCGTCCAGGCCGGCGGTGTCGAGGATCTTGCAGGGCCCAGGGCGTGGATCTCCGCGAGCGCGTCGCGGACGTCGGCGGTGGTGCCCGGCGCGGCGTCCACGAGCGACGTGGGCTGGCGGGTCAGCAGGTTCATCGCCGTGCTCTTGCCGGCGTTGACCCGTCCGAAGAAGCCGATGATCGTGCGCGACACCCTGGCCATGAACGCCTCCTGTCCGGATCTCAAGATGCGCAGGGACGAGCCCGGGAGCCAGTCCGTGAACGATTCACGGCCGGGGATCGCCGGCTTCGTCGGCGTTCAGCGGCGCCACGCCGGGCATCACGCCGGGCGGCACCATCAGGCTCTTCTCGTGCGTGCAGGCCGCCAGGCCGGGCGGCGAGCGGCGCGGCTTGCGCACGTGCTTGCGCAGCGTGTAGACGACCGGGACCAGGCCGGAATTGCGGGCGCGGCAGTACTGGGCGGCCAGCGAGGCGGCCTTCTCCAGGGCCTGCCGGGGCACCTGCTCCGGGCGGCCGCCGGCGCGCAACACGACGTGGCTGCCGGGAACGCCCTGGGCGTGCAGCCACCAGTCGTCGGGCGCGGCGGCCTTGTGGGTCAGTTCGTCGTTCTCGCGGTCGTTGCGGCCGATCCAGACCTCCCAGCGCTCGTCGACCAGGAAGCGGCGGTACGGCGCCGCCTCGGGCGGCGCCTCGCGGCGACCGGCGACCACGCGCTTGCCCGCCCCCAACAGCGGCGCCTGTGCGGCCCGCCAGGCCAGCACGGCGGCCAGCGGGTCGGCGGCGCCGGCCAGCCCGTCCAGTTCGTCCTGCAGGTCGCGGCACACCCGCTGCCGTTCCTCCGCCTCGGCCAGGCGCCGCGCGATGTGCTCGCGCCCGCGCGCGGCCTTGCGCGCCCGATGGAACAGGCGGTCCAGGTTCTCGGCCGGGCTCAGGGTCGGGTCCAGGACGATGCGGCAGGCCTGGCCGGCGGCGTCGGGCAGTTCGATCTCGGCGACGCCGCGGCGCACGGCGTGCAGGTGGATGGCGAGGGTCTCGGCGGCGTGACGCACGGCCTCGCCGCCGTCGGCCGTGGCCAGGTCGCGCGCCAGGTTGTCGCCCAGGCGCCCGGCGGCGTCGGCGACGCGGCGCAGGGCGGCGCGCGCCTCGGCGAACGCCTCGTCGTGCAGCAAAGGGCCGAGCAGGGAGGGGCCGAGCTCGCGGCAGCGGGCCGCGACGTCGTCGGGATCCGGCGCCGCGGGCGGTTCCGCGGGGGCCGGCGGCGGCGCCAGCGTGGCGGGGTGGGGCGAGGCGTGGGCCGACCAGAGCCGGCGGCCGTCGCCGTCGGCGAGCACCAGGTTGCCGCGCTGGCCGAAGAGCTGGTGCGCGAGCGCGAGCCGCCGCCCGTCCGGATCGGCGAAGTCGAAGAAGAGAATGGCGTCGTCCGGGGGCGCGGACACCGTGACCAGCGCGCACCCGAGGAGCTGCGACGCGGCCAGGCGCTTCTGCGGCGCCCAGCCCAGGGCGTCGGTCCAGACGCGGGGCAGGGGGGTCTCGTCGTCCCAGGCCATCACGGCGCCCGCGCGCGCCAGCAGGAACAGGTGCGCGGGGGGAGCGGAACCTTCCCGCGCGGCGAAGGTCAGGCGCAGCCAGCCCGGTCCGCCGCCGACGCCGATCACCCGCGATGCGGCCAGGCGCCGACGCCAAGCGGCGGCCAGGGCCCCGAGGGACTCCGGCCGCCGCCAGGGTAGGGACGCGCGGTCCACGCCGCGGTCTAGAAGAACGTCAGGCCGGCGGTGAACTTCATGTCCGGCGCGTAGTCCGACAGGCCGATCTTCAGCTCGAACATCAGGGACTTGGACTCGTCGAGGCTCTTCTCGAGCCCGCCCAGGATGCTGATGCCCATCTTGGTCTCGGAGTCGTCGAAGCCGGCCGGCACGTCGTCGATCTTGATCATGTGCATGCCGATCTCGCCGCCCGCGTACGGGGTGAAGCCGCCCATGTCGACTTCCTTGAAGCTGTAGTTGGCGTCGGCGGCGAAGGAGTAGATGCTGACTCCGTCCAGGAACGAGATCTCGACATTGGGGACCAGCGCGATCTCGGGCGTGATGTTCAGGCCCTTGACGTGGCCGCCCGCGAAGAACCCGGTGGTGCCGGAGTCGACGTAGCCGCCGCGCACGCCGAAGGCCATGGGACCGGCCGCCGCGACGCCCGCGATGAGGACGAGGGCCGTGGTCAGGAACAGAATCTTCTTCATCGTGATCTCCCCCTGCAGCTGTTGGGTTGTAGGCGAACCTCGAACGATCCGGCCCATTTCTAGTGCATCCGGGCGGGGCCGTCAATCCCTCCTTGCGCCGGACACGGCGGGAAGGCGGCCGGTTTCCGGCCTTGCCGCCGCCGTCGGACTTGCCTAGACTTGGCCGCCCGGTACGGCCCCGGGCCGTCCCACCCCTCACGGATCGGAGATCCCGTGCTCAGCATGACCGGATACGGCAACGGCGAAGCGATGGCGGGCGACACCACCGTCACGGTGGAACTGCGCGCCGTGAACCACCGTTTCCTCGACGTCGCCCTGAAGTTGCCGTCGGCGTTGGGCTTCTGCGAGCTCGACATCCGCGAGATCCTGAAGAACCGCGTCGCGCGCGGCCGCGTCAGCTGCACCCTGACCCTGGAGCGCGGGACCGCTGCGGCCGGCGCCGCCCTGCAGCCCGCGCGCGTCGAGGCCGGCCTGGCGGCCCTCGGCGCCATGGCCGACGCCGTCGCCGCCCGCGGCCTGCCGCGGCCGGAGATCCGGCTCGAGCACCTGCTGGCGCTGCCCGGCCTGTTCGACGGCGGCCAGCCCGAGGACGACCGCGAGGCCCTGCAGGCGGCCGTGACGTCGGCCCTGGACCAGGCCATCGCCGGTCTCGAAGCGATGAAGCGCAAGGAAGGGGCCGAGACCGCCGCCGAGATGACCGCGCGCACCGAGGCCATCGACCGCCACCTCGGCACGGTCGCGGCGCTGGTGCCCGGCGCCCTCGAGGAGGCCCAGAACCGGCTGCGCGAGCGCCTGGCCCAGCTGCTGGGCGACGCCCTCGAGCCGCAGCGCCTGGCCCAGGAAGCGGCGATCCTGGTGGACAAGGGCAACATCAACGAGGAGTGCGAGCGCCTCGCCAGCCACCTCGAGCAGGTGCGCGAGGCCCTGGCGGAGGGCGGCCAGGTGGCCAAGCGCCTGAACTTCCTGTTCCAGGAGATGCACCGCGAGGTCAACACCATGGGTTCCAAGACCCAGAACCTCGAGATCACGCGCGCGGTGATCGCCATGAAGGAAGAGATCGAGACCCTGCGCGAGCAGGTCCAGAACCTGGAGTGACCCGGCGATGATCCTGCTGATCAGCGGCCCGAGCGGCGCGGGCAAGACCACGTTCGTGCGGGCCCTGCTCGCCGAGGACCCGCGCGTGCGCTTCTCGGTCTCGACCACCACGCGCCCGATCCGGCCCGGGGAGCGGGAGGGCGTCGACTACCACTACGTCGACGACGCGGAGTTCGACCGGCTCGTGGACGCCGGCGCCTTCGTGGAGTGGGCGCACGTGCACGACCGCCGCTACGGCACCCGCCGCGACCACATCCAGGCCATGATCGACCGGGGCGAGGTGCCCCTGCTCGACCTGGACGTCCAGGGCGGCAAGAACGTCATCGACCTGTACCGCGACGAGCTCGTCTCGGTGTTCGTGTTCCCGCCCTCGTGGGACGCGCTGGAGGCGCGCCTGCGCTCGCGCGCCACCGACGGGCCCGAGGTCATCGCCACCCGCCTGCGCAACGCCCGCTGGGAGGTGGGCTACGCCTCCCACTACCGCTACTGGATCGTCAACGCCGACCTCGCCGAGGCCCTGCGGCGCATGTCGGCGATCCTGACCGCCGAGCAGTGCCGGCGCGAGCGATTCCGGGAGCCGCCGCTGGCGCCGACGATGGAACCTCCTGCCGGACAATAATTTGGAGAATTGGAGTTGATGCCGGCCCGGAACGGGGTTACATTGCTCCGTTCGCGCTCCGCCGGCGGTTGCAGCGCCCCGGTCCCCGTCGACATGGATCTTCCACCGAGGTGTCCGATGACTTACATCCAGCGCAAGGATGTCACCAACAGGATCCCGAACAAGTTCGAAGCCATCCGGATCGCCGCCCTCGAGGCGCGCCGTCTGAACGACCGGGCCCGCGCGGTGAGCGCGAACCTGCCCGGCAAGCTGACGACCATCGCGGTCCAGCGCCTGATCGACGGCAAGATCCTCTACTACGACAAGCGTGAGCGCGCTGCCGCCGCCCTCAAGGAGCGGGAGAGCGGACAGGAGTAGGCCATGACCCGGTCGCGCGTCCTGCTGCTGGTGACCGGCGGCATCGCCGCCTACAAGAGCTGCCTGTTGGCCCGCCTGCTCGTGCAGGCGGGCTTTTCCGTGCGCGTGGCCATGACCGGCGCGGCGCAGCGCTTCGTGGGGCCGACCACGTTCCGCGCGCTGACCGGCCACGGCGTCGCCACCGACCTGTGGGGCGAGGGGGACACCGACCCGCTGGACCACGTGGAGCTGGCCCGCTGGGCCGACATCGCGGTGGTCGCCCCGGCCACGGCCAACCTGCTGGGCAAGGCCGCCGGCGGCCTCGCCGACGACATCGTCACCACGCTGCTGCTGGCCTGCGAGCGCGACCTGGTCCTGGCCCCGGCCATGAACGACGCCATGTGGCGCCACCCCGCCGTGCAGGCCAACCTCGCCACGCTGCGCGCCCGGGGGGCCCACGTCGTGGATCCCGGCCGCGGCTGGCTGGCCTGCGGCACGGTCGCCGAGGGCCGCATGGCCGAGCCGGAGGAGATCTTCGCCCGCGTCTGCGAGCTGGACGACGCCCTGCCCCCGCGCGCCGACGGGGCCGCGGACCTGCCGCTGGCCGGCTGCCGGCTGCTGGTGACGGCCGGGCCGACGCGCGAGCCGCTCGACGCGGTGCGCTTCGTCGGGAACCGCTCGACCGGGGCGATGGGCTTCGCCCTGGCCCGGCAGGCCGCCGGTCTGGGCGCCGAGGTGACCCTGATCCACGGGCCGGTGCCGTCGCCGCCCCCGCGCGGGATCGGGATCGTGGTGCCGGTGGAGACCGCCGCCCAGATGGCCGCCGCGGTGCGCGAGCGCCTGCCGCGCGCCGACGCCCTGATCATGGCCGCGGCCGTCGCCGACTTCACGCCCGAGAACGTCGGGCGCGGCAAGCTCAAGAAGGAATCGCTCGGCACGTCCTGGACCGTGACCATGACCCGCACGGCCGACATCCTGGCCGACATCGTCCAGGCCGAGCGGCCCGCGGGCCTGAAGGTCGTGGGCTTCGCGCTCGAGACCGAGAACCTGCGCGAGCGGGCGACGGCCAAGCTGCGCGCCAAGGGCATGGACGCCGTGATCGCCAACGATCCCGTCGCCGACGGCACCTTCGGCGAAGGCCTGCACCGCGTCACGCTGATCGCCGCCGACGGCGGCGGCGAGGCGATCGGCCCGCTGGACAAGCGCGAGCTCGCCGCCGAACTCCTGCAGCGGCTGCTGCCGCTGCTGCGCCCCGCCGGGGGCGCCGCATGACGCAGGACAGCCCCGAGCGCCTGGCCGCCGACCTGGCCCGCTACCTCGTCCAGCAGCAGCAGGACGGCAGCGCCTGGTACTACGACGAAGGCCCCGTCGCCGCGGCCGCGGCGGCGCCCCCGGCCGCAGATCCCCCCGCCCCCGCGGAAGCCGCGGCGCCGCCCGCGGAGATCGCGACGCCCGCCGCGCTGCGGCCGCCCGCGCCCGCCGCCGCGCCCGCCGGTCCGGAAGCGGACGCGGCCGCGGCCGCGAAGGCGGCCCGCGAGCGGGAGTTCCGCGCCGAGTGCGAGCGCTTCGTGCGCGAGACGCTGGCCCAGATCCGCAGCCGCCCGCCCGCGGCGGTCGCGGCCGCGGCCGCCGCCCCGAACCTGTTCGCCGCGGCCCCGGCCGCGGCCCCGGCCGCGCCGGCGCCGGTCTCGAAGCGGCTGGCGCTGGAGAGCCTGGCCGCCGAGGTGGCCGCCTGCACGGCCTGCAAGCTGCACCCCACGCGCACGCACACGGTCTTCGGCTGCGGCAACCCCGACGCGCGCGTGCTGTTCATCGGCGAGGCGCCCGGCCGCAACGAGGACGAGCAGGGCCTGCCGTTCGTCGGCCGCGCGGGGCAGCTGCTGACCGACATCCTGCGCGCCATCCGCTTCGAGCGCGACGAGGTCTACATCTGCAACATCCTGAAGTGCCGCCCGCCCGAGAACCGCGACCCCGAACCCGACGAGGCCGGCGCCTGCGAGCCCTTCCTGCGCCGGCAGCTGGCGATCATCCAGCCGCACCTGATCTGCTGCCTCGGCCGCCACGCGGCGATGACGCTGCTGGACACCCGCGCCAGCCTGCGCTCGCTGCGCGAGAGCGTGCACTTCTACCAGGGCATCCCCGTGCTGGCGACCTTCCACCCCGCCGCGCTGCTGCGCAACCCGCACTGGAAGCGCGACACGTGGGAGGACGTGCGCAAGCTGCGCGCCCTGCACGACGCGCTGCTCGCGGACGCCTCCTGACCATTCACCGCCGGGAGATCAGCATCGCGAACTCGTGGCGCCCGTCCACGCCGGTGATCGGCGGCAGGAAGACGCCGCCGCCGAGGCCGGCGGCCGCGCACAGCGCCGCGAGCTCCTCGTCCCGCCAGGCGCGGCCGCTCTGGGCGTAGCGCCGCGCCGCGCCGGTCGCGGGGTCCACGATCCAGTGGACATTGATCTCGGAGCGCGACGCCTCGTCCCAGTGGTACTGCTGCAGCCAGAAGTGCGGGCCGTCGGCGAAGGGCGAGCCGTCGCAGGCCCGCCACTCCCGCAGATCCTCGCGCGGGTAGAGGTCCCAGGGCTGGTACTCCAGAACCATCAGGCCGCCGGGACGCAGACGCGCGGCGAGGGCGCAGAGGGCGGCGAGCGTCGCCTCGGGGGGGTGGGCGTGGACCTCGCCGTACCAGAGCGTCACCGCGTCGAGGTCGGCGACCTCCGCGGGGAGCTGCCGCGACGGGTCCTCGAGATCGAGGTCGAAGAAGCCGCAGGCGAGCGCCCCGTCCGCCGCGACCGCGCGCGCGTGGCGCAGCGCCGCCGGCGCCACGTCGCCGCCCCAGGCGCGGTGCCCGCGGCGGGCCAGCTCGTGGCAGTACAGGCCGGGGCCGCAGGCGACGTCCAGCACGCGGCGCGGCGCGCCGGGGCCGAAGGCCTCGTCCAGCCGCGCCTCCAGCCAACCGACGTGGGCGGCGATCACCGGCAGGGTGCGGCTGGCCATGTGCGTCGACTGGTCGAGGTGCAGGCGCAGCATGCGCTCGCTGAAGTCGGGGTCGGCCCAGGGGAAGGCGGCGCCGTCCCGCCAGGGCTGCAGGGGGTGCGGATCGGCGACGATCCTGGCCCAGGATTCGCGCAGTTGTCCACCGTCGGGCATGGGAGCCGCCTCGGCCGGGGTCCTGGTCGGCAATGTGTTGGGCCGGAACCGCTTGGGAGTTCCGACCGTCCGCTGTCGCCCAGCTTATCCACCTCGGGCGCGACTTGTCCACAACATGTCCCGGCGTTATCCCGGGGCGCGCGGCGGGAGGCCGCCCGCGACGGCGTCGGGAGCGGCCCGTCCACCGATCGTCCACCGGCTCTCCACCGGCTTGTCCACGGGCTTGTCCACGCCCGATCCCCAGGTTTCCGCCGGCGCCGCGAAGTCCGCCTGTCTCGGGCCGCGGGCATCGCGTAGAATGGTGCTCTTCGACTCGCCCCGTCACAACGAGCCCCGAGGAACGGTCCCGTGGAACCCGAACTGAGCCCCCTGCCCTTCGAGTCGCGCCGCGCCGCCGAGACCCGGCAGCCGCCGCAGAACCTGGACGCCGAGCGCGCGATCCTCGGCGCGGTCATGCTCGACCGCGACGCGCTGGGCGTGGCGCTCGAATCGATCCGCGCCGACGACTTCTACCGCCGCGAGCACCGGGTCATCTTCGGGGTCATGTGCGACCTCTACGAGAACGACCAGGCCATCGACGGCATCACGGTCGCCGAGGAGCTGGAGCGCCGCGGCGAGCTGCTGAAGTGCGGCGGCAACGACTACCTGGCCGACATCCTGGCCGCGACGGCCACGGCGGCGAACGTCGCCTACCACGGGCGCATCGTGCGGGACAAGGCGGTGCTGCGGGGGCTGATCCACGCCTCGGGCGAGATCACCACCGACGCCTTCGCCGCCCGCGAGGAGACCGACGCCATCCTCGACCGCGCCCAGACGCGCATCTACGCCATCGCGGAGAGCCGCGAGACGCAGGCCTTCGCCTCGGTGCGCGACGTGGTGCCGGAGGCCTTCCGGCGCATCGACGAGGCCTCGCGCTCCAAGAGCGACATCACGGGGCTGTCCACCGGCTTCGTGGAGTTCGACCGCATGACCGCCGGCCTGCAGCGCGGCGACCTGATCGTGCTGGCGGCGCGGCCGTCGATGGGCAAGACCGCCCTGGCGCTGAACGTCGCCTACAGCGCCGCGGTGAAGGACAAGGTGCCGGTCGCGATCTTCAGCCTGGAGATGGCCAAGGAGCAGCTCGTCATGCGCATGATCTGCGCCAGCGGCGGCTTCAACAACCACGAGCTGCGCAAGGGGCAGATCAAGCCCGAGCAGTGGCCGAAGCTGACCGAGGCCTGCAGCCGCCTGTCCGAGGCGCCCATCTTCATCGACGACACCAGCGGCATCGGCGTGCTCGAGATGAAGGCCAAGGCGCGCCGGCTCAAGCAGCAGCACGACGTGGGCCTGATCGTCGTGGACTACATGCAGCTGATGACCTCCACCTCGCGCGCCGAGAACCGGCAGCAGGAGATCTCGCAGATCAGCCGCAACCTCAAGGGCATGGCCAAGGACCTCGACGTGCCCGTCATGGCCCTCAGCCAGCTCTCGCGCGCCGTCGAGTCGCGCGGCGACCACAAGCCCATGCTCTCGGACCTGCGCGAGTCGGGCTCGATCGAGCAGGATGCCGACGTGGTCATGTTCATCTATCGTGAGGAGTACTACAAGCCGGACGACGAGACCGTGCGCAACAAGGCGACGGTCATCGTCGGCAAGCAGCGCAACGGGCCCATCGGCCAGTTCGACCTGCACTTCCACAAGTCGTTCACGCGCTTCGCCGACCTGCAGCACTGAGCGCGGCGGCGGACCGCCGAGGATAGCGCCGAGATGACCGCACCCGACCTGCGCCGGATCACGGGCCTGCCCCTGTTCCCGCTGCCGGACGCCTTCCTGTTCCCGGGCGCCCTGGTGCCCCTGCACGTCTTCGAGCCGCGCTACCTGCAGATGGTCGGCGACCTGCTGGACACCGCCGGGCGCCTGGCGCTCGGCTGCCTGGACCCCGCCGGCGCCGCGCGGCCCGAGGGGCCGGCCGTGCTGCCGGTGGCCGGGCTGGGCGAGATCGTCAGCCACCGCCGCCTCGACGACGGGCGCTACCTGATCTGGCTGCTGGGCCTCGACCGCCTGCGGATCGCCGAGGCGCCGAGCGACCGCCTCTACCGCCGCGTGCTGGCCGACGTGATCGAGGAGGAGCCCGGCGACCCGCAGCTCAGCGCGGCGCTGGCCCCGCGCCTGCGCGACGCGGTCGCCGCGCGCATGCTGCCCGGCGTGCAGCTCGCCGACGGCCTGGACACCGGCCTGCTCGCCGACCTCCTCTTCCAGCACCTGCCGCTGACGCGCGAGCGCAAGGCGTGGGCCATGGCGGAGGGGAACGTCACGCGCCGCGCCGAGGCGGCCCTGGCCTGGCTCGACGGGCTCGCCGACGCGGCCGAAGCCTGAGCGCCGACGGGAGAACGATGGACGACCTGGACCTCATCGACCTCGACCAGCCGCGCCGCGGCTACCGCAAGTTCATCAGCTGCTGGCTGCGTCGGCGCGGCGGCGAGACCTACGTCGTGGACCCCGGCCCCGCGAGCACGATCCCGCACCTGACGGCGGAGCTGCGCCGCCGCGGCGTGACGCGCCTGGACCGGATCCTGCTGACCCACGTCCACCTCGACCACGGCGGCGGCGCCGGGCACCTCGCCGCCGCCTTCCCCGAGGCGCGCGTCGTGGTCTGGGAGGAGGCGGCGCGCCACCTGGTCGACCCGCAACGGCTGTGGGAGGGTTCGCTGCAGGTGCTGCGCGACCTGGCGCCGCTCTTCGGGCGGCCGCTGCCGGTGCCGGCCGACCGCATCGACCCGCCGTCGTCGCTGGGACCCTTGGGCATCCGCACCTTCCACACCCCGGGCCACGCCGCCCACCACCAGTGCTACCTCGACGACGGCCTGCTCTTCGTGGGCGAGGCGGCGGGCATGACCTGCCCGACGCGCGGCGGCGCGCCCTATCTGCGGCCGGCCACGCCGCCGCGCTTCCACCTGCCGACGGCGCTGCGGTCGCTCGACCTGCTGCTCGCGCTGGATCCCGCGCCGGCGCGCCTGGCCTGGGGGCACCACGGCCTCTGCGGGGAGCCCGGCCGCTTCCTGGCGGCCGCGCGCGGCCAGCTGCTGCTGTGGACCGCGACGCTCGACGGGCTGCGCGCCTCGCACGGTCCGGCGTGGTCGGCGGACCTCCAGGCCGAGGCGCGGCGCCGCCTGGCCGACGCCGATCCGTGGTTCGCGACCTTCGCGGACCTCGAGGACGACCTGCAGGCGCGCGAGGCCGACTTCCTGCGCAACACGATCGAAGGCATGCTCGGCTACCTGGACGATGCCGGCAAGACAACACCCTGACAGGCGGCTCCCTGGCACCGGCGGGGCGGCGCGATCACGGAAGGGGCGACATGGGGCTGCTCGATTCACCGGACAAGCGGGCGGCGCTGCTCGTCTTCACCATCTCCTCGTTCCTCACGCCCTTCATGGCGTCGGCGATCGGGGTGGCGCTGCCGGAGATCGGCCGGGAGTTCGGGATCGACGCGGTGTACCTGAGCTGGATGATGACGGCCTTCCTGCTGTCGGCGGCCGTCTTCCTCGTCCCGTTCGGCCGGCTGGCCGACATCCACGGCCGCAAGCGGGTCTTCGTCCTGGGCATCGCGGTCTTCGCCGTCTTCTCCTTCTGGTGCGGGGCGGCCGGTTCCGCCGCGATGCTGGTCGTGGGCCGGGTCCTGCAGGGGATCGGCAGCGCCATGATCTTCGGCACCGGCATCGCGATCCTCACCTCCGTCTTCCCGGACCGCGAGCGCGGCCGGGCGCTCGGGATCAACGTGGCCGCGGTCTACGCGGGCCTCGCGGCCGGCCCCTTCCTGGGCGGGATCCTGGTGGAGCACCTCGGCTGGCGCAGCGTCTTCTACGCGAACGTCCCGGCGGGCGGCCTCATCGTCCTGGTCGTGCTGCGGAGGCTGAAAGGGGAGTGGGCCGAATCGCGGGGCGAGCCGTTCGACCTGCCCGGCGCGGTCCTCTACGGCGCGGCGCTGGTCGCGATCATGCTGGGCTTCTCCGAGCTGACGCGCGGCCGCGGCGTCTGGCTGCTCGCCGCCGGGATCGCCGGCCTGGTCCTGTTCGTGCGGCGGGAGCTGCGCACGGCCAGCCCGGTGTTCGACCTGCGCCTGTTCCGCCGCAACCCCGCCTTCACGTTCTCCAACCTGGCGGCCCTGATCAACTACGCCGCGACCTACGCGGTCTCCTTCCTGCTGAGCCTGTTCCTGCAGTACACCCGGGGCTACGGCGCCGAGGGCGCCGGCGCCGTCCTGGTCTGGCAGCCCGCCGTGATGGTGCTGACGTCGCTGTACGCCGGGCGGCTGTCGGACCGGGTGGAGCCCCGGATCGTCGCCTCGGCCGGGATGGGGCTGGTGGCGGTCGGGCTCGCGCTGCTCGCCTGCCTGGGACGGGACACGGGCATCCCCTACCTGATCGCGAGCCTGGTGATCCTCGGCCTGGGCTTCGGCCTCTTCTCGTCGCCCAACATGAACGCCGTGATGGGGTCCGTCGAGCGCCGGCACTACGGCGTCGCCTCGGGCACGGTCGGCACCATGCGCCTGCTCGGGCAGATGTTCTCGATGGGGATCGTGACCCTGATCCTCGCGGTGCACGTCGGGCGCGTCCCGATCACGCCCGCCAACCACGGCCAGTTCCTCGCGGGCATGCGGACGGCGTTCGTCGTCTTCGCCGCGCTCTGCGTCGCCGGGATCTTCGCCTCGCTGGCGCGGGGCCGGATGCGTCCCGCGGCGGACGCTCCCTGACGGTCAGGCGAGTTCGTCGAGCAGCAGGCCGGTCAGGCGGTCCGCGGTGCGCAGCACCGCGGCGTTGGACTGGAAGGTGCGCAGCGCCTGCTCGGCTTCCAGGACGTCGCGCACCAGGTCCGCCGGCGCGGGCCCCCGGGCGGCGTCGGTGCTCCGCCACCGGGCCACCCGTTCGGCGACGCCGGCCAGACGGTCCTGCTGGGCCATCATGGCGGACATCGCGTTGGACACGGCCTGGATGCTCACGGCGACAACCTCCCGCCTACGCCATCGGCAGATCGGCCTGAATCTTGAGCCCGTTTTCTCCGGCGCCGCAACTCGTTGCCGCACAAGAAGAAGGCCCCGCCGTCGGCGACGGCGGGGCCCTGCGGCAGGGTTGACGAGCTACTTCACGAGCATCAGCTTGAGGGTCCGGTCCGCGCCGGGCGCGGTCAGCCGCGCGAAGTAGAGGCCGGCGCCCACCCGCTCGCCGCGCCCGTCCCGGCCGTCCCAGACGGCCGTGTGGCGGCCCGGTTCGGCGACGCCGTGGCGCAGCCGCCGCAACAAACGGCCGCCGGCGTCGTAGATGGCCAGGTCGATCTTCCCGGAACGGGGCACGTCGTAGACGATCGACGTGGCGGGGTTGAACGGATTGGGGAAGGCGCGATGGAGCGAGTATTCCGCGGGGACGTCGTCCCCGCGCACGGCGGTCACCGTGTTGTCCAGGACGCCGACGACCTGATTGGCGGCTATCGTTAGCGGCAGCCGCTGCACGTTGCCGTTCGGCCAGTCCACGCGCAGCGAATCGATCCCGGCGTCGCCGCCCAGGCCGAACTCGACCAGCAGGTCGCCCTGGCCGGGGCCGGCCGTCATGTCCGACACCTCCCGCATCTGCATCCCGAGCAACGGCGACCAGATCGTCACGCGCGCGCCGACGGCCGACGCGTTGTTGCTCGTGCCCTCCAGCTTCACGTGCAGCCAGCCGTTCCCGTTGTTGAGGTCGTTGCGGAAGAGCGCGTTCGCCGCCCCGTAGTTGCCGAGGTACAGGTCGAGGTCGCCGTCGCGGTCGTAGTCGGCGAAGGCGGCCGCGTGGCCGTTGCCGCCGGCGTAGAGCGGGTTGCTGGTGTCGTCGGTGAAGACGCCGCCGCCGTCGTTGCGCAGCAGGCGGTTGATGCCGCTGCCGATCGAGCCCGCGCTGTAGTTGACCACGTAGAGGTCGAGGTCGCCGTCGTTGTCGTAGTCGCCCCAGCAGGCGCCCATGCCGCCGCCGGTGTCGGCGAGCGGGCCGGCGCTGACGTCGGTGAAGTTGCCGCCGCCGTCGTTGCGCAGCAGGCGGTTGGGCAGCGACACGGGCTTCACCAGGTAGAGGTCGAGGTCGCCGTCGTTGTCGTAGTCGCCCCAGCAGGCGCCGGTCGAGGGGCCGTTGTCCAGCAGGGGCGGCGTCGCCGCGTCGACGAAGGTGCCGGCGTCGTTGCGCAGCATCCGGCTGGGTTGCCCGGAGGTCGTCTTGGTGAGGAAGAGGTCCTGGTCGCCGTCGCCGTCGTAGTCGGCCCAGGCGCCGTCGCGGGAGTCGTCGATGTCCTCGAGGATCGGATCCGTGATCTGGACGAAGCCGCCGGGACCCGGCAGGCCGTTCATGTTGCGGAACAGCCGGTCGGGCAGGCCGTTGACCGTCGTGACGTGGAGGTCGAGCCAGCCGTCGTTGTCGTAGTCGATCCAGCTCACGCCGGCGGCGTCGGCGGCGTCGCTCTCGGGCATGGCGAAGGCGTCGAAGAAGTACAGCAGATCGTTGCGCAGGAGCCGGTTCGGCGCCGCGTAGTTGCCCACGTAGAGGTCGGGGTCGCCGTCGTTGTCGGCGTCGCCCCAGGCGGCCGCGCCGCCCGCCGCCTGGTTGGCCTCGGGCATGACGGTCGCGTCCATGAAGAAGCCGCCGCCGAGGTTTTCGAGGTAGTGGCAGAGGCTCTGGAAGTTCACGAGGTAGAGATCGGGGTCGCCGTCGTCGTCGCGGTCGCCCCAGGCGACCGAGTTCGTCAGGCCGGTGTCGGCCAGGGGCCCCGTCGCCACGTTCACCCACGACGCGGTCGGCGTCAGGGCGGCGATGGCCGCCGCCAGGTCCGGGCGCGGGCCGATGGGCCTGGTCCCGACCGAGTCCTGCGGCGTGCCGGTGGTCTTCAGGGTCGAACGCATCAGCGCGGGCGCGATCGGCGTGGTCTGGCCGCTGCCGGCCCACCAGCCCTGCAGGCAGGCCACGGCGCCGGCCACGATGGGCGAGGCGCTCGAGGTGCCGCTGAACAGCTTCGTGTAGTGCAGGTTCAGGCCCTCGGCGCTGTAGAGGTCGAAGTTGTGGCCGGTGGTGGTCACGTTCTCGCCCCAGCCCTGCAGGTCGAAGCGGGGGCCGTAGCTGGAGTATCCCATCCGCACGCGGTCGCCGTGGGCGGTCTGGCCCGTGCCGCCGCCTCCGACGACGATCGCGCCCGAGTCGCCGATCCAGTTCAGGGCGCCGGTGTCGAGGTTGCCGTTGCCGCCGGCCTCGACCACGTGGATGCCGTTGGCCACGGCCGTCTGGATCGCGGCGTAGACGGTGTTGAAGCTCTGGTTCTGGTAGGGGAAGACCATGGTGGAGCCCCACCATTCGATCGGGATGAACTGGCCCAGGTTCGCCGTGCCGCTGTAGTCCCACTGCTGTTCGAGCAGGATGACGTCCCCGGGCTGCAGGGCGGCGATCGCCGCGGTGATGGCGCCGGCGACGTTCCACAGCGGGTTGAGGCCGTAGTACGTGCCGCAGGTCAGCAGGGAGGCGCCGGGGCAGACGCCGGTCGTGCCCCAGCCGTTGGCGTCGCTGACCAGTTCGCCGATCACGGCGGTGCCGTGCCGGTGGCTGGGGTAGGGCTGCGCGGCGTGGGGGTCGACGGCGTTGGCGATGATCTGCGAGCCGAAGGCCTTGGTCACGTCCAGGTGGTTGTAGTTCCAGTCGTACTCGAGGTCGCAGACCGTCACGCCCGTACCGTTGCCGCCGGGGTACGTCCAGGCGGCGTAGGCGTCCACGCCGGCCGACGGCAGCGACGCGGCGGGGTTCAGGTAGCCCTGCAGGAACGTGTAGGGCGGCGGCAGGGGCAGTTCCTGCGGCAGGGGCGCGGGCAGCGCCAGATGGATGCCCGGCAGCGCTTCGAGATCGGCGGCGAGCAGCCAGAGGTCGGGTTGC
The DNA here is from genome assembly GCA_016719645.1 of bacterium. Classification (GTDB taxonomy): domain Bacteria; phylum Krumholzibacteriota; class Krumholzibacteriia; order LZORAL124-64-63; family LZORAL124-64-63; genus PNOJ01. Next base: position 16,420 of record JADJYS010000005.1, read on the forward strand.
GGCGCCAGGAAGCGCAGGGTGTAGGCGTTGTTCAGGTTGTAGAGATCCAGGCCCGAGGCGAGCTCGCCCTCGATCTCGAGCTGGTCCAGGACGGGCTCGGCGACGGGGGACAGGCGCTCCCACTCGTGGGGGCGCGGGAACAGAAGTTCCTCCACGCCGGCGGTCGCGTTCAGGCCGCTGTGGTCGACGAGCACGTCGCCCACCAGGCGCACGGCGCTCTCCTGGATGAACATGATCTCGACGAGGTCGGGTTCCGCCGGGTAGCGCTCCTGTGCGGCGGCGGCGGCGGGCATCAGGCAAGCGAACGGCAGGGCAAAGAGCAGCGACACGATTCTGGTCGTCATGACATCCCCCTCCCTTGTGGTCCCCCTCTCGACCCCCGGATCCTAGCACAACGGAAAATGCAAAATCACAATCATCTGCCTCCCCTGGGGGGCGCCCGGGTGGACACCCGGCCGAAGTCCGTATATATTCGGCCCGTTATGACCTCCATCCTCAGCGGAATCGGCGACTGGACCCTGGCCGCCCTGGCCAATGCGGGCCGTGGCAGCCTGCTGCTGCTGGAGATCCTGCGCCAGATCCCCCAGATCCCGCGGATGCGCCGCCAGGTCCTCGAGCAGATGCACATCGTGGCGGTGGGGTCGCTCCCGCTGGTCCTGACGACCTCGATCTTCGTGGGCGCGGTCACGGCCGTGCAGGCCGTCTACCAGATGCAGGCCTACGTCCCGATGAAGTTCCTCGGGACGGTCATCTCGAAGTCCGTCTTCATCGAGCTGGGGCCGGTGCTGGTGGCCCTGGTGGTCGGCGGCCGGCTGTGCGCCAACTACGCCGCCGAGCTGGGCACCATGAAGGTGACCGAGCAGATCGACGCGCTGGAGATGCTGGCCATCGACCCGATGCGCTACCTGGCGATGCCGCGCTTCGTGGCCACGTTCCTGATGCTGCCGGTGATCACCGTCTTCGCCGACGCCATCGCCATCGTCAGCGGCTACTTCGTCTCGGTCGCGACCATGGACGTCACCATCAGCACCTTCAAGGAAGGCCTGCTGATGTACTTCGACCTGGCCGACCTGTTCAGCGGCCTGCTGAAGTCCTTCTTCTTCGGCGGCATCATCGCCCTGTCCGGGCTCTACTTCGGCCTGAACACCCGCGGCGGCGCCGAGGGCGTGGGCAACGCGACGATGATGGCCGTGGTCGGCAGCTGCCTGAGCGTGCTGGTGGCGGACTACTTCCTGGCCACCTTCCTGTTCCAGATCGTCTTCGGAAAGTGACGCGATGACCGCACCCGCCGCCATGCCCGCCCCGCCCGATTTCCGCGTCGCGGATCCCGCCGCGCGCCAGGGGATCACCCTGCAGGGCGTGACCAAGACCTTCCAGGGCCGCAAGGTGCTCGACGGGCTGGACTTCACGATCGCGCGCGGCGAGACGGTGGTGGTCATCGGGCGCAGCGGCGAGGGGAAGTCCGTGCTGCTGAAGCACATCGTCCGGCTGCTGGAGCCCGACGCGGGTTCGATCTGGATCGACGGCGCCGAGATCACGACCCTGCCCCGCGACGGCCTGTTCGAGCTGCGCAAGCGCTTCGGCATGCTGTTCCAGGGCGCCGCCCTGTTCGACTCGATGACGATCTGCGAGAACGTCGGCCTCGGCCTGTCCGAGCACTCGGGGCTGCCCGCGGCGGAGATCCGCGAGCGCGCCTGCCGCTGCCTGGCGATGGTGGGGCTGGCCCAGGTCGAGGACAAGCTGCCGTCGGAGCTGTCCGGGGGCATGAAGAAGCGCGCGGGGCTGGCGCGCGCCATCGCCATGGAGCCCGACTACATCCTGTACGACGAGCCGACCACCGGCCTGGACCCGATCACCAGCGACGCGATCAACGACCTGATCCTGAAGCTCCAGCGCGAGCTGCACGTGACGTCGGTCGTGGTGACGCACGACATGGCCAGCGCGTTCAAGATCGCCGATCGCGTCGCGATGCTCAGCCGCGGCCGCATGATCTACGCCGGCTCGGTCGACGAGATCCGCAACACGGACCACCCGATGGTCCGGCAGTTCATCGAGGGCAGCGCGCAGGGGCCGCTGGACGTTTTCTAGGACCAGCGCCGCCGCGGCGCGGGAGGTGCCAATGGGGAAGAAGCGCGAGATCCAGGTCGGCGTGACGGTGATCGTCTCGCTGGTGGTGCTCATCTGGGGCATGCTCTGGTTCAAGCAGGTGCGGTTCGCCGGCGGCGTCGAGCACTACGCGGTGGAGTTCGCCTCGGTGGGCGGCCTGCAGGCCCACGACCGCGTCCAGGTGCGCGGCATCCGGCTGGGCGCGGTCGAGGACTTCGCGATGATCGGCGACAAGGTGCGCGTCGACTTCTACGTGGAGCCCAAGGCCGGGCTCACCCAGGACTCCCGCATCACGCTGACCAGCATGGGCATCGTGGGGGAGATGCTCATCGAGATCACGCCCGGCAAGGGCCCCGCGGCGCCGGAGGGCCACGTCTTCCGGGGCGAGGTGCTCAAGGACATGGGCGCCATGATGAACGAGGGGGCCGCCACGCTGGAGGAGGCGCGGACGCTGACCCGCGAGCTGACCGCCTTCATGCAGGAGGTGCGCGCGGGCGACCGCGTCGGCGCCATCATGGACGACACCCGCAGCACCATGGCCTCCCTGCGCGCCACCAACGAGGAGCTGACCCCCGAGGTGAAGCACCTGGTCGCGGACCTGCGGGCCACCACCGCGGCCGTGCGCACGGCCGTCGCCGGCCCCGACAGCCTCCTGGCCGGCACGCTGCGGGGCGCCGGCGCCACGCTGGCCCGCGCGGACTCGCTGACCGTGCTGCTGGCGCGCACCACCGTCTCGCTGGCGGCCCTGGTCGAGCGCCTGGAGGCGGGCGAGGGCACGGCGGGCCGCATGCTGAAGGATGATTCCTTGTACGCGCAGGCCGAATCGACCATCGTTGCCGTGCAGGACCTGATCGCCGACGTCAAGGCGAGGCCCAAGCGGTACTTCCACGTCAGCCTGTTCTAGCCCAAGCCGGACCCCGGCGGAGACCGAGGAGGAGACATGGACCCCAGACAGCAGCGGATGATCGAGGCCGTCAAGAACGCCATCATGACCGAGATCAAGGGGCAGCAGCTCTACTCCCACGCCGCCGCCACGACGCAGGACCCTTCCGCGAAGGCGATGTTCACCGCGCTGGCCCGCGACGAGGACGAGCACGTCGCGCTGCTGCAGGCGCAGCACAAGAACCTGGTCGAGGCGGGGCGCATCGACCTGTCGCAGGTCCACCCCGCCGAGCTGGACCACGGCGCCGGCCACGTCATCGACGACTCCTTCCGCAAGTCGATCAAGCGCGGCACCTTCGAGATGGCCGTCATCGGCATCGGCTGCGACCTCGAGAACAAGGCCATCAACTACTACCGCGACCAGGCCGCCAAGACCGACGACCCCGGCCTCAAGCAGCTGTTCACCTGGCTGGGCGAGTGGGAGGTCGGGCACCTCGAGCACCTGGTCGAGCTGGAGAAGATGATGCAGGACGAGTACTGGGCGGACCAGGGGTTCGCGCCGATGTAGGCCGGATCGTCCCCGCGGTCGTGAACGACGGAGGGCCGCCCCGCGGGGGCGGCCCTCGTGTTTCCGGCGGCCCGGCGCGTCACCAGGACCGGCCGATGCCGATCTGGACCGTGACCAACCCGGGGTCGGTCTCCATCAGGCGCTGGAGGTTGTCGTGGCGCCGGAACTCGAGGCGCCCCACGGCGCGGCGCCCGATGTCGCCTTCGAGGCCGCAGCCCCACGCGTAGCCCAGGTAGCTCTCCTCCCACCAGTAGGCGCCCAGGCCGCCCAAGAGGTAGGGGCGCAGGTCGCCGGTCGCCAAGCCGTACTGCAGCAGGGCGCCGGCGTGACGGCAGTCGTCCGAGTACTCGCGGTGCTGCGACAGGTCCACGGGGTACTCGTAGGTGGGCTCGGCGCGGAAGCGCGCGACTTCGAGCGCGGCCGACCAGCGGGGAGACAGCGCGGAGCGCCAGCGTAGGCCGTAGGCCAGTCCGTCCTGTTGCGGCCAGTCGCGGGCGCCGGCGGCGCCCAGCAGCAGCTCCAGCCCGCCGGTGCGCAGTTCCGGGCCCGCGCGCGGCGGGTCGGGCGATGCGGGACCAGTCGGGCGGCGCGGACCAGCCGGGCCGCGCCCACCGCAGATCCCAGGCCGGCAGGGACGATCCCGTGATGCCCCCCACCAGCGCGCCGAGGCCGGCGCCGCCGCCCATGCCCATCAGCAGCACGGCGCCGGCAGCGCCGCCACTCAGCCCGTCGTCGTCCATGGCGCTGAACAGGGCGATGAGCCCGATCGCGCCGACCCCGCCCGCGAGGCCGCCGATCAGGGCGCCGTGCTTGAGGCCGCCGGCGGTGTGCCGCTCGCGGACCCACAGCGCGACCGCGTCGCTCCCTTCGCAGTCCACCGCGCCGCCGTCCTGACGCACCAGGCGGAGGCGGGCGCCGTCCCAGCCGGCGACGCGGCCCTCCAGGACGCTCCCGTCCAGCAGCCGCAGCCGGATCGGGGCGCCGTCGGGCAAGGCGGCGCAGGCCGCGGCGAAGTCTCCGGCGGGGGACGCGGCCGCGACGGTCGCGGCCGCGAGCAGGACCGGCAGCAGCAGCGCGGCGGCGCCCCGGATCATGGGGCGGCCTTCCCGCGCCGGACGCGGACCAGCCCCCACACGCTCAGCACCAGCCACGCCGACTCGATCGCCGCGCTCGAGAGGTTGAAGTCGAAGACCAGCGAGATCAGGATCAGGCCGGAACCCACGGCGTTGGCCAGCGAGTAGCGGGGATCCTCCTGGCGCAGGCGCCCGGACTGCAGCAGCGCGTAGGCGGCGAGCGTCAGCGCGACGCCCAGCAGGCCGGCCACGTCCGGCGGCCCGGGGATCACGCCGGCGCCTTCGCGAAGAGGTTGCGCACGCGGGCGAGCCAGTTGCCGCGCTCGTCGATCAGGCGGCGCAGGGTCGGCAGGGCGGCGCGGGCCGCCTCGTAGCCGCAGCGGCGGCAGTCCTCGGCGCGGCGGAAGTCGGACCAGTGGTACGCGGCGACGTCCGGCGAGATCACGAGGTCGGCGGTGCGGATCACCAGGGCGTCGAGGCGCTGGCGGGCGACGGCGTCGCTGCGCAGGATGACGTCCATGCCGGTGCGGTACTCGACCTTCGCGGGCTCGAACGACGGGATGTCCACGGCGATCACCAGCTCGGCGCCGAGGTCGCGGCAGGTCTCGATCGGCACGCGGTACGGGGCGCCGCCGTCGACGATCAGCCGGCCGCCGCGGGCCAGCGGCGGGAAGACGCCGGGCACCGCGGCGCTGGCGTAGACGGCGTCGAGCAGGTCGCCCTCGCGGAACACGACGCGCTCGCCGGCGACGAGGTCCAGCCCCACGGCGGCGAACGGCAGCCCGAGCCGGGCGAAGTCGCGGGCGTGGAACATCTGGGCGAGGGGGTGGCGCAGGCGCGATTCGTCGACCAGGCAGGGGCGCGTCACGGTCTTGACGGCCAGGTACTTCTTGTGGAGTGCGTCGACCAGCTCGTGGAAGCGGCCGGTCTCCTCCTCGGGGCCGGACCCCTTCGGGACGAAGGGGGCCCAGGTCTCCAGGAACTCGGGGTCCTGGACGAAGCGCGCCAGGCGCCGCCAGGATTCGGCGGCATCGAGGGTCTCGGCGTACAGCCCGCCGACGATGGCGCCCATGCTGGTGCCCGCGATGCGCGCGGGGGGCAGGCCGGCCTCCTCGAGCGCCTGCAGGACGCCCGCGTGCGCGAGGCCGCGGGCGCCCCCGCTGCCCAGGGCGAGGCCGATCACCGGCGTTGCGCTCACGTGCGGGGCCTTTCGCTTACCGACGGGAGGGGAGCAGACCGAGCGCCAGGCGCCTGTTCAGGACGTAGCCGAGCACCCCGAGCGAATCGTAGCCGCCGACCATGAGGCGGGGCAAGGCCATCTTCGGTGCGCCCGGCGCGAACAGGCCGGGATTCGAGGCCCAGGCGCGCGCGTAGCCGGCCTGCCGGGCCGCCGCGGCGACGCGCTCGTCCCAGGAGCCGTTGGGGTAGGCCAGGTCGGCGGGGGGGGAGCCCGTGATCCCGCCCAGGATGCGCCGCGACTCGGTCAGGTTCATCGCCAGCGCCTGGTCGTCGAGGTAGGTCAGCAGGACGTGGTCGTGGGAATGGGAGCCGATCCGCACCCAGGGGCTGCGGGACATGGCCCCGACCTCGTCGGCGGTCAGGGGGCGGAAGCGCTGCAGGTGCTCGGCGGCGGCGGCGCCGTGAGTGCCGGTGATGTGGGCCAGCGCCGCGGCCACCCGGGGGTGGTCCGCGTTGCCGACCCGCTTGAGGTCCACCAGGAGGCGCTCGAGGTCCTCCCAGCGCCGGCCGTCGTCGGCCGGGTGGAAGCGGTAGTCGGCGAACCCGAAGGCCGTCAGGTCGAGCCGCTCCAGGCGCAGGGCCTGCACGGGGGTCAGCACCAGGTCCGGCCAGAACGGCTGCTGGTCCTGCATCGGGCGCGTCGAGACGAAGAAGAGCGCCGGGGCCCGGTGGGCTTCCAGCAGGGGCAGCGCCAGCTTCAGGTTGTTCAGGTAGCCGTCGTCGAAGGTCAGCAGGACGTTCAGCCGGCGGCGGTCGAGACGCTCGGGCGCGTCGAGGTCCTCGGGCGCGATGAAGCGGGCGGCGCGGCCCAGCCAGGTCAGCTGGCGGTCGAACTCGGTCACCGGCAGCCGCAGCCAGTTCGCGAAGTCGTCGTCCTCGCGCAGGTCGTGGTAGCAGAGGACGGCCACCACGGGACCGCCGCGGCCGCCGGCGCGGACCAAACCGCGCGTCAGGGCCGGGTGGCCCAGCAGGGACTTCACAACTTCGCGCATCGGGTTCCTGACTGGCTGCATGGGGTGCGATCCCCGCCAGTGTACTCCCGCCGGCCCGCGATGCCAACCCGGCCCGGAGCCCCGGCGGACGGCTGCCCGCCCGATCCGGATGTGCTACAATGGGAGGACTCCGCAGCGCGCCGCCGGGCGCGGCTGCGACGCATCCCACGACACCGCCGTCGAGCTGGAGGCCCCATGAGATCCCGATCCGTCATCCGCGCGGCCGCGCTGGCCGCGTTCTGCCTCGTCTCCGCGGCGGCCGCCGCCGCTCCCGCGCCTTCCGCTGCGGTGACCCGCGCGCTCGCGGACCCCGGGTTCGCCGGCCTGCGCGCCGACGGGACCCTCGCCGTCTGGGTGTGGTTCCAGGACAAGGGGTTGCAGGGGGACGCCCTCGCACGGGCCCTGGACGAGGCCGAGCGCGGCCTCGGCGAGCGCGCCGCCGCCCGGCGGGCGAAGACGGCCGCCGACAAGGCCGGCCGCCTGACCGACGCCACCGACCTGCCGCTGCACCGCCCCTACCTCGACTCGGCGCTGGCGACCGGCGCCCGGCTGCGCCGCGAGTCCCGCTGGCTCAACGCGGCCAGCTTCGACGCGCGGCCCGAGCAGGTGCGCGCCCTGGCGGCGCTGCCCTGCGTGCGCGAGGTGACGCTGGTGCGGCGCGCGCAGCCGCGGCCCGCGCCGGCGGCGCCCGGCGTCGGGATGGCGGCGCCCGCGGACAAGGACCTGGCCTGGTCGATCGACTACGGCGGCACCCTCGCGGACCTCGAGCAGATCAACGTGCCCGCCCTGCACGAGGAGGGCGTCCACGGCCAGGGCGTGCTGATCGGCATGATGGACTCGGGCTTCCGCACCAGCCACGTCGCGCTGTCCGGCCTGCCGGTGCTCGACCGCTGGGATTTCGTCAACGGCGACGGCGTCGTGGAGAACGAGCCGGGCGACCCGTCCACCCAGGACGACCACGGCACCAAGACCATGTCGACCGTCGGCGGCTACGATCCGGGCAACCACGTCGGCCCGGCCTTCGCGGCCTCGTTCGTGCTGGCCAAGACCGAGGACGTGTCGCAGGAGGTGCCGGCCGAGGAGGACAACTGGGTCGCGGGCATCGAGTGGCTCGACACCTTCGGCGTCGACGTGGTCAGCAGCTCGCTGGGCTACATCGACTGGTACTCGGTGTCGGACCTGGACGGCGACACCGCCGCCTGCACCGTCGCGGCCGACCTGGCCGTGGGCAAGGGCATCGTGGTCTGCAACTCCGCCGGCAACGAGCGCGGCACGAGCTGGGACGCCCTGGTCACGCCCGCCGACGGCGACAGCGTGATCACCGCCGGCGCGGTCACCTCCTCCGGCAGCATCGCCTACTTCTCCTCGCCCGGGCCGACGGCCGACGGGCGCGTCAAGCCCGACGTCTGCGCCCTGGGCTCCGGCAACCACGTCGCCAACCCCTCCGGCGGCTACACGACCGCTTCGGGCACGTCGTTCTCCTGCCCGCTGACCTCGGCCGTGGCGGCCCTGGTGCTGTCGCGCGTGCCCTCGCTGACGCCGATGCAGGTGCGCGAGGCCATGCGCATGACGGCCGACCGCGCCGCCGCCCCGGACAACGATTTCGGCTGGGGCATCCTGGACGCCTACGCCGCGGCGCACTACTTCGGCGCCGCGATCGCCCACGCGCCGCTCGGGGACACCGAGCAGACGACGGGCTCGTACGCCGTGGCCTGCACGATCACCGACCGCGTCGCCCTGACGCCCGCCGAGCTGCTGCTGCACTGGCGCGCCGACGCGGGCGCCTGGCAGCAGGTCCTGCTCGCCTCCGCGGGCGGCGACGCCTACGCGGCGGCGATCCCGGCGCAGGCCGACGGCGTCGTGGTCGACTACTACCTGACCGCCGGCGACGTCCTGGGCGTCGCGACGGCGCTGCCGGCCACCGCGCCGGCGGCGGTCTTCTCGTTCCGCGTCGGCGCGGACGTCACGCCCCCGCAGATCGTCCACACGCCGCTGGGCGACCAGCCGCTGCTGACCTGGCCGCCGCTGGTCCGCGCCACGGCGACCGACAACCTCGGGCTGGCCGGAGTCACGGTGGCCTCCACCTGGAACGGGGTCCCGCAGGCGGACTTCGCGCTCGCCGACCAGGGCGCCGGCGCCTTCCAGGCGGCGTTCCCGATCGACGCCGGGTCGGTGCAGATCGGCGACGTCTTCACCTACACCATCGTCGCCGCCGACGGCGCGGCGGTCCCCAACACCGCGAGCGACGGGCCGCACGCCTTCGCGGTCATCGACGCCCTGGGCGTGGCCCTGGTCATCGACGACACCGCCGACAAGGCGGGCGACGTCAAGTTCGACGCGGACAAGCGCCCGCTCGCCGCGCCGGACCCGGCCAGGGCGGCGTCGGCGGACCTGGACCGCTGGCTGCGCGAGGCCGGCTACGTCACCGAGGTCGTCGACGCCGGCGCCGTGGCCGCGGGCGATTTCACGGGCAAGCAGTTCGTGGTGCTGACCTGCGGCGCCAACACCGGACCCGTCGCCGACGCCGGCCTGCGCACCCTGCTGCAGGGCTGGGCCGCGGCCGGCGGCAAGCTGCTGGTCGAGGGCGGCGAGGTGGCCTACGACGCCGTCTCCTCGCCCGGCTACCCCGACTTCGCCGCGCAGGTGCTGCACGCCGGCTCCTGGCGCAGCGACAACGCCGGCGCCCTGAACCTGGCGCCGGGCATGGCGACGCACCCCGTGGCGTCCATCCCGCACCCGCTGCCCGCGACGCTGA
>JADJYS010000006.1 GCA_016719645.1 bacterium
GCGCCGCGAGGTCCGGCCCGGCGCGGCACGTGGTTGCGAAGCCAGCGCATCGGCGCTGGCTGCGGTCGGCGGTCACCGCGGCCATCAGCACCGTGTTGACCACCACACTTTGATGCTCGTGGCGATCGAGGCCGCCGGCGATCCCCATCTCCAGGCCGCCAGCAGGCGCCGGCGCCGGCGGGGATGCCTTCCAGCCGAAAGATCAGGTCGAGCAGGGCGTTGAGCGCGTTGGCGGTCCGCCGCCGATCCATGGGCGTCGCGCCGTCGGCGGCCCTGGAAGTAGCCCAGCAGCGCTGAAGCCGATCTCAGGTGAAGACCGCGCTGACGGTGCGCCAGCGGACGTGAGTGTAGGTCGCCTCTGACGACGTCGGCCGGAGTTGCCCGTCGGGCGCGGCAGGGCAGGCTGAAGTGGCGAGCAGCATCAGCAGCACAGGCCGGTGACGAGGCGACGGGTGGATGGCCTGCATGTGCTGGTAGCCGACGGCCTCGTCGTCGCCCTGCCGTCGGGCCTGCGCCACGCCGGTGCCGTTGATCCGGCTGAGGATTTGTCTGAACAGGCTGCGTGGCCCTTTGGTCGTACCGCCGCCGGGTTGCTGGCGCGTCCGAGGGCCGAGCTGAATCGGCCCAGGAAGATCGAGTGTAAGCGGGTCACATCCAGGGTGTGCGAGATCATCGACATCACGATGGGCGGGGGCCAGCACCACGATCTCCCGCGCGTGGTGGATGCCGAGACCGCCGGTGGGCTGTCGCTAAAACCGTGGGGAGGATCAGGTGGCCGTTCATGGTCACGCCGGACGCGGCCCCCCTGCCGGCAGGGAGACAGACTTCCCGTCGCCGGGTTGACGCCAGTTCGTTCCGCTACGTTGCGCGCAGCTTCCGACGACACGCACTCTCGACCGCAAGCGCCCGCCATGCCGCGACCGGTGCTCCGCCGCCGGACCCTGCGGGGACGGCGCGCCCCGTTCCGACAAGTCCCTGTCCCGCAGCGCCGCTCTCGTTTCGCCGCTGGGCGACGGGCCGGCGCGCGTGCTGGCTTCCTGCGCGCAGGACACGCTGCGCTCGCTGGCCGCGGTGCAGGACCTGGGGGCGGACGTGCGCCTTGACGGTAGCTCGCTGACAGTCGGACAGGAGATTTCCGCGACCGGCCGGGCGCGGCTGCAGCGCGCCGCTGTTGGAGATCGACTGCGGCAACAGCGGCACCACGGCCCGCCTGCTGCTCGGCCTGCTGGCCCGGCCGGCGGAATGCGGGCGCTCTGGACGGGGACGCCTCGCTTGCGGTCGCGGCCCGATGGGCAGGAGTCGTGGAGCCCTGCGCGCCCACAAACGCAGACATCGCCTACCTCAGGCACGCCGGACGGGCGGCTCCCTGCGTCATCAGCCGGCGCGGCGCTGCGCTGGCCGGGCGACCTGCGCGATGGCGTCTTCCTCGGCCGAGGTCGCCTCGGCCCTGCTGCTGCTTCGCGCGCTGTCGTCGTCGGCGCCGGTGACGGTCCGCGGCTGCCGCGGCGCGCGACCCGCCACGCCGCGCCTGCTCGCGGCCATGGGTGCCGACTTGGGTGCCGACCTGGGCGGCTGGGCGCCGGCGACGACGCGGGTGACGCTTTGCGTCCCGGCCCGACGCTGCGCGCCCGGTCGCGCATGACATCCTGACCAAACCCTCGTCAGCCGCCTTCCTTTCCCGAGCGCCGCCGCCCTGGTGCCAGGCAACCGGGTGGCCGTGCCCGGGTGCTGCTGAACCCGACGCGCCGGCGGCTTCCTGGCGGTGCTGCGGGAAGATGGGGATGGACCTCGCGGTCGCGTCCCGCGGCATGAGGGCCCGCGAACAGGCCAGGCCGAGCCGCCGCGGTGACCTGGGTGGGCGCCGGCCCCTCGTAAGCCGTGCGGATCAAGAGAGCGCCGGGGCGCGTCTTTGGTCGACGAGCTGCCGCTGCTGGCCGTGCTGGCGGCGCGGGCCGCGGCACCCGAGAGCTGCGCGACGCCGCCGGGCACAGCGTCAAGGAATCCGATCGCCTCGCTGCTGCCGTGGCGGCGGGTCTGAAGGCAACTATGGGCGTCACGGTCGTCGAGCACCCCCCCGGCAGCTGGACATTGTGGGCGAGCCGGAAGAGGTTCCCGGCGCGAGCTCCATGCCGGTCTTCGCCTTTTCACAGCGATTACCGCGCTCGCCATGGCCTTCGCCGTGGCCGGCCTCGCGTCCCGCGCGGGGTGAGTCCTGGACGACGACGCCCCTGTGGCGAGTATCGTTCCCCCGACTTCTTCGCGGCGTGCGCGGCGCTGGAGGGCGCGAAGTCGTCGGGTTGACCGCCGGGAGCCAGTTCCAAGTACGTTGCAGCCTCGCTTCCGGACGTCGTCGTCCCGCCTCGGGAAGGAGAGTGGCCATGCGCTGCCTGCCCGCGGGCGAAAGCCGCGGACCGGCCTGGTCTCTTATCGGTGATTCGAGGCTTCGGCCAGCGTGCTTGCCCCTGGGCGAAGGGGACCTCGGCAGGCTGGGCCGCCCCGCCTTGCTCGAAGAAAGTACAACCGCGAGATCCACTTGCGCGAGCCCATCAAGACAGAAGCACCTGCCACATCCTGGCCGGCCTGTGGAAGGGCCGCACCCTGGGCTCGCCCCTGAAACGCTGCTGATCGAGGAACCGCGACTTCGCGCAGCGCGAGGGCCGCCCGCACCCCGACTGGCCGGCCCCGCGACAGGGCGCCGACCTGCCCGGCCGGCTGCGCTACCGGCTTCCGACGGCTTCGCGCCGGTGGCCGACGGCCAGCGCCCGCTCGACGGCGAGCGTAGTGGCGGCCGGGAGCCTGCGCCAGTGCTGCTGGGCAGCTCGGGATCCGGGTCTGGAGCCACACCTGCGCGGGTCGGCGACGTGGCGGCCGCAGACATCGCGCCAAACTCTGGCCGCCTGCGCCGCGTGCGCCGCCGGCACCCCGCTGCGCTGCCTCGGCCGCCGCGCCCGGGCGCAGATGGTAGCGGCCCAGAGCCAGATAACCCGCGGCCGCGGGCGCACCACGCTCGGCAGCGTCGCCGAAGGTTGTCGCCTTCGGCGTGCCGGCCGGCCAGCCTGGGCACCCTGCGTCCAGCCCGACCGCCGCCTCGACGCCCGGCTGGCCGGCACGCGCTGGCCGGGATCCCGAGCGTAAGAAAGCCGCCGAAGAGGATCGGCGACGGCGGCGCGGCAATGGCGCCCCGCGACAACACTCAACCCACGACGAGCTGCTCCCCGACGGCCGCGGCGGCGCGCCGAGCGCGAGACCAGCCGCGCCCGGGCGGCCTCGAGGCAGCATCACCAACAACGAGCTTCAGTACGGGTGCGCGCCTTTGTCAGCCGATCTCCACCCAGCGCGAGGAACGCAGGCCGTGGGCCTGCGCACGGGCCGGGCCCGCGCGCCACCTGGGCGCGTTCGGACACCTGCGTGGTGGCGGCCCACGCCTGGCGTGGTGGCCCGAAAGCAGTCCGTGGCCTGGGGCTGGCCCGCCAACTCGTGGCGGTGCTGGGCGACGTCACTTTCGCCGGAACTGAAATCCCGACTCCGCGCTGCTGGCAAACAAGGAGACGGACATAGATCCCGCGACCCTGCCCCCGCGGAAGGACGGCGTGCCCGTGCTCAAGGAGCGCGGCTTCTTCGAAAGCAGTGCACCGACGGGGCCGCGCTCGCGAAGAGCTGCTGGCCGGGGAGAAGGTCACCAGCCATCGGCTTCGACCCCACGGCCGGACTCGCTGCACATCGGGTCCCTTTGCTGCAGATCGTACTGCTGGTCCACCTGCGGCGCTGCGACCCCCTGCCCATCGCCATCACCGGCAAGCGGCACGGCCTAGTCGGGGACCCTCGGGCAGAAAGCATCCGAGGCTGCGCAAGCTGCTGACTCTCGAGGACATCGGGGCCAGCCTCGCGGGCATCAAGGCCCAGATCGCGCCCTTCCGTGAGCTTCGGCGACGGGCGGGCGACGGAAGCACCAGCTGCTGAACAACACCGACTGGCTGGTGGCTGGAAACTACCTGGACTTCCTGCGCCGGGTCAGCCGCCACTTCCAGCATCAGCGTCGTACTGTCGCGCAGGAAGTCGGTGAAGCAGCGCCTGGAGACCGGCCTGAGCTTCATCGGATTCAACTACATGATCCTGCCGGCCCACCCCGACTGCGAATTCACCAGACCGCGACCACGGCTGTCCTTGCAGATAAACGGCGACGACCGGTGGAGCAACTTTGTCGTCTCCGGGCGTGGACCTGACGCGGCGCATGAACCGCCGGGAGGTCTTCGGCCTGACCTCGTAACTGATCACTTACCGTGACAGGCGCTTGAGATGGGCAAGACCGCCGCCAGCGCCGGATGGCTGGGCAGGCGCCCGCACCCGCTCCCTACGAGCCACCCAGCCTGGATCGAAAGCATCGACGACCGCGACGTCGCTCGCTCCTGGGCCTGTACACGCTACCGCCACGCTGGATGGGGGTGCGCCGCCTCAGTACGCTGCAGGGGCTGACCTGCGCGAGGCCAACGCGTGCTGGCCCTACGAGGTGTTTCCGCACGCTGCACGGCGCGGCGGCGGCGCTCGCCGCGAGCAGGCAAACCGCCGCGAACCCCTGTTGGGCAGCAGCGGCCCCGCGCAGGGGATCCCCGCGAGCAGCCATCCCCCGACCGACCTCGCGAGGGCTGACCTGCCGCTCATCAATGCGTTCGCCGACCCCGGCCTCGCCGCCGGCAAGGGCGCGGCGCGGCGCCTGATCCCGGCAGGGCAGCATCCGGAGTCGGCGGCGGGGCGGTCGCCGACGAGATGCGCGCGCTGACCGCCCGCCGACGTGCCGCGGCCGCATCGCCCTGCGGGCGGGCAGGAAGCACCTGCCACCACGTGGCACGGTCGGGGATTGAGATGTCCGCCCTCCTGCGCCGCCTCAACCCCCGCCGGTACTTTGCATGCGATACGCGCACAATTAACCGCCGCATTGTGAGGCCTGATCGCCTGATGCTGATGACCGGCGCGGCGATCTGGCTGCTGGGGCCGCAGCCGGCGCGAAGGCAGCAAGCGCCGCCGTCCGGCGTCCTGATGGCCGCCGTCACCAATCCCGAAGACGCCCCGGCCCCTGGTCGCCAAGAACCTGGTGCGCCTGGCCAGCCCGCCCCGACCCCGCCTGCGTGTTCTCGACCTCCGGGCGCGGCCGGGCCATGGTCACCATGATGTCCGTCGGCGGGGTCCTGCTGCGGCATTCCGCCGTGCCGCGCCCGCTCGCCGCGCCCTACCTGGGCATGGGCCGCAGCCTTGCTCGCGGCGACTCCTGCTCTATTCCGCACCATTCCCAATCCATCACCTGCTGTTGCCCCGGCCTTGCCCCGCCACTTGATCCCCGCGTATCTTTACGCCACGCATGGGATCGGGGTGGCTGTTATATTCTTCCGAGACCTGATCGCGGCCTGCGCCATTGAGGACCGGCGCCTGCGGGGAGGTCGTCCGGCGGTATACCGCTCGCGGCGTGGCGATAAGCTACGCCGGGAGGGCAGGAGCCTGATCGAGACCCTGGGCCACCTGGCCTTCTGGGACGTCTGCGCCCAAAGCTGTGAGCTTCTGCGAGGCCCGCCTCGCGGACCGCGCCGTCACCCCCTGCCGTTCGCCGATTTCGAGTCGCGCCACCGCCACGAGTGGCAGCGCCTCTACGGCCTTCCCTTCCGAACGGAGGTCCCGCGAGGCCCACCTGACCGCCAGCGCGACCTGCCCGCCTGCCTGCAACGGCACTGGGACGACCTCGACGAGCAGGAGCGGACCAACTTCACCATCCCCTGAAGCACCGCCGCCATCACCGGCACCTGCCCGAAGCACCTGGCAGCCTGTCCCCGGCCCGGAAACCGCCGGCGCCGCGGCCGAGGTAAGCCCGTCCCCTGACGCCGAAGGGCGCGCCGCGGGGCGCCCGCTTCTCTTCGCGCGGCGCGGGTGGTCAGCGGCTCGGGAAGTCCGCCTGAAGCCCGCCCACATCAGGGTCTTGTCGGAGTGGTAG
Source organism: bacterium (assembly GCA_016719645.1). Lineage (GTDB taxonomy): Bacteria > Krumholzibacteriota > Krumholzibacteriia > LZORAL124-64-63 > LZORAL124-64-63 > PNOJ01. The sequence continues at coordinate 5,978 of JADJYS010000006.1, forward strand.
GTCCGCTCTCTGCTGGACCTCATGGCTGATCTCCGCACGAGGCCGGCATGGGGGCGTACCAGACGGTGTCGTTGCCCGTGCTGAAGACGTCGACCCCGTCGCCTAGCTCGTAATGCAGGGTCACCTTGCGGCAGCCGAGGCAGACAACCGGGCGCCCGTCCTCCCTGCTTGCGGTCCATGCCGCCCCATGGGGATGTCGTAGGTGCCGGCGAGGACCGAACCCACGAAGTCGACCCCCATCTCGTCGCCGCCCTCGGCGAACGTCCAGGTCCCGGACCAGGAGCCGTCCGCCCGCACCCGCAGCCAGTCGATCGGCGGGGTGAAGGTGAGTCCGACGACTGATGTCGTGCTCCTCGTGGAACCCGAGGAGCTGGATGGCGGAAGCGGTGACCTTCATGCGGTCGTACTCCTCCATCTCGGGCAGGTCCTTCGCGGGATCGGTGTTGCGGTTCTCGGTATGCCACAGCCAGAACTCGCCGCCGGTCTTGACCTCGATGACCTGGAGCTCCTCGACCGAGCCGCTCATTTGGTGTTGTCCGTTTCCCCGTAGTAGCCGGCGAGAGGTACTGGAATGAGCCGTCGACCACGGGGAAGAACTGCGCCGTGCCGGCGACGGTCGCCTGCTGCAGGAGAAGCCGTCGTCGTTGACGTTGCCGTGGACGTCGGCGAAGGACACGAACTCCACGCGGAAGATCGGAACCGGGGATCCAGCGGCGTGCGCAGACCCACGGTGATGACGGTGTTGTTCTCGGACCACACGCCGGGGTTGTCCATGCTGGTGAAGAGGCTCATCAGCCGCCCGCTGATCATCGTGGGGCTGAGCCGGAGTTGTTGTCGATGGGCTCGCTGAAGGTCATCCGGAAGAAGCTGGTGTCGGTGGCAATGCTGGCGCCGTTCGCCGGGATTCGACCGGGAGACGACGGTCGGCGGGGTGAGGTCGGCGTTCGTTACCCGGTGGTCAAGGGAAAAGCTCGCCGCGACGGCCAGCGGCACGCCGCCCGAGCCTGGGCGGACGTGGCGACCGCGACTGCTGATCGTCGTGGGGGGGGCCGGCAGGTCGTCGGTGAAGGTCAGGACCCAATCCGAATCCGATTCCGGACGAATCCAGGGTGTAGGCGTGGACGACCCTGTCCAGGGGTCACCGTGATGGCACCGGGAGCGTCGCGCCGTCCATGCCCCGCGAGAACTGCAGCCTGACCGTGGTGTTGATGGGCACGTTCACGGCCCGTCGGCCGGCGTGGAGCCCAGCAGCAGACCCTCGTCGGTCCAGGTCCAGAAGTCCCAGGCGAAGGCCGACCCGAGCGCGTTGCCGCCGCGTCGGTCAGGCCCGTGGTCGCGGTCGCGGTGACCTCGGTGCCCTCCGGCCAGTCCGTGTGCATCAACCGCGAGCGTCGCGCGCGGTGGTCCAGGTCAGGCCGGTGACCGTGCCGTGCGACAGGGTCACCAGACCGGCCGTCGTGGCCGTGGCCATGTCCTCGTTGAAGGCGATGACCACGGTCTCGTCCAGGTCCACGTCGTCCTCGCCCTGGGCGGGGCGGCTGACGACCAGCGGCGCGGTGGTGTCCGCGGCCGGCTCGGCGGGGTTGTCGTCGCTGCACGAGGCGGCAAGAGGGCCCCAGCAGCAGGGCCAGCAGCAAGAAACGTCGGCTCGACATGATTCCTCCCCGAAACGCGCGGGGCGGCCTCCGCGGGCGGAGGTCGGAAGACATGTTGATCGGCCTGTTGCAGGATCCGGGCGCCCCGAAAGTCACTTGCTCAACACCGGTTTCGATCCGGCGTTGGCCGGGGAACTCGGCGTGGGGTATACTGTCCGCTGCCCGGGAGCTGCGCACGCGGACGGGAGGTGACCTATTCGACTGCAACGTCTTCAAAGATAACGTATTTATGTGCACAGCAGGCTCGGGGCTGTCATGGCGGTGACGGGCGGGGCCGGGGCGGCGTCGGCGCCGACGGATTCCGTCGGGGATCCCGCAGCGCGAGGAGGGCCCGTGCGCGTGCTGTTCATCCACCATTCCTGTGGTGGTCAACTTCTGGCCGAGCCGGGGGAGCAGAGCGGCGGGGGCAAGGACTCCGGCGCACGGTGCATCTACCAGAGCCACCCCAACGGGGGTGGTCTGAGGTCGCGCCTGCAGGGCGCGGGCTACGAGGTGCACCCAGGCGTCCTACTGGTCGCTCCCGGGCGAGGACACCGAGCATCGGCCACTGGCGGCGCAAGTTCGCCGAGCAGATGGACCGCATCCTGGTCTGCGACGAGCAGGACCGCTCCACGACGACGGCCGGACCAACGAGTCGTGGTCCTCAAGTCCTGCCATTCGAAGCACCGACTTCACCGGTCCCGGCACGGAGCCCGGCGATCCGGATGCCACGGAGCAGACCCTGGCCAACGCCAAGGCGGCCTACCGTCCCCTGCTGCCGCTGTTGCGCGCTGGCCGGACGTGCTGTTCGTCGCCGTGACGGCCCCGCCGCGCGCCGAGCCGCGGCCGCAGGGGCTGATGGACCGCCTGCGCGCGATGTTCCGCCGCGGCCCGGTGTCCGCCGACACGCGCACGACCTGCACGCCTGGATGGCCGACCGCCAGGGAGGCTGGCTGCGGGACTACGACCTGCCCAACGTGGCCGTGTTCGACTACCACGACATCCTGACCGACGGCCGCAGCGCCAAGTGGTCGGCCTATGCCAGCGGCGACGGCAGCGACAGCCATCCCAGCCGCGAGGGCAACGCGCGCGCGCGGCGGCCTTCGTCCCCTTCCTGGACGCGGCCGTGGCCGGCCTGCGGGCCGGCGGGCGCTGAACGGTCCCGAGGAGCGCGGAAGAGCATGACGCAGCGCGCCGCCAGCGAGATCCCGCGCCTCCCGCGCCCCTGGGAGGCGCCGCCGTTCGTGACCGCGACGTTCCTGCTGTTCATCACCGCCCGCCAGCATGCAGTGGGGGCGCGGCGCGACTTCCTGGCCTCCTGCGGGCCGAGTTCCTGCTGGGCGTGGTCGTGCTGGTGATGAGCATCGGCGTGATGAGCTCCGGCCCGGTCCAGTTGGCCGGGCTGCGGCCCGCCCGCAACGTGCTGATCGGGATCGGGCTGCTGTTCTTCATCATGCTGACCCAGATCCCCTTCGCGGCGGCCAGGGCCCTGGCCTGGACGATCTTCTTCGACCGCGTCATCAAGTTCGCGATGATGGCCTTCTTCATGGTCGCGCTCATCAGGTCGCCGCGGGCGATCGCGGTGGTTCCTGTTCGCGTTCCTGGTCTCGTGCTTCTCATCACGCAGGAGTCGACACCGGGCAGATCTCGGAGGACTGGTCTGGGAGAACCAGGGGATCATGCGCCTGCACGGCGCGGTGCCCATCTACGCCCATCCGAACAGCTTGGCGGGGCTGGCGATGGGGACGTTGCCGTTCGTGCTGTTTCTGTTTCCAGTGATCGAGAGGTGGCGCATCAAGCTGCTGCTGCTACCTCTGGGGGTGACGGCGACCGTTTGCGTGATCTACACGGGATCGCGGACCGGGTATGTGGCGCTGGGCGTGCTGCTGGTCTTCTGGTGGAGCCAGTCGCGGCGCAAGCTGCGCAACCTGGCGATCGCGGCGGTGGTGGGCGTGGCGGTGTTCCCGCTGCTGCCGGACCAGTATGTGGAGAGGTTCAAGAGCATCGGAGGGCATGAGGCGGAGGGAACATCCAAAGAAACGCGCATCCAAATCCTGCGAGATGCCTGGGAAGTGCTGTTGCATAATCCAATCGGTGTTGGTATTGCCTCATTTCCGGCGGTTAGGATCCAGATGTTCAATCGGAAGCAGGATACCCACAATCTGTACTTGGAAGTAGCGACAAACCTAGGTATTCATGGTTTCGCGGTATTCTGCTACTTGATCTACGCCATGTTCGCTGCATTGGTCGCTGTCCGGAAAACGTTGAATCATGAGCGAGGTCGGTTGGTCGCAGTCTGCCGGTCTGTGGAAGGGCACGCTGGGTACGTAAAGCAAGTGTTGCGAGAGATTGACGACTTGCGTTTCTTGGAAGCTGTGACCCAATCGACCATCGGGTTTCTGGTTGTCAGGCTGGCGCTCGGGCTGTTCGGCATGGATCTGTACGAAGTATACTGGTGGTTTGCGGCAGGCATGGCTTTCTGCCTTCCACAGATCGGATTGGTGATCCAGCGTCGAGTAGGAAAGATTGTCGAATCTTCGGCAACAATCTGATGCACTAGATTGTTGCAGCGAAATTGAGCCGGCGGCCTCAATCGCCTGTTTGTCTACCGTCGTGGGATAATTTGCGCGGGAGCGGGGTTGTGAAAGAATTTGTAGACAACGACAGTTGCAGAGTGAACGTCCTTCATTCCGTATCGGTAACTGCGGAGTGTGTCATTGCGGAGATTTTCTTTCGATTGGCATAAGGCCAGTCGTTGCTGTGATAAGTAGGCTGAACGGTTGGCCGTTACGCAAAATTGTGACGAGAGGCTCCATGGACTGGCAGAGCTACTTGGTTCGGAATTTTCTCTATACGCCATCTGCGGTATGGACTGCTGGCGATGTCCATGGCGCCTATTGGGAGAGAGCGAACGCTGGGATTCCGCACGACTGGAAATGTGGCAACGCGAGCGACTGATGCGACTTCTTGACCATGCAAGCGAGCATGTTCCTCGTTATCACGGCCTGCGCTCGGTTGTCCGCAATTTGATCGATCATGACAAAGCGGCCGATCATGGCGCAGATAATGGGACCAGAATTCTGCAGTCGTATTTGCCATGTACCACCAAGGCCGAAATTCAGGGAGAGCCGTTGGCATTTCGATCATCCGCACAATTAGGTCACTTGATTCGTAAGACAACTGGAGGATCAACCGGAGTTCCTGTCACAATCTGCCAAAACCCGCAACGCCATGCGCTGGGAGCTGGCTGCAACCTGGCGTGGCTATGGATGGCCGGCATCGGCATAGGTGATCGTCAGGCGCGATTTTGAGGTGTGCCGTATACCGATAATGCCAAGAGACGGGCTCAAGTAGTCGATTTGGCGTGTAATCGGCGTCGTTGTTCAGCATTCAGCTTTCATGATGAAGATATGGCACTTTACGCAAAACAATTAAGTCGATTCCATCCGGTATACTTCTATGGCTACGTATCAATGCTGGTCGAGTTCGCTTCATGGTTCCGTGATCGGGGCAAGCCATCACCGTTTGACTTACGTTGTGTGATCACAACATCCGAAGTGCTTACTGAATCTCAGCGGGACCTTTTGGAGAATGTATTTCGAACACGTGTATTTAATGAGTACGGCAGTGGCGAGTTAGGGACGGTTGCGCACGAGTGTGAATGTGGTAGGATGCACGTAAGTGCCGAAAACATGATCGTTGAGATATTGGATGGTGATGACCCCTGTGAGCCGGGCCAGATGGGTGAGCTTGTTATTACCGAGTTGAACAATTCTGCCATGCCGCTTATACGCTACAGGACAGGCGATTACGCGAAGATAGCCGTCGAGCCGTGCCCTTGTGGCCGATGCTTGCCTGTGATCGAAAAGTTGTACGGCAGAGCTTATGATTTCATCGTGAGCCGAGATGGGAGAAAGCATCACGGTGAATTTATCATGTGTACATCTTTGAAGAAGCGCAGCGACTCGGTTACGGCATTCGTCAATTCCAAGTAGTGCAGGTTGATCTTGGTCATTATATGATCCGCGTTGTCCCGGCTGCTGGATTCGGGTCTGCGGCACAAGATTTGATAGCCCGTCGCATTCGAGAGCATATAGATTCTGATGCTGGAATAGTATTCGAGTTAGTAGACGAGATAGCACGTGAAAAAGTCAGGTAAACAACGATTGATTGTCGGCCTGCCGACGGCCGGCTAAAGATAACACACTATTCAGTAAGTGTTCTGGATTAGTGCGGTCACTGGTAAACAGGCTGTTCCATTACTGCCCGGCTCAGGTGGTGAAGATTAGGAGAGGTTTCAATATGTGCGGAATTGCGGGCGTTCTTTGTTTGGAACCCGGGTGAAAGCCCAGTGAGGCGATTTTATGTGCAATGTTGCAGCGGATTGCACATCGAGGTCCGACGATGAGGATTATACCTTCAGGGGCCAATTGGCTTGGGTCATCGACGCCTGTCAATTATCGACCTAGCAGGCGGTCACCAACCAATGCGCGATGATTTGTCCGGACGAGTAATCGTTTTCAATGGCGAGATATACAATTATGGCGAATTGCGGCCAGAGCTCAAGTCTGTCGGATCACATTTTAGCTCGAATAGCGACACTGAAGTACTTTTGAAACTTGCGAACTTCGACTCCACTGGTTGGTTGCATAGACTGAACGGGATGTGGGCGTTTGCTCTGTGGGATGAGAAAAAGCAAGAACTCATGATGAGTCGAGACCGTCTCGGCATCAAGCCACTTTACTGGTGCATTGCAGATGGCTGCTTTCTATTTGCATCAGAGATCAAATCTCTTCTGGCCCACCCGGCTGCGCCTCGCAACGTTCGAGAAGAAGCGGTTTTAGAATATCTGGCTTTTCGCAATATCGGCGGTTCTGCCACACTCTTGGAAGGGATCCACGAACTTGAGCCAGGGCACGTCCTGCGACTGCGGCGAAGCGAAATGACACCCGAGATTGTACGTTATTGGGAAGATAGGCCGTCAGGTGCAGACAATTGCGACTGGAGCGAATTCGGGCGTGATCAGGCAGAAGTACTTCAGTCGTTGCTTGATGACGCAGTGCGATATCGACTGATTAGCGATGTTCCTGTCGGGACATACAACAGCGGTGGAGTTGATTCATCACTCATAACAGCTGCAGGGCGCCGACAATCAGCCGGGGAGTTGCACACATTTTATGTTGGATTCAGTGAGGCATCTCATGATGAAAGTCGTTGGGCGCGTGTTGTTGCAGATCGCATCGGGACGCACCACCACATGCTTGTTGTCGGAGCATCGGAATATGCCGACGCTTTGCCTGAAATGGTGTGGCTCAACGATGAGCCATTGCACCATGCACACACGGTGCAATTGCGTATGCTAAGTCGCATGGCTAAGGAATATGTCACAGTTGTGTTGACTGGTGAAGGCGCAGATGAGTTGTTCGCTGGTTACCCACGTTATCAAATACCATTATTGACTGAGAGAATGTCGCATATGCCTACTATTATATCGCGAACGGGACTTGCGTTTCTGCGTCAGATTGGCGCCCGACGCTTGGTGAAGTTGCTTGAAGTTGCTGGTGATAAACCCCGTAGTGTTCAAGAGAACTCACGCTTTGCCACAACGGAACAATTGTCCCTGCTGGGGTATTCTGACATGGACATACCCGCTAGAGCCGAATTGTATACGAGAGTGGATCGAATGCCACTTAATCTGCTTGAAAAGGTGTTGGCTTTCGATCGTGGCTCGTATCTGCCATCACTTCTGCACAGATTGGACCGCACTACCATGGCGAGTGGCGTCGAAGCGCGAGTTCCATTTCTAGACTATCGGCTACTAGCATGGAGTAAGACCTTGCCAAGCAAGCAAAAAATGGTTGTCGGATCACAAAACAAAGTGCTTTTGAAGGCATTGGCAGCCAAGAGTTTCCCTCGGGCTATGATATATCGACGTAAAATGGGATTCGATGTGCCTGTGGCGCAATGGCTGCGTGAACAGCACACATTAGGACGCTATATGGATCTGCTCACAGATCAGACATTTCGAAACCGCGATACCATTGATCATGCGGCGGTGGGTCGCATGGTGGATGAACACCGCAGTGGGCGGAGCGATCACTCAGAATTGCTATGGCCTTTGCTCAATCTCGAGTTGTGGCGACGTACGTGCGTTGAGAATTTGAAGAACGCACCGAGTAGTTGAGAAGGAAGTCAATCATCTTGGAGATAGACATGCGGATGTCAATCGTCGTTCTCACATACAATCGCTGCGAGAGCCTGAGGGAACTGCTGGCGGAGCTACAGCCAGTGTCGAGCGCGACAGGGTGCGAACTGATCGTTGTCGATAATTGCAGCTGCGACGAAACAGAGGAAATGCTGCGGCAAATGCAACCTGAAGTACATATTGTAAGAACAAGTGCAAACGTGGGTGTATCGGCGCGCAATGAAGGCATACGAAGAGCGAGCGGCGAGATCATTATCGCTCTGGACGATGACGTGTACGGCTTGACGTATGAAGGTATTAATCACATCCATCAAAGGTTTGCCGAATCGGCTGAATTGGGGGCGCTCAATTTTCAGGTGCGTGATCCATCTGGTCGGTTATGCAACTGGGTTCACCACAGGTCATCAACGGACGCTTCGGGCCGATTTCAGACCTACGAGATCACTGAGGGTGCCGTAGCTTTCAGGCGTGAAGCTGCATTGTCGGCTGGTCTGTACTGGGAGAAGTACTTCATCTCACACGAAGGTCCGGATCTAGCTTTCCGTATTCTTAACGCAGGGTTCTCTGTAGAATATGACGGTGTTGTTAGTGTTGTGCACAAGCATGAGGCTCAATCGCGGCCTAGTTGGCGCTTTTACTATTATGATACGCGCAACCAATTGTGGCTCGCGGCGCGCAACATGCCTTTCGGCTACTCTGTCCGTTATTTGATGCGTGGGTTGTCGGGGATGTTGTTCTACTCTCTGCGCGACGGCTTCGTGCTGTGGTGGGCGCGGGGAGTGTGGGACGGCATTCGGGATGAGAGAAGCATGTGGAGACAGAAGACCCTGGACGCGCCAAACTGCCTCATTAATTCATGCCATAGACAAAAATCGTCCCGGATTGTTATCATTGATTCGCATGCGGACAGGCCAGTCGGCAAATAGACTCGACGCCTGACCCTATTAGGTCGAGCGAAGAATGGGCGGACAAGTACGCCTACTGGATTCGCTGCGGTTGTCCCGGCTGGCCTGGAGCTGTGGCAGTTCCACCGACAGTCACGGAAACACCAGGCGAAATTTCTCCAGCGGCGTTGATCACATATAAATAAACAGTGCTGCCTGGAGCGAAGTTACCCTGATTAAAATCGACCTGCACTTGGTCGTCGCGCCAAGCCGTCGTAGGTTGGATTTCCCACGCTGTGTTTGCCGCATTGTTCCACTGGTAATTAGCAGAGGAAGAGGCGACCACGCGAGTGAGTGTAGTATCCAAGTAGAGTTCACCAAACAAGATTTTCGAATTAGCGGGGTAGTAGTTGCTGACATGGGGATCCGAGCCCCATACATAGATGTGGTCTAGCATGCCATAGCATGAGTAGAGAGTGTTTGAGGAACTGATTTGGCGCCCGTTGACGAACACTCGGACGGAGCCTGTACCGGCGGCCAGATTGCCACCTCCACGAATATAGAGTTCGATGTGATTCCAGGTATTGGCGCTGAATTCAGGATAGCTTCCCATCCAGTCCCAGCCAGTTTGACCGCAATTATCCTTGGTTAGGTACGAGTTCTGAGATTCAACTTCGATTTGTTCTTCCCATTCAGTTGAGCTATTGCCAGCGGTGTACCGCATCAACTTGTTAAAAACTGCTCCACCAGTGCCGCTGTAGAGTAGATGGTTTGACCAACACCACCAAGAAACATAGACTTCACTGTTTTCATCTAGGTCAGCAAAGGGATCCGGACCTCGGAAATACCCCTTTTTTGAAACTTTATACAAAGGCCTGCCCGGAACGCGGGTGGAGTCAGCCTTACTAAAATATTTGGGTGCATTACCCCAAGTCGTCGGAATACGAGTGTCCCAAGGGCAGTCGGCACAATTGCCATCAGAGCGTACCGGTACCGTGGACCCGTTGATTAGGTTGAACTGATCGTAGGCCGCTATATTATCTATCGTATCGTATAGCAGGGGGGCCCCACTGCTCTTGGTTCCGAAATCACTTCCGTTGATAACAATGCTGCCGCCCTGTTCAACCGTCCCAGTCACAGATGTGATGTGCGGTGTGGCAGCGCCGGCACTTACGGAGAACATACCTATAATCAAAACAGCGGCGACGACCGGCTTCATTGCACTCCAAAAGTAGAATCCAGCACATGAACCTGGACGTCTACATTTCGACACACTAAAACACACTCTGGAGCGCAGCAAGTGTTCCTTCACACCCGGATGGTCGAGTGAACTAGCGACAACTGGTTCGAAATGTCACCGGGCGGTACTCATGCGCTAATGTTAGAGTCAGGCTTCGCAAGTCTCATGCCGACCGCGAATTGGGTGCGGTCCCGCCTAGCCTGTTTATTGGTGCGGAGTTAACCGTGAGCACTAAGGGTATAGCGGTTAATTGCAACTCCTCAATATATTTCATCCGCAAGAAGCCCTTTCCCCTAAAATGAAAGATTGACAAATATCCAGCATATGAGAATCATTGTCATTATAAGACCATGGAATCATGTGACACAAGGATTTCTGCACGGCTTCGGCGGTACAAGCATCAGCAAGCTGCGCGTTGAATTTCTTCGTATGTTGAAGTTTTTGTTGTAGTTATCGCAGCAGCTTGTCAAATGGTGATGCCTGAAGTACAATCAAATGTAGCCGCCTCTTTTCATCAGTATTGGATGGTGGTGTTAGAGAATGTCCAGCTTTGTCCAGCATCAAGTTCTCATGTCTTTGGATTTCATGTTTCGATAACTACTTCAGGGATGTCGTAGATGATTGCTCCCATCTGGCTAACTTGGCACAATCATGCCCGTAGTCGTAGCCTCTCCCGACTTCTGGGTGTTCAACTTCTTGTCTACGAGCGCCGCAAGCATGGCGCCATCAGGCACTGGGAGGGGCTTTGGTGGACAATTTGGCAGTTGATTCGAGGCCGCCCTCGCGTAATCTATCTCCAAAACAGCTTTCTGCTTCTGCTCGTATGCGCATTGTACCGTAGGGCAACAGGTTCTCATGTTCTATCCTTGATCGCTGATTGTCACAATAAGTCTCTTCGCCGGCAGATCAATGGTCCTATGGGAGCGATCTTCTGGCATTTGAAACGGTTTAGCTTTAATGCTGTTGATCTGATTATTGTTTCCAATCGGCTACTGGTCCCCGAGGCGATGCGACTTTGTCAAAACGTAGTAACTCTAATTGATCCGCTTCCAGAGATGGGAGATATTGGCGATCATCCTCGAAGATTTGATTTGAACCGTCCCTATGTCTTGTTTGTCTGTAGCCATGAACGTGACGAACCGATCTCATTGATGCTCTCCGTTGCCCTCCGTATCTTGACAGAGACGGAATTGTGTATTGTGGTCACTGGTGTTGTGCCATCAGGAAGCCCATTTCTCAGCTTGGTACAATCTCCTCGGGTTATTATTCCGGGCTATCTCCCGTGGTGTGAGTACTGTCAGTTGATGTGGCATGCCGCTATTGTCGTTGTATTGACAGAGGATAAGGATTGTCTCTGCTGTGGCGCCTATGAGGCAGTGCAATGCACGATACCCCTCGTATTGCCAGACCATCCGATCCTTAGAGAAGTATTCGACGGCTGTGCTGAGTTTGCTCCACTCGAAATAAAGGCCTTATTCGACGCCATTATTAGGGTATCCCGGAGCGTAAATGATGTTGGGTATATCAATAACGCCCGCTCTACGCTTCAGCGTAGATTTGATGGGGAACTCGCAGCCCTTGTTGCGCGTCAAGCCAGCGGCTGTCTGCGATGACATATCTTCTCAGTGGCGTCCCCCTATTCTTACGGTTCATCGATACTGGGATACACTGCGCCGTCACAAACCGAGACAGGTCGGTTACCGTATCGCAAACACTGTGCTGCGCAGGGCTTGGCCGAAATCATCCTGGCGGCTGGATGATGTGGTCGGGATTTACGAGATGGATCCCCGTCTAGCTGGAGTATTTCTGTGGCCCACCATAGTTCAGCAGTGGCAGGAGGATAACGAAGATGCTTTAGGAGGCAATACACTTGATATACAGGACCTACACAACTCATTTCGTTTAAGAGGCGGCCTAGCGCGGTGTATGGTTGATGCTGAAATAGGATGGCAGTGGGTTATACAAAGACTTAATTATTCTTATCCGAGGACTGTATCACATTACCCCATGAACATTGCCTTGCGGATTAGGGAGCTATTCTGGATTGCGCTATATTGGTCATCAAGAGGATGCTCGCTAAGATCCGCATCTATACTCTGTTCATTGCCTCGTCATCGACGACAACTATCTCTTACCATCGAGAGAGAAATTCCGGGTAACCATGCGCTAGTAAATTATTACGCCCTATTATTAATAGATGTTATCAGCCATCCATTCAGATCAGGTGATATGCCGCGAAAAACATCGGCGCTGTTTGAGGCGGAATCGATAAACTGCATTGGTGCGGATGGTGTCCACATCGAATTGTGCACTCACTACCAGGTTCAAGTCGTGAGGCTCCTGGAGGAATACCGTCGATTAGCCATGACAATAGGATGGCGCCCATCTGCCGATTACTTGAATTGTCTCAGTCGCGCCTGGGCGGCGATGGATGTGTTGAGAAGTCCGGCGGGCCGAATGCCCAGGTATGGAGATTTGTGCTATAGTTTTGTCGGCGTAAACTTGGAAGATGATCTCATGGCGCTTGATGGAGCGCGTACTAATTCAATTCCTGACATTATAACTGGTACCAGCGCCTTGACGCTCGCGGCGATGCGCGGCATTCCTAGCATCATCGTTGAGCACCCGGCACAATGGCGTGTTCTGAACAATGGAGGATATCTAGTCAAACGATTCGTTACGAAGGGTCGCAATGGACACGTGACATTTGACATAGGTCCACTGGGCTATTCTGTAAATCCTGGCCATGGTCATGCGGACGCAGCCTCCTTCACGCTTGATATTGATGATCTTCCTGTGATCGTGGATTCAGGTACACATCGATACGGGTCAAGTGAACAATGGCTGCGTTACAAGCGGGCAAGAGCCCACAATACGCTATGGATCGATGGGGAGGAGCCTGCGGATTTATGGCAGTACTTTCGGTGGTGCGATTTGCCGCCTCAACCAGACACGGAGATTCAACATTCAGCTGATGGGTTCGAACTGGTTATCACTCGCAGAGGTTACGGTGCCAGAAAAGGATTGGTGCATGAAAGAACAGTGTCACTAATAGCAGAACATAGCATGATAATAGTCGACCAAGTATCAAATCAAACAAAATGCATGCCCGCATGGGGGATTGCATTCCATGTTGCTCCAGGTTGGGAAGTCGGCCTTGCAGCTGGATCGGCAAGATTGATCCAAGGGCAAACCGCTGTCGACATCGAAATCAGTGGCAATGTTCCCGTCGAGTGCCGGAAGCTGATTGAGCCAATCTCACATAATTATGGTTGCCCCTGTGAGGGAACAACTGTCCTCGCTTCCGTTGCGCCGGGTTGTGTGCGCGGTAGACTTGAGACGGTGGTGCGGTGGTGAAAATAGTAGAAAATATCTCGACACCTTAATCGAGATACTGCGGAATGATCGTTCTAAATATGTCCCAATAATCGTTGCGCGTCAATTATATTGGATTATAGCGTGAACGGGGAGCAGTGTTGGCTGTAATCGGCTGTAGTGGGTGCGTGCCAATGTACAGACTTGATATTCATGCAGTATTCTGTCATAACATACAAGACATCTGCTTCTGCTGTGCTGAGGCAGTGCTGGCAGTTATGCTGAAAGTATGGGAGCCAGATGGAACGCAGTAATAGTCGGATCATGATATTAGCTCCAGGTGAAATATCTGGTGGCGTAGAAACACAAGTGGTCGACCTGTGCGTTCAGATACGCGATCGTGGTATGTCCGTTATGCCTGTCCTTTTTTACAATAAAGAACTTGCAGCCCGCTTGGTTGATCTCGGGATGCCGCCCTTGTTGTTGAATAGAAGGAGCCGATATGATCCGCAGGCCGCGGGTGATCTGCGTGTAATGGTAGAAAGGACAGATAGTTCCGTCCTTCATTTACATGGATACAGGGCGGCAGTTACGGCAGCGGCGGCCAATCTTAATCCGAGAATATCGATCATTAAAACAGAGCATGGACTTCCGGAGCCACGGGGTTCGCTCGTTAATCGAACGAAGACAATTATCAGCCATCGACTAGATGTTTTGGCGACCCGTAAATTGCAAGCACACATCTGCTATGTAACCGCCGACATCATGCACCGCAGCGACCGCGCCCACGCCGGCCTGCCGCGCCGCGTGATCCACAACGGCATCGCGCCCCTGGACCGCGCCGGCCGCCCGCGTCCGGCCGGTCTCGAGCCGGGTCTCTTCCACGCCGGCATCGTCGGCCGCGTCAGCGAGGTCAAGGGCATCGTCCACGCGCTGCGCGCCCTCACGTCGCCCGCGGTGCCGGCGCACGTCCGCCTGGACGTGATCGGCACCGGTCCCCTGCTGGACGAGCTGCGCCACGAGGCCGGCGCGCTGGGGGTCGCGGACCGGGTCCGCTTCCACGGCTTCCAGCGCGACATCCTGGACTGGATCGCCCACCTCGACGCGCTGCTGATGCCGTCGCTGCACGAGGGGCTGCCCTACACGCTGCTGGAGGCCATGTCCCTGGGGGTCCCGGCGATCGCGTCGCGCGTCGGCGGGCTCGCCGAGGTGCTGCGCCACGGCGAGACGGGCCTGCTGGTCGAGGTGGGGGACGCCGCCGGGTTGGCCGGGGCGCTGGCCAGGTTGGCCGGTGACCCGCAGGAGGGCAGGAGGCTGGGGGAGGCCGCCGCGCGCGAGCAGCGCGAGCGCTACACGCTGAACCGCATGGTCGACGACTACCTCGCCGTCTACGCCGCGGCGGCCGCCGCGCGCTAGGCGCCGCCCACTCCCGCCGCCGCCAGAGCCCGGCAGGGCTCCACCAGCAGCGCCGCGATGCGGTCCTCGCGGAAGCGGAACACCGGATGCTGCAGTTCGTGGTAGGCGTGCTCGAGCCAGGAGGCCAGGGCGCCGCGCGCGAGGTCGTCGGGACCGCGCCCCAGCTCCGCGAGCAGTTCCGCGACGCCCAGCGACGACGGCAGGTCGTCCGGCCGGCCGCCGGCAAGAGCGACGAGGCTGCGCGCGCGCGACCAGCCCGCCCGGTGCCACAGCCAGGAGAACAGCAGGTCGCCGAGCGGCGCCAGCGGCTGGCGCGTCGCGCCCGTCTCGTCCCAGTCGATCAGGCCGCGGATGCGGCCCCCCTCCAGGAACACGTTGCTGAGCGACAGGTCCCCCTTGCGCAGGTGGAGCCGCGGGGAGCGGCCGGCGTCGAGGCGCGCGGCCGCGGCGCGCAGCGTCGGCGCGCGGGCGGGGTCGTGCCGCTGCAGCAGCGCCGCGAGGTCCGCCACGGCCCGGGGCAGGGCGTCGTGGCCGTCGTCCAGGCCGCAGGCGGCCGGATCGACCGCGAGCAGTTCCTCCAGCACGCCGGCGAGGCCGGCGGCCGCCGGCGACGGCCCGTCGCGGTCGGCGGCCCACGGCCGGCCGCAGCAGTAGCTCTCCAGATGCAACCGCCGCCCGCGGTGCTCCACGTCCAGGGCCCGCGCCGGCAGGAGCCCGCGCAGCGGCGCTTCCGGAGCCAGGTGCGACAGCAGAGCGTCGAGCGCGCGCTGGCCGTGCCGCATCGCCGCCGCGACGTCGTCGCGCAGGGGGACCTTCGCGATCCAGGCGCGGCCGTCGTCCGCCCGCAGGGTGGTGACGAGCTTGCCCTTGCGCAGCGCCTGCGGCGGCGTGGCGCGCCAGCGGCCCTCGGCGAGCCCCAGCTCCCGCGCGGCGAGGCGCAGGGCCTCCTCGAACCAGGAGGCGCCCGCCGGGCCGCGCGACGCGGTCAGGGCGTAGCGGGGGGCCGTGAGTCCGTACAGCCGGGGGGGGAGCCGGCGGGCGACGTCCCGGGCGAGGCGGCGGTGCTCGGCGACGGCGGCCGGATCGTCCAGGTCGATCCAGCTGCGGGGGCCGTCGATCCGGCCCTCCAGCGCCCAGCGCCGTGCGACCGTCAGGCCGCAGGCCGCCGCGGCGGCGGTGAAGGCGCGCGGACCCAGCGCGGCCGGGGCGCCGGGGCGCAGCAGCGTCGCGCGCGCGCGGAGCCGCTCGCGCGACCAGGGCCCGGGCGTCGCCAGGTACAGCCCGCCGCCCGGCCGCAGCACGCGGGCGCACTCGGCCAGGAAGCGGCGCGCCCACCCGGCTCGCTCGCCGCCCGGCAGGGGCGGGGCCGCGTCGTCGTCGAAGAGCCAGGCCACGGCGTCGCAGGCGGCGTCGGGCACGGGCAGCGCCGGCCCCGCCTCCAGGCGCAACGTCGCCAGGTTGGCGATCCCCTCGGCGTCGCGCCGCCGCTCCAGCAGGGCGAGGGCGGACGGATCGGGATCGATCACCGTCACGCGCTCCCAGCGCCGGGCCAGGGCGAGCGTCGCCGCGCTCCAGCCGGCGCCGCCGAGCAGCAGGTGGCCCCGGGGCGCGCCGCCGAGCAGCAGGTCCCAGGCGGCGCGCCCGTCGTCGACCAGCTCCTCGATCCAGGCGAGGCGGTCCGGCCCCGGCGGCACGGCGGCGGCCAGCGCGGCGCCCAGGGCGTCGGGCGCGGCGTCGGGCTGCAGGGAGTCGGCGGCGGCGAGCAGGCGGGGGGTCAGCAGGGAGCGCGACGTCGGGCCGGTCGTCACGCGGGCCCTTCCTGCGGTGCGGGTTCGGCCTTCTTGCGGTTGCCGATGACCCGGGCGGGGTTGCCCATCAGGATGCTGTAGGGGGGGTACTTCTTGGCGCCCACGACCGAGCCCGCCGAGACGATGCAGCCGTCGCCCAGCTCGACGCCGGGCATCAGGAAGGCGTTCGAGCCGATCCAGACGTCGCCGCCGATGACGATCTCGCGGTACTCGGCGCCCTGGTCGCGGATCGGGCGGTCGGGGTCGGCGAAGACGTGGTTGGTCGTCCAGACCTTGACGCCCGGCCCGAGCAGGGTGTGGTCCCCGATGGTGATGCCGCCGGCGGCCTGCAGGAAGTTGTCGACGCCGATGGTGACGTTGTCGCCCAGCAGGATCTTGTGGACGTTGCGGAAGCGGGCGCCCTCGTGGATGCGGACCCGCGGCCCGCAGCGCCCGAAGGCGGGGCGCAGGACGCCGGCCCGCAGCAGGAAGCCGTAGGAGCCGGGGCAGTTGCGCACGAAGGCGTAGCGCAGCAGCAGCCGGCCGGTGGGGTCGCGCAGCGACCGCCAGAATTCCTTCAGGACCTGGAGCATCCGCGGAGCCTCCGTCGCTCAGCGGACCAGGAGCATGCGGCGCGAAACGCTCGCGGGGCCGCCGTCGACGCGGTAGAGGTACACGCCCGACGGCTGGCTCCGCCCCTGGTCGTCGGTTCCGTCCCAGTGCGCGGTGTGCGGTCCGGCCTCGAGCCGGACGGAGCCGAGGATGCGACGGATCAGCCGCCCCGACAAGTCGAAAACGTCGAGGCTGACGGGCGAGGGCTGCGTCAGCGTGAACTCGATGGCGGTGCTCGGGTTGAACGGGTTCGGATGGTTGCCGACCCCGAGCAGCAGCGGCGCCGGCGGGGCGGCGGGCGCCGCGGTCAGCTCGCCGATCCAGTCGGGATCCACCAGGCGGATCAGCAGGGAGGCGAAGCGCGGCCCGATGGTCACGTTGGCGAAGGTGTTCGGATGGCTGTCGTTCGGCACGCCCGGCCGGCGGTACTCCGGGCGCAGCATGTTGCGCTCGGGGTCCGCGGCGACGTTCGGTTTGGCCAGCTCGTCGAACAGGTCGTAGAAGAGGACGTTCGGGTGGCCGTTCATGAAGGAGGGGCTCTGCAGCCAGTCGTAGAAGGCCCGCGAGAAGTCGGCCCTGGTGTTGTCCGTGTCCTCGGGCCGGCGCGGCGAGCCGCTGACCAGCACGAACAGCTTGCCGGGATGCTGGTCCAGGACGTCGCGGATCTGCAGGTACTGGATCTGGTAGGTCTGCAGCTGGGCGGCCGAGGTGATGTCGCCGGTGCTGTGGTCGTTCTTCAGGATGAGGATGTCGTGGCGGTTCAGCAGGGAGTCCAGGAAGGCGCTGCCGGTGCAGAAGACGGTGTGCCAGCCGTCCGGCTGGATGTCGTTCGCCTCCTCGCCGTACGACCAGTCGCTGTGGACGGTGCTGTCGGGCTTGATGATCCCGGTGAAGGTGTTCCCGCTGTGGTAGTCGTGGTCCCAGAACTTGATGCCCGTGCCGTAGCGCGAGTTGTGCGATTCCAGCAGGCTGCGCACGCCGCTGTCGCGGATCAGGTTGCGGCCCGTGGAGTGGTGCACGAACATCATGTTGGTGCCGGGCAGGGGGCGCTGGCCGACGACGACGAAGTTCGGGAAGCTTTGCTGGTCCGCGACGCCGTGCTTCCAGGCGGTGATCACGACATCGTAGCGGCCGGCGCTGCGGTAGGCGTGCCGCGCCGTCGTGACGGAGGCCGGGAAGGTGCGCGCCTGCCCGTCGCCGAAGTCGACGCGCAGCGAGTCCGGCGCCGTCGAATAGGCCCAGGTCAGGTCGACGCGGTCCTCGTTCAGGATGTTGGCGGTCGGGGTCTTGAGCAACGCCGAGACCGGCGCCGCCAGCGACGCCGCAGGTACGGCAAGCGAGAAAAGGCACGCGGCCAGGATGGTCTTGACGGCCATGAAGGCTCCCAGGTCATGAGTCGGCCGGGGCTCGCGCCCCGTGATGTCCGTTTGGAGCAGACCATTATACTACAATTCGTCGGAAATGTCGAGTCCCGGCGTTGAGATTCCGACTCAGGATCGTTTCAACATGCAGCGGGCCATCGACTTCCACAAGCGGGCGTCCCAGGGACGCCGGCGGGCGGCACGGGCGAAATCGGCGACGGCGGCCCCGATCCGCCCCTGACCGGCCTGCCAACTGGCGCGGGTCACGTAGGAATAGGTCCAGGCGTAGCGGCGCTCGGCCGCGGTCACGCTGTCGGGGTGCTCGGCCAGGAACCGGGTCATCATGCGGAAGGCGTTGTCCAGGCGCTCGCCCGTGCGGTGCGACATCTGGCCCGCCCAGAGCCGGTACTCGACGACCGTCTCGGGGACGTGCAGGAAGTCCCAGTCCACCGAGATGCGCAGCCAGAGGTCGTAGTCGATGGCCATCGTCAGCGACTCGTCGAACCCCCCGCCTGCTCGACGGCCTCGCGCCGGGCCAGGGCCGTGGGGAAGTGGACGAAGTTGTCCACCAGCAGCTTGCCGGTGATGCGGCCGCTGTAGCAGGGCCAGCGGGGCGTGGCCGTCGGCCGGCCCTCCCCGTCGATGCAGGTGAAATCGCCGTAGACGACGCCCAGGCGGGGAGCGCCCTCGAAGCGCGGCAGCTGGCGGGCCAGCTTGTCGGGCAGCCAATGGTCGTCGGCGTCGCAGAAGCCGACGAACTCCCCGCGGGCCTCCCGCAGGCCCCGGTTCTTGGCGGCGGTCTGGCCGGCGTTCTCCTGTCGGATGAGGCGGACCCGGGGGTCGGCGGCGTAGGCCGCCAGGACGGCCGGCGTGTCGTCCGTGGAGCCGTCGTCCACGACGATCAGCTCCAGTTGCGTGTGCGTCTGGGCGAGGATGGAGTCGACGGTTTCCCCGATGTAGCGCCCCATGTTGTAGGCGGCGGTCACGACCGAGACCAGCGGTGGCTGACGGGACGGCATCGCGTTCTCCTGACCGGGGGCGCAGGGGCGCCGGCGGCGTTCGTGATCTATGGTGGCCCTGCGGCGCGCCTTGTGGCACATTCCCGGCGGGAGGCCCCGGATGTTCGATCTCTTCCGCAGCGATATCGGCCGGATGCGCCGATATGGTAGCAGAGAATCCACGCTGCGCCTGCTGCTGACCCAGCAGGGCCTGTGGGCCTGCGCCTGCTACCGGGCGGGCAACTGGCTCAACCGCCACCGGTTGCCCCCGGGCCCGCGGCACGTGGTGATGGCCTTCTACCACCTCTGGTGGAAGAGTGTCGAGATCACCACCGGCATCTCGATCTCGCCCGACTGCACGATCGGGCCGGGCTCTACATCGGGCACTTCGGGGGCATCTTCCTGCACACCGACGTCGTGATCGGCCGCGACTGCAACCTGTCGCAGGGCGTCACCATCGGGCTGGGCCGCCGCGCGGGCGTCTGGGGGGCCCCGACCCTGGGCGACCGCGTCTACATCGCCCCCGGCGCCAAGGTGCTCGGCCCGATCCACCTGGCCTCGGGCACCGTCGTGGGCGCCAACGCCGTCGTGACGCACGGCACCAACCCCGACGAGGTCGTCGCCGGCGTGCCCGCCCGCGTGGTCTCGACCAAGGGCAGCGGGGACTTCATCGTCTGAACCGTGCCGGCGGCGGCGCGGCCGCCCGGGAGGATACCCCGGTTTGATCAAGGTCCTCTACTGCATCGAGAGCATCGGCCGCGGGGGCACCGAGACCCAGCTGGTCGAGCTGATCAACCGGCTCGACCGCCGGCGGTTCGCCCCGTCCCTGTGCACCCTGCGGCCGTCGTCGGAGTACATCGGGGAGGCGGACTGCCCCCGGCTCGAGCTGGACGTGAGGCGGCTGTTCTCGCCGGCGGGCGCCGCGAAGCTGCGCCAGCTCTCCCGGCACCTGCGGGAGCAGGGCACCGACATCGTGCAGACGTTCTTCCAGGACCCCACCCTGCTGGGCCTGCCCGCCGCGCGGCGGGCGGGCGTCCCGGTGCGGCTGGTGTCCTTCCGCGACCTGGGCTTCTGGCGCACGCCCGCGCAGGAGTTCCTGATGCGGCGCAGCTACCCCCTGGCGACCGGGTTCCTGGCGAACTCCGCCGCGGTCAGGGATCAGGTGTGCGGCCGGGACCGGTTGCGGCCGGAGCGGGTGCGGGTGATCCGCAACGGGATCGACGTCGGCCGCCACCGCTTCGCGGAGCACCCCGAGACCGCCGTCGCGGTCGGGATCGTCGGCAACCTCAACCGCCGGGTCAAGCGTGCCGATCTGTTCCTCAAGGCGGCCGCCAGGGTGGCGGCCCGGCACCCCGAGACGACCTGGCACCTGATCGGGGACGGCGACCTGCGCCCGCAGTACGAGCGGATGGCCGCGGACCTGGGCATCGCCGACCGCACCGTGTTCGCCGGCCGCATCGCCGACGTGCCGGCCTACCTGCAGCGGCTGGCGGTCGGGGTGATGTGTTCCGATTCTGAGGGCTTCAGCAACGCGGTGCTGGAGTACATGCTCGCGGGCTGCGCGGTGGTCGCCACCTCGGTCGGCGGCAACCTCGAGGCGGTGAGCGACGGCCGCACGGGCCTGCTGGTGCCGCCGGGCAACGACGTGGCCCTGGCCAGCGCCCTGAGCCGGCTGATCGAGGAGCGCGGCACGCGCGCGGCGCTGGCCCGGCAGGCCCGGGCCATGGTCGAGGCGCAGTACGGCTGGGAGCACTGCGTCGCCGCGCACCAGGAGTATTACGAAGCGGCGCTGAAGGCCGCGGTCACCAAGTAGCGGCTGTTCCGGCAAGGATCGGTGCGATGTCCGTCGTCCTGGTATGCTGCCTCGCCCTGCTCGCGTACGTCTACGCGGGCTACCCCCTGCTCTGCGCCCTGCTGGCCGCGGTGCGGCCCCGGCGCGTCGCCGCCGCCCCGATCACGCCGCGCGTCAGCCTGCTGATCGCCGCCCACAACGAGGCCGCGTGCATCGGCCAGACCGTCCGCAACAAGCTCGCCCTGGACTACCCGCCGGAGCTGCTGGAGATCATCGTCGTCTCCGACGGCTCGACCGACGGCACCGACGAGGCGGTCGCGGCCATCGCGGCCGGGGAGCCGCGGGTCCGCCTGCTGCGGCAGGAGCCGCGGGCCGGCAAGACCTCCGCCCTGAACCTGGCCTTCGCCGAGGTCGGCGGCGAGGTCATCGTCTTCTCCGACGCCAACTCCCTCTACGCCCCCGATTCGCTGCGCAAGCTGATGGAACCGTTCGCGGATCCCGCGGTGGGCTACGCGACCGGGCGCATGCTGTACCGGGCGCGCGACGGCTCGCTGACGGGGGAGGGCTGCTCGGCCTACATGCGCTACGAGAACGCGCTGCGCGGGCTGGAGACGAAGGTGGGCTCGGTGGTCGGGGTCGACGGCGGCATCGACGCCGTGCGGGCCGACCTCTACACCGTCATGCGCGCCGACCAGCAGCCGGACTTCGTGCTGCCGCTGAGCGTGGTCGTGCGCGGCCGGCGCGTCGTCTACGTCCCGGGCGCGCGCGTCTACGAGGCGAGCCTGAGCGAGACGAAGGCCGAGTTCCGCATGCGCACCCGCGTGGCCCTGCGCGCCTGGCACGCGCTGCGGGACATGGCCGTCCTGCTGGACCCGACGCGCCACGGCCTGTTCTCCTGGCAGCTGTTTTCCCACAAGTGGCTGCGCTACCTGGCGCCGGTCTTCCAGGTCATCGCCCTGCTGAGCAACCTCGCCCTGGCCGGCCAAGGCGACGTCTGGAATGTGCTGCTCGCGCTGCAGGGCGGCTTCTACCTGCTGGCCGGCCTGGGCTTCCTCGGCCTGCGCCTGCCGTCGCCGCTCTCGTTCCCGTACTACCTGTGCCTGCTGAACGCGGCCGCCGGCAACGCGCTGGTGCGCTTCCTGGCCGGGCAGCGGCAGGTCATCTGGACCCCCCGCACCTGAAAGGACGGACCGCCGTGCGCCTCCCCGACTGGGTCGTGGGCCGCCTCACCGAGCCCGCCTGGGACCTCTACGAGGGCAGCGTGCGCCTGCGCACCTTCCGGCAGCTCGCGCGCGCGCAGTTCGACCCGCCCGAGGCCCTGGCGCAGCGCCGCCAGGAGCGCCTCGGCGCGCTGGTGCGCCACGCCGCGGCGCACTCGCCCTTCCACGCCCGGCGCCTGCGCGAGGCCGGGATCGACCCGCGCGGCGTGCGCGACATCGCCGACCTGGGCGCCCTGCCGCTGCTGACCAAGGCCGACATCCGCGGCGGGATCGACGACATCCTGGCCCGGGACCACCGCCGCGAGGACCTGGTGCCCGCCAAGACGGGCGGCTCGACCGGCACCGCGCTGCACGTCTACTGCGACCGTCGCGGGGTCGAGCGGCGCAGCGGCGCCGCCCTGCTGGCCGACACCTGGAGCGGCTGGCGGCTGGGGCAGCCCATGGGGGCGGTGTGGGGCAACCCGCCGGCGCCCCGGACCCTGCGCAACCGGCTGCGCCTGGCCTGCAAGGACCGCATCGTCTACCTCGACACGATGCGCCTGGACGAGGCGGCCGTGCGCGGCTTCGTCGCGGGCTGGCGGCGCCTGCGCCCCGGGCTGCTCTACGGCCACGCCCACTCGCTCTACCTGCTGGCGGGCATGCTCGAGGAGATGGGCGAGACGCTGCGGCCGGACGGCATCGTCGCCACCAGCATGATGCTGCTGCAGCCCGAGCGGGAGGTGATCGAGCGCGTCTTCGCGCGGCCGGTGACCAACCGCTACGGCTGCGAGGAGGTCAGCCTGATCGCCTGCGAGTGCGAGCGCCACGAGGGCCTGCACCTCAACGCCGAGCACGCCGCGGTGGAGCTGCTGCGCGACGACGGCAGCCCGTGCTCTCCCGGGCGAGGACGGCCGGATCGTCGTGACCGAGTTCGTGAACCTGGGCATGCCGATGCTCCGCTACGAGGTGGGCGACCGCGGCGTGCTGCACGACCGGCCCTGCTCCTGCGGCCGCCCCTCGCCGCTGCTGCGCTCGGTCACCGGCCGCACCGCCGACTTCCTGGTGGCGGCCGACGGCAGCCGCGTGGCCGGCATCTCGCTGATCGAGAACACGCTGACGCGCTACCCCGGCATCGCGCAGCTGCAGGTCGTCCAGGAGGTCGTCGGCCGGGTCGAGCTGAACGTGGTGCGCGCCGCCGGCTGGGACGAGGCGGTCGCGGCCGCGCTGGCGGGCGTCTTCCGCGACTCGCTGGGCGGGGCCGAGGTGGCCCTGCGCTTCGTCGAGACCATCCCCCGCGAGGCCAACGGCAAGTACCGCTTCTCGATCTGCCGGGTGCCCGGCGTGCGGAGCGGGGCATGAGCGTCTCCCGCCGCATCCTGCTCGGCCTCGCCGCCGCGATCGTGCTGCTCGGCCCCTTCGTGGTGCCGGTGCCGGGCCGCTTCGAGCGCATGCCGGCGCTGCGCTCCCTGGGCGTGGTCGCGCACTGGGGCTGCCGCTGGTGTTCACCCTGCTGCTGTGGTCGCGGGGTCCCCTGCGCGGGCGCCTGGCGGCGGCCGCGGCGCTGGCCTGGCTGCTGACCGCCGGCTGCGAGCTGCTGCAGGGGTTCGTGGGCCGCCACCCGCGCTGGCAGGACGCCGGCGTCGACCTGGCGGGCGTGGCGACGGCCGTCGGCTGGGTGCTGGCGCGGCGCCGCGGGCGCCGGATCGCCTACGCGCTGGTCGTGCTCGGCTTCGCGGTCGTGCCGTTCCAGCTGCGCGAGATGCCCGGCTTCCTGCTCGGCAGCCGGCTCGCCGCGCAGCGGTTCCCCCTGCTGGCGGATTTCGAGGACGACCGCGAGTTCGCGCTGCTCGACGACAATTTCGACCAGGGAGGCGAGTACTGGGTGGGTCCCGACCCGCTGAGCGGTTCGCGGGTGCTGAACCTGCGGGGCGAGTCCGGCGAGATCTATCCGGGCGTGGTGATCCGCGGCCTCCCGCGCGACTGGTCGTCCCGGTCCGCGCTCGTCTTCGACGCCAGGGCCGCGTCCGGCGCGTCGGCGGAGCTGGCGGTGCGCCTGGACGACTTCCTGGGCCGCCGCGACCCGGTGTGGGTCGGGGAGAGCTTCCGCCTCGGGCCGCAGTGGGCGCGCTGCGTCGTGGACCTGAAATCCCTGCAGCCCCGCGGCGGCGAGCGGACATTCCGGTTGGACGACATCGACAGTATGCTATTCTTCCTGAGCCGCCCCGACGGCGACGTCACCGTGCAGCTGGACAACATCATCCTGGAGTGAGGCTGTGAGGATCGGCATGGGATGGGACCGCCACCGGCTGGTGGCCGGGCGGCCCTGCCTGCTGGGCGGGGTGCGCTTCGAGGACTGCCCGGTCGGCCCGCTGGGACATTCCGACGGCGACGCCGCCGCCCACGCCGTCGTCGACGCGGTGCTCGGCGCCGCCGCCCTCGGCGACATCGGGCGCCACTTCCCGGACGACGACCCGGCCTGGGCCGGCGCCGACAGCCTCGACCTGCTCGCCCGCGCGGCCGCGCTGGTGCGCGCCGCGGGCTGGCGCGTGGGCAACGTGGACCTGACCCTGATCCTGGAGCGGCCCCGCATCGCGCCGGCCGCCGACCGCATGTGCGCGGCGCTGGCCGGCGCCCTGGGCGTCGGTCCGGAGTCGGTGTCGGTCAAGGCGACGCGCGGCGAGGGGCTCGGCCCCGAGGGCCGCGGCGAGTGCGTGACCGCGATGGCGATCGCCCTGCTGCTGCCGGCGGCGCAAGGGACGGAAGGCGCGGAAGGCGCGGAAGGAGACCCGGCGTGAGCGCGTTCACGAGCCTGAAGGTGCTGGTCCTGATGGGCGGCGACAGCCGCGAGCGGGAGATCTCCCTGCTGAGCGGCGCCGCGGTGGCCCGCGCGCTCGCCGGGCTGGGCCACGCGGTGGAGGCGCGCACCCTGGCCGCCGTCGGCGACGTGCTGGCGATGGGCGACCTGCGCGACTGGGACGTGGTGTTCCCCGCCCTGCACGGGGGGATGGGGGAGGACGGCCGGCTGCAGGCCCTGCTCGACGTGCTGGGCGTGCCCTACGCCCTGTCCGGGCACCTCGCCAGCGCCGTGGCCATGGACAAGGCCGTCACCAAGCGGATCCTGCGCTCGGCCGGGATCCCCACGCCGGACTGGCTCCTGGTCACCCCCGACCGCGACGGCGTGGCCTGGCCCGACCGCGACCAGCTCCTGAAGCGCGTCGACGCCGAGCTGCGCTGGCCGGTGGTCGTCAAGCCGAACGCCGACGGTTCGAGCGTGGGCGTGCGCATCGTGTCGCAGCCGTCGGAGTTCGCCGCGGCGTTCGACGAGGCCGCCGCCGGCGGCCGCGACGTGCTGCTGGAGACCTACGTCCCCGGGCGCGAGCTGACCGCGGCCATCCTGCTCGGCCGGCGCCTGCCCCTGGTCGAGATCGTGCCGCGCGAGGGTTTCTACGACTTCGGCCACAAGTACACCGCCGGCGCCAGCGACTACCTGTGCCCCGCGCCCGTCCACTCGCCGCTCTACGAGCGCATCAGCGGCGACGCCCGCCGGGCCTACGACCTGCTGGGCTGCCGGGGCGTGGCGCGGGTCGACTTCCGCCTCGACGGGAACCGCTACTCCTGCCTCGAGGTGAACACCATCCCCGGCATGACCGACACCAGCCTGGTGCCCAAGGCCGCCGCCGCGGTCGGCATCGCCTTCGCCGACCTGGTGGACGATCTCTGCCGCGACGGCGCCCGGCGCGGCCCGGAGCGCTGAACCGACCCCCCGCCCGAGGAGCGACCGAGATGGCCCTGCACGTCTACGACCACGTCACGCGGACCCGCCGCCTGTTCGAGCCCATCCGGCCGGGCAAGGTCGGCATGTACGTCTGCGGCATGACCGTCCAGGACAAGCCGCACGTGGGGCACATGTTCGCCTTCGTGGCCTGCGACATGATCCGCCGCTACCTCGAGCACCTCGGCTACGCGGTGACCCACGTCCAGAACTTCACCGACATCGACGACAAGATCATCGTGAAGGCCGCGCAGGAGGGCGTCGATTTCCGGGTCGTCTCGCAGCGCAACATCGACCTCTACCACCGGTACGCCGAGGACCTGAACATCCGGCCGGCGCACCTCTACCCGCTGGTCACCGACCACATCCCCGAGATCGTGGCCTTCATCGCCGGCCTGGTCGCCAAGGACCACGCCTACGCCTCCGGCGGGGACGTGTACTTCCGGGTGCGCAGCTGGGACGAGTACGGCTTCCTGTCCGGCCGCCACGTCGACGACATGCGCAGCGGCGTGCGCATCGAGGTCGGCGAGGCCAAGCAGGACCCCCTGGACTTCGCCCTCTGGAAGTCGGCCGCCGCCGGCGAACCCGGCTGGGACTCCCCCTGGGGCCGGGGGCGGCCGGGCTGGCACATCGAGTGCTCGGTCATGGCCACCAAGTACCTCGGGCCGCACTTCGACTTCCACGGCGGCGGGCGCGACCTGCTGTTCCCCCACCACGAGAACGAGTGCGCCCAGAGCTGCTGCGGGACCGGCCAAAAATATGTCAACTTCTGGCTGCACAACGGGTTGCTGTTCCTGGGCGACAAGAAGATGTCCAAGTCCGACGGCAACTTCTTCGCCATGGGGGACGTGCTGGCCCAGTTCCCGGCCGAGGTGATCCGCTTCTTCCTGCTCAACGCCCACTTCCGCAGCCAGATCGACTACGGCGAGGAGCGCCTGCGCGAGGCCGGCGCCGCCTACGAGCGCCTGCGCCGCGGGGTGCGGCGCCTGGCCGAGCGGCGCGCCTCGGGGGCCGCGCCGGTGCCCGAGGGTCTGCTTTCCGGCCCCGGGGAGGCCCTGGCCAAGGCGGTCCGCGAGCACCGCCGGCGCTTCTTCGCCGCCATGGACGACGATTTCAACTCCGCCGGGGCGATCGGGGCCC
Source organism: bacterium (assembly GCA_016719645.1). Lineage (GTDB taxonomy): Bacteria > Krumholzibacteriota > Krumholzibacteriia > LZORAL124-64-63 > LZORAL124-64-63 > PNOJ01. The sequence continues at coordinate 33,333 of JADJYS010000006.1, forward strand.
TGTTCGGCCTGGTCCGGGATCTGAACCAGTACGATGCCGCCGCGGGCGCGGAACTGCTCGACGCCGGCCCCCTGGACGAGGCCTGGGCCCTGTTCGGGGAGGCGGACGCGATCCTGGGCCTGCACCGCGACGGCCTGGCCGGCCTGACGGCGGTCGCCGAGCCGGTCGTGCCGCAGGCGGTCCTGGACCTGGCCGCCGAGCGGGACGCCGCCCGGGCCCGCCGGGACTGGGCGGCGGCCGACGGCCTGCGGGCTAAGATCGCCGAGCTCGGTTTCACGGTCGAGGACGGCCCGGGGGGTTCCGCGGTGCGCCCGGCGGCGGCCGGCGCCGATTGAGACGCTTTTATCCTTGACACTTGCGGATTTCAGCCTGTATATTGCGGGGCCCGTCGAAACCGGGGTCGCGAAGGGACGGCCGGCCATCCGGCTGTCTTTCGTCGTCCTGTGTCCGGGAACGGGCTGGCGTAGCTCAACTGGTAGAGCTCCTCACTTGTAATGAGGGGGTTGGGGGTTCAAGTCCTCTCGCCAGCTCCAGCTCGCCTGGTATCAGCGTTCGAGTGGCGGGGTTCCCGAGCGGTCAAAGGGAACAGACTGTAAATCTGTCGGCGGATGCCTTCGATGGTTCGAATCCATCCCCCGCCACCAGTAGATACATGCGGAACGCAGGCGCGACGGATCTCGCCCGCGCGGTCGTCATCGACCCGGATCGATCGGGGCATCGATCGGAATCTCGGGGCGGGAGTAGCTCAGTTGGTAGAGCATCAGCCTTCCAAGCTGAGGGTCGCGGGTTCGAATCCCGTTTCCCGCTCCAGACAGACGGATCTGCCTGCCGGCCCTGCCGGCGCGATGACAGGAACCGGGCCCACGTAGCTCAGCCGGTAGAGCACTTGCATGGTAAGCAAGCGGTCAGCAGTTCGAGTCTGCTCGTGGGCTCCATCCTGCATCTCGGTTTCTTGGACGTGAACCTTTGCAGCTTCGGAAACTGGGTCAGGGCTCGTGTCCGACGGGTGCCTGGATGATTCATGCCGCTTCAGGAGGATGCCACTGATGGCTCGCGCAAAGTTCGAACGGACGAAGGAACACGTGAACGTGGGGACGATCGGTCACGTGGACCACGGCAAGACGACGCTGACGGCGGCGATCACGGAGATCCTGTCGAAGAAGGGCCTGGCGGACTACGTTCCGTTCGACCAGATCGACAAGGCCCCGGAGGAGCGCGAGCGCGGGATCACGATCGCGACGGCCCACGTGGAGTACCAGAGCGTGAAGCGCCACTACGCTCACGTGGACTGCCCGGGCCACGCGGACTACGTGAAGAACATGATCACCGGCGCGGCGCAGATGGACGGCGCGATCCTGGTGGTGTCGGCGGCCGACGGCCCGATGCCGCAGACGCGCGAGCACATCCTGCTGGCCCGCCAGGTGGGCGTTCCCTACATCGTGGTGTTCATGAACAAGTGCGACATGGTGGACGACCCCGAGCTTCTGGAGCTGGTGGAGCTGGAGATCCGGGAGCTGCTGACGAAGTACGAGTTCCCCGGCGACGAGCTGCCGATCGTGAAGGGTTCGGCGCTGAAGGCGCTGGAGAGCGGGGACGCGGACAGCCCCGAGGCGAAGTGCATCTTCGACCTGATCGACGCCCTGGAGAGCTACGTGCCGACGCCGCAGCGCGAGCTGGACAAGCCGTTCCTGATGCCGGTCGAGGACGTGTTCTCGATCTCGGGCCGCGGGACGGTGGCGACGGGCCGCATCGAGCGCGGCGTGGTGAACACGGGCGACAAGGTGGAGCTGGTGGGCGTTCGCGACACGCAGTCGACGGTGTGCACGGGCGTGGAGATGTTCCGCAAGATCCTGGACCAGGGCATGGCCGGCGACAACGTGGGCCTGCTGCTGCGCGGGATGAAGAAGGAAGACATCGAGCGCGGGATGGTGGTGTGCAAGCCGGGTTCGGTGAAGCCGCACACGGACTTCGAGTGCGAGGTCTACATCCTGTCGAAGGAGGAGGGCGGCCGCCACACGCCGTTCTTCACCGGCTACCGCCCGCAGTTCTACTTCCGGACGACGGACGTGACGGGTTCGGCGCACCTGCCCGAGGGCGTGGAGATGGTGATGCCGGGCGACAACATCAAGATGACGATCGAGCTGATCACGCCGATCGCGATGGAAGAGGGTCTGCGGTTCGCGATCCGCGAGGGCGGCCGCACGGTCGGCGCCGGGGTCGTCGCCAAGATCCTGAAGTGACGGTCCTGAAGTAGTCCAGCAACGGCGCCGGCGGCGACAGGGCCGCGGCTAGTCGAGAGGTGCGATCATGCCCAGGGACCTGGTGATCCTCTCCTGCAACACGTGCAAGATGAGGAACTACACCACGAAGAAGAACAAGCGCCTGCATCCCGATCGGGTGGAGTACAAGAAGTACTGCCCGCGGTGCGACAAGCATACGCCGCACAAGGAAACGCGCTAGACGCGAGAACGGTCCAGGCAGGGGTGTAGCTCAGCTGGTAGAGCATCGGTCTCCAAAACCGAGGGTCGCGGGTTCGAATCCTGCCGCCCCTGCCAGCCTGACCGTCAAGGGGAAAACGGGATGTTCAACAAGCTGACGCTGTACATGCGGGAGACCGGCCAGGAGATGAAGCGCGTCTCCTGGCCCACGTGGCGCGAGCTGCGCGAGTCCACCATGGTCGTGCTGGCCACGGTCGCGGTGGTCACGGTCTTCATCTTCGTCGTCGATCGGGTGCTGAGCTTCATCCAGAAGCAGCTCATCCTGATGACGTAGCCGGCGCCTCCGAGTTAGCGAGGAGCGCCGCGGAACGGATCGCGAGGCTGACGGGACGGCCCGCCGGTAGGTGTTACCGGTCCGGGTGTTTCTTTGTCTTTCATCCCTGCAGGACGAGTCCGCTCGCCGCGGACGGAGGAACGATCGTGTCAGACGACGCCAAGGACCTGCGCGACGAGCCGCTGTTCAAGGGCCTGGACGGCGATCACCCCGCCGCCGCCGCCGCGGAGGCGCCGCTGCACGGCGCCGACCTGTTCGCCTTCGGCGACGAGGCGGCCACGCCTGTCGAGGCGCCCGTGGAGGAGGCGCCCGCGGAGTCGCCCGCGGAAGCGCCCGCGGAAGCGCCCGCCGCCGCCCCCGCGCCCGCCGCCGGCCGCCTCCCCGAGGAGGAGAAGCGCCGCCGGGGCATGCGCTGGTACGTGATCCACGCGAACACGGGGCACGAGAACAAGGTCAAGCGCAACATCGAGACGGCGATCAAGGCCAACGAGTTCGAGGACCTGTTCGGCGAGGTGCTGGTCGCCACGCAGGACGTCACCGAGATGAAGAACGGCAAGCGCTCGACCACGAAGCGCAAGTTCTTCCCGAGCTACGTGCTGGTCGAGATGATCATGACCAAGGAGACCCAGCACTTCATCAATTCCATCCCCGGCGTGACCCGCTTCATCGGCGGGACGCAGCTGCGGCCGCAGCCGATCGACTCCGACGAGGTCGACCGCATCCTCGGCCGCATGACGAAGTCGGAGGAGGCCGGCACGCTGCTGGAGATCCCCTACCAGGTGGGCGACAGCGTGCAGGTGATCGACGGCCCGTTCACCGACTGGATCGGCGTGGTCAACGAGATCAACCACGACAAGGGCAAGCTCAAGGTCATGATCTCGATTTTCGGTTCGGAGACACCGGTCGAGCTGGACTTCCTTCAGGTGAAGGACGTCTGACCCGGCCGATCTCGATCGGTTCCGCACCCGCGAGTCTGGCGCGTCGGAACCGGCCCGAGGGGGTTTCTCTCACCCCCGCAGGGCGCATACAGCGAGCGGAGGCCCGGCGGCGCAAGTGGTGCGCCTGTGGACGGCGCGATACCGTCGCAGCGGCGGCGGACCTCCCGAATGCAGTCCGAGACACGCAGTAGGAGCAGCGAATGGCTAAGAAAGTCCTCGCACAGGTCAAGTTGCAGATCCAGGCCGGCAAGGCCAATCCCGCCCCCCCGGTGGGACCGGCCCTCGGTCAGCATGGTGTCAGCATCATGGAGTTCTGCAAGGCGTTCAACGAGAGGACGAAGGAACAGATGGGCCTGGTGATCCCCGCGGTCATCACCGTCTATCAGGACCGGAGCTTCTCGTTCATCACCAAGACTCCTCCTGCTTCCGTCCTGCTCAAGAAAGCCGCCGGCATCGAGTCCGGCAGCAAAGAGCCGAGCAAGTCGACCTGCGGCCGGGTCACCCCCCAGCAGATCCGCGAGATCGCGGAGATGAAGATGGTGGACCTGAACGCGGCGTCGATCGAGGCGGCGATGAAGACCATCGCCGGCACCGCTCGCAGCATGGGGCTGGAGGTTCGCTAGAGCCTTCCGTCCCGTGACTGGGAAGACACGGCGCCGGGGCCTCGGGCCGCCGGCACCGGAGAAGCAGGAGGCGCAAGCCCCTTCGACCCATCACAGTCACAGGGAGTCATCGGAATGAAACACGGCAAGAAGTGGCGCAACGCCAAGGAGCAGGTCGACCGGACCAGGAGCTACAGCCTGGCCGAGGCCTTCGCCCTCCTGGACCGGATGCCCAAGTCGAAGTTCGACGAGTCGGTCGACGTGGCCGTCAGGCTCAACGTCAACCCCCGCCACGCGGACCAGATGGTCCGCGGCACCGTCGTGCTTCCCCGGGGGACCGGCAAGGACGTGCGCGTGCTCGTGATCACCCGCGGCCCGAAGGAAGCCGAGGCCAAGGCGGCCGGTGCCGACATGGTCGGCGCCGACGACTATCTCGCCATGATCGACAAGGGGTGGACGGATACCGACGTCATCATCGCCACCCCCGACATGATGGGCGAGCTCGGCAAGCGCGGCCGCGTGCTGGGACCCCGCGGTCTGATGCCGAACCCCAAGGTCGGCACCGTGACCATGGACATCGGCAAGGCGGTGCGCGAGGCCAAGGCCGGCCGCGTGGAGTACCGCGTCGACAAGGCGGGCATCATCCACTGCGGCATCGGCAAGCGGTCCTTCGCGCCGGAAGCCCTGCTGGAGAACGCCACGGCGCTGTTCACGGAGCTGGTCCGCGCCAAGCCCGCGTCGCTGAAGGGGCCCTACGTCGGCTCGGTCTTCGTTTCGGGGACCCAGACGCCGGGGATCCGCATCGAGCTCGCGGCGATGAGCCATTAGCAATTGAGCAGGCCGCTCCGCCCCGGGCGGAGCGTCACCGAAGGAGGGTGCCTCGATGGCACGTCCCGAGAAGGCAGCCGAGGTCCAGGCGATCACGGCGCATCTCCAGTCGGCCAAGAGCGTCGTGCTCGCCGACTACCAGGGGATGTCCGTGGCCCAGATGACCGACTTCCGCGTCAAGTGCCGCGCGAAGAACGTCGTCTGCCGCGTGGTGAAGAACCGCCTCGCGAAGATCGCCGCCGACCAGGCGAACGTCACGGTGCTCAAGGAGCACCTCACCGGCCCCATGGCCCTGATCATCAGCGCCGAGAGCCAGATCGATCCCGCCAAGATCGTTGTCGACTTCGCCAAGGACGTCGACAAGCTGAAGATCCGCGGCGGCTACGTGGACGGCGGGTTCCTGACCGCCGGACAGGTCGAGGCGCTGAGCAAGGTCCCGAGCCGGGATGAACTGTATGCGCAGATGATGGGCAGCATCAACGCCCCGCTGACGGGGATCGCCGGCACCCTCAACGGCGTCATGAGCGCCGTGGTGAGGGCCGTCGACGCGGTCGCCAAGCAGAAGGCGGCCTGACGCGTCCGTTGCCCAGACGGGTTTCAACCAGACACGACGGCGCTTGCGGCGCCGCGGAACAAGGAGAGAGAGATGTCGGAGATCAAGCTGAGCGCGAACGGCCAGAAGGTCCTGGAGATGATCGAGTCCATGACGGTCCTCGAGGCCGCCGACCTGGTCAAGGCGATGGAGGAGAAGTTCGGCGTGAGCGCCGCCGCCCCCATGGCCATGATGGCCGCCCCGGCCGCCGCGGCCGTCGTCGAGGAGAAGGACGAGTTCACCGTCATGCTCACCGGCGCGGGCGACAAGAAGATCCAGGTCATCAAGGAAGTCCGGGCCATCACCGGCCTGGGCCTCAAGGAGGCCAAGGACCTCGTCGAGGGCGCCCCTTCGGCCGTGAAGGAAGGCGTTTCCAAGGCCGAGGCCGAGCAGATCAAGGCCAAGCTCGAAGAGGCCGGCGCGATCATCGACCTGAAGTAAGCCGCGCGTCCCGCACGTCCCCCCGCCCGGCCGCGCCGGGCGGGGGGAGATCGTCCGGCGCGCCGACCGCGGCGCCCGGCATGAACGGTACCCCCCCTGGCGAGGTGACGACCCGTGGCAAGCAATACCTCCGTCGACAAGTTCACCGGCCGCGTCAACTACTCCAAGCTGAGCCACGACGACGAGATGCCGAATCTCCTCGCCGTCCAGCTGGAGTCGTACAACGACTTCCTGCAGACGGGCCTGGCGCTGGACAAGCGCAAGAGCAGCGGCCTGGAGGCCGTGTTCCAGTCGATCTTCCCCATCGAGTCCACGCGGGGCCACCTGACCGTGGAGTACCGGAGCTACGCCCTGGGCGAGCCGAAGTACGGCATCGAGGAGTGCCAGGAGCGGGGGCTGACCTTCGCCGCGCCGCTGAAGGTCAAGATGCAGCTGGTGGTGAAGGACGAGGACGAGAACAACCAGAACGAGGAACTGCAGATCCGCGACATCCAGGAGTCCGAGGTCTACCTGGGCGAGCTGCCGCTGATCACCGACAAGGGGACCTTCATCATCAACGGCGCCGAGCGCGTGATCGTCAGCCAGCTGCACCGCTCGCCGGGCGTGTTCTTCAGCGACGAGTACCACCCGAACGGCCGCAAGCTGTACAAGTCGCGCATCATCCCGTACCGCGGCTCGTGGGTCGAGTTCAGCACCGACATCAACGACATGCTGTTCGTGCACATCGACCGCAAGCGCAAGCAGCCGGTGACGATGCTCCTGCGGGCGCTGGGCTTCAGCACCAACGAGGACATCATCCCGCTGTTCCACGAGATCGAGACCTTCAACGTGCCGCGCAAGGGCACCAAGCGCGCCGACACGCTCGAGGGCCGCATCCTCGCCAAGGACGTCTACAGCGGCGAGACCGGCGAGCGCCTGGCCCAGGCCGGCCAGGTCGTCGACCCCCTGCTGCTCGAGACCATCCTCGCCCAGGCCTCCGGCGAGATGGCCGTCATCTCCGAGGGCCAGGTCACGCTCAACGAGCCGAGCCTGATCCTGAACACCCTGCGCAAGGACCCGACGACGAACCAGGACGAGGCCCTGCGCCGCTTCTACCAGCTGCTGCGCCCCGGCGACCCCCCGAACGAGGAGGTCGCGCGGGTGCTGTTCGAGCGCCTGTTCTTCCACGAGAAGCGCTACGACCTGGCCGAGGTGGGCCGCTACAAGCTGAACCACCGGCTGAAGCTGACGGTGCCGCCGTCGACCACCACGCTGACCCCGGCGGACTTCCTGGCCATCATCCACGAGATGGTGGGCCTGTTCCTGGGCCGCAGCGACGTGGACGACATCGACCACTTCGGCAACCGCCGCGTGCGCTCGGTCGGCGAGCTGCTGGCCAACCAGTTCTCGGTGGGCCTGTCGCGCATGGCGCGCATCATCAAGGAGCGGATGAACCTCTCCGACAAGGAGAAGACCATCACGCCGGTGGACCTGGTCAACGCCCGCACCGTGTCGGCCGTGATCCAGTCCTTCTTCGGCAGCAGCCAGCTCAGCCAGTTCATGGACCAGACCAACCCGCTGAGCGAGCTGACGCACAAGCGCCGCCTGTCGGCGCTGGGGCCGGGCGGCCTGCACCGCGACCGCGCGGGCTTCGAGGTCCGCGACGTGCACTACACGCACTACGGCCGCATGTGCCCGATCGAGACGCCGGAAGGCCCGAACATCGGCCTGATCTCGAGCCTGGCGACGCACGCCCGGATCAACAGCTTCGGCTTCATCGAGACGCCCTACCGCAAGGCGGTCGACGGCGTCGTCGAGCGCAAGACGATCTACCTGACGGCGGACGAAGAGGACAAGTACACCATCGCGCAGGCGAACGCGCCCCTCGACGAGAAGGGCCGCTTCGTCAACAAGAGCGTGCTGTCCCGCCGCCGCGGCGAGTACCCCGTGGTCCCGCCCAAGGAGGTGGAGTACATGGACGTGTCGCCGAAGCAGATCGTGTCGGCGGCGGCGTCCCTGATCCCCTTCCTCGAGCACGACGACGCCAACCGCGCGCTGATGGGCTGCAACATGCAGCGCCAGGCGGTGCCCCTGCTGCGGGCCGCGGCCCCGGTGGTCGGCACCGGCATGGAGAAGAAGATCGCCATCGACACCGGCGCCGTGATCACCGCCCTGGACAACGGCGTGGTGGAGCGCGTGACCGCCGACGGCATCACCATCAAGTACGAGCACCCGGACCGCATCCAGGCCAAGAGCTTCTTCGACGCCAGCGGCATCGTGGAGTACAAGCTGAAGAAGTTCCGCCGCAGCAACCAGGACACCTGCTACAACCAGAAGCCCCTGGTCAAGCCGGGCCAGAAGATCAAGCGCGGCGACGTGCTGGCCGACGGCCCGAGCACCGAGAACGGCGAGCTGGCCCTGGGCCGCAACCTGCTGGTGGCCTTCATGCCCTGGGGCGGCTACAACTTCGAGGACGCCATCCTGGTCTCCGAGAAGATGGTCAAGGACGACGTCTTCACCTCCCTGCACATCGAGGAGTTCGAGCTGCAGGTCCGCGACACCAAGCGCGGCGTCGAGGAGGTCACGCGCGAGATCCCCAACGTGGGCGAGGAGGCGCTGCGCAACCTCGACGAGATGGGCGTCATCTACATCGGCGCCCAGGTCAAGGCCGGCGACATCCTGGTCGGCAAGGTCACGCCCAAGGGCGAGACCGAGCTGTCCCCGGAGGAGAAGCTCCTGCGCGCGATCTTCGGCGAGAAGGCCGGCGACGTGAAGGACGCCTCGCTCAAGGCGCCCCCGGGCATGGACGGCGTCGTGGTCGGGATCAACGTGTTCTCGCGCCAGGACAAGGTCGACCGCTCCAAGAAGGACGAGAAGCGCAAGCTCGACGCCCTGCGGCGCGACCGCGACCGCAAGCGCGAGCTGGTGGAGTACCTGCGCTCCGAGCGCCTCGGCGAGCTGTTCGACGGCCAGATCGCGCACCACGTGATCGACGCCAACACGGGCGAGGTCCTGGTCAAGGCGGGCCGCAAGTTCACCGCCAAGGTCCTCGAGGAGCTGGACCTCGCGGCCGTCCACTGGGGCCTGCCCCTGGTCAAGGACGCCAAGGTCGACCAGCGCCTGCGCGACGTGTTCGACTCGGCCTACCGCGAGCTGGACCGCATCGACGTCGAGTACGAGAAGCAGTGCGAGCGCGTCCAGCGCGGCGACGAGCTGCCCCCGGGCGTGGTCAAGCTGGTGAAGGTCTACGTCGCGCGCCGGCGCAAGCTGAACGTCGGCGACAAGATGGCCGGCCGCCACGGCAACAAGGGCGTCGTCTCGAAGATCCTCGCCGAGGAGGACATGCCCCACCTCGCCGACGGCACGCCGGTCGACATCGTGCTGAACCCGCTGGGCGTGCCGAGCCGCATGAACCTCGGGCAGATCCTCGAGACCCACCTCGGCTGGGCCGCCAGCCGCCTGGGCCTGCGCGTCCAGACCCCGGTCTTCGACGGCGCCACGATCGAGGAGATCAAGAACGCCCTGGAGTCCGCCGGGCTGCCCCGCAGCGGCAAGACCCCGCTGATCGACGGCCGCAACGGCGAGACCTTCGACAAGGAAGTCACCGTCGGCACGATCTACATGCTGAAGCTCCACCACCTGGTGGAGGAGAAGATCCACGCGCGGTCGATCGGCCCGTACTCCCTCGTCACGCAGCAGCCCCTGGGCGGCAAGGCCCAGTTCGGCGGCCAGCGCTTCGGCGAGATGGAGGTCTGGGCCCTGGAGGCCTACGGCGCCGCCAACTGCCTCCAGGAGATGCTGACGGTCAAGTCGGACGACGTGACCGGCCGCTCGAAGGTCTACGAGGCGATCGTCAAGGGTGAGAACCCGCCCGAGCCCGGCATCCCCGAGTCCTTCAACGTGCTGATGAAGGAGCTCAAGAGCCTGTGCCTGGACGTGCGCCTCGAAGAGGCCCCTCAGTTGAGTCCAAACCGCTGATCCCGACGGGTCCGCGAGGAGGTTGCAGATGCTGGGTCTGAAGACCACGGAAGATCACGAGCCGAACAACGAGGCCAACTCGATCCTCATCCAGTTGGCGTCGCCGGATACCATCCGGGAGTGGAGCTACGGCGAGGTCACCAAGCCGGAGACCATCAACTACCGGACGTTCAAGCCCGAGAAGGACGGCCTGTTCTGCGAGCGCATCTTCGGTCCCGTGAAGGACTGGGAGTGCAACTGCGGCAAGTACAAGCGGATCCGCTTCCGCGGCATCGTCTGCGACAAGTGCGGCGTCGAGGTCACCCAGAGCAAGGTGCGCCGCGACCGGCTCGGCCACATCGAGCTGGCCGTGCCCATCGCGCACATCTGGTTCTTCAAGGGCCTGCCCAGCCGCATCGGCCACATGCTGGACATGAAGCTCAAGGACCTCGAGCGGGTGCTCTACTACGAGTCCTACGTGGTGATGAACCCGGGCAACACCGACCTGCGCCAGGGCGACATCGTCAGCGAAGAGGAGTGGTGGGACCTCAAGGAGGAGCACCCCGACTGGGTGGCCGAGCTGGAGATGGGCGCCGAGGCCGTGCGCACCCTGCTCAAGTCGCTCAAGCTCGAGCAGCTGGCCACCGAGCTGCGCGCGCAGGCGAAGACCGAGACCTCGGTCCAGCGCAAGAAGTCGGTCCTGAAGCGGCTGAAGATCCTCGAGTCGTTCCGCGGCTCCGGCAACAAGCCGGAGTGGATGATCCTGGACTGCATCCCGGTGCTGCCGCCCGACCTGCGGCCGCTGGTGCCCCTGGACGGCGGCCGGTTCGCGACCAGCGACCTTAACGACCTGTACCGGCGCGTCATCAACCGGAACAACCGGCTCAAGAAGCTGATCGAGATCAAGGCGCCCGGCGTCATCCTGCGCAACGAGAAGCGCATGCTGCAGGAGGCCGTCGACGCCCTGTTCGACAACGGCCGCCGCTCGCGCGCCGTCAAGGGCCAGGGCAACCGGCCGCTGAAGTCGCTCAGCGACATGCTCAAGGGCAAGAAGGGCCGCTTCCGCCAGAACCTGCTGGGCAAGCGCGTCGACTACTCCGGCCGCTCGGTGATCGTGGTCGGCCCCGAGCTGAAGCTCTACCAGTGCGGCCTGCCCAAGACCATGGCCCTGGAGCTGTTCAAGCCCTTCATCATCCGCAAGCTGGAGGAGGAGGGGTACGTCCAGACCGTCAAGAGCGCCAAGAAGCTCGTCGAGCAGGAGCGCCCGGAGGTCTGGGACATCCTCGAGGAGATCATCAAGGACCACCCGGTGCTGCTGAACCGCGCGCCGACCCTGCACCGCCTGGGCATCCAGGCCTTCGAGCCGGTGCTGGTCGAGGGCAAGGCCATCCGCATCCACCCGCTGGTCTGCGCCGCCTTCAACGCCGACTTCGACGGCGACCAGATGGCCGTGCACGTGCCGCTGGGCTACGAGGCCCAGCTCGAGGCGCGCCTGCTGATGCTCTCGCCGAACAACATCCTGTCCCCGGCCAGCGGCACCCCCATCGCCACGCCCTCGCAGGACATGGTGCTGGGCTGCTACTACCTGACCCAGGAGCGCCCCGGCGCCAAGGGCAGCGGCAAGGTCTTCGCCAGCCCGGAGGACGCGGAGGCCGCGTTCCGGGCCGGCCTGATCGACAAGCACGCCCTGATCCGGATCCGCTTCACGGACGCCGCCGGCGTCCGCGAGATCCGCGAGACGACCATCGGCCGCCTGCTGTTCAACCAGATCCTGCCCGAGGGCATGACCTGGACGAACCAGGCCTTCAACAAGAAGGCCCTGGCCGCCCTGGTGGGCGACGTCCACCAGCGCTACGGCGCCACCGGCTGCATGCAGTTCCTGGACCGCCTCAAGCAGCTGGGCTTCCACCACGCGACCGAGGCGGGCATCACGATCGGCATCGACGACATCCTGATCCCCGACGCCAAGAAGGAGATCATCGCCGCGGCCCAGCGGCGCGTCGACGAGATCGTCAGCCAGCACCGCAAGGGCATCATCACCAACCGCGAGCGCTACAACAAGGTCATCGACCTCTGGACCCAGGTGTCCGACGAGGTCCGCGACCGCATGTTCGACAACCTGAAGAACGACGACCAGGGCTTCAACCCGGTCTACATGATGAACGCCTCGGGCGCCCGCGGCTCGGCCGACCAGATCAAGCAGCTGGCCGGCATGCGCGGCCTGATGGCCAAGCCCCAGAAGAAGGTGACCGGCGGCTTCGGCGAGATCATCGAGCAGCCCATCATCTCGAACTTCCGCGAGGGGCTGTCGGTGCTGGAGTACTTCATCTCCACCCACGGCGCGCGCAAGGGCCTCGCCGACACGGCGCTCAAGACGGCCGACGCCGGCTACCTGACCCGCCGCCTGGTCGACGTGTCCCAGGACATCGTCATCGCCGAGCACGACTGCGGCACGCTGCTGGGGATCGAGATCTCGGCCCTGAAGGAGGGCGAGAAGACGATCGAGCCGCTGCGCGACCGCATCGTGGGCCGCACCGTCGCCGAGGACATCGTCGACGAGAAGGGCGACTTCATCTGCGAGGCCGGCGAACTGCTCTCGGCCGAGATGTCCGAGCGCATCGAGGAGGCCGGCGTCGAGAACCTGAAGATCCGCTCGATCCTGACCTGCCGCGCCAAGCGGGGCGTCTGCGCCCTCTGCTACGGGCACAACCTGGCCGAGAACAAGCTGGTCGACATCGGCGAGCCCGTCGGCGTCATGGCGGCCCAGTCGATCGGCGAGCCCGGCACGCAGCTGACGCTGCGGACCTTCCACATCGGCGGCACCGCCTCGCGCATCGCCGAGCAGAACATCAAGACCGCGGCGGCCAACGGCAAGATCGTCTTCGTCAACTGCGAGCTCGTGGTCGACGCCGACGGCGACCGCATCGCCATCAGCCGCAAGGGCGAGATGAACCTGGTCCTGGACTCGGGCGTCACGCGCAGCCACATGACGCTGCCCTACGGCGCCAAGGTCCTGGTCAAGGACGGCCAGAAGGTCAAGCAGGGCGAGGCGCTCTTCGAGTGGGACCCCTACTCGGACTTCATCCTCTCGGAGAAGGTCGGCGTCGTGTCCTACGTGGACATCATCGACGGGCAGTCGCTGGCCGTGGAGCTGGACGAGAAGACCCGCATGAAGCAGCCGGTCATCAAGGAGCCCCAGGACAAGTCGCTGCACCCGACCATCCGCATCGTGTCGGCCAAGACCGGCAAGAAGCTCGCGGAGTACATCCTGCCCACCGGCGCCTTCCTGCTGGCCGAGGACGGGCAGGAGGTCAAGATCGGCGACAAGCTGGTCAAGATCCCCCGCGAGGTCTCCCAGACCGGCGACATCACGGGCGGCCTGCCCCGCGTCGCCGAGCTGTTCGAGGCCCGGCGGCCCCGCGACTGCGCCGTGGTCACCGAGATCGACGGCACGGTCCAGTTCAAGGGCACCACGCGCGGCCTGCGCCGCATCGTCGTCTCCGGCGAGGGCGAGGAGCGCGAGTACCTGATCCCGCACGGCAAGCACGTCCGCACCTACGAGGGCGAGCGCGTGCTGGCCGGCGACCGCCTGACCGAAGGCCCGATCAACCCGATGGACATCCTGGCGGTCAAGGGCGTCAAGGAGGTCCAGACCTACCTGGTCAACGCGATCCAGGAGGTCTACCGCCTGCAGGGCGTGAAGATCAACGACAAGCACATCGAGGTCGTGGTCTCGCGCATGCTGCAGAAGGTCGTCATCCTGACCCCGGGCGACAGCGACTACCTCGAGGGCGAGCAGGTGCTGCGCCAGGAGCTCGAGGACGCCAACGAGGACATCGTCCGGCGCAACATGCTGCTGCGGGAGCGGGGCGAGCCCCTGCTGGAGCCGGCGACCTCGGAGCCGCTGCTGCTGGGCATCACCAAGGCCAGCCTGAGCACCGACAGCTTCATCAGCGCCGCCAGCTTCCAGGAGACGACCCGCGTGCTGACCGACGCGGCCACCAAGAGCAAGCGCGACGAGCTGCGGAGCCTCAAGGAAAACGTGATCATGGGGCACCTGATCTCGGCCGGGACGGGCCAGCTCAAGTACAAGTCCCTGGCCGTGGAAGACCCCGCGTTCGAGGGCGAGGACCGGCGCATCCAGGACGCCCATCACGCCCTGGAACTCGCTGCGCAGCAACCGGTTGAGGAATTCGACGAGCCGGACGACGACTCGGACGCGGCCGAGCTGCTGCTCGACTGAGGTCCCGGAGCGACCCCGGTGCGGCCCCAGGTCGCCCCGTGGTCGCCCCGCGGGCCCGCCGGGAGGCCGGCGGATCGCGCAAGTGAGGGAAAAACCTGCGGGATCGCTTGACAAAGGTCGCGCCGGGTTATAACCTTTCCGTTCTGTGCCGAAGGGGCGGTGTGCCCCCACGGCCTTGATTTTGCCCGGAACGACGCCCGTGGGCGCCCGACCGGCGACGAGGGAGACGAGAATTGCCGACCCTGAATCAGCTCGTGCGCAAAGGCCGCCAGCAGGTGCTCGTCAAGAGCAAGAGCCCGGCGCTGCAGGGTTGCCCCCAGCGCAAGGGCGTCTGCACCCGCGTCTACACCCAGACGCCGAAGAAGCCCAACTCGGCCCTGCGCAAGATCGCCCGCGTGCGCCTGACCAACGGCATCGAGGTCACCGCCTACATCGGCGGCGAGGGCCACAACCTGCAGGAGCACAGCATCGTGCTGGTGCGCGGCGGTCGCGTCAAGGACCTGCCCGGCGTCCGCTACCACATCGTGCGCGGCACCCAGGACGCCTCCAGCGTGGAGGCCCGCCGGCAGGGCCGCTCGAAGTACGGCGCCAAGCGCCCCAAGGTGAAGTCCTGACCCACAGGGTCGGCGGATGCGGGGCCGCGGGTCCCGCCAAGGAGTAGTCAGCAACATGGCCAGGCGCAGACGACCCGAACGACGCCACATCACCCCGGACCACCGGTACGGGGACGCCGTCGTGACGAAGTTCATCAACTACGTGATGTCCGACGGCAAGCGCAGCGTCGCCGAGCGGATGGTCTACGAGGCGATGGACATGATCAAGGAGAAGACGGGGCAGGAGGGCGTGGACGTCTTCCGCGCCGCCCTGAGCAACGTCAAGCCCAGCCTGGAAGTGAAGTCCCGCCGCATCGGCGGCGCGACGTACCAGGTGCCCGTCGAGGTCCGCCCCGACCGGCGCCAGATGCTCGCCATGCACTGGATCATCAGCTTCGCCCGCACCCGGCCCGAACACACGTTCGCCGAGCGGCTGGCTGCCGAGCTCGTCCTGGCCAGCAAGAACGAAGGACCGTCTATCAAGAAGCGCGAAGACACACACCGGATGGCTGATGCGAACAAGGCGTTCGCCCACTGCCGTTGGTAATGGTCCCTCTCGTTCAGGTCCACACAGCGCTTCGCTAGGAATGCCGGAGCGACAGGAACGAATAGCCCGTACGGTCGCCGCAGGAGGCGGGACCTGGGCAGTCGACGACGGACAGGCCCCTCTGGGGCGACTGTGCGAGTCGAATGCTTGCGGCCCGGGCATCATGGGGTGAACGTGGCGCGCCGAGTGACTCTGCAGAAGGTTCGCAACATCGGCATCATGGCCCACATCGATGCGGGCAAGACGACGACGACCGAGCGGATCCTCTACTACACCGGGCGCGTGCACATCCCCGGCGAAGTCCACGACGGGGCGACCCAGATGGACTTCATGGAGCAGGAGAAGGAACGCGGCATCACCATCACGGCGGCCGCGACCACCTGCGCCTGGCGCGACCACCGCGTCAACATCATCGACACCCCGGGGCACGTCGATTTCACCGTGGAGGTGGAACGCAGCCTGCGGGTCCTGGACGGGGCGGTGGCGGTCTTCTGCGCGGTCGGCGGCGTGGAGCCCCAGTCGGAGACGGTCTGGCGGCAGGCCGACAAGTATCGGGTCCCGCGCATCGCGTTCGTCAACAAGATGGACCGGCCGGGAGCGGACTTCGACCGGGTCGTGGGGATGATGAAGGAGCGGCTCGGGGCGCGGCCGGCGCCGATCCAGCTGCCGGACGGAAGCGGCGAGGACTTCCGGGGCGTGATCGACCTGCTGACGATGCGGGTGCGGTACCCCGACCAGGCCGACCTGGGCGCCAGCTTCGAGGACGCGGAGATCCCGGCGGCGAGGCTCCCGGCGGCGCGGCAGGCCCGCGCGAAGCTGGTCGAGACGGTGGCCGAGGTCGACGAGCAGATGATGGAGTGCTACCTCGAGGAGCGGGAACCCGCGGACGAGGAACTCCTGGCCGGACTGCGGCGCGCCACCCTGGGCGCCCACCTGGTGCCGGTGCTCTGCGGGTCGGCGTTCAAGAACAACGGCGTCCAGAAGCTGCTCGACGCCGTGGTGGATTTCCTGCCTTCGCCGCTCGACCTGCCGCCGGTGCGGGGGTGGCGGACGCAGGACGGGGAAGGCGGGGCCGGGACCGAGACGGAGTCCCGGGCGGTGGACGACGACGAGCCGTTCAGCGCCATCGCCTTCAAGATCGTGACGGATCCCTTCGTGTCCCGGCTGGCTTACGTCCGGGTCTACAGCGGGGTGCTCAAGGCGGGCGGGGTCGTCCTGAACGCCAACACGGGCAAGAAGGAGCGGATCGGCAAGATCTACCGGATGCACGCCAACAAGCGTGAAGAGGTGGAGGAAGTCGGGACCGGGGACATCGTGGCGGTGTCCGGCTTCAAGCAGATCCGCACGGGAGACACGCTCTGCGCCATCGAGAGGCCGATCCTGCTCGAGGCGATGAGTTTCCCGGAACCGGTCATCTTCGTGGCGATCGAGCCCAAGACGAAGGCCGATCAGGACAAGATGACCGAGGCGCTGGCGGGGCTGGCGGACGAGGACCCCACCTTCAGGGTGAAGGTGGACCCCGAGACCGGCCAGATGATCATCAGCGGGATGGGCGAGCTGCATCTGGAGATCATCACGGATCGGATGCAGAGGGAATTCGGGGTCCGGGCCAACGTCGGCAAGCCCCAGGTCGCCTACCGCGAGACGATCACCGCCCCGGCGGAAGCGGACTTCCGCCTCGAGCGCCAGGCGGGGACCAAGGTCCAGTTCGCGCACGTCAGGCTGGCCGTCGAACCGGCCGCCTACGGGGAAGGCCTGAGCTTCTCGAGCGGCGTGCCGGTGGACAGGTTGCCGGCGGAGTTCCAGCGGGCCGTGCAGGAGGCGAGCCTCCAGGCCTGCGGGAGCGGGATCCTGGCCGGCCACCCGCTGGTGGACCTGCGGATCCGGCTGACGGGGGGCACCTTCGAGGAGGACGCCTCCAGCGAGCCGGCCTTCCGGGCGGCGGGCGCCGAGGCCCTGCGCCGGGCGGCCCAGGACGCGCGGCCGGCCCTGCTCGAACCGGTGATGGACGTCGAGGTGGTGGTCCCGGCGGCGTACCTCGGGGACGTGACCGGGCACCTCAACTCGAAGCGCGGGCAGATCCAGCATCTGGAGCCGCGCGGGGACGTCCAGGTGATCCGGGCCGAGGTGCCGCTCAGCGAGATGTTCGGCTACGCGACGCAGGTCAGGTCGCTGACCCAGGGACGCGCGACGTACACGATGCAGTTCGCCCGCTACGAGCGGGCGCCCGAAAAGATCGCGACGGAAATCAAGCAGCGTTACATGGGCGTCTGGAACCGCCCGTGACAACAGGGCCCGCCCCGACGACGTCGAGAAGGAGGTAGCCAGCCATGGCTCGTGCAAAGTTCGAACGGACGAAGGAACACGTGAACGTGGGGACGATCGGTCACGTGGACCACGGCAAGACGACGCTGACGGCGGCGATCACGGAGATCCTGTCGAAGAAGGGCCTGGCGGACTACGTTCCGTTCGACCAGATCGACAAGGCTCCCGAGGAGCGCGAGCGCGGGATCACGATCGCGACGGCTCACGTGGAGTACCAGAGCGTGAAGCGCCACTACGCGCACGTGGACTGCCCGGGCCACGCGGACTACGTGAAGAACATGATCACCGGTGCGGCGCAGATGGACGGCGCGATCCTGGTGGTGTCGGCGGCCGACGGCCCGATGCCCCAGACGCGCGAGCACATCCTGCTGGCCCGCCAGGTGGGCGTTCCCTACATCGTGGTGTTCATGAACAAGTGCGACATGGTGGACGACCCCGAGCTTCTGGAGCTGGTGGAGCTGGAGATCCGGGAGCTGCTGACGAAGTACGAGTTCCCCGGCGACGAGCTGCCGATCGTGAAGGGTTCGGCGCTGAAGGCGCTGGAGAGCGGGGACGCGGACAGCCCCGAGGCGAAGTGCATCTTCGACCTGATCGACGCCCTGGAGAGCTACGTGCCGACGCCGCAGCGCGAGCTGGACAAGCCGTTCCTGATGCCGGTCGAGGACGTGTTCTCGATCTCGGGCCGCGGGACGGTGGCGACGGGCCGCATCGAGCGCGGCGTGGTGAACACGGGCGACAAGGTGGAGCTGGTCGGCGTGCGGGACACGCAGTCGACGGTGTGCACGGGCGTGGAGATGTTCCGCAAGATCCTGGACCAGGGCATGGCCGGCGACAACGTGGGCCTGCTGCTGCGCGGGATGAAGAAGGAAGACATCGAGCGCGGGATGGTGGTGTGCAAGCCGGGTTCGGTGAAGCCGCACACGGACTTCGAGTGCGAGGTCTACATCCTGTCGAAGGAGGAGGGCGGCCGCCACACGCCGTTCTTCACCGGCTACCGCCCGCAGTTCTACTTCCGGACGACGGACGTGACGGGTTCGGCGCACCTGCCCGAGGGCGTGGAGATGGTGATGCCGGGCGACAACATCAAGATGACGATCGAGCTGATCACGCCGATCGCGATGGAAGAGGGTCTGCGGTTCGCGATCCGCGAGGGCGGCCGCACGGTGGGCGCCGGGGTCGTCGCCAAGATCCTGAAGTAGACGGACGGGAACGGAAGGCCGGGCCCCGCGCCCGGCCCGCGACAGGTGAGCAGGCGCCGCGCGGCGCGGCGATGCTGGAGTAGCCATCGCAGAACAAGGAGAACCGACTTGGCCAGACAGAAGATCAAGATCCGCCTGAAGGCCTACGAGCCCGCGGTGCTGGATCGCTCGGCGCTGATGATCGTGCAGACGGCCCTGCGGACGGGCGCCCTGGTGCGGGGGCCGGTGCCCCTGCCGACGCGCCGTTCGACCTACTGCGTGCTGCGCTCGCCCCACGTGGACAAGAAGTCCCGCGAGCAGTTCGAGATGCGCGTGCACAAGCGGCTCATCGAGATCGAGAACTCGACTCCCCAGACGACCGAGTTCCTCAAGAAGCTGACGCTGCCCGCCAGCGTCGATGTCGAGATCAAGGTCTGAGGCGAAGGCGCCAGGGAGCAACCATGAACGGAATGATCGGCAGGAAGCTCGGCATGACCCGCATCTTCGACCAGGAAGGGCGGCACGTGCCGGTGACGGTGATCGAGGCCGGGCCCTGCGTCGTGACGCAGGTCAAGACGGCCGCGGGCCTCGACAAGTACGACGCCGTGCAGCTCGGCTTCGGCCCGCTGAAGCCCAAGAACGCGCCGCGCCCCCAGAAGGGCCACTTCGCGAAGGCCGACAGCGGCCCGCTGCGCGTGGTGGGCGAGTTCACCCTCGACGAGGGCGACGCCTACGCGCGGGGCGACCGGGTCGACGTGTCGCTGTTCGCGGACGTGGTCCGCGTCGACGTGACCGGCGTGACCCGCGGGTTCGGGTTCCAGGGGCGCATCAAGCGCTGGAACCAGGGCCGCGGCCCCGCCTCCCACGGCTCGAAGAACGTGCGCATGTCCGGCTCGACCGGTATGCACACCAAGCCCGGCCGCTCGCTCAAGAACACGAGCATGGCGGGTCAGCTCGGCAACAAGCAGGAGACCAAGAAGAACCTGTCGGTGGTCCGGGTCGACCAGGAGCGCAACCTGCTGCTCGTCAAGGGCAGCGTGCCCGGCAGCAAGAACGGGATCGTGTACATCCGGGTCAGCCGCTGAACGGCCCGGCCGGCTCACGAGGGAACAGAGGTCTAACGATGGCAACCGCGAACCTGTACAACCGCAGCGGCGAGACGGTCGGCAAGGTCGACCTTCCCGATTCGCTGTTCGCGCAAGAGGTGCACAAGCAGGCCCTCTACGAGGCCGTGCGCTGCTACCTGGCCAACCAGCGCCAGGGCACGCACGACACCAAGACGCGCGGCGAGGTCTGCAAGTCCAGCCGCAAGCTGTACCGCCAGAAGGGCACGGGCCGCGCCCGCGCGGGCAGCGCCAAGTCGCCCCTGCGCGTCGGCGGCGGCACGGTCTTCGGGCCGCACCCCCGCGACTACAGCTACAAGCTGCCCAAGAAGGTCAAGCGCCTGGCCCTGTGCTCCGCGCTCAGCGACCGCGCCGCCAACGAGCGGGTCGCCGTGGTGGAGGACTTCGCCATGGAGAAGCCGCGCACGGCCGAGCTGGCGAAGCTGCTCAAGGGGATCGCCGCCGAGGGCCGCCACACCCTGGTGGTGCTGCCGGATTCGGGCGGCAACGTCTTCAAGTCGCTGCGGAACATCCAGGGCGTGCGCGTCATGCGTCACGCCGATCTCAACACGTACACCATCCTCTGGGCCGACCACCTGGTCTTCACCAAGGGGTCGCTCAGCGGTGCCGAGGAGGTGTTCGGAGCGTGAAGGACCTGAGCAAGGTGATCCAGCGCCCCTTGATCACGGAGCGGGGCTCCGACCTGCGGGAGAAGTACAACCAGTACTTCTTCCAGGTCGCGCCCGCGGCCAACAAGCACGAGATCAAGCAGGCCGTCGAGCTGTTCTTCGGGGTCAAGGTCGAGAGCGTGCGCACCATGAACATGCTGGGCAAGGTCAAGCGGCTGGGCCGCTTCTCCGGCAAGCGCGCCGACTGGAAAAAGGCCGTGGTCACCCTCGCCGAGGGCGACAGCATCGACGTCTTCGACAACGTCTAGCGCGGGCGCCGCGCGCGGCGCGGCGTGATCGATAGGGGTAGCAATGGCCATCAAGAAACTGAAGCCCGTGACGCCCGGACAGCGCTTCCGCACGGTCTCCGACTTCAGCGAGCTGACCGCGAGTCGTCCCGAGAAGTCGCTGCTCGAGCCCCTCAACAAGACGGGCGGGCGCAACAACAACGGCCGCATCACCAGCCGGCACCGCGGCGGCGGCCACAAGCGCCGGTACCGCCTGATCGACTTCAAGCGCGACAAGCGCGACATCCCGGCGCGCGTGGCGACGGTCGAGTACGACCCGAACCGCAGCGCCCGCATCGCCCTGCTGTCCTACGCGGACGGCGAGAAGCGCTACATCCTCTGGCCGAACGGCCTGAAGGTGAACGACACGGTGCTGGCCGGCGAGGCCGCCACGTTCAACGTGGGCAACTCGCTGCCGCTGCACCGCGTGCCCCTGGGCACCCTGGTGCACAACGTCGAGCTGCAGATCGGCCGCGGCGGCCAGATCGTGCGCAGCGCCGGCTCGTTCGCCCAGGTGCTGGCCAAGGAGGGCGACTACGTCACCCTGCGCCTGCCCAGCGGCGAGGTGCGCATGGTGCACCGCAACTGCTACGCCACCATCGGCGAGGTCGGCAACTCCGAGCACGAGAACGTCGTGATCGGCAAGGCGGGCAAGACCCGCTGGCTCGGCCGCCGCCCCAAGGTGCGCGGCGTGGCCATGAACCCGGTCGACCACCCGCACGGCGGCGGCGAGGGCCGCACCTCGGGCGGCCGCCACCCGGTCACGCCCTGGGGCGTGCCCACCAAGGGCTTCAAGACGCGTCACAAGAAGCCGTCCGACCGATTCATCGTGCGGCGGCGGGGCAAGAAGTAGAGCAGGACCGCGGTCCGGCTCCGGCCGGCCAGGCCCGGGACGAAGGATGGGAGCAGCATGGCTCGTTCGATCAAAAAGGGTCCCTTCATCGACGACCACCTCATGAAGAAGGTCGTCGACATGAACGACAAGGGTGAGAAGCGGGTCGTCAAGACCTGGTCGCGCCGCTCGACGATCGTGCCCGAGTTCCTGGGCCACACGCTCGCCGTCCACAACGGCAAGCAGTTCATCCCGGTCTACGTCCAGGAGAACATGGTGGGCCACAAGCTCGGGGAGTTCGCGGCGACGCGGACCTACCGCGGTCACACGAGTAAGGACAAGAAGAAGAAGTAGTGCGCCACTGGCGGAGGTAGGTGTCATGGACGGCCGTGCAGTCAATCGTTTTGTCAGGATTTCCGCCCGGAAGGCCCGCATCGTGGCCGACCTGGTGCGGGGCAAGCCCGTGGATCAGGCCCTGATGATCCTGCGGCTGACGCCGAAGAAGGCGTCGCCCCTGCTCACCAAGGCGATCCTCTCGGCGACGGCGAACGCCCGGGTCGCCGGCGGCGCCGAGACCAGGGTCGAGAACTCGGGCTTCATCGTCTCGGAGGTCCGGGTCGACGAGGGCCCGACGATGAAGCGGATCCGCCCCCGCGCCCAGGGCCGGGCGTACCGGATCCTCAAGCGGACCAGCCACATCCAGGTGACGGTTTCCTCCGTCCAGTAGGGCGGGGTCAGGGACGGGCGCCGCAGGGGCGCCCCGACAGGCGGTACAGGAAAGGACGAGCATGGGTCAGAAAACGCATCCGGTCGGATTCCGTTTGGGAATCGTCAAGGACTGGAACTCTTCGTGGTTCAGCGACAAGAGCTATGCGGACTGGCTGCAGGAAGACCTGCTGCTGCGGCGCTACGTGACGGCGCGCGTGGGCAGCGCCGGCATCGCCTCGATCAAGATCAAGCGCTACCGCGAGAAGGTGAACGTCATCATCTCGACGAGCCGGCCCGGCGTCGTCATCGGCCGGCAGGGCAAGCGCGCCGACGAGCTGCGCGCCGAGCTGCAGCAGACGATCGGCAAGAACGTCAAGCTGGACGTCGAAGAGGTCAAGAAGCCCGAGCTGTCCGCGCCGCTGGTCGCCGAGCACGTCGCCGCGCAGCTCCAGGGCCGCGTCTCGTTCCGCCGCGCGATGAAGAAGTCCATCGCCACGGCCATGCGCATGGGCGCCAAGGGCATCAAGATCCGCTGCGCCGGTCGCCTGGGCGGTTCCGAGATGTCCCGCGTCGAGAACTACCACGACGGCAGCGTGCCCCTGCACACGCTGCGTTCCGACATCGACTACGGCACCACCACGGCCCGCACGACCTACGGCGCCATCGGTGTGAAGGTGTGGATCTGCAAGGGCGAGATCTTCCCGGCCGATTTCAAGGAGCAGCTGCGTTCCCAGGTGCACGAGGAGCGCGCCTAGCCACCGCGGACGAGGCCGCCAGATCGGCCCGACCGGAGAGGACGACGAGTCATGTTGATGCCGAAGAGGACCAAGTTCAGGAAGATGCACAAGGGCCGCATGCGGGGCACCGCCCTGCGCGGCGCCACCGTGGCGTTCGGCGACTACGGGCTCCAGGCCGTCGAGTGCGGCTGGGCCTCGAGCCGCCAGATCGAGGCCGCGCGCGTGGCGATCACCCGCAGCATCAAGCGCGTCGGCAAGGTCTGGATCCGCGTCTTTCCCGACAAGCCCATCACCCTGAAGCCCGCCGAGACGCGCATGGGCAAGGGCAAGGGCAACCCCGAGTACTGGGTCGCCGTGATCAAGCCCGGCCGGATCCTGTACGAGGTCAACGGCGTGAATCTGGAGTCGGCCAAGGAGGCCTTCCGCCTCGGCGCCGCCAAGCTGCCCTTCAAGACGCGCGTCGTCACCCGGCGCGGGGAGTGATCGCGATGATGAAAGCCCACGATCTGCGGGAGATGTCCGTCGAGGAGCTGCAGGGGCTCGTCTCGGAGAAGTCCGAGGAGCTGTTGAACCTGCGGATGCAGCTGAAGATGCGCCGCCTGGACAACCCGCTGCAGGTCCGCGCCGCCCGCCGCGAGCTGGCGGTCATCAAGACGGTGATCAACGAGAAGACGTCCGGGCGCTGACCGCGCCCCCATCGCCCGCGGCGGGAGCCGCGGCCCGGGAGAGACTGCGATGACGAACACGGAGAGGAACCTCAGGGCCACGCGGATCGGCACGGTCGTGTCCAACAAGATGGACAAGACGGTGGTCGTGCGCGTCGACCGGCGATTCCCGCATCCCCTGTACAAGCGGATCATCAACCAGTCGATGAAGCTGGCGGCCCATGACGAGACCAACGACTGCCGCATCGGCGACGTCGTGAAGCTCATGGCCACGCGCCCCTTCTCGAAGACCAAGCGCTGGCGGGTGGCCGAGATCATCGAGCGGGCGAAGTAGAGTCCAAGGAGACACGACATGATCCAGGAATACACGATACTGAACATCGCGGACAACTCCGGCGCCAAGACCGCCATGTGCTTCCGCGTGCTCGGCGGGACGAATCGCCGCTACGCCCGGGTCGGCGACATCATCGTCTGCGCGGTGAAGTCGGCGATCCCGAACGGCAACGTCAAGAAGGGGTCCGTGGTGAAGGCCGTCGTGGTCCGCACCCGCAAGGAGATCGGCCGCAAGGACGGCTCCTACATCCGCTTCGGCGAGAACGCCGCCGTGATCATCAACGCCGACGGCGAGCCCGTGGGCACGCGCATCTTCGGCCCCGTGGCGCGCGAGCTGCGCGAGAAGAAGTTCATGAAGATCGTCTCGCTCGCGCCGGAGGTTCTGTGATGCACATCAAGAAGAAGGACAAGGTCCGGGTGCTGAGCGGCGAGTACGAGGGCCTCGAGGGCGAGGTCCTGAAGGTGTTCCCCGACACCGGCCGCCTGATCGTGGAGAAGGTCAACATGATCAAGCGCCACACCAAGAAGTCCCAGCGTTCGCCCCAGGGCGGGATCGTCGAGAAGGAGGCCCCGGTGGACGCCTCCAACGTGATGCTGATCTGCCCCAAGTGCGGCAAGGCGGCGCGCACCGGCACGGCCGTGCTCGGCGACGGTTCCCGCGTGCGGACCTGCAAGAAGTGCGGCGAAATGCTCGCCAACTAGCCGGACAGGCAGGAGGATGTTGATCATGGCGAAGCCGAGGATGCAGGGGATCTACGAGGAGAGCGTGAAGACGGCTCTCCAGGAGAAGTTCGGGTACACCAACCCGATGATGGTCCCGAAGCCGACCAAGATCGTGCTCAACGTGGGCATGGGTCGCGCGATCCAGAACCCGAAGGCCCTCGAGGGCGCCCTGGCGGACCTCGAGACCATCAGCGGCCAGAAGTCCGTCAAGACGCTGGCGCGCAAATCGATCTCGAACTTCAAGCTGCGCGCGGGCATGCCCATCGGCGCCTGCGTCACCCTGCGCGGGGACCGCATGTGGGAGTTCATGGATCGCTTCATCAACTTCACGCTGCCCCGCATCCGTGACTTCCGGGGCGTGCCGGCGCGGCTGAGCGGCCGCGGCGACTACACGATCGGCCTGAAGGACCAGACGGTCTTCCCGGAGATCGATTTCGACAAGGTCGACGAGGCGCGGGGCATGAACGTCACCTTCGTGACGACCGCGAACACCGACGAGGAAGCACGGGAACTGCTGAGCCTGCTGGGCATGCCCTTCCGGCGCTAGAGGAGGACGCAAATTGGCCAAGAAGTCGCTGATCGCCAAGGCCAACCGGCCGGCAAAGTACAAGGTGCGGGCGTACAACCGCTGCCGCCGCTGCGGCCGGCCTCGGGCCTACTATCGGAAGTTCGGCGTCTGCCGCCTCTGCTTCCGCCAGCTGGCCCTGCTGGGGGATCTGCCGGGCGTCATGAAGTCGAGCTGGTAACCGCGAGGAGCTGGGAACATGAACATGACCGATCCCATTGCGGACATGCTGACGCGCATCCGCAACGCCACCCAGGCCGGGCACCGCAAGGTCGA
This sequence comes from bacterium, assembly GCA_016719645.1. GTDB lineage: Bacteria > Krumholzibacteriota > Krumholzibacteriia > LZORAL124-64-63 > LZORAL124-64-63 > PNOJ01. Next base: position 59,225 of record JADJYS010000006.1, read on the forward strand.
GGTGCCGGCGTCGAACATGAAGAAGGCCGTGGCCGCCGTGCTCAAGGAGCAGGGCTACATCGCGGACTTCGTCGCGGTCGACGAGGGCCCCCAGGGCGTGGTGCGGATCTCGCTGAAGTACTTCGAGCGCGCGGGCAAGCGCACCGGCGTCATCGAGGGCATCCGCCGGGTCAGCAAGCCCGGTCGGCGGATCTACGCCGACAAGACGGCCATTCCGAAGGTTCGGGGCGGCTACGGCATCGCCATCGTCTCCACGAACCAGGGGATCATGACCGACCACCAGTGCCGTCGTCACGGCGTGGGCGGCGAGATCCTTTGCGAAGTCTGGTAAGCCGCGGAAGAGAGGACTGAACCATGTCGCGCATCGGACTGAAGCCGATCAGCATCCCCCAGGGCGTGACCTTCGTGGTCGAGGGCGAGACCTCGATCGTGAAGGGGCCCAAGGGCGAGCTGCGGCAGCACATCCCCGCGGGTCTGGAATACAGGCTCGAGGACGGCGATCTGCGGATCGGCCGCCCGGACGACAGCAAGCCCATGAAGGCCCGTCACGGCCTCGTGCGCGCCCTGATCGCCAACCAGATCGCCGGCGTGACGACGGGCTTCACGAAGTCGCTCGAGATCATCGGCGTGGGCTACCGCGCCCAGGTCAAGGGCCAGGTGCTGGACCTCCAGCTCCAGTACAGCCACCCGGTGGAGTACCCGATCCCGGCCGATGTCGAAATCGTCTGCCCCGAGCCGACGCGCATCGACATCAGGGGCCTCGACAAGCAGCGCGTCGGCCAGGTGGCCGCGGAGATCCGCGCCTACCGCAAGCCCGAGCCCTACAAGGGCAAGGGCATCCGCTACGTCGGCGAGAAGATCGTCCGGAAGGCCGGCAAGTCCGCCGCCAAGTAGCGGGTCGCCGCGTGGCGGGATGCATCGTGTAGCGAGACAGGTTCCAGCAACCCGACGGGTTCGGGAGGACGACTGAGATGAAAGACACAGCGAAGAACAGGATCGAAGCGCGCCAGAAGCGGAAGGTCCGCGTGCGCAAGAAGGTGTCGGGCACCGCCGAGCGGCCGCGCCTGACCGTGTCCCGCAGCCACAAGGCGATCTACGCCCAGATCATCGACGACGTCGTCGGCAACACCCTGCTGGCTGCCGACAGCCGCAAGGCCGACGAGGCGGCGGTGCCCGAGGGCCTGGCCGGCAAGTGCGCCACGGCGTACCGCGTGGGGCACCACCTCGCCCGGATGGCCCGCGAGAAGGGCATCGAGAAGGCCGTCTTCGACCGTAACGGATATCTCTACCACGGGCGCATCGCCGCGCTGGCCAAGGGCGCCCGCGACGGCGGACTCGAGTTCTAGAGCGTGAGACCCTGGACAGGAGCAAATCGATGACCGACATGGCGAACACCACCGGCCGCAGCGACAACCGCTCCGGCGGTCAGGGACAGCGGCGCGGACCCGGCGGCCCCGGCGGCCACGGCGGGCCCGGCGGCCCGGGCGGCCGCGGCGGCCCCGGCGGGCCCGGCGGCCCGGGCGGCCGCGACGGTTTCGGCCCCCGGCGCGACGGGCGCCCCCCCCGCGGGCGCGAGCGCGAGCGCGAGACGAGCGACATGACCGAGACCGTCATCGCCATCAACCGCGTGGCGAAGGTGGTCAAGGGCGGACGCCGTTTCAGCTTCAACGCGATCGTCGCGGTGGGCGACGGCAAGGGCAAGGTCGGCGTGGCGCTGGGCAAGGCCAACGAGATCGCGGACGCCATCCGCAAGGCCTCCGAGTCGGCCCGCGCCGGGCAGATCCCCGTGCCGATCCTGAACAACACCATCCCCTACGCGGTGGTGGGCCGGTTCGGGTCGAGCCACGTGATGCTCAAGCCCGCGGCCGCGGGCACCGGCGTCATCGCCGCCGGCGGCGTGCGCGCGATCCTCGAGGCCGCCGGCATCAAGAACGTCCTGACCAAGCAGCTCGGCTCCCGCAACCCGCACAACGTGTGGAAGGCCACCATGGACGGGCTGGACCAGCTGCGCTCGGTCGAGGAGATCGCCGCCAAGCGCGGCATCTCGGTCTCCGAGGTCTTCGGCCTGGTCCGCGGCCCGCGCCAGCCCGCCGCCGAGGCGCCTGCCGCGGCGCCCGAGGCCCCCGCCGAGGCGCCCGCGACCGGAGAGGTGACCAGCGATGAGTAAGCTCAAGATCACCCAGATCCGCAGCGCCTCGGGCCGTCCCCCCAAGCACCGGCGGATCATCGCCGCGCTGGGGCTGCGGCACCACCAGGCGGTCGTCGTGCACGAGGACAATGCCACGATCCGCGGCATGGTGAACAAGGTGTGCCACCTGCTCCGAGTCGAAGAGGTGAAGTAGGCATGATCAAGCTGAACAATCTGGGCGCGCCGCAGGGCGCCACCAAGGAGCGCAAGCGCCGGGGCCGCGGCCCCGCGTCGGGCCAGGGCAAGACCGGCGGCCGCGGGCACAAGGGCCAGAAGGCCCGCGCCGGCGGCGGCATCCCGGCCTGGTTCGAGGGCGGCCAGATGCCCCTGAACCGGCGCCTGCCCAAGCGCGGTTTCACGAACATCTTCCGTCAGACGTACCAGGTGGTGAACCTCGAGCTGCTGAACCGCTACGCGGAGGGCTTCGAGATCGACGCCGCCGTGCTGGCCGACGCCGGCCTGGTCAAGCACGCCGACCGCCCGATCAAGCTGCTGGCGCGCGGCGAGCTGACGACGAAGAACCTGACGATCCGGGTGGACCGGGCCAGCCAGAGCGCGATCGACGCGGTCGCGGCGGCGGGCGGCAAGGTCTACGTCACCGCGGGGGCCGCGGAGGCCACGGCCGAGGCAGTCGAGACGTCCGAGTGAGCCGGAACGACGGTGTCTGACGCAAAGGGAGCGGCGAGTTGAACATCACCGGCAGTTACCAGAGCATGTTCAGGATCCCGGAGCTGAAGAGGCGCATCCTCTTCACCGCCATGATCCTGGTGGTCTACCGCCTGGGCGGGCACATCACCACGCCCGGCATCGACCTCGACGCCATCAGGCAGGTCTTCGAGGGCCAGCAGGGCACGCTCGTGGGCCTCTACGACCTGTTCGCCGGCGGCAACCTGAGCCAGGCGACGGTCTTCTCGCTGGGCATCATGCCCTACATCAGCGCCTCGATCATCCTGCAGCTCATGCAGGCGGTGGTCCCCTACTTCGAGAAGCTGGCGAAGGAGGGCGAGGAGGGCCGCAAGAAGATCAACCAGTACACGCGCTGGGGCACCCTCGGCCTGGCCGTCATCCAGTCCTTCGGCGTGAGCTTCACGCTCGAGCGCCTGGGCGTGGTGCAGACTCCCGGCCTGGGCTTCAAGCTGGTGACGATGCTGACGCTGACCACCGGCACGATGTTCGTGATGTGGCTCGGCGAGCAGATCACCGAGCGGGGCATCGGCAACGGGATCTCGCTGATCATCTTCATCGGCATCATCGCCCGCTACCCGACGGACGTCCTGAACACGTTCCAGCAGCTGCGCAGCGGCGGCCTGCACGTGGCCGTGGGCCTGATCGTGGTGGTCTTCATGGTCGCGGTCATCGCCGGGATCATCGCCATCACGCAGGGGCAGCGCCGCATCCCGGTGCAGTACGCGAAGAAGATCGTCGGCCGGCGCGTCTACGGCGGGGCCAACACGCACATCCCGCTGCGGGTCAACACCGCCGGCGTGATCCCGATCATCTTCGCCCAGTCGATCATCATGTTCCCCGGGACGCTGAGCTCGTTCTTCGGCGACAACGCCTTCGTGAACACGCTGACCACGATCTTCTCGCCGGGCCACGCGGTCTACTACCTCTCGTACTCGGCGCTGATCATCCTGTTCACCTACTTCTACACCGCCGTGATCCTGAATCCCGTGGACCTGGCGGACAACATGAAGAAGAACAGCGGCTTCATCCCCGGCGTGCGCGCCGGGAAGCACACCGCCCAGTACATCGACCGCGTGCTGACCCGCGTCACGCTGCCCGGCGCCTTCTTCCTGGCCGTGATCGCGATCATGCCCGACATGATGATCCGCCTGCTGAACGTGCCCTTCTACTTCGGCGGCACCGGCCTCTTGATCGTCGTGGGCGTCGCGCTGGACACGCTGCAGCAGATCGAATCGCACCTGGTCATGCGCCACTACGACGGATTCATGTCCAAGGGCAGGCTGCGGGCCAGGAGGTAGGGCGCTTTGGCGCTGAACGTGGTGTTTCTGGGCCCTCCCGGCGTGGGGAAGGGGACGCAGGCCGAGCGCCTGGCCGGCAGCCGCGGGCTGTGGCACGTCTCCACCGGCGCGATCCTGAGGGCCTGCGTCCGGGACGGCTTCGGCCCGGACGGCACCGCCGGCAACCCGGAGCTGGTGCGCCAGACCGCCGCGATCCTCAAAGCCGGGCAGCTGGTGCCCGACGACTTGATGATGGTGCTGATCCGCGAGTCGCTGGCGGGAGTGCCGGCGGGGAGTTCGGGCTGGCTGCTGGACGGTTTCCCGCGCACGGCCCCCCAGGCCGAGGGCCTGATCGGCCTGCTGGCCGAGCTGGGGGCGGACGAGCCGGTGGTGCTGGAGATCTACGTGCCGGACGACGAGATCGTGCGGCGGCTCTCGGGCCGGCTGACCTGCAGCACCTGCGGCCACGTCACGGCCGCCGGGGCGGCCGCCGAGGGCGACGCCTGCCGGGTCTGCGACGGCCACCTGGCCATGCGCGAGGACGACCGGCCCGAGACGGTGCGCAACCGGCTGGCGGTCTTCCGCGAGAAGACCAGGCCGGCCAAGGACGTCCTGGCCGCCCGCTACCGCTTCGAGCGGATCGACGGGCTGGGTTCGCCGAACGACGTGACGCTAAGGATCGCCAGTGTCCTCGAAACAGCGCGCTAGGCCCAAGTCGCCGGCGGAGATCGAGAAGATGGCGGCCAGCGGCGCCGTGCTGGCGGGAGTGTTCAGGGAGCTGGGGAAGATCGTCGGACCGGGCGTGACCACCGCCGAGATCGACGCCCTGGCCGAGCGCCTCATCGCGGAGGCGGGCTGCATCCCCTCCTTCAAGGGGTACAACGGGTTCCCGGCGACCTGTTGCATCTCGGTGAACGAGGAAGTGGTGCACGGGATCCCCGGTCCCCGCCCGCTGCGCGAGGGGGACATCGTCGGGGTCGACTGCGGGCTGATCCGCGACGGCTGGCACTCCGACTCGGCCGAGACCTTCGCCGTCGGGGCGGTCAGCGACGAGGCGGCGCGGCTGCTCGCGACGACCCGGGAGTGCCTGGACCTGGCGATCGCGCAGGCGCGGCCGGGCAAGCGGATCTCGGACCTGGGCGGCGCGGTCGAGACGCACGCGCGGGCCGCGGGCTTCTCGGTGGTCGAGACCCTGGTCGGCCACGGGATCGGGCGGCGGCTGCACGAGGAGCCGCAGGTGCCCAACTTCCGGAGCCGCGCGCTGCCGGACCCCGTGCTGGAGGCGGGACTGGTGCTGGCGATCGAGCCGATGATCAACGCGGGCGCCAAGCAGGTCGTCACGGCGGCCGACGGGTGGACCATCGCGACCGCAGACCGCCGACTGTCCGCCCATTTCGAGCACACGGTGGCCGTCACGGCGGACGGGCCGCGGGTGCTGACCCTGCGCTGAACGCGGGGGAGTCCGCCGCCGACGGGAGTCGACCATGGCCAAGGAAGAGGGAATCACAGTCGAGGGTACCGTCGTCGAGGCGTTGCCGAACGCGATGTTCAGGGTGGAGCTGGAGAACAAGCACGTCGTGCTGGCCCACGTGTCCGGGAAGATGCGCATGCACTTCATCCGCATCCTGCCCGGCGACAAGGTGACCGTCGAGCTTTCGCCCTACGACCTGACGCGCGGTCGGATCACGTACCGGTACAAGTAGGCGCCCCGGTCGGGCGCGGAGGAGACGTCATGAAGGTCCGCACGTCCGTGAAGAAGATCTGCGACAAGTGCAAGATCATCCGCCGCGAAGGCGTGGTCCGGGTGATCTGCGAGAACCGACGCCACAACCAGCGACAGGGCTGAGCGTGACCGGGGCGCGGGCGGCAATCGGCCGCGGCGCCTCGGGCGAGGAAGACGAAAGGAGCCGAGGTGGCACGAATCTCCGGTGTTGACATCCCCAACGAGAAGAGGATCAGCACCTCCCTGACGTACATCTACGGGATCGGGCCGCACCGCGCGCGCAAGATCTGCGAGAAGGCGAGCATCAGCCCCGAGACCAAGACCCGCGATCTTTCCGAGGACGACACCCGTCGCATCATCGGCATCATCGACAAGGACTACCAGGTCGAAGGTACGCTGCGGACCGAGATCAGCATGAACATCCAGCGGTTGATGGACATCGGCAGCTATCGCGGGTTGCGCCACCGGCGCAAGCTGCCCTGCCGCGGCCAGAACACCAAGAACAACGCCCGGACCCGCAAGGGCCCGAAGACCCGTCCCGGCGCGAAGAAGAAGTAGTCTGCAGGAGGTAAGCGAGAGTGGCTGGTCCCAAGGACAAGCGTAAGGGCCGCAAGGTCAAGAAGAAGCTGGAGATCCATGGCGTCGCCCATGTGAAGTCGAGCTTCAACAACACGATCATCACGATGAGCGACATGGGTGGCAACGTGATCACCTGGTCGTCCGGCGGGCACCAGGGCCGCTACAAGGGCAGCCGCAAGTCGACGGCCTTCGCCGCCCAGCTGGCCGCCAAGTTCTGCGCCCAGGAAGTGCTCAACAACGGCATGCGCAAGGTCGAGATCTGGGTCCGCGGGCCCGGCTCCGGCCGCGAGGCCGCCATCCGCACCCTGAAGGCCGAAGGGCTCGACGTGACGCGCGTCAAGGACGTGACGCGCATCCCGCACAACGGTTGCCGCCCGTCCAAGCGCCGCCGGATGTAACCGGGGCGATCGTCGTTCGACCGACACGCCGCGCCGCCGGACGGCGCGGCCGTACCCGCTGGCAGGGGGGATGAACCAGGCTATGAAGTGGATCAACATGCTGATGCCCGAGGGCGTCCAGATCGTGAAAGAGACCCAGACGGCGTCCTACGCCGAGCTCGTGATCGCCCCCCTGGAGCGGGGTTTCGCCCATACGCTCGGCACGGCGCTGCGGCGCACCCTGCTGTCCTCGATCCACGGCCACAGCATCACGGCCGTGCAGATCGACGGCGTCAAGCACGAGCTCAGCACGCTGCCGTTCGTGCTCGAGGACATGACCGACATCGTGCTGAACCTCAAGCAGGTCGTGTTCCACCTGTCCGACGCGCCGGCCCACTGGGCCACCATCTCGTCCTCGAAGCTCGGCCCGGTCACCGCCGGCATGATCAGCGGCCACCCGGAGCTGTCGGTCTTCAACCCCGACCACGTGATCTGCACGATCACCGAGCCGGGCAGCTTCAAGGGCAAGATCTACATCGACACCGGCCGCGGCTACGTCGAGCGCGAGCAGCACCAGGTGCCCGACGAGGTCATCGGCGTGATCCGGCTGGACGCCAACTTCTCGCCCGTGACCAAGGTCAGCTACCGCGTCGAGGACACGCGCGTCGGCCAGCGCACGGACTACGAGAAGCTGGTCCTGGGCATCACCACCGACGGCAGCGTGCGCCCCGAGGACGCCATCGCCTTCGCGTCGAAGATCCTGAAGGACCACTTCCAGCTCTTCATCAACTTCGACGAGGGCCCCATCGACGCCCGCGGCGACGACATCGACGAGGAGCAGGAGCGCCTGGTCGAGCTGCTGTCGCGCAACGTCGAGGAGCTGGAGCTGTCCGTCCGCTCGGCGAACTGCCTGAAGGCCGGCAAGATCCTGACCCTCTTCGACCTGGTGACCAAGAGCGAGCAGGAGATGCTCAAGTTCCGCAACTTCGGGCGCAAGAGCCTGAACGAGATCACCGAGATCCTGGAAGGCATGGATCTCGCCTTCGGCATGTCGTTCGAGCCGGAGATCTGCGAGAAGGTCCGGCCGGGCAACCGGGAAGCCTAAGAGAATACCGACCAGGGCCGGCGCGAGCCGCGCCGCAGACCCGGCCACGGCCGGCGGACAAAGGATGGAATCATGCGTCACAAGGTCAGAGGGCGGAAGTTCGGCCGCACCGCCAGCCACCGCAAGATGATGTTCCGCAACATGGTGACGGAGCTGTTCCGCCACGAGCGGATCCAGACCACCACCGAGAAGGCGAAGGACGCGCGATCCATCGCCGAGCGGCTGATCACCTACGCCAAGGCCGGCGACCTCAACTCGCGGCGCATGGCGGCCCGCAAGCTCACCGACCCGGTGGTCCTGCAGAAGCTGTTCGACGTGCTGGGCCCCCGCTACGCCGACCGCCCCGGCGGCTACACGCGCGTCCTGAAGATGGACGGCCCCCGCCGCGGCGACAACGCGGACATGGCGATCCTGGAGCTGGTCACCGGCGAGGTCGCGCACAAGCCGCGCAGCGCCGCGAAGCCCCCCTCGGCCAGCCGCGCACGCCGCGCCCGCCGCGGCGCCGGCGGCGACCGACGCCTGAGCCGCCGCCGCGGCGATCGCGGCGCGAGTCCGACGACAAGAGGCCTCCGGACCGCCCGGTCCGGGGGCCTCTTCGCACGTCCCGGCCACCCCGGGGTTGACATCGCGGGCGCGAAGGCTTTGCATTGCGGCGGGCGGGGCTCCGGACCCGCCGGGACGCGCGGCCGCCCGCGCCGCGGGGCGGCGCCCGCACCGAGCCAACAAAGGACTGACCGATGAGCACACCGACCCTGCTGACCGCGGGCATCACCGGGCTGGGCATGAGCTTCCCCGAGAAGCGCCTGACCAACGCCGACCTCGAGAAGATGGTCGAGACCGAGGACGCCTGGATCGTCGAACGCACCGGCATCCGCGAGCGGCGGCTCGTCGAGAAGGGCGTGCCCGCCTCCCACCACGGCGCGCTGGCGGCGCAGGCGGCCCTGGCGCACGCCGGCGTGGCCCCCGAGGACGTGGACCTGATCCTGGTGCCGACCGTCACGCCGGACATGATGTTCCCGTCCACGGCCTGCGTCATCCAGGACCTGATCGGCGCGAAGCGGGCCTGGGGCTACGACATCAGCGCCGCCTGCAGCGGCTTCATCTTCGCCCTGCAGGCCGCCCGCGCGCAGGTCCAGGCCGGCGCGGTCAAGACGGCCCTGGTGATCGGCACCGAGGTCATGAGCAGCATCGTCGACTGGAAGGACCGCAACACCTGCATCCTGTTCGGCGACGGGGCGGGCGCGGCGGTCGTGCAGGCGGTCGACCCGGCCCTGGGCGGCATCGTCGACGCCCTGCAGTTCATCGACGGCTCGGGCGGCAAGCACCTGCACATGAAGGCCGGCGGCAGCCTGAACCCCGCCAGCGAGCAGACCGTCCGCGACGGCATGCACTACATCTACCAGGAGGGGCGCGAGGTCTACAAGTTCGCCGTGCGCGGCATGGCCGACGTCGCCCTGCAGGTCCTGGAGCGGAACCGCCTGACGCCCGCCGACGTTCAACTGCTCGTGCCCCACCAGGCCAACATCCGCATCATCGAGGCCGCGCAGAAGCGCCTGGGCCTGCCCGACGAGAAGGTGGCCGTGACCATCGACCGCTTCGGCAACACCACCTCGGCGAGCATCCCCTCGGCCCTGAAGGTGGCCTGCGACGAGGGCCGCGTGAAGAAGGGCGACTACGTGGTGCTGGTCAGCTTCGGCGCCGGCTTCACCTGGGGCGCCACGCTGCTGCGCTGGTGCCGCGATTGACGGGAGCGCGATGATCGAGGCCGCCGGACTGACCAGGACCTTCGGGAGCGTCCGGGCCCTCGACGGCCTCACCTTCCGGGTGGAGCGGGGCGAGATCGTGGGCTTCGTCGGGCCCAACGGCGCCGGCAAGACCACGACCATGCGCATCCTCACCTGCACCCTGCCGCCGACGGCGGGCGCGGCGCGGGTGGCCGGCCACGACGTGACCGAGGCGCCCGACGAGGTGCGCCGCCGCCTGGGCTTCATGCCCGAGAACGTGCCCCTCTACCCCGACGCCACGGTGGACGAGCTGCTGCGCTTCACCGCCGAGCTCAAGGGCGTGCCGACGCCCGGCCTGGCCGCGCACCTCGACGGCGTCGTCGACCGCACCGGCGTCGGCGCCGTGCGCGGCCGCCTGGTCGGCAACCTCTCCAAGGGCTACCGGCAGCGCGTGGGGCTGGCCCAGGCCCTGGTCGGGGACCCCGAGATCCTGATCCTGGACGAGCCGACCTCCGGCCTGGACCCCTCGCAGATCGTCGAGATCCGCGAGCTGATCCTGGGCTTCCGGGGCGAGCGGACCGTGCTGGTGAGCAGCCACATCCTCGGCGAGATCGCGCGCACCTGCAGCCGGGTGCTGATCATCGACCGCGGGCGGCTCGTCGCCGAGGCGGGCCCCGGCGACCTGGCCGGCGCCGGCGACCTCGAGGCGCTGTACCTGCGCCTGACCGGGTCCGCGCGCGCCGCCGCCGGGGAGGCCCCGTGAAGCGGGCGCTGCGGGCCATCGCCCGCCGCGAAGCCGGCGCCTTCCTGCGCAGCGCCGTGTCGCCCGTGGCGGCGGTCGCCTTCCTGCTGCTGACCGGGATCTCCTTCATCAACATCCTGCTGGAGTACGACGCGCTGTCGCGCTCGGCCCTGTCCTCGGGCCAGAGCCTGCGCGAGGGGTTCACGCTCGCGGCCGGCGTCGTGCAGCCCCTGGTCTCGGGCATGGTCCTGTTCCTGATGTTCGTCATGCCGGCGATCACGATGCGCCTCTTCGCCGAGGAGTACCGCTCCGGCCGCTACGGCCTGGTGATGACCTACCCCGTGTCCGAGCCGACCTGGATCCTGGGCAAGTTCGCCGCGGCCTGGCTGCTGGGCCTGATGCTGCTGGCGGCGGCGTGCGCCTCCCTGCTGGTGCTCACCAGCCTGGCGGTGCCCGACGTCGGCGGCCTCGCGGCGGCGCTGCTGGGCCTGGCGCTGGCCGCGGCCATGATGGCCGCCTGGGGCGTGTTCTTCTCGACGCTGCAGCCGTACCAGATCGTCAGCTACATCCTGTCCTTCGCCTTCCTGACGCTGCTGTTCACCGCCGGCAACCTCGAGCCCTACCTGCCGGGCGCCCTGGCCCCCCTGGCCTCCCGCCTCTCGCTGCCGGAGCACTTCGCCCGCTTCGCGCGGGGCGCCGTGGACGTCCGGGACGTCCTGTACTTCGTGGCCTGGACGGCGCTCGGCCTGTCGGCCGGCACCGCCGCGCTGGCGGGGCGCCGGCTGGCCGGGGCGCGCCGCGCCGCGCGCTGGGCGACGCCCCTGGCGCTGGCGGCCCTGCTCGCGGTGCTGGACCTGGCCGCCGTGCGCGCGCCGCTCGCCTGGGACTGGACCCGCGACCGCGGCAACAGCCTCTCCCCGCAGACGGTGCGCGTCCTGTCGGTGCTGGACCGCGAGGTCGAGGTGACGGCCTTCTACCAGCGCCTCGACCCGCGCCGCCGCGTCGTCGAGGCCATGCTGACCGCCTTCCGGGACCGCATGCCGGGGCTCACGGTGCGGGTCTACGACCCCGAGGCCGACCTCGCGCGGGTCCAGGAGTACGGCGTGACCACCGAGCGGTCCGTCGTGGTCACCTGCGGGGAGCGGCGGCGCAGCCTGCTGGACCCCGACGAGACCGCGCTGGTCAACGCCGTCTACCGCGTGGTCAGCGGGACCCGACCCGTCGTCTACCACCTCCAGGGCCACGGCGAGCGCCGGCTCGACGACCGCGACCGCATCGGCATGTCCGCCTACGCCGAAGCCGTCGGCCGGGAGGGCTACGCCCTGCGCCCGCTGCTGCTGCCGGCTTCCCCGGAGATCCCCGCCGACGCGGCGGTCGTGGCGCTGGCCAGCCCCCGCACCGAGTTCTCGGCGGCCGAGCTCGCGGCCCTCGACCGCTTCGTGGCGCGCGGCGGCGCGCTGCTGCTGATGCTCGACCCCGGCACCCCCGTCTCGCTGGCGGGCTGGCTGCGCCGCTTCAACGTCGGCCTGCGCGACGACTTCCTGGTCACGGCGTCGCGCGCCAACGCGCAGCTGCGCGTCGACGAGCTGTTCATGATCACGGAGTCCTACGGCCCGCACGAGATCACGCGCGGGCTCGAGGGGATGGTCACCCTGTTCCCCTTCTGCCAGTCGCTGACGCCGCTGGCGGCGTCGATGCGGGGGGTCGAGGCCCGCACGCTGATCCTCTCCGACGCGGACAGCTGGTCGGAGTCCGACCCGGCGGCCGTGGCGCGGGGCCGGCCGGTCTTCGACGAGGGGCTCGACCAGCCGGGGCCGCTGCCCTTCGCGGTCGCGCTGGCGGTGGACCGCGATCCCGCCGCCTCGCCCGACCCGCTCGCGGTGCCGGAGCCGTCGGCGGACACCGAGGTCACGCGCCGGCTGCGCGAGATGGAGGCCGCCGGCGCCGCCGGCGACGGCCCGCGCTCGGCGATCCGCGGGCCGGCGGATTCCCGCCTGGTGATCTTCGGCGACGCCGACTTCGCGGCCAACTCGGCCCTGAACCTCTACGGCAACCGCGACCTGCTGCTCAACACCCTGGGCTGGCTGTCCCGCGACCAGGTCCTGATCGCGACGCGCGCCCCCGGCACCGGCGGCGAACCCCTGGTGCTCACCGCCGCCCAGCGCCGGCTGGCGGGCTGGCTCTGCGCCGGCGTCTGGCCCCTGGCCGTCGGCGCGCTGGCCGCGGCGGTCGTCGTGCGCCGGCGCCGCCACCACTGACCCGTCCGCCGGCCGCGAGCCCGGACGCCGGAGGCCCGCGTTGAAATCCCGCCTCGCCCTGCTGCCCCGCGGCTTCTGGATCCTGCTGCCGATCCTGGCGGTGGCGCTCGCGCTCACGCTGCGCGGCGGCGCTCGCCGGGACGCGGCCGCCGACGGCAGGCTCTTCGACTTCCCGCTCGCCGAGCTGCAGACCTGCGAGGTCCGGGGACCCGGCCGGCACGTCGTCCTGCGGCGCACCGCGCACGGCTGGGAGCTCGGCGGCGACGTGCGGGACCTGCCCGAGCCCCGGTCGGTCGCCCGGCTGATCGAGGTGCTGCAGACGTCGGAACGATCGGCGGGGATCGCGGGCGACGCGGGCGATCCCGCGTACGGTTTGCAGGGCCCGGGCGCCTGGCGCCTGGAGGTGACGGCGCCGCAGGGGCGCGGCGACGTGACGATCGGGCGCCGCAACCCCGTCACCGGCCACAGCTACGCGCGCGACGGGGACGGCGGTCAGGTCTTCGTCATCGCCGACGGGCTGCCCTCGTTCCTGGCCACGCTCCCGGACGCCCTGCGGGCCCGGGACCTGTGGCCCGGCTACGCTCCCGCTGCCGTCGATACCGTGCGCGTGCGGGGGAGGGGCGCCGGCGCGGCCGACCTCTACGCCCGCGACGGGCAGGGCCGCTGGTGGCTGCGGCAGCCGGCCGACGGTTTGGCCCGGGCTCCGGCGGCGCAGCGCTACCAGGGCGTGCGGGCCGACCGCCGGCGCGAGCAGGGCGGGACCGTCTGGTACCGGGCCCGCGACTACGCCCTGCTCAACCTGATGTCGCTGCTGGCGGACGTGCGGGTCCTGGAGTTCCCGCCCCCGGCAGCGGAGGGGCGGCCCGCGCCCGACGGCGAGCTGGTGGTGATCGCCACCGGCGCGGACGGCCGGCGGCACGAGGTCGCGTTCGGGGGGCCGGCCGGCGAGGAGCGCGTCCGGGGACGCCGCGGCGGCTGCGACGCCCCGCTGGTGATGACGGACCAGCCCCTGCGGAACTGGGATCCCGGCCTGCCGTCGTGCCTGCACCTGGGCCTGTTGACCGCCACGCTGGCGGCCGCGGATTCGTTCGCCCTGACCTCGCCGGGCCTGGGCGAGGTCGCGGCCGTGAAGGTCGCCGGCGCCTGGCGCGTGGCGCGACCGGCCGGCCTCTCGCGGCTCGACGAGCAGGCGGGCGACGTCGTCGTGCTGTTCGATCGCACGGTGATCCAGGACGTGCTGCCGGCCGCCGGCAACGACCCGGCGACGATGGCGGCGGCCGGGCCGGTCTACGACCTGACGGCCTGGCTGCCCGCGACGCCGGATTCGCCGCTCGCGGGGGCGGCGCGGGTCCGCTTGGGCGTGGTCGGCGGCCGCGCGGCCGCGGCGCTGGCTTCCGCTCCGGAAAGCGAAAGGGCGCCCGGCGGGGGCGCCCTGTTCGCGATCGATCCCGAGATCCTCACGACGCTGCGGACCTTCCTGCTCGCGGCCGCGTCGGGCCGCTGAACCGGCCTCAGGAAGAGGGCGGGGTCAGCGAGGCCAGCAGGTTGCCGTCCTCGGCGTGCAGCAGCGGCATCATCGCCGCCATCACGTGCGTGCCGCTGCCGGCGGGCTGCGAGCCCAGGCAGTAGCTGTAGAGGGCCGCGGTGGCCTGGTAGGCGGCCAGGTGCTCGCGCTCGATGGGCTCCGACGCGGGCAGCTTCAGCGTGCGCGGGTTGACCCAGGTGCCGTCCTTGCGCACGCGGTAGTCCAGGTGCGGGCCGGTCGCCGTGCCCGTCGCGCCGACGTAGCCGATGACCTCGCCCTGGCGCACCCGCGCGCCCTTGCGCACGCCGTCGGCGAAGCGCGAGAGGTGCAGGTAGTAGGTCTCGTACGAGCGGTTGCTGTGCACGATCTTCACGTAGCGCCCGTTGCCGCCCTCGAACGCCGCCTCGGCCACCACGCCGTTGCCGCCCGCGCGCACCGGCGTGCCGACGGGCGCGGCGTAGTCGACGCCGTAGTGGGGCATGTAGCGGCCGTGCACCGGGTGCAGGCGCCGCGACGAGAACTCGCTGGAGATGCGGGCGTACTCGAGGGGGGCCCGCAGCAGCTGCTTCTCGAGGCTGAGGCCTTCCTCGTTGTAGTAGCCGATGCTGCCGTCGGGCTGCACGAAGCGGTAGCCGCGGTGCGCGTGGTCGGCGCTGTTGTACTCCACGGCCAGGATCGGGCCCGTGCGCAGGAACTTGCCGTCGCGGCGGATCTCCTCGTACAGCACGCGGAAGGTGTCGCCGCGGCGCATGTCGCGGCGGAAATCCATCTCCCAGCCCAGGATGTCGCTGAGCTTCGAGGCCAGGGCGGCCGGCGCGCCGGCGTCCTTCAGGCTCTCGAACAGCGAGGCGTCGACGACGCCGCACACCACCGTCGGGATCCGTTCGACCGGGTAGGTCAGTTCGAAGGCTTCGTACGAGCCGTCGGCCCGGCGCTGCATCGTGATGTAGGACTCCTGGTCCTCGAGGTCGAAGCGCAGGCGCTCGACCTTCCCGCCCGTGCCCATGGCGAAGTGGAAGACGTCGCCGCGGCGGACCTTGCCGAGGTTGCGGTAGGGCTTGCAGGACTGCACCAGGGCGATCACGTCGTCGTGGTCGCCGCCGAGGGCCCGCAGGGCGTCGTAGAAGGTCTCGTTGCGCTTCAGGACGAGCTGGAGCTCGGCCGTTTCGGCGGGCAGCGCGGCCAGGCTGCCGGCGTCGTTGCCGACCTCGGGCATGGCCGACTCGGACGCCTCGCCGTCAGCCGCGGGTCGGAACTCCGGGTCGAGCAGGACGGCGGCGTGGTCGCCGCCGAAGCGCTCGGGGGGCGCCGACGGCAGGATGTCCGCCAGCGCGTAAAGCACGGCGGCCGAAGAGAATATCGCCGCAAAGGCGAACCAGCGACGCTGGGAGATGGAACGCAGCAGGACGAGCCTCCTTGCCTGGGGCAGGTTCAGGGTACAAGATGACCGTCGGGCACCGGTTTGATCAAGTCATTTCTTGTCGTGCAGGTGGGTAAAATTACCCAACCCGGGCAAGATGCCAGCCTTCCAGGGAGTATCCATGTCAGAGCAAGTCCGGGACCGTCGACGGGCCCTCCTCGAACTCCACGTCCACCTGGAAGGTTCCCTGTCCCCACTGCTGCTGCGGACCCTGGCGGAGCGCTACGGGCAGCCTGGGGTGCCGGCGGCCTGCCTGACGCCGGACGGGTCCCGCTACCTGCCGGTCGCGGGCTTCGCCCAGTTCCTGGAGCGCTACAAGGCGGTCGTCTCCCTGCTGCGGACGCCGCGGGATTACCACGAGGCGGCGCTCGGGCTCGGGGCGGCCCTGGCCGGGCAGGGGGTGATCTACGCCGAGGTGACCGTGGGGTACGGGGTCATGCACCGCCAGGGCGTGGCGACGGAGCCGGTCCAGCTCGCGCTGCACGAGGCCGCGGCGCAGGTGGCGCAGGAGCGCGGCGTCCGGATGCTGTGGCAGGCCGACGCGGTGCGGCAGTGGGGGGCGGACGCGGCCTGGAAGGCGCTGGAGGCGGCGCTGCGGTGCGGGCCCGGGTTGGGGGTCGTCGCCTTCGGGGTGGGGGGGGACGAGACCGCGTTGCCGGCCGGCGACTTCGCGCCGCTGCTGGCGGCGGCGGCGCGCGAGGGGTTCGGCACGACGCTGCACGCCGGGGAGACCGGCGGGGCGGCGTCGGTGCGCGACGCCGTGCTGGCCGGGGCGCAGCGGATCGGGCACGCGACGGCGGCGGGGGGGGCGCCGGAGGTGCTGGCGATGATGGCGGGAGCGGGGGTGTTCGCGGAGCTCTGTCCGGGGAGCAACGTGGCGACCGGGGCGGTGGGCGGATACGCCGCGCATCCGTTGCGGGCGTTTCTCGCGGCGGGGGTGCCCTGCTGTCTGAACACGGACGATCCGGCTTTGTTCGGGCTCAGCCTGCGCGGGGAGTACGAGAGGGCGCGGGAGGCGCTCGGGCTCCTGGAGGTCGAGGAACGGCGGATGCAAGCGCAGGCGTTGTCGGCTTGCTTCGCTCCGGCGGGGATTCGCGCGGACATGGAAGCCCGGCTCGCGGCGGGTCCATGAACGATCCGGCATCTCATCCGTGGGCCGATGACGACCGAGGGCCAGGCGACAAGTCGCCTGGCCCTGATTCTTCAGCCTGCGGGCCGGGCCCTTACCGCACCACGGTCACCCGCCTGACCTCCTGGTAGCCGCCCCGGGCCTGCAGCCGCACGAAGTAGATCCCGGCGGCGACCGGTCGTCCGTCGTCGCTCTGCCCGTTCCACTGCAGCTGGCCGCCGCCGCTCTTGAGCCCGCCATCCAGCGTGCGGATGCGGCGACCGGCGATGTCGTAGATCGCGACGGTCTCGCCGGCGCTCTTGTCCGCCAGCGCGTAGTCGATGGTCACCCGCCCGCCCGAACTCGGATTGGGCGAGACCGTCAGGGGGCGCACCAGGGGCAGCGCGTCTTCGGGATCCCCCGCGTCGGTGATGCTGATCCGCTCGATGGTCACGACCACGTCGTGGCCGCGCACGGCGACCCAGGGCATGATCCCGGGTTCGAATTCGCCGCCCGGCGCGATCGTCAGTTCGCCGACCACGGAGTCGGCGGTCAGCACCACGAAGGTGTCGTCCACGGCCAGCGCGTAGCCTGCCAGGAAGTTCAGCGACACCTCGCCGGCCACCACGGCGTCGCCCGTGATCTCCAGAACGTCGTATCCGGAGCCGGGAGTCGTGCCGTCGATGTCGATGGCCAGGGTGCCGTCGAGGCCCTGGGTGTAGTCGCCGTCGATGATCAGGGTGCCGGGCGCGCCGCCGGGAGAGACGGTGCCGCCGGTGTTGTGGAAGTCGCCCACGACCAGGCCCTCGCCGCCGAAGACGCCGCCCTGCAATTCGACCGTGTCGTCGTAGCCCATGTCGAGGGTGCCGTCGATGGTGGTGGTGCCGGCGGTCTGGACGAAGTCGTCGTCGTGGTCGACCCGGGTGCCGGACGCGACCTCGAAGACGCCCTGCTGCGTGAAGGGCCCCGCCAGGATCTGCAGGCCCCCGGCGCCGGTCACGCCGACCGTGCCCGTGTTCAGGAAACCGTCGCCGTTGACGTCGAGGATCATCGGCCACAGAGCGTGATCCGCGAGCAGCGTGCCGTGGTTGGTGATGCCGATCTGGCCGTTGCCCACGTACATGGCGCCTCTGATGGTGTTGTCCTGGTTGATGAGGCGGCTGGTGTCGTTGCTGTTGATGACGGCGTAGCGCGAGCCCCCGTAGCCGTCGACCACGCCGCCGCCGGTCAGCGTGACGGGGCCGTTGGCCATGGTCAGGTAGCACCAGGTGCTGGTGGAGTCGAGATGGAGGGTGTCCTGGTTGGCGATGGTCCCTTCCAGGACGAGGCCGTAGCCGTTGCCCACGCGCACGCAGCCCTGGCTGGCCAAGTCGGTGAAGCGCGGGCCCGAGGCGTTGACCAGGAACCTGCCGCCGGTCGACGCCCGCAACGTGCCGCCCGTGATGGCGGTGGCGCCCAACAGCTTGACCGTCGCGCCGTCGACGGCCTCGATCACGCCGCCGGTGTTGTCGTAGTTGCCGGCATACAGCTCCATCACGGCGCCGTTCTCGGCGCGCATCAGGGACGTGTTGATCAGGCCGTCGGCGCTCGGGTCGATCATCATCGGCCAGGCAGGGTGGTCCGCGAGCAGCGTGCCGTGGTTGGTGATGCCGATCTGGTTGTTGCCCAGGTACATGGCGCCCCTGATGGTGTTGTCCTGGTTGACGAGGCGGCTGGCGTCGTTGCTGTTGATGATGGCGTAGCGCGAGCCCCCGTGGCCGCTGACCACGCCGCCGCCGGTCAGCGTGACGGGGCCGTTCGCCATACTCAGGTAGCACCAGGTGCTGGTGGACTCGAGATGGATGGTGTCCTGGTTGGCGATGGTCCCGTCCACGACGAGGCCGTAGCCGTTGCCCACGCGCACGCGGCCCAGGCTGGTCAGGTCGTTGAAGCGCGCGGTCGCGGAGTTGACCAGGAATTCGCCGCCGGTGGACGTCTGCAGCGTGCCGCCCGTGATGGCGGCGGTGCCCGACAGCTTGACCGTCCCGTCGTCGACGGCCTCGATCACGCCGCCGGTGTTGTCGTAGTCGCCGGTATTCAACTCCATCACGGCGCCGTTCTCGGCGCGGATCAGGCCCGAATTGGCCATGCCGGCGGTGCTGGGGTCCAGCAGCAAATGGTAGAGCGGGTTGTCGGCGATGATGGTCCCCTGGTTGTCCATGGCGATCGAGTTGTAGCCCAGGTGCATGGCGCCGCGGATCGTGTTGTCCACGTTGATCAGCGAACCGCCGCCGGCGCCGGAGACGACGTTGTAGAGGCTGGTGGTGCCGCCGCCGATCAGTTCGCCGCCCCCGGTCAGCCTGACCGGTCCGTCCTGGACGGTGAAGTAGGTCCAGGAGGAGAGGGAGTTGAGCCTGATGACGCCCCGGTTCTCGATGCCCCGGCGACCCTGGGAGCTCGAGACCTGCAACTGGTAGTAGTTGCCGACCTGCACCTCGTCCTCGGCGTCCACGTAGAGCGAATCGATGTTCACGACGCTCGTGATGAGGGCCGTGACGGGCCCGGGGCGGTCCAGGACGACGGCATACCGGTTGGCGCCGTTGTTCGGCACGCCGACGGGCGACCAGTTGGCGGCGGTCTCCCAGGCGCCGCCGCCGGCGCTGATCCAGTGCGAAGTGATGTCGGCGGCGTTCGCCGCCAGGGGCAGGAGCAGGACCGCAGCGGCCAGCAAGGCCGCGGATCGTGTCCGATTCGATCTCCGGTGAATCATGATGGACTCCCTGTTGCGTTGAAGAGATGGACCCAGATCGTTGGACAGGACGGTATCCAGAGGGACGGCCCCGCCACTCACACGGTGGCGGCAGGCACCGGCACGTACTCCAACAGGAACTCGAGCCGGGGACCGCCCACGCCGAGCTGCAGGACGTCGCCCGAGCGCAGGGCGGTCGGCCCCGTCACCGGCAGCCCGTTGAGCAGGGTCCCGTTGCGGCTGCCGAGATCCGTGACCAGGAAGCGCCCCGGTTCGGCGTCGGGCTCGATGCGCGCGTGGTAGCGGCCCACGGCGTCGTCGAGCCGGGGCGCGAACCGCACGGCGGCCGAACGTGCGCGGCCGAGGATCAGTTCGCGGTGCGCGCCCAGCGGCACCACGTCCACGTGGGTCGCGCGCGAGCCCGTGAGATGGCGGATGACGATCTGCAGGGTGCCCTTTTCCATGGCCCGTACCTCCCACGCCATCAAAGGCGCAAGCGGCCGGTCCCAGGGATCAAGGGTTCGGCGCGGGGAGCAGGGCGCGGACCTGTGCCGCGCGTTCGGGGCGCGGCCAGGCCTCGTAGAGCGCCACCTGCCGGCGCAGGTTCTGCGCCGTGCGGGCGTGCCCGGGCCCCAGGGATTCGCGGAGGATCGCGTCGGCCTCCAGCAGCAGGACCTCGGCCCGCGGGAAGTCGCGGATCAGCGTGAAGTGCTCGCCGAGCACTCCCTTCGAGCTGCCCACGAGCCAGCTGTCCTCTCCCAGGTAGCGCCGTCGCAGCGCCAGGCTCTCGTTGAGGGCGCGTTCGGCCTCGTCGTGGCGGCCCAGGCCGTCCAGGCAGAGCCCCAGCGTCTGCAGGGCGGAGGCGATGGCCTGATGGCTTTCCGGCAGCGCCCCGTCGCGCAGCGCGAGCAGCTGCCGGCTGAGGTCCGCCGCCAGTTCGTAGCGGCCGCGCTCGAACTCGAAGCCGGCGTAGTTCATCAGCGTGGAGGCGTAGTCGGGATGCTCGCGTCCCAGCAGACGTTCGCGCTGCGCCAGGACGTCGGCGTACAGGGTTTCCGCCTCGGCGTACTTCCCCTGCAGATCCAGGGCGGTGGCCAGGCAGTTCTCGATGTTGGTCACTTCCAGGCTCGGCGGCGGGTGGTTGGACGTCGCGATGGCCAGCGACGCCCGCTGCAGCGATTCGGCGTCCGCCCAGCGGCCCAGCGTGCCGAGGGCCACGGCCAGGTTGTTCAGGGAGCTGCCGACCAGGTCGGAGCTCCCGTCCAGCAGGCGCAGCCGGATGTCCAGCACCTCGCGGTGCGCCCGCGCCGCCGCCGCCGCCTCCCCGCGCGCGTTGGCGATGCTGCCCCGCATCCCCAGCAGCGAGGCGTACAGGGTGTCGGGCCGGGCCGTGAGCGAGCGCTGGATGTCCAGGCCGACGCCGACGACCGAATCCGCGAGCGCCAGCTCGCCGCTCGCGAGGTAGGCGAAGGCCACGTGGGTCAAGCTCATGACGTACGGGACGCTGCGGCGCCCCGTGAGCCGTTCCTGCAGGCGCGCGGCCTCGTTCAGGTGCCGCAGCGCCTCGTCGAGCCGGCCGATGGCCGCCTCGCTCTGCCCGATCACCTCTTCCAGGCGGGCGCGCACCTCCGGCTCGTCGGCCATCTCCGTCCCTAGCCGCTGCGCGGCCTCGTCGAGCACTTCGGAGACCATGACGTCGCGCCGGCCGGTCGCCGGGCGCACCGACTGCAGCAGGACCTCGAGGAAGCCGCTGACCCGCTCCGCCTGCAGCTGCGCGCGGCGCGCGTAGCGGGCCTCGACGCCGGTGGCGATCATCCCGGCCGCCAGCGACAGCACGAGCAGGGCCGTGGCCGCGGTCGCCGCGCGGTTGCGCAGGAGGAACTTCCGCAGCCGGTAGCCGGCCCAGCCGCGCTGCGCCTTCACCGGCCGGCCCTCGAGCCAGCCTTGCAGGTCGTCCGCGATCGCCTCGACGGAGGGGTAGCGCAGCTCCGGCTCGGGCCGTAGCGCCAGCAGCACGATGTGGTCGAGATCCCCGGCCAGGCGCCGCCGCAGGCGGGCGGCGCTCCGCTCGCCGCACCGCTGCGCGGCCTCGGCGGTGGCCGCCGCGCTCGGACGCGCGACCGGCTCGTCGAGGACGGCGCGTTCGAGGGACGCCACCGACCCGCCACCGGCATGCGGGCGGCGGCCGCAGAGCAGCTCGTAGAGCACGGCTCCCAGCGAGTAGACGTCGGAAGCCGTGGTGAGGGTCTCGCCGCGGATCTGCTCGGGGCTGGCGTACTCCGGCGTGTAGGCCCGCGCGCCGCCGCGCGTCGGCGGCATCTCCTCCTCGACCTGCGGGTCCAGCAGCTTGGCCACCCCGAAGTCGAGCAGCTTCACGTCGCCGTCCCCGGTCACCAGGATGTTCCCGGGCTTGAGGTCGCGGTGGATGACGAGGTTGCGGTGGGCGTGCTGCACCGCGGCGCACACCTGCCGGAACAGCGCCAGGCGCTGCGGCACCGTCAGCGCGCGACGGTCGCACCACGCGGTGAGGGGCTCGCCCTCGACGTATTCCATGACGAGGAACGGCCGGCCGTCGGGGCTGATCCCGCCGTCGAGCAGGGTGGCGATGTTGCGGTGCTGCAGGCGGGCGAGGATCCGGCGCTCGCGCCGGAAACGGGCCAGCGTGAGCGGTTGGCTGTATTCGAGGCGGACCAGCTTGATCGCCACGCGCCGGTCGTACTGGTCCTCCCGGCGCAGCGCCTCGTAGACCGCACCCATGCCGCCGAGACCGACCAGACGCACCACTTCGTAGGGGCCGAGGCGCTGGCCGACCAGGGCCGAGGCGTCGCCGGGCGCGGCCGCGTCGGGCCCGCCGCGGCCGGTGGCCAGGGCCGGCGCCGTGCGCTCCGCTTCGTCGATCAGGGCGGCGACCTCGCGGACGAGCCCGGCGTCGACGGCGGCGTGCGACTCCAGCGCCGCGCGCCGCTCGGCGGGCGGCAGGTCGATCACGGCGTCGAACAGCTCGCGCAGCCGCCGCAGCCGGTCGGTCTCATCCGTCACGGCTGTCTCCCGGCGGTCCGCCGCCCAGTTCCCGGGCCAGCCACGCCTTCGCGAAACGCCAGTCGCGCTTCACCGTGGCGGAGGACACCTCGAGCATCGCGGCGACTTCGACGACTTCGAGCCCGAGCAGGAAGCGCAGCTCCGCGACCTGCGCCCACCGGGGTTCCGCGGCGGCGAGCCGGGTCAGGGCGCGGTCCAGCTCCAGCGCGTCCAGCGGCGACTGGGCGGGGCCGGCGATCTCGTCGTGGAGCGTCACCCGCAGGCCGGCCCCCCGCTTGGCGGCGTTGCGGGCGCGCGCGTGGTCGACCAGGACCCGGCGCATCACCAGGGAGAAGGCCCGCAGGAACTGCTGGCGATCCTCGTAGGACAGGACTTCGCGATCCAGCAGCCGCAGCATCGCCTCGTTCACCAGCCCCGCGGGCTCGAGCGTGTGCCCCGCCCGCTCGCGGCTCATGTGCCGCCGCGCGATGGCGTGGAGCTCGGCGTACACGGTCTGGTACAGCTGCTCGCGCGCGGCCTCGTCCCCGTCGCGCGCGGCGTGCAGCAGGAGCGTGACGCCCTGGGCGGGTGACGAGTTCGCTGGCATGGACGGCCCCCCGGCACGGCGGCCGACGCAAGGGGCGCGGCCGCACCATTCTGATGACCGATTGGCATTATACCACCGCACGGAGGGCCGGATCAGCGGAATCTGCTCGGGTGGCGCGGGGGCGGGCGGCGGGCGCAACTGCCGGATGGCGTCTACGATGTGCTTGGGATGAAACCTCGGAGGCCTGAAGCCCGTGACCTGCACGACCGACGTCCGCGCCCGCACCGCGACCCTGATGGCCGTCCTGGCCGCGACCCTCACCCTGGGCGCCTCTGCGACGGGGACGCCGGATGGGAACGCCATGGTTCCTGACACCCCCGGCGGCGATCGCTTCGGCGAGGCGACGCTCCTGATCGACGATTTCGCCCGCGACGACGGCGTCTCGAGCCTCGCGACGGCCTGGCAACGCTTCACCGACCAGGTCATGGGCGGCCGTTCGCAGGCCACCAGTGCGGTCGAGATCCTCGACGGCCGCCGCTGCCTGCGTCTGACCGGCGAGGTCTCGCTCGCCAACAACGGCGGCTTCATCCAGGTCGCGCTGCCCCTCGCGGCGCGCGGCGGCTCGCTGGACGCGCGGGGCTGGACCGGCCTGCGCCTGCTGGTGCGCGGCGCCGGCGACGGCCACTACCTCCACCTGCGCACCGCGGATTGCCGGCAGCCCTGGCAGTACTACGGAGCGGCGCTGCCCTGCGGTCCCGAGTGGTCCGAGGTCGAGATCGCCTTCGCCGACTTCCGGCCCGAATCCCTGGGAGCGGAGCTGGACGTGTCCCGGCTCCAACGCCTCGGCGTCGTCGCGGGCAAGAAGGCCTTCGCGGCCGACGTCGCCGTGGCGCGGATCGAGCTGTACCGCTGAGGCGAGCCGCCGGCAACGCCTCCAGCCCCTCCGCCCAACCCCCGCGGTGCAGGTCCGTCTCCATCCCCAGCCACCCCCACACCTTCGTCATGCTGAACGGCACCACCGGCGCCAGCATCACCACGAGCTGCCGCACGATCTGCAGCGTGACCGCGATCGAGACGCCGCAGCGCGCCAGGTCGTCCTTGCGGCTGCGGAAGGGGGCCGACTCGTCGAAGTAGCGGTTGCTGGCCTGGCCGGCGGCGAATGCTTCGTCCAGGGCGGCACCGGGAGTGCCTTGCTGTTTGGACACGGATGATCCGGCGTTGTTCGGGCTCGACCTGCGGGGGGAGTATGGGAAAGCGAGAGAGGCTCTGGAATTGTCAGAAGCGGAAGAGATAAGGATGCAAACGTGCGCTCTGGCGGCCAGCTTCGCGAATCCGGAGATCCGGACTCTCGTCGGAGCCGAGCTGGGAGGCCGTCAGTGAAGGGATCGGTGAGGACGTGCCTTGGCCTCGCGTCCTACCTTCAGTCCAGGATCATCACCGGCCGAACGATTCGTTGACGCGCCGTTTCCAGGCGGATGAAGTAGAGTCCGGAAGGCAGGCGCGCACCGCCATCACCGTCAAGCCTCCAGAGGAGACTGACCTCGCCCGCGGACGCGAAGTCTGCAAATCGCCGGACCCTCCTGCCGCCGAGATCGAAGACCGAGATCGTCGCCGGGCGGCCGCCCTCGATGCGGAACCTGATCGCGACCTCGACGGCGGCGGGATTCGGCGTGGGGGGCGAGAACGTCAAGCTTCCGGCCGGGATCGCCGCGACGCTGGTAGGTGCGGCGCCGAGCGGCCACAAGAAGCCGTGCCACAGCCGATGAACTCCGTCGCTGCTGAACCCCGCGATGGGATCCCCGATAGCTACGAAGCCGTCGATGGTGCGATCGCCGACCCGTCCGGCGCCGACGAAAGCGGAACGCCGCAGCTCAACGGCCACGGCGCCGGCCGGAGCGAGCAGGACACCCAGCAGGGTCAGGGCCAACCACGTCTGCGGCTTAGTTGCCATAGTTATTCGGTACCCACATCGCCTGCATCGTCGAGGCGTAGATCGTGGGCATGGGTGACAATGTCGCGACGGGGGAGTTGACGTAGACCCAACATGTGTACGTGTGCACGCCCGCCGTCGCCGGCACCACCGTCGAATGCGAGTAAGGCCACGCACGGTACTCGAAGAACCCTGTCTGGACCTGCTCCTGGTAGTACGGCGGCGGGGTGCCTTCGCCGAGCGAGAACTGGACCGAGACCGCATCCGGATGCGTGTAGTCGCCCTCCTGCCACCAGCCGGCAGCGCTGAGCCAGACGTATCCGGATGCCGGGGCTTCGAGGGTGACCGTGCTGACCGGGACCCAGGTGAGCTCGGCCTGCACTTCGACTGGTGCGAAATCGGTGGCGAAGGCGACGCCGGGCAACGGCGGTGCCGTCGTGGAAAGTGCTCGCACCGCATAGGGGACGGCACCGATATGGACGCGTGGCTCAAGTTCAGCGGAACCGTCCACGGCAACGCCGACCCACACGGAGTCGTTCATCAGGAAGATTCCGGATTCCACGTGCAATTCCAGATGGAAGACCCCCTGCTCGAACTGCACCGTCTCCGACTGGCCGTGCAGGAGAGTGCCGCCGGCGGGTGCGTCCCAGAGCGCGACATCGACCTGGTGCCATCCGGTCAGGGGCGAACCGCCATCCACCAACTGGCCGGAGTATGGGACATCGACGATGGCGGCCGTCGCCGTCGCAGCCAGTCCGGCGATCCAGAACGCAGGTATCCTCAGAATGGATTGCATGGTCTACCTTTCCGGCACCGGGTCTCGACATTCCCGGCTGAGGCGCTGCACCACTTGTTGCTGACTACGGCTAGCCGAACGTCAGCCTAGGCCATTTCGCAGGCCAGAATCAATAGTAAAATCATCCACTTACAAGTCGGTGCAAATTAATATACAAGAGAATTTTTGTTGTGATATGCTCCACTGAGGATCTGAGCCTAGACCCGCGCCCCGGCTTCAGGGAGAGGTGCAGTCATGTCGTTCCAGATTCGGTTATCAGCAGCGGTCGCCTGTTTGATCTGCACAGCCGTGGCCGCAGTGCCCGCGGTCGCCCAGGTCATCGATTTCGAGACGCTGCCGGGCGGAACGCCGACGACCGATCAGCAGGTCATCGATACCCAGTTCGCCCCCTTCGGCGTGACGTTCTCCCTGCTCGACCGGACGACGGGTCTGCCCATCGGCGCGCCCCGCATCGCCAAGACCGGTCTGCCTTTGACAGCCTTCGAGGGCTGTATTGCTGCAGACACGCCGCTGTCGCACCTGGACTTCGGACGGAGTTTCCTGACCGACGGGACCACCCTCGGCGTTCAGGGTGATCTGCGGATCGAATACGCTGCGCCCGTACAGTTCGCCTCCGGCGTGATTCTCGACGTCGACTGCCGCATCGACGGTGGCGCCCCGTGTGAACAGTGGACCATCACCGCCTTCGACGGTTCGGGTGCCGTGATCCAGGTCGTCGTCCTCGACGCTCCGGCAGGGGCGCCGAATGTGGACTGCCAGTCGCCTGGCGCGGGACCTGGCGATTCGGACGCCATGGGCTGGTCGCTCGGAGGCTTCGGTGTGCAGATCAATTCCATCGTCATCCGCTACACGGGCGTGGCTGTGGATGTGGGGCTGGCCTTCGACATGTTCTCGGTGGCGGGAACGCCCACAGCCGTGGACCCGGTCGTCACCGCGTCGGCCGACACCATCTGTGCGGGCGAGGAAGTTCAATTGACGGTGAGCGTATCCGGCGGCTACCCGCCATATTCGTTCCAGTGGCAAGCCGAAGTCGGACCGTCGGTCTGGTCCGACCTCGGCACGGCTGCGACGCAGCCGGTACAGCCGACCGTCGACACGCGCTACCGAGTTATGGTCGCCGACGCGTCCGCCGCCGAAACGACGTCCGATCCGGTGACCGTGCATGTCGCGACGGACCACCCGCTCTGCGCCGCGAGTCTCCTGGTCAGCTGCAACACGGGCGACAACGTGGTCCGCTACGGTTTCCTCAGCCGGCAGGCGGTGAACTTCGTCGCCAGCGGCAGCGGCGGCTTGAATGGCGCCTCGCACCTGGACTGCGGCCCGGACGGCAACCTCTACGTTAGCAGCCAGAATGCCGACGCGGTGCTGCGCTTCGACGGAAGTACGGGCGCTTCGCTGGGCACGTTCGTCCCCGGCGGCAGCGGGGGCCTCAACATCCCGGTCGGTCTCGGTTTCGGCCCTGATGGGAACCTCTACGTCGTGTCGAACGCGACGAACGAGGTGCTGCGGTATGACGGCGCCACGGGCGCCTTCATGGGAGCCTTCGTGCCTGCGGGAAACGGACTGAACAGCCCGACCGGCCTGACATTCGGACCGGACGCCGACCTCTTCGTCTGCAGCCGTAACGGCGACAAGGTGCTTCGATTCGATGGCGCCACCGGCGCACCGCTGGGAGACTTCGTGACCGCCGGCAGCGGTGGCCTGGACGCGCCGCGCGGGCTGACCTTCGGGCCGGACGGGCAGCTCTACGTCGCCGAAGAGGTGAACGACAGCGTGCGTCGTTTCGACGGCACCAGCGGCGCTTTCCTGGACGTCTTCGTGGCGGCGGGCAGCGGCGGGCTCGATCGTGCCAACGATGTGGCCTTCGGGCCGGACGGGCGGCTCTACGTCGCCAGCTTCAACAGCGACCAGGTGCTGGTTTTCGACGGGGTCACCGGCACCCCCGCGAGCGCCTTGACCGACGGGCTGTTCCAGGGGCCGAGTTGGCTGGTCGTGGGCTGCCGGTCCGCCGCGACCGCCGCGGGAGGTCTCCCGGTCACGCGCCTGGACCTGCTGGTCGAACCGAGCGTGCCGAACCCCTTCAACCCCCGCACCAACGTGGCCTTCAGTCTGACTGCGCCCGGTCGCGTCCGTGTTTCGATCGTGGATCTCACCGGTCGCGAGGTTGCAACTCTGCTGGACAGTGATCTCGGCACGGGGCGACACGTCGTGAGCTGGAACGGCGAGTTGGCCGGCGGACGCGCCGCGCCTGCCGGCGTGTACCTCGTGCGGGTGGCCGCGGGACGATCCGTCTCGGCCACCAAGATCGCGCTCGTGAGGTAACGTGTCGCGCCGATGCAGGGGAGACGAATCGGTCCCGGACATCCGTTGGACATGTCAAAAAGCGGCGGTCAGGCCAATCCGTCCGTCAACGCCCGCAGCCGCTCGACCTCGGCTTCGATGACGTCGGGATCCAGCCGCGGGAACAGGATCTCCGGCGTCCCCAGCGCCCGCCCCGCCGGCAGCGGTTCCAGCCCTTCCGCCCAGCCGCCGCGGTGCAGGTCCGTCGCCATCCCCAGCCACCCCCACACCTTCGTCATGCTGAACGGCACCACCGGCGCCAGCATCACCACGAGCTGCCGCACGATCTGCAGCGTGACGGCGATCGAGACGCCGCAGCGCGCCAGGTCGTCCTTGCGGCTGCGGAACGGCGCCGACTCGTCGAAGTAGCGGTTGCCGGCCTGGCCGGCGGCGAAGGCCTCGTCCAGGGCGGCGCGGATCTCGAAGCGCTCCATGCGCTCGGCCCAGCGCCCGCGGCAGGCGGCCACCTCGTCGAGCGCGGCGCGGTCCAGGGGAGTCAGGTCGGCCTCGGTCCAGGCGGGCACGCGACCCTCGAAGTACTTGTGCGCGAAGGTGAACACGCGGTTGATGAGGTTGCCGAAGTTGTTGCCCAGTTCGTTGTCGGAGCGCGACTGCAGGCCCTCCCAGGTGAAGTTCGTGTCCTTGGTCTCGGGCAGCGTGCGCGCCAGCGTGTAGCGCAGCGTGTCCGCGGAGAAGCGCTGCAGGAAGTCGGGCAGCCAGACGGCGTAGCCGCGGCTGGTGGACAGCTTGTTGCCCTCGAGGTTCAGGAACTCGTTGGCCGGGACGTTGTCCGGCAGCACCCAGGGCTCGGAGTGGTGCATGAGCATGCCGGGGAACATGATCGCGTGGAAGACAATGTTGTCCTTGCCGATGAAGTGGACCAGGCGCGAGCCGGGGTCCTGCCACCACAGGCGCCACGCCTCGGGGTCGCCCCGCGCGGCCGCCCACTCGCGCGTCGCGGAGATGTAGCCGATGGGCGCGTCGAACCAGACGTAGAAGACCTTGCCCTCGTGGTCGGGCAGGGGCACCGGCACGCCCCAGTGCAGGTCGCGGGTGGCGGCGCGCGGCTGCAGGCCGTCCTGGAACCAGCCGCGGCAGTAGTTCAGGACGTTCTCCTTCCACTCCGGGTGCGTGGCCAGCCAGGACTCGAGCTCCGGCTGCCAGGCGTCCAGGGGCAGGTACCAGTGGACCGTGGCGCGCTTCTCCAGCGGCGAGTTGTCCAGCACGCTGCGCGGCTCGATCAGCTCGTCGGGGTTGAGCGACGAGCCGCACTTCTCGCACTGGTCGCCGCGGGCGCCGGGGCTGTGGCACTGCGGGCAGGTGCCCTCGATGTAGCGGTCGGCCAGGAAGCGGCCCTGGGTCGGGCTGTAGAACTGCTCGCTCGACTTCTGCACCAGCACGCCGCGGCGGTGCAGGTCCAGGAAGAAGGCCTGGCTGGTCTCGGTGTGGATGGCGCGGCTGGTCTGCGAGAAGTTGTCGAAGGTCATGCCGAAGCCCTCGAACGAGGCCTTGATCGAGGCGTGGTTGCGGTCGACCAGCTCCTGGGGCGTGATCCCCTGCTTCTCGGCGGTCAGGGTGATCGGCACGCCGTACTCGTCGGTGCCGCAGATGAACAGCACCTCCCGCCCGCGCAGCCGCAGGTAGCGCGCGTAGACGTCGGCCGGCAGGTAGGCGCCCGCGAGGTGCCCGAGGTGGATCTCGCCGTTGGCGTAGGGCAGGGCGGCTGTGATGAGCGTCCGCTGGAAATTGCTCACGGATCCTCCGCTGGGGGTCGCTTCCGGGGCTGGCAGGCCTTATGATCCGGGCAACCTTAAGCGATGGGGACGCGGCCCCGCAAGGAGCCATCCGGTCCGGGGAGGTCGACATTGGATCTTGGCGTGAAGGGGCGGGTGGCGCTGGTGACGGCCGGCTCGCGCGGTTTCGGCCGGGCCGTGGCCGAGGGGCTGGCCCGCGAGGGGGCGCGCGTCGCGCTGTGCGCCCGCGGCGCCGACGACCTGGCCGCGGCCGCGGCGGCGGTGGCCGCGGCCGGCGACGGCCGCGTGCTGGCCGCGCAGGTCGACGTGTCCGACGGCGGCGCGCTGGCGGGCTTCGTCACCGAGATCGAGCACGACCTGGGACCGGTCGAGCTGCTGCTGGTCAACGCCGGCGGCCCGCCGGCGGTCGGCTTCCTGGAGGCGGACCTCGCGGCCTGGGAGGCGGCCTACCGCCTGAACCTCGAAAGCGCCGTGAAGGCCTGCCGGCGCGTGCTGCCCGGCATGATGGAGCGCGGCTACGGGCGCATCGTCGCGGTCACCTCGGTGACGGTCCGCCAGCCGCTCGACAACCTGACGCTCTCGAACGTGATCCGCCCGGCGGTGCACGCGCTGGTGAAGGACCTGTCCCGGCTGGCGGCGCCGCGCGGCGTGACCGTCAACTCCGTCGCGCCGGGCTTCCACCTCACCAGCGCGGTGGAGCGGCTGATCGCGCGCAAGCTCGCCGACGGCACGGCCGCCACGCGCGAGGAGGCGCTGGCGGGCTGGGAACGCGAGATCCCGGCCGGGCGGCTGGGCCGCCCCGAGGAACTGGCGGCGCTGGTGCTGTTCCTGATGTCGCAGGGGGCCTCCTACGTCACCGGCCAGTGCGTCGCCTGCGACGGCGGCTGGGTGCGGGGCACGTTCTGACCGGCGGTCTTGACGCCCGGTGGGGCGCAGCTATATTAGTAGTCAATGAATTTGGAATATATAGGAACGACGGGAGTCGCCGTGACGAAGGCCCTGATCATTCTCGCGATCTACCTCGCCCTGGTGCGCTGGGTCTTCCCGCGCCTGGGCGTGCCCACCTGAGGCGCCGCCAGCTGCTCGATCGGCGATCGGGCGACGAAACCGGATGATGACGACGGACCGAAGACCGGGGGTGCGTGACATGCCCATGTACGAGTTCGCCTGCCGCGCCTGCGGCGCCGAGTTCGAGGAGCTCTGCACGGCGGCCGAGGCCGCGGCGGGCAAGGTCGCCTGCCCCGCCTGCGGCGCCCGCAAGTCGGAGCGCAAGCTCTCCACGTTCGCCAGCAAGGACGGCGGCAGTGGCGGCGGCGGCGGCGGCGGTTGCGGCCACGGCAGCCACGGCGGGTTCGGCTGAGCCCGCTAGGACAGGCGACTCGCCGAGGGCGCCCGGGGGCGCCCTTCTTCTTTCCGGACCGACGGGACGCGGCCGTCCGTCAATAATGAATTGTCATGTTCGGTGAATTCGCGGTATCGTCGCCGTCCGCTCTTCGCGTGCCGGTCCGCCGGCGAACCGCTTCCGGAGGATGAACGATGAACCGTCGAACCGTGGGTAGCCTCGCCGCCGCGGCGGTGCTCCTCGGCCTGCTGGCTGCGGGGAGCGTCGCGGCCGGGACCAAGGACCGGCTGACCGAGCAGAACAACAAGTGCCGCATCGTCGTGGGCACGATCAAGTCCAACGCCGACCAGTGCGACCGCAGCATGGCCGCGGCGATCGGCCAGATGCTGTCGACGGCCCTGGCCAACGAAGACCGCTTCATCGTGCTGGCGAGCCAGGACGAGGTCGCCGAGCTGGCGGGCGAGATCGAACTCGCGGAGTCGGGGATGGTCGAAGCGGGTCGCGGCGCCGAGCGGGGCCTGATGGAGGGCGCCGACGTCATGGTCACCGGCGCGGTCACCAGCTTCGAACCCGAGGCCAGCGGCGGCGGCGGCCTGCTCGGCGCGGCCAAGAGCCGGCTGGGCGGTTCGGTCGGCGTCAGCAGCAACACGGCCGAGTGCACGCTGGACCTGAAGCTCGTCGACATCCGCACGCGGCGCGTGATCAAGGCCTTCAGCGTCGAGGGCAAGTCCAAGAGCTGGTCGACCGACCTGACGGGCCACGGCTGGGTGGAGGACGTCGCGCTGGGCGGCGCGCTGGGCAGCTACTCCAACCAGCCCATGGAGAAGGCCCTGCGCGCGGTCCTGGCCAAGGCCGTCGAGCGCGTCGCCAAGGACGTGCCGCAGGAGTACTACCGGTACACGGGGGACGGCCAGTACACCCAGGACTACGCGGCGGGCGGCGGCGACGACGCCCGCGGGAGCGGGGCCGCGCCGGCGGCGGGCGGCGGCGACGACGACGACGCGCCCCTGCAGACGGCCTCGTCCGGCGGCGGCGCGTCGGCAGGACGTGCCGCGGGGAAGTCCGCCGAGGACATGGCCCTCTACACCCGCTGCGACTTCGTGCCGGGCGACCGGACGATCTTCTGCGACGACCTCGACCGCGAGGAGGTCGGCGAGTTCCCGAGCCGCTGGAACCTGGTCGACGGCGTGTTCGAGGTGGCCCGCAAGGGCGAGACCGGCTGGATCCTCTGCTCGGACACGGGCCACCTGCGCCCCGAACTGCCGGACGCCCCCTTCCCCGAGCGCTACACCATCGAGATGGACGTCTTCGAGAACGGCGAGCCGCACCGCGGCCACTGGTTCAGCATCATGCTGATGGAGGGCGACGACGTCGCGATCGAGTTCTTCTTCGGCGACGGCATCCGCACGCGCGTGCTGGTCGACGGCGTGGAGAAGGCCAGCAAGGAGCTCCCGCACCGCGCCGGCAAGGGCCGCCACACCATGCGGATCATGGCGACGTCCACGACGTTCAAGTGCTACCTCGACAACGAGCGGGTGGGGAACATCCCGAAGCTCGAAGGCGTCGCGCCCGACGGGATCAAGATCCGGATGGACCGCTACGACGACGAGAACAACCCCATGCTGATGACGGGCTTCCGCTTCGCCGCGGGCGGCAAGACCCTGCGCGACCAGCTCGCCCAGGACGGCCGCATCGTGACCCACGGCATCCTGTTCGACTCCGGTTCGGCCGTGATCAAGGCGGAGTCCTACAAGACGCTCGCCGACCTCGGCGAGCTGCTGAAGGCGGACGCCGGTCTGCGCCTGTCGATCGAGGGGCACACCGACAGCGAGGGCGCCGACGACGCCAACCGCGCCCTCTCGCTGCAGCGGGCCGCCTCGGTGAAGGACTACCTCGGCAGCGCCTTCGGCGTCGCGGCGGACCGCCTCGAGGTCAAGGGCCTGGGCGAGACCAAGCCGCTCGGCACGAACGACACGGCCGAGGGCCGCGCGAACAACCGGCGCGTGGAGCTGGTGAAGATCTGATTCCCGGCGGGAAGCGACGGCGGCCGGCCGGTGCGGGGGCGCCGGCCGGCCGTTGCGCGTTCAGCGGACCTTGGGGGCGGACTTGCGGAAGCGCGGCGCCAGCCACGCCACCAGCAGCGCCCACAGGCAGATCACGAACCCCAGTCCCAGGCCCGTGCCGACGAAGGTCAGCGGCGCGATGGCCGACTGGGCGCTCGAGAGCCACTGCTGCGGCACGTTGGACAGGAACAGGCGGTGGAAGATCAGGCCGAACACCACGCCCAGGGCGAGGCTGCCGGCCAGGGTCAGGATCAGACCCGTGCGGACGCTCTGCATGGGGACACCTCCGGATGACGGCGAGTGACGCTGCCGCGCATCCTAGCAGCCCGGCCTGCGTATGTCTCCCCCCGAGCGTGCCGTCTTGACGGCCGGCCGGGGCCCCGGTACCATCCCGCGGGGGTTCCCGCCGCTCGCAGACGCATCCCGACTGGAGGCGACATGGCCTGGTGGATCTGGATCATCGTGGGCGCGATCCTGCTCGCCGCGGAGGCGGTCATCACCGCCGACTTCTATCTCGTCTTCTTCGGCCTGGCCGGGCTGCTGGTGGGCCTGCTCGGGGTCTGCGGCCTCCACCTGCCGGCCTGGACGCAGTGGCTGCTGTTCGCCGTGCTGGCCGTTGCGGGCCTGCTCCTGTACCGCGGACCCCTGAAGCGCAAGCTCGCGAAGGTCGACCGGGCGATGGGACCAGAGCTGATCGGCGAGACCGCCAGCGCCCAGGCGCCGATCCCGGCCGGCGCGCGCGGGCGCGTCGACCTGCGCGGCACGGCCTGGGACGCCCGCAACGACGGCGACACCGACCTGGCCGCCGGCGCCCGCTGCCGGGTCAAGGGAGTGGACGGGCTGACCCTGCTCGTCCGCGCCGAGTGAACCGAACCGCCAACCGCCTTCATCGGAGGACGCCATGGACACCATGATCGCCGCCGTCGTCGTCGTATTCCTGGTGCTGATCGTGATCGCCAGGACCGCGATCGTCGTGCCCCAGCAGTCCGCCTACATCGTGGAATACCTGGGCAAGTACCGCAAGACCATCCAGGCGGGCTTCCACATCCTGGTGCCCTTCGTCGAGAAGGTCGCCTACAAGCACAGCCTCAAGGAGCGGGCCTTCGACATCGCCGAGCAGGTCTGCATCACGCGCGACAACGTGCAGGTCGGCGTCGACGGCGTGCTGTACCTGAAGGTGCTCGACCCGCAGCGCGCGTCGTACGGCATCTCCGACTTCAACTTCGCCATCACGCAGCTGTCCCAGACCACGCTGCGCAGCGAGATCGGCAAGATCGACCTGGACCGCACCTTCGAGGAGCGCGCCACGATCAACCAGCAGGTGGTGCAGGAGCTGGACAAGGCGTCCGACCCGTGGGGCGTCAAGGTGCTGCGCTACGAGATCAAGAACATCAACCCGCCGCGCGACGTGCTCAGCGCCATGGAGAAGCAGATGCGCGCCGAGCGCGAGAAGCGCGCCACGATCCTCACCAGCGAGGGCGAGCGCGACGCCCAGATCAACCGGGCCGAGGGCGAGAAGCAGCGGGTCATCAAGGAGTCCGAGGCCAACCAGCAGCAGCAGATCAACGAGGCGCAGGGCGAGGCCGCGGCCATCCTGGCCGTCGCCACGGCCACCGCCGAGGGCCTGCGCCAGGTCGCCGCGGCGCTCAGCACCCCGGGCGGCGATCAGGCCATGCGCCTGCGCGTGGCCGAGCAGTACGTCGGGGAGTTCGGCCGGCTCGCCAAGGCGGGCAACACGCTGGTCCTGCCGGCGAACCTCAGCGACGTGGGCGGGATGATCGCGCTGGCGACCAACATCGTGAAGGGCGGGTCGGCGGGCGAGGCCCGCTAGCGGCGCGTCCAGCGCGGGCGCGGCGGCGCCGGCGGCCGCCACGAGCGCCAGGGGAGGCGGCGCCCGGTCTCGTTCAGGTGCTCGCCGGCCCA
Source organism: bacterium (assembly GCA_016719645.1). Taxonomy (GTDB): domain Bacteria; phylum Krumholzibacteriota; class Krumholzibacteriia; order LZORAL124-64-63; family LZORAL124-64-63; genus PNOJ01. The sequence continues at coordinate 94,379 of JADJYS010000006.1, forward strand.
GATCACCAGCGCGCCCAGCATCAGGCCGCCGATGACGTCCACCACGTAGTGGTAGCGGCAGTAGACGGTCGCCGCGCAGAGCAGCGTGAACAGGGTCGACATCCACCAGCGGTGGCGGGGGAAGAGCCGCCAGACGTGCCACCAGGCCACCATCGAGGCGGCGACGTGGCTGCTCGGGAAGGCGGCGCCCAGGATCGCGCCGTTGGCGTGGATGTAGCGCATGATGTCGGTGAAGATCCAGCCCTCGACCGGGATCGGGCCGGTGCGGAAGTACTTGGGCCCCCACGCCGGGAAGAACGTGTACAGGGTGTAGCAGAGCAGCATCACGCCGCCCAGGTCGCGCGCGAAGGCGCGGATCGCGGGCCAGCGCCGGCCGGCGGGCAGGCCGCCGTCGCGCGCGATCATCGCCAGCACCAGCGGGGCCAGGGCGTAGTAGCTGAAGTAGGCCATCTCCATCAGCTCGTGGAACCACGCCCACGGCCAGGCCCGGCTCCAGGCCAGGCTCGGCTGCAGCCCGAAGATCCGCTCCTCCCAGCCGATCAGCACCGGGTCGAAGCTGTCGTGGAACCCGTGGAAGACGATGCCCAGGTATTCCATCTCCGCGTAGAACAGCGGGAACGCGAACGGCAGGTAGATCTCGCCCAGGAAGCGCACCAGGGCCGAGCGCGACATGCGGGCCAGCGGCGGCAGGAACCACACGAAGAGGGCCGCGCCGAGGTGCCAGACCAGGCGCTCGTAGGGCCGCGCCACCACGTCCGGCCGCAGCAGCGGGTAGAAGCCGCTGACCACCAGGTACACCACGGCCCAGCGGTCCAGCTCGATGCGGAAGAGGGCCAGCGCCTGCAGTCTACGGCGCACGGAGCCACCCCTCCCGCCGGTAGAAGTCCAGCGTCTCGGCGAAGCCCCGCGCCAGGTCGCGCGCGCCCCCGAAGCCCAGCTCGTCGCGCAGGCGCGAGCCGTCGCAGACCCAGCCCGGCGCCGCGGCGTCGCGCAGGCGGTCGGCGGCCAGCAGCGGCAGCCGCTCGGCGCGTTCCCGGCCGACCAGCTTCGCGGCCAGCCGCAGCGCGCCGACCGGCAGGTGCGTGCAGCGGACGCGGCGGCCCCAGGCGGCGCCCAGGGCGGCGGCCAGCGCGGGCGTGTCGTGGACGGCGCCGTCCTCGACGAACCAGGGCCCGCGGGCCCGCTCGTCCTCCAGCAGCAGCACCGCCGCCGCGGCCGCGTCGCGGCCGTCCAGCAGCGACAGGGCGCGGACGTTGCCCAGCTGCGCGGTCCAGCCGTGCTTCGCCGCGCGGAACAGCTCCAGGAAGGCCCGGTCGCGCGGACCGTACAGGGCCGGCGGCCGCAGCGCGCAGGTGCGCAGCGGCCAGTCGCCCGCCAGCATCTGCTCGGCGGCCAGCTTGGAGCGGCCGTAGCCGGTGATCGGGGCGCAGGGGTCGCTCTCGCGGCGCGGGCGCTCCGGCCCGGCGGGCCCCGACGCGGCCAGGCTCGAGACCAGCACGAAGCTGCGCACGGTGCCCGCGCGCGCGGCCGCCTCCAGCAGGCGCCGCGTGCTCAGGACGTTGCCGCGGCGGTAGCCGTCGTCGTCGGGCGAGCGCACCACGCCGGCGCAGTGCAGGACGGCGTCGGCGCCGCGCACCAGTTCGTCCAGGCCGGCGGTGTCGGCGTCGTCGGGCAGACCGCGCGGCGGCGCGAGCACCGCCGTCACCGTCGCGACGCGCGGGTCGAGCCAGCGGCGGTCGCTGGTCGGGCGCACCGCGGCGCGCACGGCGTGGCCGCGCGCCAGCAGCAGGTCGGCGAGGTGGCTGCCCAGGAAACCCGTGGCGCCGGTCAGCGCCACCAGACCGCGCGTGCCGGCGCCGGCGCTCATGACAGCGGCAGGTCGTAGATCCGGTAGGTCTTGTACACCTTGGCGCCCAGCTTCTCGAGGATGCGGTTCATGGCGGTGTTGTTCTCGAGGATCCAGCTGCACTCGCCGGCGGTGATGCCGCCCTTGACCGCGGCCTTGTAGCTGCGCAGGACCATCAGCACGTCCACGCCCTTGTGGCGGTGCTCGGGCAGCACGCCCATCAGCAGGGTGCGCGCGTAGACGATCTTCTTGCGGTCGGCCAGGAAGCGGAAGATCCCGAAGGGGAACAGGCGGCCGCGGACGCGCTTGAGCGCCAGGTTGAAGTCCGGCACGGTCATGCTGAAGCCCACCGGCTCGCCCTTCCACTCGGCGATCAGCAGCAGGTTCTCGTTGACCATCGTCTTCATCTCGCGGCCCGCGAAGTAGAACTCGTCGGGGTCCATGGGGATGAAGCCCCAGTTCTCGTGCCAGCAGCGGTTGTAGAGCCCGCGGATCAGCTCGACCTCGTTGCGGAAGTCCTTCTTGTTGATCGGCCGCACCTTCAGGTCGCTCTCGCCCCGGAAGACCTGCTTCGCGTTCTCGATCACGCGGTCGGGGAGCTTGATCCCGTCGGCGGTGATGCGCCAGGCCCACAGGTCGCGGCTCTTGGCCAGGCCCGGGTACGACTCCAGCAGGTCCTGGTACCAGACCGGGTTGTAGGCCATGCCGGTGACCGGGGACGACGGCTCGCCCGCGATCAGCAGGCCGGGGTTGTCGTGGTTGGTCGTGAAGTTCAGCGGCCCGCGCATGACCGTCATGCCCTGCCCGCGCAGCCAGTCGCGGGCGGTGTCGAGCAGGGCGTGGGCGGTCGCCCGGTCCTGCTCGCACTCGAAGAAGCCGAAGAAGCCCGTGGTCTCGTGCCAGTGCTCGTTGTGGTAGCGGTCGACGCAGGCGCCCACGCGCCCGACGACCCGGCCGTCGCGGCGCGCCAGCCAGAGCCGCGTTTCGGCGTGGCGGAAGAACGGGTTGTGGGCCGGGTCGAGGAACTCGCGCAGCTGCTTCAGCAGCGGGAAGACGTAGTGGGGGTCGTCGGCGTAGACGTCGTACGGCAGCTGCAGGAACGCGGCGAGGTCGCGCTTGCCGGCGACGGGGGTGATCGCGACGCCCATGCGGCCTCCTCGGCGGATCGGGTCAGACGACGCCCAGTTCGCGGCCCACGCGGGTCATGATGTCCATGGCCCGGTGCACCTCGTCCTCGGTGTGGGTGGCCATCAGGCTCAGGCGGATCAGGGCGCCGCCCTTCTCCACGGCGGGGGAGACCACGGGGTTGACGAAGACGCCCTCCTCGAACAGCCGCCCGCACATCTGGAAGGCCATCAGGTCCTCGCCGATGACCGCCGGGATGATGGGCGTGTTCGAGGGGCCGGTGTCGAAGCCGGCGTCCTGCAGGCGCTCCATCATGACCGCGGTGTTGCGCCACAGCTGCTTGAGGCGCCAGTCCTCCTCGAGCATGACGTCGATCGCGGCCGAGACCGAGGCCACCGAGGCCGGCGGCATGCTCGCCGAGAAGATCAGCGAGCGGGCGATGTGCTGGATGAAGTGGATGGTGTCCTTGTCCGCGGCGATGAAGCCGCCGACCGAGGCCAGGGACTTGCTGAAGGTGCCCATGATCAGGGGCACGCGCTCGGTGACCCCGAAGTGGTTGGCGGTGCCGCGGCCCTGCGCGCCCAGCACGCCCACGCCGTGGGCGTCGTCGATCATCAGGACGGCGCCGTGGCGCTCGGCCAGGTCCAGGATCTCCGGGATCTTCGCGATGTCGCCGTGCATGGAGAACACGCCGTCCACGACGATGAGCTTGCCGTCGGTGGTGCAGACGTCCAGGGTGTGCGCCAGCGACGCCATGTCGTTGTGCTTGTATTTCTTGACCTGCCCGAAGCTCAGGCGCGTGCCGTCGATGATCGAGGCGTGGTCGGTGCGGTCGACGATGACGGTGTCGTTGCGCCCGACCAGGGCGAAGATCGCGCCGAGGTTGACCATCATGCCCGTCGAGAAGACCAGGGCGGCCTCCTTGCCGACCAGGCGCGCCAGCTTCTCTTCCAGCTCGAGGTGGATGTCCAGGGTGCCGTTCAGGAACCGCGAGCCGGCGCAGCCGGTGCCGTACTTGTCCAGGGCCAGCTTGGCGGCTTCCTTCACCCGGGGGTGGTTCGTCAGGCCCAGGTAGTTGTTGCTCCCGAGCATGATGACCTCGCGGCCCCCGATCCGCACCGTGTTCTCCTGGGCCGATTCGATGACCCGGAAGAAATGGTACAGCCCGGCGGCCTGCAGATCCCTGGCCGTGGTGAATTGGGCGACCTTGTCCAGCAGACCCATGTTTCGCGTTCCTTGTTGAACCGTCGGCTGCGAGAATTGAAAGCCGTTCTCGTTTGCGGGCGCAGTCGGCCCAGAACATATACGGGTTCGCAGCCGCTTACCAATAAATTTACGTCAGGCCGGGCCGGCCTTCCGGCCGCTTGCGGCCGTTCCTCTGCCCGCGATCAGCAGACCCCGCGCCTCCCAGGCCAGGAACAGGGCCATGGCGACCAGCCCGGCCGCGATGCCCGCCAGCAGGCCCTCGCCGTCGCGCAGGAAGCCCGCGCACTGCCAGCCCAGGGCCCCGATCGTCGTCGCCAGCATGAACAGCGCGGGCACCAGGGTGGCCGCCCGGGGCTTGTGCAGCCCGACCAGCCAGCTCGTGACCACCAGCAGGCTGAGCGCCGCCACCAGCTGGTTCGAGGCGCCGAAGACCGGCCAGATCCGGTGGTAGCTGTCGCTGGCCCCGAGCCAGCCCGCCGCCAGCACCGTGACCAGGGTGGCGCCCCAGCGGGTGCCGACGACCGGGGCGCCGCGCGCCAGCTCCTGCAGGACGAAGCGGGCGAGGCGGGTCGAGGTGTCCAGGGTGGTGATGACGAAGGCGTTGATCATCAGGATGCCGAAGAACAGGCCGACCGAGGCGCCCAGCCCCGGCAGGGCGTCGGTCAGCCGGCCGAAGCCCGTGGCGAAGGCGACGATGGGCCCGCCGCCCGCAGGGTCCATCAGCTGCTGCAGGCTGCCGGCGGCGGGCGAAGCGCCGGCGTCCCAGCGCAGGGCGCCCGCCGCGATCAGCACCACCAGCGCCGCCAGCCCCGCCTCCAGGATCATGGCGCCGAACCCGATGCGCAGGCCGTCGCTCTCGCGGGACACCTGCTTGCTGGTGGTGCCGCCGGCGACCAGGGAGTGGAAGCCCGAGATGGCGCCGCAGGCGATCATCACGCAGAGCATGGGCCAGGCGGGCCCCTGGGTCGGCGACGAGAAACCGGTGAAGGCCGGCGCCTCCAGGTCCGGGTGCAGCGCGATCAGCCCCAGCACGCCGCCGCCGATGCCCAGGTAGAGGATCCAGGTGCTCAGGTAGTCGCGCGGCTGCAGCAGCAGCCACACCGGCAGCGTCGAGGCCAGCACGCAGTAGACCATCAGGACCCAGAACCAGCAGGTCGCGGCCGGGACCCCGAGCACCGTCGCCGGCAGCGTGATCGGCAGCAGCGTGCCCAGCCAGACCAGCGCGGCCAGCGCGCCCAGGGCCGCCAGCGTGAAGGGCAGCAGGGGCCGTCCCGGCCGCAGCACGCCGGCGCCGAACACGGCCGCCAGCAGGATCAGGCCGAAGGTGGGCACCACGATGCCCGGTTCCTTGACCAGGGTCTGGGCGGTGATCACGCCGAAGACCGCGACCACCATCACCAGGGTGCACCACAGGAAGACCGACAGGATCAGGCGCGCGCGGCGGCCGAGCGTGGTCTCGGCGATCTCGCCGATCGACACGCCGCCGCTGCGGACCGAAGCCATCAGCGAGACGTAGTCGTGGACCGCGCCCATGAAGACCGAGCCCAGGGCGATCCAGCCGAGCGCCGCCGCCCAGCCGAAGTACAGCACGCCGAGCAGCGGGCCCACGATCGGGCCGGCCCCGGCGATCGAGGAGAAGTGGTGGCCGAACAGCACGGGCGTCCTGGTCGCGTGGAAGTCGACGCCGTCGGCGCGGCTGCGGCTCGGGACGGCGCGCGCGTCGTCGGGTCCGATCAGGCGGCGGGCGATCCTGCCGCCGTACCACCGGTAGCCGACCACGAGCCAGGCGGCGACCAGGCCGCCGATCCACAAGCTGTTCATCGTGCCTCCTGCACCGCGGCGCGGGCCCGCCCCCCGGCGGGGGTCAGTCCCGCGACGGATCCTCCCCGAACACTTCGGCTTCGAAGATGTGGAACTGCGAGCCGCGGCGCCAGGCGTCGGGGGGCAGGCCGGCCTTGAGGCTGAGCTGGCCGAGCAGCGTCTCGCGGTCCCAACCCTGTTCCGCCGCGACCTGGGGCAGGAACACCGCCCGCGCGTTCCCGCGGGTCAGGACGACGCCGTGGCGGGGCACCTCGATCCCGCTCCAGTCCGCGACGGGCCGCAGGGGCGTGAGGGCCGAGATCTCCAGCGTCAGGCCGGGCAGCTCGTCCTCCGTCAGGGGCAGGAACCGCGGGTCGCGGAAGGCGGCCGCCAGGGTGTTGGCGACCACGGCCTCGCACAGCGGCGCCGTGCCCGCGATGTCGCCGATGCAGCCGCGCAGCCGCCCGAGGCGGTGCAGCGACACGAAGACGCCGCGGCGCTCGCGCAGCGGGGGGCCGAGGTCGGCGCCCGCGGCGGCGGCGAAGGCGGCGGGCCGGGGCGGGGGTTCGCCGCCGACCGCGCCGTTCAGGGTCGCGCGCGCGAGCCTCAGCAGGAAGGCGCGTTGCGGGGCCGTGAGCGGCGCGGGCGCGTTCACGGCGCCGCCGGTCCCGGCAGGCAGGCCACGGCGGCGGCGTAGCTCACCGAGAGCGTGAAGTCGCCGTCGCGGTCCGCGCTGCGGGCGTAGTCCACCACGTCGGCCCGCAACCGCTGCGGCCAGGGCAGCGACATCACCAGGGCCGCAGCCTCCAGCCCGCACATGGTGACGCCGGTGCGCCGCCCGTAGTCGAGCAGGGCCTCGGCGTCCCACGCCCGGACGGCGTCGAGGATGCCCTGGTCCAGTTCGCGCAGCCGCTCGGGCACGCGGTCGCGGAACGGCACGTAGCCGTACACGGCCCCGTAGTGCGTCAGGTCGGTCGAGACCACGAACAGGGTGGAACCGTCGCACCAGGGCGCCAGCGCCTCGGCCGCCACGTACCGCAGGGCCCGCGAGAGGCGGGGCACCAGCAGCGGCACGATCGGCGGCGGGTCGTCCGTCAGCGCCTGCAGCAGGGGCAGCTGGATCTCCTCGGCGTGCTCCCGGAGGTGGGCGTGGGTGTCCTCGGTGAAGGAGGCGTTGTGGGCGACGTGCGCGCAGGCGGCCCGGTCCAGGGGGACCTCGCCCAGCGGCGTGGCGTAGGCGTCCCAGCGCGGCGTCGAGATGCGGGCCAGCGCGGCGTGGTGGTTGGGGGCGAGGATCACGATGCGCCGGTACGATCCCACCACATCGCGCAGCAGTCCCCAGCCCCGGCCCGCGACCGGGCCCGAGTAGGCGTACCCCGCGTGGGGCACCATCAGCACGACGGGCCGCCCGGGGGGCAGCCGGTCCTTCGCCGCCGCGGCCAGCAGGCGCGTCGCGAGATCCCGCAACTCCCGCGCCCCCCCGGGGTACCAGGAGCCGGCCAGGGCGCTCGGCCGCACGTTGGCGGAGGGCATCGCACGCCTCGATTCGGTGGAAAACCCGCCGGATCCTAGCAGATCGCCGCCGTTCCCGCCAGCCGTCATCCCGCCGGCGCCGGCACCGTCAGCAACCCGGGACTTGCATCCGGGGGCGATCGGCATCATTCTGTTGAGGCGCCGCGCAACGATGGCTGCGCGCCCCTTATCCCCCTTCGGGAGGACCCGCGTGAAGATTACCGAGAAGCCCCAGGGCGAAGTCATGATCCTGCAGCTGTCGGGCAAGATCATGGGCGGCGAGGACCACGAGCTGTTCCACAGCCAGATCAAGACCCTCATCAACGAGGGCTACGTGGACGTGGTCCTGAACATGGGCAAGGTCAACTGGATCAACTCGACCGGCTTGGGCGTGCTCGTCTCGGGCTACCACACGCTGAAGAAGAATGGCGGGCAGATGCGGATCTGCGACGTGAGCGGCCGCATCGACAACATCCTGAACGTCACCCAGCTCAAGCTCGTGTTCGAGACCTACGACAACGAGGCCGCGGCCCTCGCCTCCCTGGGTCACACCGGTTGAGCCACCCGCTGACCCACCCCGTCCACAGCTTCCACATCCCCGTCATGGGGACGGGCTTCACCGTGGACACGCCGCTGAAGGTGGCCCGCTACGGGATCTCCTCGGTGGTCTCCCTGGTCGACGACCTCCTGCTCGAGCAGATGCGCGGCCTGGTCTGCCGGCGCGAGGGCCGCGGCTTCGAGGCCGTCCCCGCCGACGCCGAGGACGCGCGCGCCGACCGCATCACCCGCTACCTCGACCTGCTCGGCGAGCTGGTGGACCGCCAGATCGACCAGGTCCGCGGGGCCGTCTTCGAGAAGGGCAGCGAGATCACCCGCTACTTCGAGATGCTCCCCGGCTCGCCGCTGCGCGCCGCCTACGAGCGCATGCAGGAGGCCGCGGGCCCCGCCCGCGCCCGGCTCCAGGAGGAGCTGCGCGGCGCGGTCGTCGCCGGCGGCATCGACGTCAACATCATGACCAAGCTGGACCGCGTGCGGCTGCACCGGGGCAAGCCCCTGGGCCCCGCCTTCACCGACGCCATGAGCGCGCTGCGCGGCTACGCCCGCAGCCGGCTGCGCTCCTCGGTGGTCCTCTCGGCGGGCGTCAACCGCCGCCTGTTCGGCTACCTGGCCGAGTTCGACGATTTCTTCCCGGACGGCGCCGGCGACATGCGCAAGCGGATCGTGCTGAAGGTGAGCGACTTCCGCTCGGCCCAGGTCCAGGCCCGCCTGCTGGCCCAGAAGGGCCTGTGGGTCTCCGAGTTCCGGGTCGAGTCCGGCCTCAACTGCGGCGGGCACGCCTTCGGCGGGACGGGCACGCTGCTCGGCCCCGTGCTCGAGGACTTCCGCCGCGAGCGCGCGCGCCTGTCCGCGCAGCTGCGCGAGAGCTGGGCCGCGGCGCTGGCGTCCCTCGGCCGCGCCGTGCCCGACGCGCCCCCGGAGCAGCGGATCACGGTCCAGGGCGGCATCGGCACGGCCGAGGAGAACGAGCTGCTGCTGCGCCACTACGGTGTCGACGGCACCGGCTGGGGCAGCCCCTTCCTGATGGTGCCCGAAGCCGTCAACATCGACCCGGTCCACCTCGCGCGGCTGTGCGAGGCCGGGGAGGACGACATCCGCCTGAGCGACAGCTCGCCGCTGGGCGTGCCGTTCTGGAGCCTGCGCAACTCGGAGAGCGAGCTGGAACGGCTGCGGCTGATCGACGAGGGCCGCCCCGGCAGCGCCTGCCCCAAGGGCTTCCTGGTCGCCGACACCGAGTTCACGCCGGTGCCGATCTGCACGGCCAGCCGCGCCTACCAGCGGCGCAAGCTGCAGGCGATCGCCGACGCCGGGCTGGACGCGGCCGAGCAGGCCCGCCGCACGGACGACGTGGTGGTCAAGGCGTGCATCTGCCACGACCTGGCCGGGGGCGCCACCCTGCCTTCGGGGATCGACCCCGACGCCCGCACCGCGGTCTGCTGCGGCCCCAACACGGCCTACTTCACGCGCGCGGCCAGCCTGCGCGAGATGGTCGACCACATCTACGGCCGCGGCCGGCTGCCCCTGGCCGAGCCGCGCCCCCACATGCTGCTGAAGGAACTGAGCCTGCACCTGGACCGTTTGCGCGAGGCCGCGTCCGACCGCCAGGACCAGGGCGCGGAAGCGGCGGCGAAGGTGCGCGAGAACCTGCAGGCCGGGATCGCCCATTACCGGGAGCTGGCGGAGCGGACCCTGGCCGAAGCGCGCGCGAGCTTCCTCGAGCGCCTCGAGCACCTGCAGTCGGATCTGATGTCGCCGAAGTCCTAGCCCCGCCGCACGAGGGTTCGCGCATCCCGCAGCACGGCGCCCAGCGCCGACGTCCCCGCCCACACCAGACCCGCCCAGCCGTCCCGCGCACAGCCGCGCCGCGCGTACTGCCGCCAGAACGTGGCCGGCGCCGCGACCCACAGGTGCCAGGCGGCCCGGCGCCGCGAGCCCCGGCGCGCCTCCAGGCGCGTGTAGCGGTCGACCTTGCGCAGGTACTCCCGCCAGGATGTCATGGTGTGGTGGTCGAGGGGGCCGGCGAGGTCGCCGATCGTCGCGCCGGGCGGCAGGCGCACGCCCTCGTGGACCGCCGCGTCGTCGAACGTCGCGCCCCGCGTGCGGAACAGGCGCAGGTGGGGCCGCCCCGCCAGCTCCCGGCAGGTCATGCGGCGGCCCAGGACGTGCGTGTCCAGGGGGATGCGCCAGGCGTCGCGGGTCTCGAGCGACCCGTCGTCGAGGCGCCGGCGCAGCTCCTCGCGCAGCGCGGCGGTGAGCCGCTCGTCGGCGTCGATCCAGAGGGACCAGGGCGTGTCGGCCAGCGACAGGGCGCGCCGCCGCGCGGCGCCGAAGTCGTCCACGGCCGCCGTTTCCCAGCGCACGGCGAAGCGCCCGGCGGACGCCTCGCGGGCCAGCAGGTCCGGGGTGCCGTCGCGGCTGCCGGTGTCCAGGACCGCCAGTTCGTCGGCGACGCCCGCCAGGGAATCGAGGCACGCCGGCAGCCGGTGTTCCTCGTTGCGCACGATCATCGTCGCCGTTAGCTTGCGCATGGCCGCGGCTCCCCCGTGTTGGCGGTTCGGTCCTGCGGCGCACGATAGCACGCGCCGGTCCTGCCGCGCCGGCCCGGGCGAAGCCCGGGCCGCCCCCACCCCCGATCCGGAGGTCCGACGTGACGCATCCCCAGCCGACGGTCCAGTCCGTCCGCGACGCCCTGCGCGAAGTCCTGGTGCCCGGCACCCGGGTCGACGTGGTCAAGATCGACCTGATCGGCGACGTGCAGGTCGCCGACGGCGCGGTCGAGGTGCGGATCAAGCACACCTCCGAGAAGCAGGAGACCATCGACGCGGTGTGCGGGCTGGTCGAGGCGCGCCTGCGCGCGTTGCCCGGCGTGCGCGAGGCCCGCGTCGCGGTCGACAGCCCCGCGCCGCCGCCCAAGCGCGCGGCGCCCAACCCCGACCCCTGGGCCGACCGGGCCCGCCTCGCCGGCGTGAAGCGCATCGTCGCGGTGGCCAGCGGCAAGGGCGGCGTGGGCAAGTCGACGGTCGCGGTGAACCTGGCGCTGGCCCTGCAGGCGCTGGGGCACCGCGTCGGCCTGATGGATGCGGACATCTACGGGCCGTCGCTGCCCACGATGCTCGGCACGCAGGAAGGTCCCGTGGCGCTGGGGGAGAAGGCCATCGGCCCCGTCGTCGCGCACGGGCTGCAGTGCATCTCGATGGGCATGCTCGTGCCGGCGGGGCAGGCCGTGGTCTGGCGCGGGCCGATGGTCATGGCGGCGGTGCGGCAGTTCCTCAAGGACGTGGTCTGGGAGGACCTCGACTACCTGGTGGTCGACATGCCGCCGGGCACCGGCGACGCGCAGCTCACCCTGGTCCAGCAGGTGCCGGTCGACGGCGTGGTGATGGTGACCACGCCGCAGGAACTCGCGCTGGCGGACGTGCGCCGCGGCATCCAGATGTTCGGCCAGGTGGGGGCGCCGGTGCTGGGCGTGGTGGAGAACATGAGCTACTTCCACTGCCCGGACAACGGCAAGCACTACCACATCTTCGGCAAGGGCGGCGGCCGCGCCGTGGCCGACGAGTTCGGCGTGCCCCTGCTCGCGGAGCTGCCCCTGGACCCGGCGACCCGCGAGGGCGGGGACTCGGGCGAACCCGTGGTGGAGGCGGGCGACAGCCCGACGCGGGCGGCGTTCCTGGAGTTGGCGCGCAAGGTTTCTGCGAGCGGCTCGCGCCGAAGAACGCCGCGAGACCCTGTGCAGGACGCGGCCGGGCCCCTGGCCCGGCGGCCGTCAGGCCGCTTCGCCCTCCTGGCGAGGGGCCTTCCGTGCCCCGGCGACGGGTCTCGAGGTCGAGTTTCACGCCCGGCGGCGGGGCCGCGAAAGGAAAGGGTTGTGCGGCGTTTGTGAAAGGGGGGGAAATTCTGCTTCCTTGCGGGGGGCGTTCGTGAATAATCCGGGGCGGTGAGCGGCGGGCGGGGCGCGTGCGGCGGGAGGTCGCGGTGGCGGGGCGGAGCAGGTGGTGGGCGGGGGACGGGATCGTGTTCGCGGCGCTGCTGCTGGCGGCGCTGGCGGCGCAGCTGTCGGTGGCGGTCGGGCAACTGGCCCTGGGGTTGGCCCTGCTGGCGGCGCTCGCGCGCGTGGCGGCGCGGCGCGAGCGGCCGGCGCGCACCGGGCTCGAGCTGCCGTTCCTGCTGCTGCTGGCCTGGGCGCTGGCCATGATCCCCTTGTCCGACGCGCCGCACGAGGGCCTGCGCAACGCGCGCCGCTTCTACCTGTTCGTGCCGCTGTGGCTGGGGGCGACCTACGTCGTGGGCGAGCGGCGCCGCTGGGCGGTGCTGGCGGCGGTCGCGCTGGGCGCCGTGGCCAACGCCGTCTACAGCGTCGTGGTCGAATCGGTGATCCCCGGGGACTACACGTACCGCATCGGCATGATCCAGCACAGCGTCATCACCGCGAGCTGGCTGGTGATGGCGGCCGCGCTGCTGGCCGGCGCCGTCGCGCTGCTGGGGCCCGGCCGGCGCCTGCGGCTGGCGGCGGCCCTGGCGCTGGCGCCGCTGCTGGTCGCGCTCGTGCTGACCCAGTCGCGCAGCGCCTGGCTGGGCGCCGCCGCGGGCTTCGGCCTGATGACCCTGTGCGCGCGGCCGCGCCTGATCCTGCCGCTGCTGCTGGCGGCGGCCGCGGGCGTCGCGCTGTCGCCCGCCCACCTGCGCGAGCGGCTGTGGTCGGTGGCCGACCCGGCTCAGGCCACCAACGCCCAGCGCCTGGTGCTGTGGCGGGCCGGGCTCGACCTGGTGCGCGAACATCCGGTCACCGGCGTCGGCGACCGCAACCTCGGCCCGCTCACGCCGGCGCTCGTGGTGGTGCCGGGCGCCACCCTGACCACCCACGTGCGCCACCTCCACCAGAACTTCCTGATGCTCGCGGTGATCTGGGGCGTGCCGGGGTTCGTCTTCGGCACCTGGTTCCTGCTGGGGCTGGGCTGGCGGCTGGAGCGCCGCTGGCGGGCGCTGCGGGCCGCCGGCGCGAGGGCGCCGCCCGCGCAGCGCATCTGGGCGCTGGGTGCGCTGGGCGTCTGGGCGGGCGTGGTCGTCGCTGGTTTCTTCGACTGGACGTTCGGGGATCCCGAGCTGGGACTGGTCTACCTGCTGGCGGCCGGCATCGCGCTGGCGCCTCAAGAGGCGGGCCAGCGGCCGATCAGGCGTAGCCGAGTTCGCGCAGCTGGCGACGCACCCTGTCGTCGAACTGCTCCCAGTCGCCGGACAGGTCCGGCTCCCCCCGGTCGTCACCGTCGCGGCCATGCCCGGCGCGGTCCCACACCGCGGCCGCGTCCAGCAGTTCCTGCAGGCGCTGCGGCTGCGCGTCGCGCAGGTCGCGCGTCTCGCGCGGGTCGTCGTCGAGGTGGTAGAGGGCCAGCGCCGCGAGGGGGCGGCGCCTGGCGATGAGCTTCCACGGCCCCGCGCGCACCGCGACCAGGTCCGGCCCGTAGGCGATGTCCTCGGCCAGCAGGATCCGGCCGGCTGCCGGCGCCGCCGCGTCGTCGGGGGACTGGGCCCGGCCGAGCAGGGACGCCGGCGCGTTGGCGGGCAGCGGCAGCGGCGGCTGTCCCAGCCAGGCGACGGCCGTCGGCGCCAGATCGATGAGCGAGACCGGGCGGCGCACGACCGCGCCGGCGGGCACGCCGGGGCCCCGCGCCAGCCAGGGCACGTGCAGCAGCTCCTGGAACTGGGTGTGGCCGTGGCCGATGGCGCGCAGGTCGCGCGGGTCGTGGTCCCACCGCAGCGCGTCCTCGGCATGCTCCAGGAACTCCTCGCCGTGGTCCGACCAGATCATCACCAGGGTGTTCGTCGCCAGGCCCCAGTCCTCGAGCCGCGCCAGGATCGTCGCCAGCGATTCGTCGACGTGGCGGACCGACGCGGCGTAGAGGGCCTTCTTGGCGGCCAGGGCCAGCGCGGCCGGCGCATCCAGCGGCAGGGGCGCCCGGCCGAGGTGCGGCACGCCGGCCCGCTCGTCGCCCCAGCGCGCCAGCGCCCGCAGCTGCGCGTCGCCGTAGCCGCCCGCGCCCGCGGCTTCGAGCAGCGGCGCGCAGAGCCTTCGTGGGGGCATGGTCGGTTCGTGCGCGTCGTTGAACAGGACGAAGGCGCAGAAGGGCCGGTCGGCCCGGCGCCGGATCCAGTCCAGGGCGAGCGCGGCGACGTCGGGCGCGGCGTGGTTGCGGTAGATCCGCTCCTGGAAGCTCTCCGCCAGGCCGAAGCCCACGAAGGGGTTGGAGAAGATGGCGCCGGTGCGGTAGCCGCGGGCGGCCAGGTGGCCGGCCAGCGTGGCGGCCCCGTCCCGCAGGCGCGACGGGGCCTGCCGCGCCATGTTGCGCATCGCGCCGCCCATGCCGGCGCCGTGCAGGCAGGGCATCGTGCCGGTCAGCGCGCCGGCGAACGAGGGGAGCGTCCAGGGGGCCGGCGCGTTCGCGTCGGCGAAGCGCAGGCCGTCGCGGGCCACGGCGTCCATGGCGGGGGTCAGGGACCCCGCGGCGCAGGCGGCGCCCACATGGTCGGCGCGCAGGGTGTCCACCGCGAGCAGCAGCAGGTTGGGCGGCCCCTCGCGGCGGGGCGCGGCGGTCGGCGGCGACATCGTCCGGCGCAGGACGGTCACCACCCGGTCGCGGCGCGTGGCGAGGCGCCGCTTCAACGTCATGGGCAGGAAAGGGTCGTTCTGGTTCATCGCTCCGTGTTCGCTTCCTGGACAGCCGCGGTCCCGGCGACTAGTCTAGGTCCATGGACCTGCGCGCGCACATCCCCGAAGGCTGCCTGCTGCCGCGCTTGGCCTGCTCGAGCAAGGAGGAGGCCGTCGCCGCGCTCGCCACGGCCGTGGCCCGCGCCGTCGGCCTGCCCGACGATCAGGCGCTGCGGCAGGAGATCCTCGCCCGCGAAGCCGTCGGCGACACCAACGTCGGCCTGGGCGTCGCCATTCCCCACATCCGCACCCGGCTGGTCGAGCGGCCGCTGCTCGCCGTCGCCACGCTGGCCGGGCCCGTGCCCCGCGAGGGTCACGAGCCGCCGGTGGACGTCCTGCTGCTGATCGTGGGCCCGCAGCAGGATCCGCGCGCGATGCTCAAGCTCCTGGCCAGGCTGGTGCGGCAGGTCAAGGCCCCCGGCTTCCTGGAAGCCCTGAGGCGGGCCGCGACGCCCGCCGAATTGAACGGGCGTTTCCCGTCGACGCGCCGGTCATCTGAAGGGCTCGTTTTCCGCTTGGCCCCGCCCCCGACCGTGGGCTATGTTAAACGGCCCGGCAACGGCCTACAACCGAGATCATCCCCGTCAACGTTTTCCCTACGCAAGGGAGCGAGGTCCGATGACCAGCCAATCCAGGATCCCCCGCCGCGGCGCATGGATCGCCATCCTGATCGCGACGGCCGGCTTCGCCGCGACCGTCCACGCCGCCGCCGACCACCTGCTGATCAGCGAGGTCCTCGTCAAGGAGCGGCCGGGAGTCACCTCCTACGGCAGCGAGTACATCGAGATCACCAACGCGGGCGCCGCGTCGGCCGAACTCGCGCAGGTCTACCTGACCGACGCGGGCAACAGCCTCAACGCGACGACCTTCTACTACAACATCGTCACGGGCGGGAGCGCCGGCGGCGGCGGCAGCTCGGGCGATTTCCACGCCCGCTTCCCCGCGGGCTCGACGCTGGCTCCGGGCGCCTCGGTGGTGGTGGCGCTGCGCGGCAGCGCGGCCTTCCAGACCTCGCACGGCCGGCTGCCCGACTACGAGCTGTTCGAGGACGGCATCGCGCCCGACGCCGTGCCCGAGCTGGTCGAAGCCTTCCCCGGCAGCATCGGCTTCGGCCTGGGCAACGGCACGACCAACACGGTGCCCACGGGCGGCTGGCTCGACGACCTCTCCGAGACCCTGGTGATGTACCAGTGGGACGGCGCCTCCGACCTGGTGGCCGACCTGGACTACCTGACCTGGGGGACGAGCACCTCGCTGCGCATCAACAAGACCGGCGTGACGGTCGACGGCCCCGACGCCGACGGCGTCGCGAGCGCCTACCTCGCCGACACCGCCGTGGGTTCGCAGCAGGCGATCACGACGATCCACGGCTACGGCAAGTGCTTCCAGCGGCTCGGCACCGACGAGGGGACCGAGACCGCCACCGGCGGCAACGGCCTGACCGGGCACGACGAGACCAGCGAGAACCTGACGGCGACCTGGAGCGTGACCGCCGACCAGGACCCGACCTCGACCGGGACCGCGCCGGTCGCGACGCCCCTGGTCACCGCGGCCGAGACCTCGCCCGCGACGCCCTACAACACCCTGCCGGTGACCGTCTCGGCGACGGTCCTGTCCCCGGCCGGCAACGCGGCGAACGCGGCGGCCCTGCACTGGCGCACCAACGCCGGCTGGACCGAGACGCCCGCCGCGGCCGCGGGCAACGTCTGGAGCGCGCAGATCCCCGCCCTGCCGGCCGGCACGGTCGTGCAGTGGTACGTGACCGCCGCCGGGACGGCCGGCGGCGCGAGCGCGCTGCCCCACGGCGCGCCGCTCTACGTGCGCGCCTACACCGTGCAGCAGGCGCCCGATCCGGGCGACAGCCCGCCGCACCTGCTGCTGACCGAAGTCTGCGTGCAGGGCAGCGACCACGAGTTCATCGAGATCTACAACCCGACCGACGAGGCCGTGGAACTCGACAACTACTACGTCACCGACGCGATCTACACCACGCAGGGCTACTGGCTGCTGCCGGCGGGCAACCCCACGTCCGGCACCATCGGCGGCGGCACCTTCACGGACTTCCAGGCCCGCTTCCCGGCCGGCGCGACCATCGAGCCGGGCGAGGCGCTGACGCTGTCGCTGGCCGGCAGCGAGAAGTTCCAGACGGTCTGGGGCGCGGCGCCCGACTTCGAGATCCGCGAGGACGGCGCGTCGGCGGACGCGGTCCCGAACATGCGCGAGGTCTTCCCGGGCAGCCTGCAGGGCGACGAGACCGGCGCCTGGGCGACGCTGACCAACACGGCCGAGATCGTCGTGCTCTACTACTGGAACGGCGCCACCAACCTGGTCACCGACATCGACATGTTCATGTGGGGCTCGAGCACGAGCGCCCGCGTGGACAAGACCGGCGTGTCGGTCAACGGCTCGACCTACGCCGCGGACACGCCCGTGGCCTCGCAGGACCAGTTCATGCTGGCCCACGACATCCTGGGCAGCTTCCAGCGGCTCGATCCGGGGGAGGGCACCGAGACCGAGACCGGCGGCAACGGCCCCCTGGGCCACAACGAGACCAGCGAGAACGTCAGCGGCACCTGGACCGCCGCCGACGGCACGCCCGGCGTCTACGAGGTGGTCGAGCTGGCCGTCACCGCGGCGACGCTCGCCCCCCAGCACCCGCAGCCGGGCGAGGCGGCCGTGGTGACCGCCGCGGTGACCGGCACCGCCGCGGTGACCGGCGTGACCCTGCGCTACTCCCTGGACGGGGGCGCCTTCACCGACGTCGCCTGCGCCGACAACGGCAACGGCACCTGGAGCGGCACCATCCCCGCCCAGGCCGAGGGCGTCGAGGTGGCCTGGTACGTGACGGCCGCGGGCGCGGGCGGCGCGTCGGCGGTCTGGCCGGAGGGCGGCGCCGCCGAGGCCCCGACCTACACGGTCGAGACGCTCGTCCCCGGCTACGGCCTGGCCAAGCTGCTGATGACCAAGGTCTGCACGCTCGGCACCGCCGCGGAGTTCGTGGAGATCTGCAACCCGAACGCCTTCGACGTGCCGCTGCGCAACTTCTACCTGACCGACGCGGTGTACTACGAGAGCCAGGCCTACTGGAACCTGCCGGCGGGCACGCCGTCGCGCGCCACGCTCGGCGGCGGCGACTTCACCGACTTCCTGGCGAAGTTCCCCGACGACGCGGTGCTGGCGGCCGGCGACACGATCACCGTCTCGATCGGCGGCAGCCAGAGCTTCCTCTCCGCCTGGGGCGTGATGCCCTACTACGAGCTGTTCGAGGACGACGACTACGAGGATTCCGTCGCCGACATGCGCGAGGTGTTCCCCGGCAGCATCAACGGCGTCACCGTGCCCACGCTGTCGAACCTCTCGGACACGGGCACCTACATCAACGGCGAGATCGTGGCCCTGTTCTTCTGGGACGGCGTCAGCGACCTGGTGACCGACATCGACGTCTTCCTCTGGGGCGAGGGCAACTCGTACACGGTCGTCAAGACCGGCATCACCATCGGCTCGAGCACCTACGCCGCCGAGGCCGGCTACCCCGACAAGTTCATGACCGAGCACGCCAACGGCGAGGCCTACGTCCGCCTCGACGCGACCGAGGGCGCCCAGGTCCAGACCGGCGGCAACGGCTTCGAGGGCGCCGACGAGACCAGCGAGAACCTGTCCGTGACCTGGGCCGTCCAGGCCGTGACCCCGGTGGCGCCCCCGATGCCCGTGGGCTCCGGCGAGGTGACCCTGGGCGTGCCGGCGCAGACCTTCCTGGCCTCGCGCGGCGAGACCTTCCGCATCACGTTCACGGCGTCGCCCGGGGCGGAGACGGTCCTGCGCATCCTCGACCTGAACGGTCGCCTGGTGCGCCACCTCTACGACTCGCGCTTCGACGGCGACGCTTCGATCGTGCCCGACACGCCGTCGATCAGGGTGTGGGACGGGCGCAACGAGACCTACGAGCTGGCCCGGGCCGGGATGTACGTCGTCCACCTCCAGGTGACCGACCCCAGGACAGGCAAGAGGATCGAAAAGACCGCACCGGCCGTGGTGTCCACGCGCCTGAGCAACTAGGGGAGGCTGAGAGGCATGATCCGCAGCGCAACGATCACCGTCGCCCTCGTGCTCGGGCTGGCCGCGTCCACGGCGCAGGCGGCCTTCGAGAACGTCGACATCAGCCCGCGGGCGCGGGCCATGGGCGGCACCGCCGTGGCGGTCGCCGACGACGCCTTCGCGCCCTTCTTCAACCCGGCCGGGATGGCGGGGCAGACGCGCCCCGCCCTGGGCAACTCCTACGTCAAGCCCTACGGCCTGAGCTTCAACGAGCAGATGTACTTCGGCGGCGTGGCGCCGCTGTCGGCCCGCCTGGGCGCGCTCGGCTTCGGCTACCGCCGCTTCGCCGTGACGTACCAGGACGTCGACCTCACGACCGAGAGCACGTTCACGCTGGCCCACGGCCTGACCCTGTACGAGGACCTCCACTCGACGATCAGGTTCGGCACGGCGCTGAACCTCTACGACCTGGAGTACGCCGAGACCGTCGGCGGCGTCGACCCCGGCCACGCCAGCGTCGTGGGCGCGGACGTGGGCCTGCAGGTCGTCCTGCACGAGCGCACCCGCCTGGGCGTGCTGGTCCGCAACCTGAACAACCCCCAGATCGGCCTCGACAACGAGGAGCTCCAGCAGCAGCTGACCGGCGGCATCTCCTACGTGCCGTACGACGGGGTCGTGACCGCCTTCGAGGTGGGCAACTCCCTCGACGGCCAGACCCGCTACCGCGGCGGCGTCGAGTTCGCCGCCCTCGGGGCGCTGAGCCTGCGCGGCGGCGTGGCCACCAACCCCTCGCTGGTGACCGGCGGCTTCGGCTACGGCTACGGCGGGATCACGGTCGACTACGGCTTCTCGACGGGCGGCGGGGTGCTGGCCCCCAGCCACCAGTTCGGGATGACCTTCGCCTGGGGCGGTGAGGCGCCGTGAGGAACACGATCGCAGCGGTGTGGATGGCGGCGCTGATGCTGGCCGCCGTCCCTGCCGCGCAGGCTGCGTCGGCGTCCGCCGGCAAGCTCGACCTCAACCAGGCGTCGCTGGAGCAGATCCGCGGCCTGCCGGTGAGCGAGGAGCTGGCGCGGGCGATCTACGACCACCGGACCTACGTGAGCTACTTCGGCAACGTCTACGACCTCATGGAGGTCGAGGGCCTGACGGCGGCCGACCTGGACGCCCTGAAGCCCCTGGTGATGACCCTGCCGCCCGCGCCCACGGACGCCGGCATGGCCCGCCTGGCGGCCTCCTACGAGCAGGTGAGCGGCTTCCTGAGCCAGGAGGGCGCGAGCGAGGGCCTGGTCGACGAGTACCTCGACCTGATCCGCGATCCCGTCGACATCAACGGCCTGGACCTGTTCGACCTCATGTCGTTCCAGAACGTGTCGCCGGTGGACGCCAAGGCGATCCTGCGCGCGCGGCAGCGGCTGGGCGCCTTCGCGGACGACCGCCAGCTGCGGCGCAGCGACGGCCTGAGCTACTTCGCCTTCCGCAACATCCGCGACTTCGTCGTCTACGGGGCGGGGGAGCAGGAGGGGCAGGGCGGCAAGGTCCACGGCAACTACCAGCTGCGCTGGTACGACACGCCCTACGTGCTCGACGACAGCGACATCGCCGGCGCGGGCGGCCTGACCAGCGCCGACGAGATCACGGCCGGCACGCTGCTGACCGAGGGCAACCCCCACCTGACGCAGAAGCTGACCCTGAACCTGGGCGGCGGCTTCCGGGCCGGGATCCTGACCCACCGCGGCCTGGGCGAGGATTCCTGGCGCGAGACGATGAAGGGCTACTACGGCGTGGACGACCGGCGCTTCGGGGACCTGCGCCTCAAGCGCCTCTACTTCGGCAACTACCGCGTCGCCTTCGGCCAGGGCCTGATCATGGACAACACGGACTTCATGATGAGCCGCAAGACCGGCTTCGGCTGGAACAAGCGGCCCATCGGCGTGCGCGGCGACCTCAGCCGCAGCAGCGAGTTCGCCCTGACCGGCCTGGCCGCCGAGGCCAGCTACGGCCGCCTGCACGGCACGATGTTCCTGTCCTGGGACCGCAAGGACGGCATCCTGAACCCCGACGGGACGGTCAACCAGTACATCGTGATGAAGCCGCGGCCGACCGACGACTGGCTGGAGGACCACCTGGCCTTCGAGGCCGGGCGCTCCTACGCCGTCGGCGCGGCCAAGGACACCCCGACGCTCCTGAAGCGCGACGCCTTCCGCGAGGACATCGTCGGCGGCAACCTGAAGTTCATGCTCGACGACGCCTCCTACGTCGGCGTGACGGCCTACGAGGCCAAGTACGACCGGGCCTTCGACGCCGACCCGTCCACCCTGGTCAGCTACTACAGCCTGGTGGACCGCGACCTGCTGGAGGCCCGCGACAGCGAGCTGTGGTCGGGCTACACCAGCGTCGAGGAGGACGCCGCGGCGGGCACCCGCACCGAGCACAAGTTCCGCCGCGTCTACGGCGCCGAGTTCCAGACGGTCTTCGACAACGTGTCGCTGCAGGGCGAGTACGGCGTGCTGCAGGACCCGAAGGCGGGCTGGTTCCACGGGCAGAGCCCCGACGCCCTGGTCCTGAACGCCTTCGCCCAGTGGGACGACCTGAACCTGCTGGCGCTGTACCGCGACTACGACCTGGGCTTCGACAACCCCTACAACCGGGCCTTCTCGAACGACAACCGCTACGAGCAGACCCTGCTGGACTCGCCGTTCCGCCTCAACGACGACCTCTACTCCTGGCTGGCGGTCAACACGCCGCAGCCGAAGCCGGAGCAGGGCGTCTTCCTGTCCACGCGCTACCGCATCAGCCGCACGCTGATCCTCAACGGCCTGGAGTACGACCAGTGGCAGCGCAAGTCCGACAACGCGGACCTGCAGCGCTACACGGTGCGGCTGGAGTACCAGCCCACCTTCAACCTGCGCTTCCGCCTGCGCCACCGCTTCAGCAGCCGCAGCGAGACCAACCCCGACGACGTGCGCTGGTTCCGCTCCTGGGAGTCGCGGTTCGAGATGATCACCCTGCTGAGCAACATGAACCGGCTGCGCTTCATGTACATGACCAGCAACGTGATGTTCCCCCCGCGGGCCCGCCTCAGCGGCACCCCCGACGGGGGCACGACGCCCTACGAGGACGACGGCATCCCGGGCGTCGGCACCGCCGGCATGCCGGCCCACGCGTTCCAGGCGATGTACGAGCACCGCCTGTCGCCGGGCGTCTCGCTGAGCCTCAGCACCGAGATCTACAACGGCTTCGTCTGGAACTTCGAGGGCAACGAGTTCGTGGTCGTCGACGGCCGCGGCTTCCGCAACTGGGCCAGCCTCGAGAGCCGCGTGTCGGACCAGCTGTTCTTCCAGATCAAGGCCACGCGGGACCACAACCTCCCGCGGACCTACCTCGACGTGCGCGCCTACCAGGACGCCTACGGCGCCGACATCGAGAGCAGCTACGCGCCGCGGGACTGGACGACGTTCCGCATGCAGCTCGACTACACCTTCTGACCGGGAGATCGAGACGATGATGCTCACGACCAGGAATCACAGCGCGATCGCGGCGGCGGCCGTGCTGCTCGCGCTGCTGTCGCTCGCCTCGCCGCGGCCGGCCGGCGCCGGCCAGGCGCTGAACGCCGCCTACGGCGACGTCGCGAACTTCCGGCACCCGGAGATCGAGGCCATGTCCGGCACCGGCGCGGCGCTGTTCCGCGGCGGCTTCTCCGCCGTGCTGAACCCCGCCATGCTCGGCGACGCCGCCGGCTGGCGCCTGGACGCGGCCGGCTCGCTGGCCCAGGACCACGAGGACCGCTTCCAGCCCCTCTGGGACAGCTTCGGCAGCTACATCACCGACACGGCGATCGCCAGCAACCGCAGCCACGACTTCGACACGGGCTTCGCCCTGTCCGGCCGCGCCATGAAGAAGCTGGCCGTCGGCGCCGCCCTGACCACCCGCTACGACTTCGGCTACGAGTTCCGCGAGGAGGTCCGCGACCCCAGCACCACCGCCGACCCCTACGACCAGATCCTCGAGGAGCGCTCCGTCACCGGCGGCGGCAGCCTGCGCGACCTCAGCCTGGGGACGGCCTGGGAGCCCGGCCCGGGCGTCTCGCTGGGCGCCACGGTCCACTACGTCTTCGGAACCCGCACCCTGGACTTCGACCGGCGCGACGTGCAGGTCCCGGCCGACAGCTACCTGGTCTCCGAGTCGCACGACGCCGACGGCATGAACGCCACCCTGGGCGTGCGCGCCTGCGCCGGCGAGCGCTTCGTGTTCGGCGCCGCCTGGGACACGCCCCTGAAGGTCGAGGGCGACTGGACCACGACCACCACGCTGGGCGCCGCCGCCCCCACGGCCGCGGTCGCGGGCGTCTCGGTGCGCTACCCCGGCCGCCTGCGGGCCGGCCTCGCCTACTATCCCCGCTCCGAGCCCCGGACCGTCTTCGCCGCCGACGTCGTCTACACGGAGTGGAAGGAGCTGCAGGACAGCCGCGACGCGGCCGCCGGCGCCGCCCTGGAGAACACGATGGACGTGCAGATCGGCGTGCAGCACACCTTCTACAACGGCATGCCGCTGCGCTTCGGCTTCCGCCACCTGGACAGCTACGCCGACCGCGAGGCCGGCGCCGCCAGCTTCAGCGCCGGCGTCGGCTTCCCCTACGCCGCCGGCGTGTTCTCCGTCTCGGCGGAGCTGGGCAAGCTGAGCAGCCGCCAGGAGCACTGGTACGCCTATCCGGACGGGTACGAGGTGGCGCCGACGTCGCGCGTCGAGGACAACCGGTTCCGCGTGGGCGCGGGCCTGACCTACGCCTTCTAGCCGGGGGCTTCCCCCGCGAGGAGTGACCATGAGCATCAGCGCCCGTCGACTGCGCCCCGCGGCCGCGGCCCTGGCCTTCGTCCTGATCGCCGCCGCCGGCGCGCCCGGAGGGGCCGGGACCGCCGGCGCGTCGCCGGACCCCGTCCGGCTGCACCTGATCTGGACCAACGACGTCCACGGCCACATCGCGCCGGAGCCGGCCCGCTTCATGAACCCGTCGTTCCCGCCGCCGCTGGGCGGCGGCGCGTCGCTGGCGAACTACCTCGCCGGGGTGCGCGCGGAGGCCGCCGCCGCGGGCGAGGACGTCCTGGTGGTCGACGTGGGCGACTTCTTCCAGGGCACGCCCGTGGGCTCCAAGACCAAGGGCGACGCCGTCATGGCGTACTTCGAGCAGCTCCGCTACGACGTGATCGTGCCGGGCAACCACGACTTCGACATGGGCCGCGACAACACCGAGCGCCTGGCCAACGGCACCCGCATCCCCTTCGTCTGCGCCAACCTGCGCGACGCCGCGGACGGCGAGCTCGTCGACTGGTGCGTGCCCACGCTCATGCTCGAGCGGGCCGGCCTGAAGATCGGCGTCATCGGCGTCATCACCACCGGCACCGAGCACATGTCCTTCCCCGCGAACATCGCGGGCCTGATCTTCGACCCCATGGTGCCGGTCATCGAGACCTGGCGCGACCGGCTGCGGGCCGACGGCGCCGACCTCGTCTTCCTGCTCATCCACGAGGGCCTGCCCTTCGACCCCCAGGAGGGCTGGCGGCGCATCGTCGGCGCCGGCGGCGAAGCCGAGACCGGCCAGGCGGAGTCCCAGGGCGGCACCTACGGCACGGTGACCGGCGGCGCCCTGAACCTCATGGAGATCGTCAACGCGGTCGAGGGCATCGACGTGGCGGTCGGCGGGCACACGCACCGCGGCTACGAGCAGCCCTGGATCGACCCCATGACCCACACGATGTGCTTCGAGAGCTTCGGCAACGGGTCGAGCGTGGGCCACGCCATCCTGGAGATCGACCCCGCCACCGGCACCCTGCTCGGCTACGACACGCCCCACGACCGCGGCGTCCTGATCACGCTCTTCGAGGACGAGCTGTGGCCCGACCCGGCGATGCGCCGCGTCCTGCAGCCCTACCTCGCGAAGACCGACGCGGAGATGGGCAAGGTCGTCGGCAGCGCGGCGGTCAACCTCACGCGCGGCGACCCCGGCGCCTCCCTGATGGGCAACCTGGTCACCGACGCGATGCGCGAGTACTTCGACGCCGACTTCTCGTTCCAGAACCTGGGCGGCCTGCGCGCCGACGTCCCCGCCGGCAACATCACGGCGCGCGACGTCTTCAGCGTCCTGCCCTTCGGCAACGAGCTGGTCGTGGTGCAGATGCCCGGCTCCCTGATCCGGACCCTGGTCGAGCGCAAGGTCGCCGGCGACTCCGGCGGCATCTGCGTCTCGGGCCTCCGCATGCGCTACAACAAGCAGCGCCCCGACGGCGACCGGGTCTGCGAGCTGGAGATCGCCGGCGCGCCGCTGGACCCCGAGCGCATGTACCGCGTGGTCACCACCACCTTCCTGATGGAGGGCAACAGCGGCCTGGACTTCCTGACCACCGTGCCCGCCGGGGACATCGAGCTGACCCAGATCACCATCGACGCCTCCCTGGAGCAGTACCTGCGGCGCCACAGCCCGGTGCGCCCCCGCGTGGACGACCGCTGGGTCGAGGACGCCGCCGCCGACCAGGCCCCCTACCTCGCCGGGGCCCCCGCGGCCGACTGAGGCCCCGCCGGCGATTCCGCCTCAAGCCCGTCCGCCGCCTACCGAAGAAGGTGCGGAGGACGGGCTTCCGCATTTCCGCCCGCCGCCACGATGACCGACGGGGATCCGGCCCGCCCGGACCAACCGAGGAGACGCTGCGTGATCGAGCTGAAGACGGGTGTGGTCAACGAGCAGCTGCGTCGCTTTCGCCTGCGCATGAACCGCATGGTCGTGGGGCAGCCCGCCGCCACGGACCGGATCGCGGACTGCTTCAGCCGCCTGATCGCCGGGATCCACGATCCCGAGCGGCCGCTGCTGACGATGATGTTCCTGGGGCCGACCGGCGTCGGCAAGACCGAGACGGTGCGCTGCCTGGCCGAGTCGCTGTTCGGCGACCGCCGGGCCTTCACGCGCATCAACTGCCAGGAGTTCTCGGCCCACTACAACATCTCGAAGCTGCTCGGCTCGCCGCCGGGCTACGTGGGCGGCGAGATCCGGCCGCTGCTGGCGCAGGAGAACCTCGACAAGCACCACCTCAAGGCGCTGGAGAAGCGCTCGGGCATGATCTGCGAGGACGGCGGCAAGCTGGCCGACATGTACCCGTCCGAGTCGACCCGGCGCCTGTCGATCGTGCTCTTCGACGAGATCGAGAAGGCCCACCCCAAGATGTGGAACACCCTGCTCGGCATCCTCGAGGACGGCCACCTCGTCCTGGCGAACAACGAGGAGGTGGACTTCACCGGCTCGATCATCGTGCTGACCTCCAACGTGGGCAGCCAGGCGATGAACGAGCGGCTGAGCCGCAGCGGCATCGGCTTCCGCGCCGCCGACGCCGACGCGGGCCTGGACCGCGACCTCGAGGCCGCCGTCACCCGCGAGGCGAAGAAGATCTTCCCGATGGAGTTCCTGAACCGCTTCGACGAGCAGATCACCTACCACACGCTCAAGCGCGAGCACCTCTTCGAGATCCTCGACAACCAGATCTCCCAGGTGCACCACCGCGCCCTGGGCAGCGCCGAGCCCTTCCTGCTGGAGGTCACCCGCCGCGCCAAGGAGCGCCTGGTCGAGGAGGGCACCGACCCCGAGTACGGCGCCCGCCCCCTGAAGCGCGTGGTGGAGAAGCGGATCGTGACGCCCGTGTCGCACCACATCTGCAGCGACCAGATCCGCCGCGGCGACCTCGTGATGATCGACCACGACGGCGACGGCTTCGTGTTCCTGAAGGAGCCCGGCATCGACTGGGAGCGCGACGAGCAGGCCGGGCGGGTCACCGCCGCCGGCAAGTGGGCGCGCACGGACCTGGGCGTGCGGGACGACGGGGGCGAGAAGAAGAAGATGGTCGAGGAGGCCGGGCACGCCGCGGCGCCCGCCGAGGCCCTGACCGGCTCCTTCGTCGACTGACGGGCGCCCGCCCGCGAAACGGACCGGCCGCGCCGTCGATCGGCGCGGCCGGTCTCGCGTTCAGGGGCCGGGCGCGGGGCCCTGCTCAGGGCTGGAACAGGATCCGGCCGCAGCTCTCGCAGGACATCACCCGGTTCACGTTCGTCACCGACGTGAACGCCGTGGGCACGTTGGCGAAGCACCCCGTGCAGTGGCCGTCCCAGACCGGGACCACGGGGTTCTCGAAGCGGGTCTTGAGCCGCAGGTAGTAGCTGCGGTGGCGCGGTTCGATCTGCTCGAGCAGGCCGGCGATGTCGCGCTGGATCTTCTCGACGCTCATGGGGAAGCCCATGGCCTCGAGCGCCTTCGCCTTGACTTCGTCCTGGGCGTCCCGCAGCTGCAGTTCCAGGTTCTGGATCGAGACCAGCAGAGCCAGCTGTCGGTTCATCCCTGTCCCTCCGTCAAGACCTGGCAGAACGCGGCGTAGTCGGGAGCCTGCAGCGCGGCCCCGCGCAGCGCGGGATCCTGCATCTTCTCCGTCAGGACCGCGAGCGAGCGGATGTACTGGTTGCCCGTATCCTGGGGCGGGGCGATCAGCATGAAGAACAGGTGGGTCGGGCCGCCGTCCATCGAGTCGAAGTCCACGCCCGCCTGCGAGCGCGCCACGACGATGATCAGGTTCTGCGCCGCGAGCGTGCGTCCGTGCGGGAAGGCCACGCCCGGGCCGACGGCGGTGCTGCCCTGGGCCTCGCGGCTCTTGAGCATCTCCAGGATCGTTTCCTTGTTGGTGATCGGGGACCCGGCGAGCAGGGCGTCGGCCATCTCGGCGAGCACGCCTTCCTTGTCCTTGGCCTGCAGACCCGCGATGAAGCGGGCTTCGGAGGTGAGCTGCAGGACGTCCTTGATGTCCATGGCGACCGCCTTGTTCTGCGCAATGTTTCCCTGCATGATTGATCCCGGCAAAGCTAACCAATAGATTGTTGTTCCTCAAGGTGCAAATAGGTCCGCGATCCGCCCCGCGGCGGCCGGACCCGGGAGGGGGAGGCGTGGAACCAGGCGACGGGGACGGCGGCGCGGACCGGGAAGGCGTGGTGATCAACGCCGGCAGCGGCCACTGCACGGTGGTCTGCGACGGGCGGGAGATCCCCTGCCGCCTGCGCGGGCGGCTCAAGCAGGGGCTGCAGACCGAGCGGACGCTGGTCGTGGCCGGCGACCGCGTGCGCATCGCCCCGGTGCCCGGGGACCCGGCCATCGCGGTGGTGGAGGAGGTCCTGCCCCGCCGCAACCGGATCTCCCGGACCTCGTCCAAGCGCGAGCGCGGGCGCCGGGAGCAGGTCATGATGGCCAACCTCGACCAGGTGGTGGTCGTGCAATCGGTTCGCCAGCCGGAGCCCTCCGGCGGCCTCGTCGACCGCCTGCTGGTCGCCGCCGAGCGCTACGGGGTCGAGGGCGTGCTCTGCCTGAACAAGGTGGACCTCGACCCGGTCGCCGCCGCCGCGCCGGCCTGGGACCACTACCGGAGCATCGGTTACCTGGTGCTGCCGACCTCCGTGGTGACCGGCGAGGGCCTCACGGCCTTCCACGACCGCCTGCAGGGCCGGATCTCGCTGCTGCTGGGCGCCTCGGGCACGGGCAAGAGCTCGCTGCTGGCCAGGGCCACCGGCCTGCGGCTGCGGATCGGCGAGGTGACCGCCAAGACCGGCCTGGGGCGCCACACCACGACCCAGACCGAACTCTACCCCCTGGCCGACGGCGGCTTCATCGCCGACACGCCGGGCATCCGCGGCTTCGACCCCTGGGACGTGGCGCCGATCGAGCTGCGGGAGCTGTTCCCCGACTTCACGGCGCCCGCCCAGACCTGCCGCTACGACACCTGCCTGCACCGCGACGAGCCCGACTGCGGGGTCAAGCGCGCGGTGGCCGCCGGCGCGCTGCCGGCCTGGCGTCTGGCCGCGTACCTGGCCATCCTGAAGGACTTGCAGGAGAGGGAGGACGTGCGGGGACCTCAGCGCAGGAGATCGTCGTAGAACACGAGCGCCTCGGCGCCCTCGTGGAGCAGCCGGTCGAGGGGTCGGATCCCGGTGAGGTCGCGGTAGGCGACCGCGTGGTCGGCGAGCTGGGCCTCCCACCAGCCCGGCAGGGCGATGCCGAGCAGCCGGTCGGACCTGGCCGTGACCTCGTAGTGGACCAGCCCGGTGGCCAGGGTGATGGCGGTCGACAGACCGATGATGGACAGGGAACGCAAAGCGGATCAACCTCCGGTGCGGGCTTGGAGCAACCGGGGTGCCAGGAGGGCCGTTGAAGCAGGCATCGCTTCGAAAAGCCGTGAAAAGGCACGTTTCCGGCGCTTTGGCCCGACTCTGCCGGCGCCGGCCGGTGACCCCGGAGCGGCTGCTCGCCGAGCAGCCGCGGCGCATCCTGGTGGTGCGCCAGCACAACCAGATGGGCGACATGGTCTGCGCGACGCCGGCCCTGCGCGCCCTGCGCGAATCCTTCCCCCGGGCCGAGATCGCGCTGGTCTGCGCGCCGGTCAACCGGGACGTCGTCCTGCACAATCCCCACCTCGACCGGGTGCTGGTCTTCGACAAGCGGGCCTGCACCCGCCCGCTGCCGCTGCTGCGCTTCCTCGGGGAACTGCGCCGGCTCCGGCCCGACGCCGCCTTCGTGCTGAACTCGGTCTCCTACTCGGTGACGAGCGCGGCGCTGGCCGCCGCCAGCGGCGCGCCGCTGCTGATCGGGGGCGACAGCCTGCCGTTCGGCTTCGACATCAGCCGCCACGCCTACTCGCTGGTGATGCCGTCGCAGCCCGCGCTGGACCGCCACGCCGTCGATCACAACCTCGCGCCGTTGGAAGCGATCGGGATCCGCACCGCGGACCGCAGCACCGTCGTGGTGCCCGCGGCCGCCGAGGAGGCGGCCGCGCGGGGGATCGACGATCTTGTGCCGGGCGCGGGCGCGCTGTGGGTTCTGCATCCCGGCGCCGGGAAGGCGCAGAACCGCTGGCCGGCCGCGCGCTTCGCCGAGGTGGCGGCGCGGGCGGTGCGCGAGGGCCGGCGGGTGCTGGTGCTGCAGGGGCCGGCCGACGGCCCGGCGATGGCGGAATTCTCGTCGGCGCTGGACGACCGGCTGGCGCCGCTGGGGCTGGCGCCGCCGCCGATCAACCCGCCGGTCACGGTGGGCGTCTGCGCGGCCCTGCTGGCGCGGGCCGACCGCTTCCTGTGCAACGACACCGGCCTGATGCACGTGGCGGGCGCGGTGCGGGCGCCCACGCTGGCCCTGTTCGGCCCCACCGATCCCGGCCTGTGGGGCCCGCAGGCGCCGGAGGTCCTCTGCCTGCGCGGCGCGCAGGGGCGGCTCGAAGCGCTGGAGATCGACACCGTGTGGGAACGCTGGCGGCAACTGCCGCCGCGGTCCGGCCCAACCAGGGGATGAGCATGCAAACTCCGATCGCGATCCTGGTGCTGCTGTTCTCGCTCACCTTCCACGAATTCGCCCACGCGCGGGCCGCCCTGCGCCTGGGGGACGACACGGCCAAACGCCTGGGCCGCGTCACGCTGAACCCCCTGGCCCACATCGATCCCGTCGGCACGGTCATCGTGCCGCTGGTGATGGCCCTGTTGCCGGGCGGGATGATCTTCGGCTGGGCCAAGCCGGTGCCCGTGGACGAGCGCCGTCTCGCCAGCCCCCTGCGCGACCAGGCCCTGATGGCCGCCGCCGGGCCGGTCAGCAACCTGATCCTGGCGGCGGTCTTCGCGGTCGGCCTGGGCCTGACGCTGGCCGGCGGCCACGGCGGGCCGCTGGCCACGCTGGCCGGCGGGGACGTCGGCGTCTTCCTGCGGCTGCTGTGCCAGTGGGGGGTCAGCTTGAACGTGCTGCTGGCCCTGTTCAACCTGATCCCCCTGCCGCCCCTGGACGGCAGCTGGATCATGCGGCTGGCGCTGCGCGGCGATGCGCGCGCCGCGTACGAGCGGCTGCGGCCCTACGGCTTCCTGATGGTGCTGGTGCTGATGTACGTCGGCCTGGGCAGCGTGCTCGGGCGGGGGGTCGCGGTGGTCGGGGGCTGGTATCTGGAAGTGGCGCTGGCCGTGGGCGGCCTGCTGACCTAGTCCGGCCGCCCGGCCGCCGCCGGCCGTGGCGGAAGAAACGCGCACGCCGGGATCCCGGAGGATCCCGGCGTGCGTGCTTGGCCCGCGGCTGGTCGGGGCCGCCCCGGCTCAGCGGCGGCTCAGCGGTCGAGGCTGACGATCTCGTAATCCCGGTAGGGATTGTCGTCCACCGTGACGGTCACCGACGCGACGGCGCTCTCGTTGTCGTTCACGTCCACGGCCGAGATCCGGTAGACGTTCGCGCCGACCATCGGGTTCTCGTCGATGTACCAGGTCTCGGAGATCGGCGCCTGGCACATGGTCGCGACCCGCGTGCCGTTGGCCCGGTAGACCATGTATCCGGCCAGATCGGCGTCGGTGTTGTTCGGGGCCCAGTGCACGATCACCTGGGCTTCGATCACTTCGCCCAGGATGTCGACGGGGACCGCGGGGGGCGCCGTGTCGACGACGGTCGGCGGACGGGTCACGTCGTCGCTGCCGCATCCGGCCAGCACCGCCACGCACCACAGTCCCGTGAGCATCAGCTTCGTCTTGCCTGCCACCTTGGATCCTCCTTGACCAGCCAC
Organism: bacterium; assembly: GCA_016719645.1. GTDB lineage: Bacteria > Krumholzibacteriota > Krumholzibacteriia > LZORAL124-64-63 > LZORAL124-64-63 > PNOJ01. Next base: position 125,760 of record JADJYS010000006.1, read on the forward strand.
GTCTTGGACCGGAGGCGCCGCACGGGCCGCGCGGCAGGGCCATCTCCGGTTTCGAGCGAACTTGCAGGTCGGGAAGCTGCAAGGGCGGTGCCAGCAGGGGCGGAAGGGCGCCCGGAGCCCGCGCCCACGGTAATGCCTTGGGACCAGAAGGGTTGCGAAGGGGTCGATCGGGGTGGGCCCTGCCTGCGGCTTCCCCGTGGTGCCCGGGGACGGGGCGCCGCGCCCCGTCTTGCACGGTCCGGGCCCCGCCGCCGTGCAGTTTGCACCCCGGGCCTGGTTGAAATGTCCTTGACAGCAAGGAAGTTAAGGGGGACGATGGCTTCGGCCCAGCCATGTCGGCCGTCGGGGGAGTCGATGCCGAGCTGGACGCTCAGCGGGAAAGGGGGACCTGATGACCAAGGCGGATATTGTCGAGGATATCGCTCAAAAAACGGGTCTGACCAAGAAGGAAGTCGGGGAGACGGTGGATCTGTTCCTCGAGCAGGTGAGCGACCTGCTCTCCCAGGGACGTCACCTCGAGATCCGCGGCTTCGGCACCTTCAAGGTGAAGGAGCGCAAGGAGCGCATGGCGCGCAACCCCCGGACGGGGGACGCCGTGCCGGTGCCTTCGCGCCGCGTGCCTGTCTTCAAGGTCTCGAAGATGCTCAAGGACAAGGTGGCTCATCATTCCTGAGCCTGCGGGCGCCCGATGCGGCAGCCGAAGTCTCGATCCGGCCTTCCCGCCCTGCGCGGGGAGGCCGGTCGCCTGTTCCGCCGGGAGGTGACCGATGCTGGATCTGCGCAGCGACACCGTGACCCGCCCGGACGCCGCGATGCGCCGGGCGATCGCCGAGGCCGAGGTCGGGGACGACGTGTTCGGCGACGACCCGACCGTCAACCGCCTCCAGGAGCGCACCGCCGAACTGCTGGGCAAGGAAGCGGCCCTCTTCGTGCCCAGCGGCACCATGGCCAACCAGATCGCGCTGCGCGTCCAGACCCGCCCCGGCGACCAGGTGGTCTGCGAGGCCGACTGCCACATCTACCGCTACGAACAGGGCGGGCCGGCCGCCCTCTCCGGCCTGCTGCTGGCCTGCGTGCCCGGCGACCGCGGCGCACTCCCGTGGTCCGCCATCCAGCCCGTCCTGAACCCCGACGACGACCACGCCGCCCGCCCGGCCCTGATCTGCCTGGAGAACACGCACAACCGGGCCGGCGGGCGCATCCTGCCCCAGGCGCAGGTGGTCGAGGTCGGGCGCGAAGCCCACGCCCGCGGCCTGCGGTTGCACCTGGACGGGGCGCGGCTGTGGAACGTCCACGCCGCGACCGGCGCCGCCCTGGCGGAACTGGCCGCGCCGGCCGACACCGTCAGCGTCTGCTTCTCCAAGGGGCTCGGGGCGCCGGTGGGCTCGGCCCTGGCCGGCGACGCCGCCCTGATCCGCGAAGCCCGGCGCGCCCGCAAGCTCTACGGCGGCGGCATGCGTCAGGTGGGGATCCTGGCCGCGGCCTGCCTCCACGCCCTGGACCACAACCTGGCGCGCCTGGTCCAGGACCACGAACACGCCCGCCTGCTGGTCGAAGGTCTGGACAATCCGGCCCTCAGGCTCGATCATCCGGTCGAGACGAACATCGTCATCCTGCGGGTCGCCGACGAGCGGCACCTGCTCGACCACCTGCGCGGCTGCGGCATCCTGGCCGTGGCGTTCGGAGCCGGGCGCGTGCGTCTGGTGCCGAACCTCATGATCGACCGCGCGGGCATCCTCGCGGTGCAGGACGCGCTGGACGCCTACCGCGCGCCCGCGCCCGCGAACCAGACACGAGGGGATGCGAGTTGACGACTCCAGCGGACTGGGACTGGCTGATCCCCGCCGGCGCACGCCGAGCGCGAGACCGTCGCGTTCCTGCGCGCCACCGTCGCCGCGGCGGGCGCCCGCGGTGTCGTGATCGGCCTCTCCGGCGGCATCGACTCGGCCGTCAGCGCCGCCCTGGCGGTGCGCGCCCTGGGCGCCGGGTCCGTGCTCGGCGTCTACCTGCCGTACCGCACCAGCAGCCCGGACTCGCTGGCCGACGCCGAACTGGTGGCCGCCGCGCTGGGCATCCGCGCCGAGCGGCGCGACATCACCGACCTCGCCGACGCCTACCTGCGCGACCTCCCGCCCGGGGCCGCCCTGCGCCGCGGCAACGTGATGGCGCGCTGCCGCATGATCGTCCTGTACGACCTCTCGGCGCGCGACGGCACCCTGGTGCTGGGCACCGGCAACCGCACCGAGACGCTGCTGGGCTACGCCACCCTGCACGGGGACGCGGCGTTCGGGTTGAATCCCCTGGGCGACCTCTACAAGGCCGAGGTGCGCGCCCTGGCGCGCCACCTGGGCCTGCCGGCGCGGGTCATCGAGAAGGCGCCGAGCGCCGACCTGTGGGCGGGACAGACCGACGAGGACGAGCTGGGCTTCACCTACGAGCAGGCCGACCTCCTGCTGCACCACATGGTGGACCTGGAACTGGACGACGGCCGGCTCGCGTCCCTCGGCTTCGCGCCGGAGCTGGTCGCCACGGTCCGCAACCGCGTCCGGGCGCAGGCCTTCAAGTGGCTGCCGGTGCCGTCCGCGACCTTCCCGGGACGCCCCCTGCCCGACCTCGCAGGCGGCTTCTGAGGTGGAGACGCCCGAGCGCCCCGACACCGTGGCGATCCCGGATCTCGCGGACACCGGGGGCTCGTGCCTGTTCGTGGCGACGCCGATCGGCAACCTGGACGACGTGACCCTGCGCGCGCTCGGAGCGCTGCGCGACGCCGACATCGTCTACGCCGAGGACACGCGGCGCACGCGGGGCCTGCTCTCGCGCTACGGGCTGCACGCCCGGATGGAGCCCTACCACGACCACAACAAGGAGCGGCAGGCGCCGCGGGTGGTCGAGCGGGTGCGGCAGGGAGAGCGCGTGGTCGTGGTCAGCGACGCCGGCATGCCCGCGGTGGCCGACCCGGGCTACCTGATCGTCCAGGGCCTGCGCGAGGCCGGGCTGCCGTGGTCGGTGGCGCCCGGCGCCTCGAGCGTGCTGGCGGCGCTGGTGCTCTCGGGGTTCCCGACCGACCGGTTCCTGTTCACCGGCTACACGCCGCGCAAGCCCGGCAAGCTGCGGAACTTCCTGGAAGAGGCGCTGGCGGAGCGGGGCACGGTGGTCATGCTCGAGTCCTGCCACCGCATCCGCAAGACGCTGGCCGCGCTCGTCGAGGTGGCGCCGGACCGCGAGCTGGCGATCGCGCGCGAGATCACGAAGATCCACGAGGAGACGCTGCGCGGCACGGCCGCCGAACTGCTGGAAGTGATGGACGGTCCCCGCCTGAAGGGGGAACTGGTGCTGCTGGCCCGCGGCCGGCCCGCCGGCAGGGAAGGAGCCTGAGATGGACAGGATCGGACTGAAGGCGGCGGCCCGCGACAAGGTCAAGCCCCTGGTGCTCGCCCTGGACCGGGCCGGGGTCTCGCCCGACGGGGTCTCGCTCGCGGGTCTGGGGATCAGCGTCTTCGCCGCCTGGATCACGGCCGCCGGGCAGCTGTTCCTGGGGGCCCTGGTGCTGATCGTCGGCTCGGTGTTCGACATGCTGGACGGCGATCTGGCGCGCCTGCAGGGGCGGGCCAGCAAGCGCGGCGCCTTCCTCGATTCCAACTTCGACCGCCTGTCCGAGGCGGCGGTCTACGCGGGGCTGGCCTGGTTCTACATGGAAGCCCTGTCCTGGCCGGATTCCGGCGCGGTGCTGCTGGTGATCCTGGCGCTGACCGGCTCGCTGACCACCAGCTACGCGCGCGCGCGGGCCGAGGGCCTGGGCGTCGCCTGCACGGGCGGCTGGCTGCAGCGCCCCGAGCGCATGGTCCTCTTGATCCTCGGCATGATCCTCGGCCGGCACGTGCTGAAGCTGGTGCTGGCGCTGCTGGCGGCCGCGACCCTCTTCACCACGCTGCAGCGGATCGCGGCGGTCAGCCGCGACCTGGGCGGCGATCCGCGCGAAGGGCCGCGGCGCCCGCGCCCGCGCGCGCCCGACCTGGCGCGGCCATCGACCGTGGCCGCCGGGCCGGACGCGCCGGCCCGCCCCGCCCGCCCGCGGACGACCCCGTCGCCGACGTCCCGGCGGCGTCGACGGTCCCGCCCCGACGGCGAGATCCCCCTGGTGGATCCGACGACGACGACGACCCCTACGCGGACCTGCACCGCCGTGGCTGATCCGGCCCGCCGGGGCCTGCTGGTCACCTTCGAGGGACCCGAGGGCAGCGGCAAGTCGACGCTCATCCGCGGTCTCGCCGACCGTCTCCGGACGCTGGGAAGTCCGGTGGTGGTGGCGCGCGAGCCGGGCGGCACGCCCGCCGGCGAGCGTATCCGGGCCGTCTTGCTGGACCCTTCGCTGCCGGAACTCTGCCCCGAGACCGAACTGCTGCTGATGGTGGCCAGCCGCGCCCAGCTGGTCCGGGAGGTCGTCCGCCCGGCCCTCGCCGCCGGACGGATCGTGCTCTGCGACCGCTACGCCGACGCCTCGGTCGCCTACCAGGGCGCCGGCCGGGGCCTGGGCAAGGCGCGGGTCGACGCCCTCAACGATTTCGCCCTGGCAGGGGCGGCGCCCGACCTGACCCTGCTCTGCCTGCTGCCGCCGGCCGCCGGCCGCCGGCGGTGCGGGGACCGCGATCCCGACCGCCTCGAGCGCGAAACGGCGGCCTTCCACGAGCGGGTCTACGGCGCCTACCTCGCCATGGCCGCGTCCGGCGACCCCCGCTTCCGCACCCTGGACGCGACCGCCCCGCCCGCCGGGCAGGTCGAGCAGGCCCTGGCCCACCTGCGCGGTCTGGAACACGATTTGCTGACGGGACTATAATCGCTTATGGATGTGCCCGAAATCAGGGGCGCTGCGTCCCCCGACACCCGTGAGAAAGCCGGTCGAGCATGATGGCCCTTGCGCGCAATTTCGCCGCCCTGCGGCGCTCCCTGCCGGTCCTGGTCGTACTGGCGGCCCTGGCCGCGCCCGCGGCGCCCGCCGCCGCCCAGGACTCCACGCGGACCCCGGAGCGGCCCCGCGGCACCGACCGCCAGCGCTACATCGAGGCCCTGCAGACCCTGGGCAACGTCTACGAGCGCGTCTTCTACAACTACGTCGACGACGTCGACGCCGACGCGCTGCTCGAGGCCGGCATCAACGGCATGATGGACTACCTCGACGAGCACTCGCAGTACCTGCCGCCGAAGAACTACGAGGACCTCATGATGTCCACCGAGGGGGAGTTCGGCGGGCTCGGCATCACCATCAACATCCGCGACCACTTCCCGACCGTGGTCTCGCCGATCGAGGGCACGCCGGCCTTCCTGATGGGCATCCAGGGCGGCGACCGCATCGTCGAGATCGAGGGCGAGTCCACCTTCGACTTCGACAGCGAGGACGCCGTGAAGCTCCTGCGCGGGGAGCCGGGCACCCAGGTGACGATCACCATCCAGCGCGAGGGCACCAAGGAGCCGTTCCCGCTGACCATCACGCGCGCCGTGATCGTGGTCGAGAGCGTGCCCTACGCCTTCATGATGGGGGACATCGGCTACATCCGCGTCCAGAGCTTCGCCCGCACCACGCCCGAGGAGATCCGCGACAAGATCGCCGAGCTGCGCGCCCAGAACGCGCGCGGCCTCGTGCTGGACCTGCGCTGGAACCCGGGCGGCCTGCTGGAGTCCGCCAACGGCGTCAGCGAGCTGTTCCTGGACCACAACGAGCTGATCGTCTACACCAAGGGCCGCCTGCGCAACCAGAACCGCAGCTACTACGCGGAGAAGGGCCGCCACGCCGCCGAGGGCCTGCCGACGGTCGTCATGATCAACGGCGCCTCGGCCTCGGCCAGCGAGATCGTGGCCGCCGCCGTGCAGGACCACGACGCCGCGCTGGTGGTCGGCAAGACGAGCTACGGCAAGGGGTCGGTCCAGACCGTCTTCCCCCTGAGCGAGGACAGCGCCCTGAAGCTCACCACGGCCAAGTACTACACGCCCAGCGGCCGCTCGATCCACAAGGACCGCCACGAGGACGACAGCGACCTCGACCTGACGCTGGAGCCGGCCCGCGACGGCCCGCCCGACGTCGAGCTCGACCTGCCGCGCTCCGAGAAGGAGAAGTTCGCCACCGACAGCGGGCGCGTCGTCTACGGCGGCGGCGGCATCACGCCGGACATCGAGGTCGAGCAGCCCTTCCTGGGCGACTTCGAGGTCGCGCTGGAGCGCGACGGCGCCCTGTTCAGCTTCGCCACCTGGTGGGCCGCCTACCACGACGTGCCGGGCGACCTGCAGGTCGACGCCCCGATGTTCGTGTCCTTCAAGGAGCACCTGCGCAAGCGGGAGAAGATCGAGGAGTACCTGGGCGTCTACGACCTGAAGCTCGACGACGCGCTGCTGGACGCCAACCGCGCCTACATCGAGCAGGGGATCCGGCGCGAGCTGATGCGCCACAAGTTCGGCCAGCTGGCCGCCTACCAGGTGGCCATCGAGGACGACGTCCAGCTCAAGGAAGTCCTGAAGCTCTTCGAGCGGGCCCGCACCCTCGACGACCTGCTGCGCCTCGCGCGCGAGTGGGAGAGCTCCCGGGTCGCGGAGTCGGGCGCGAAGGACGCCGGCGCGCCCGTGGTCCGTTGACCGTCAGATCCGCGCGAACGCCTGTGCGAGGTCCGCGATGATGTCCTCGGGGTCCTCGAGCCCCACCGACAGCCGCACCATCGCCGGGTCGATGCCCACCTTCAGCAGGTCCTCCTCGGAGTAGGTGCTGTGGGTCATCGTGGCGGGATGCTCGATGAGGGTGTCCACGTCCCCGAGGCTCACCGCCAGGGTGCACAGCTCCACGCTGTTCATCACCGTGCGGCCGGCGTCGCGGCCGCCCGCGATCAGGAAGCTGATCAGGCCGCCGAAGCCGGTCTGCTGCCGCTTCGCCAGCTCGTGCTGGGGGTGCGAGGGCAGGCCGGGGTAGACCACGCGCGTCACCTTGGGGTGCTTCTCCAGCCACTTCGCCACCACCATCGCGTTCTCGCCGTGCTGGCGGACGCGCACCGCGAGGGTCTTCAGCCCGCGGATCAGCAGCCAGGCGTTGAAGGGGCTGATGCAGCCGCCGATGTCGCGCAGGGTCTCGAAGCGGGCGCGGGTGATGAACTCGGACGAGCCCACCAGGATGCCGGCGATCGCGTCGCCGTGGCCGCCGATGTACTTCGTCGCGCTGTGCAGCACGATGTCGGCGCCCATCTCCAGCGGCCGCTGCAGCACCGGCGTGCAGAACGTGTTGTCCACCAGCAGCGGGATGCCGCGCCGGCGCGCGATCGCGGCCACCGCGGGCAGGTCGGTCAGCACCAGCGTGGGGTTGGCGGGCGTCTCGACGTAGAGCAGCTTCGTGGCCGGGGTGATCGCGCGCTCGAAGTTGGCGGGGTCGGTGGCGTCGACCTCCGCGACCGCGATGCCGAGGCGCGGCAGCGTGTGGGTGAACAGCTGGTGGGTGCCGCCGTAGAGGGTGTCGCCCGAGACGATGTGGTCCCCGCTGCCGCACAGGGTCAGCACGGCGGTGGTGCAGGCGGCCATGCCGCTGGCCAGGGCCAGGGCGGCCTCGCCGCCCTCCAGCGCCGCCAGGCGGCACTCGAGGGCCTCCTGGGTGGGGTTGCCCAGGCGCGTGTACAGGAAGCCGTCGTTCTCCCCCGGCGAAGATGGCGGCGCCGTGCTCGGCGCTCTCGAAGGCGAAGGTCGAGGTCTGGACGATGGGGACCGAGACCGGCCGGGCCGTGCGCCAGCGGCCGTCCGAGACGTGGCCGTGGCCGTGGATGCAGCGCGTCTGGAAGCCGTAGCTCTTCTTGTCGGACATGGGTCCCCCCGCCTTCCGGGCGATCCGGGCGGGATTGCGCTTGCAATCTCCCGCCGCCCTGGAACAATGGGCCGGTCGCGACGTAGGAGCCCGCCGCAGACGTCGGCAACGTCCCGCAGAATACCAGGATTCAAGATGGAAGCCACCAAGACCGCTGTCAAACCCGCCGCCGCGGCCATCGCCGTGCGGGACTTGACGTTCGCCTACGCGGCGGCGCCGGTCCTGCAGGACGTCAGCTTCGGCCTGGAGAAGCGGGCCGTGGGCCTGCTCGGCCCCAACGGCTCCGGCAAGACCACGCTGCTGCGGGCCCTGCTCGGCCACCTGCCGCTGAAGCGGGGAGCCGTCTCGGTCATGGGCTGCGACATGGCGCGCGACCCCCGCGGCGCCCGCCGCCGGCTCGGCTGGATGCCCGAGCGCGGCGGCATCCTGCCCGGCATGAGCGGCGTCGCCATGGTGGCCTACCTGGGCGAGCTCGGCGGCATGCCGCCGACCGACGCCCTGCAGCGGGCCCACGAGGTCCTGAACTACGTCGGCCTCGCCGACGAGCGCTACCGCGAGGCCGACACCTACAGCCAGGGCATGCGCCAGCGCCTGAAGCTGGCCCAGGCCCTGGTCCACGACCCCGACTGGCTGCTGCTGGACGAGCCGACCAGCGGCCTGGACCCCCGCGGCCGCGTCAGCATGCTCGAACTGATGCGCGACCTGGCGGCGCACAAGGGCTTCGGGATCATCCTGTCGACCCACCTGCTGGCCGACGTGCGCGAGGTCTGCCAGGAGATCCTGGTCCTGCGCCAGGGCCGCCTGCTGAGCCACGGCCGCGTCGAGGCGGCGCCGCCCGGGGCGACCGCGCAGTTCCTGGTCGAGGGTTTCGGCGACGAGCCCGCGTTCCAGGCCGCGCTGCGGGACGCGGGCCTCGAGGCCGTGCGCCGCGAGCGGCTGCTGGAGATCACCGCCCCGGCCGACGCCGGCGCCCGCCTGGTGCTGGCGGCCGCCTCGGCCAGCGGCTTCGCGCTGCGCCGCCTGCAGCCGCGCCGCGAGACGCTCGAGGACCTGTTCTACCAGCTCGTCGACGACGCCGACGACGCGCGCAAGGACTGACATGCCCGTCTACGAACGCGGATACCGTCCCTGGGAGCACAGCGGCCGCCGCGCGCGCGCGCCCTGGTGGACGATCGCGCGGCGCGGCATCGCCGAGCCGCTGAAGAGCCGCCGCCTGCTGTTCCTGCTGGCGGTCGCCTGGGTGCCGGCCATCGTCAAGGGCGGCATCCTCTACTTCACCTTCCAGATGGGCGAGCTGTCGCGCCTGATCGGCGGCAAGTGGACCGACATCGGGCCGCGCGGCTTCCTGACCTACCTGGGCTGGCAGTCGCCGTTCGTGCTGATCCTGCTGGCGATCGTCGGCTCGGGCCTGATCAGCCGCGACCGCCGCGAGAACGGCCTCGCCCTGTACCTGGCGCGGCCCCTGGGCGTGCGCGACTACGTCCTGGGCAAGGGCGCGGTGGTGATGTTCTACTACTTCGCCGTGACGCTGCTGCCCGTCTGGGCGCTGTGCCTGTTCGGCTACCTGGTGACCAGCGGCGCGACCGGGATGCAGATGCTCCTGCTGATCCCCCTGCAGGCGCTGGCCTACTGCCTGGTGACCGGCGCCGGCTTCACGCTGGTGCTGCTGGCCCTCTCCTCGGTCGGCCAGCGCACGGTGTTCGTCGCCCTGTGGTGGGTGCTGCTCTACGCCGGCACCGACGGGCTGGCGGAGATCATGTCGCTGTTCAGCCCCGGCCTGCAGATCCTCAACTTCCCCGGCCAGTTCCTCAACGCGGGCATCGTCTTCTTCGGCGGCGAACCGCTGTGCGAGGTGCCGCCGGCGGCGAGCCTGCTGGTCGTGCTGGCCTACGCGGCCCTGGGCGCCTGGGTGCTGCGGCGGCGGATCAAGCCCGTGGAGGTGGTGGCGTGAACGTCGCACCCGCGTCCGCCGCCGCCGTCCTGCAGGCGCAGCGGGTCAGCAAGTGGTTCGGCGAGGTCATCGCCGTCAACGACTGCACGCTCGCCCTGGGGCCCGGCGTGACCGGGCTGCTGGGCCTCAACGGCGCCGGCAAGACGACCCTGTTCAAGATGCTGTCGGGCCTGATCACGCCCAGCCAGGGGGAGGTGCTCATCCGCGGGCACCGCCTGCGCCGCGACGTGGGCCTGTTCCGCCGCGTGGGCTTCTGCCCCGAGAGCGACGCGCTGTTCGACTGGCTGACCGGGCGCGAGTTCCTGCGGCTCATGGTCCGGCTGATGGGCTACGACGGGACGGAGGTGGACGCGCGCGCCGGGCGCGCGCTGGACCTGGTGCACCTCGGCGACGCCGCCGACCGGCGCATCGGCGCCTACTCCAAGGGCATGCGGCAGAAGATCAAGATGGCCCAGGCCCTGGCCCACGATCCCGAGATCGTGTTCCTGGACGAGCCGCTCAACGGCATGGACCCCGTGTCGCGGCGGGAGATCGTCGCGCTGGTGCAGCGCCTGGGCGACGAGGGGCGCTGCGTGGTGGTGTCGAGCCACATCCTGCCCGAGATCGAGACCATGACCCGCTCCATCGTCCTGATCCACCGCGGCAAGCTCATGGCCGAGGGCGACATCACCGAGATCCGCGACGCGATCCACGACCGGCCCACCATCGTGGCGCTCACCTCGCCGCAGGCGCGGCGCCTGGCGTCGTCGCTGGCCGGGCGCGACCTGGTGCGCGGGGTCGAGATCGACGAGTTCGGCCGCGTCGTGGCGCGCACCGACCACGCCGTCAACTTCTACCGCGAGCTGCCGGGCTGGCTGCTGGCGGAGTCCCTGCCCGTCGACGAGATCGAGACCCTCGACGACAACCTGCAGGCGGTCTTCGACTATCTGGTGGGAGGGTGAGATGAGCTTCGCCGCACCGCCCGCCGCCGCGGGCGCCGCCGCCGGGAACGACCGGGCCGGGAACGACCGCCCGCTGGGCCTGGCCGTCTCGGCCTACTGGATCGCGTTCTTCTCCTACCGCGAGATGGTGCGCCGCCGGCGCATCCTCTCGGTGGGGCTGCTGATGCTGCTGCCGGTGGTGCTGGCGGTGGCGTGGCGGCTCCTGGACCGCGAGGGCGCGATCCCGCCGGAGCTGCTGCTGGCCAACCTCAGCGGCATGGTCTACATCCACTTCATGGTCGCGGTCGTCTCGCTGGCCTTCGGCCTGTCGGCCATCGGCGAGAGCGCCGACGAGGGCACCATCATCTACTACTGGACCCGGCCCCTGCGCCGCGAGGCCATCTACCTGGGCCGCCTGGTGGCGGCGCAGGCGGTGGCCGGGCTGCTGGTGGCGGGGTCGCTGGTCGCGGCCTTCCTGGTGATGACGGTGGGCAACTTCGGGATCATCACGCTGGACTTCCTGAAGCTCTACGTGAGCGCCTGCCTGGTCATCCTCTTCGGCGCGGTGGTCTACACGGCCATCTTCGCCGCCGTGGGCACCGGGCTCAAGAAGCCCATGCTGCCGGCCATCCTGTTCGCGTTCGGCTGGGAGTCCATCGGCGGCAACGCGCCGCTGCGGCTGCAGGAGCTGACGGTGGTCTTCCACCTGCGCAACCTGCTGCACAACACGGCGGCCTCGACCGGCAGCATGCCCAACCTGCTGCAGGAGCTGAAGGTCATGCTCCTGCACGAGGTGCCGCCCTCCCCGGGGCACTCCTTCCTGGTGCTGCTGGCCACGGCGGCGGCCGCGTTCGCCGCGGGCTGCTGGCTGCTGCGGCGCAAGGAGATCTTCCGCTGAGCGCCCGGTTTGACAGGCGTCGCGGGCGGTGCTAGCGTGCGGGGGGTTTCCCGCCGCGATCCACCCTGAGCGACATTGTGCAGGCCCGGCGCCGCCGGGCGAGTTCGAGGCTGCCCCGCCGCCGCGCCCGCGTCGCGGCGACGGGGTCAACAGTTGGAGGCGTCATGTCCGTGATCCGCAAGACCCTGGTCCTGGCCGCCGTCCTGGCCGTGGCGCTGGGCGCCGTGGCGGCGTCGGCCGAGGGCTACCAGGACCTCAAGGAGCAGGTGAGGGAGTTCACCCTGCCCAACGGCATCCATTTCATCGTGCTCGAGCGCCACGACGTGCCGGTGTTCTCGTTCAACACCTACGTGAGCGTCGGCAGCGCCCAGGAGGTCACGGGCATCACGGGCATCGCCCACATCCTGGAGCACATGGCGTTCAAGGGGACCGCCGAGATCGGCACCACCGACGCCAAGAAGGAAGCCCAGGCCATGAAGGCCGAGGACGCGGCCTTCGCCGCGCTGAAGGCCGAGCGCCTGAAGGGCGACCGCGCCGACCCGGCGAAGCTGGCCGAGCTGGAGCAGGCCTTCACCGCCGCCAAGGACGCGGCCCGCGCCTTCGTCGTCAGCAACGAGTTCGGGCAGATCGTCGAGAACAACGGCGGCCGCGGCATGAACGCCGGCACCGGCACCGACGACACCAGCTACATGTACAGCCTGCCGAGCAACCGGCTGGAGCTGTGGGCCTACCTCGAGGGCACGCGCATGTCGCGCCCCGTGCTGCGCGAGTTCTACACCGAGAAGGACGGCCCGGTGACCGAGGAGCGCCGCATGCGCACCGAGAACAGCCCGATCGGCATGCTCATCGAGCAGTTCCAGAACCTGGCCTTCATGGCCCACCCCTACCACCACTCGACCATCGGCTGGATGACGGACCTCAACACGATCACCCGCCAGGACTGCGAGACCTTCTACCGGACCCACTACGTGGGCCGCAACATGACGGTGGCCGTGGTCGGCGACGTCGACTTCGACGAGGTCAAGCGGCTGGCCGGGAAGTACTTCAGCGGCGTGTCGGCCGCCGAGCCGCCGGTGATCGAGACCTTCGACGCCCCGCAGAAGGGCGAGCGCCGCATGGTGATCGAGGACGAGTCGCAGCCCTTCTACGTCTGCGGCTACCACATCGGCAACTGGGCCCACGCCGACGCCGCGGTCTACGACGCCATCGCCGACATCCTCGGCCAGGGGCGCACCAGCCGCCTTTACGAGCGCCTGGTCAAGCAGGACAAGTCGGCGGTCCAGGCCTTCAGCTTCGCCGGCTACCCCGGCGACAAGTACCCGACCCTGCTGGCCGTGCTGGGGATGCCCGCCAAGGACGTCACCGCCGAGCAGCTCGAGGCCGCGGTGTTCGAGGAGATCCAGCGGCTCGTGGACGGCGGCGTGACGGAGCAGGAGCTGGCGGGCGTGAAGCGCCGCGCCCGCGCCAACTTCGTGCGCTCGCTGGAGGGCAACATGGGCCTGGCCGCCCAGCTGTCCGAGTACCAGGGCAAGCAGGGCGACTGGCGCCGCATGTTCTCCCAGCTCGAGGCCATCGACGCGGTGACCGTGCAGGACGTGCAGCGCGTCGCCGCCGAGATCTTCGTCCCCAACAACCGCACGGTTGCCTTCATCAAGACGGTCGAGGCCGCCAACTGACGCGACATCCGCGTCGCGCCATGGAAAGGAGACTGGTCATGAAGCGAATCCTGAAGACGGCGGCCCCGGTCCTGCTGCTGCTCGCGGCGGTGGCCCTGGCTGCGCCCGCGCTCGCGGCCCGCAGCAAGCCGTGGGAGAAGATCAAGACGCCGGCCCTGGGCGAGATCCGCCTGCCCGACTACCAGCGCGTGCAGCTGGACAACGGCATGGTGCTCTACCTGGCCGAGGACCACGAGCTGCCGATGATCGAACTGTCGGCCACCATCCGCGCCGGCCAGATCTACGAGCCCGAGGGCAAGACGGGCCTGGCCGCGCTCACCGGCGAGGTCCTGCGCACCGGCGGCACCGCCAGCTGGTCGGGCGACGAGATCGACGAGAAGATGGAGTCCCTCGGCGCCGCGGTCGAGACCTACGTCGCCGAGTACACCGCCGGCGCCTACCTGTCGGCCCTGACCGAGGACGCCGACACGGCCCTGGCCGTCCTGGCCGAGATCCTGCGCAGCCCGCGCTTCGCCGAGGACAAGCTCGACCTGGCCAAGACCCAGCACAAGGCCGGCATCGCGCGGCGCAACGACGAGCCGATGAGCATCGCGCAGCGCGAGTTCGCCCGCGTGATCCTCGGCCCGGACCACCCCCTGGCCCGCAACGAGGAGTACGACACCCTCGGCGCGATCGCGCGCCAGGACCTGGCCGACTTCCACGCCGACTGGTTCGGGCCCGACCGCACCTTCCTGGTGGTGATCGGCGACTTCGACGCCGGCGCGATGATCGGGAAGATCGAGGCCGCCTTCGCCGGCTGGCCGGCCGCGCGCCGGCCCCTGCCCGCGGACCCCGTCGTGCCCGACCTGCCGCGCACCGTGAACGTCGCCCCCAAGGCCGACCTCACGCAGTCGACGGTGATCCTGGGCCACAGGGGCATCCGCAACGACGACCCGCACTACGCCGGCATCGAGGTCGCCAACCGGATCCTGGGCGGCGGCTTCGCCTCGCGCCTGTTCAACGAGGTGCGCAGCGCCCGCGGTCTGGCCTACTCCACCGGCAGCGCCGCGGGCACCGATTGGCGCCAGCCGGGCGTGTTCGTGGCCTACGCCGGCACCAAGAGCGAGTCCACCGAGCAGGCCGCGGCCGTGATGATCGAGCAGATCGAGAAGATGACGCGCGAGCCGGTGACCGCCGAGGAGCTGCGCACCGCGGTCGACGGCATCCTCAACAGCGACGTGTTCAACTACGACTCCAAGCGCGAGGTCCTGGACCGCATGGTGCTGTTCGAGATGAACGGCTACCCGGCGGACTTCCTGACCGGCTACCGGGCCGCGGTCCAGGCCATGACCGCCGAGCAGGTGCTCGAGGCCAGCCGGGCGGTCTGGAAGCCGGAGCGCCTGTCGGTCCTGGCGGTCGGCAACCCGGCCGACTTCGACGGCGACCTGAGCCGCTTCGGGGCCGTGAACACGATCGACATCTCGATCCCCGAGCCCAAGCTGGCGCTGGAGATCCCCGCCGCCACGCCGGAGTCCCTGGCCGCCGGCCAGAAGCTCCTGGACCGCGCGGCGGCGGCCGTCGGCGGCAAGAAGCTGGCGGACATGAAGGGCTTCGCCACCAAGCAGACGCTGGCGGCCGAGATCCAGGGCATGTCCCTGAACATCACCATGGAGACCACGATCGTCCTGCCGGACCGCCTGAAGCTGATCCAGAAGCTGCCCTTCGGCGAGTCCACGCAGGTCCTCGACGGCGAGACGGGCTGGGTCCAGAGCCCCATGGGCGTCCAGGACATCGAGGGCGACGACCTCGCCAAGATGCGCGACCAGATCCAGGGCGACCTGCTGATGCTGCTGCGCGACCACGCCGGCCGCACCTGCCAGGCCCTGCCGTCCGAGGAACTCGACGGCAAGACCTGCGAGCGGGTCTACATCACCGACGAGAACGGCGACTACACGCTGATGTTCCTCGACGCCGCCACCGGCCTGCCCGTGATGGAGCAGAGCAAGGGCGAGGCGCCGATGACCGGCGAGCCGGTCACCCAGAAGGTCAAGTACGACAGCTACAAGGATTTCGGCGGGGTGCAGCGCCCGGCGACGTTCACGATCCTGTTCGACGACGAGGTCTTCGCCACGGGGCAGACCACGTCGTTCACGCTGAACCCGACGGTCGCGGCGGGGTTCTTCGCCAAGCCGTAGGCCGGGATTCTCCAGCCGGACAGCAGAAGGCGGGTGGTCGAGGGACCACCCGCCTTCGTCAGATCTTGGAAGAAGCCGCGACCAGGGTCATCCGGGTTTCCCCAGGTAGCGTGAAGCCTTGCTGTTCCGGATCGTCGCCGTTGGTTGCAGCTTCTTCGCCGTCAATTATATCAAAATCAACAGCATCATTATGATTTATTTTGACATAATAGCGAATTGGCGCTAGGGGCGGGACCGAACAGCATAATATTTTATGAAATATACAGTTAATGATCAGTCGGGGTGCTGCAAAACGAGCGGGGCCTCGGCCAGCCATGGGTGCCGCCGTCGGAGATCAGCGGCATCGCCCGCTTCTCGCGGCCACCAGACGCCGGCGCGCCGCGCGTGCCACAACAGCGCGGCGCTGTCGGTCAGGATCGGACCCGGGGGCAGGTCCCGGCAGCGCGCGACGGCCGTCGGCAAACCGGGCGCGGCGGCGATCGCCCGCTCCCGCGCCTGATCCCATCCCGGCAGGCGCGCCGGGGTCAGCACCAGGGCGACGGCGCCGGCCGCGACCAGCACGGCGGCGCGCATCGACGATCGCATGGCGGGCCGGACCTCCCGCAGCCGGTCGGCGAGCAGCAGCCACAGTTCCCAGGCGGCGGCCGGCAGCAGGACGGCCAGGTGGCGCAGGTCGTGGGAGAAGGGGGCGTAGACGATCACCAGCAGCGCGAGGGTCCCGGCCAGCAGCGCCGTCGGCCGCAGCGCGTTGCGACCGCCCGGCCGTCGGACGAACGCCGCGGCGACGCCGGCGGCCAGCATTCCCCAGGGCAGCCAGTTGTCCAGCCGCGCCAGGTAGTAGACCAGCCCCCGGACGGCCTTGCCGAGCAGCACGTCGGGCCGGCGCAGGAGCGTCGCGCCGAGCCACTCCGGGCTCTCCCGCAGGTAGGCGGCGTAACCGGGCAGCTCCGCCGTTCCCTTGAGGTGCTCGGCGTAGGCCTGCAGCGCGAAGAACGGCTGGCCGGTCACCACGAAGTTGCGGATCCACCACGGCGCCATCACGAGCCCCCAGACCGCGGCGGTCCGCAGCAGCGCGCGGCCGCGGCACCCGGTCAGCAGCAGCCACAGCCAGGGCACCCAGACCAGGTCGGTCCGCAGCAGCGCGACGGCCGCGGCGAGCAGGCCGTCGATCACGGCCGCGGGCGCCGACATCGCAGCCCCGTCGCGCCGCCGCACCCACAGCAGCAGCAGCAGCAGCGCGACCGGCGTCTCGACCTGGGACCAGCCCGCGGTCATCGCCAGCAACGGGCTCAGCAGCAGCGTGGCGCACCAGGGCAGGGCGGCGTCGAGCCGGCCCCGTCGCTGCAACGCCGCCACTCCTGCCGCGACCGTCAGGCCGAGCAGCGCCGCGTGGAGCAGGCGCGTCAGGTCCTCGGCCCGCCGCGGGTCGTCGCCCGACAGGCCGACCGGCAGCGTCAGCAGCACGGGGTAGCCGGGCGGGCGGTGGATCAGCGGCTGCGGCGCGCGGTCGGCGAAGGGGAACGACAGCGACAGGGGGTAGACCACGTCGTTCAGGAAGCCCTCGCCGCGCACCAGGTGGCGGGCCGTCGCCAGGTGGGTGTAGAGGTCGCTGCCGGGGGGCGAGGGGGTCGCGGGGTGCGCGGCGATCCAGGCGGCGGTGAAGACGGCGGCGGCCGCCGCGAGCGCCGCCGCGCGGCGGCCGCCGGACACCTCAGGCCGTCCCGCGGCTGCCGGGCTTCACCACGGGCAGGCCCTGGCGGCACAGCGGGCAGTCGTCCGCCGGCCAGGTCACGACGTCCACCTTCAGCAGGGACGCGACCGGCGCGGGCAGCGCCACGTCCGCCGCGGTGCGGTCGACCAGGGCGGCGGCGCCGACCACGACGCCGCCCGCGGCCGTGACGATGTCCGCCACCTCCTGCGTCGAGGTGCCGCGGGTGATGACGTCCTCGACGATGAGCGCCTTCTCGCCCTTCTCCAGCGCGAAGTCGCGGCGCAGGCTCATCGCGCCGTCCTTGCGCTCGGTGAACACGAAGCGGCGGCCCAGGGCGCGGGCGACCTCGTGGCCCAGCAGCAGCGCGCCGAGGGCGGGCGAGACCACCACGTCGATGCGCGCCGCGTCGCAGCGCGCGGCCAGACGACGGCCCAGGTCCAGGGCCAGGTCCGGGTACTGCAGCACCAGGGCGCACTGGAAGTAGGTGTCGCTGTGGCGGCCGCTGCTCAGCAAGAAGTGGCCGCGGCGCAGCGCGCCGAGCTCCGTCATCAGGTCCATCAGGGCGGTGTCGTTCATCGTCGGCACAACTCCTCGGTGATGGCGTGCAGGGCGGCGCCGGGGTCGGGGGCCCCGGTCACGGGCCGGCCCACGACCAGGAAGTCGGCGCCGTCGGCGAGCGCCCGCGCCGGCGTGGCGACGCGGCGCTGGTCGTCGTCGGCGCCGCCGGCCGGGCGGACGCCCGGCGTCACGGCCAGGATCCCGGGGCCCAGGGCCGCGCGCAGGGCGCGCAGGTCCGGGGGCGCGCAGACGACCCCGTCGCAGCCGGCCTCCCAGGCGAGGCGGGCCAGGCGCACGACGCGCTCGGCCGGGGCGCCGCCGCCCGGCGCGATCTCCTCGAGCTCCTCCGCGCCGAGGCTCGTCAGCACGGTGACGGCCAGCAGGGCGGGGCGCCGGCCGCCGCCGGACCCGGCGTGCGCGGCCGCGACCGCGGCTTCCAGCATGCGGCGCCCGCCGTCGGCGTGCAGGGTGAGCAGGCTCACGTCCAGCGCGCAGGCGGCGCGCACCGCGCCGGCGACGGTGTTGGGGATGTCCTTGAGCTTGAGGTCGAGGAAGACGTCGCGGCCCGCGGCGCGCAGGTCGGCCACGACGGCCGGCCCCGCGGCGGTGAACAGCTCCAGGCCGACCTTGACCAGGCGGCCGCGGGGGCCGAGCGCGCCCGCGAGCCGCAGGGCGTCGTCGCGGCCGGCGACGTCCAGGGCGGTGATGACGCGCTCGTCGACGGGGGCGCCGCGCAGGGACGCCAGCAGTTGTTCGCGGTTCATGGCCGGATGTCCTCGGTCGCGGGACGGCGGCGGGGGGCGATTTGCCTTGCCCGCTCCAGACCGTTAGTCTATACCCTTCTACCAGCCGCCAGGGCCGATTGCAACGTGAAATCAGCCCGCCGACGCGCGGGGGAGGGCACCCGTGCTGGACCGGAAATTCCTGCGCGACAACCGGGACCTCGTGGCCGCCGCCGTCGCCGCCAAGCGCGACTCGGCGGACGTCGACGCCTACTACCGCGCCGACGGGGAGCGCCGGGCCTGCCTGCAGGAGTACGAGGAGCTGCAGGCCGAGGCCAACCGCGCCAACAAGGCCATCGCCGCCGGCCGCAAGTCCGGCGCCGACACCGGCGCCGACCTCGCGCGCATGAAGGTGATCTCCGCCCGCCTCAAGGAGCTCAAGCAGCAGGCCGACGCCGCCGAGGCCGCCGCCGAGGTCCACTACCTGCGGCTGCCCAACGTGCCGCACGCGAGCGTGCGCACCGGCGGCGAGGAGGACAACACGGTGGTGCGCACCTGGGGCGAGATCCCCGCGCCCGCCTTCGCCGCGGTGCCGCACTGGGACCTCGGCGCCGCGCTCGGCCTCATGGACCTCGAGGCCGCCGCCCGCATGTCGGGCTCGGGCTTCACCCTGCTCACCGGCCAGGGCGCCCGCCTCGAGCGGGCCCTGATCAACTTCATGATCGACGTGCACCTCGAGCAGGGCTACGTCGAGGTCAACGCGCCCTACCTCGTCAACCGCGAGGCGATGACCGGCACCGGCCAGCTGCCCAAGATGGAAGAGGACATGTACGCCTGCCCGCTCGACGGGCTCTACCTGATCCCGACGGCCGAGGTCCCGGTCACCAACATGCACCGCCAGTCGACGCTGGACTGGGAGCGCCTGCCGCTGAAGTACGTCGCCTTCTCGCCCTGCTTCCGCCGCGAGGCGGGCGCGGCGGGCAAGGACACCCGCGGCCTGCTGCGCGTCCACCAGTTCCACAAGGTGGAGATGGTGCAGTTCGTGCGGCCCGGGACGTCCTACGAGGCCCTCGAGACGCTGACCGACGACGCCGAGGAGATCCTGCGGCGGCTGGGCCTGCCGTACCGCGTCGTGGCGCTGGCGTCCGGCGACCTCAGCTTCGCGGCGGCCAAGTGCTACGACCTGGAGGCGTGGGCCGCCGGCGTCGGCAAGTGGCTGGAAGTGTCGAGCTGCAGCAACTTCGAGGATTTCCAGGCCCGCCGCGCCGGGATCCGCGCCAAGGGCCCCGACGGCGCCGTCTTCGTCCACACCCTCAACGGCTCCGGCCTCGCCCTGCCCCGCGTGCTGGTGGCGATCCTCGAGAACTACCAGACGCCCGACGGGCGCGTCCGCGTGCCCGAGGTCCTGCGCCCCTACCTGGGCGGACTCGAACACCTCGGGTAAGGAGGCGTCATGGCCTGGTGGCCCGGGACATTGCGGTTCCTGCGCAGGCGCCGGGTCTTCACCGCCTACGTGCTGGCCGGCAGCCTGGCGATCCTGATGACCGTCGGCTGGGGGGCGTACCGCCTCGCCGGCCGCGTGGAGCAGCAGGCGCAGCTCTCGACCTGGCTGCTGTCGCACTTCGCGAGCGTGCACCTCGTGCAGGGGGGGGGCGGCGGCCTGCAGGAAGTCCTGCTGCGCTCGCGCGAGCTGGACGTGCCCTTCATCGTGACCGACAACCAGGGCCGCCCGCTGCTGTGGAACTCGCCGGTGGTGGGCATCCCGATGCCGGACTCGCTCGAGACGCTGGCGCGCGTGAACCCCGCCGGCGGCAACGGCGCCGACCTCGACCGGATCCTGGCGCTGGTGAAGCAGTACGACGCCCGCAACGAGCCCTTCGCCATCACGGACCCGCGCACCGGCCAGCGCGTGCTGACGCTGCACTACGGGGCCTCGGCCCTGGGCCGCCAGATCCGCTGGCTGCCCTACGCCGAGCTGGCGCTGCTGGCGGTCTTCTTCCTGCTGATCGTCTGGGCGCTGAGCCTGCAGCGCGAGGGCCACGAGCAGAAGCTCTTCGCCGGCATGGCCAAGGAGACGGCCCACCAGCTGGGCACGCCCATCACCTCGATCATGGGCTGGCTGGAGATCCTGCGCGACCGCCGGCCCGACGACGTCGTCGAGGAGCTCGGCCGCGACGTGGCCCGCCTGGGGAAGGTGTCCGAGCGCTTCAGCCAGATCGGGTCGCGCCCCCAGCTCGCGGACGCCGACCTCGCCGCGACCGTCGAGTCGACCGTCGCCTACTTCCGCCGCCGCCTGCCCCACCTCGGCGGCCACGTCGCGATCTCGGTCGAGGACCGCCACACCCGCGGCTGCCGCTTCAACCGGGACCTGCTGGAGTGGGTGCTCGAGAACCTGATCAAGAACGGCATCGACGCGCTGAAGGACGGCGTGGGCGAGATCGTGCTGTCCCTGGACGACGGCCCCGACGGCGCGGTCCTGCTGCGGGTCCGCGACACCGGCTGCGGCATCGCGCCCCAGCACCGGAACCGCATCTTCGAGGCCGGGTATACGACCAAGAGCCGCGGCTGGGGGATGGGGCTGGCCCTGGTCCGGCGCATCGTCGTGCAGTACCACGGCGGGCGCATCCAGATCGAGGAGACGGGCGCGGGGGGGACCACCTTCCTGATCACGCTGCCGGGAGAGGAGCCGTTTGTCGCCGTATAGGATCCTGTGGGTCGACGACCAGATCGAGGAGCTGCGCTCCCACGTCGTGTACCTCACCGAGAAGGGCTACCGGGTGGACGGCGTCAACAACGGGCGCGACGCCGTCGCCATGCTCGCCGGCGAGCGCTACGACGCGGTGCTGCTGGACGAGATGATGCCGGGCATGGGCGGCCTCGAGACGCTGGCCGAGATCAAGAAGGTGCGCGAGAACGTGCCGGTGATCATGATCACCAAGAGCGAGGAGGAGGACCTGATGCGGCGCGCCATCGGCAGCCGCATCGACGACTACCTGGTCAAGCCGGTCTCCCCGCTGCAGATCGTCTCGGCGCTCAAGCGCCTGCTCGAGGGGCGCCGCATCCTGGGCGAGCAGGTCAACCGCGACTACCTCTCCCACTACGGCACGGTCGCCGGCCGCCTGGCCCGCGCCGCCGCGCCCGGCGACTGGGAGGCGCTCTACGCCGACATGGTGGGCTGGGCGCTGGACCTCTACGCCTACAGCGACCACGGCCTGCTGCAGGTCCACGACGAGCAGATCGCGGAGTGCAACCGCGCCTTCGCGCGCTACGTCCGCGACAACTACTCCCGGTGGGTCGGCGGCGCCGCCGACGCGCCGCTGATGTGCCCCGACCTCTTCCGCACCTGGGTGGCGCCGGAGATCGAGACCGGACGGCAGGTGTACTGGATCGTCATCGACTGCATGCGCCTGGACCAGTGGCGCCACGTCGAGGACCTGCTGGAGCCCTACTACCACCTCGAGCGCCGCCAGTACTGGTCGATCCTGCCTTCGGCGACGCCGTTCGCGCGCAACGCCCTGTTCGCGGGTCTCTACCCCCGCGAGATCGCCGAGCGCTACCCGGAATGGTGGCGCGGCTCCAGCCAGCAGCAGCATTCCAAGAACGCCCACGAGGAGGAACTGCTCGGCGAGCAGCTGCGCCGCCTGGGCTCCGCCGCCGCCACGAGCTACAAGTACTACAAGGTGTTCGACGCCCGCGACAGCGACGACCTCCGCAAGCACCTGGGTTCGCTCGACGGGGTGCGCCTGGTGGCCGCCGTCTACAACTTCCTGGACATCATGGCCCACGGCCGCTCCCAGTCCTCCATCCTCAAGGAGCTGGCGCCGGACGTGGCGGCCTTCCGCTCGCTGATGCGCAGCTGGTTCGAGCACTCCACGCTCTACGAGGTGCTGAAGCTGCTGGCGCGCCGCAACGTCACGGTCTTCATCACCACCGACCACGGCTCGACGTGCTGCACGCGGGCCACCACGGTCAAGGGCAACCGCGACACGAGCTCCAACGTGCGCTACAAGTACGGCGACAACCTCGGCGTGGACGAGAGGGCGGTCTTCCTGATCAAGGACCCGGAGAGCTGCATGCTGCCGCGCCAGTCGGCCATCGAGAACTACGCGGTCACGACCGAGAACGACTACCTGGTCTACCCGACCAACTTCCACGAGTACGAGCGCCTGTACCGCGGCAGCTTCCAGCACGGAGGCATCAGCCTCGAGGAGCTGATCATCCCGTTCGCGGTCCTGCGACCGCGCTAGGAGGCACGGCATGGAGCACGCGCTGCCGGATCCCGGGGGCTTCCCGGTCGCGGTGCGCGCCGGTTCGCCCGCGGCTTCGGCCGCGCTGGGGGAGCGGGCGGCCGGCCTGCTGCGCGGCGGCGAGACGCTGCTGCTGTGGGGCCCGCTCGGCGCCGGCAAGACGACCTTCGCGCAGGGCCTCTGCCGCGGCCTCGGCATCGGCGACGAGGTGACCTCGCCCACCTTCGCCCTGGCCAACCGCCTCGAGGGCCGCCTCGTCGTCCACCACCTCGACTGCTACCGCCTCGGGCCGGACGACGACCTGCACGACGTGGGCCTGGACGCGATCCTCGACGAGGTCGAGTCCGGCGCCGCCGTCCTGCTCGCCGAGTGGCCCGACCCGCTGCTGCCCTGGCTGCGCGACCGCATCGAGCTGCTGGCGACGCCGGGCGCGGACCCGGAGTCGCGCGTCTGGCGTCTGCGCGGGGTGCCGGAGCTGCCCGGACCCTGGGCCGCGCTGGCGGCGGGAGGCGACGGCTGATGCTGTGCCTGGCCCTGGACACCTCGACGCCCTCGGGTCGCTTCGCGCTGGCGGAAGGCGGCCGCCTGGTCGGCTACCAGCCGCGCAACGTGACCGGGAGCTACGCCAACGCGCTGCTGGCGGCCGTCGACGCGCTGCTGGAGGCGGCCGGCCGCGACCGCGCCGAGCTGGGCGCGGTCGGGGTCTGCCGCGGCCCCGGCAGCTTCACCGGCGTGCGCATCGGCGTGGCGACCGCCAAGGCCCTGGCCTTCGCGCTGCGCGTGCCGCTGTACGCCGTTTCCACCCTGGAGGCGATGGCCGCCGCGATGCTGGCCGAGCGCCCGGACCGCGAGTGGGCCGTGCCCGCGCTGGACGCCCGGCGCGGCGAGGTGTTCGCCGGGGTCTACCGCCGCGACGGCGACTGGGTCCGCGCCGCGGCCGAGCCCTGCGCGCTGACGGCCGCCGGCTGGTGGGAGCGGGCGTCGGCGCTGGTGGGCGATCCGGAGGGGCCGGTCTACGCCGGCAGCGGCGCCGCCCCGCTGCTGGGCGAGGGCCCCGACCTGCGCCCCGAACTCGCGGCCCGCGGCGAGCCCTGCCTGCGCAGCTGGAGCGCCGCGCACCCGCCGACGGCCATGGCCCTCGCGCTGGCCATGGCGTCGCCCGCGCCGCGGCTGGCGGCCGCCCACCCCTACACCCTGCGGCCGCTGTACCTGCGGGCCTCCGACGCCGAGATGCTGCGCGGGCTGGACCTCACGCCCGCCGCACCGCCGCGCCCGCCGTCCGGCGGCGCCGCAGGGCCGCCGTCATGAACTGCGGCGACGAGATCCTGCTGCGGGAGGGCGTCCCGACCGACCTGCACGCGATCGCGCGGCTGGAGCGCGCGAGCTTCGCCGACCCCTGGCCCCGCGAGGCGCTGCTCGCCGAGCTGCAGGTCGACCGCCTGCGGCGGCCGCTGGTCGCCGAGAACGACGGCACCGTGGTCGGGTTCCTGATGGCCTGGTCGGTCGCCGACGAGCTGCACGTCATCAACCTCGCCGTCGACGAGGCCTGGCGCCGGCGCGGCATCGGCACGCGCCTGCTGGCGGCCGCCTTCGAGGCCGGGCGCGGGGAGGGCTGCGTGCTGGCGACGCTCGAGGTGCGCGCCGGCAACCTGCCGGCCCTCGCCTTCTACGAGCGGCACGGGTTCCTGCAGGCGGGCCTGCGCCGGCGCTACTACCAGGACGGCGAGGACGCCGTGATCATGACGCGCCAGCTGTAGGCGGAGCCGCGGCCGGGCTTTACGGCCGCGCGGCTTTTCCGCCTTGTCGCTGCCGCGGCCAGACGTTAACCTGGACTGCCCGCGGGGGGGATCCCGCGCACCGAGGAGGCCGCCGTGTCTTGGATCGACCAGGCGAAGAAGGGCATCAAGGCCATCACGGCCGAGAAGAAAGAGATCCCGGACAACCTCTGGAGCAAGTGCCCGGCCTGCGCCGACGTGCTCTACCACCGCGAGCTGGCGCGCAACCTCTGGGTCTGCGGCACCTGCAACCACCACCTGCGCCTGACCACCGAGCAGTACCGGGACCTGCTCTGCGACCCCGGCACCTGGCGGGAGACCCACACCGGCATCATCTCGATGGACCCCCTGGGCTTCAAGGATTCCAAGAGCTACGAGGAGCGGATCAAGGCCACGCTGAAGAAGACGGGCCGCGAGGACGCCATCGTCGTGGGCGGCGCCGAGATCGACGGCCTGCCCGTGCAGCTGGGCATCATGGACTTCGAGTTCATGGGCGGCAGCATGGGCTCGGTGGTCGGCGAGAAGATCGCCCGCATGCTCCTGGACGCCCTGCGCGAGCGGCAGGCCGCGATCATCGTGTCCCGCTCCGGCGGCGCCCGCATGCAGGAGTCCCTGCTGTCGCTGATGCAGATGGCCAAGACCAGCGCCGTGCTCTCCCGGCTGCGCGAGGAGGGGGTCCCGTTCGTCTCGATCCTGACCAACCCGACCACCGGCGGCGTCACCGCCAGCTACGCCTCGCTCGGGGACGTGAACATCGCCGAACCGAAGGCGCTGATCGGCTTCGCCGGCCCCCGCGTGATCGAGCAGACGATCAACAGCGAGCTGCCCGAGGGCTTCCAGTCCTCCGAGTTCCTGCTCGAGCACGGCATGATCGACATGATCGTCCCGCGCAAGGAGCTCCGGGCCCGCCTGGCCGCGGTCCTGCACTGGTTCGTCGACGGCCGCGACGTCTCGGTCCCGCGCGCCGGTCTCGGTTGACGGCATGCCGCTGCTGCCCGATCCGGCGCGCGACGGCGCCTCCCATCCGGGCGAACCCGGCATCGGGCCGGACCTCGCGCCGCCGTTCGCCCCCGACAGCGAGACGACCCGCTGGCTGTTCGACCTGAACCGCCTGGGCATCCGTCCCGGCCTGCGCCGCATCCGCGGCCTGCTCGACGAGCTCGGCCGGCCCGAACAGGGCATGATCTCGCTGGTCGTCGCCGGCACCAACGGCAAGGGCAGCACGACGCGCCTGCTGGCGCAGCTGCTGCGGGAGGCGGGCCACCGCACGGCCTGCTACACGAGCCCCCACCTGCTCTCGATGTACGAGCGGCTCGAGATCGACGGCGAACCCGTCGAGCGCGGGCACTTCCGCGGCCTCGTCGAGGGGCTGCGCCCGGCGGTCGCGCGCCACGAGGCGAGCTGGTTCGAGACCCTGACGGCGGCGTCGCTGGCCGCCGCCCGCGACCGCGGCGTGGAGGTCTTCTGCTGCGAGGCCGGTCTCGGCGGACGGCTCGACGCCAGCAACGCGTTGCCGGCCGCGGCGGTCCTGCTGACCGGCGTGTCGCTGGACCACCAGGCGATCCTGGGCGAGACGGTCGCGGCCATCGCCGCCGAGAAGCTCGGGCTGCTCAAGCCCGGCGTGCCGTTCTTCTGCTCGGTCGCCGAAGAGCTCAAGGCCCAGGCCTTCGCCGCCGCCGTGGCCGCGGGCTGCCCGGCCCATTTCCTGGACGAGCTGACGCGCAGCGAGGTCGCCGCGGACGGCTGGGACCTCACGACGCGGCGCACCGTGTACCGCGGCCTGCCGCCCTACGCCGCGCCGGCGATGCGCCGCAACGCCGCCCTGGCGCTGCTCGCCCTGGAGGAGCTGGCGGCCGCCGGGGTCGTGCGCCCGGCGCCCGACCCCGCCGGGGCGCTGGCGCGCGCCTTCCTGCCGGGCCGCTTCCAGCTGGTCCTGCGCGGGCCGGATTGGATCCTGGACACCGCCCACAACGCCGAGGCGCTGGCGGTCTCGCTCGGGGCCTTCCTCGAGCGCCCCTGCGCGGGGCGCCGCCTGGTCCTGTTCGGCGGGATGGTCGACAAGGATCCCGGGGACGAGGCCGGCCGGCTGCTCGCGCGCATGGACCGGGTCGTGATGGCCCCGGTGTCGCTGCCGCGCTCCCGGAACCCCGAGCAGCTGAAATCGTTGATGGACCGCTGGGGCCTCTCTGCGCATCATGGCGCCGTCGTGGCGGGAAGCGTGGCGGCGGCGGTCGACCTCCTGGCGACCGCGGCGCGCGAGGACGCCGTGCTGGTCTGCGGTTCCTGCTTCCTCGTGGCCGAGGCCCTGCACGAGCTGGGATACCGCTCCCTCGACGAGACCCGCGCGCCGCGCGACGCCGCCGCGGCGCTGGCCGCCCGCAAGGAAGGTCGTGCATGAACCGCTCGCTGACCCTCGGCGCCGACGTCGGCGGGACGTACGTCAAGTACGTCCTGGGCGACGGCGACGAGCCGGGGCGCTGGACGGGCGAGGTGCCCAGCGACCCCGCGTCGCCCGCGGTCACGCTGGCGCGGCTCGCCGCGCGGGTCGCCGGGCTGCTGCCGGCGGGCTCCCGGGTGGGGGCTGCGGGGCTGGCCTGCGCCGGCATCGTGGACGTGCGGGCCGGGCGGCTGGGCCGGGCGCCCAACCTCCTGGGCTGGGAAGGCGCCGACCTCGCGGGCTCGCTGCGGGCGGCCTTCCCCGGCGCCGTGATCGCGCTGGCCAACGACGTCAACGCCGCGCTGGCCGGCGAGGCCCGCTTCGGCGCGGGCGGGGCGGGAGGGCGGGCGGCCGCGACCTGGTCATGCTCGCCCTGGGCACCGGCGTCGGCGGCGCGGTGATGATCGAGGGCCGGCTGCTCCTGGGCCACCGCTTCGGCGCCGGCGAGGTCGGCCACACGATCCTCGACCCGGCGGGCCCCCTCTGCGGTTGCGGCAACCGGGGCTGCCTCGAAGCCTACGCCGGGTCGCGCGGCCTGCTCGCCGCCGCGCGCCGCCGCGCCGCCGCGCCGGACTGCCCGCCCGGCCTGCGCGCGCTGGTGGCGGAGCGGGGCGGGGAGCTGACCACGCGCGACCTCGCCGACCTGGCGCCCCGCGATCCCGGCGCCGCGGCGCTGTTCCGCGAGGCGGGCGAGCGGCTGGGCCAGGCCGTGGGCAACCTGCTGAACGTGCTGGACCCGGACCTCGTCATCGTCGGCGGCGGCGTGGCCGCGGCCGGGCGACCTGCTGCTGGCGCCCTGCCGGGAGACCGCCGCCGCGGTCGTGCTGTGCGAGGCGGCCCGCGCCACGCCGATCGTGACGGCGGAGCTGGGCTCGACCGCGGCCGCCTTCGGCGCGGCCCGACTCGCCGAAGAGGCGCTGGAGAAGCCGTGACCCGCGCCGGCCGCCGACCCTTCCTGCTGGCGGCCGCGCTGCTCGGGCTGGCGGCGGCCGCGGCCGTGCTGGCCCAGCCGGCCCCGCCCGCGACGCGCACCCGCGCCGTCCGCCTGGTGCGGCTGATCGAGGGCGGGCGGACCGTCACGCACCTGACCGGCGACGTGCTGATCGAGCGCGACTCCCTGACCGTGTCCAGCGATTCCGCCCTCTTCCACGACGACGAGCAGCGCTACGACTTCTTCGGCCGCGTGCGCCTGACGCGCGGCCGCGCCGTGCTGACCTGCGACGAGGCCGCCTACGACGGCGTCCTGCGCGCCGCCGACTTCCGGGGCAACGTGCGGCTGGTCGACGGCGACGTCACCGGCAGTTCGGCCCGCGGCGAGCTGCGCGACGACGGCGCCCTGCTGCGCCTGATCGGCGGCGCGCGCCTGGTCGATCCCGCCTACGTCGTCTTCGGCGACACCATCGAGCGCCGCGACGACGGCGCGCGCGGCGAGGCGACCGGCGACGTGCGGATCGTCGATCCCGGCAAGCAGAGCCTCGTGACGGGCGGCCGCGCCGTCTTCGACCGCGCCGACAGCGTGGTCGTGGTCGACCGCGCCCCGCACCTGACCACGCGCGAGCAGGGAGGCGACCCCCTGGACGCCGACGCCCGCGTGATGACCTTCCTGCGGGCCGAGGACCGCGTGGTGATGGTGGACAGCGTGCGGATCCGGCAGGGGCCGACCCGCGCCTTCGCCGACACGGCGCACGTCCGCGGGCGCGAGCACGTCCTGCTGCGCGGCTCGCCCCGCGTCGAGGACGGCGGCGGCAGCGTCATGACCGCCGAGGGCATCGAGTTCTTCTACGAGGACGGCGAGCTGGCGCGGGTCCGGCTCGACGGGACGGCGCGCGTGGAGGACCGCGAGCCCGCCGCCCTGGCCGAGCAGTACCGCGGCCTGCCGGCGAGCAACGAGCTGACCGGCGACGGCATCACCATCCACTTCGCCGACGGCGAGCCCCACACCTCGGTCGTCGTCGGCAAGGCGCGCAGCGTCTACGTGCCGCAGGGGGACCGCGAGGAGATCGCCAGCAACGACGTCGAGGGCGACACGATCCTGATCGCCTTCCGGGACCGCAAGGTCGAGCGGGTCGACGTGCGCGGCGACCATGAGCGGCCGCTACGCCTTCGTGCGGCTCGGCGAGCTGGACGACCTGGCCGGACGCACGGCCGCCGTCCTGGACAGCCTGGCCCCGGGCGGGCTCGATTCCCTGCTCGCGGCGCTGCCGGACAGCCTGCGCTCCGGCGCGGCGGCGGACTCGCTGCTGGCCGCGGCCCTCGCGGCGGCCGCCGGCCGCGGCGGGATGACCGCGCTCGCGGCCGCCCTGGGCGACAGCGCGGGGGGGGCGGCGCTGGTCGCGCGCGCCCTGGCCACCGCCGCCGCCGACACGCTGGCCGACGGGCGGCGGGCGCTGGATTTCGCGGCGGCCAGCGAGAAGGTCGACTACACCGGCCGCACGGCCCTGTTCGAGCTCGGGCGCAAGCGCATCGCCATCGCCGGCGACAGCCGCATGGTCTACGGCTCGATGGACCTCGCGGCCGGCCGCATCCGCCTCGACCTGACCGACCGCGAGCTCTACGCCGCGGAGAACCCGCTGCTGATCGACAGCGGCCAGAAGATGGCCGGCGACGACATGGGCTACGACTTCGAGCACCGCACCGGCGCCGTGCTGTCGGGCGCCACGGCCATGGACGAGTTCTACTACGTGGGCGACGTGATCAAGCGCTTCGACGACGGCACGCTCAAGATCCGCCACGGGCGGATGACCTCCTGCGACCTGGCCGAGCCGCACTTCCACTTCTGGGCCGACAAGATGCGGGTCCGCCCCGGCGACAAGGTGGTCGCCAAGCCCATCGTGCTGAAGATCGGCCGGGTGCCGATCTTCGCCCTGCCCTTCTACTTCAAGTCCCTGGAGTCCGGCCGCCGCTCGGGGATCCTGTTCCCGAGCTTCAACTTCGGCTGGTCGCAGCGCACCGGCCGCTACGTGCGCGACTGGGGCTACTACTGGGCGGCCAGCGACTACACCGACCTCACGTTCCGCGGCGACTACAACGAGCGCCGCGAGTTCACCTGGCAGCTGAGCAACCGCTACCTCAAGCGCTACTCCTTCCAGGGCGACGCCAGCTACTCGCGGCGGCTGAGCCTGGGGGACGGGCCGCGGACCCGCGAGTGGCAGCTCCAGTGGAACCACCGGCAGGACGCGCTGCTGGACGCCTACCAGTTCCAGACGAGCCTGAACATGTCCAGCCGCACGATCAGCCGCGAGGACCTGCTGAACGACGTGGGCGCGGTGGACCAGATCAGCGGGCAGCAGACCTCCACCGCCCGCATCAGCCGCAACTGGTCGCTGGTGAGCGCCTCGCTGAACTTCAAGCGCGACGAGTACGTCAACAAGGAGGACGGCGACCCCGCCACCAACAACCTGGTCGCGTCCCAGGCCTTCCCGCAGCTGGCCCTGAACTTCAAGAGCACCTCGCTGCTGCCCCAGCTGCGACCCGGCCGCCGGGGCAGCTTCCTGGGCGACGTGCTGCGCAGCACCTTCTTCCGCAACTCCTGGAACTTCAACACCCAGACGCGGACCTACGAGGCCACCGACCAGGCGGTCCACACCGCCCGCGGCAGCGCGTCGCTGGACTTCAAGCAGCAGCGCCTGCTGTTCTTCACCGCCAGCACGGGCGTCAGCGCTTCGTACGGCTGGACCCGCGAGACCACCGACGGCACGCTCTACACCTTCGACGCCGTGGATTCGAACTACGTGGCGCAGGAGGTGCGCGAGCGCAGCGAGAGCACCTCGACCAGCCTGTCGATCAACAGCAGCCTGAACACGACCCTCTACGGCGTCCTGCGGCCCCGCTTCGGCGGCCTCAGCGCCGTGCGCCACACGCTGCGGCTCGGGATCGGGCACCAGCTCACGCCGGCGATCTCCGGGCGCCAGGGCCGCAGCGAGTCGTTCTCCCTGTCCCTGGGCAACCGCTTCGACGTCAAGCTCCGCGGCGCCGCCGCCGGGGATTCGGTCGCCGCGGACCGCAAGCTCGACGGCGTCCTGGACTGGGGCCTGAGCAGCGGCTACACGCCCGGCGCCGCGCCCGGCCGGCGCTGGAGCGTCATCAACAGCACGCTGACCGTGAAGCCCGGCGAGGCCGCCGCGCTCAAGATCACGGTGAACCAGAGCTTCGATCCCGCGACCCGCCGCGTCACCGGCACGCGCTTCTCCTACGGGTTCGGCTTCTCCGGCCGCGTCGACACCGGCGGCCGGGTCGCCGAGGTGGACGCCGAGAAGAGCCGCGCCATCGACCGGCTCGGCGCCATCGCGGACGCCGCCGCGGACACCGCC
The DNA here is from genome assembly GCA_016719645.1 of bacterium. GTDB lineage: Bacteria > Krumholzibacteriota > Krumholzibacteriia > LZORAL124-64-63 > LZORAL124-64-63 > PNOJ01. The sequence goes on from JADJYS010000006.1 coordinate 156,964, forward strand.
GCGGTCGAGCTCGTGGACGAGGACGGCGGGGCCGGCGACGGCGCGCCGCCCGGGGAGGGCGACTTCCCCGGCTTCGGGCAGCTCGGGGGCGACCGGGAGGACCGCGGGGAGAGCGACCCCACCGAGGGCGGCCGCTTCCTGCCCTGGCGCGTGAACAGCAGCCTGTCCTACAGCCGCAACCACCTGGCCGACGACACCACCGCCCGGCTCGGCCTGAGCGCGAACCTGACCGTGACCCGCAACTGGGACGTGGCCTGGCGGGGCACCTACGACTTCGAGGACGGCACCCTCACCAGCCAGTCCTGGAACCTGGTCCGGGACCTCCACTGCTGGGAGATGCGCTTCTCGCGCACCGTGAACGACGTGGATTCCCAGTTCGGCTTCATCATCTCGCTGAAGTCCATCCCGGACGTCAAGGTGACCCGGGGCAAGTCCGACCTGGTCGGGGGGTACGGCCAGATGACCGGGGGCATCTTCTGAGCGGGCCCGGCGGCCCCGCCGCGGGCCGGTGGAGCGGGCGCTTGCCTGTCCCCGGCGGTCCTGGTATGATGTTGCAGGAACTCGGGAACCGGCCGCGCGGCCGGGTGTTCCCCACCGAACCGGCCGAACGGCGGCGCCGGGCCGCCGCGGCTTTCCGTACCACGGCACGAAACGAGCCCCGATGCGCAACATACCCAGAGCGGAACTGCGCGCGGTGACGACGGCGCTCGTCACCCTGCTGCTGCTGACGTCCGTTCCCGCCGCCCTGAGCCAGCAGGCGGACGCCGGCTGGCTGCCCGTGAACATCGTCTACATCGGCGACGTCCACGGCAAATTCGAACCCTGTGGCTGACACGGCAATCCGCGCGGCGGCGTGGCCCGGCGGGCCACCTTCATCGACGAGACCTGGAACCTCGGCAAGCCCGTGCTGATGCTCGACGCCGGCGACCTGTTCGGCGTGCGCTCCCGCATGGAGCGCGAGCAGACGCGTTTCCTCTGCGAGCTGACCCGCGAGTTCGGCTACGACGCCATCGGGCTGGGCGAGTACGACCTCAACTACGGCCTGGCGTTCCTGCGCGAGATGATCCAGACCTACGAGCTGCCCTTCACCAGCGCCAACGTCCGCGGCGCGGCCGACGGCCAGCTGATCCTGCCGGAGTACCTGCTGGTCGAGCGGGGCGGCGTGAAGTTCGGCATCTGCTCGGTGATGGACCCCGCGAACTCCATCATGACGATGTCCGCGCAGGAGGAGACCTTCCTCATCGACGACCCGGCGACCGTCCTGCGCGACCTGCTGCCGCGGATGCGCGCGGCCGGCGCCGGCACGATCGTCCTGCTGGCGCACCTCGGGGACACGAAGTCGGAGGCCCTCCTGAAGGAGGTCCCCGGCATCGACATCTGCGTCGTGGGCCACACGCAGCAGCCCTACCGGACCGAGCGCGTCGTGGACCAGACCGCGTTCCTCGCCTCGTCCTTCGAGGGCCGCTACGTGGGCCGGGCCGAGTGCTTCTTCAGCGCGACCGGCCGGCTCGAGGCCGTCGACGTGACGATCGGGGATCTCGGCAAGGAAGTCGCCGACGACCCGGTGATGCTGGAGCGGGTCGAGGCCGTGAAGCAGAAGCTCGAGCTGGCGCGCCTGGCCGTGCGCGGCCCCTACCAGCCCGTCCAGGGCTCGGCCGACGAGAAGTTCCTGACCGAGCGGGAGTGCCGCAAGTGCCACCAGGCGACCTGGGAGCAGCTGCGCACCACGCCCCACGCCGCGGCCCTCGGCACGCTGGCCCGCAAGGGCCAGTCCGACAGCCCCGAGTGCCTGGTCTGCCACACCACCGGCTACGTGTTCATCGGCGGCTACGACGACCGGCCGCCCGGCAACCAGCTGGCCAACGTCCAGTGCGAGGCCTGCCACGGCTACGGCACCGAGCACAGCCGCGACGGCAAGTGGGCGGCCCGGGCGCGCGCCTCCTGCGTCACCTGTCACGACCAGCAGAACAGCCCGAACTTCGACTATGAGACGTACTGGGAGAAGATCAAGCACTGACCCGCGGCGAGCCGCGGCGGTCACCGCCGCCGTCCTGCTGGCGCTCTTGGCGCCGGTCGGGGCGGCGGCTCTCGATGTGTTCACGCTGTGGCAGCGCGCCGAGGCGCCGCTGTCGCTGGCCGTCGGGGACCGCGTCGACTACAGCGCCACCACGCTGGAGGCCGGCCGCCGCACGACGGAGCTGGTCCGCGTGCAGTGCGTGGCCGACGGGCCCGCGGGCTGGCAGCTGGAGATCCTGCCCCTGGAGGCGACGCGGCGCGGCCTGGCGCCGCGGCCGGGCGAGGGGCTGCGCCTGGTCCTGTCGCACGACGTCTCCCGGCGCGAGGGCGATCTGGCCGGCCTCGTGAGCCGCGTGGTGCAGTGGAGCGGCGGCCGCGGCCGCGACCTGGACCCCGCGCAGTGGCGCGACGACCCGCTGGCGGCCTCGCTGCTGGACGCGGATTTCCGGCCCGACGCCGTGACCTCCCAGGGCGAGACCACCCGGGTCGTCGAAGGGCGCGACCTGCTCTGCCGCCAGTTCACGCTGGTGGCCGCCGACACCGTCCGCATCACGCTGCCCCGCGGCGAGATGGTCCAGGTGCACCGGCGGGAGATCAGCGCCGCGGTGCACCCCGGCGTGCCCTTCCTGGGGCTCGCCTTCGCGGCGGAGCGCTCCGAGACGAGCGCCACGGTGATCCCGGCCGGCCGGCGCAGCCCCCCGCCGCCGACCCAGAAGGTCGAGACCATGGAGCTCGTCGGCTACGGCCGCGACGCGGAGCCCGCGCTGAACGGCAGTTGAATCCAACCGTGTGATGTGATATGATGAATCATGCTGTCGCGTGAACTGACCGAACTCCAGGAACAGGCCCGCCTCCATCTGTTGCGGCGCAACGCCCCCTGTCAGGCGCAGGAGATCGCCCGCCACCTCTTCGGCCCCGAGCGCCACGAGACGCCCGAGGCGGTGCTGGTGGTGCGCAAGCTGCTCGAGGGGCTGCCCGACGTCGCGCGCTCGCACGACGGCCGCTGGATCGCCCTGGGCGCCCCCTTCCTCGACATCCCCCTGAACGGCGCGCGGCTGGTGGCGGTCGACCTGGAGACCACCGGCAGCCTGATCGGCGTGGACTGCATCATCGAGGTCGGGCTCGCCGTCTGGGAGTCCGGCCAGGTGGTCCAGCAGTTCAGCAGCCTGGTCCACAACACGCGCCGCGTCTCGCCGCGCATCCGCAAGCTCACGGGCATCGAGCCCAACCAGCTGCACGAAGCGCCGCCCTTCGAGGAGGTGGCGCCGGTGGTGGCGGACCTGCTGCGCGGCGCCCACGCCTTCGTCGCCCACGACGTGCGCTTCGACCTGAACTTCCTGCGCTGGGAGCTGGAGCGCCTGGGCCACGACCTGCCCGAGATGCCGGGACTCTGCACGCTGCAGCTCGCACAGCTGCTGTGGCCCAGCCACGACGGCTGGCGCCTGCAGGACCTGGCCGGCTCCTTCTCCGTCACCCACCGCCACCCGCACCGCGCGGGCGAGGACGCCCTGGCGACCGCGGGCGTGCTCGCGCACGCCGTCGCCGACGCCGGCGCCGTCGGCGCGGTGACCCTCGCCGACCTCTTCCGCCTGCCCGCGCTCGTGGCGGCCGACGACGGCCGCGACGAGCTGTTCGCCGCCGACGCCGCCGGCTGACCCGGCGCCCCGCCGCGGAACTCTTCCCGCCCTCGGTGGTTGACTCCGGCGTCGCGTTGTTATAGGATGCCCCGCGAGTTGCGATGATGCGCTGTGGGCCGACGGTCCGTGGCCGACAGACCGCCGGGATCAAGGAGGATGCCGTGCAGCGACGTAGGGAAGAAGCTGGTGTGCTCGTCCGCGACAAGTCCTTCGTGAAGTTCGAGCGGCTGCTGGCCAAGGCCGAGGCCGAAGGCCGCATCGACGGCGACTACAAGTGCCTGGTGTGCGGCATGCGGTACTCCCAGAAGGACGAGGCCGAGATCTGCTGCAAGATCCTCCCGTGACCTCTGCCTGGCTCCCCGGTCGGGCCGACGGGATCCGGTGCGAATCATGACCATCCTGCAATACTGTTCCGTCTGCAAGACGGAGTACGACATGGTCGTCGTCCCCACCGCCGACGGGGACGACGACGGCGTCGTGTGGCTGCAGTGCCCGAACTGCAAGGGCTTCCTGCCGAAGGTGAGCTCGAGCCTCGCCCTGCGCGGCGGCGCGCCCGCGGCGGCGCTCCCCGGGGACGGGCCGGCGGATCCCGACGCGTTCGACGACGACGACGACGGCGACGAACCGCCGCGCGCTGTCGCGCCGGAGCCCAGCGCCGCAGCGGACGCCGACCTGCTCGCCGACCTGGACCTGGAGAAGGCGGTGCCGTACCGCCCCTGGCAGACCTACGCCGAGGGGGACGTCATCCACCACCTGGCCTGGGACGACTTCGGCCTCGTGGTGGGGAAGGAAGTGCTCCCCGGCAACCGCCGGGTCGTGATGGTCCGCTTCACGACCGCGGGCACGGTCCGCCTGATCGAGCAGGACGGCGTGGGGCCGTGACCGCCCCGTTCGTACGCTGCGCGCTGATCGCCGCCGCCTGTGCGGCGGCCGCGTCGGCCGCCCCGGCCGCGGCGCCCTGGGACGACGACCTGCCCTGGCCCTTCCTCGACGACGGGCGCGCCCTGCGCGTCGCCGCCTCCCGCTACGACGACTCCGCTTCGGGTTGGCAGCTCGGCGTGCTGGAACTCGCCGCCGTCCTGCGGCGCGACGTCGACGGCGTCGCCTACCTGCGCTGGCCCCACCTGGATTTCGCGAGCGGCGGGCGGACGGTCCTGGAACGCTGGCCCGACGCGGCGGGAGAGGGGGCGACCGCGGGCTGGCCCGGCGAGAGGCAGGTCGCGGGTTGGGGCCGGCCGGCGGTCGGCTACCTCGGCCGCACGCGCGTCCCCGGGCTGGGCCCGTTGCGGTGCGGGGCCGAGCTCGCCCTGCCCTTCGCGGCGAACGCGCTGTATCCCTTCGCCGCGCGCAGCCTCGCGCTGCGCGTGCAGGCGAGCCGCGCGTGGCGCTTGGACGGGGGCTTCACCTTGGAAGCCGGCGGCGGCCGCACCCTGAACCTGGGCGCGGCGGGCGACGTGCTCGCGCCGGCGGCGTTCCCCGGGCGCGGCGAACTGTCGGCGGGACTGGCCTGGCGGCCCGCGCCGGCGACGGCGCTCGCCCTGGCCGCGGTGCGCGGCGGAGGCGGGCGCGACAGCCGCCGGCTGCGCCTGTCCCTGGAGATGCCGCTCTCCGACGAGATCCGCCTGCAGGCCGGCTGGACCCGCGAGTTCGCGGACGCCGCCGACCGCCTCTTCCGCGACGGCCTGTTCCTGGGCCTCGCCCTGCCGGGTCTGGATGCTCCCGAAGGGAATGTGGACGCGGCGCCTTGACAGCCGCGCGAACTCGCTGTATCAAATAGCGTGAACATGGATATCAGAATCACGTTATCCCCAGCGGGAGGTCGAGCAACGTGGCGATTCGCAAAGAGGTGGCGCCCGAAGCGGTCAAGGAGAAGGAGCGCGCCTTCCAGAAGTTCATCCAGACCCGCGGCTTGAAGACCACCAAGCAGCGCAACACCATCGTCAGCGTCTTCTTCGGCCTGAAGGGGCACGTCTCGGTCGAGGAACTGCTGCGCGAGGTCAAGGCCGTCAACCCGCGCATCGGCTACGCGACCGTCTACCGCACCCTGCACCTGCTGGTCGAGAGCAGCCTCGTCGAGGAGCGCCGTTTCGGCGACGGCCTCGCCCGCTACGAGGGGCACTCGGAGGTCGAGCATCACGACCACATGATCTGCCAGAACTGCGGGCAGATCTCCGAGTTCTTCAACCCCCAGCTCGAGGCCCTGCAGGAGAAGCTCGCGGCCGAGCACGACTTCACGATCCACCGCCACCGGCTGGAGCTGTACGGCACCTGCGCCGACCCGGAGTCCTGCAACAACCGCAAGCGCGCCCTGGAAGGCAACTAGCACTCCCCTCCAACGGGGTCCCCGGCGCGGGCCGAGCCGCGCCGGCCCGGGAAAGTCCCGATGGAACCGACCGGCTGGCTCCGCATCCTGGTCGACCACGCCGCGCTGCGCGACAACGCGCGGCGTTTCCGGGAGCTGGTGCCCCCGGCGTGCCGCCTGCTGACGGTCGTGAAGTCCGACGGCTACGGCCACGGGCTGCTGCCGGCGGCCCGCGCCTTCCTCGACGGCGGCGCCGACCTGCTCGGCGTGCACACGGTCGGGGAGGCCGCGGCCCTGCGCGATGGCGGCATCGACGCCCCGGTGCTGATCCTCGGACCCGTGAACGCCGCGGGGGCCGCGCTCGCGGCCCGGCTCGGCGTCGAGGCGACCGTGGGCTCGCTGGCGGGACTGGCAGCCGCGCGAGCCGCGGCCGACCCCGCGCACCCCCTGCGGGTCCACCTCAAGGTCGAGACGGGCGTCAACCGCCAGGGCATCGTCGAGGGCGAGCTGGACGCGGCCCTCGCCGTGCTGGAAGGCACCCCCGGGCTGCAGCTCGTCGGCGTCTCCAGCCACTACGCGGACATCGAGGACACCACCGACCACACCTGGGCCCGCGCCCAGACCGCGCGCTACGACGACTGGCTGTCGCGGCTGGCCGCGCGCGGCCACGGCGACCTGCAGCGCCACATGTCGTGCAGCGCCGCGACCATCCTCTGGCCCCAGGACCGGCGCGACCTCGTGCGCGTCGGCATCGCCGCGTACGGCGTCTGGCCCTCGCGCGAGACGCTGGTCTCGGCCCGCGCCGCCGGCACGTCCGGTCTGGACCTGCGCCCGGCGGCGACCTGGATCTGCGGCATCGCCCAGGTGCGCGACGTTCCCGCCGGCGAGACCGTGGGCTACGGGCGGACCTGGCGGGCGCCGGTCGATTCGCGCATCGCGGTGCTGCCGCTGGGCTACGCCGACGGCTACCCGCGGCGCCTCTCGAACCGGGCGCACGTGCTGGTGCGCGGCCGGCGCGCGCCGGTGCGCGGCCGGATCTGCATGAACCTGACGATGGTCGACGTGACGCACGTGCCCGGCGCCGCGGCGGGGGACGACGCGGTGCTGCTCGGCTCCCAGGGCGACGACCGCATCGGCGCCGAGCTGCTCGCCGACTGGCTCGACACGATCCCCTACGAAGTGCTGACCCTGCCCGGCGCGAGCTGGGAGCGGGTCGCGACCGGGAAGTGACCATGTTCGACGCCTTGCGCAAGCTGATGACGCAGGAAGGCGCGGCCGCCGCGGACACCGTCGCCGGCGCCGACCACCGGCGGCGCCTGGCCACCGCCGCGCTGCTGCTGGAGGTCGCCTGGGCCGACGACACCGCCGGCGGCGTCGAGCGGGATTCGATCGCGGCCATCCTCGCCGAGCGGTTCGGCCTCGACGCGCGGGAGTCGTCCGCGCTGATGGAGGCCGCCGAGCAGCACCGCCACGACGCGACGGACCTCTACAACACCACGGCCCTGCTGCGCACGTCCCTGACCCGCGGCGAACTGCGCGACGTCCTGGAAGCGCTGTGGCGCGTCGTCTACGCCGACGGGAAGCTCGACGCCCACGAGGACGCGCTGCTGCACCGCCTCGCCCGCATGCTCGGCCTCGACCACGCCGAACTCATCGCGCTGAAGCTCAAGGTCCGCGACGGGGGCTGACGCGCCCGGCGCTTCCCGCCGGGGCCGCTCCAGGTGCGCCGACCGTACCCGCGGGTACATCTCCCGGCGGTTCTCCACCATCGTCCATCCTTTTAAGTCGATATCATATAATGTGATACATCATTGGCCGCCCGTTGGCATCCTCCCTGCAACCGGCCCCGCCACGAGCTGGCAATGTCCCGTCGGCGCGGCATTCCAACCGATGGGACCGGGGTCGGAATCAGGGAGGCGATCATGAAACACGCGAAGCCGAACCATCGGCAAACCCTGCCGGGGCTGCTGAACTTGGCCGGGCTGCTGTTCATTTCGGGGCTGCTGGCGCTGGGAGCGACCGGCTGCGGCGACGAGCGCGGCGCGACCGTGCCCGGGGACGTCGCCGTCGACGACTACGAGGCGATGGATCTGGACAAGGCCTACGGCGGCCTGACCTACAGCGACGAGAGCCCGGCCTTCGGCGATGCGGAACTCGAGGCGATGTCCCTGGAGGACCAGGAGGCCGCGAGCGACGATCCCCTGCAGGACGACGCCGAGCTGGCGGGGCTCGAAGCCGCCGCGCTGGGCGGGGACGACCCCGCCGCGCCGCCGCCCCCGACGGTCATCGCGCTGCGCCTGACCTGGGGCCAGCTCGACGGGGCGCCCGAGGACATCCGCGAGGAGGTCCAGGGCCTGGACTGGAGCGGGCGGCTGCGCGTGGACCGCGGCCTGGTCGTGGTGCGGCGCGTGATCCTGTTCGAGCGCCCGCGCGACCACCTGGTGCGGCCCCGCCCCGACCGGCGGACCGTGGCCTGGGTCTCGCACACCGGACCGCATTTCGACGGGCTGATCGTGGAGGTCGTGGTGCCCCCCGCCGCGCCCGATTCCGCGAGCGCCGGGACGCCGGCTCCCGTCATGCTGCACCTGGTCACGCCGCTGGTCGCGCTGGACATCCCGGTGGCGGAACTCGCCGGCCTGGACGTCACCCATCCGGTGGACGAACTGGGCAACGCCCTGCGCCTCGAAGGCCACCGCGTCACCGACGAGGACCTGTGCCCGAAGGGCTTCCTGGGCGGCATCTGGAAGGCCGACCGCGATTCCACGACCGTCGAGGGCGGCGTCTTCAAGGGCCGCTGGGTCGGCCTCTGGGGGCGCCTGCACGGCTTCGTGCGCGGCCGCTACGGGCTGGACAGCAGCGGCGAGCGGGTCTTCTTCGGCAAGTACATCGACCGGCAGGGCCGCTGCCGCGGGATGCTGGCGGGCGCCTGGGAGGCCGCGGATGCGTCCGGCCGCGGCGGGTTCCACGGCGAGTGGCACAACGCCGCCGCCACGGTCGAAGGGGTCCTCGGGGGCGAATATGTCCACGCCGCCGGGAGGCCGGCCGGCGTCTTCTCGGGCCGCTGGACCACGCTCTGCGACCAGGAAGCTGCAGAATCCCTGCGGTGACAGAGAGTTAGCCCGCATCCCGCCGGGCGGACGGCGGCGGTCCCACCGGGACCGCCGCCTGTTTTATTGGGTCCTTCCACGTTGTCAGCCGCCATGCCCATGAGTTATAATCAAATACCCGCATAAGACTTCCGAATCTCGCATGTCCTGAGCCTGAGGAGTCACGATGATGCGCTCTTGGTGCAAGGCAGCCGTTCTGCTGCTGACGCTGCTCGCCCTGGCCTCGGTCGCCGGTGCGGCCTGGATCCCGACGGGAAGCGGGGCCGTCGCGCCGCCGACGGTGGTGGCGACCGGATCCGGTGACGTGGTCACGCTGCGGATCGAGGTGCCGGGCTACAACCTCGACGGCGCGCTGATCGACGGCCGCCCCTACGCCAAGCTGGGCCTGCCCGGCGAGGCCTGGCTGATGGAGAAGGGCCTGCCCGAACTGCCGATGATCAACCGCAGCGTCGCGATCGCCGGCGTCGGCGTGCCGTCGCTGCGCGTCGTGGCGAGCGAGTGGACCGAGACCGCCGTCGATCCCGTCCTGCCTTCCAAGGGCCACTTCACCCGCGACCTCGATCCGGCGGGCATCGCCCACACCTTCGACGCCCTCTACCGCTCCGGCGGGACCTACCCCCTGGAGACGGCGACCCTCGGCGACCCGTTCATCGTGCGCGACGAGCGCGGCGTTTCCCTGCGCGTGGTCCCGTTCCAGTACGACGCCGGCCGCGGCGTGCTGCGCGTGCTGCGCAGCATGACCGTCGAGGTCGTCACCAAGGGCGGCGGCGGCCTGAACGAGCTGGCCCGCGCGGCCGCGCCCGCCGTCGACCCCGAGTTCGCCCGCATCTACCGCGGACTGTTCGCCAACTACGGGGCCGACAAGTACACGGCCATCGGCACGACCGGCCGGATGCTCGTCGTCACGGCCGACGCCTACCAGGGCGCGCTGGCCCCGTTCGTCGCCTGGAAGCAGCAGAAGGGCATCCCGGTCGAGGTGATCACGATGTCCTCGGTGGGCGGGACGGCCACGGGCGTCCAGAGCGCCATCACCAACCGCTACAACGCGGACCCCGGCCTCACCTACGTGGTGCTCGTGGGCGACATCGCCGACGTGCCCACGCGCGTCGGCTCGTACGAGAGCGCGGATTCGGACCCGACCTACGCCATGGTCGCCGGCTCCGACCTCTACCCCGACCTGTTCGTCTCGCGCATCTCGGCCTCCAACGTCAGCGAGGTCCAGCTGCAGGTCGCCAAGTTCGTCCGCTACGAGCGCGACCCCGACACCGGCGCCGCCGCCGAGTGGTACCACAAGGGGACCGGCCTGGCCTCGAACGAGGGCTCGCCGACCGACTACGAGCGCTGCAACCTGCTGCGCACGGACATGCTGGCCTACACCTTCACCTACGTCGACCAGATCTACCAGCCGACCGGGACCTCGGCGATGATCTCGGCCGCCCTGAACGAGGGCCGCAGCCTGGTCAACTACATCGGCCACGGCAGCGGCACCAGCTGGAGCAACCCGCCGTTCGCCAACAGCAACGTCCTGGCCCTGACCAACGGCTGGAAGCAGCCCTGGCTGCTGGACGTGAGCTGCTCCAACGGCGACTTCTCGACCTCCGTCTGCTTCGCCGAGGCCTGGCTGCGCGCCGGTTCGGTCGCCCAGCCCAACGGCGCCATCGGCACCTACTCGGCCTCGACCCTGGCCTCCTGGGTGCCGCCCTGCGAGATGCAGGCCCACGCGGTGGACCTGCTCGTCGCCGAGCAGGCCAACATCCTGGGCGCCCTGTACTACTACGGCGGCATGCAGGTGCTCGACACCTACCCCACGGGCGAGGGCCCGAAGCTCATCGAGCAGTACAACATCTTCGGCGACTGCTCGCTGATGGTGCGCACCGACGCGCCCCTGGAGATCGCGCCCGCGCACCTGCCCGTCGTGCACCTCGGCACGCCGAGCTTCCAGGTGGACGTCGGCGTCCCCGGCGCCGTGGCCTGCCTCTACCGCGACGGCGTCATCCACGGCACGGCCGTCGCCGACGCCGGCGGTCTGGCGGACATCGCGCTGGACGTGCCGGTGACCACGCCCGGCGACGTGACCCTCACGGTGACCGGCTACAACCTGACGACCTACCAGGCGACCCTGCTGGCCATCAACCCCTCGGTGGTCGTCCTGGACCCCGACACGATCGACGCCAACGTCCCGACGGACGTCACCGTGACGGTGTACGGCCCCGACGGCACCACGCCGCTGCCCGGGATCGACGTCTGGGCCGAGGGCCTGGACTACACGACGGCCAGCGTGGCCACCGACGCCAACGGCGTGGCCGTGCTCGGCGTCACCTACCCGTTCGGCCCCTCGCTCGACGTCGTCGGCCGCGACCCCGCCGAGACCTACGAGCTGTTCCGCGAGCCCCTGACGGTCAACGCCCTGGCCCTGACGTCGCCGGACCTGACGGTGACCACGGACATCGGCATGACCGACCTGTTCCCGCTGAACCTGCCCGGCACCCTGCACGCGACGTCCGGCGAGCCCGGCGCCACGCTGCACGCGGTGCTGCCGGACGGCGGCGAGCAGTCGACCGGCGCGGCGAGCCTGACCTTGACCGCGGCCCAGACGGGCGTGGTCACGGGCATCATCGCGCTGAGCGGCTACGACCTGTACACCGAGACCTTCGACGTCGTCGAGGCCTACGGCCAGCTGACGGGCCACGTGAGCCTGGGCGGCTCGCCGGCGGTCGGCGCGGTCGTGCACGGCCTGGACGCCGGCATGGTCGAGGTCTTCTCGGCCACGACGAACGCCTCGGGCGACTACGACGTGGGCGAGGACATCCTGGTCGACGACTACACCATCGTGGTGGACGTCTTCGGCTACCTGCACTTCGAGCAGGCGATGTTCCTGAACTACGGCGCCAACACGTTCGACGTCGCGATGGTCGCGGCGCCCTCGGGCGTGCTGACGGGCGTGATCAGCGACGCGGTGACCTTCGAGCCCCTGCAGGGGATCGTGCGCGTGTACCGCAGCGACAACGGCGCCCTGTACACCGAGACCACGAGCGACGCCTCGGGCCTGTTCACGACGGCGGCGCTGCCGTACTTCACCTACACGGTGACGGTGCGCGCGTCGCACCACGTGCCCGTGAGCGTGGCGGTCGAGATCGACGCGGCGTCGGTCGTGAAGGACTTCGTGCTCGAGCCGACCAACGGCGACATCCTGATCGTCGACGACGACGGCGTCGCCCGCTGGGCCCCCGACAAGTTCGACGAGAAGGGCCAGCTGGTCGCCGACGGGTACGCGCTCGGCGAGGAGCGCTCCACCGCCGCGCTGTCGGCGGAGCTCGAGGCGCTCGGCTACGGGGTCACCGTGCAGACGTCGGCGGCCACCGTGCCGGCGGACTGGCCGCTCTACGACCTCGTGGCGGTGGCCAGCGGCGCCAGCACCAGCCCGCTCGCCAGCGCGACCCTGCGCACCGCCCTGATCAACTACGTGACCGCCGGCGGGCACCTGCTGATCGAGGGCGGCGAGGTCGCCTACGCGCACGCCGGCAGCGGCGCCTTCGCCACGACCGTGCTGCACACCACCGACTGGAACCACGACGGCAGCGGCTCGCTGACCGTCGCCGCGCCGGCCCACCACGTGATGTCGGTGCCCAACGTCATCGCCGGGCCGATCGCGATCACCTACGCCGGCTACGGCGACCAGGACGCCGCGGCGCCCCTGGCCGACGCCGTGAAGGCGGGCGCCTGGGCCACCTACCCGACCGACGCCGGCGTGATCTGCTACGACCCGAACCCGTCGCCGACGGGCGGCCAGATCGTGTTCTTCACCTTCAACTACGCGGCCCTGAACGCCGCGGGCCGCGCGCCGCTGCTCGAGAACGCGGTGCACTGGCTGCTGGCCACGGAGATCGGCGACTGCGGCGTGAGCGGCCGCGTGGACCTGGCCGGCTCGTCCGACGACTCGGGCGTGCTGGTCGAGGCCTTCCCCAACGGCGGCACGACGTACACCGACGCCTCCGGCCACTACGCGCTGTCGGGCCTGTACGCGGGCAACTACACGATCCGCGCGAGCAAGGCGGCGTGGAGCATCGCCTCGACGCCGGTGACCCTGGCCGAGGGCCAGCAGCTGACGGGCGTCAACCTGACGCTGACCTCGGTGAGCGAGCTGACGCAGTGCCTGCAGCCGGGCCTGCCGATCGCGGACTACGCGACGGTGACCAGCCCGATGGCCCTGGCGATGGGCGCGGGCGCGACCGTGACCAGCGTCGAGGTGTTCGTGGACATCACGCACACCTACCAGGGCGACCTGGCGGTGGACCTGAGGTCGCCGGCGGGCACGACGGTGCGCCTGCACAACCGCACGGGCAGCGGCACGGACAACATCTACGGGTGGTATCCGGACGCGCTGACGCCGGCGGGCGACCTGGGCCTGTTCGCGGGCCAGGTGCTGGACGGCAACTGGACGCTGACGGTCGCCGACCAGGCCGGCGGCGACACCGGCACGCTGAACGAGTGGTGCCTGAAGATCGTGTACGGCGGCGGTTCGACGGCCGCGGGCGACGCGCCGTCGGTGCTGTCGCTGGCGCAGAACTACCCGAACCCGTTCAACCCGAAGACGCAGATCGCGTTCTCGGTGCCGCGGGCGGGCCGGGTGGAGCTGCGGATCTTCGACCTGGCGGGCCGCGAGGTGCGGACGCTGGTCAGCGGCGAGCTGGCGGCGTCGGCCTACACGGTGGAGTGGGACGGTCGCGACGGTGCGGGCCGGCAGTCGGCCAGCGGCGCGTACTACTACCGCCTGCGCAGCGAGGGCCAGGAGCTGACCCGCAAGATGACGCTTCTGAAGTAGCCGGTTACCCGTAGGATGCAACAAAGGGGTGGGACATCGTCCCACCCCTTTCCTCGTTCCCCCGCCTCTCCGGGCGGGACACGGTAGCTAACCCAGGTCCAGCTCGATCCCGTCCGCGTCGATCAGCGGGTGGGCGGCCAGGCGACGCCGGGCTTCCACCACGAGGTCGAAGCGCCCCACGACGGTGCCGCCGCCCTCGATCTCGTAGTCGTGGGCGGGGGAGTAGGCCTCCACGCCCTTGGCGCGCGGGTCGTGCTTCTCGGCGGCGCGGCGGTCCGCGATCTTCAGCCCGGCCGGGAGCGCGGCCAGCAGATCCTGGATCTCGACCCCGTACCGCACGGCGTAGGCGTGGAAGCGGTAGCCGAAGGAGGCGCGGCGGATCCGGCGCTCCGACAGGACGGCCAGGCCGGTCTCGGCCTGCATGCGCCTGGCCGCGCCCTTGAGCAGGCCGCGCAGCTCGCCGTCGAGGATCACGCGGCAGGCCTGGGGGTGCGCGCCGATCATCTCCTTGAGCTTGGTCCCGAGGCCGGGCCCGGCGACGCCGGCCTCGTGGGCGAAGACCGGCGTCGCGGCGCAACCGGCGCCGGCGGCGAGCCCGGCGAGGTAACCGTGGACCAGGTCGCGCGGGCCCTGGATGGCCAGTTCGTGGTAGGTCGGCGTCGCGGCAGCCGGCTTGGTCGCCATGGTTCCCCTCCTAGGCGAAGAAGATGAAGGTGATCACCACGAAGGTCGTCACCAGGATCGGCAGCGAGTACTTCAGCATGTAGCCGAAGAAGCTGGGCATCGGCACGCCGGCTTCCTCCGCGATCGACTTGACCATGAAGTTGGGCGCGTTGCCGATGTAGGTGTTGGCGCCCATGAAGACCGAGCCGGCGGAGATCGCCGTCAGGTCCCGGATGAAGTCGGGGTTGCGCAGGCTCGCGTCGGCGAAGCCCAGCAGGCCGGGCACGGCGCTCTCGGGCATGCCGAAGCTGCCCAGGGCCGTGTTGAAGAAGGTCAGGTAGGTGGGCGCGTTGTCCAGGAAGCTGGACAGGCCGCCGCTGACCCAGAAGTAGTGCGCGGGCGACTTCACGAAGGCGACCACGCCGGCCAGGGCGCCGGCGGACCCGACCTGCAGGATCGCCAGGGCGGGGATGATGGTCATGAAGATCCCGGCGAAGAGGTAGGCCACCTCCTGGATCGGGCCCCAGGAGAACTCGTTCTTCTTGCGGATCGCCTTGGCCGTGAAGCGCAGCGAGAGCGCGCCCATCAGGATCAGGATCGCGTCGCGCAGCCAGTTCTGCAGCTCGACGTGCACGTGCCCGTAGATGGGGACCGACTGCAGCTTGAGCGAACCGAGAGCAGCACGCCGCCCATGATCCCCAGCAGGAACAGCAGGTTGTGCAGGCCCTCGATGCGGATGCCCTTGCTCTGGCCGTCGTGCCCGTCCTCGGGCGCCGCGGCGGGCTCCTTGCGGAACCAGTAGGTGTCCAGGGCGAAGAAGACCACCAGCAGGATGGCCACGGCCGTCAGCGCGTGCGGCAGCAGCGCCTTGGTGACCCAGAAGAACGGCACCCCGTGCAGGAAGCCCAGGAACAGGGGCGGGTCGCCCAGCGGGGTGAGCGAGCCGCCGATGTTGGCCACCAGGAAGATGAAGAACACCACGGTGTGGACCCGGTAGCGGCGCCAGGCGTTGGCCCGCAGCAGGGGGCGGATCATGACCATCGCCGCGCCGGTGGTCCCGATCCAGGAGGCCAGCAGGGTGCCGATCAGCAGCAGCAGCGTGTTGACCTTCGGGGAACCGCGCAGGCTGCCGCCGACGTAGATCCCGCCGGCGACGGTGAACAGGGCCCACAGCAGGATGATGAAGGGGATGTAGTCGATCACGTAGATGTGGATGATCGACTGCAGCGCCTCGCCCCGGTAGGCGATCAGGAACGGGACGGCGAAGACCAGGGCCCAGAAGGCCGAGACCTTGGGGAAGTGCCGGTGCCAGAAGTGGGGCGCCACCAGGGGGAACAGCGCGATCGAGAGCAGGATCCCAGCGAAGGGCAGGGCGCTCCACAGGGGCAGCCGCGCACCGAGGGCGGGGGCGGCGTGTTCCGCCGCGCCGTGGCCGGCGGGGACGGCGGCGTGGCCGCCGGCCGCCGTGGCCGCCACGGGGATCAGGGCCAGCAAGATGGCTGTCGCCGCCAAGGTGGCCGCCGCGTGTCCGCGGCTGCGCTGAAGGAGGCCGAAACTCATGGCGTCTCCTGTTCTGGGCTGGGGCAGCGGCCACTCCAGGCGACGCCGCGCCCCGATGTTGCGAGATGCGAGATGCAACCTTACGGAGCCGGGGGGAAGGTGTCAAACCCGGCCGGCGGCATATATTGGATAATGATATTCATTAACTATATCATCATAATTTACCTTGCTACTCCGAAATCCCGGTGGCAACATTCCGCAGGTTTGAGCCGCCGGACTGAACGGATCCACCGGTCGGCAACGTGGTTTTGCCGGAAGGAGACTGCCTTGAAGAACTGGAAGCTGACCTCACTGTTCGTGATCCTCGCGATGCTCATGAGCGTCGCCGCATATGCCGAGAAGTGCTCCGAGACCTGCACCGAGACCTGCGCCAGCGACGTCATGGTGACGGGCGAGTCCCGCTACCGCATCCAGATGGACGGCGCGGATCCCTACTTCTACGACTTCGACTCCGACACCAACCCCACCTGGTTCAGCCAGCTGCGCACCCGCGTCGGCGTCAAGGCCAAGATCGGCGACAACATGGGCGTGTTCGCCGAGTTCCAGGACAGCCGCTTCATCGGCGCCGACAACGACTTCGCCATCGACCCCGTCCTGGAGATGCACGAGGGCTACATGTGGTACAAGCCCTGCGAGAAGAGCTGGTTCAAGATGGGCCGGTTCGAAGCCAGCATGCACAACGAGCGCCTCGTGGGCGCCTCCAACTGGAGCATGTACGGCCAGGCGTTCGACGGCGTGATGATGGGCCGCCAGTTCGGCGAGAACATGAAGGCCACCCTCTGGGGCATCAAGCTGTACGAGAGCTTCAACCAGTACACGGTCGTCGACGACACCGACGGCACCGACACCGCCGGCGACGACATGTTCTACGGCATCAACTTCTCGTTCCTGGACAAGGGCGTGGACCTGTTCGCCATGATGAACACGTCCTACGCCAACTTCGGCGGCTACGACGAGAAGTTCATGACCTTCGGCGCCTACAGCCAGCGGACCTTCGCCGAGAGCTTCGACTACAACGCCATGGTCGCCATGCAGACCGGCACCGCCGACTTCGGCGCCACCGAGGTCGACATCAGCGGCATGCTGCTCAACGGCGAGATCGGCTACACGATGGCCAACGGCCTGCGCCTGGCCGGCCTGGTGGACTACACCACCGGCGACGACGGCACCACCACCGACAAGTGGGAAGGGTTCCACAACCTGTACTACACGTCGCACAGCTTCAACGGCGCCATGGACCTCGTCAACGCCGACGACTTCGACGAGGGCCTCATGGACATCGGCCTGAAGGCCATGTACCCGCTCAACGACAGCTGGAAGCTGATGGGCGAGTTCCACAGCCTCGCGACCGTCGAAGACTACGCCACCGACAAGACCGCGCTGGGCACCGAGATCGACCTGTCCGGCAAGTACGTCGACGGCGGCTTCGCCTGGCAGACCGGCCTGAGCATGTTCTCGGCCAGCGAGGACCGGGTCGGCCCGAACGCCGACAGCCAGAACTGGCTGTACACGCAGGCGACGATGAGCTTCTAGTCCTCTCCCGAGGGCAAGACCACGCGCCCCCGGCGGCACCGGCCGCCGGGGGCGTGTCTTTTTAAGGGGAGGGGGGTGTCAGCGGGCGGCGGCGACCAGGTCCCGCAGGAACGGCGCGGCCCCGTTCAGGACCAGCTGCACGGCGATGACGGTCACCAGCAGGCCCATCAGCTTCTCCACGATGCGCATGCCCGTGGGGCCGAGGCGCCGCAGCACGGTGTCGGCGGTCAGCAGGATCACGCCGGTCAGCAGCAGGATCAGGGCGGCCGCGGCGCTGACGATCAGCGCCCCGGTCGCGCCGGGCGTCTCGGCCCGCAGCACCATGACCGTGGTGATCGAGGCCGGGCCGGCGATCATCGGGATCGCCAGCGGCGTCACCGACGGGTCGTGGTCGGGGTCGACGGGCGCGACGGGGGCGGTCCCCGCGGCGGCGGCCTGGTCCAGGCCGGTGTGCCAGCGGCGGGGCCGGCTCTGCAGCATGTCCAGGCCGACGCCGAAGAAGATGACGCCGCCGGCGATCCGGAAGGCGTCCACCGTGATCCCGAAGGTGTGCAGCACGGCGCTGCCCGCGTAGGTGAACAGCAGCAGGACCAGCAGCGACACCAGCAGGGCCTTGACCAGGATGCGCCGCTTGCGGCCGCGCGACAGGCCCGCGGTCTGGCCGCTGAAGAACGGGATGCAGCCCAGCGGGTCGATGACCGCGAACAGCGAGGACAGAGAAAGCAGGGCGAAACCGTACAGGTCCACGGCGGGGCTCCTTTCGAGGCGACCGGGGAGCGGGGCGGGGCGGGCGGCAAGGTCGCCTTCCTGAACATCTTAGTCAAGACCCTGACAAACCGATGACAACTAATTCTTGTTTGCCCGGGTCCCGTCTCTTATCCTCGCCTCGATGATCAACGTTCGTTGACCTCTTCCTGCGCGGAGGAACCCCCATGTTGCGTCTGCTCATCCTCATCGCCGGGCTGCTCACCCTGCTGGCCGTGGTCGCGGCCGCGGGCGGCGGCTTCGCCGAGCGCGTGGGCGTGCCGTCCGGCGCGGCCTACGTCGGCTCCCAGGCCTGTCTGGATTGCCACGACGAGGCCGGCGCTTTCTACCAGCACACCCCCCACGCGGTGGAGCGGGCGACGATCGCGCCCGGCAGCGGCGCGGGCGCCTGCGAAGCCTGCCACGGGCCGGGCAGCCTCCACGTCGAGGCCGGCGGCGAAGGCCCCATCTTCGGCCGGGCCGTCCTGTCCGCCCTGGACGCCGAGGACCGGGCCGAGATGTGCCTGCAGTGCCACCAGGACAAGCGCGCCACCTGGTCCGGCTCGCCGCACGCGGGCGGACCGACCGACTGCGCCGCCTGCCACACCGACGTCGTCCACGGGGGCGGCTCGGCGCAGGCGCCGTCCGCCTTCCGGATCGCCGGCGAGTTCTGCCTGCAGTGCCACGCGGCCCAGGCCGCCGACTTCCGCCTGCCGTTCCGTCACCGGGTGCTCGAGGGCGAGGTCTCCTGCCAGGACTGCCACGCGGTCCACGGCGCGGCGCCCGCCGCCGACCCCCTGGGCGACCTGAACGCGGCCTGCCTGAACTGCCACACCGAGATGGCCGGCCCCTTCCTGTTCGAGCACGAGGGCGTGGCGGCCGAGGACTGCACGGCCTGCCACCGTCCGCACGGCTCGATCAACGACAAGCTGCTGACCCAGGACGGCAACTCGCTGTGCCTGCAGTGCCACTTCGAGCCGGGCTACCCGACCATCGGCGACGTGAACCACGGCGGCTTCCTGGGCAGCGAGGCGCGCTGCTACGACTGCCACCACGAGATCCACGGTTCGAACCTCAACCCCACCTTCCTGGACTAGAAAGGAGCGCGTCATGAAGAACCTGCGTCTGACGATGATGACCGCCGCCGCGGTGGCGCTCCTGGCCGCCGGTGCGGCCGCCGCCGGCGATCTGCCGGCCCAGGCCGGCCGGATCTGGGCCGCCCCCGGGGACCACGTGGGCCTGTTCGACCACGCCACCCTGACGCTCGACGTCCTGGACGATTACGGGTACGACGCGAAGGCGGCCGAAGACTGGCAGCTGACCGACCAGTACCGCTTCTCTTCGGTCTTCGCCTGGAACCGGACCTGGGACAGCGGGCGCTGGCTGACCCTGCGCGGGGCCGGCGAGAACGGCGGCCGCCCCGGCGGCGCCGGGTCCATCGGCCTGTGGGGCGGCTCTCCCGGGGAGTTCCGGACCTCGGTGACCTACCGCAGCTTCGACCACTACTACGACGGCACCAGCGAGATGCGCTCGGCCGTGTTCGCCGCGCCGCCGGCGCCGCCGGCCCTCTCCCCGGCGCCGGTGATGAACTGGAACCGCTTCGAGGCGGCCAGCTCGCACCGCGTCT
Source organism: bacterium (assembly GCA_016719645.1). Classification (GTDB taxonomy): domain Bacteria; phylum Krumholzibacteriota; class Krumholzibacteriia; order LZORAL124-64-63; family LZORAL124-64-63; genus PNOJ01. Next base: position 176,975 of record JADJYS010000006.1, read on the forward strand.
GGAGCGGGTTCGGCCTGGAGGCCGGCGTCGCCTTCACGCGCCGCGACGGGACCAAGGGCAGCCTGCTGCGCAGCGGCGCCGGCAGCGCGGTGCCCGGCCTGAAGCACTTCGGCACGCTCGACCGCAAGGTCTGGGCCGGCGGCGACTACGCCTACGGCAAGCTGGCGACGGACTGGGAAGTGTCCTACCGCAAGAGCGAGGGCGACCGCGCGCTGGGCACGCGCCACCTCTACACCGACGACCGCACCCAGTGGAGCGGTCGGATCGGCGGCGCCCTGGAGGTGTCGCCGACGCTGCGCCTGACGGGCCAGGCGGCCGGCAGCTACCTCGAGAGCAACCCGCACGAGACCCAGGGCCTGGCCGACCGCGACGTCGCCTCCGACGCCGTGTCGGGCACGGGCCGCGTCGGCGCCCTGTGGACCGTGGCCCGCGGCACGCGCCTGGACCTGTCCGCGGCCGTCCGCAATCAGAACGTCGACGGCCAGGTCGGACCCGACGACGCCATCGTCCACGCCGCCGACCGCGACCGCACGAGCCGGGAATTCCGCGCGGCGCTGTCGTCGACCCGGCTGCCCGCGACCCGGCTGCAGCTGAGCTACCGCTACCGCGCCAGCGACCTCGAGGAGACGATCGCGCAGGACGGCCTGCCCGGCAGCGGCACCGAGGGCGACTTCCAGGCCACCGACCAGGAGCGCACCAGCCAGGAAGCGGGCTTGCGCGCGCGCACCCGCCTCGCGCGCAACGTGACGCTGAAGGCCAAGGCCCTGTGGCTGCAGGAGGAGATCGACTCGGCCGACACCTGGGACACCACCGGCGGCGACGCCTGGTTCTACTGGATGGGCGACCGCAAGCGCGACAAGCTGGTCTGGGAGGTCTGCCTGAACACGCGGCCGGCGAACGGCGTCAGCCTCGATCTCGGCCACCAGACGATCGCCCAGACCTTCGAGCGCGAGGACATCGCCGGCGTGGAGACCACCTGGGACGCCGTGCGCGGCTTCGCCGTGGCCACCTGGGCCGCGGCGCCGCGCCTGACGCTGCTGGGCTCGGTCTCGATGGGGCAGGAGGAGTACGGCATCGAGGGCGCCCCGGCCGTCGCCGCCGACGTCAGCCCCCTGGCCTACGACGCCACGACCGTGCGCTACGCGCCCGGCGCGGTGCTGGACCTCGGCCGCGGCTGGAGCTGCGAGGGCCACTACGAGGCCGTCCGCACCACCGACTCGGTCGAGAACGACCTGGACCGCTGGTCGGCCCGCACGAGCTGGCGCTTCGCCGAGAAGCTGAGCGCGACCGCGAGCTACCGCCGCTGCGAGTTCGACGAGAACCGCTGGGACGACTACATCCTCGACCAGTACTCCCTGTCGGTGGGAGGCGTCTTCTAGCCGCCACCCCCAGGCACGGTCGGACCGGGAGCCCCGCCCAGGCGGGGCCTTTTTTTGGGGGGCGCGCCGCGCCGTCGGGGCGGCAGGGTGAACGAGCGTTTTCGTATCTCCGTGCCAATGCGATTCTTATAACACCTAGTAATCGTATATGATATAAGTCGCTGCAAATCATGAGGTTGTGCGGGTTAAATCCCTAACATTTGGGATTGACGGCCGGCCCGGGAGGGGCTAGTTTGGAGCAGAGTCAACGTTCGCTCACCTCCTTCACGGGAACGACATGGCGACCGAGACCCGACCCGCCAACCGCCGCGGAGAGATCCTCGACCACGCGTCGCGGCTCTTCTCGGCCCACGGCTACGACGGCACCGCCATCCGCCTGATCGCCCGCGCCAGCGGCGTGACCGAAGCCGCCATCTACCGCCACTTCGACGGCAAGGCGCAGCTCTACGACGAGGTCATCCGCGCCAAGGTCCGCGAGCACGACATCGCCGGCGACCTCGCCGGCCACCGCGGCCGCGGCGGCATCGAGGACGTCCTGCGCACGGTCGCCGACCACGTCCTGTCCCTCGCGCAGCGCGACCCCGAGCTCGTGCGCCTGATGTCCAACAGCAGCCTCGAGAACGACCAGGGCCGCGCGACGATCTTCCGCGAGGTGCGCAGCCCCTACATCGACTTCCTGGTCGAGGAGATCACGCGGCGCATGGCGGCGGGGGAGGTCCGTCGGATCGATCCCGTCATCACCAGCCGCTGCTTCGTGGGCATGGTCATGGACTGTGCCCTCAACGCCGGAATGTGGAGCCGGCTCGCGGGTGCCGAGGTCGACGCGCAGACGGTCGTCTGCAACAACGTGCCGATCTTCGCCCGCGGCCTCACCAACGACGGCGCCGCGTCGCCGTCCAACGACGGAGTGTGACCATGCACAAGCACGCAGCGGTCGCGGTTCTGGCGTTCCTGGTCCTGGGCAGCCTGTGGGGGTGCGAGAACGACACCTCCAACGGCACCGGGGACCCGAACGTCGTGCTGACCGACAAGACCTGCCTCGGCTGCCACAGCAGCCGGGACATGCTCATCGCCAGCCTGGGCGAGGAGGAGGCGTCCAAGGTCGATCCCGCCGCCAAGGACGACGGCTGAGGCGGCTCCGTACCCGCGCTGGAGGCGTGGGAAAAGGTCATCATCACCGGCACCAACGGCCAGCGGTTCCTCGACAGCGTGCACGGCCAGCGCAGCTGCCAGAGCTGCCACGGCGGCATGGCCGACCGCACGTTCGAGACCATGGAGGAAGCGCACACGGGCATGGTCGGCGACCCCAGCGCGCACGGCGCCTGCGACGGCTGCCACGCCGACGAGGCGGCGGCCCACGCCAACAGCCTGCACACCAACCAGTGGGGCTACATCGCGGCCATCGAGCTGCGCGGGCGCTGCACCTTCGCGGGCTCCGGCTTCGAAGGGTACTTCGACCAGAAGTGCGGCGGCTGCCACACGACCTGCGGGCAGTGCCACGTCAGCCGGCCGGCCAGCGTCGGCGGCGGCTTCCCGCTGATCGGCACCTACTACTCGCACCGCTTCCGGGCCTCGCCGGACATGACCGAGCAGTGCACCGCCTGCCACGGCTCGCGCGTGGGCAACGACTTCCTGGGGCAGAGCGAGGGCAACGTGCCCGACGTCCACCGCCAGCCCTACGGCTGGCAGTGCAAGGACTGCCACACCAAGGAAGAGATCCACGGCGACGACCAGCACGACGGCGAGCACTACGAGCACCGCTACGAGGTCAAGACGATGCCCCGCTGCGAGGACTGCCACGGCGAGGGGCAGGACGACGGCTGGGACAACGCCTACCACGCGATGCACGTGGGCAACGACGGCCTGAACCTGCAGTGCCAGGTCTGCCACTCGCAGCCCTACAAGAACTGCACGAACTGCCACAACCTGCTCACGGGCGGGGAGAAGGCCGACAAGTACGACATCGACCCCAGCCGCCTGCAGTTCAAGATCGGCCGCAACCCGAGCCCGCACCGCACCGAGTACGACTACGCGGTGGTGCGCCACCTGCCGGTCGACCCCGGCACCTACGCGCAATGGGGCCTGGAACTGCCCGGCTACCTCGACGCGCCGACCTGGGTCTACGCCTCCCCGCACAACATCGTGCGGCGCACGGCGCAGACGACGGTCGGGGAGGGGCAGAGCTGCAGCACGGCCTGCCACACCTCGCCCGACGGGCCCGACGGCTTCCTGCTGCGCGAGTCCGATCTGTACGCCGAGGACGGCGTCACCCGGCTGCCCGACTACGAGGCGAACCTGGGCGTGGTGATCCCGTCGATGTTTCCCGATGCGAAGTGATCTGGAGTGAAAAACCGCCCGGCGGCGCGCGCCGCCGGGCGGCCGATCCGCGGCGCCCGGCGCCGCACACCGGGGGCCGCGAGGCCCGAACAAGGAGAGAAGACATGACGAAGCGCTGGACCCTGATGGCGTTGCTGCTGATCGCCCTGGCGGCCCTGGCGGGCTGCTCGAGCGACGACGACCCCGTGGACCCGCCGCCGACGGCGACCCCGTTCGAGACGATGGCCACCGCCGTCGAGGCCTACCTCAACGACAACACGGACTGCCCGGGCGTGATCACCGCCCAGGCCCTGCACGACAACCTCGACGACTACACGGTCGTGGACATCCGCTCGGCCGACGCCTACACGGCCGGGCACATCCCGGGCGCGTACAACTCGTCGATCGCGAACATCCTGACCGACGTGGGCACGACGATCCCCACCGACAAGACCATCGTCATCGCCTGCTACAGCGGCCAGAGCGCCGGCCACGCGAAGATCGCGCTGGAGCTCATGGGCCACGAGGACGTCAAGACCCTCGGGTTCGGCATGTCGTCGTGGAACAGCAGCCTGGCCACCGGCTGGAACAGCAACATCGGCGACAACCTGGCCTCGCCGGAGACGACCAACAACAACGCCGGCCTGACCGAGCACGCCTTCCCGACGCTGACCGGGACCAACGCCACGATCGTGGCCACCCGCGTCGCCGCCATGGTGGCGGCCGGCTTCCAGAGCATCACCTGGGCGACCCTGCAGCCCAACCTGGACGACTACTTCGTCGTGAACTACTTCGGCCAGGCGGACTACGAGGGCACCGGCACCGCCGGCGTCCCCGGCCACATCCCCGGCGCCTACCAGTTCACCCCCTACGCCAGCCTCGGCTTCGAGCAGATGCTGAAGAACCTGCCCAGCGACGGCACGCCCATCGTGGTGTACTGCTGGACCGGCCAGCACAGCAGCCAGGTCGTCGCCGCCCTGAACATGCTGGGCTACAACGCCAAGTCGCTGAGCTACGGCTCGAACCACCTGTTCCACAGCTCCCTGACCGCCAACCGCTGGACCGCGGCCTCGGCCAACGACTTCGAGCTCGAGGTCGGCGGCGCGCAGACGCCGGAGTTCGCGGCCATGTACGCGGCCGTCGACGCCTACCTGAACGACAACACGGACTGCCCGGGCGTCATCACCGCCCAGGCGCTGCACGACAACCTCGACGACTACACGGTCATCGACATCCGGGCGGCCAGCGCCTACAACGCGGGCCACATCCCCGGCGCCTACAACTCGAGCCTGGCCACGATCCTGAACGATCTCAACGGGACCATCCCCAGCGACAAGCCCTACGTCATCACCTGCTACAGCGGGCAGAGCGCGGGCCATGCCAAGATCGCGATGGAGCTGATGGGCTACGAGGACGTCAAGTCGCTGAAGTGGGGCATGTGCTCCTGGCACTCCAGCCTGGCCACCGGCTGGAACAACGGCATCGGCGACAACCTGGCCTCGCCCGAGACCACCAACAACAACGGCTCCCTGACCGCCTTCGCCTACCCGACGCTGACGGACGAGGACCCCGCGAGCGTGGTCGAGGACCGCGTCGCCGCCATGCTGGCGGGCGGGTTCCAGAGCATCACCTGGGCGAACCTGCAGCCGGCCCTGGACGACTACTTCGTCGTCAACTACTTCGGCCAGGCCGACTACGAGGGCACCGGCACGGCGGGCGTGCCCGGCCACATCCCCGGCGCCTTCCAGTTCACCCCCTACACCAGCATGAAGATCGGCGAGATGCTGCCCTACCTGCCCAGCGACGGCACGCCCATCGTGGTGTACTGCTGGACCGGCCAGACCAGCAGCCAGGTCGTCGCCGCCCTGAACATGCTGGGCTACAACGCCAAGTCGCTCAGCTACGGCTCCAACCAGCTGTTCCACAGCTCCCTGCTGGCGAGCAAGTGGACGGCTGCCGAGACGCACGAGTACGAGCTGACCGACCCGATCCTGCCCTAGGGCGGGTCCGGTTCGACGCTGAACGAGGCGGGGGGCCGAAGGGCCCCCCGCTTCTTGTGAGGACTGTTGACCGATGGCGCGGACGCGCCAACCCCGTGTTACGATCGAGTTTGACAAATAAATATCAACCGTTAACTTCAACGGAGGGTCCCTAACCGTCACGGGAGGGCGGCCATGTCCAGAACGCGCAACCTGGAACGTCGCGACGAGATCCTCGAGAACGCGGCCCGGCTCTTCGCCCAGCTCGGTTTCGAGGGGGCTTCGATCCGCCTGATCGCCCGCGAGTGCGGGATCACCGAGGCGGCCATCTACCGCTACTTCGAGAGCAAGGAACACCTGTTCGAGTCGGTGGTGCGGGCCAAGGCCCGCGCGCACGACATCGAGGGGTATCTGGTGCAGCAGCGCAAGCTCGGCGACGTGCAGCAGGTGCTGACCACGGTGGCGCACCACATCCACCAGCTCTCGCGCGAGGACCCGCTGCTGCTGCCGCTGATGGTCATGAGCTCGCTGGGCACCCACCGCGGCAACGACGTGCTGTTCTGCGAGCTGCGCCTGCCCTACATCCGGTTCCTGGCGCGGGAGCTGTCCGAGCGCAGGGACGCCGGCGAGGTCAAGAACGTCGACCCCTACATCACGGCGCGCTGCTTCGTGGGGATGATCATGGCCTGCGCGTTGAACGCGGACCAGTGGCGGGACTTCGAGCGGCTCGACCTGTCGGCCGTGACGGTCATCGACAACAACATCCCGATCTACGCCGACGGCCTGCGGGCGCGCCCCGCCTAGCGGCGGGCGCCGCCGCCGGCCCGCAGCCCGCGCAGCCCCGCCAGCAGGCTCCCCTTGATCCCCGCCCAGGTCGGGCGCGCGGCGTTGCACTCCGCGTAGACGCGGCGCGCCTCGCCGTGGCGGCCGTCGCGGTCCAGCCCCCAGGCATACGCCAGCTTCGCCTTCAGGATGATGTCCTCCAGCACCCGGCGCCGCGCGGGGTCGGTCACGTACGGCCGCTGGCGCTCGCGCACCGCGATGACGGCCGGCAGGCGGCGCCAGCCGCGCGAGGTGACCCCGCCGTCGACCTTGCGGTAGGCGTGGCCGACGCGGTCCAGGAAGGCGAAGACCGCGCCCTCGCGGGCCAGGCGCAGCCAGAGGTCCAGGTCGTCGCCGTTGCGCAGGCTCTCGTCGAAGCCGCCGGCGGCGCGCAGGCGCCCGGCGCGGGCCACGACGCTCGAGGTGCCGACGAAGTTGGCGCTGATCAGCGCGAAGTGCAGGTCGGGTCCCGACAGCAGGCCGACGTCCGGCAGGGAGCAGGGGCGCAGCAGCCGGCGGAAGTCCCGGTAGCCGTCCAGGAAGCGCTCCTGCAGGACGGCGCCGCCGGCGTCGATCACCCGGAAGTCGGTGAAGCAGAGGTCGACCTCGGGGCAGGCGGCGAAGACCGCGGCCTGCGCCGCGAGCTTGCCGGGCAGCATGAGGTCGTCGGCGTCGAACAGGGAGACCAGCCCGTCGCCGCAGCGCGCCAGGCCGAGGTTGCGGGGACGCGAGGGGCCGCCGCTGTTGTCGGTCCGCACCGAGGTCACGCGGCCGGCCCAGCCGGCGAGCACGTCGGGCGTGGCGTCGGTCGAACCGTCGTCCACGACCACGACCGCGGCGGGCGGCGGCGCCTGGGACAGCACCGAGTCGAGGGTCTCCGGCAGGGTGGCCGCCGCCTGGTAGGCGGGCAGCACGACGCTGACGGGCGGCAGTCCGGGCATGGGGCATCTCCTCCGCGGGCACCCTAGCACAGGGGTCGCGCCCGGTCAGCAGGCACTTGACCGCGCCGGCTCTTGCCTGGCGCCCGCCCATCGGCCAACATGGGGGGGCCGGAACCCGACCCCCGAACCAGGAGCCGACATGGAAGCCCGCGACAAGCTCGACCGCATCGCCGCCGGATACCAGGACGCCTTCATCATGCTGACCAGCCTGCGCCTGGGCGTCTTCGACGCGCTGGCCGGCGGGACGCGCGCCCCGGCGGATCTGGCCGCCGAACTGGGGCTCGACGTCCGGGCCCTGGACACGGTGCTGCACGCGCTGGCCGCGATCGGGATCCTGGTCAAGGACGGGGAGGGGTTCCGCCTGGACCCGGACTGCGGGCCGCTGCTGGCGAGCGGGTCGCCCGACACCATGGCCAGCATCTACCGCCACCACGACCGGCTGAGCCGCCGCTGGCTCCGCCTGGAGGAGACGCTGCGCACCGGCCGGCCGGCGCCGCGCGAAGGCGCCGGCCGCACGCCGGCGGAGCACCGCGACTACATCTGCGGCATGGAGAACATCTCGCGCGGCAGCAGCCGCGACGCGGCCGCGGCCATCGACTTCTCCGGGGCGCGGCGCCTGCTGGACGTGGGGGGCGGCCCGGGCACCGCCGCGCTCGTCTTCGCGGCGGCGAACCCCGCCCTGCACTGCGTCGTCTTCGACCTGCCCGAGACCACGGCCATCGCGCGCGGATGATCGCCGCCTCGGGGCTCGCCGACCGGGTCACGGCCGTCGACGGCGACTTCCACGCCGACGGCTTCGGCGAGGGTTTCGACGTCGTCTACGTCTCGAACATCATCCACATGCTGCCGCCGGCGGACACGGCCATGATCGCGCGCAAGGCCCGCGACGCCCTGCTGCCGGGCGGGCGGCTGATGTTCAAGGACTTCTACCTCGACGACACGCGCACCGCGCCGGCCCACGCGGCCCGCTTCAGCGTCAACATGCTGGTCGGGACCGAGGGCGGGCGCTCCTACACCCTGTCCGAGACGAAGGCGATCATGGCCGGGGCCGGGTTCGGCGGGTTCGCGGAGGTGCCGGTGGGCGCCCGCAGCCTGGTGGTGATCGGCACGCGCCTCTGAGCGGCCCGGGCCGCGGATTCAAGTAGGCGGGTCCCCGGCCGAAGACCTATCCTGATGACCATGCACGAACCGCCCGACGCGGGACCGGCCCGCCCCAGCGACATCCGCACCAACCGGCTCGGCGGCGAGGCGTCCGCCTACCTGCGCCAGCACGCCGGCAACCCCATCCACTGGCAGCCCTGGGATCGGGACGCCCTGGCCCTGGCGCGGGACCGCGACCTGCCGGTCTTCCTGTCGATCGGCTACGCCTCCTGCCACTGGTGCCACGTCATGGCGCACGAGGTCTTCGAGGACGCGGAAGTGGCCGCCCTGCTGAACGAGCGCTTCGTCTGCATCAAGGTCGACCGCGAGGAGCGGCCCGACCTCGACGAGGCCTACATGGCCGCCGTCACGGCGCAGACCGGCCGCGGCGGCTGGCCGCTGTCGGTGTTCCTGACCTCGGACCTGCAGCCCTTCCACGGCGCCACCTACGTGCCGCGCGCGCGCTTCCTGGAGCTCTGCCGGAAGGTGGCGGACGCCTACCGCTCGCACCGCGGCGAGCTGCAGATCCAGGCGGCGCAGATGGCCGGGGCGGTGGCCGCCGTCCCCGCCGCCGCCGACTCCGTCACCGCCGACTCCGTCACCGCTGAGGGGCCGCCCGTGGCGCTGGACGTGGTGGAGGGCGTCGCCCGGCAGGGCCTCGCCCACCACGATCCCGAGTGGGGCGGCTTCCTGCAGCACCAGAAGTTCCCCACGCCGCTGCGCTGGCAGTTCCTGCTGCACCACCACCGCCTCACCGGCGACCCGCAGGCCGCCGCGGCGCTGCGGCGCACGCTGGAGGCCATGGCCACCGGCGGCATCCGCGACCACCTGGGCGGCGGCTTCCACCGCTACACGGTGGAGGAGACCTGGCTGGTGCCCCACTTCGAGATCATGCTCTACGACAACGCGCAGCTGGCGAGCCTCTACCTGGAGGCGGGCGCCGCCCTGGACCAGCCCTGGTACCTCGGGGTGGCGCGCGACGTCCTGGATTTCCTGCTGGACGAGATGCGCGACGGTGCGGGCGGTTTCTGCGCCAGCTTCGACGCGGACAGCGGCGGCCAGGAGGGCAGCTACTACGTCTGGACGCCCCAGGAGATCCTCGCGGTCGCGGGCGAGCGCGACGGTCCGCTGCTGGCGACCCTGCTCGGGGTGGCGCCCGGCGGCAACTTCGAGGGCCGCAGCATCCTGACCCGGCGCGTCGACGCTCCCCACGCCGCGATGCGGCATGGGCGCACGACGGCCGAGGCGGCGGAACTGTTCGACCGCCTGCGCCCCCGGTTGCGCGAGATCCGCGCGGCGCGCGCCGCGCCGGCCCGGGACGCCAAGATCGTCACCGCCTGGAACGGCCTGGCGCTGTCGGCCCTGGCGCGGGCCTCGGCGCAGCTCGACGAACCCGCCTACGCCGCGGCGGCGCTGCAGATCGCCGACCGCCTGTGGTCGGCGCACCGGGACGCCCGCGGGCGTCTGGTGCGCGCGGTGACCGGCGGCCGGCCGTCCGGCGAGGGCGTGCTGGACGACTACGCCTGCCTGGCCGAGGGCCTGCTGGACCTCTACCAGGCGACCGGCGACCTCGCGCAGCTGCGCCGCGCCCGCGAACTGCTGGACGCCGCGGTGACGCTCTTCGCCGACGACGCGCTGGGGTTCGCCCTGACCGCCCGCGACGTCGACGCGCCGCTGGGCCGGCGGGCCGAGTACTACGACAACGTCGAACCTTCGGGGGCGGCCGCCCTGCTGCACGGCCTCTGGCGCGCGGCGCTGCTGGCCGGCGATCAAGCGGGCCAGGAACTCGTGGCCTCCCACCTGCGCCGCCGCGGCGCGTTGCTGGAGCGCGCCGGCCTGGAGATGGCCTGGTGGGCCGACGCGGCGCTGCTGGCCGCGGCTCCGGGCTACGCCGCGGTGATCGCCGGCGAGCCCGGCGCCGCGGACACCCGCGCCCTGCAGGCCGCCTTCTGGAACGTGGCGCCGCCCTGGGCGGTGCTGGCGACCGTCCCCGCGGCGGGCGCCGACGAGGCGACGCGGGCCCTGGTCCCGGTGGCCGCGGGCCTGACGGCGCGCAACGACCGCGCGGTCGCCCACGTCTGCCGCCCCGGCGCCTGCGGCGCCCCGACGTCGGATCCCGACGAGTTCGCGCGGCAGCTGCTCGGGGCTGGCAGCGCTGACGGGGGCGGGGACTTGACGTCGGGTCGAAATTCGGAGTAAGCTCATCCACTGATCGCGGCCCCGACAGGTCGCAACTCAGGATCGGGAGTCCAGCACAGATGCGCAGCCTCACCGCACGGACCGTCCCCGCACCCAGCCGCCGATGGCGGTCGTGGCGTGGCGTGACGTGCGCGGAAGGTCGGCTGTGCGGAGGGACGAACCGGTAAACCCGGACCAACCCCGATCCACCCAGGCCCACCATCCGCCGATGGTGGGTTTTTTCATTGGCACGACGACGGAGGAACGATGGACACCGTGACGCCTGCAGGTTCGACGAGCCTCCGCACGCCCCGGCGGCGCCGCATCCCCGCCGACCTCGACACGCCGGTGTCGGCGTACCTCAAGCTGGCGCCGCTGGGCGCGTGCTTCCTGCTCGAGAGCGTGGAGAAGGGGATCCAGCTGGGCCGGCACTCCTTCATCGGCGTCGGCCCCTGCACCTCGATCACGCTGCGCGACGGCGAGGCCACCGTGGCGCGCGACGGCGTCGAGCGCCGCGAGCCGGTCGACCCGCGCGACGTCTTCGCCCCGGTCCGCCGCGAGCTCGCGGCCCTGGAGCTGCCGCCGGACCTGGACCTGCCGGCGCCCTTCGGGGGCGCGGTGGGCGCCATCGCCTACGATTGCGTGCGCCACTTCGAGCAGGTGCCGCTGCCCGCGCGCGGCTGGCTGGACGCGCCCGACTACCACTTCGTCATCCCGACGACCCTGGCGGTCTTCGACCACGTCAAGAGCGAGATCGAACTGTGGACCCTGGCGCCGGCCGACGGCGCGGGGCACGCCGCGGCGGCCGACGCGCAGCTCGACCGCATGCTGGCCGCCCTGGCCGCGCCCCTGCCCGCCCTGCCGGCGCCGGCGACTTCTCCCGCGGCGCCGGCGGCGCCCGAGTTCTCGGTCACGCGCGAGCAGTTCGAGGCGTCGGTCCTGCGCGCCAAGGAGCACATCCTGGCCGGCGACTGCTTCCAGATCGTGCTGTCGCAGGCCCTGCGCGGGGAGACCGCCGCCCACCCCTTCCAGATCTACCGGGCGCTGCGCATCCTGAACCCCTCGCCCTACCTCTTCTACCTCGACCACGGCGACACGCAGGTGATCGGCTCCTCGCCCGAGGTGCTGGTGAAGCTCGAACGCGGCCGCGTCACGCTGTGCCCGATCGCCGGCACCCGCCCGCGGGACGAGGACGTGGCCGCGGACCTCGCCCTGGAGCGGGACCTGCTGGCCGACCCGAAGGAGCGCGCCGAGCACGTGATGCTCGTGGACCTGGGCCGCAACGACCTGGGCCGCGTCTGCGCCGTCGACAGCGTGCGCACCGAGGCCTTCATGACGATCGAGCGCTACTCGCACGTCATGCACATCGTCTCGCGGATCACCGGGACGCTGCAGCCCGGGCGCGACCAGTTCGACCTGCTGCGGGCGGCGTTCCCGGCCGGCACGGTGTCGGGCGCCCCGAAGATCCGCGCCATGGCAGTGATCTCCGAGCTGGAGGGGCTGCGCCGGGGGGCCTACGCCGGCGCCGTGGGCTACTTCGGGCCGCGCGGCGACATGGACATGAGCATCGCCATCCGCACCCTGCACGTCAGGGACGGGCGCTACTACGCGCAGGCGGGCGCCGGCATCGTGGCCGACTCGGACCCGGGGCGCGAGTACCGGGAGACGCTCGACAAGATCGGCGCGCTGATCCGCGCCGTGGAGATCGCGCAGGAGGGATTCCGATGCATCTGATGATCGACAACTACGACTCGTTCACCTTCAACGTGGTGCAGGCGCTCGCGTCCCTCGGCGCCGAGGTGGAGGTCGTGCGCAACGACGCGCTGAGCGTCGCGGAGATCGTGGCGCGGCGCCCGGCCTCGCTGATCATCTCGCCCGGCCCCGGCCGCCCCGCCGACGCGGGCGTCTCGCTGGCCGCGATCCGCGAGCTCGCCGGGCGGGTCCCGATCCTGGGCGTCTGCCTGGGGCACCAGTGCATCGTCGAGGCCTTCGGCGGCGAGGTCGTGCGGGCGGAGCGGGTCATGCACGGCAAGACCTCGCGCATCTACAACGACGGCCGCACCCTCTACGAGGGCCTGTCGAACCCCTTCGAGGCGACGCGCTACCACTCGCTGATCGCGCGCGAGGAGTCCCTGCCCGCCGCGCTGGAGGTCAGCGCCTTCACGTCCGAGGGGGAGATCATGGGCGTGCGCCACCGCGCGCACCCGATCGAGGGCGTGCAGTTCCACCCCGAGTCGATCCTGACCCGGGAAGGCCCGGCCCTGTTCGCGAACTTCCTGCGCCTGGCCGCCGCCGCGGCCGCGCGCTGAACGGAGGCGCCGTGGACCCCCGACAGCTCGACCGCCTGCTCGACGGCCGCGATCTCGACGCGGACCAGGCCGAGGCGCTCCTGGACGCGGTCATGGCGGGGTCGTTGGGCGAGACGCGCCTCGCGGCCCTGCTGGCGGCCCTGCGCGCCAAGGGCGAGACCGAGGACGAGATCACCGGCTTCGCCCGCTCGCTGCGCCGGCACGCGGTGCGCGTCGCGCCGGCCCCGGCCGGCGCGATCGACACCTGCGGCACCGGCGGCGACGGATCCGGCAACTTCAACATCTCGACGGCGACCGCGCTGGTGGCCGCGGCGATGGGCATCCCGGTGGCCAAGCACGGCAACCGGGCCGTCTCGTCGCGCTGCGGCAGCGCCGACGTCCTGGAGGCGCTGGGCGTGGCGGTGGACCTGCCGCCGGAGCGGGCCGCGGTGCTGGTGGAGCGCGTCGGCATCGGCTTCCTGTTCGCGCCCCTGCACCACCCCGCCCTGCGGCAGGCCTCGGCGGTGCGGCGCGAGCTCGGCGTGCGCACCGTGTTCAACCTGCTCGGCCCGCTGGCCAACCCGGCGGGAGTCCGCCGCCAATTGTTGGGAGTCTACGCTCCCGGCCTGGTGCCGAAGATGGCCCGCGCGCTGCGCCGGCTCGGGGCCGAGCGCGCCTTCGTGGTGCACGGCGACGACGGCTCCGACGAGGTGTCGCTGACCGGGCCGACCGCGATCGCCGAGCTGCGCGGCGGCGCGATCCGCGCCACCGTGTTCGTGCCGGAGAAGGCGGGCCTCGCGCGCTGCGACCCCGCGGATCTCGCCGGCGGCGACGCGCAGCTCAACGCGGAACTGGTGCGCGGCGTCCTGGCCGGCGAGCCCGGGCCGCGGCTCGACGCCGTGCTGCTGAACGCCGGATTCTGCGCCGTGCTGGCCGGCCGCGCCGCCGACCCGGCGCAGGGCGTGGTCCTGGCCCGCCGCGCCGTCGCGGCGGGCGCGGCGCTGGCCGTGCTGGAGCGCCTGGCCGAGGCGTCGCAGAAGCTGGCGAGGGAGGCGTCGTGAGCGGTTTCCTGAGCCGGGTGGTCGCCGAGCGGCGCGCCGAGACGGACGCCTTGCGCGTCACGGCGGATCCGGGGCGGCTGCGCGAGGCGGCCGCCCGCGCCCCGGCCCGCGATTTCGCCGGCGCCCTGCGCGGCGGCAACGCCGTGATCGCCGAGTTCAAGCGGCGCTCGCCCAGCGTGGACGTCTTCCGCCACGGCGGCGACCCCGCGGCGCTGGCCCGGATCTACGCGGGCGCCGGCGCGGCCGCGTTGTCGGTGGTCGCCTGCCCGCGGCACTTCGGGTCGGACCTGGACGACGCGACGGCCGCGCGGCGGGCCGCGGGCCTGCCGCTGCTGGTCAAGGACTTCGTCGTCGACCCGCTGCAGGTGCTCGCGGCGCGCGCCGCCGGCGCCGACGCCGTGCTGCTGATCGCGCGGGTCCTGGGCGCCGACGAGCTGGCCGACCTGCTGGGCCGCGTGCGCGAACTGGGGGCCGAGGCCCTGGTCGAGTGCCACGACGAGCGCGACGTGGCGGCGGCACGCGCGGCGGGCGCCACCCTGGTGGGCGTCAACAGCCGCGACCTCGAGACCCTGGCCGTGGACGTGAGCGCGCCGCGGCGGCTGCTGCCGCAGGCGGCGGCGTTCGCGCTGGCGGTGGCCGAGAGCGGGATCCGCACCCGCACCGACGTCCTGGACCTGGCGGCCTGCGGCGCGAGCGCCTTCCTGGTGGGCGGCGCCCTGCTGCAGGCGGACGACCCGGCGGCGCAGCTGCGCCGCCTGACCGGGGAGGCGCCGTGAGCCGCGTCCACGTCAAGATCTGCGGCCTGACCACGCCCGACGACGTGCGCCTCTGCCACGGCGCCGGCGCCCGGTACCTCGGCGTGATCCTCGCGCCGGGGCCGCGCTGCGTGCCGCCGGACAGCGTGAAGCTGCTGCGCGACGCCGTCCCCGAGGCGCGGCTCGTCGGCGTCTTCGTGGACGCATCGCCGCAGGCCATCGGCCGCGCCGCCGATCACGCGGGCTTCGACCTCGTCCAGCTGCACGGGCGCGAGGACGCCGCGACGGTCAGGGCCGTGCGCGAGCGTTGCGGCGTGCCGGTCATCAAGGTCGTGCGGCCCGGCGAGTCGGCGGATCCCGCCGTCGCCGCCGCCGCCGCGGCCGCCGACTTCGTGCTCTTCGACCTGCCGAAGGGCGTTCCCGCGGGGGAGGAGCTGCGCGCACAGCTGTGGGAAGAGGCCGCCGCCGCCGTGCGGGCGGGGTGGCGGGTCCTGCTGGCCGGCGGCCTGACTCCGGCCGACGCCGCCGAGGCCGCGCGTCGCGTCGGTCCCCACGCGCTGGACGTGGCCTCGGGCGTCGAGGTCGTCCCGGGCCGCAAGGACCCGGCCGCCGTCCGCGCCTTTCTCGAGGAGGTCGCCCGTGCGTGCGCCTGACCCGGCGGTGCCGGGGCGCTTCGGCCCCTACGGCGGCCGCTACGTGCCCGAGACCCTGATGCCCGGCCTGATCGAGCTGGAGTCCGCCTTCGCCGCGGCCTGGGGCGACCCGGGGTTCCGCGCGGAACTGGACGCGCTGCGCCGCGACTACGGCGGCCGGCCGACGCCCCTGTTCCGGGCGCGGCGCTTCGGCGCGGCCCACGGCGGCGGCGCCGAGGTCTGGCTCAAGCGCGAGGACCTCAACCACACCGGCGCCCACAAGATCAACAACAGCCTCGGCCAGGCGCTGCTCGCCCGGCGCATGGGCAAGCGGCGCGTGGTGGCCGAGACCGGCGCCGGCCAGCACGGCGTGGCCACGGCCGCGGCCTGCGCCCTGCTCGGGCTGGAGTGCGTGGTGCACATGGGCGAGGTGGACATGGCGCGGCAGGCGCCCAACGTCGCGCGCATGCGCCTGCTCGGGGCGCGCGTCGTCGCGGCCGGCAGCGGCAGCCGCACGCTCAAGGACGCCACCGGCGAGGCGATCCGCGACTGGGTCGCCAACGTCGCGACGACGCACTACATCCTGGGCTCGACCGTGGGCCCGCACCCCTACCCGACGATCGTGCGCGAGCTGCAGGCGGTGATCGGCGACGAGGCGCGCGCGCAGTTCCTGGCCGCGACCGGCCGGCTGCCCGCGACGGTCGTGGCCTGCGTGGGCGGCGGCAGCAACGCCCTGGGCATCTTCAGCGGCTTCATCGCGGACGCCGGCGTCGCGCTGGTGGGCGTGGAGGCCGGCGGCTCGTCGGCCGGCCACTCGGCCGCCCTGGGGCGCGGCACGCCCGGCGTGCTGCACGGGGCCTACTCGTACCTCCTGCAGGACGGCGACGGCCAGGTCGCCGAAGCCCATTCCGTGGCCGCGGGCCTGGACTATCCCGGCGTGGGGCCCGAGCACGGGCACTTGAAGGACACCGGGCGCGCCGTCTACGACTCCGTCGACGACCGCGAGGCGCTCGCGGCCTTCCACGCGCTGTGCCGGCTCGAGGGGATCATCCCCGCGCTGGAGTCCAGCCACGCCCTGGCCTGGGTCGCGCGGCGGCAGTCGCAGGCGCCGGCGTTGGCCGGGCCGATCCTGGTGAACCTCTCGGGGCGCGGCGACAAGGACCTCGCCGACCTCGCGCCGGAATCCGGAGGCGGCGGCGCATGATGCAACTGGAACGCACGACCCGCGCCGAGCGCGACGCCGGCCGCAAGGCCCTGGTCCCCTTCTTCACGGCGGGTTACCCGAGCGAGGACGCGTTCCTGGACCTGGTGCGCGCGGCCGCCGACGCGGGCTGCCGCACCGTCGAGGTGGGCATCCCCTTCAGCGATCCGGTGGCCGACGGGCCGCTGATCCAGGCCTCGAGCCTGGCCGCGCTGCGCGCCGGCATGACGCTGCGCCGCGCCCTGGCGCTGACGGCGCGGGCCACGGCGGCGACCGGCGTGGGCGCGGTCGTGATGAGCTACGTGAACCCGGTGCTGCGCTTCGGCGTGGCGGAGTTCGCGGCCGCCGCCCGCGACGCCGGCGTCGTGGGCGTCATCCTGCCGGACGTGCCGCACGAGGAGGCGGCGCCCCTGCGCGGGCCGCTGGCGGCGGCGGGCCTGCCGCTGATCGAGCTGGTCGCCCCGACCACCGGCCGCGACCGCGCGGCGCGGATCGCGGCGGACGCCCGCGGCTTCCTCTACCTGGTGGCGCTGGCCGGGGTGACCGGCGCCGCCGCCGACCCGGCGGCCCACGCCGCGGAGCTGGTCGACCGCGCCCGCGCCGCCACCGACCTGCCCTGCTACGTCGGCTTCGGCGTGTCCGATCCCGAGGGCGCGCGGCGCGTCGTCCGCGACGCCGACGGCGTGATCGTCGGCAGCGCCCTGGTGCGCCTGCTGCTGGCGGCGCCGCACCAGATGGCCGGCGTCCAGGATGTCGCCGCCTTCCTGCAATCGTTGCGCGCGGCGATCTCGCCGCCCGCCCCGGAGGTCACGTCGTGATCATCGTCATGCGCGAGGACGCCACCGTCGCCCAGATCGGCGCGGTCATCCGCGAGATCGAGAACCTCGGCCACGCCCCGCGGCCGTCGCGCGGCGCGCGCCAGACCGTCATCGGGGTGGTCGGCGCCGCGGACGAGGGGCCGCTGCGCGCGCTCGCCGACCGCGACGGCGTCGAGCAGGTGGCGCCGCTGTCGAAGTCCTACAAGCTGGTGCACCGCGACTTCCGCGCCGAGCCGACGGTCGTGCGCGTCGGGGACGCCCTGGTGGGCGGCCGCGAGATCGCGGTCATGGCCGGGCCCTGCTCGGTCGAGAGCGCCGAGCAGGTGCTGGCGACGGCCCGGGCGGTGCGTGCCGCGGGCGCCCGCATCCTGCGCGGCGGCGCCTTCAAGCCGCGCACCTCGCCCTACAGCTTCCAGGGCATGGGGGAGGAGGGGCTGCGCCTGCTGCGCCGCGCCGGGGACGAGACCGGCATGGCGGTGGTGACCGAGGTCATGTCCCCCGAGCAGGTGCCGCTGGTGGCGCGCTACGCCGACATGCTGCAGATCGGCGCGCGCAACATGCAGAACTACTCGCTGCTGGAGGCGGTGGGACGGGTGCGCCGCCCGGTGCTGCTCAAGCGCGGCCTGATGTCCACGATCGAGGAGCTGCTGCTGGCCGCCGAGTACGTGGTCGCCAACGGCAACGCCCAGGTCGTGCTCTGCGAGCGCGGCATCCGCACCTTCGAGAAGGCCACGCGCAACACCTGCGACATCTCGGCGGTGCCGGTGATCAAGGCGCTCAGCCACCTGCCGGTGATCGTCGACCCGAGCCACGCCGCGGGGGTGCGGGCCTACGTGCCGGCGCTGGCGCGCGCGGCCCTGGCGGCCGGCGCCGACGGGATCATGGTGGAGGTCCACCCCGATCCCGACCGGGCGCTGTCGGACGGGGACCAGAGCCTGACGCCGCAGGGGTTCGGGGAGCTGATGGCGGGGCTGCGGCCGCTGGCCGAGGCGGTGGGGCGCACGCTGGACGCGGACTGAGCCTCGACCGGCGGGTCCGCCTCGGCTATGCTGCGCGACGGGCCGGCTGTCCCGGTCGGCGAGGCGAAGGAACGCGCGCGTCCCCGTCCTGTCCTGCTGCTGTGCGGGGCCGTCGGCGGCCGTGGCGTCCGACTTGCGGGGGCGCCAACGCTGGAGCACAGGGGATCTGCTGACGATGCAGGTCGTGCTGCTGGTGGTCACGGCCTGGCTGTTCCCCCTGATCGGCTGGTCGCTGCGGCGGATCCCCGTGAAGTTCATCAGCCTGCCGCATCCCGAGTACTGGCTCGACCCCGCACGGCGCGCGGACACCCTGGCGGCCGTGGCCCGCGCGCTGGCCTGGCTCGGCTGCGGCACGACGCTGTTCCTGCTGTGGAGCTTCCAGTTGACGATCCTCGCCAACCTGAACGAACCGCGGCTCCCCGCGGCGGCCATGTGGTCCGGCCTGGCGGCCTACCTGGCCTACTCCACCTGGTGGACGCTGCGGCTGATCCTGCGCTTCCAGCGGCTGCCGCGGCGGGGCTGATGGTTCCGGCCGACTGCCCGGTTGCCCGCCGGGTCCGCGGACGCTAACCTGTGGCACGGCGCCGCCCGGCGGCGCCCGGCGAACCACGACCGAACCGGGAGCCGAGATGCGACGAGGCGACTGGCACTTCCGAGCCTTCACCGACGGCACCTTCCGCCTGGACGGGGGCGCCATGTTCGGCGTCGTGCCGCGCACCCTGTGGTCGCGCCACCACGAGCCCGACGACAAGAACCGCATCCGCATGACGGTGCGCTGCCTGCTCGCCGAGTGCGGGGAGCGCCGCGTGCTGGTGGACACCGGGCTGGGCGACCGCTGGGAGCAGAAGCACAAGGACATCTACGCCATCGAGCGCAGCGCCGGCCACCTGGTGGGCCAGCTCGCGGCGGCGGGCGTCTCGGCCGACACGATCACCGACGTCGTGCTGACCCACCTGCACTTCGACCACACCGGCGGCACGGTGCGCCAGGGGCGCGACGGCCTGGAGCCGATGTTCCCGTCGGCGCGCCACTGGGTCCAGGAGAAGCACTGGCGCTGGGCGCACCAGCCGACCGAGCGCGACCGCGCCAGCTTCCGCCCCGACGACTTCGAGCCCGTGCTGAAGGCGGGGCTGCTCGAACTCGTCGACGGCGCCCGCGAGATCCTGCCGGGCGTGCGCGTGCTGCCCGTCCACGGGCACACCCCGGGCCAGCAGATGGTGGAGTTCCGGACCGACGACGCCGTGGTCGTCTACTGCGGCGACCTGATCCCGCTGGCCAGCCAGGTGCGCGTGCCCTGGATCATGGGCTACGACCTCAACCCCCTGCTGACCCTCGAGGAGAAGAAGTCCTACCTGAGCCGCGCCGCCGAGGAGGGCCACGTGCTGGTCTTCGAGCACGACGCCGACGTCGAGTGCGCGCAGGTGGCCTTCCGCGACGGGAACTTCGAGACCGTCGGCCCCTTCACCCTGGCCGAACGCTAGGAGCCGCGTGGGTACCGTCAAGAGCGTCCGCCGCCACCATCTCGAGAAGCCGGCGTGGGTCAAGGCGCCGCGCAAGGGCGGCGACGCCTACAACGAGATGAAGCAGCTGCTGCGCACCGCCCAGCTGAACACCATCTGCGAGAGCGGCAACTGCCCCAACCGCGGCGAGTGCTTCAGCAACAAGACCGCGACCTTCATGATCATGGGGCACGTCTGCTCCCGCAAATGCACCTTCTGCAACGTGCTGACCGGCCCGGGCGACCCCCTGGACCGCGACGAGCCGCGCCGCGTGGCCGAGACGGTCCGCCACCTCGGGCTGAAGTTCGCGGTGGTCACCTCGGTCAACCGCGACGAGCACCCCGACGGCGGCTCGGCCCAGTTCGCCGCCACGATCCGCTGGATCCGCCGGCTGAACCCCGGCTGCGGCGTCGAGGTGCTGGTGCCCGACTTCCTGGGCGACCCGCGCCAGATCGGCAAGGTGCTCGACGCGCGCCCCGAGGTGCTGGCCCACAACCTCGAGACGGTGCCGCGCCTCTACGCCGAGGTGCGGCCCCAGGCCGTCTACCAGCGCTCGCTGACGCTGCTGCAGTACGTCAAGCAGCAGGCCGCGGCCGCGGGCGTGCCGCTGCGGGTCAAGACGGGGATCATGCTGGGGCTCGGCGAGGAGCGCGACGAGGTTCTGGCCCTGATGCGCGACTGCGTGGCGCACGGCGTGGACATCCTGACCGTCGGCCAGTACCTGCAGCCGACGCCGCGCCACCACCCCGTGCTGCGCTTCTACGAGCCCGGGGAGTTCGCCGACCTCGCCCGCGCGGGCCGCGAGATCGGCCTGGGCTGGGTGGAGGCGGGACCGCTGGTGCGCTCCAGCTACCACGCCCGCGAGCAGGCCGAAGGGCACGAACAGCACCATGGCGCCTGACCACCCCTCACCCGACACGACGACGTCAGCCCGGCCCGCCGGGTCTCGGCGCCGGCTCGCGGCCGGCGCCGCGGTCTACCTGGCGGTGCTGGCGGCCGTCGGGGTGGCGCTGCTGCGGCTGCACGCCTCGGCGGCGTCGAGCCTGGAACAGGCGCTGGGGGAGCGCCTGCTGGGCGTGGCGACGACGGCGGCCCACCTCGTCGACGGCGACTCGCTGCGGGTCTGGGCCCTGGACCCGCAGGAGACGCCGACTTCGTCTGGATGCGCACGCGCCTGCAGGAGGTCCGCCGCGAGAACCGCCTCAGCGAGGTGACGCTCTGCGACCGCGAGGGCTTCGTGCTGGTCTCGGCGGCCGACCGGGTCGCCCGCGGGGACCTCGACTACTACTGGGAGCTCGACCCCGCCGCCGTCGCCTCCGCGCTCGGCGGCGCGCCCGAGCCGGGCTCGCTGGTGAAGGTCGGCGACGAGTTCCAGAAGAGCGCCTACGCGCCGGTCTGGTCGGCCGACGGCCGCGTCGCCGGCGTGCTGTCCGTCGACGCGGAGGCCGGGTACTTCCGGGCCCTGGGCGACCTGCGGCGCGTGGCCTGGCTCACGGTGGGCGCCGTGCTCGCCTTCCTGACGGCGATGGCCCTGGTCGTGGCGAGGCTCGAGCGCTCGCTGGCCCGCGCCCGCGCCGTCGCCCAGCGCCAGGAGACCCTGGCGGCGATGGGGCGCATGACCGCGGGCATCGCGCACGAGATCCGCAACCCGCTGGGCATCATCCGCGGCGCCGGCGAGATCCAGGCGGCCAAGCTGCGCGAGCTGGGCGTCGAGCTGCCGACGGCCGACTTCATCCCCGAAGAGGTCGACCGCCTCGACCGCATCCTGACCCGCTACCTGACCTTCGGCCGCGGCGGCGCCCCGCAGCCCGAGCCGCTGGATCTCGAGGCCCTCGCGCGGCGCGTGGCCCGGCTGGCGGCGGGCGAGCTGGAGCGCGCGGGGGTGCGGGTCGAGGTCGAGAACCGCGGCGTCGCCGGCCCGGTCGCCGGCGACAGCCCGGGCCTGCAGCAGGTCCTGCTGAACCTGCTGCTGAACGCGCGCGACGCGATGCCCGGCGGGGGCGTCGTCACCATCGTGCTCGCGCCGGCCGGCGACGGCGTCGAGCTGCGGGTGCGCGACGGGGGCGGCGGCCTGGGCGGCCGCAACCAGGACGAGCTGTGCGCGCCCTTCTTCACCACGCGGCAGCAGGGCAGCGGCCTCGGCCTGGCCGTGGTGCGCCAGGTCGTCGAGGACCACGGCGGCACGTTCGCCCTGCGCGACCGCGACGACGGCCCCGGCGCCGAGGCGGTCGTCGCGCTGCCGCGCGGGAAACCACCGGAGGCACCATGGCCCGCATCCTGATCGTCGACGACGAGAAGAGCCAGAACGTCACCATGCGGCTGCTGCTGGAGGGCGAGGGGCACCAGGTGGTCGACGCGCCCGGCGGCGCCGAGGCGCTGGCCGCGCTGGCCCGCGAGAGCTTCGACCTGGTGCTGACCGACCTGCGCATGTCGCCGGTGGACGGGCTGGCCGTCATCGAGGGGGCGCGGCGCGAGGCGCCCGGCACGCCGGTCATCATGCTGACCGCCTACGCCGACCTGGACACCGCGGTCGAGGCCATGCGCCGCGGCGCGGTCAACTACCTGCGCAAGCCCTGGAAGATGGAGGAGGTCAAGCTGGCCGTGGCGCGGGCGCTCGAGGGGGCGGCCGTCGCGCGCGAGGGCCGCGCCTGGCGCCGCGAGGCGCAGCGCGCGGCCGGGGCCGCCGGACTGCTGGGGCGCAGCCCCGCGATGGCGCGCCTGCGCGATCTGGTGGAAAGGATCGCGCCGTCGGACGCGACGGTCCTGATCCGCGGCGAGAGCGGCTCGGGCAAGGAGGTCGCCGCCCGCGCGATCCACGCGGCCAGCGCCCGCGCGGCGGGCCCCTTCGTGGCCGTCAACTGCGCCGCGATCCCCGAGAACCTGCTCGAGAGCGAGCTGTTCGGCTACCGCCGCGGCGCCTTCACCGGCGCCGACGAGGACCGCGAGGGCCTGTTCGAGGCGGCGCGCGGCGGCACCCTGCTGCTGGACGAGATCGGCGAGGCGGGCCCCGGGGTCCAGGCCAAGCTGCTGCGCGTGCTGGCCGAGCGGCGCATCAACCGCGTCGGCGACCCGCGCGAGCGCGAGGTGGACGTGCGCGTCCTGGCGGCGACGAACCGGCCGCTGGAGGACGCCATCCGCGAGGGCCGCTTCCGCGAGGACCTCTACTACCGGCTGCTGGTGATCCCGGTGGACGTGCCGCCGCTGCGCGAGCGGCCGGGCGACGTGGAGATCCTGGCGGACCACTTCCTGGCGGGCTTCGGCCGGCGCGAGGGCCTGACCGCGGACCTGCAGCGCCGGCTGCGCGCCTACGGCTGGCCGGGGAACGTGCGCGAACTGCGCAACGTCATCGAGCGGGCCCACATCCTCGCGGGCCCCCAGCCCGTCGGCGAGGAGCACGTCATGCTGGACGTGGGGTCGTCGCCGCGCCGGCGGGACGACAGCGCCGAAGCGTCCGGCGGCCTCGCGCTCGAGGACCACGAGCGGCGCCTCATCCGCGCGGCCCTGCAGCGGGCCGGCGGCAACAAGACCGAAGCCGCGAAGATGCTGGGCATCACCCGCCGCACGCTCTACTCGCGGCTGAACCTGCTGGGCCTGGACGGCGACGGCGAGGGGCCGCGGGCGTGACCGGGGGCGAACGGCGTGTACCTGACGGGACGGGCTGTCCGGAGCCGGCAGGGGGTGAATGTCGTCAAAGCGATGATATTCAATGAGTTAACGCAGCGGCTGTGCGGGGGGCGCGTGGCCCGGGGGTTGCATCCGGGTGCCCGAGTCCCTTCCTCGACCAGGAGCACCGTCATGACGACCACCACCCTGCGCACTCGGACCCGCCTGCCGGCGGCGCACCTGCCGTTGCTGTTCGTGGCGGTCCTGGCCCTGGCGGCGCTCTGCGTCGGCGACGCCCGCGCGCAGGCCGTGGATCGCGACCAGGTCGCCGACATCCTGCAGGCCACGGCCGATGTCCTGCAGGACGTCGCTCCGCTGGTCCAGGAGTCCCAGAGCGAGCAGGCCCGCCGCATCTTCGCCGAGGCCCTGCAGAAGCAGCAGCAGGCCCGCGACCTCTTCCGCGACGGGCGCTACGCGCTGGCCGCGCGGCTGTCGCTGCGCGCGCGGGAGATGGCGCGCCAGGCGGCGCGGGTGACCGGCGCCTCCCAGAACTACCAGGAACGCTTCCAGCAGCGCCTCGAGCGCGTGAGCGACCTGCTGGACTCCGTGCGCGACCGGGCCCGCGACGCGGGCCACGCGCAGGCGCTGCGCTTCGTGCGCGACGCCGAGGACCTCGTCGAGCGCGCGCGGGAGCAGGCGCGCCAGACCCGCTACGAGCAGGCTTACCGCCTGCTGGAGTCCGCCGAGAAGATGCTCGGCCGCGCGGCCCGCCTGCTGTTCGAGGAGGGCGACGGCGAGCGGCTGCGGCTGGAGATGGAGCGCACGGCCGACCTGATCGCGGAAGCCCGCGAGCGCCTCGCCGACGGCGGCGACCAGGCCGTGAGCCTGCAGATCGACCGGGCCGCCGGGGAGCTGCAGCGGGCGCGGGAGGCCCTCGACCGGGGCGAGCCGATGCCGGCGATGCGCGCGGCCCGCCAGGCCCGCGAGCTGGTGCGCCAGGCGCTGCGGCAGATCGGCGGCGGGCCGACGGCCGAGGTCGTCGACGCGCAGCTCGACCGCTTCGACGCGCAGCTGCCCGCGGTCGCCGACGCCGTGGCCGCCTCCGGCGCGGCCGAGGCGAGGCAGGCGCTGGAACAGGCCACCGACGCGCGCCGCCGCGCCGCCGCGGCCCTGGAAGCCGGCGACCGCGACCAGGCCCTGCGCCTGGCGCGCAACGCCCTGGACCACCTGCAACGGGCCGAGGCGCTCTGCCGATGACCCGGCTCCGGATGCTGCCGTACGCGGCGGCTCTCGGCGCCGCCGCCTGGATGGGCGGCGGCGCCGTCGCGGAGGCGCGCGCCGCGCCCTGGCAGTGGTCCGCCTCGGCGTCTCCCGGCTACGACACCTTCGTGCAGCGCTATTCCCTGGCCCTCGAGGACACGGTCGAGGCGGTCAGCGAGTTCGACCTGACGCTCGGCGCCGAGGGCCGCACGCCGCCGGATAGCCGGCACGCCTGGACGGTGCGGCCGCGGCTGTCGGCCGGATCCGAGCGCACGCGGGGCCAGCTCGACTGGGAGTACGCGCTGCGCCCCGACGGACGGTCCCCGGTGCTGCGGGTCGCGGGCTCGGCCCAGGCCGTGCGCTACCGCGACGGGACCGGCTACGACCTCAGCAGCGACCACGCCGAGGGCTCCCTGACCGCCCGCTGGCTGCTCGCCCGCGGCGGGGCCGCGGCCTGGGAGGCGCGCGCGTCGGCATCGACGCTGCGCTACGCCGACCCCTCGGAGCTGGAGCCCCGGCGCGACGACTGGTCCGCCGGCTTCGCGGCGGTCGCCGGCGCCGAAGCCGGCGACCGCTGGCGCGCGGGCCTGAAGTACGGGCAACGGGCCTACCCCGACACCACCGAGATCGACCGCGCCACCCTGGGCCTGGACCTCGCCTGGTCCCACGATCCCCTCGACGGGCCGTCCTGGCAGCTCGACGGGCGCAGCGAGCGGCGGCGGGTCCGGGTCAGCGCCGTGCGCCCCTCGGCCTGGAGCCACGCGCTGGCGGCCGAGGTCGCGGCGCCCGCGGGCGCGCTGCGGGCCGTCGCCGCGGCGTCCCTGGAATGCTGGCGCTACGACGACGAGTGGGGGGCCTACGCCGACCAGACGCGCCTGGAGACCAGGGCGGCGGTGCGCGCCGGCGGCGTCTCGGGGCCGCTGTGGGAGCTGGGGGCCGTCCGCGAGAGCCTGGACTCCCACGCCGCCGGGGAGAGCTACGCGCAGTGGGGGGCCTGCGGCGGGCTGGAGACCTACGGCGAGGCGCTGACCCTCCTGCTGACCCTGGAGGCGGGACGCCGGGACTACGACGAGGCCGCCGAGGACGACCCGCTGGGCGCCCTGTACACGGACTTCACCTACGTCGAGGTCGGATTGAACCTCTCCTGGACCCTCACCGACCGGCTGCGGCTGGACGGGATGGCCCAGTACCTGCCCGAGAGCCACGCCGCCGACGAGGACGACCAGTCGCTGGGTTTCGGCAGCCTGCGGCTCGGATACCGCTTCTAGGGCCGGTCGCGGCCCGCCTTTCCCGGACGGGTTTCGGATGTTATCTTCCGGCGGTCGCGGGCAGCCGGCCCGCGCCGTGCCTTCGCGTGAGGCCCCCGAAAGGACCCCCATGGCCGACATCACCAAGCGCAGCGAGGACTACTCGCGCTGGTACCAGGACGTCATCGCCGCCGCCGAGCTGGCCGAGAACAGCCCCGTGCGCGGCTGCATGGTCATCCGCCCCAACGGCTACGCCATCTGGGAGAGCATGCAGCGGCAGCTCGACGACCGCTTCAAGGAGCTGGGCCACGTCAACGCCTACTTCCCGCTGCTGATCCCCAAGAGCTTCCTGGCGAAGGAGGCGCAGCACGTCGAGGGCTTCGCCAAGGAGTGCGCCATCGTCACGCACTCGCGGCTGATGACCGTCGAGCGCGACGGCAAGGTCACCGTCGAGCCGGACCCCGCCTCGAAGCTGGAGGAGGAGCTGATCATCCGCCCCACCAGCGAGACGGTCATCTGGAACCAGTACCGCAAGTGGATCATGAGCTACCGCGACCTGCCGCTCTTGATCAACCAGTGGGCCAACGTCATGCGCTGGGAGATGCGCACGCGCCTGTTCCTGCGCACCGCGGAGTTCCTGTGGCAGGAGGGGCACACCGCGCACGCGACGGCCGAGGAGGCGCGCGAGGAGACCCTGCGGATGCTGGAGTGCTACCGCTGGTTCGCCGAGGACATCCTGGCGATGCCCGTGGTCTGCGGCGCCAAGACGCCGCGCGAGCGCTTCGCCGGCGCGGTGGAGACCTTCTCCATCGAGGCCATGATGCAGGACAACAAGGCCCTGCAGGCGGGCACCAGCCACGACCTGGGCCAGAACTTCGCCAAGGCCTTCGACGTGAAGTTCCAGGACGCCGCCGGCGGCCAGGACTACGTGTGGGCCACGAGCTGGGGCGTGTCGACCCGCCTGATCGGCGCGCTGATCATGTGCCACAGCGACGACAACGGGCTGGTCCTGCCGCCGCGGGTCGCCCAGCGCAAGGTCGTGATCGTGCCGATCTGGCGCAACGACGACGAGCGCGCCCTGGTCATGGCCAAGGCCGCCGAGCTGCGCGCGAGCCTGCGCCCGGTGGCCGGGATCGTGCACATCGACGACCGCGACAACATGCGGCCCGGCTGGAAGTACGGCGAGTGGGAGCGCCGGGGCATGCCGATCCGGCTGGAGCTGGGCCCGCGCGACGTCGCCGAGGACAAGTGCGTCCTGGTCACCCGGCACGACGGCCAGAAGTTCCCGACGCCGCTGGCCGGGCTCGCCGACGCGGTCGCCGTCCACCTCGAGCGCATGCAGCGCGAGCTGTACGACGCCGCCCTGGCGCGGCGTACGGCCAACACGCACCGGCTGGAGACCTGGGAGGAGTTCCTGGCGCTGTTCAACGGCGCGGGGGGCTTCGCGCACTGCCACCACTGCGGGCAGGACGCCTGCGAGGCCGCGATCCAGGACGAGACCAAGGTCACGATCCGGAACCTCCCGCTCAGGGCGCAGGAGGCCGGCGCCTGCATCCGCTGCGGGAAGCCGAGCGCGCGGCGGGCGCTGTTCGCGCAGTCGTACTAGGCGGGCCGGGGGGCGCTTTCGAACGCCGCCGGCCTTGATTATCTTGTTTCCCGGAGCGGCTTCGCCGCGCACACCAACAGGAGACAGTGCCATGCAGACCCCGTGGACGGATCAGAAGATCCAGGAGCGCATGCGGCTGAAGGTCGGCCTCGCCGAGATGCTCAAGGGCGGCGTCATCATGGACGTCACCAACGCCGAGCAGGCCAAGATCGCCGAGGAGGCCGGCGCGGTGGCCGTCATGGCGCTCGAGCGCATCCCCGCCGACATCCGCCGCGACGGCGGCATCGCGCGGATGAGCCAGCCCGCGATGATCAAGCAGATCCAGGACACGGTGTCGATCCCGGTGATGGCCAAGTGCCGCATCGGCCACTTCGCCGAGGCCCAGATCCTCGAGGCCCTCGGCGTGGACTTCATCGACGAGTCGGAGGTCCTGACCCCCGCCGACGAGAAGAACCACGTCGACAAGTGGGCCTTCAAGGTGCCCTTCGTCTGCGGCTGCCGCGACCTGGGCGAGGCCCTGCGCCGCATCGGCGAGGGCGCCGCGATGATCCGCACCAAGGGCGAGGCCGGCAGCGGCAACATCGTCGAGGCCGTCCGCCACATGCGCCAGGTGCAGGAGGGCATCCGCCGCCTGACGGTGCTGCGCGAGGACGAGCTGATGCACGAGGCCAAGGAGCTGGGCGCCCCCTACCACATCGTGCTGCAGGTCGCCAAGACCGGGAAGCTGCCGGTGCCCAACTTCGCCGCCGGCGGCGTCGCCACCCCGGCCGACGCCAGCCTGATGATGCAGCTGGGCGCCGAGACGGTCTTCGTCGGCTCGGGCATCTTCAAGAGCAAGGACCCGAAGCCCCGCGCCGAGGCCATCGTGCAGGCCGTCACCTTCTACCAGGACCCCGCGA
The DNA here is from genome assembly GCA_016719645.1 of bacterium. Classification (GTDB taxonomy): domain Bacteria; phylum Krumholzibacteriota; class Krumholzibacteriia; order LZORAL124-64-63; family LZORAL124-64-63; genus PNOJ01. The sequence continues at coordinate 205,618 of JADJYS010000006.1, forward strand.
AGCTGCTGGAGATCAGCATGCACCTCGGCGAGCCGATGAGCGGCCTGGACATCGCGACGATGCCCGAGGACCAGAAGATGGCGGGGCGCGGCTGGTAGCCGCGACCGTCGCCGTAGCGTGAGCCCGGTCTGGCGACTGCCGGGCCGGGCTTTGTTGAAGGATCAGGCCGTGCGTCCCTGATGTCAGGGATCGGCGGCACGATCGATCAAACCGGAGCGCACATGACCGAGCAGCCCGTCGGCATCCTGGCCCTGCAGGGCGACTTCGCACTCCACGCCGCGGCGCTGGACCGGCAGGGCGTGGCGTACCTCTACGTGCGTCGGCCCGAGGAATTGACTGCGTGCCGCGGCCTCGTCATCCCCGGCGGCGAGAGCACGACGATGACCCGCCTCATGGACATCGTGGGGCTGCGGCAGCCGATCCTGGACTTCGCCGCGGCCGGCAAGCCGATCCTGGGCACCTGCGCCGGGCTGATCATGCTGGCGGCGCGCGTCGACGAGGACGAGCGCAGGCACGGCGTGAAGCCGCTGGGGCTGCTGGACGTGCTGGTGCGGCGCAACGGCTACGGGCGGCAGGTGGACTCGTTCGTGGACGAGGTCGTCGTCGCCGGACGAGCCGACCCGGTGCCGGGCGTGTTCATCCGGGCGCCGCGGATCCTCGAGGTGGGGGCGGGGGTCGAGGTCGTGGCGACGTGGCGGGGGGAGACGGTGGGGGTGCGCAGCGGGAAGGTGACGGGGTTGGCGTTTCATCCGGAGGCGGGGGAGGGCGAGTCCTGGCTTTCCTGATTCGTTAATTCTGATTTCGGATCTTCCCCTCTCGCCACGACTCCCGATCTGCTAGAATATCCCCATCTCTCGTGCAGTATCCCGACGGAGGGTGAGCCTCATCATCTGACTATCGACTGGGGATCCCATCCCAAGTTGAGCGATGTCGCATTGCAGGTATGACGACGCGTGGTGCAGATCGCTGTCACGATTCGAGGAGGCCCGGCCATGACAGGATGCCCGTCGAGTCCGTTTCATCGGCACGTCCTGGCGCGGGCCAGGCGCCCGATCGCGCCGCTGCGCGGGAGGCCGGTGTGTGGCCTCGGTCTGGTGATCGTGATCCTCTCGCTGGCCTCCAGCCTGTACGGGGCCGATTGGTGGTACTGCTTCAACTACTACGGTTACTTGAAATGGGTGGGCAGGCTCGACACGCCGGGCAACGCCAGCGACATCGAAATCGCTGGCGGTCACGCCTACGTCGCCGATTTGTTTTCGGGACTGCAGATCATCGACATCACCGGACCGGAGCCGCCCCAGATCGTCAGCAGCATTCCGATCACCAACGGCGCGATGGGCGTCGCCGTCGAGGGCGACCACGCCTTCGTCGTGGACGCCGCCGCACGTCTGCATGTCGTCGACGTTACGGACCCCGCGGAACCTGAGGTCGTCAGCAGCGTGGACGTGGAGGGATCTGCGTACGGCGTGGTCATCGCCGGTCACTACGCCTACATGGCCGCCGGTTACGCCGGAGTCCAGATCATCGACATCACGGACGTGAGCGACCCGCGGCTGGTCGCGACCGTCAACACGCCCGTCTCCGCGATGGGCGTGACCATCTCGGGATCGTACATCTACGTTGCTGACGGAGCTTCCGGCCTGCAGGTGATCGACATCACGGATCCGGCCACGGCGCAGATCGTGGGCGGGCTGAACACGCCGGGAGAAGCTCTCAACACGGAGATCGTCGGCGCTTATGCCTACATCGCGGATTCCGGTACCGGATTGGTGGTGGCGGACATCACGATCCCCCAATCGCCGGTGATCGTCGCTGTGGTGCCCATGCCGGGGAATGCCCGGGATATGGTGTTGTCGCCAGCATTCCTCTACGTCGGGGACTCGACGGGCCTGCATCTGGTCGACGTCACGGATCCCGGGTCTCCCGAACTCGTCGACAGCTACTGGCCCACTGACAACGTCATGAGCGTGGCCGTGGTGGGCGATCTCGTCTACGCCGCCGCCGATGCGCGCGGGATCGAGATCATCGAGACGACGGACCCGGTCCCCTCGGCCAGCGTGGACCTGCCGGGAACCGCCGCTGGCATTTCCGTCCAGGGCGATTACACCTACCTCGCGTGCGGCGATGCCGGATTGTGCGTGGTCGATGTCTCGAACCATCTGGATCCCCGGTTGGTGGGCACCCTGACCTTGCCGGGGAATGCCGTCGATGTGGCTGTCGTGGGGCCGTACGCCTACGTCGCCGCCGGCGAGTCCGGCCTCCAGGTGGCCGACGTCTCCAACCCCGCGAGTCCGCGGCACGTTGGCGGTGTGGACACGCCGGGTTCGGCGTGTGCGGTCGCGGTCGCCGGCAGCCTCGCCCATGTCGCGGACGGCGTCGGTGGTCTGCTCCTGGTCGACGTCGCGGACCCTGCTCATCCCGCCATCGTCGGCGGTGTGGACACGCCGGGCAGTGCCCAAGGTGTCTATGTGTTGAATACCCGATCCAAGACTTACGTCGCCGATGGCGTGTCGGGCGTGCTGGTCGTCGATATCGTGGATCCCGGAAATCCCGTGATCGTGGATGTCGTCGAGACGCTGGACGACGCCGTCGGCATCACCTTCGCATCGACACATGGTATCCTCGGATATCTCTACGTGGCTGAAGGCGCCGGCGGCATCCAGGTATTCCGCGTCATGGCCGACGGCCAGGTGACACCTCAAGCCATCGGTGGGCTGGCTTCGCCGGGCGGTGCCCGGAACCTGTGCATCTCCGGACCCTACGGCTACATCGCCGAGGGCCCGGCCGGGATCCAGGTGTGCCAGTATTACCGGGAAGGCCCGCAATCCGTTCGCATCGTCGATGATATCGCCGAAGCGCTGGATGTGATCGCGAACGACCGCTACGTCTATGTCGCGTGCGGCGTCGCCGGGTTGACCGTTCTGCCGCAGCAGTGTGCCGGATGGGGAGTGCCAAACGTGCTGTCCACGTTCACCGCCGCCGTGAGCGAACCCGATGCGGAGGATTCCGGAGTCCAGGGGACACCGCCGCAGCGGTTCCGGGCCGTCGATCTGGCGTGGTCGCTAGCGGAGCCGATCGATGCCGTATCCTTGCGGCTGAACGCCGAGTCGGCCGGCGATAGTTGGGACGTCTCCTTCCTGCCGGACCCCCTCGGCGCAGCCGGCATGGGCTATGTCGCCCGCGACGAGTCCCCCCTGCTGGCGGGGGCGCCTTCGGTCCGCTACACGCTGCTGCACGCCGCATCCCCCGGCGCCTGGACGGCGCTGGGCGACGTGACGGTCGTGTTCGGGACTTCCGAGACGCCCGGCGCGCTCGTGCCGCAGCTCCACGTGTACCCGAACCCCTTCAACCCGAGCACCCAGGTGTCGTACGAGATGGCGCGCCCCGGGACGGCGCGGCTGACGGTCCACGCGCTGACCGGCGCGCTGGTGCGGGTGCTGGCGGACGGGCCGCAGACCGCGGGAGCGCACTTCGCGGCGTGGGACGGCCGGGACGGGCGGGGCCGCGAGATGCCGGCCGGCGGGTACGTGGTGCGGATCGCGACGGAGGCGGGGACGGGGGCGGTGAAGGCGGTGCTGGTGCGCTGAAAACTCCCGGCGCGGACACGGCGCCTGAAGCCAAGCGCCGTCACCGACGTGGTTCTGCCATTGGAATTATCCGGCACTCCACAAGTGGGCCCCGGCGGCATCGGCCTGGGAATAAGCCCAAGCGGCCACGGTCAAGCTCCCCGTCAGGTCGTGCGGCAGCCGCAGGTCCTGGAATTCCGCCGACATCTGCGCTCCCTTGTCCTGGTTGCGCCTTAACCAGCGCTCGCGATGCCGGTGATCCGCCAGCAGGTCGCGCTTGCTGCGATTGCAGGGGGTGCAGGCGAGCACGAAGTTGTGCCCGAGATCGTGGGGGTACTTCGACCACGGGATGAAGTGGTCCACGTCGCTCCGTCCCAGCGTGGCCGTGCAGTAGAAACAGGTGTTCCCTGCAACTCGACCAGGAGCGGCCGGTAGAGGTCGAGGTTGGCGCGTTCGCTGCCGAACAGGAAGGCGCCCAGGTCCACGGCTTCGCCGAGCAGCGGCTGGTTGGCGGGCCGGTTGCGCACGAAGCGGATCCAGGCGTCCTGCGCCAGCCGCGTGACCAGTCCGTGGAAGCGGCGGAAGCAGAAGGCGACGCCGGGGTTCAGCACGACGGACTCGCGGCTCATCGTGTGCGGATACAGCAGAGCCTCGACCCGGCCGTTCAGGACCTGGAGCTTCCAGAGCGGCATCACCCTGACGGTCTGCGCGACCTCGCGCACCAGCGATGCCCCCGGCCCGCTGAAAGCGTAGGGAGCTTCGGCGGCCTGCGGCATCGCCGCCGCGGCGTCCCGGACCAGGTTGATGATGCGCGCCTGGGCGCCGGTGTTCTGTTGCAGCAGACCCCGCTGCGGCCCCTTGACGTAGGGGCGCGCCTGCCGCCAGTAGTAGCGCACGAACTTGCCGGCGATGTCGCGGATCCCGAGAATCAGCGGCTCGCCGCCGTCGTTCCCCCGTTCGACCGCCAGATCGGCGAGCGCCATCAGCAGGGCGTACTTGTAGGTCGCTGTGAACTCGCCCTCGTCGAGCAGCCGCTGGACGTAGCCGAGAAAATCGAGCTGGAAGCTCTCGCTCGGCGGCGCCACGCCTACCCTTTCGTCCAGTAGTCGGCCTTAGGGGGCAGCACCCAGCGGATGCCGCCGCGCGGGTCGGCCGCGTCGCCGGTGCGGCGCGGGATGACGTGCAGGTGGACGTGAGGCACGGTCTGTCCGGCCGCCGCGCCCTCGTTGAGGCCGATGTTGTAGCCGTCGGGCGCGAACTCCTCGTCCAGGTTTGCCACCACTTTGTTCAGCAGCGCCAGCAGGTCGGCCTGCTCGTTCGCGTCCAGGGCGAAGAACGAGGCCACGTGCCGCCGCGGCACGATCAGGGTGTGGCCGGGCGCCACGGGGAAGCCGTCGCGGATCGCCAGGCAGGTGCCGTGCTCGGCGACCGGCGGCTCGGTCAGCGGAGGGCAGAAGGGGCAAGGCGTCATGCCGACTCCAGGAAGATGTCGTCGCCATCGATGGAAACCGTAGGTAGTGCAAGAGGATACCAGATCCCGCCCCGGCCCGACAGACGAATCAGGCGCGCCGCGGCGGGCGGGCCCGCCTGCCGGCCCCGAATCGACTGGCCGATTATTCCCGACAGGGTCTTCCGCAGCCTTGCTCGGCGCCTTACTTTTTCCATGATCGCAGCAGTCCATGATTCGGTCCGGTATGCAGTTCCCGGGTATCGCCCGCCAGGGTGCGGCATCGCAAGGGAGCCACGCGCGTGCCGACGGAGCCGGTCCGGCCGGCCGTCGGCGACGCGGGTGCGGCCACCTTCAATGCAAAGGATGGGGGCGATGAAGACTCGATCGGCGCAGGGGAAGATGACGGAGTCCCGGTTGCTGCTGGTGCTCGCGGCCGCGCTGGCCGTCGTCGCGACGGATGCCGGGGCCACGGGCGAGATCCTCAGCTGGGGCGGGACGGTCGTCGTCGCCCAGGATGCTTTGACCGACCTGACGGCGGTGTCGGCGGGCGAGGGTCACAGCCTGGGCCTGAAGAGCGACGGGTCGGTCGTCGCCTGGGGCCGCAATGCTTCCGGCCAATGCACCGTGCCGGCGCCCAACGCGGGGTTCGCGGCGGTGGCGGCCGGCGGCGAGCACAGCCTGGGCCTGAAAGCCGACGGTTCCGTCGTGGTGTGGGGATCCAGCCTGTACGGCCTGCACGACGTGCCCGCGCCGAACCTGGGTTTCACGGCCCTGTCGGCCGGAACCTACCATTGCCTGGGCTTGAAGGCCGACAAGACCGTCGTGGCTTGGGGAAGCAACCACGAGCCGGCCGGCGGCTACACCGGCCAATGCGAGGTGCCGGCGCCGAACCAGGACTTCCTGGCGGTCGCCGCCGGCGGACTCCACAGCCTGGGCCTGAAAACCGACGGGTCCGTCGTCGCGTGGGGCGACAACCAGTTCGGCCAGTGCGAGGTGCCGGCGCCGAACACGGGTTTCACGGCGATCGCGGCCGGCAGGTTCCACAGCATGGGTCTGAAGGCCAACGGCGCCATCGTCGTGTGGGGCGACAACAGCTTGGGTCAGTGGAACGTGCCGGCGCCGAACTCCGGTTTCATGGCCCTGGCCGCGAGCGCGTTCGGCAGCGCGGGCCTGCGGACCGACGGCAGGATCGTCGCCTGGGGCGACGAGTGGGGGATGGGCCCCGCCGTGCCGTACCCGAACGCGGACTTCACGATGATCGCGGGAGGACGGGAGCACAAGCTGGCCCTGAAGTCCGACGGGACCGCCGTCGCCTGGGGCGCGAACGTGTACGGCCAGTGCAACCTGAGCCCGGCGAGCCTCGGCTGCACGCAGCTGGCGGCGGGGCCTCAGCACTGGCTGGGCCTCAGGGCGAACGGGTCGCTCGTCGCCTGGGGTGTGAACAACAGCGGCCAGAGCACGGCGCCCCCGGCGAACACGGGTTTCATGGCGCTGGGCGCCGGCCAGTACCACAGCCTGGCTCTGAAGACCGACGGTTCGCTCGTCGCCTGGGGCAGCAACTCCAACGACGCCTTCGAATACACCGGTCAGAGCAACGTGCCGGCGCCGAACGAGGGGTTCACGGCGATCGCCGCCGGCGGCTACTTCAGCCTCGGCGTGAAGGCCGACGGCTCCGTCGTCGCGTGGGGCGACAACCGGTTCGGCCAGTGCGACGTGCCGGCGCCGAACGAGGGGTTCGCGGCGGTCGCGGCGAGCGACCGCCACAGCCTGGGCCTGAGGCTCGACGGCTCCATCGTCGGCTGGGGGGACAACCTGCACGAGCAGTGCAACGTCCCGGGCCCGAACACGGGCTTCACGGCGATCGCAGCGGGCGGCGACCACAGCCTGGGGTTGCAGGCCGACGGCTCCATCGTCGCGTGGGGCGACAACCAGTTCGGCCAGTGCGAGGTGCCGGCGCCGAACGCGGGCTTCACCGCGGTGGCGGCGGGCGACCAGCACAGCCTGGGCTTGAGATCCGACGGGTCGATCGTCGCGTGGGGTGATTACGCTTCCGGCCGCTGCGACGTGCCCGAGCCGAACGCGGGCTTCACGGCGATCGCGGCGCGTGGCGACGTCAGCCTGGGGATCCGCAGCATCGTCCCGCAATCCGTCCAGCTGACCCTGTTCGATGCCGTGCGCCGGGCCGGCCGGGCGACGGTCCGCTGGGCGCTGTCCCGGCCGATCGACCACGCCGGCTTCCACCTGTGGCGGCAGGAGCCCGACGCAGATCGCCAGCGGCTGAGCACCGAGCTGCTCGACGGCCGGGACGTCTACGAGTTCGACGACGTCGCGCCGCCTTGCGGGCCGGCGGACTACTGGTTGCAGGAACTGACGACCGGCGGCGGCGAGAACTGGTACGGTCCGGCCCGGCTGGAGGCGGCCGCGATCCCCGGTGCGCTGCGTCTGGCCCAGAACCGTCCCAACCCCTTCAACCCGAGCACGTCGTTCGACTTCGATCTGCCGCGCCCGGGCCGCGTCGTGCTGACGGTTCACGATCTCAAGGGCGCCCGCGTCGCGACCCTGGTCGATGCCGACCTGCCCGCCGGCGAGCAGAGCCGCGCATGGCACGGCCTGGACAACGACGGCGCGCCGGTGCCGTCGGGGGTCTACTTCGTGCGCCTGTCGGTGGGGGAGGAAGTGCGCACGGTCAAGGTGATCATGGCGCGGTGAGCGGCGCTGAGAATCGTACTGGCACCCCGGGGGGCGCTCCGCTAGGATCCCCCCCGGAGGTGCCCCCCATGTTCCTGAAGTTCCTGCTCTGGCTGCTGCTGTTCGTGCTGTGCTGGCCGCTGGCCATCCTGGCGCTGGTCTTCTTCCCGCTGATCTGGCTGCTGCTGCTGCCCTTCAGGATCCTGGGCATCGCGGTGACCGGCGTGCTGGAGCTGTTCAAGGCGATCATCATGCTGCCGGCCCGGCTGCTGGGCGGACGTCCCGGCGCCAAGCCGAAGCGTCCCTGAGGCGACGCCCGCCGCTCCCGACGAAGGACCGTCATGCCCACCCGACGCGGCTGCCTGCGAGCGATCCGCGCGAGCGCCGCGTGCGCGTGCGCGCTGCTCGCCGTCGCGACCGTCGCCGCCGCGCAGGGCCTCGACGGCCTGCTGTCGGCCGGCTACTGGGTCCCGCAGCCCGGCGAGCGGGCCCAGCTCGCCCTGGACCTCGACGGCCACGCCACCGAGTTCCGCCTGCTGAAGCAGCACGAGGGCACCTCGATCCTCTTCGCGGTGCGCGACCGCGCCACGGGCCGCGACGTGGCCGTGGTCAAGACCAACTCCCTGAGCACGAACGTGAGCGCGGAGATCTACGCCTGGCGGCTGGCGGTGGTGCTGGGCTGCCCCGGGGTGGTCGCGCCCGCCTCGCCCGTGACGCTGTCGGGCCGCTCCCTGGCCAAGCTGCGCGAGCTGCTGGCGGGCGCGTCGTACGGCGGGACGCGCAAGGAGGACGCGCGGCGCGAGGTCCTGGCCGACCTGGACCGCGTGCTCGCCGCCGGGCGCGGCCTGCCCGGGGCGATCAAGCCCTGGCTCGGCTGCTTCGTCCAGAGCCGGCGCCTGGGCACGCGCGAGCTGCTGGCCGAAACCGACGCGGCCGCCTGGCTGCGCGCCGGCGGCCCGCCGCCCGGCGACGGGACCGTCGCCGTGTCACAGGTGAGCGCGCTGCAGGAACCGACGGGCATCCACCTCGGACGCCTGCCGGCCCGGCGGCTCGCCGCCGACCTCGCGGACATCATGCTGCTGGATGCGCTGATGGGGCAGGACGACCGCTTCGCCGGCGGCAACCTGCACGTCTGGTGCGACGGCGGCGAGCGCCGGCGGCAGGGCGGCGGATCGGCGATGCCGCTGTGGGACCTGGGGGAGGTGCGGCTGCTGGCGCTGGACAACGGGGCGGCGCTGCGCCCCGGCGCGAACACCGCGCTGCGGGACCTGCGCGGCGAGATCCATCCGGGCGTGCGCGCCGAGCGCTTCGATCGCCGCGTCGTGGACCGGCTGCGGGAGCTGCGGCGCCAGACGGCGGGCGCGGACTCCGCGCGCGTCTGGGAGCGCCTGGGCCTGGCGGGCAAGCGCGCCGAGTTGGCGTCGCACCGGCTCGACGAGGTCCTGGCCCACCTCGACGGTCTCGAGGCCGCGCTGGGCGAGCAGATCTGGCTGCCCGACCCCGAGTTCAGGGACCGTCGCCGGCCGTGACCCTGATCACGACCGCCGGCAGCACGGCTCCCGGATGGTCCGCGCCGAAGTTCCACACGACGGCACGCGCGGCGCCCGCCGCGACCCCCGAACCCACGTGCCCCGTCACCGAGTTCACGGACAGGTTCCAGGTGGTCCCGCCGTCGTCCGAGGCTTCGACCAGCACGTTCAAGGCGGGACTGTCGGGATCGGCCAGGTCGTAGCTCACGTCGACCAGGCCCGAGCCGTCGCTCCTCTGCACGAACGCCACGTTGCTCACCACGGGCGGTTCCGCGCCGCCGGCCACCAGCGAGTAGGCCTGGCTGCCGCCGCTGAGCGTCCCCTTGTGCCGCACGATGATCCGGTAGGCGCCGGCCTGGACCGCGGCGGTCTGGGCCTTCTCCACGTTGTCGCGCACGTTGTCGCCGCGGACCGCCCAGGCGCCCGGCGTGGCCGGGTCCAGGGTCCAGGGCCGGGTGACCTGGGCGTCGCTCACGCGTTCGATCCGCAGGTCGAGGTCGTTGACCAGCACGGTCTGCGTCGGGTTCAGCGTCCAGGGCTGCGCCGGGCCGGCCGGGTCGTTCCAGGCCAGGGTCGCGGTGACCGGTCCCGCGCCGCTGCTCCAGATCACGAGCGTGTCGGCTTCGCCCTGGGCCAGCGTCGCCTCGGTGACGCGCGACGGGAACGCGGCGTCGCCGGCGATCAAGAGGGCGGCGGCCTCGGCGTCCAGCAGGCCCCAGCCGTAGGCGTAGTCGGGGCCGGTCGCAGCGCCGGCCTCGCTCGCGGTGTGGATGACGACGGCCTTGAGCGTGGCCGAGCGGGCCGTCTGGCCGCCGTGGACGTCGCGCCACTGCTGGGCCAGCAGGTGCAGCGAGCCGGCGGCGTTGGGGCTCGCCATCGAGGTGCCGTTGTAGCTGGCGTAGCTCGTGTTGCTGGCGGTGCCGCAGCTGTACAAACCGACGCCGTTGGCCACCACGTCGGGCTTGATGCGCCCGTCGTCGGTCGGCCCCCAGCTGCTGAACGAGGACATCACGACGTCGGCGGGCTGGGTCCAGCCGCCCGGCACGTCCAGGACCGCACCGACGGTCAGCACGTTCTTGCAGGTGCCGCGGTAGGGGATGCAGTCGAAGCCGTCGGCGCCGCCGTCCTGCTCGCGCGTGGTCGTGCTCTGAGCCCAGTCGTCCAGGCCGGTGTCCCAGTAGTAGTGCAGGCCGCCGGGACCGGGGCCGTAGTTGGCGCGGTCGTTGCCCGCGGCGCAGACGATCAGGTAGAACGGGGCGTCGTGGGCGGTCTGGTCCCACTCCTGCGAGTAGCTGCTGTAGATGCCGAAGCCGGGGTCCTCGGTCTGGCTGACGGCGACGTCGCCGTACCAGTACCACGCCGACTGCGTGCTGTTGTAGTACCAGCCCGCGACGAACGAGTAGCTGTGGTTGGAGATCAGCAGGCCCTGCGCCGCGGACGCGGCCATCTCGGACTCGTCGTCGGTCCAGTCGTAGCTGTCCAGCCACGCGGCCGGCGACATGCCGTGCGCCAGGGGATCGACGCCGGCGGCGTTGAGCGTGCCCGCCACGTGCGTGGCGTGGTAGTGGACCGACGGGGCGCCGTCGCGCACGACGGTGCGGCCGCCGAACTCCTGGTGGCCGACCATGGCGGCGCCGGCGTCCCACAGGGCGAACTCGCCGGCCGCGTTGGCGCCGTCGAGGTCCAGGCCAGCAGCTCCGCCCGGCCAGAGACGGTCGGCGCCGACGGTCTGCGCGGCGACGAGGTTCAGCGTCTGCAGGAACAGGGGCCGGCCCCGCTCGGTGCCGACCAGCAGCAGCGAGGCGTCCCGGTTCAGGGCGCCCTGCGGTCCGGTGTTCGCCGCGAGCAGCTCGCGGTAGCGCGGCGTGCGTCGGGCCGCGGCGCCCGCCGCCAGGTCGCGGGCCTGCGCCTGCAGCTCGCCGACGCCGGTGCCCTCGGCCGGTGCGACGGTGCGGGGCGCGCCGGTGCCGCGCGTAGCGCCCGCCAGCAGGGCGCCGCGGCAGGGCGGCGGCCAGCGCGGCCAGCAGCAGGAGGCTCCGGCGGAACTTGCGGGTCGTCATCTCGGGGCCTCCCGCTACTTCACCAGGGTGAGCCGCGCCGTCAGTTCGTCGCGGCGGTCGGCGCCGCGCACGCTCAGGCGCGCGAAGTAAGTGCCGCTCGGGGCGGCGCGGCCGTCGGGCCCGCGCCCGTCCCAGGCCGCGGTGTGGCGGCCGGCCGGCCGGTCGCCCTGCGCGAGGGTGGCCATCTCGCGCCCGCGCACGTCGAAGACCGTCAGGTCGATCGCGGCCGCGGCGCGCAGGTTGAAGGCCACGGTGGTGCCGGGGTTGAAGGGGTTGGGGTGCACCGGGCCGAGGCGATCGCTCGTCGGCGACGGCGGCGTTCCGGTGCCGCTGCCTTCGATCTCGAAGACGCCGCCCTGGTCGGCGCCGATCCAGCCGAAGCGGTCGGCGGCTTCCACCGCCAGCACGGCCGACGTCGTCGAGGCGTCCGGCACGGTCCAGACCCACGCGTAGGTGCCGTCGGGATCGGGCGGGACGAGCGCCTGGGCGAGCACCTCGGCGCCGTCGAAGACCGTGACGGTGATCGCGGCGGGCGCAGCCCCCCAACTCGACTCGTCCACGCTCCAGCGCAGCGTCTCCTGGTCGGCGGCCTGCAGCGTCTCGCCGCCGGCCGGGGAGAGGACCGCCACGAGCGGCGGGCGGCTGTCCAGGGTATCGGGCGCGGAGACGGCGCTCGGGGCCGCTCCGGCCGCGGCGGCGGCGAGCAGGGCGGCGGCCGCCGCCAGGGCCGGCAGGCGGCCGCGCCACGGCGAAATGCCACGGATCGTTGCGCTACGCATGGCTTGCACCTCGGGAAAGGGGGCTCCGGGCGGAAGCAGCAAACGCCGCGCCGGGAAGGCATCGACAAGCCGAGGAAAGGCCGGACCGCGACGAGGAAGGGCCGTCCCCGAGGGGGGACGGCCCGCGAGAGGTCGGGCGGCGCCGGGGGAGCTAGTCGATGCCGTAGGAGACGGTCACCACGGCCTTGACGACCTTCTCGATGGTCGAGGTGTCGTAGGTGCCGTAGTCGTCGACCATGGTCGAGTTGGCCGGCGTGATCTGGAAGACGCCCTGGCTCGCCGACTGCAGCTTGCCGGCCTTGCTGCCGCTGTTGCCGGCCAGCATCTCGGCGCGCTCGCGGGCGTTGCGCGTGGCCTCGCCCAGCAACTCGAGCTTGAAGGCGTCCAGGTGCGCCACGAAGTACTCGGGCTGCCAGGACTCGAAGGCGACGCCGTCCTTGATCAGGTCGGTGGCGGCGCGCGCGACGGCCTCCACCAGCTTCACGTCGGCGGACTCGACGCGCACCTGCTGGCGCAGCACGTAGCCCTCCACGACGTTCGTCATGTGGCCGGCCTCCGACACGCGCTGGAGCGTCTCGGTCATCACCGGCTGCAGGATCACGGCGCCCTGGGGCAGGCCGCGGGCGGCGAGGAAGGCCTGCACCTTCGCGCGGTCGCGCTCGAGGCCCTGGTAGGCCTCGGCCAGCGACGCCGCGCGGTACGAGAAGTTGCCCGACCAGGTGGCCAGGTCGGAGGTGACCGTGCGCTCGGCGTAGCCCTTCACCACGATCGCCTGCCCCGAGGGGCGGACGTCGCGCAGGGCATCCGCGCCGATCCAGGCCGAAACGATCAGGCCGACGGCCAGGAACAGGCCCAAAGGCGCCAGTCCCCGCGAAGATTCCCTGACGTGGTCTGCCATGCTATCTTGCCTCCGTGCCTCGCGCCTTCCGCGGCCCCCACGGCCGCGCCGCCGCCAGGATAGACCGAAAGGGACCGCCACGCATGGGAAATTCGCGACTTGCGGCCGCCTTGCTGGCGGCGCTCCTGCTCGCCGCCGGGCCCGCCCGCAGCGGCGACGACCACCTCTGGGGCGCGCCCGCGGCGGCGGCGGAGCCCGAGGTGCGCGACCCCTTCTTCGCCTTCTGCGTGGCGCTGGCCGAGGGGGACTCGCTGGGCGTCTGGACGGGACGGGAGCTGGCCGCCCGGTTGGCCGCGACGGGCCGGCGCAGCAAGCTGCCGGTCGAGTCGGTCGTGCTCATGGAGCGCCGTGAGGTGCCGCCGGCGCTGCAGCCCACGCACCGGGACCGGCGCGCGACCCGGCGCTGGCGGGTGGAACTCGACGCCGACCTCGCCCGCCCGCTGCCCTACAGCATCCTGGGCTACCACCCCGGCACCCTGCACGTGTCGCGGGTCCTGGAGGCGCTGGAATGGGTGCTGCCGGGCACCTCGGTGCGGGTCGACGGCCCCGACGGCCCCGAGCTGCGCGTGGGCGCGATGCACGCCCTGCGCCTCGAGGCCGGGCACGTGATCCTGGACGCCGACGGCCTGGTCGACCGGCTCCTGGGCAAGAAGCTCGACGACACCTGGACCGAGGCCTTCGTCCTGGCCAGGGTCGAGGGCGCGGCCGATCCGCGGGAGAACGGCCTGAACGGCGTCGCGCTGGGGCGCGCCCGCAACGGGCGGCCCCTGAGCGGCGCCTTCGACTTCCGGCGCGACGAGGTGCTGCCCAACGGCCGGCCCGCCGCCCGCGCGCTCAGCGGGCTGTGCCGGCCCGTCGTGGCGCCGTACGAGCAGCCGGATCCGCGGGCCTGGTCCTGGCGCCCGTGAACGGGCGCCGCGGGTGACAGGCCCGGGCCGGGGTGCTATCTTGCCCCGCATGCGCGACAAGGAACGACAGGATCGCTGGCTGGTGGCCCTCGACGTCGACGGCACCCTGCTGAACACGGAGTTCGAGGACGTGGTCCACGCCCGCGAGCAGGCGGCCATCCGCAGCCTGCGGGCGGCCGGCCACGTGCTGGCCCTGTGCACCGGCCGCAACCGCCGCTCGGTGGCCGACGTGGTGGGCAGCGCCGGCGGGGCGCTGGACGGCGTGCCGCAGGTGCTGCTCAACGGCGCGATGGTGCTGTGCGGCGACCCGCCGCGCCTGCTGCGCCACGCGGGGCTGGAGCGGGAGCAGCTGCGCCGCGTGGTCGCGCTGTTCCGCGCCGCGGGCGCGCTGCCGATGATCTTCGGCACCGAGGACGACGGCGGCGACCTGCTGACCGAGAACATCGAGCCCAACGGCGTGCTGGGCACCTACCTGGCGCGCCGCCGCGACCGGGTCGGCGCGATCCGCATGGTCGACGACCTGCTGGCGCACCTGCCCGAGGCCGCGCTGGAGATCGGCACCATCGACCGCAACGAGGTGGCGGCGCCCCTGGCCGCGGCGATCCGCGCCGAGCTGGGCGACAGCGTGCGCGTGGTGCTGACCGAATCCCTGCTGGAGCGGGGATCCTACCTGTGGGTCGAGGTGTACCAGGCGGACTGCGGCAAGGGGGCGGGGCTGACGCTCCTGGCCGAGACCCTGGGCGTGCCGCGCGAGCGCACCCTGGCCGTGGGCGACAACTACAACGACCTGGACATGTTCACGGCGGCGGGCCACAGCGTCGCGATGGGCAACGCGCCGCCCGAGGTGCGCGCGGCGGCCGACCGCACGGCGCCGCACGTGGCCGACCACGGCGCCGCGGTGATCTGCGAGGAGATCGCCGCGGGCAGGTACCCGCAAGCGAGGGGGCGGTGATGGCCGGACGCGGCGACGACTGGCTGACCGACGGGGCCGGCGGCGACTGGCAGGACGGCGACTGGAACGACGACGAGTTCCGCCGCGTCGGCTACGCCTTCGTCGATCTCATGGCCGAATACCTGCAGGGCCTCGAGGGCCGCCGCGTCTACGGGCCGGTCTCGCCCGCGGGCCTCGACGACCTGTTCGCCGAGGACCTGCCCGAGGACGGCGCCACCAGCGCCGAGCTGCTGACCGAGTGCCGCGCCAAGATCTTCCCCAACTCGATGGCCATCGGCAGCCGCCGCTACTTCGGCATGATGAACCCGGCGCCGCTGCCGGTGGCCGTGTTCGCCGACGCGCTGGCCTCGGCCATGAACCAGAACGCCGCCTCGTGGCGCAACGCGCCGGCGGCGACGGCCGTGGAGAAGCGGGTCGTCCGCTGGCTGTGCGCGCTGTTCGGCCTGGGCGACGCGGCCTTCGGCACCCTGGTGCCGGGCGGCTCCTTCGCCAACATCACCGGCCTGAAGCTGGCGATGAACCGGTCGCTCGGGCGCAACCTCGAGACCTGGGATCCCGAGGAGGCGCCGCACCTGGCCGCGACCGCGAAGCTGCGCTTCTACGTCTCGAAGCAGGCGCACTACTCGTTCCGCAAGGCGATCGACGTGCTGGGCCTCGGCCACGGCCAGCTGCGCAAGATCCCCGTGGACGGGCTGTTCCGCGTCGACCTCGCGGCGCTGGAGGCGGCCCTGCAGGCCGACCGCGCAGCTGGCTTGGTGCCCTGCTGCGCCATCGGCATCGCCGGCACGACCAACACCGGCAGCATCGACAAGCTGGACAAGCTGGCCGACCTGGCCGCGGCGCACGACTGCTGGTACCACGTCGACGCCGCCTACGGCGGCGCGGTGATGCTCAGCGAGAAGTACCGCCCCATGCTCAAGGGGATCGAGCGCGCCGACTCGATCACCGTCGATCCGCACAAGTGGTTCTACGTGCCCTTCGAGGCGGGCGGCATCCTGGTGCGCGACGGCGACCTGCTGCGCGAGACGTTCCTGGTGCGCCCCGAGTACTACATGGAGCGTCGCGGCGACGGCGCCGCGGCGCCCGACCCCCGCAGCTTCCACATGGGGGAGCGGGTCAACTTCTTCCAGTACGGCCTGCACGGCAGCCGGCGCTTCAACGCGCTGAAGCTGTGGCTGGCCGTCAAGAGCGTGGGCCGCCGCCGCTTCGCGGCCTGGGTGGAGAAGGACATCGAGCTGGCCCGGGTCCTGGCCGGCCTGCTGCAGAGCGCGCCCGAGTTCCGCCTGATCGGGCCCAACACCCTGGGGATCTGCACCTTCCGCTGGGAGCCCGACGGCGCCCCGCGCACGCCGGAGCAGATCGACCAGCTCAACCGCGATCTGCAGGAACTGGTCGAGCGCGAGGGCGACGCCTGGTTCAGCCACACCATCCTGAACGGGCGCGTGGCCCTGCGCGTCAACTTCGAGAACCGGCAGATGCGCCGCGAGGACGTGCTGCGCCTGCTGTCGGTGCTGCGCCGCGCGGCCGACCGGCTGCGACCCTGAACCCGAGGAGCCTGCGATGAGCCGTCGTTCGTTGCCGCTGATCTGCCTGCTGCTGTTCGCCGCCGCCGCCGCGGCCCAGGGACTGCGCGATTCCGCGTCCGTGGTGAAGATGACGGTCCAGCCCAAGTCCGTGACCGCCGCGGTGGGGGACCCGGTCTCCTGGACCGTGACCCTGGACATCGAGAAGGACTGGCACCTCTACGCCCACGGCGACCCCAAGTACTACGGCATCGCGGTCACCGGCCTCGACAGCCTGCCGCTGCTCGGCGCCGAGGTGGCGTACCCGGCCGGCAAGCAGGGGAAGTTCCTGGGCGAGACGGTGCAGCTGCTCGAGGGGCGCCAGATCCTGACCGTCGGCGGGTTCCTGGCCGCCGAGCCGACCGGCCCGATGCTGCTCGAGCTGGAGCTGCAGGCCTGCGACAAGAAGTCCTGCCTGGCGCCGGCGTACCTGCAGATCCCGCTCGTCGTCGAGCCGAAGCGATGAACGGACCGCGCATCCTGCTGGTCGAGGACGACCCGGACAACCGCCGGCTGCTGCAGACCATGGTGCTGAAGCTGGGCTGCGCCGTCGACGCCGTGGCCGACGGCGAGTCGGCCCTGGCGGCGCTGTCCGGCGGTTCCTACGCCTGCGTGCTGATGGACGTGCAGCTGCCGGGCATCGACGGCCTGGAAGCCACGCGCCGGCTGCGCGAGAGCGGGCTGACCGGCCTGCCCGTGATCGCGGTCACCGCCCACGCGATGCAGGGCGACCGCGAGCGCTGCCTGAAGGCCGGCATGAACGCCTACCTGACCAAGCCGCTGACGCTGGAGATGCTGGGCAAGGCGTTGCGGGAGGCTGGGGTGGGGTGAGGCTTGAGGTCGTCTTGCGGCTGTGGTAAATTGTACCGACATCCCCTGACGACATTCCTCCCCTGGAAAGGACCGCGATCATGGGCCTGACCAGAATCCTGCTCGCGACCGCGACCCTGGCGCTGATCGGCGCCTGCAACGACGCCACGCCGCCCGGCGAGACGAACAGCGACATCCGCGGTCGGGTCGTCGATGCCCTAGGCCAGCCGGTGGCCGGCGCCTCAGTGGTCCTGCAGTACGCCACGACACCGCCCATGACGGGGAAACAGGACAAGCCCCAGACCTCGATCGAATTCGGTTTGCGGGAGACGGGCCACGCCGCGGTCTGGATCAGCGACTACTGCGACGGCAGCATCCTGCGATGGCTCGCCGACGGGGATTTTCCCGCGGGAACCAGCGCGATCACGTGGGACGGGTTGGACGACGAGGGCCGGATCCTGCCGGACGGCGCCTACCAGTGCCACGTGGTGACGGATGACGGAGAACGCGCGTGGACCCTGCTGCTCCTGTTCCAGGAGTACGGCGGGTTCGCGGCGGACGCCGCCGTGGCGCCGCTGGCGGTCACCGACCATCGTGGCCGGTTCACCCTGGCGCAGGTGTGCCTGCCCTTCGGGTACGTCTACGCGGTGGACAACGGTCTCGGCGACATCGTCGAGGTGTTCACGATCAACCGCGACGTCCGGGTCTGGGCCTTCGGTGCCGCCGCCGGCGCCCGCGGGTCGAGCGCCGCGGTGACGGTCGATCCCGACGCCGGCGCCTACGTCACGGTGACGCTGGACCCGTAACGGACGATGCAAGGGATCGGCAAGAGGAAGCGGGCGGGGGTGCTCCCCGCCCGCTTCCCTTTGCCGATCCCGTTCTCTAGAGGTTGGCGAAGATGCTGTCGAACGCCTCCCGCATCCCCGCCTGCAGCTTCGCCACGTTCTCCGCCGACCACGACTCCTGCGGGTCGCGGATGAAGGTCGTGCGGTCGACGCGGTTGTCGAAGCGGCCCAGGGGCAGGTGGTAGGTGCGGCCGTGCGCGCGCACGGTCACGGTGTCGGACTTCTCGGTGTGCTCCAGCAGCCACTCCATGTCGTCGCAGCCGTAGTCGCCCAGCATGACCTCGATGGGCACGCCGTGGTGCAGGATCGAGCCCGGGTCGTTGGGGTCGGTGCGGGCGTCGTTCTTGCGGCGGGACTCCTCGGGCGTCACCCAGATGTAGAGGATGCTGGCGCGCTCGAGCATCGCCGGCGAGAGCATGCGCAGCGAGTACTGGTAGCCCCAGGGGTCCCGCAGGGGCAGCGCCGAGCCCTGGCCGCCGCCGCGGGCGAACTCCACCACGACGGTCTTGCCGTCCAGCGTGTCGGGCACCTCGCGCACCTTGTCGTCGAGCAGCTTCTTCGCCTCGGGCCGCAGGGCCTCGATCAGGGCGGCGCGCTCGGCCGCGGGCAGGTCCTGCCAGATCGCGGGGGCGCCGACCTTGGCGCGGCAGGCGTCGAAGCGCTCCATGAGCCAGGTCGACGGGCAGGCGGGGGCGGGGCGGCGGCGCGCGACCAGGTCGGCGTAGTCCTCGTTCAGCAGCTCGATGAGCGTGCCCCAGTCCAGGGGGTTCTTCATCGGCAGGTTGTCGGCGTCGAAGAAGGCGGGGTCGCAGCCCAGGGCGCGCAGCTCCTGGCTGACGCGGCGCATCATGTGGACGTAGGGGTAGTCGTCCAGCTGGACGGTCTGGCCGATGCCGAACTGCCGCTCGCACTCGGCGGCGCTCAGGCTGGCCAGGTAGCGCCGCGCCTCGGACTTGCCGGAGGCGGGCAGGGCGCAGAGCAGCAGGACGTCGATGTGCTTGGCCATGGTCGTGCTCCTGTCGGGAGGTCGGTGGTCGCGTCGTCGGCCGCAAACATCGCCGGGCCCGGGGACGCGGTCAAGCCCCGGATCCGCCGTCCGGGGCCGCGGCCGCGGCGGCCGGCGCGCGCCGCAGCAGGCGGGCGCGCAGCGCCGCCAGCCGCCAGCCGCAGCGGCAGAACACCCAGTAGAGGACGGGCATCACCGCGACGATCAGCACCGTGCTGGAGGCCAGCCCGCCGATGCTGGAGAGCGCCAGGTTCTCCCAGATGTCCTTGCCCTGGGCGTCGTCCATCCGCACCAGCAGGGGCAGCAGGCCGACGATCGTGGTGCCGGTGGTCAGCAGGATCGAGCGCAGCTGGATGGCCGTGCCCCCGACGATCGCCTCGTGCAGCAGCTCCAGGCGGGTAGCCGCCGGCAGCCGCCACAGGTCGCCGCCGCCCAGCCGCGGCGCGTCGGGCACCAAGCCGCCCCAGGGGTGGCCGTCGGCCAGGCGCTCGCGCAGCTGCAGCCGGAAGCGGTTGACCAGCAGGATGGCGTTGTTGACCACGATGCCGAACAGCAGCACCAGGCCGATGCGGGCCGAGGAGTCGAACTGCGAGCCGGTGAGCCAGAAGACGGCCATCACGCCGCACAGCGCCATCGGCAGCGCCAGCATGACCAGCAGGGGCAGCGCCAGGCTCTCGAACAGCGCGGCCATGGTGATGAAGACGAACGCCGCGGTCAGCCACAGCATCGTGTTCATCTCCTGCTCCTCCTGCTCGGTGAGCTGCTCGCCCGAGACGTCTTCGGCGGTGTAGCCGTAGGGCAGGTCGACGCCGGCGATGATCTCCTGGAGGTAGTGCTGCCGCATCCGGTCGGTGCCCACGTACTCCCAGTTGATCTGGACGGCGTACTGCTGGTCCTTGCGGTTGATGGAGTTCACCACCGGCCGCTGCTGCAGCGACACGAGGTCGGCGAGCCGCACGCGCTGGCCGGCGAGCGTGGTCATGGTGTGGCCGACGATCTGGTCGTACTGGAGGTCGTCGGCGTCGGCGAAGGCCAGCTGCAGGCGCTGGTCGCGGCCCTCGAGGATCATGTGCCAGGGGAACTCGATGCCCAGCAGGCGGCGCAGGTAGCCCACGACCTCCTGCACGGTGAGGTGGTGCTGCGCGAGCGCGGCGCGGTCGATGACGATGAGCGTCTCGTCGGTGTCGGAGCGGTCGAAGCGGTCGCCGCCGGTCAGCCGCACGTTGCGCACCCGGCGGCTGCGCTCGAGGCGCTCCATGACCCCGGCCGACAGGCCCTCCAGCTCGCGGCTGTTGTAGCCGGTGAGCCGCAGCAGCGAGTTGCTGATGCCGCCGCCGCCGCCGCCCTTGAGGTAGGGGTCGCCGAAGCCGTTGATCCAGATGAACATGCCGCCCAGCTCCTCGGCCAGCAGGATCAGGCGGTTGCGGTACAGCTCCGGGTACTCCGTGCGCAGCATCGGCTCCTCGAACTCGATGCGCATGTAGGCCCGGTTGTCCCAGGAGGTCGTCTTGACGGTCACGCCGTCGGGCACCGGCTCCAGCTCGGCCTCGAACTGCTTCATCGTCTCGCTGGCGAGCAGGACGTCGGTGCCGACCGGGCGCTCGAGGTAGAGCACCAGGGTCTCCGCGTCCTGCTGCTGCCAGAAGCCGCCGTGGGCGACCTCGTGGCGGTAGAGGTGGTAGCCGCCGTAGACGGCGCCCGCCAGCAGCAGCAGGGGGTACCACCAGCGGCGCAGGTGGAAGGCCGTGATCCGCCGCACGTAGGCCGCGAAGACGCCCGTCACCGTCATCAGGCCCAGGGCGCCGCCGAACCAGGGCAGCATGCGCGCGACGGCCGCGCGGTCGCGGACGGCGGCGAAGGCGGCCAGCGCGACCAGGGTGAGGGCGGCCGCGGTCAGCGCCCAGCGCCACAGCAGGGGCCAGCCCTCGCGCTCGGGGGCGGGGCGCGCGGCTGCGCCAGCTCGCGCTCGGCCAGGGGGCGCAGGGCGACGGGGATCCAGGCGAAGGCCACGAAGATCGAGGCCGTCATCGCGATGCCCACGCTCACGGCCAGGGGCTGGTAGTAGACGGCCAGCCGGTCGGAGAGGTACATGAAGGACAGGAAGGCGACGACCGTGGTCAGGGTCGTGGCCATGATCGGGAAGGCCACCTCCCGGGTGCCGGCGACCAGGACGTCGCGCACGTCGCCGCGGCGGCCCAGCACGCGGCGGTGGATGGCGTCGAGCACCAGGATGCTGTTGTCCATCAGCATGCCGAAGCAGACGGTCAGGCCGCTGATGGTGATGAAGTTCACCGAGATCCCGAAGAAGTAGAACAGCGACAGGCAGATCACGATCGCCAGCAGGATCGAGCCGGTGACGATGGCCGTGAAGCGCACGCGGCGCAGGGCGGCCGCCAGCAGCAGGAACAGCAGGACCAGGATCGCCAGCGAGCGGTTGACCAGCTCCCGCACCTTCCCGCGCAGCTCCTCGCCGTTGTCGGTGTCGATCTCGAAGTCGACGGGGAAGGGCAGGTCGGCGCGGATCCGCGGCAGCGCCGCGCGCACGTCGCGGCTGACGGCGATGGCGTTGGTGCCGCTGCGCTTGGCGATCGAGGCCTGGATCACGTTGCGCCCGTTGATGCGCACGAAGTGGGTGGGGTCGTCGTACGAAGGCGCCAGCGACGCGAGCCGCCACAGGGCGATCGGCTGGCCGCCGCGGGTGGCCACCACGGTGTCCAGGATCATGCGCGCGGTCACCGAGTCCTGCACGCTGACCGCGATCTCGCGGCCGCGGCGGCGCACGCCGCCGGCGGGCAGGATGTCGTCCAGCACGTCGATCGCGGCGTAGACCTCGTCGGCGTGGACGGCGTAGCGCTCCATGAGCTCGAAGTCCAGCAGCACCTTGACCAGCGGCAGCGCGCCGCCCTGCAGTTCGACGTCGGCGACGCCCGGCACGGCCAGCAGGCGGGGCAGCAGCCAGGTCTCGGCCCGGTCGCGCAGGCCGTTGGCGCTCAGGTCCGAGATCAGGCTGACGGTCATGAAGTCGTCGGTGCGGAACTCCTCGGGGACCTCGGGCACGACCCGCGGCTGCGAGGCGGTCGACGGCAGGTCGGCGCGCACCCCGCCCAGCTGCTCGGCGAGCTCCAGCTGCGCGAACTCCAGGTTGACGTCGCGGCGGAACTCGACGGTCACCTGGCTCAGGCCGGGGCGCGAGCTGGAGGTGATGCCCTCGACGCCGTAGACCTTGCGCGCGGCCTCCTCGACGGGCAGGGTGAGCGAGCGCAGCACGGCCGACGGCGAGGCGCCGATCCAGGTCGTGGTCACCGAGAGGGTGGGCAGCTCGGTGTCGGGCATCGCCTCGATCTCGAGGCGCGGCAGGGCGTAGAGGCCCATGAACACCAGGGCCGAGAACAGCATCCAGGTGGCGACGGGATGGTCGACGAAGCGCCGGATCACGTCAGGCCCCGGCCTTTCCCTCGTAGTCGCGGTCCAGGCGCCGGTGCAGGATCTCGTAAAGCGTCGGCGTCAGGAACAGCGTCACCACGGTGGAGATCGTCAGGCCGCCCAGGATGGTCACCGCCAGCGGCCGCTGGACCTGGGCGCCGGTGCCCAGGCCGATGGCCATCGGGATCAGGCCCAGCACCGTGGTCAGGTTCGTCATCATGATGGGGCGGAAGCGCAGGCGGCCGGCCTCGAGCACGGCGGCGCGCCCCGACATCCCCTCCTCGCGCAGCTGGCGGATGGTCGAGACCTTCACGATGGCGTCGTTGACGGAGATGCCCAGCAGGGCCACCAGGCCGATCAGCGAGATGATGTTGATGGACTGCCCGGAGATCGCGCAGGCCAGGCCGGCGCCCAGCACGCCGACCGGCAGCACCGTGGTGATGATCAGGGGATCGACGAAGGACTCGAACTGGGCGGCCAGGATCATGTAGACCAGCAGCGCCGACAGCAGCAGGGCCCAGCCCAGGTCGCGGAACGAGCGGGTGATCTCCTCCTGCTCGCCGCCCTGGACGAAGCCGACGCCGGCGGGCTTGTCCACGGCGGCGATCTCGCGTTCGACGTCCTGCCAGATCCGGCTGAGGCTGCGGCCCTGCACGTCGCCGCTGAGGGTGATCTGCCGGCGCTGGTCGCGGCGGACGACCTCGCGCACGGGCCGGCCCTCGGTCAGGCGCACGAAGCTGCCCAGGCGCACGGTCAGGCCCTCGCCGACCCGGACCGGCGAGGCCAGCACGCCGTCGAGGTCGCGCCGGCGCTCCAGCGGCAGGCGCACCGCGATGTCGATGCGCTGCTCGACCTCGTTGAAGGTGGTGGCGACCACGCCCTGCACGCGGGCCTGCAGCTCGCGCGCCAGGGTGTCGGGGTCCAGCCCGTGCCGCAGGGCGTCCTCGCGGTCGATGCTGACCTCCACGCTGGGGTTGCCCAGCACGCGGTCCATCTCCAGGTCGACCAGTCCGGGCACGCCGGGCAGGCGCCGCATGAGCTCCTCGGCCACCGACACGGCGTCCCCGGCGTGCTCGGCGACCACGCCCAGGTTGAAGGGCGCCTCGCCGCTGGCGAGGATCTCCTGCAGCCCGATGCCCTCGTCGTGATAGGTGGCGACGGTGCCCGCGAGCCGCGCGAGCCGCGGCCGCAGGCGGTCCTTGACGCGCGCCATGCGCTCGGCGCCGTCGCGGGCCGGGTGCAGCAGCACCCGCAGCCGCACCGTGTTGGCGGCGGTGTAGTCCTTGAGCGCGGCCAGCGTCCGCTCCGTCTGGCCGACCTGCGAGAAGACCGTCGCCACCTCGGGCATGGCGGCCAGCTCCGACGGCCAGAGCGGCGGCCGCCACCTCGCCGGTGGCCTCCAGCGGCGTGCCGCTGGGCAGCTCGAGGGAGAGGGAGAAGTCGCCGCTGTTGCGCGCGGGCAGGAACGAGCGCGGGATCCCCAGCGACAGGACCGCGGCCGCGGCCAGCGCCCAGGGCCAGCCAGGCGTAGAACGGGCCCTTGCGGTCCATGACCTTCACCAGGCCGGTGTGGTAGATCCGGTAGGCTCCCTCGAACAGGTTGTCGCCGAGGCGGAAGATCCCGCGCGGGTGCTCGGCCCCGGCCTTGAGCATGCGCGCCGACAGCGTCGGCTGCAGCAGCAGGGCCGTGGCCACCGAGACCAGCAGCGCGATGGTCACGGTGATGGCCTGGTCGCGGAAGAACTCGCCGGCGATGCCCGGCACGTAGATGACCGGGAAGAAGACGGCCACGGTCGTCAGCGTCGAGGCCAGCACCGGCATGGCGACCTCGCGCGTCGCCGTGGCGCAGGTCGCGGCCACCGACGCGCCGGGCGCGTCCTCGGCCAGGTGCCGCTTGATGTTGTCCAGCACGACGATCGAGTTGTCCACCAGCATGCCCGCCGCCAGCGAGAGGCCGCCGAGGGACATCAGGTTGAGGTTCACCCCGAAGGCGTGCATGAAGGCGAAGGCGGTGACGATGCTGACGGGCATCGACAGGCTGACCACGATGGGGCTGCGCCACTCGCGCAGGAAGAAGAACAGCACCAGGAAGGCCAGCGCGGCGCCCGACAGCAGCGAGCCCGTCAGGCCGCGGAAGCTCTCCTGCACGAAGTCGGCGTCGCGGTAGACGAAGCGCGACTTGAAGTCGGGGTACTGCCCGCGCAGCACCTCCAGGATGCGGTCGACCTCGGCGGTGGCGCGGATGGTGTTGGCGCCCACCTCCTTGTAGACCAGGAGCGAGACCGCCTCCTGCCCGCCGATCAGGGTCAGGCCCTCGGGCTCCTTGACCGTGTCGAGCACCTCGGCGACGTCGCCGACGGTGATCAGGCCGGCGCGCCGCGTGGGGATCTCGGTGCGGCGGATGTCGTCGAGGGACTCGAATTCGCCCAGGATGCGCAGCGGCAGGTGCAGCGGGCCCTTGCGCACGCGGCCGCCGGGGAAGCTGACGTTGCTCAGGGCCAGGGACTGCCGCAGGTCGGCCATCGTCAGCCCGTACAGGCGCAGCTTGTCGGGGTCGGGGCGCACGAGGATCTCGCGCTCGCGGCCGCCGATCACCTCGGCCTGGCTGATGCCGTCGACCTGTTCCAGCGCGGGCTTGACGACCTCCTCGCAGAACTGGGTCATCTCGGCCATGTCGTCGTCGCCCTCGAGGACCATGATGGCGACGGGGCGCGCGCCCGGGTCCCAGCGCAGGATCAGCGGGCGGTCGGCGCCGTCGGGGAAGTCCTCGCGGTTGGAGACCTGATCCACGGCCTCGCGCAGGTGCAGGTTGGCGAAGTCCATCGCCGTGCCCCACTCGTACTGCACCGTCACGGTGCTGGCGCCCTCGCGCGTGCGCGAGACCACCTGGCGCACGCCGGCCAGGCCGGTGATGCGCTCCTCGAGCGGCTGGGTGACCAGGCGGGCGAGGTCGTCGGCCGGCACCTCGGGGTACTCGGTGATGACCGTCAGGTTGGGGTAGTTGATGCTCGGCAGCAGGTCCACCGGCAGGCGGCGGTAGGACTGCACGCCCACCACCAGCAGGCCCGCGAACACCATCAGGACCGCGACCGGGCGCGCGACGGCGCCGCGGATCATGGCGCCTCGCCGCCGGCCGCCGCCGCCCAGCGGTCGTCGGTCGGCACGGTGCGGCGCACGTCCAGCTTGGCCTCGTGGGCCAGGGTCAGGTGGTCGCTGACCACCACCAGGTCGCCCGGCTCCAGCGAGCCGCCGCTGTGCACGGCCAGGATCTCGATCCAGGCGGCGTTCTGGCGGCCGGTGTCGACGTACAGCCACTGGGCGCGGTCGTCCGCGGCCTTGAAGACCAGGGGCCGGTCGTCGCGGGTCAGCACGGCGTCGCGGGGCACCAGCAGCAGGTCGCGGTGGATGCGCGCCGCCACCTCGGCCCGGGCGAACATGCCGGGGCGGAAGCGGCCGTCCGGGTTGGCGAAGCGGATCAGCACCTGGCAGGTGCGGCTCGCCTGGTCGAGCGTGGGGCTGATCACGTCGACGGTCGCCCGGATCGTGTCGCCGACCGCCGGCACCGCCACCAGGGCCGCGCTGCCCTCGGCCAGCTCGCCCAGGTCGGCCTCCAGCACGTTGACCACGGCCTCCAGGCGCGTGTTGTCCGAGACGGTGCCCACCGTCTGGCCCACCGAGACGTTGGCGCCCTTGACGGCGGTCAGGCTGCTGACCACGCCGCCGAAGGGGGCGCGGATCTCGGCGTGCTCGAGGTCGAGCCGGGCGCGCTCCTCGGCGATGCGGGCCTCGGCCAGGCCCGTGCGCTGGGCGGCGGCGTCGCGGCGGAAGGCGCCGGCCTTCAGCGCGGTCAGCTCCAGGTCCAGCAGCTGCGCGGCGTGCGCGGCGGGGTCGAGCTCGCCGCGGTCGCGCCGGGCCTGCAGCTCGTCGCGCCGCGCCAGGAACTCGGTCATGGCCGCGGGGTCGTCGACCTGCTCCTCGTCCTCGGCCGCGATCTGGCCCAGGGCCCGCAGGTGGCGCAGCCGGCTCTCCTCCAGGGCGAGCCGGTAGGGGCGGGGGTCGAGGCGGGCCAGCACCTGGCCCGCGCGCACGCGGTCGCCGTCGCGGACCAGGACCTCGGTCAGCTCCCCGCCGAGCTGGCTGCGGACCTCGACGGTCTTGGTGGTGCGCAGCACGCCGTCGGCGAAGACGGGGATCACCAGGGCGCCCCGGTGCACGGCCCCGACGTCGACCTTGATGGCCTTCTCGCGCTTGGGCTCGTCGGCCTCGGCGCCGGCGGTGTCGGCGGCGGCCGCCGCCGCCGTGCTGTCGGCGCCGGCGGCGCCGTCGCCGGCCTTGTCGCCGGCGCAGCCGGCCAGCGCCAGCAGCAGCAGGAGCGTGAGCGGCGCTGCGGTTTCGAGGTTCATCATGCGGTTCTTCAAGAGCGTCTCCCGTCTGCGGGCGCCTGGGCGCCGGTTCAGCGCACGATCTTGCAGCTGATGATCTCCATGGGGGCGACGTCGGCCGCCGCGTCGGTCTGCTCGCCGGCGCCCATGCCGGCCAGGAACGCGTCCCAGTAGTTGAGCACCAGCACGGCCCGGTCCGGCGAGATCAGGAACAGCTGGTCCTTGAGGCCGTCGGCGTCGGCATGGACGCGGACCTGGCGGTCGAAGACGCCCTGCGCGTCGAAGACGTCGTAGGTCAGCATCACGCCGTCGGGCTGGCCGCGCTGGCCGCGGCCGGACAGCACCCAGACCGTGCCGTCGGCGAGCACGGTGAGGCTCTGGATGTGCGGCTCGGCGTCGGCCACCTTGACCGGCGGCGGCACCGGGTAGTTGCGGGCCTGGGCCTTCAGCAGCGATTCGGCGCGGTCGTGGTCGGCGCGGTCGCGCGCCAGCGGCGCGTAGGGGCGCTCGAAGGTGCCCAGCAGCTTGCCGTCCGCGGCGTGCCGCTCCACGAGGTAGCGGTCGCGGTGGGGCGCCGCGTAGACCTCGCCGTTGGGCGCGAGGCCCCAGCGCGTCCACACGAAGTCCACGGCCAGCTCGTCCAGGACCATGTTGCCGAAGTCCTGCACGGCGGTCTTGGACGCGATCGTGCCCAGCGTCGAGCCGTCGGCGCGCACGCCGTCCAGGAAGTAGGTCTGGTTCAGCTTGCCCGCGGCGAAGGTCTGGCGGATGCCGCACAGCGCCGTGGTGCCGCCGCGGCTGCTGCCGCCGACCAGCACCGCGAAGCCGCCGGCCGCGGGGTCGCCGGCCTGGAAGGGGAACGAGCCCGCGGGGTTCCCCGCGCGGTCGAGCTGCACGATCTTGCCGGGGAACACCTGCACCACGGCCAGCTTGCCGTCCGGCAGGAAGAAGGCGTCGGCCGGGCGGCGGAACTCGCCGGGGCCCTCGCCCTCGCGGCCGAGGGTGCCGGTGCGCCGGCCGTCGGGCGCGAAGACCGCGACCTCGGACAGCTGGCCGTCCAGGACGTAGAGGTTGCCCTTCTCGTCGGCGATGATCTGGGCGACGACCCCGAACAGGTTGGCGTCGTCGTCCTCGCCGCCGACGCGCCACGTCTCCTGCAGGCGGACGTCGGTCACGCCGTGGGCGGGGGTCGCGCCGTTGACCACGTGGGGGACCTCGGCGGCAGGTGCGGCGACGGCGAGCAGGCAGAGCAGGCACAGGGTGGTCAGGGACGTGGCGCGGGGCATCGCGACTCCTCGGGACGGGGGTGATGCGGATAGAGCGGTTCAGGACGGACCCCGATGGGAAATGTTGCTCTCGATGGTACGAATGCGGGCGCCCGTCTCCAAGGTCGTGCCGTTCAGGCGGTTGTGTGGAATCGCTTCGATGTACTTCGCGCTAAACTGACACCTATCAAAGAATGGCGAAGTCTCATCGGATACGGTGACATCAGGATGAGTGTCTGGCATGTAGTCGGGAAGTGCAAGCAGAAGTCGAAACAGCATGGATGAAGTGATGTAGCTAAGTGCGGCAAGCATGTGAATTGCTAACCTGATTCGATAGCGCCTTTCTAACACGGCTTGGCCGTCAGTTGTTTGACATGCTCGATTTGACTCGCATGGGGAATCGATGGTTGTGTAATCATGTGATGTGCGGGAAGTGGGGAATAAATCAAGAATCGGAGGTTGACACTATGCGGGGGGGGGGGGGGGGAGATTCTATATGCCTCGGGGAATCAGTGATCGTATCATTCCGTCTAGGAGGAGAATTTCATGAAAAAACTCGTTGTACTACCCTTGTTTCTGATTTTGTTTCCGATGTTTGCAGCCGATGCTGACGCCAAAGTCGTGGCCCTTCGCCATCCCGCCATTCTGTGCTGTGGCGGAAGCGGCGGATGGGAAGTGCGTGATGTCAATGCCGACGGATCCTACACATATATCAATCTGTGCGACGGGGGAGGTGCTTGCACCTAGTAGATTCGCGAGATATGCCACACTGATCCACCAAGTGGAGGAACGAAATGCACCATTCCCCGAGGCTCCTTTCTATTCCCGTACTTCGAAACTTCATGGCAATGATCGTGGTGATGGCGGCTTATACCAGTACGGCTTCAGGCTCAACGCTTATAGCCAAGCTGGTGATCGGATTGGACGAGGTGCCTGTTCTGGACGATCCCTGCGATTTCGCATGGGGTGAAGATGGGAAATGCTACGTTCTTAATTGTGGGTCGAACGATGTATCCGTATTCGACGATCACTGGAAACTCCAGAAATATTTTGGCAGGCAGGGAGCGGGGCCCGGCGAACTTGACAGTCCGCTGGGCCTCTGTGTCGATGCGCATGAAATACGCATCTACGAGATGAGTCACTTCGACATCTATTCGTTGGCCGGCACGTTTCAGGAAAGCGTCCATGATCTGCCGGCCGGCTCATCCCCGTTCAGCATCGGCGGCAAGATCGCTCTCATCAGTCGATATGAGAGCCGAACAACGGTCCACTGGAATCATGGCCGCGACGATGCCGCGACGTTTCAACTGCCTTCAGGCATGAACAGGAATTGGCAACTGGTCGCGCCGCCTCCGGGACGCGACGATCTGTCGGCCGTCGCCTTCGACCTGAACGACGGATTCGCCTACGAGATCACCCTCAGCCACGAGGTCGGCCGGCCGATCGATATGGGTCTGGGGCGCGGTCAGGTATGGAGCGGCGGCGGCAAGAATGTCCTGAGCGGAGTCTGTCAGGACGATGATTGCGGTTATTGGATCCTCCACTATCCCCGCCGCGGCCACCCAGGACAGCTGC
Organism: bacterium; assembly: GCA_016719645.1. GTDB lineage: Bacteria > Krumholzibacteriota > Krumholzibacteriia > LZORAL124-64-63 > LZORAL124-64-63 > PNOJ01. The sequence goes on from JADJYS010000006.1 coordinate 235,316, forward strand.
ATCTCTACTCCCATGCGTTCGAGAGTGTCGGGAAATGGGAGCTAGGGGATATGTGGGTGGGACAAGTCGGGATCTCACCAAAGGACGAGCTCTGCCTCCTCGATTCCTTGTAGAACGACACCCCATCCTGTAGCTAAAGCGACGGCCAGTCTTACGCACCTTTTCTCCTGACACCAGGGCCGCAGGCCGGTCAGACTCCTCCGCAACGAGAGGGGCCCGGCATGCGATTGGATCAGGAGGCACGCATGACTCTGAAGCACTTGGCGGGCCGCGAGTTACCTAAGCGCGAGATCGCCCGGCTCCTGGGCGTCTCCGAAGGCGCCATCCGCTATCACCTACGCCGCCAGTCCGCAGGCGACACCGACGGCCGAGCCCGGCAGCCGTTCCTGGCCGAGGAACGCGCCGAGGCCATCGCCCACTATCTGTCCGACCAGGACGATGCACCGGTCAACCTAGCTGATTTGCATGACTGGCTGGTGAGCGAGCACGGCTACCAGGGCAGCCTGCGCTCGGTCCAGCGCTACTTCCGTTCCCGGCTCCCCCGACCGAAGCTGCGGGCCCGCCGCCGCGTCGAGACCCCGCCGGGCGCCCAGTCCCAGGTCGACTGGAGCGAGTGGCCGCGGGTGCTGATCGGCGGCCGCGCACACTACGGCTATCTGTTCAACATGCGCCTGAGCCACTGCCGGTTCTCGGCCCGTGTCTGGTCGCTGCGCAAGGACCAGTTGGCCTGGCACCACGTCCACAACGAGGCGTTCCGCCGGGTCGAGGGCGTCACGGCGACGATGCGGGTGGACAACGAGAAGACCGCCGTCAGCCGCGGCGCCGGCGCCTGGGGGACGATCAACGAGAGCTACCGTCGCTACGCCCTCGCGGTGCGCTTCCACATCGACGCCTGCCCGCCCCGCTGCCCGGCGTACAAGGGCAAGGTCGAACGGGGCAACCGGGACGACCGGCGCTGGCAGGAGGTGACGCGGCGCCACTGGGACAGCCTCGAGCAGCTGCAGGCGTGGACCGACGCGCAGGGGCTCAAGGAGGCCGAGCGGCGGACCTGCCCGGTCACCGGGACCTCGGTGATCGAGGCGTGGGAGCAGGAGAAGCCGTACTTGCAGGCGGTCCCCCTGCTGCCCGAGCCGTTCGACATCGCGGTGACCCGGCCGGTGAGCATCGACTGCCTGGTCGCCTTCGAGGGGCGGCAGTATGCGGTGCCGCTGGCGTGGGCCGGACGGCGGGTCGAGGTGCGCGGCTGCGCCCGCACGGTGCAGGTGTACGCCGACGGCCGGATCATCATCGAGTACCCCCGCCACAGTCGTGAACGGCTGGTGATCGATCCGCGGTGCTACGAGGGCGAGTCTACGGAGCGGGTCCTCGCCCCGCCGCCACTGGGCAAGCTCGGGCGGCGGATGCAGGAGATCATGGCCATCGCACCTCAGCACCGGCCCGTCGACCTGTACGCGGCCCTGGCGGAGGTGGCGCGATGAGCACCAAGACCGCCGCCGCCGTCGCGGCACCCAAGGTCGATCTCGACGCCACCCGCGACCGGCTCGTCCGAGTCGGCCTGCAGCACGCCGCCGAGCAGCTCTCGACGGTATGATCACCACCGCCGTCAAGGACGACTGCTCACCGCACCGCTTCCTCGACGGCCTGCTCGACGCCGAGCTGAGGTACCGCGAGGAACGCCGCGTGCGCACCTGCCTGCAGCTGAGCGGGCTGCCCACCGGCCAGACCATCGCCGGGTTCGACTTCAGCTTCCAGCCGAGCGTCGAACGCAGCCGGATCGAGACCCTCGGCACCTGCCAGTGGATCCGCGAGAACCGCACCCTGCTGATCCAGGGGCCGCCAGGGGTCGGCAAGACCCACCTGGCGGTCGCCCTGGGGATCAAGGCCGTCGAGAACGGCTTCGGGGTGGCGTTCTACCGGCTCGAGGAGCTGCTGGCCGCCCTGCGGCGCGACGCGGACCTGCCGCCGGGGCGCCTGCGCGGCAAGAAGTACCTGTCGACCTCGTTGCTGATCATCGACGAGGTCGGGTTCGAGCCGATGACCAGGCAGGAGGCGAGTCTGTTCTTCAGGTTGGTGAGCTTCCGTTACCAGCGCGGCAGCATCATGATCACGACCAACAAGGGGATCCGGGACTGGCCCGAGATCCTGGCCGGCGACGAGGTGCTGACCACCGCGATCCTGGACCGGCTGCTGCACAACAGCCACGTCCTGGATATCAAGGGGCGCAGCTACCGGCTGCGGGATCTGGAGCGGCTGGTGGCTCAGCAGGCGTGAGCGGAACGCTGGCCGTCGCCCAGAGAGGGGGGTAGCCCGGTAACCATATGTCTCGCTGTCAGATCACTGGGGGGAAGGTGCGTAAATGTGGATGTCGCCTTAGTGCGTAAGGGTGGGTGTCGCTTGACACGCCGGCGCCATCAAGGCCCAGCCCCGCACGATCCTCTCCTCGGAAGGCCAGATCAGCGACTTCGTCCGCCGCATCCACCAGGATCACCGCGGTGACATGTGGTTCGGCACCAACGGCGATGGGGTCATCCGTTACGACGGCGGGTCGTTGCAGGGGTTCAACGTGCGCGAGGGCTTCCGGAGGCGAGGCCGTTTCGTGGCATCGTCGAGGGCGCCGACGGCATCGTCTGGTTCGGCACTAACGGCGGCCTGAGCGGCTGACGGGGGACTCATTCACGAACTTCAGGCTCGTGGATGACCTGGTCAGCCTGGGCGGCAACGACGTCCGGGCGTTGACCATCGACAGCAAGGGGACCCTCTGGGTGGGGACCCTCGCGGGTACCGGCACCTTCGACGGCCGGACCTTCACACCCTTCGACCTGCCCGAGACAGAGCCCGACTACTCGCGTGGCGTGACCAGTTCCCGCATCGTCCACAGCATCATCGAGGACAGCCGTGGCCGGATGTGGTTCGCCACCACCGGCGGCGTCTTCGTCTGGGACGGCACGAAGCTGGAGAACATCTCGACCGCGGATGGACTGTGCGGGAACGCGGTGAACGACATCGTCGAGGCACGGGACGGGAGCTTCTGGTTCGCGACGCACCACAACGGCGTATGCCGCCTGAAGGACGGGGAGTTCACGCACCTTCGGCCCCGCGGACGGCGTGCAGGGCGACGAAGCCTGGGACCTCTTCATCGATGGCGCCGGCAACATCTGGTTCCCGACCGAACACTTCGGGGTGTACCGGTTCGACGGCGAATCCTTCCGACGGTTCGGCGACGGAGACGGAATGCTCAGCCCGGCCGTGCAGTGCACCTACGAGGACCGCGAGGGGCGGATTTGGGTCGGAGGATACCGGCCTGTACCGGCACGACGGCAACGGGTTCGTCAACTTGACGGAGATATTGCCCTGGCCGTAGTCGGGACCGGAGTCCCTACTGAATCCCCATCTAGGCATGAGGGCAGGTTAAGCAGTGAAATGACAGTTGCGGTAATTTGCATAGGTGCGGCAACATCGGGCATCTCTCTTTTCCGTCACGCAGAGCAGCCTTACCCGGGGAGCCAACAAGTTATAGTTTAGCAACGAGTTACAGAGATGTTGACGGAGGCCCCGGTCTTGGGTAGATCGGGGCCTTTGTATTTGGTTGGGGTTACGGCACTTACGGGACCGAGATTTTGGGCTGCGGGGGTGTCGGAATCGAGAGGTGCGGAGAGAGGTCGGCTGGGCGCGAAATCGTGTCCCGTAGGCTCTCTGAATCTCTTTCCTGGGCCGATTTCACTTTGATTGACAGCCCATCGGGGTCCGACGCCACATATGCGAAAAGCCGCATTTGTAAGCTAAATACGGCGGGTACAGGCTGATGCGAGTTGGTGGGCGCTGGGGGTGTTTGGGGCGCTGTTTTGGACCGGCGAACGGGTTTCTTCACTGCGTGGTGGCGGTCCTCAGTGGCCGATGCTGGAGCCGTCGGCTGGATTGAGTGGGAGGCCATAGGGCATCACACTGATTACCTGGACCAACACCTGCCCGATTGAGAATCCTCGTTCGCTCGCCTTGTCATTCTGCAATCGATGCCTCGCCCAGTCTAGTCAACAGAGAGGTCCGTTGCTGACAACGCTCACTCGTTGTGCCATGCATAGCTGCTGCGTGCAAAGACAATTGTAATTTCACTGGGGGAAGGTGTTTAATGCGCATCTTACTGCTAATCGTAGTAATAATTGTAACGATAACCCAGATTTCATATGCAGACAATCCATCATCCCTCGCCTGGAGCAGCTATCTAGGCGGCACCTTAGATGATTCTGGCAGTGCCGTAGTTATCAGTCAAACAGGGATCATCATTGTTGCAGGCTACATTTCGTCAAACTCTCTGCCGGTATCGCCCAGCTCCTTTCAGTGGCAATATGGTGGGGGTCGAGATGGCTTTATAGCAGCGTTTGATTCGACAGGGAATGTTTTACTGTTGAGTACATATCTCGTTGGAGCAGATGATCAAGTCGTAAGACTTGCAATAACAAACACAAAACAATCTCATAGTCTTAAGTAAGACGCGCTCTTCCAATTTCCTACCACATATGGAGCATATGATACAACGTATAACGGAGAATAGATAATGGCTTGTCTATGTTTAATGTAGAAACTGGTAACGCAGTATGGAGTACATTTCTAGGATATTCGGACCCGTATGCTCAGCGTCTCGTTGTCGATGAATCTGGTTATATATATATTATGAGTAGTGTCGGAGTTTACATGCGACGCTTTACGTCAACTGGGTTTTATGATCGCCAGTATTATATTAATGTGCCTCCATATACAAATATTGCCAATATTGGGTTGTGTCATGATGGTGATATTATTTTAATAGGTGACACAAATAGTCCTAGCTTTCCAGTTACAGCCGGAGCATACGATACTGTATATAACGGAGGTCCTGTAAATTATAACAATGATGGATTTGTAATGAAATTTGATACAGGCTCTGGTAATATTTTATGGAGTACATTTATTGGTGGTGGGAACAATGTGGATGAGCCGTTATCAGTATGCGTTGATTCAAGCGACAATGTTATTATAACAGGTTGGACGGGTTCATCTGATTACCCCATTACAGATGGGGCCGTAGATCCATCGATTGGATTTAGGTCAACAATGGTATCAAAGCTATCAGCAGACGGCTCTGAGTTATTATGGAGTACATTTATGGATGGCGCAGGCTCAAGTTACGGTGAGCAAGTATTATGTGATTCAAGAGATAATGCGGTTATAGTCGGGTGGACAGCGTCCGAAGATATGCCAATAACAAATAACGCATATGATACTACGTATAACGACCAGAATGACGCATATATTGCAAAGATATCCGCGAATGGGCGAGCATTGCACTACTGTACTTACTTAGGAGGATCGACACTGCAGTGACTTTCCCGGTGTTGATAATGGCTATGATAATTATCTGGCGGCAGATCTGGAGATTGTATTCTCGATGATTAGTGGACCAGATGAACATCTTATTCTCGAAGATGTTCAAGACGATCAAGGTGGTTACATTGCTGTTAGCTGGAACCAATTCCCCACCTACCCGCAGACGGTAAGCGACAGTATTGAGTATTTTGTTATTGAACAATACAATGATGGCTGGGTACCAATAGATTCTGTAAATGCCGATGAATCTCTGTCATACACAACTACAATTGCAACAGATGCAGTATTATTTGTCGATGAATTAATCGATCCAGTCAGATATCGTGTTGTAGCATATTCTCAGGGTTGAATACCATTACCTTAGCGCCGTTGCTTCCGGATACTCTATTGACAACCTGCCCCCTCTTCCTCCTCTGCTGACTCTATATGACAATCCCACGTTTCGTTATCTAATTTGGGGAGATGACGAAGTTACGGATTTTAGTGAGACATGCCTCTACCGGGGTGGTGGGTCGGGCTTTGAGGCCGGGGATCCGTTGCTGTGCGCCTCTAATGAACCAGGATACATGGAAGACCACTTGGCTCATTTCTACTACCGCGCCCGCTCCTTCGATATCCACGGCAATGCAAGCGGAGTGGAGCAACGAGGTTGTGGGGCAGTACCCGACGGGGGTGCCTGGGGCGATGCCGACGGTGCTACGGTTGTATCCCATCCAGCCGAACCCTTCAACCCGCAGACGACGATTAAGTACGACGTGCCGTTAGGCGGTCGGGTGACGCTGAGGGTCTATGATGTCCGCGGCGCCTGATCCGCACCCTGATTGACGCCGATCTCCCCGTGGCAGCCACCAGGCTACCTGGGACGGCCGAAACGCGTCTGGCCGGGGGATGTCCTCGGGGAGTTACTTTGCGCGGCTGGAGGCTGGGGTACGGGGGAGACGGTTAGAATGTCGTTAATTAGGTAGATGAGCATGTGCGGGCTGACGCAAACTGGTGGTTGACCGAAACTCCACAGGTTATGCTGCATAATTGCGATTATGGGAGTATTATACCGTGAATAAGGTAAGTGATGGCAATAATATCCTTAAATACGTTCTAATATCTCAAGATAGGTCTATAGAAATAGACAAACTAATTATAATGCAGCAAAAACACACTTTGCGTCGTCAAGAAATAGTCAATTCAGCGATCAAATCAGATGATAGCCCACTAAATCAATGGCGCAAAGCATTCTGGATTTGGATAGTATTATTAATAATCGGAATAATGGGAGGCGGACTATATGCTATTGGAGTAATTGTAGCCTATATTATGATGACAGTATCTCAAGTAAATCAGCAAAAACAATATATTAGCCAAGTACTACATGATAATGCATATGAATTACATAGACTTGAGCAATTAGAAAAATCCGCTACCGATCAAATAGCAATTATCAATAACAAGTATGACAGAATTGTTCAACGCAATCGATATTTATTGCCACCTTTCCACCAGATTGGAATGAACAGAAATTATTAGCTTTAAAGCGAGATAATTTTAAATGCACGTCATGCGGATGTCCGATGGCTATCAAAAGAGAATGCGATATTTACGCGTTCATTACATTGTGCCAATATCGCTTGGTGGAACAGAATGTTTAACTAATTTAAAAACTTTGTGCCATATTTGCTCTCGTCGTGTTGAAGGTAGATATTCTGCAGATCGCAAAAGGAGGACCGTTGTTGCAGAAATAAGTTAAAATCAATAGAATTGCGGCTGCCGCCAAGCGCAAGCGACTGGCAACCAGGCCCAGTTCAAGAAGCTCGAATCCCGCCTCGCCGCCCTCGACAAGGAGTACGCCGCCGTCCAGGCCGCTACGGGACAGCTGGTAGCGGGGTTGCTCAAGGGTGCAGCAGCGAAGGCCAAGGTTACTGCCCCAAGACTACCCGGACTAGAAGGTTCAGGTGGCGAAGAAAGCCAAAGCCGCAGGCCAAGCCTGGCCGCAAGCCGAAGGTCCAGGTAGCGGCTAAGCGTGGACGTCCTGCAGCCCCAAGGCCCCCCGACAGACCGTCGAGTCCGTGGTCGTCGCCCTCCTCAAGGCCAACAAGAAGCCCATGGCCTTCCCCGAGATCATGGCGACGATTCAGAAGCGGAAGCTGATCAAGACGAAAAGCGCCAACTTTGCGAATGTTCTGCGGCGAACGATCTCCACCAGCGAGAAGATCAAGAGGGTGGGGAGGGGGGTGTATAGGGTGTGCAGGCGATCCGCTCTCATGGTGACCTCAACGGGAGCAAGACCGTCTGAGTATTTAGGAGGGACAGCTGGATACGGCTGACTTTAGCAAAGAAGGTGCGTAATGGGTGCTGAGATCATCGGTCATGTGACGTCTGGAAAGAGTCGCAAGGATTATGAGGTTAAGTGGGATGCATCAAGCAAAGATGTCTATGTATCGTATGCGGGTTGGTCCCGCTGCCGAGACAAAAGCGGATTCTGCATCTCACGCCATGCGCATTGCCGAGGCATTCCTGCACGACAAGTAGACAACAGCGCGCCTTCTCGGCAGTAGTCGCGTCATTTCCAGGGAAGGTCTCTCTCCATCCATGCTGGAATACAATGATCGGGGAATACCATGGCCAAGACGCACGGTCCGGACGCACAAGGGGGCAGACGACCGAGAGGTCTTTTCCAGATTATGGGATCTGGCCAAGAGCAATCCTGAGGCATGTCGCCAAGAAATTCGAACACGCGCAGAAGACTGACGAGCGGATGGCGAAAGCCTCTCGATTCAGCTTCTAGGACTGTATGGCCTCACGATTCTCTCCGCGTTTGATAAGACGACAATCTGGTCGAACTATTGCCTCGCTTGTCGCAAGGCGAGGACAATGCTAGCTGATTCCTGCGAGGATGGCTTAACATTTATTCGCGCACACTGGCACGCGTCGGGGCCAGCAATCCAGAATTCTGGGCTACCAAGATCATCGACGAGCAGCTGGGTCGGGTCGCTGTGCTACTAACAGAACTCAGACCAGGACGCGCCGAGCAGATGCTGAGGGTCGCATTGTGGAGCTCCATCTGAAATCGTAGAAATGTTGGACACTGGAATCGAAGATGACTTAGAATGCGTTCACGCTGTTGTGAGCCGGCACGCCAGCCAGACCCCCGAAAGGGGCTGCAGCCCGAATTCAGGTGTCCTTCTACCCCTTTCCCGCGTAGTTGGCGCTGTAACCAGTGGTGGCTTGTCATCATCCAGAACTGCTGAGCTGCAGCCCTTGATCGAAGAGGTCTTGGGGCATATCGATGGGGCGCTGTTACTGGAGCCGCAGGGGACATTCTACGCATTGCCCCTTCACTGCGTTCCGCTCCTTTGCTCTCCTGTATAAGGCTCGTTGCTGCAGCAAGCAAATCGCGATGAAGAGGGTCTCGCGCTAGTGCAAGCGGCCGTACAATTGACTCCAAATTCGTTCATGGCGCGGTCGATATTGGTTGAATCACTCTTGCGCCTTGGACGCAAGTATGAAGCCAATGAGCAAATCACAGAACTCCGCAAGCATACGACCAACGCTTCGCAGTCGAGAGAATTGAAAATCCTCGAAGGCCAGGCATCCCCAAAGGCGAAGTTGAGTCGTCGAGAGGCTGTGGGACTAGTGATCATCGTGGGTCTCGTGATTTGTGCGGGGCTTCTGGCTGTCCACGGCAGGCCCAGCAGCATTGAGAAGTACATTGGAAATTATAGCCAGGTTTCTGAGACGGGGGACTCTTGCGAAGAGCTTTACATCACCATGGAAGCCGGAGGGCCGGCTGTTTTCTATCGGTCCTGGTATTCCGGCGAAGGGGCTGAGCCAAGCCTAGAGCGCCTGCGATTTGTCGATAGATGGAACGCTCTTGACGGGAACCACGCCGGATGGCTTCGGTGACCTGGAGTCTGTAGATGCCTAGTGTAACAACATCATCAGACCAGAGAGTAATTGCTGACAATGTTCGGATAGCGGCACGCGTGTCAAATTGTGATGACTGTCGGCCGTCAGCTGAGGTGAGACACTTTCAAGGATGAGTTTAATGAAGGAGCTACCAAAGTGAGAAGGAAATCAATACCCACGACGGCCCCGACCGCCGCCACCCGCAAGCGCCTGGCCAAGACCCAGTCTCAGTTCAAGAAGCTCGAATCCCGCCTGGCCACCTTCGACAAGGAGTACGACACCCTCCAGGCCGCTATGGGATAGCTGGTGGCGAGCCTGCTCAAGGGTGCGGCTACGAAGGCCAAGGCCACTGCTCCCAAGACTACCCGGGCTCCGAAGGTCCAGGTAGGGCGGAAAGCCAAGGCAGCCAAGGCCAAGCCCGGCCAGAAGCCGATGGTCCGGGTAGCGAAGTCCAAGGCAGCCCCCAAGGCCCCTCGCCAGACCGTCGAGTCCGTAGTCATCTCTCCTGCTCAAGGCCAACAAGAAGCCCATGGCCTTTACCGAGATCATGGCGACGATTCAGAAGAAGAAGCTGATCAAGACGAAAAGCGCTAACTTTGCGAATGTCCTTCGCCGGACGATCTCCACTAGCTCCAAGATTAAGAGGGTGGGGAGGGGGGTGTATAGGGCGTAGGTCGCGATAATCGTCACACACGAGTCTGACTATGGCGCCGCCCGTCGCCGCGTCGGTCTGTTATGGGGTGGCACGGCTTGTATGGGCATTTCCTTGGTATTTAACGGCTCCGGCGAGTGCCGCACTTTTCGACCGGCGTTTGCAAACAGAATGCAAGGCGGCCGAAGTTCACTAATCCCTCCGCGCCATAACCATGTGGCCCAGCCGCCAAGTCGCCCTCGGTGACAAGGCACCAAAATCGCAAATACTTGGATATTGTCGAAAAGTTCATATCGGCCACACCGATTGTCTGTAGCCTGTGTGTTTCGCTATCATCGGGAAGGTTGTCGAACCCTCGGGGTAATTTCCCACGAACCATGCCCAGAATACCTTAGCTTCAAGGGGGAGATCACCACCAATACTTTGAAGCATTAACACTGCATCCATAATAAAGTCCTGGGAATACCGTTCAAGGGGGCCGATATGGATTATGGAATCAGGGTCGCGATCGGCATGCTTGAAAAAGTTGAAAGGGTAGTTCACTATTCGAAGATACTCCTGAACCTCTTTGCAGCGCATACCAGAGGTGTTTTTCAGAACGCTGCTAATTCCCGAGCCTTTCCCGAGATCAAAGAGGACCTGATGCGCGGACGCGACAAGAGTATGTACGGCGACGATATCACGTCGATCGAAGAACAGACGTACGGCCTCAACGAGAAGCTTAGTCGCTATGTCGAGTTTTGTTAGAGGACTCATCGTAAATCACCTCAACTAACGTATTAATTCCGTCGAACGACTGAGTCATACATATCTGTGAAGCAGCGTCGACGTAAACACTTGTCAGGCATGCTAGATTAGGATACCTTGAAGCTATTGCCATTTACTTGTTTGTAGGTTAGACCTATCCTTTTTACCGCCTCTTTAGTCTTGGCCGGTTTGGGGTTTCCCATGCGCCATTCGTCCGATAGAATTTTATGCAGGTTAGTCAACATCTGTGGCCTTCTCTTTGAATGATCCTGTAGATAGCAAGTACGGGCCGTCGTCCTTGACGACGCTGCGTGAGACCCTTGCGTTCAGTTCTTCTAGAGCGAGGTTGAAGTCGGAAAGCATCCGCTTCCAGGTAACTTCGTCAATGGTTATGCGGGTAGCAATAATTTCTCCCGAACTAGATTCGGGACTGTCTGCGTTCGCAAGCGACTGATCGTGAGCTATTAGATGCCGTTTCTCATAGTAGCTATTGAGTCTTGTGATATGCGTACCTGTGATTCTGGTAAGCATCCACGTATCACAAATCAAGTTGAGTCGATTTGTATACTTCCCACGAAGAACGTCACTGCATCTTGTCATGACTTCTTGTTTTCTTGCTGAATACTCAGCCGGAACCTTCAGTAGGTCGGGGAATGCACTTACCTGCGTACGTTGGTTTGTCTTTGATTGGATCATATAGGAGCAAAGATAGAATATACCACATAGTGCGTTTTCAAAGGCAGAACATATCTTTAGTATCGATATTGAACGCAACTCAGAGAATATTATTATCAAGAAACTCAATAAAATCGCTCAATTTATGAGATGCTATTGACGCCTCACCGGGGCTGGAGGCACTCCATGGCGGGATTTACGCGTGGTCCGGCGAGAGCCGGTTTCCGGATATAAAGGGTTAATAATGCCCGCAATTCGTTTATATGAATAACGAGATGTCCAATAGAGGTCATTAATACGTGTTGCTTCATCTTTAAAAACTAGAGTTGGCTGTAAATATGCCATGTGGTTTGTCCTTATAAGCCATGCATCTGAATTGAGAGGTCAGCGCGGCTTATTGAATGGGATCATTCGAATAACGGGTTGGGAAACAATCCGTCACTCCTCGACCCCGAATAATGTTTCTGAACTCGTGATACGGGAAATAAGGCATTAAGCGTGGTTCAAGTTCACTGACGCTCAAACAGGGGGTATTCGTACAATTTATTGCTGCCGACAGAAAACATCTGTCGATTCCTTTGGTAAGAGGGGCCATGCCCCACTCTGAAAGGCACCAAGACTTCGCGGTCTCCTGCCACTCGCAGACGAACGGGTTCGAGAGCAAGGCTTCAGCATCAGAATGTGCAAGAAGTTTGTTTCTGACCGAACAAACCGTATTGTGTATCCGCCGTTCCTCCTCGATAGCACCCGAAGAAAGCGCCTCGGAAGGTCCGGTACTCCAGATCGATTGCTGCGAGAATGGCCTACAATAGGCCATGATCATAGATGCGTTCAGCGCAGGCAAAGTAACGTAACTTTCATCGGGATACTTATCGTGCAATCGCTCGGACAAGATATGGTATGCTGCGAGTTTAGCATGCTTGAAGTCGCCGTAGGAGAGAAGAAGCCGCCTAAAAAGGCAGGAGACCTTGGATCTCAGCAGTTATTGGCTGGTTTGAGTGCATCGATCGATCCTTTGTCGTCCAACGCGCAGCATCAGCGGCAGCGCCATCCGAAGCATGCTCTATTGCTAGCTGAGCTCCGCCGTCAAGTTACCATTCAACCGCGCGTATGGCACAACGACTTGCTGCCGCCCAGCAGAGTATGGACCTACCTCATATTCGTCGAAGGTGAAGAGAACACCGGAATCTGAAAGATTGAAATTCTCGAACTTCTGCGTCTCTGGATCAGTACCCTCAATCAACCAAACATTGTCGGCCGCCGATCCAGAAGCAGCAAACTGCTCACGAACGGCAATCGCTATTGCCGTGAGATCATCGCTGCCTCTCGGCAGCAGATGCCGTATCTGGATCCTGCAAACGGGATTCAAATAGAAATTGATACATTTTGATGTGCGGTGACCATGGCGGCACCATGATAGAATGTCGTGATGGACATCGGATACTAAGAAAGTTGCCGCGAAACAGCAGCACCTCCGAGGTCACCGAGTAAGAGGAGAACCCGCATTCGTCCGGCTCCACTAGCGCCCATGGCGCTTCATTTGCTATGTTCCTGATGCCCTCAATCCCAGAAAACGCCGCTCCTTTGACTATCGCGTTTACCTCTTCCGCCCACCCGTACTCCGTGACCGGAATGGGGGTAGTTAACGTCCACCTCATATCGCCATGCGTCGCCACTGGATTCGCGATAGTCCAACATGTCGAACGGATTACCTGGTTGCAATTCGATTGGCAACCCGACGAGCTTTCGTTGACTAATGAGCTTGTATTGAGCCAATGACTTGCGATCAATGGTGCCGTCGTGTGCTCGATTTGGTGGCAGTTGGGACATGGGGCGATGAGGTTGTCTGGTGAATGCTCCTGCTGTTTTCCCAAGGTATGATGTGGTGCACGTCTGGCACTTCTGGCCGCATTGCGGAATTGCACAGCGGTGACCGGCCTCGACAAGAACCACTCGCCTGACTTCAGCTGGAATTGCTGGCCGGCACATCTGTAACTCCTCTTTAAAATCTAACTATGAAGTATACAGACCTATGTAGCTAGATACCACTACAGAATATCTCGCAAGGCGCTGAAGACACGATGCAACACCCTACTGCGAGGGCAACATCTAGTTTATCTATAGCAAAGAGTACACGGCGTCGAGTGGGGTGTAAACAAATAGAATAGTAAACGTCGGTCGAATACCGTGGATAATTAACGATGTGAGGCTCGATCAGCAGCCTGCTCTATCAATCGCGTTTGCTCCGCTCCTGTCAATCCCAGCAGCCCGACCACCTTCGAGACCGCGCCCGGCTGACCCTGCACATCCTCGCCACGGCCGCCAGATCCGCGATGTCCCCGGAGCGCACCAGCCCGTCGATGTAGTAGGCGAGGGCGAGGTTTCGGGCCCGACGCGCCGCCCGGTCCACCCGCCGCCGCTCGATCCTGGTAGTGGGATCGGCCTTCTGGCTTCGGCGCAGGTCGTCGACCGGCGACCGCCATCTTGAACTCCACTCTCAGTATCTGGCTCACGCCCGACCTCCTGGGCATCGGCGATCTCTGCAAGTCGCGCCTCAATCCTCCCTACCTGGACATCGCCGCTCCCGAGGTCCCGTAGTCGGGCTAACTCCCGGTCGAGCCGTCGCCGCTCGGCGGTCAACGCGGGCTGGCGCGTCGCCTTAATGGTCCGCAGCTGGGCTAGCGTCTCCTGCAGCAGGCCGGGGTTGCGCTTGATGCAAGCGATCCGCTCGACCACGGCACCCTCGATCTGCCCGGCGGGTAGCGACGGGTGCGGGCAGGTCTTCCACCTGTTCTTTGCCGCGTTTCCGCAGACGTAGTACCGATGCATCCGCTCCTTGCGCCGGGTGACACTCGGCGACATGGCGCACCTGCACGCCTTGCAGTGCAGCAGACCGCGCAGGAGATGCCCGTAGCGGTTCTTGGCCACCGCCCCGCCAATGACGTTGTTCGTCGCCAGCCGGGCTTGTACGCGATTGTAGAGCGCCTGGTCGACGATGGCGGGGTGCTCGCCAAAGACCTGGCCACGGGCCCGACCTTCCCGGCGTACAGGGGTTGGAGAGCAGCAGCGCGACGTGGTTCTTGTCGAAGGCCGCGCCCTCGTGGGGGTGTCCCGTCCTTGGTCATCCAGGACTTAGTCCGCCACCCCCGGCGGTTCAGCTCCACGGCCGTCGCCTGCTGGGAGCCGAAGTCCAGGTAGAGGGTGAATATCTGCCGGACGGTCTCGGCCTCATCCTCGTTGACCATGAGTTTCCCGCCATCGGGGTGGGCGTCGTACCGAGGACGGGGAACCCGCCGGTCAATTTCCCCTTCTTGCGGGTCGCCGCCATCTTGTACCGGGTCCGGTCGGAGGTCATCTCGCGCTCGAACTGGTAAAAAGACAGCAAAACGTTCAGCATCAGCCGCCCGCTGGAGTCGGCCGTGTTGATCGACCAGGTGGCTGACATGAACAGGACGCAGTGGCGGGCGAAGTCGAGCAACGAGGGGCGCAATTTGTCCACTTTGTAGCACATCAAGGGGCGCTGCAGCCGCCTTCTGGATCAGAAGAGGTTGATCGCTTAGCAGGCGTGAACGGGCCGTTGGATGTCGCTTAGGAAGGAGTAGACCAGCAATCCGATTGTCTCATCGTCAGTTCGCTGGTAGGAAGGTGCGTAAAAGTGGATGTCGCCATAGTGCGTGAGGTGGGTGTCGCTTGACAACCGCGCCGAGAACCGTCGTGCTGGCCGGCGGGGGCGCAGCTGCGGGCGATCCGGATCGCGCTCCCGCGCCCCGGCGTCTACGGCAACCCAATGGCCGGGGAGTAGGCGGCGTGAACAGGCCGAAGACCACGGTGCTTCTGGAGCACCATCTCAAGGCGCTGAAGCTTCCGACGGTGCTAAGCCAGTACCTGTTGATCCTGGACGAACCCGGCTACGCCTCGTTCACCAAGGTTGGCGTCGAACTGCTGCTCGATCTATTCAGCCGCGCCTACGAGCGGATCAGCCTGATCGTGACAAACAAACTGTCGTTCGAGCAGTGGACTGAAGTAATGGGTCGGAGCGGTTGGCCGGTGCTCTGCTGGACAGCCTGACTTACAAGGTCTACATCAACGTGGCAAACGGCGAAAGCTTCCGGCTACAGGAATCGATGCTCCGGTTGAAAAAACCAGGAAGCGGGATCAATCGATGGGCTGAGATGGTGTTGACGCCTATTGCCCGCGAGAGGGGGTTAAACTTGTGATGGGTACCGCACTATTAAAACCGGCCTCCGCCGCACGATTGAAGAGTTTCACATTGCGTCATAACATATGGATCTTTTGTTCAAACAACCGTTGCATATTATATAAACCATTTCGCATTTGAGTACTCAAGCCCTGCCTGCCTGCTCATCTCGGCGGGATCAAGTAATTCAAACAAATCAATTGGAACAACATGTCGGGCTTTGATGAAAATATTGAAACCTCACGAACGTATATGCATTAAGACGATCGAATTTGGGGTCTCAACAAGGAGATTTGAAATGATGAATATGGAAAAACGAATCGTATGGCAGATTCCTCATAGCGGTGACATGGGAGATCGCGATGAATTCGGCATTTTGAATGATGCCTGGGGGCCTGGTTTGGCATCTGCCCAGATCTACGAATTGCACTCTGGACTTGGCTTGGATATGATCAAGTTCGCCCTTCGTATCGTCTCTGACGCGGTTAGGAGGGAGTTGAATGTAGCGTACTTTGACGTCAAGTTTGTACTCACTGATGATCTAGTGCAAAAATACGTCTGGGGTGATATGCTGGAAGCAGGCTGGGGACTAATTGAGGTATTTTACCCTACGACGTTTGATCACTTGGCGTACTCGCTGCGAGAAACCTATACGCAAGGGGAGCGTTACGATCTGATCATCGTTGATTCCTTCTCTGATATTCGGATTAAACCACGGGCTGTAACGCTGATAGAATGGATGATTTATGTAATTCACAAGAGTTGGAGGATTATCAGGAACAATGTCTTTTGCACTGTAAAGAGTGGATTTCGAAAACCAAGCAATCCATGCTTATACTAAACCACATACCGACAGATGCTAACCACCGTGGTTCGTCCCACGCTAACGCGAGTACCTCGCGTCTTGAGTATCTGTGTGAATCTTGGTCCCGCTCTCGTGCTATAGAGTTTCGAAGACTGCTAAGAGGTGGGATATAGCATAGTTGTCACCGATGCTATGGTGCGCGCTCACGCCTCGAATTCAACATAGCATGCATGATCTTGTATTCCGCCCGTTCGCTCCCCAGGATCCCTGGTGGCACTTTGTGGTGCGAAGGTGTA
Organism: bacterium; assembly: GCA_016719645.1. Lineage (GTDB taxonomy): Bacteria > Krumholzibacteriota > Krumholzibacteriia > LZORAL124-64-63 > LZORAL124-64-63 > PNOJ01. The sequence continues at coordinate 251,950 of JADJYS010000006.1, forward strand.
TAATATATTGATTTGAACAAACAACTATGTGATACGTGTATAATGTTTCGGCAGGACGCCAACCTACAATACTCGACATCGATAGATGCAACATAGGAATGTCATAGCCAGACAGTGCTACGGTCTTTTCAATAAATACAGTCCTTACTTCGTCTGATATGCATCGCTTGATTAAAACCAACACGTTGGTCGTGTGAGGACGACAATACGACATAATAAAATATAATAGAGAGACAGTGTGTAGCATAGGTAGTTGTCAGTGTTGTCAGTGCACCCAACGTGCAACGTTGACCGTTGTCCTGAACGAGCGTGGTGATGCATATCTCTGCAGTCGCTATATGCCGGGTACCACTGACAACACTGACATACACACGGTTATATGGGCTTGTTCGGGTTGATCAAAACTTAGTATTGTGCTGCTCAGGCGGTTTGATTGATTCCTCTGCAATCCAATTATATTTGATCAATTCCTTAATCGCGACGATCACATCTTCCTTAGTGGTCAATCCGTGCCAGTTCTTTCTCTCAACATCCCTCTTTGTGAATGGAGAAGATAGGGAACCATCAAGAATCCGATCTCGCAACACGGAAGCCTTTATGATTGAGGAACTTAATGACTGCGCGTAAATTCGCGCGGCATGACTTGCGCAGTATTCCGTCAGTTTGATCGCTTTGAGCAGTGCACGATGACCGACATAGATCCCGCGGATGTATTTGTGATTGTTTATGTATCGGTCTGCTAGTTCAGTAATGAGTGCAATCTTGGGAACAAAACCTTCAAGTTTGTTCCTATATTCTACCAGATTATGATTGGATTCGTTAGCACGCATTACAGCATTTGGTGCATCCAGTCGATAAAGCACTGCATCGCATCATCTGAAAAACGAAATCTAACGGGTGCTGGTGCATGGTTCAATTGAACTAATAGCCCACAAGGTGAGATAGCAAACTCACGGGCAGTCGTCTGAAGTTGCTTGCTGCTACCTCATCTTCTATCTGATCAACGAACTTGAATTCAATTGGTGCATCACTGAAGGAGATTAGTTGAAATCTCTGGAAAAACCCATCACTCATCAATTTGTCCAGAACGCCTGATTTTGAATAGTTTATCGAGGAGAGCCGGCTGCAGACTCCCGAAAGGGAAATACAAGTTCTATCTGCCTTGATACACCCGCGGCCAATTCGGTCCTGAACTTGAGGCATGTCTCCAGACCATGCTGTTTTCATCAGATGCCGAAGAGGAGCCATAGAAGGCTTAAAGAAGGATTCCGAATAAGGAGAATAGTTCATCACATTAGCATTATCCCCCAGGGTTTGCTGCTTGAAGCTTCAGAAGAACTTCAGGTGTAGCATCGTTCGTAATGAAGCGTTCTTGTGGATTAAAGATAAGTGGAGTTCTGGATCATTTGGGTTCAAAGAAACCAGGACCATACAAGTCGGCTGCAGAGTCATATACGGCTTAAGCTTTTCTAAATCATGCACATGACGTATCACCGCATCGGCAGCTGGTGATTTCTTTGAGCCAGGGTGTGCCACGATTACGCCCCAAAAGGTTGGGATAAACCAACCACGGGTCACGCTGTTTAGGATTAATGGCGACCTTGCCCCCAGTGCAGTTCCAAGAGCACAGAGGCAGGGAATGCGACATATTCGATTGGACAGTTGAACCGAATGAGCACGTCTGCAGCATACCGCCTAACCACCTCAGGGAGCATGTCATCATCCATCTTAGGAACAGACGGTAGCATAGGTAGGGGATAGCCGGTGATGAAAATTTGCTGTCTGTCGATACTTTAGAACGCTCATATACATACTAATCTTCATCATCACTAAGCGACGGTTTACATCTAGCAGTTATTGCAAACTAAGACATTGGCGATCATTTCATTAGAGGCCCCTGTTTGATCAATTGAAGGCAATATTAAATAGCGTCGTGTTTCTGGTTCCCTTCTCAATGGTATTGCTCATCAAATCGTTATGCTGTTTAGAATTGATCAGATAAATGATTCACATGGGGAAGTAGCATGATTAGTTCTTTGCGGAAACTCCGGAATCGCAATATTCGGATTGAGCGGATGCTCGTCATCCCATCGATAAATCCCTTCATGTGGGATGAATTTGGAGCTACAACGATCCCTCCGTCAGATTTAATATCGATGCCCGGTCCGAGACGCGCTGCTTTCGGCATGCCACCTTCAGGGCACCTGAAATAAAAGTGTCGACCGCCGCCACCGGTACGCACCATGGGAACCGAACTCAGATCCTTTGCGGTGAGACCAAGCGAATCAAACGTTTCGTTTCCTCCGTTACGCGGGTCGATATCCAAGACAACAAGGTTGCTGATTTTACCGGTGACAATTCCGATGTTTGAGTCAGGTTGAGCATTGAATAATCTCTGTAAAGCCGCTAAATCATTTTGTTGCATCCCTGTGGCCATGGGGTGTGCGCGGATGCTTCCTGGACTACTACAGTCGTCTTTACCGCAAGTACAACGACGAGGCGGGACGTACCACCCCCCCCTCTTGGGCTTCCAGGATACCGTGGAGGATCAAGCTGAATCCCAACTTGGTGTAGAATTCTGATTTCTTCAAGCGTGCGACGAATAAGCTGGTTCTTATCCTGATTGTTATTTTGATCGAACATGATGATCTCCTTAGGATCAAAGTGAAGATGAAGCTCCTTGATTCCATATACCCATCACCATGCTCTAAAACACTGCACCGCGTTGCAAGCAATAATTGACAATTGACTATATGCGATGTGGTACTCGCAGACGTGATTGGAAATGATCATAAAGAACCGAGCTACTGTAGAATCCAGTCCAATTGCGTTGCGATGGAGCCCTACTGGCTTAATAATGAGGGCATTACATGGATAACACTATGATTCCAGGATACCAATCGTGAGTAGGGAGTTCAACCATTCAATCAAATCACTTTCGCGCCAAGGGAACACCGTTACCGAAACGGATCGGCTGAGGAAAACGCCGGTTTTGCAATATCTCCAAATAGTTGCACGAGACAGTCCAGTCAACTTAATCAGATCTTCATAACGAAGTAGTTTCAATTCTGAAGCCATGATTCACTCCTCTGGTACAGAGAACATCCTGTTCTCTATACTTTCAGGGGCGATTCAATATCACTCAGGCAGCATATAAACACGGCGGTTTCGGTACTACCAATCTGGTGGCAATATCTGGAGGTAGGAGATAGATTCAATTGCTGGCTGATTTGATTGAATAAATACCAGCATTGAATTTATTAGAAAATGAAGAATCGCGATATCATAAACGTATGGCACTTGAATAGCGCTTAAAATGAGCTGTATATATCATAATAGTGCACTAGGCTATCGGTCATTGCCGAAATCGGCACTCGGGGTACTCCATGTGAGCTGGTCTTCTCCTACATTTACAAACACGGTATGCTGCCGATATCTCATGATGGTGCGCACGATCTCATCCCCGAAATCAGGTGCTTCAGTACGACTGATAAAAATGAAAAGGACCTTTTCATCGCTCTCATTCCGGCAGTATAGCGGCTACGTGCGCCACTATGTGGCAACAAGTAATCAATGCGCGGTGCCTGGGGTGTGGGCCACTTGCAATTCGCAAACAAGTAGTGATGGTGCTAGCAGCGGCTGAATACCCAAACCTTCCATGGACTATCAGTGGTTGCTCAACATTGTGAACAGCACCCGTGTCGTTGTACATCAGCGGAAGAACTACATATCGCAGATCTGTAGGCTGCACCACGTCGATGAATGCGTCAATCGACTTGAGTAACAAGTTATTATTTCCGTATCCGTCCTCTAGGTAGATGAGGACCGGTCGAAATCCCGAAGTTTCCTCGTCGGAATCGCCGTAGACACCAATGCGACGCCCCAATTCTCACTGAGGGTGATCAAGGGTGCACTTTGCTTCAACTTAGCACAGATTATACTAGGCGCTTTGTACTTATCAATTGGCATTGCGGCCTCCATGCCGGTTATCGAAGAAGTCCTTCTTGCAAAGAGCGCGGGTCGTAGGGACAGATGTTAGTGCCCCGAAGTCATCTCCATAGAGAAAATTGTCAGAATAATCAGTGGGAATGACATCACAAACCCTCCCCGGGTACTTCAGCAGTAAGGACTTCACTACTGACTGGAAATGATCGGCATTTTCGTACCAGGTCTTCTCCTTAAATATCTCCCTGTCTTCGAACCTGACGATGATATAGGGCCAGTTCTCCAGACTTGTCGAAAATCAAATCCAAGAAGGAATTCCAAATATCATCCTCTAAATCAGGTGGCAGGGGGTTGGCGGGTCTGCCTCTATGTGTTCGGCCATTTTGTTTCTCCTGATCGGCGAACCTATACTCCGAGCATCATAGTTTGACATTCCACTTCGCTCTATGGGCGCAAACGGATTGAGTCAGGTCATTCATCAATTGAACTGCCGGTTTCGACCGCCATCCGCTCTGCGATTCTCTGGTGTTGATCTGGCAGAAAATGTACCGGTCGACTACGGGAATCATCCCAATCCAGGTCGGGGAGGGACTCAGCCTTCCCGAGGAAATTCAAATTCAACAGACACCGCCAAGCACGAATCCGGTATCCGCGGGCGATCGGTTCAAATTCTCCCCATGCACGGCGGGGATCTTCGTGCTCGGCGATGACTTCAAGGCAGAGCTCATCATCGTGGAAGCGGATGAGATCGAGACAGTCGTCGGACATGCAGCAGCCGTCCTCATCGATCCCCGGATAGAAATACTAGCGCGTGTCAGGCAAGACGCACTAATGCCCCGACCGTCTCGCGTTTTAAGAAATCAACCTTCCCCCTGGATGGACAGCCTCCGTTTCTGACCACATCCTCAATGACCTTGATCCAAAGGCAGCGTAACTCCTATTGGATCTAAGAAACCTGCGATGTCATTGAGCGGACACGCGCGCTCGAAGATCGCCAAGGCGATGCGACGATGGTCGTTTGTTAGGGTGCCGTCGTCACTAAAGGGGTAGGACTTGTGCGTATACGACCGCCCATGTGAAGAGGTGGAAGAGATCTTCATTATTCTCGGGAACTGCGGCGAACAGCTGTTTAACCGCGACCGCTCCTCGGCCGGGTTTGATCGCGGCTGCGGCTAAATTGAGCCTCTCGTCGGGTTTATCGCATTCTTAGCTAATTCTAGCTCGGCTTTCTCGTAGGCTTCGATGCGGGTCGCGTACGTGTTATCGCCATCAACGATCGCTTTCCGCAATAGCTCAGCCTCCACCACAGCTCGCCGGCAGCAGATTATTGTTCGCTTGGACTGTATCCCTGATGAGATCATAAGAACCTGATGTCTCCCTGGACGGGTTTCTGAAAGTAGGTCTCCCATTCCGTGTCCCAGGACAGAACGCTAAGCCTGCTCACAACGGCATCAGGGCAGATCTTGGATCCTGGATGATCCTGTACGATCACGTCGCGGAACGAGGGGTACGATAAATTCCCGTTATCTTGGCTGATGGCCTGAAGAGCTTTATAAGCGAAGTGAATGGGGCCGCTTGAAGTTATGCTCATGACTCATCCTTTCAATATAGCCAACTGACCTGTGCGGCTTCTCTGCGCTCCGGGGCATCAAAGTACTTCTTCGGTCGGGTTCTTTTGGGCGTCCTTCTCAAGGCTCAAGTCAGCGCACCTGGGATTCAAAGATGATGCCCTTATCGTGCGCAATATCAGATAAGCTCTTCAGTCGTCCCCCACAATACAGACACGGGAAAAGGCGACATTGACTGCAAGCCTGAAATTCCTTCCTGCAACATTCGCAGATGAAAGTCGTTTCCTGGACGTATTCGCCACAGGTAGTTTACCGCAATAAGCGCATTCGGAATACGCGGGGAAGAGCATGGCAATCTCCTCTGAAAGGGTGCTGTGCAATTCATTCAAACCACTTGAGAGATCCACCTAATAGCTCCGAAAACGGACAACTCTAGTTTCAAATGAAGCGCCAAGATATGATATTCAAGTGCTTGATTGAACTACGACCCTACCCCGAAACGAGGGCAGCTTCCAAGAAGAACTACGCATTCGCTACTCTTGGAAACACTTACAGATCTACCAACAAACTCAGTTCCGTTCCCCACTTCTCCAAATACCTTCTCTTCTCATCCTCACACGTACCGATCGTAGATATCTGTCCCATCTTCGTGATCGTGTGATTCAGAATCCGGCAGGGCACCCCGGGATTCCGACTCGCCAGTTCGGTTGCAGCTGTCCGTCTCGGAGTCGTGCGGGATAAAGTGTTTATTCAATGGGATGAGGTCCCGATTTGCCCAGATACTCTGGTTGACGCTTTGCCGGCAGATATGCCGATCCGGATGACGCTGGGAGGGGATTAGGAATGGAGTGTCACCAGTGAGCTCGTGCAGTTGGTGGAACAATTCGAGTGCGAAGGAAGAGAGCGGAACCTCGTTCTGCTTCCCGTTCTTAGCGTTTGCGGCAGGGATCGTCAAATACCGTCCTCCCAATCAACGTCTGTCCATCTGGCACGGCACACTTCGGCCTTTCTTTGTGCTGTCGCCAGCATGATCCGGTAGACCATCTTGATGGGCTCGGTGATTTTCGGTGTTTCGTCCAACCAGTTCCAGAACAATGCGATCTCATTCCGTTTCAAGACTACATCGCGTTTCGTAGGCTTGTAGGTGAGCCTCAATCGATAGCAAGGATTGAAAGGGAACAAGTTCTTCTTCGTCAGGCGAAATTGAAGAGTTGTGGTGGGCTCTGGTCTCTGCATCATGCCTTCCACGGGCTGATACTCGCCGAATGATCCTCCTTGATGTCGCTTGGTGATCTCCGCAGCCTTGGGCTCCCGTACTGGGGAGGTCTTTTTCGAAGAGCGGCGATAGTCCTGCTTCGTGGTTGCGGCCAGATCTAGGAAGTCCTGGGACTCCAGGTAATCAAGCACAATGTCCTGGACGGTTGGAGCTGTTCGCCGACGTCGCCCTTCTTCGATTTTATTCGCTCCGGGATCGATCCCGGTAGCCCTCAACGATCTGGCCCCACGGCACGGTTCCCGGGCTTCCTTCAGTGAGACTTCGGGAATGTCCCTGGCCCCATCTGCCGTCTCTTCCCGTCCATGTCGTAAACGTAGATCAGTCTTCCGGCCTGTCGATGAGACACGGATTGCGAAGCCGTCTCGTTCGCGATAGGTAACTCGACTGCCGACAGCTGGCTTCAATGATTCGATGAAACGATTAGTGAAAGTCTGCATGAATGCTCCTCTATACCCTAGCCTTGAATTCGGCTTCCTCTATGGCTTCCTGTTTGAGGCTGGCACTGCGTGAAATATACTGAAACATCATGATGCGAATCAAGCACTATTGAGTATCTATATAAATAACAACAGCATGCAGAAACAGTATGCAACAAGATGAAACACCATGAATTGATATATGATGCACTCTTAATCAGTAGGTTCGGGGTTCAAGTCCCTGGCGGCGTACCAAATATTCCGATAGATCGCAAGAGCCTGCGGCAACGCAGGCTCTTCGTTTGCTGCTGACACTTCATTTGGTACAGTCACCGCACGATGCCGGCCAGCGGTCCACCACCTGCCATTCCCGAGGCACCCATGCTCCTCCACATCCATCGACGCAGACGCCTGCCCGTCAGGACAGAGGTCTACAAGGTCGCCCAGCGCCACGACCTGCCGGTCCCTGGTGGCCAGCAACTACATGCGCTACCCGGCGGCGGCAGGTGAAGCTCGTGGTGGTGGAGCAGGGCCGCGACAAAGCCGACGACCGCATCGTCGAACTGGCGGACAGGACGACATCGTCGTCACCGGCGACATCCGCTCGCGGCGCGTCTGCCTCGACAAGGGCCCGGGTGCTCCTTACAAAGGTCGGCCGTTCACGCCGGAGAACGTCGGCGAAACTCGATGGCCACGCGACAGCTGCTGTCCCAGCTGCGCGACCGAGAACTGGTGGGCGGCGGGCCGCCGCCTTCTCGCCGAAGGACCGCTCGCTGTTCCTGCAGCAGCTCGACCAAATGGTGAGGCGATCCGGCGGGGATGAGGCGCCGATCACCGCAGGCCAGCGTGCCACACACAACCACGGGCGGCCGCCGGCCGCCTCGGCGCGGGCAGGTAGGCGCCGGACGGCTGCCCTCCTCGCGGCATCCACCCCATCCCCAGGCCACCGCCAGCCGGCCGCCGCTGCCCGGCGTTCACTCCAGAGCGTGCCCAGGCTGCGCCCGCGAGATCGCGCACCTCGGGGCGCGCGGCACGAGGCTGACGGGCGAGCCGGCGATCAGCTGCGTGCGGGGTTGAAGGGTTGGGCGCCAGTTACCGGCGCCGGCCCGGGCCGCAACGGCGGGGCCAGTGGCGGGATCGCTCACCACGATGGTCTTTGCCCGGCGAGAGATCGGGCAGACGGATCGGCCTGGGGTCGGAGAAGTGGGCGTCGACCGTGGCCCGGTTCGGGTCACGCTCCGCCTGCGGGGCGGCCCCTGAAGTGCCGGACCAGCGGCTCGCCCGGGGCCGCTGGCGCCAGCAGGCGCCGACGGTGATCACCACGTTGGCGTGGAAGAGGCCCGGCATGGTCTCCTCGTGATCCTCCCACAGGAAGCGGCCCACCGTCGTAGATCAGCCGGGGGTGGAGGTGACGCCCGTGATCACGTCAGGGTCGTAGGTGATCCGCACCTCGATCGTGCGGATATCGACGGCGTCCTCGGTCGAGCATCACCGCGACGCTTTCGCCTCAATGGCCGGGCGCGACGGATTGCCAGCAGGGTTCCCAGCGCCGGGCGGTGGCGTGGGCGGCCGTCGCGATGAATAACAGGGCGGCGGCCATCGGGGCGAAGGACTTGTCAGCTCCTGTCGTCCCAGGCGGCCGGCGCGGGCCGGAGCCAGTGGGCGCAATGGGTGGTACGGATCCTACTTCCACGAGCGTCATCTTGCGGACCTCGGTAACCGCGCCGCGACGAGGCGGTAAATGGGTCCCGGTCGCTTCGCGCTGCTGCGCGTCGTCCAACAATCACACGACGGTGTGCGCCCGCCGGCGGCTGTACGATCAACGAGCGTGCGCACGGGCTGCCGTCCACCCGCGTAGACGCCCAGCCGCACCTGCCGCGCCTCGGGCAGCGCGAAGGCGATGGTCGTCATGGGGTTGAACGGGTTGGGTAGTTCTGGCGGCAGAGAACGGAACCGGCGTCTGCGGCCCGTCGCCGGCCTCTGCGACACCCGCAGATCGCCGTTGTCGGTGCGGCGCGCGTCGATCTCGGGAGCGATCGTCACGTCCGCGCTGAAGGTCACTCGCAGCAATTCGCCCGCACCGGCGATGGCGCCGCCGCGTCCCAGCAGGGCGAGACTGGCGTCGAAACCGTTGCGGTCGATGTTGGCCACGAGGCCGGGAAACCTGGGCGTCGAGCAGCTCACCGCGCGGACCATGCCAGACCGCACCCCGTCGGGCAGGCCGGCGCGGAGACGCAACCCCTTCAAAGATCGGCGCAGGGCTCGACCAGCACGAGCGCCCAGGTGTTCCCCACTCCAGATGCGTC
>JADJYS010000007.1 GCA_016719645.1 bacterium
GATCAGCGTGCCGTGGTTGGTGACGCCGATCCCGAGTTTATTTCCCCAGGTACGCTGGCGCCCCTGATGGTGTTGTCCTGGTTGACGGGGGCGGCTGGCGTCGTTTGCTGTTGATGATGGCGTAGCGCGAGCCGCCGTGGCCGCTGACCACGCCGCCGCCGGTCAGCGTGACGGGGCCGTTCGCCATGTTCAGGTAGCACCAGGTGCTGGTGGACTGGAGATGGATGGTGTCCTGGTTGGCGATGGTCCCGACGTCCGACGAGGCCGTAGCCGTTGCCCACGCGCACGCGGCCCAGGCTGGTCAGGTCGTTGAAGCGCGCGGTCGCGGAGTTGATCAGGAATTCGCCGCCGGTGGACGTCTGCAGCGTGCCGCCCGTGATGGCGGCGGTGCCCGCCAGCTGACCGTCCCGCCGTCGACGGCCTCAATCACGCCGCCGGTGTTGTCGTAGTCGCCGGGGTTCAGCTCCACCACGGCGCCGTTCTCGGCGCGGATCAGGCCCGAATTGGCCATGCCGGCGGTGCTGGGGTCCACCAGGATCCGGTGGAGCGGGTTGTCGGCGACGATGGTCCCCCGGTTGTCCATGGCGATCGAGTCGTAGCCCAGGTTCATGGCGCCGCGGATCGTGTTGTCCACGTTGATCAGCGAACCGCCGCCGGCGCCGTTGACGATGTTGTAGAGGCTGGTGGTGCCGCCGCCGAGCAGTTCGCCGCCGCCGGTCAGCCGGACCGGTCCGTCCTGGAGGGTGAGGTAGGTCCAGGAGGAGAGGGAGTTGAGCCTGATCACGCCCCGGTTCTCGATGCCCCGGCGACCCTGGGAACTCGAGACCTGCAGCTGGTAGTAGTTGCCGACCTGCACCTCGTCCTCGGCGTCCACGTAGAGCGAATCGATGTTCACGACGCTCGTGATGAGGGCCGTGACGGGCCCGGGCGGTCAGGACGACGGCATACCGGTTGGCGCCGTTGTTCGGCACGCCGACGGGCGACCAGTTGGCGGCGGTCTCCCAGGCGCCGCCGGCGGCGCTGATCCAGTGCGAGGTGATGTCGGTGGCGTTCGCCACGACGGGCTGGAGCAGGATCGCAGCGGCCAGCAAGGCCGCGGATCGTGTCCGATTCGAACTGCGGTGAATCATGATGGACTCCCTGTTGCGTTGAAGAGATGGACCCAGATCGTTGGACAGGACGATATCCAGAGGGACGGCCCCGCCACTCACGCGGTGGCGGCGGGCACCGGCATACTCAACAGGAACTCGAGCCGGGGACCGCCCACGCCGAGTTGCAGGACGTCGCCCGAGCGCAGGGCGGTCGGCCCCGTCACCGGCAGCCCGTTGAGCAGGGTCCCGTTGCGGCTGCCGAGATCCGTGACCAGGAAGCGCCCCGGTTCGGTGTCGGGCTCGATGCGCGCGTGGTAACGACCCACGGCGTCGTCGAGCCGGGGCGCGAACCGCACGGCGGCCGAACGTGCGCGGCCGAGGATCAGTTCGCGGTGCGCGCCCAGCGGCACCACGTCCACGTGGGTCGCGCGCGAGCCCGTGAGATGGCGGATGACGATCTGCAGGGTGCCCTTTTCCATGGCCCGTACCTCCCACGCCATCAAAGGCGCAAGCGGCCGGTCCCAGGGATCAAGGGTTCGGCGCGGGGAGCAGGGCGCGGACCTGTGCCGCGCGTTCGGGGCGCGGCCAGGCCTCGTAGAGCGCCACCTGCCGGCGCAGGTTCTGCGCCGTGCGGGCGTGACCGGGCCCCAGGGATTCGCGGAGGATCGCGTCGGCCTCCAGCAGCAGGACCTCGGCCCGGGGGAAGTCGCGGATGAGCGTGAAGTGCTCGCCGAGCACTCCCTTCGAGCGCCCACGAGCCAGCTGTCCTCTCCCAGGTAGCGCCGTCGCAGCGCCAGGCTCTCGTTGAGGGCGCGTTCGGCCTCGTCGTGGCGGCCCAGGCCGTCCAGGCAGAGCCCCAGCGTCTGCAGGGCGGAGGCGATGGCCCGATGGCTTTCCGGCAGCGGCCCGTCGCGCAGCGCGAGCAGCTGCCGGCTGAGGCCCGCCGCCAGTTCGTAGTGGCCGCGCTCGCACTCGAAGCCGGCGTAGTTCATCAGCGTGGTGGCGTAGTCGGGATGCTCGCGTCCCAGCAGGCGCTCGCGCTGCGCCAGGACGTCGGCGTACGGGGTCTCCGCCTCGGCGTACTTCCCCTGCAGATCCAGGGCGGTGGCCAGGCAGTTCTCGATGTTGGTCACTTCCAGGCTCGGCGGCGGGTGGTTGGACGTCGCGATGGCCAGCGACGCCCGCTGCAGCGACTCGGCGTCCGCCCAGCGGCCCAGCGTGCCGAGGGCCACGGCCAGGTTGTTCATGGAGCTGCCGACCAGGTCGGAGCTCCCGTCCAGCAGGCGCAGCCGGATGTCCAGCACCTCGCGGTGCGCCCGCTCCGCCGCCGCCGCCCCGCGCGCGTTGGCGATGCTGCCCCGCATCCCCAGCAGCGAAGCGTACAGGGTGTCGGGCCGGGCCGTGAGCGAACGCTGGATGTCCAGCCCGACGCCGATGACCGAATCCGCGCGCGCCAGCTCGCCGCTCGCGAGGTAGGCGAAGGCCACGTGGGTCAAGCTCATGACGTACCGGGACGCTGCGGCGCCCCGTGAGCCGTTCCCTGCAGGCGCGCGGCCTCGTTCAGGTGCCGCAGCGCCTCGTCGAGCCGGCCGATGGCCGCCTCGCTCTGCCCGATCACCTCTTCCAGGCGGGCGCGCACCTCCGGCTCGTCGGCCATCTCGGTCCCGAGCCGGTGCGCGGCCTCGTCGAGCACTTCGGAGACCATGACGTCGCGCCGGCCGGTCGCCGGGCGCACCGACTGCAGCAGGACCTCGAGGAAGCCGCTGACCCGCTCCGCCTGCAGCTGCGCGCGGCGCGCGTAGCGGGCCTCGACGCCGGTGGCGATCATCCCGGCCGCCAGCGACAGCACGAGCAGGGCCGTGGCCGCGGTCGCCGCGCGGTTGCGCAGGAGGAACTTCCGCAGCCGGTAGCCGGCCCAGCCGCGCTGCGCCTGCACCGGCCGGCCTTCGAGCCAGCGTTGCAGGTCGTCCGCGATCGCCTCGACGGAGGGATAGCGCGACTCCGGCTCGGGCCGCAGCGTCCGCAGCACGACGTGGTCGAGGTCCCCGGCCAGCCGCCGCCGCAGCCGCGCGACGCTCCGCTCGCCGCACCGCTGCGCGGCCTCGGTGGTGGCCGCCGCGCTCGGACGCGCGACCGGCTCGTCGAGGACGGCGCGTTCGAGGGACGCCACCGACCCGCCGCCGGCATGCGGGCGGCGGCCGCAAAGCAGCTCGTAGAGCACGGCTCCCAGCGAGTAGACGTCGGAAGCCGTGGTGAGGGTCTCGCCGCGGATCTGCTCGGGGCTGGCGTACTCCGGCGTGTAGGCCCGCGCGCCGCCGCGCGTCGGCGGCATCTCCTCCTCGACCTGCGGGTCCAGCAGCTTAGCCACCCCGGAAGTCGAGCAGCTTCACGTCGCCGTCCCCGGTCACCAGGATGTTGCCGGGCTTGAGGTCGCGATGGATGACGAGGTTGCGGTGGGCGTGCTGAACCGCGGCGCATACCTGCCGGAACAGCGACAGGCGCTGCGGCACCGTCAGCGCGCGACGGTCGCACCACGCGGTGAGGGGCTCACCCTCGACGTATTCCATGACGAGGAACGGCCGGCCGTCGGGACTGATCCCGCCGTCGAGCAGGGTGGCGATGTTGCGGTGCTGCAGGCGGGCGAGGATCCGGCGCTCGCGCCGGAAGCGGGCCAGCGTGGGCGGCTGGCTGAGTTCGAGGCGGACCAGCTTGATCGCCACGCGCCGGTCGTACTGGTCCTCACGGCGCAACGCCTCGTAGACGGCGCCCATGCCGCCGAGTCCGACCAGACGCACCACGTCGTAGGGGCCGAGGCGCTGGCCGACCAGGGCCGAGGGCGTCGCCGGGCGCGGCCGCGTCGGACCCGCCGCGGCCGGTGGCCAGGGCCGGCGCCGTGCGCTCCGCTTCGCCGATCAGGGCGGCGACCTCGCGGACGAGCCCGGCGTCGACGGCGGCGTGCGACTCCAGCGCCGCGCGCCGCTCGGCGGGCGGCAGGTCGATCACGGCGTCGAACAGCGCGCGCAGCCGCCGCAGCCGGTCGGTCTCATCCGTCACGTCGGTCCTCCGATGGCCCGCCGCCCAGTTCCCGGGCCAGCCACGCCTTCGCGAAGCGCCAGTCGCGCTTGACCGTGGCGGAGGACACCTCGAGCATCGAGGCGACTTCGACGACTTCGAGCCCGAGCAGGAATCGCAACTCCGCGACCTGCGCCCAGCGGGGTTCCGCGGCGGCGAGCCGGGTCAGGGCGCGGTCCAGCTCCAGCGCGTCCAGCGGCGACTCGGTGGGGCCGGCGATCTCGTCGTGCAGCGTCACCCGCAGGCCGGCCCCCCTCGCAGGACAGGGTCTCGCGGTCCAGCAGCCGCAGCATCGCCTCGTTCACCAGCCCCGCGGGCTCGAGCGTGTGCCCCGCCCGCTCGCGGCTCATGTGCCGCCGTGCGATGGCGTGGAGCTCGGCGTACACGGTCTGGTACAGCTGCTCGCGCGCGATCTCGTCCCCGTCGCGCGCGGCGTGCAGCAGGAGCGTGACGCCCTGGGCGGGTGACGAGTTCGCTGGCATGGACGGACCCCCGGCACGGCGGCCGACGCAGGGGCGCGGCCCGGGCCGACGCGCCGTGGCCGCGTCTCCGGAGGGGCTGCGCCATTCTGATAACTGCCTTGCATTATACCACCGCCCGGAGGGGCGGATCAGCGGAATCTGACCCCGGTGGTGCGGGGTCGGAACGCGGGCGGTTCCCCGCGGCGAGGGGTTCCTGCGCTCAGGTCAGGATGAACCGGGGCAGTCCGGGCCGAGTTTGCCGGGGGGGCGACGCCGTGCCAACGGCGCGGCCCTCGTGATCCATAGCAGGACGATCCCCGCCTCGGCGATCAACAGGACGTTGACCAAGGTGCGCACCGCCATGCCGTGACGCATGCACCCGTTCTCGTCGAAGACCGCAGCTGCGCTCAGCGTTGCGAACATCCAGAAGCTCCACTCACGGCACGGCAGCTTGCTGTTCCGGAACTCGCCGGGATTCGCCGCGATCGTGGCCCGGTTCGCCGCGTCCACGAGCCGATACATCTGGTATTCGTTGGCCAACCGGAGCTGGTCGGCGGTCTTCCAGATGCGGCGCGACATCGCGTAGGCGGGCGATTCCGCCAGGGCCGCCTTCACGTTGTCCTGAAGCACCTGGAGTTCGCCGGGGGGCAAGGCGAGCTCGGCGAAACGGGGCCCGGAGTAGTTCTGCAGGGTATTCGTCTGGTGTTCGGTGTAGAACGCGTCGCCATTCTTGTGCCAGTTGCAGGCGGTCCAGGCGGTGGGCAGGCAGGCGGACGCGAGCAGGAACACCGCCGACACCGAGATCGCGAACATGAGGCAGATACAGGACCAACGTGCGTGGAAAGGGGCGAATCCCACACGCCAAGCGTTCGGGCGACCCATGCCCCATCCTCCTGATGCACTATCCCGAAGTTCGGAATGCCGCGATGCCGATGTTCCGGATGGGCCGGGTCCGTGCCGTAACCATTCGGTATATCCATGATCGCATCAAACGGTCGGTCGATTCACCGGCCGCCCTGATCGTGATGCGCTGCGCGAAGGTCGGGCAGTGTCGCTTCAGGCAGGCTCGACGGGTCCTCCGTGGACGCGCCGCAGGTAGGCGCTGGAGATGTCGACGCGCTTCACGATGCCGACCACGCGTCGCGACGATTCCCCTTCCAGCACGGCCAGGTCGGTCCGGTCGCTCAGCACGAACAGCTCCAGGGCCTTGTCCAACGAGTCGTCCGGCTTGAGCGTCGGCGCGGTCGTGCACATCAGGTCTGCGGCTACCAGCAGTTGATCCAGCGACGGGGTGCGGGCGGCGAGGTGCACGTCTTCCAGGCTCAGCATGCCCAGGTAGTCGCCGTCTTCCGTGGTCACGGGCAGGCCGTTGTTCGCCGAGCCGTTCAACCGGTCGAGGATCCGGGGCAGCCGGTCGTGCGGCCGCATCGTCACGACGGCCGGCTCCGGCGCGAGGAATTCTCCCACGCTCAGGCCGACCAGCACGTCCCGCACGTAATCCCCGCGGTGGGCCGGCGAGAGGGATCGGCTCGCAACCTGGGACCGGTAGAGGGACTGCTCGTCCGAGAGCAGGAACGAGAGCGTGCAGACCCAGAGCGCCGGCAGCAGCAGGGAGTAGTTCCCGGTCATCTCGCTGACGATGACCAGGGTGGAGATGGGTGTCTTCGCGGCGGCGGCGAAGAAGCCGGCCATGCCGACGATCACGAAGCTGGCCGGGTGCGGTACCAGGGTCGGCCAGAAGTGCCGCAGGAGCAGCCCCAGGGCGCCGCCGCCGCAGCCGCCGATCACCATCGAGGGACCGAAGACGCCGCCCGAACCACCGCTGCCGATGGTCAGGCCCGTGGTCAGGATCTTGCCCAGGGCGATCACCAGCAGCACCAGGGCGAACCGCAGGTCGTCGGCCACCGGCGCGGAGGCGGACAGCACGCCCTGCAGCGAGCCGTAGCCTGAGGACAGGACGGCCAGCAGGTCCTGGTCGCGCCCGAACGCGATGTAAAGGGCGACGGCGACCAGCCCGGCCCCGAACGCGCCGACCGCGGGCTTCAAGGGGCGGGGCAGGGGCAGCCGGCCGAAGGCACGGGCGAGACCGTAGAAGCTCCGGGTGTAGAGCATCGCCAGCGCCGCCATGAACAACGCCAGCATCAGGTAGGCGAGCAGCTGGCTGGGACTCTTGAAGCCCAGCGTGGCGACGACTTCCGGCGACAGCGTGAACAGCGGCGACCAGCCGAAGGCCAGGCCGAACGTGCAGTAGGCCGCCGTGCTGGCCAGGGCCGCCGGGACGATGACGTCGGATTCGAAGTCGGTGGAGCGGTAGAGGATTTCGGCCGCGAACAGCGCGCCGGCCAGCGGCGCGCGGAAGATCGCCGCCACGCCGGCGCCGACCCCGGCCGCCATCAGGATCCGCCGCTGCGCCGGCTGCAGGTGGAACAGCTTCCCGACCAGCGACCCGAACCCGGCACCGATCTGGGCGATGGGCCCCTCGCGGCCGCCGGAGCCGCCGGTGCCGATGGTGACCGCGCTGGCGACGAGCTTGACCAGCGGCACGCGCGGCCTGATCACGCCCTGCCCCTCGTGGAAGGCGGCGATGGCGGCGTCCGTCCCGTGGCCCTCGGCTTCGGGAGCCAGCTTGTACACCAGCAGACCGCTGAGCAGGCCGCCCGCGACCGGCACCACCAGCAGCCACCAGGGGCGCAGCGTCCGCACGGCGGCGGCCAACAGCGGCGGTTCCCCGCCCGGGTGGTGCGGCTGATAGCCGGCGATGCCGCCCAGCGCGTAGTGCGCCGTCAGCTGGCAGGCGATGTAGAACGCGATGGCGCCGAGGCCGGCGACCACTCCCACCAGCAGCGACAGACCCATCATCCGGACCTGGGGCCGCAGGCGTTGCTGGCCCAGTCCCCAGAATTCCGGCAGCCAGCGCAACGGGTGCGGGCTCGGCGCCGGCGGGGGTGTGGCGTGGTCTTGCATCGGTCGTCCCCGGGGTCCGAGGGGTAGAGCGGGTGGCGGAACTCGACCTGTCGCCCGTCGGGGGTCAGGCCGATCCATCCGTCAGCGTCCGCAACCTCGCCACTTCCGCCTCGATCACCTCGGGATCCAGCCGCGGGAACAGGATCTCCGGCGTCCCCAGCGCCCGCCCCGCCGGCAGCGGCTCCAGCCCTTCCGCCCAGCCGCCGCGGTGCAGGTCGGACTCCATCCCCAGCCACCCCCACACCTTCGTCATGCTGAACGGCACCACCGGCGCCAGCATCACCACGATCTGCCGCACGATCTGCAGCGTGACCGCGATCGAGACGCCGCAGCGCGCCAGGTCGTCCTTGCGGCTGCGGAAGGGGGCCGACTCGTCGAAGTAGCGGTTGCCGGCCTGGCCGGCGGCGAAGGCCTCGTCCAGGGCGGCGCGGACCTCGAAGCGCTCCAGGCGCTCGGCCCAGCGCCCGCGGCAGGCGGCCACCTCGTCGAGCGCGGCGCGGTCCAGGTCGGTCAGGTCGGCCTCGGTCCAGGCGGGCACGCGCCCCTCGAAGTACTTGTGCGCGAAGGTGAAGACGCGGTTGATGAGGTTGCCGAAGTTGTTGCCCAGCTCGTTGTCGGAGCGCGACTGCAAGCCCTCCCAGGTGAAGTTCGTGTCCTTCGTTTCCGGCAGCGTGCGCGCCAGCGTGTAGCGCAGCGTGTCGGCGGAGAAGCGCTGCAGGAAGTCGGGCAGCCAGACGGCGTAGCCGCGGCTGGTGGACAGCTTGTTGCCCTCGAGGTTCAGGAACTCGTTGGCCGGGACGTTGTCCGGCAGCACCCAGGGCTCGGAGTGGTGCATGAGCATGCCGGGGAACATGATGGCGTGGAAGACGATGTTGTCCTTGCCGATGAAGTGGACCAGGCGCGATTCCGGGTCCTGCCACCAGAGGCGCCACGCCTCGGGATCGCCCCGCGCGGCCGCCCACTCGCGCGTCGCGGAGATGTAGCCGATGGGCGCGTCGAACCAGACGTAGAAGACCTTGCCCTCGTGGTCCGGGAGGGGCACCGGCACGCCCCAGTGCAGGTCGCGGGTGGCGGCGCGCGGCTGCAGGCCGTCCTGGAACCAGCCGCGGCAGTAGTTCAGGACGTTCTCCTTCCACTCCGGGTGGGTGGCCAGCCAGGACTCCAGCTCCGGCTGCCAGGCGTCCAACGGCAGGTACCAGTGGACCGTGGCCCGCTTCTCCAGCGGCGAGTTGTCCAGCACGCTGCGCGGCTCGATCAGCTCGTCGGGGTTCAGCGACGAGCCGCACTTCTCGCACTGGTCGCCGCGGGCGCCGGCGCCGTGGCACTGCGGGCAGGTGCCCTCGATGTAGCGGTCGGCCAGGAAACGGCCCTGGGTCGGGCTGTAGAACTGCTCGCTCGACTTCTGCACCAGCACGCCGCGGCGGTGCAGGTCCAGGAAGAAGGCCTGGCTGGTCTCGGTGTGGATGGCGCGGCTGGTCTGCGAGAAGTTGTCGAAGGTCATGCCGAAGCCCTCGAACGAGGCCTTGATCGAGGCGTGGTTGCGGTCGACCAGCTCCTGGGGCGTGATCCCCTGCTTCTCGGCGGTCAGGGTGATCGGCACGCCGTACTCGTCGGTGCCGCAGATGAACAGCACGTCCCGCCCGCGCAGCCGCAGGTAGCGCGCGTAGACGTCGGCCGGCAGGTAGGCGCCCGCGAGGTGCCCGAGGTGGATCTCGCCGTTGGCGTAGGGCAGGGCGGCGGTGATGAGTGTACGCTGGAAATTGCTCACGGATCCTCCGCTGGGGGTCGCTTCCGGGGCTGGCAGGCCTTATGATCCGGGCAACCTTAAGCGATGGGGCCGCGGCCCCGCAAGGAACCATCCGGTCGGGGGAGGTCGGCGTTGGATCTGGGCGTGAAGGGACGGGTGGCGCTGGTGACGGCCGGGTCGCGCGGCTTCGGCCGCGCCGTGGCCGAGGGGCTGGCCCGCGAGGGGGCGCGCGTCGCGCTGTGCGCCCGCGGCGCGGACGACCTGGCCACGGCCGCGGCGGCGGTGGCTGCGGCCGGCGACGGCCGCGTGCTGGCCGCGCAGGTCGACGTCGCCGACGGCGATGCGCTGGCAGGCTTCGTCACCGAGATCGAGCACGACCTGGGCCCGGTCGAACTGCTGCTGGTCAACGCCGGCGGCCCGCCGGCGGTCGGCTTCCTCGAGGCGGACCTCGCGGCCTGGGAGTCGGCCTACCGCCTGAACCTCGAGAGCGCCGTGAAGGCCTGCCGGCGCGTGCTGCCCGGCATGATGGAGCGCGGCTACGGGCGCATCGTCGCGGTCACCTCGGTGACGGTCCGCCAGCCGCTCGACAACCTGACGCTCTCGAACGTGATCCGCCCGGCGGTGCACGCGCTGGTGAAGGACCTGTCCCGGCTGGCGGCGCCCCGCGGCGTGACCGTCAACTCCGTCGCGCCGGGCTTCCACCTCACCAGCGCGGTGGAGCGGCTGATCGCGCGCAAGCTCGCCGACGGCACCGCCGCCACACGCGGGGAGGCGCTGGCGGGCTGGGAACGCGAGATCCCGGCCGGGCGGCTGGGCCGCCCCGAGGAGCTGGCGGCGCTGGTGCTGTTCCTGATGTCGCAGGGGGCCTCCTACGTCACCGGCCAGTGCGTCGCCTGCGACGGCGGCTGGGTGCGGGGCACGTTCTGACCGGCGGTCTTGACGCCCGGTGGTGCGCGACTATATTAGTAGTCAATGAACTTGGAAGATGTCGATAGGACGGGAGCAGCCGTGTTGAAGATCCTGATCATCCTCGCGATCTACCTCGCCCTGGTGCGCTGGGTCTTCCCGCGCCTGGGCGTGCCCACCTGAGGCGCCCCCACCTGCTCGATCGGTGATCGGGCTCCGCAGAAGAAAGACGATGACGAACCAAAGACCGGGGGTGCGTGACATGCCCATGTACGAATTCGCCTGCCGCGCCTGCGGCGCCGAGTTCGAGGAACTCTGCACGGCGGCCGAGGCTGCGGCGGGCAAGGTCGCCTGCCCCGCCTGCGGCGCCCGCAAGTCGGAGCGCAAGCTCTCCACGTTCGCCAGCAAGGACGCCGGCGGCAAAGGCGGCGGCGGCTGCGGCCACGGCAGCCACGGCGGGTTCGGCTGAGCCCGCTAGGACAGGCGAGCGAGCCAGGGCGCCCGGGGGGCGCCCTTCTTCTTTCCGGACCGACGGGACGCGGCCGGCCGTCAATAATGAATTGTCATGTTCGTCGGATTCGCGGTATCGTCGCCGTCCGCTCGTCGCGTGCCGGTCCGCCGGCGAACCGCTTCCGGAGGATGAACGATGAACCGTCGAACCGTGGGTAGCCTCGCCGCCGCGGCGGTGCTCCTCGGCCTGCTGGCTGCGGGGAGCGTCGCGGCCGGGACCAAGGACCGGCTGACCGAGCAGAACAACAAGTGCCGCATCGTCGTGGGCACGATCAAGTCCAACGCCGGCCAGTGCGACCGCAGCATGGCCGCGGCGATCGGCCAGATGCTCTCGACGGCCCTGGCCAACGAGGACCGCTTCATCGTGCTGGCGAGCCAGGACGAGGTCGCCGAGCTGGCGGGCGAGATCGAACTGGCGGAGTCGGGGATGGTCGAGGAGGGCCGCGGCGCCGAACGGGGCCTGATGGAGGGCGCCGACGTCATGGTCACCGGCGCGGTCACCAGCTTCGAACCCGAGGCCAGCGGCGGCGGCGGCCTGCTCGGCGCGGCCAAGAGCCGGCTGGGCGGTTCGGTCGGCGTCAGCAGCAACACGGCCGAGTGCACGCTGGACCTGAAGCTCGTCGACATCCGCACGCGGCGCGTGATCAAGGCCTTCAGCGTCGAGGGCAAGTCCAAGAGCTGGTCGACCGACCTGACGGGCCACGGCTGGGTGGAGGACGTCGCGCTGGGCGGCGCGCTGGGCAGCTACTCCAACCAGCCCATGGAGAAGGCCCTGCGCGCGGTCCTGGCCAAGGCCGTCGAGCGCGTCGCCAAGGACGTGCCGCAGGAGTACTACCGGTACACGGGGGACGGTCAATACACCCAGGACTACGCGGCGGGCGGCGGCGACGAAGCCCGCGGGAGCGGGGCCGCGCCGGCGGCGGGCGGCGGCGACGACGACGACGCGCCCCTGCAGACGGCCTCGTCCGGCGGCGGCGCGTCGGCAGGACGTGCCGCGGGGAAGTCCGCCGAGGACATGGCCCTCTACACCCGCTGCGACTTCGTGCCGGGCGACCGGACGATCTTTCTGCGACGACCTCGACCGCGAGGAGGTCGGCGAGTTCCCGAGCCGCTGGAACCTGGTCGACGGCGTGTTCGGAGGTGGCCCGCAAGGGCGAGACCGGCTGGATCCTCTCCTCGGACACGGGCCACCTGCGCCCCGAACTGCCGGACGCCCCTTCCCCGAGCGCTACACCATCGAGATGGACGTCTTCGAGAACGGCGAGCCGCACCGCGGACACTGGTACAGCATCATGCTGATGGAAGGCGACGACGTCGCGATCGAGTTCTTCTTCGGCGACGGCATCCGCACGCGCGTGCTGGTCGACGGGGAGGAGAAATCCAACAAGGAACTCGCACACCGCGCCACCAAGGGCCGCCACACCATGCGGATCATGGCGACCGCCACGACGTTCAAGTGCTACTTCGACAACGAGCGGGTGGGGAACATCCCGAAGCTCGAGGGCGTCGCGCCCGACGGGATCAAGATCCGCATGGACCGCTACGACGACGAGGACAACCCGATGCTGATGTCGGGCTTCCGCTTCGCCGCGGGCGGCAAGACCCTGCGCGACCAGCTCGCGCAGGACGGCCGCATCGTCACCCACGGCATCCTGTTCGACTCCGGGTCGGCCGTGATCAAGGCGGAGTCCTACAAGACGCTCGCCGACCTCGGCGAGCTGCTGAAGGCGGACGCCGGCCTGCGCCTGTCGATCGAGGGGCACACCGACGCCGAGGGCGCCGACGACGCCAACCGCGCCCTCTCGCTGCAGCGGGCCGCCTCGGTGAAGGACTACCTCGGCAGCGCCTTCGGCATCGCGGCGGACCGCCTCGAGGTCAAGGGCCTGGGCGAGACCAAGCCGCTCGGCACGAACGACACGGCCGAGGGCCGCGCGAACAACCGGCGCGTGGAGCTGGTGAAGATCTGATTCCCGGCGGGAAGCAGCGGCGGCCGGCCGGCGCGGGGGGCGCCGGCCGGCCGCTGCGCGTTCATTCGGCCTTCGGGGCGGACTTCCGGAAGCGCGGCGCCAGCCACGCCACCAGCAGGGCCCACAGGCAGATCACGAGCCCCAGTCCCAGGCCCGTGCCGACGAAGGTCAGCGGCGCGATGGCCGACTGGGCGCTCGAGAGCCACTGCTGCGGCACGTTGGACAGGGAACAGGCGGTGGAAGATCAGGCCGAACACCACGCCCAGGGCGAGGCTGCCGGCCAGGGTCAGGATCAGACCCGTGCGGACGCTCTGCATGGAGACACCTCCGGATGACGGCGAGTGACGCTGCCGCGCATCCTAGCAGCCCGGCCTGCGTATGTCTCCCCCCGAGCGTGCCGACTTGACGGCCGGCCGGGGCCCCGGTACCATCCCGCGGGGGTTCCCGCCGCTCGCAGACGCATCCCGACTGGAGGCGACATGGCCTGGTGGATCTGGATCATCGTGGGCGCGATCCTGCTCGCCGCGGAGGCGGTCATCACCGCCGACTTCTATCTCGTCTTCTTCGGCCTGGCCGGGCTGCTGGTGGGCCTGCTCGGGGTCTGCGGCCTCCACCTGCCGGCCTGGGTGCAGTGGCTGCTGTTCGCCGTGCTGGCCGTGGCGGGCCTGGTCCTGTACCGCGGGCCGCTGAAGCGCAAGCTGGCGAAGGTCGACCGGGCGATGGGTCCCGAGCTGATCGGCGAGCCCGCCAGCGCCCAGGCCGCGATCCCGGCCGGCGCGCGCGGACGCGTCGAGCTGCGCGGCACGGCCTGGGACGCCCGCAACGACGGCGACACCGACCTGGCCGCCGGCGCCCGTTGCCTGGTCAAGGGAGTGGACGGCTGACCCTGCTCGTCCGCGCCGAGTGATCGAACCGCCAAACCGTTCACCGGAGGACGCCGCCATGGACACCATGATCGCCGCCGTCGTCGTCGTATTCCTGGTGCTGATCGTGATCGCCAGGACCGCGATCGTCGTGCCCCAGCAGTCCGCCTACATCGTGGAATACCTGGGCAAGTACCGCAAGACCATCCAGGCGGGCTTCCACATCCTGGTGCCCTTCGTGGAGAAGGTCGCCTACAAGCACAGCCTCAAAGAGCGGGCCTTCGACATCCCCGAGCAGGTCTGCATCACGCGCGACAACGTGCAGGTGCACGTCGACGGCGTGCTGTACCTGAAGGTGCTGAACCCGGAGCGCGCGTCGTACGGCATCTCGGACTATCACTTCGCCATCTCGCAGCTCGCGCAGACCACGCTGCGCAGCGAGATCGGCAAGATCGACCTGGACCGCACCTTCGAGGAGCGCGCCACGATCAACCAGCAGGTGGTGCAGGGCTGGACAAGGCGTCGGAGCCCTGGGGCGTCAAGGTCCTGCGCTACGAGATCAAGAACATCAACCGCCGCGCGATGCTCCAGCGCCATGGAGAAGCAGATGCGCGCCGAAAGCGAGAAGCGCGCCACGATCCTCACCAGCGAGGGCGAGCGCGACGCCCAGATCAACCGGGCCGAGGGCGAGAAGCAGCGGGTCATCAAGGAGTCCGAGGCCAACCAGCAGCAGCAGATCAACGAGGCGCAGGGCGAGGCCGCGGCCATCCTGGCCGTCGCCACGGCCACCGCCGAGGGCCTGCGCCAGGTCGCCGCGGCGCTCAGCACCCCGGGTGGGGAGCAGGCCATGCGGCTGCGCGTCGCGGAGCAGTACGTCGGGGAGTTCGGCCGGCTCGCCAAGGCGGGCAACACGCTGGTCCTGCCGGCGAATCTCAGCGACGGGCGGGATGATCGCCCTGGCGAACAACATCGTGAAGGGCGGGACCGCGGGCGGAGGCCCGCCAGTGGCGGCGCTGTCTAGCGCGGGCGGCGGCGCCGGCGGCCGCCACGCGAGCGCCAGGAGGCGGCGCCCGGTCTCGTTCAGGTGCTCGCCGGCCCAGATCACCAGCGCGCGCCCAGCATCAGGCCGCCGATGACGTCCACCACGTAGTGGTAGCGAGTAGACGGTCGCCGCGCAGAGCAACGTGAACAGGGTCGACATCCACCAGCGGTGGCGTGTGGAGCCGCCAGACGTGCCACCAGGCCACCATCGAGGCGGCGACGTGGCTGCTCGGGAAGGCGGCGCTCAGGATCGCGCTGTTGGCGTGGATGTAGC
>JADJYS010000008.1 GCA_016719645.1 bacterium
GTCGACCAGGGTGGCGGCCTCGTCGCGGGTCGCTCGGCAGATGCGGCGTCGGGCAGGGCGGCGCCGTCGACGGGGACTCCCACAGCCGCTGCCGGCTTGGACGACCGGGGCCAGGGTGCGGACCTGACGGCGAGGTAACCCGCAGCGCGCGCCGCGGCCAAGGCCTCGGTGACGGCCGCTTCGCTCACCGCCGGATCCAGTCCACCCAGGACGTCGAAGCGGTAGTCGAGCGCGTGCAACTCGCGCGGCTCCACGCCGAGGCAGCAGCACGGCGGGCCCGCTCAGCCCGTCGTGGGTGACCAGCAGGGGCCACGGCGGCGGTGCTGCGCCGGCGAGGCGCACCTCGGCGTCGGTGAAGGCGATGCCGGCCAGGTCCCGCAGGCGTGGTCGCGGCAGCGGAAGGTGAAGAGCGAGGGCACCGGGGCGCGACCGTATGGCCGAGGTCCGCCGCGGCGGTCCAGCCGGCGTTGCCGCTGCACCGCCGCCGGTGGCCAGCAGCAGCGCGCGGGCGCGCAGGGGACCGGCGTCGGTCTCAGGCGAAGGCTCCGTCGGCCGCGCGGGCCGCCGAGCGGAGGCCGCAGCCCAGACACAACTCACGCCCGCCTCGCCGGGCGGCGCCTGCAGCTGGGGCGTCGACGACGGTGCGCGAGGAGTCGGTGACCGGGAAGCGGCCGTCGGGCTGGGCGGCAGCTCGACGCCGCGGCGGGCGAACCAGGCGACGGTCTCGGCGGGGCCGAAGCGGGTGAAAGGGCCCATCAGCTACGCCGGCCGCCGCGCGCGGGTAGAACCTCGCCAGCTCGCGCGGGTCGGTGCGCACGTTGGTCACCGTTGCAGCGGCCGCCGCCGCTGATCAGCACCTTGCGCAGGGGCTCGCGGCCGCGCCCAGGACGATCACGCGGGCCGCGGGGCCAGTTCGCGGCAGCGGATGGCGGCGAAGACGCCGGCGGGGCCGGCGCCGGCGACGACCAGGTCGGCCTCGTCGTGGGAACTCGCCCCGGTCACGCCGCCACCTTCTTCGGGGCCGGCGGCCGGTTGTTGAAGACCCCCGCGATCCCCGCCATCACCAGCACGGCGCCGCCGAGGGTCCAGGAAGTGACGGGTTCGTCCAGGATCAGGTGGCCCAGCAGCACGGCGATGACCGGGTTGGCGTAGGTGTAGGGTCAGCCACCTGCATCGGCAGCAGGCGCAGCGACCCTCACGTACGAGGTGAAGGCCACGATGGAGCCGAACACGGTCAGGTAGGCCCAGGCCAGCCAGGCCTCGGTGGTGGGCGTCGGGCGCGGCTCGCCGGTCAGGGCGATCACCGCCAGGAAGCCCAGGCCGCCGAAGAGCTGCTGCCAGCCCGAGGCGGCCTGGATCGTCAGGCCGGGGCGGCGTCGCGCCATCCAGATCGAACCCGCGACCCAGGTCAGCGGCGCGATCAGCAGGCCGATGACGGCCCAGACGTCGGCGCTGGTGCCGTGGCGCAGCAGGGGCCACGACAGCAGGCCCACGCCGGCGAAGCCGATCAGCAGCGATGCGGCCAGCTTGGGCGACGGCGCGCGCCGGTCCAGCGCGGCTCTCGATCAGCGCGCCCCAGATGGGCATGATCCCCACCAGCAGGGCCGCGATGCCGGAGTCGGCGCGCTGTTCGGCCCAGGTCACCAGACCGTTGCCGCCGACCCACAGCAGCAGGCCCGAGCCGGCCAGCACCAGGCCTCGGCGCGCGTGGGGCGCAAGCGGTGGCCGCGCAGCGCAGCCCAACCCAGCAGGACCGCGGCGGCGGCCAGGACGCGCAGGCAGGCCAGGTGAAGGGCGGAAGCCCGCCCCCTCGCGTACGGCGAGGCGGATGGCGAGGTAGGTGCTGCCCCAGACGACGTAGACGACGGCGAGGTGGGCGAGACCCGCGCGGCTGAGCGGCTGGTCGTGCTGCGGATGAGCCAAAGGGCCCGGTTCCAGATCCGGTCGGTCAGCAGGAGGCACAGCCTCTCGAGGAAGAGCCATTCGCTCCTCCGACTGGAAGCGGGCGAGCTGGAAGGAGTTGACGTCCAGTTCGGCGACGACCTGGCCGGAGCGGTAGACCGGCAGCACGATCTCGCTGCGCGTGTCCGGATGGCCGGGCAGGTAGTTCAGCTCCTGGGTGACGTCGTCCACGACGATCGTGATGGCGTGCTCGGCCACTTGCCCGCAGACGCCCTGGCCGATCGCGATGTGCGTCGGGAGATCCGGCGTATGCGCCGCCCGATGAGGAGCTGCCGCGGGTTGTCGGGGTCGACCAGGAAGAAGGCGACGCAGTCAAAGCCCTCGGCATTGGCGGCGAGCAGCGCGGTGACCGCCTGCATCTTGTCGTCGGAGCGCAGATCCGCTTCGGCGATCGGGCGGACCTTGCGCGAGCAAGCATCGTAGCGGTTCACGGCCTTCCTCCTCCGGAGCCGGATCTCATCAACCTGCTGGCGTTTGAACGGTTGCGCCGGACGCGCCGGGGCGCATCATGACGGCAGTCCCCGCCCCCTGTCAAGCCCCGCCCGCCCAGAGGTGCGCGTACTTGTGGCCGCTGCCGGTGTTGAACAGCAGGACCGTCTCCTCGGGGTGCAGCCGGCCGGCGGCCGCCAGGTCGCGGGCGGCGGCCGCGGTCGCGCCGCCCTCGGGCGGCGAAGATCCCCCGCGGGCCAGCAGCGCGCAGCCCGCGAGGGCGTCGGCGTCCGTGACGGCGACCGCGGCGCCGCAGCTCGCGCGCAGGGCGCGCAGCACCAGAAAGTCGCCCACGGCGGACGGCACGCGCAGGCCGTCGGCGAGCGTGGCGGCCCCCTCCCACGGCGCCGCGAACTCCTCGCCGGCCGTGAACGCGCGCACCAGCGGGGCGCAGCCGTCGCACTGGACGGTGACCAGGCGCGGGCGCGCGGGTCCGATCCAGCCCAGCTCCTCCAGCTCGTCGAAGGCCTTGGCCATGCCGATCAGACCGGTGCCGCCGCCCGTCGGGTAGACGATGACGTCGGGCAGCCGCCAGCCGAGCTGTTCGGCCAGCTCGTAGCCCATCGTCTTCTTGCCCTCGAGCCGGTACGGTTCCTTGAGCGTCGAGAGGTCGAAGCCGCCGGCGGCGCGCAGGTCGGCCGCGCGGCGCGCGGCCGCAGTCGGTGATCAGGCCGTCGGTCAGGATGACCTGCGCCCCGAACGCCCGGCATTCGGCCACGAAGGGGAGCGGGACGTCGCGGGGCATGTACACGCGGGCCGGCAGGCCGGCCAGGGCGGCGTAGGCCGCCAGCGCGCCGGCGGCGTTGCCGGGCCGACGGGGCAGACAGCGCGGTCGCGCCCAGCTCGCGCGCCCGCGCGACGGCGGCGGCCATGCCGCGGGCCTTGAAGCTGGCCGTGGGGTTCAGGCCCTCGTCCTTGACCAGCAGGCGGGGCAGGCCGAGGGCTTCGCCGAGGCGGGGGGCGGGCGCCAGCGGGGTCGAGCCCTCGCCCAGGGTCAGGCGATGGGCCGGGTCGCGGACGGGCAGCACCTCGGCCCAGCGCCACAGGTTGCGGGGGCGCGCGGGCAGTGCGGCGAGGGTGAGGGTGCGGGCGGCGACCGAGAGGTCGTAACGGGCGAGCAGGGGTTTGCCACAGTCCGTGCACAGGTTCTGCAGGATGTCGGCCTCGTGACGGCGGCCGCAGAGCGGGCACTCGAGGTGGGACAGGGCGCTCTCGGGCTGAAGTTCCATGCCGATCTCCGGTTAGCGGTTTCCACGGGAACTCCGCGACCACGGCGAGGTTAGCCCCGGACCCGGCCGATGTCCAGGCCGCGGGGGGACAATCCCGGACACTGTCCGGGGCGGATGCCATGCTGGCCGCCCGGTTCGGCGCGCCTGGAACAACGACGGTTTCGACCCCCCCGACGAGGACGGACTGATGCGCGATACCTTCCTGCCGTTTTCCCCGCCCTACATCGGCGACGAGGAGATCGCCGAAGTCGTCGACAGCCTGCGGTCCGGCTGGATCACCACCGGCCCCAAGACCAAACGCTTCGAGAAGGAATTCGCCGCTTACGTCGGCGCCCCGGCCGCGCTGGCCCTGAGCTCCTGCACCGCCGGCCTGCACACGGCCCTGGTGCTGGGCGGCATCGGGCCCGGCGACGAGGTCATCACCACGCCGATCACCTTCACCGCCACCGTGGCGGTCATCGAGCACACCGGCGCGCGGCCCGTCCTGGTCGACGTCGAGCCCGACACCATGAACATCGACCCCCGCCTGGTGCGCGAGGCCGTGACCGAGCGCACGCGCGCCGTCATGGCGGTGCACTACGGCGGTCACCCCTGCGACCTCGATCCGCTGCGGGACGTCTGCCGCGAGCACCGCCTGCTGCTGGTGGAGGACGCCGCGCACGCCGTGCCGGCGAAGTACAAGGGCCGGTTCGTGGGATCCGGCGACAACCCGGTCTCGTTCTCGTTCTACGCGACGAAGAACCTGACCACCGCCGAGGGCGGCATGCTGACCGGTTCGCCGGCGATGATCGCCCAGGGCGTGGTGGTCAGCCTGCACGGCATGGACCGCGACGCCTGGAAGCGCAACGACCGCACCGGCAGCTGGCGCTACGACATCGTCACGCCCGGCTTCAAGTACAACATGACCGACATCCAGGCCGCCATCGGCCTGCAGCAGCTGCGCCGGCTCGAGGCCATGCACGCCCGCCGCCGCGAGCTCGTCGCCCGCTACAACGCGGCCTTCGGCGACCTGGACGCCTGCGAGCTGCCGGTCGAGCGGCCCGAGGTGCAGCACGCCTGGCACCTGTACCCGCTGCGGCTGCGCAGCGAGAGGCTCGCCATCACGCGCGACGCCTTCATCGAGGAGCTGCGCGCCCGCAACATCGGCACCAGCGTCCACTTCATCCCCATCCACACCTTCACGTACTACCGCGAGCGGTACGGCTACCGCCCGCAGGACTTCCCGGTGGCCCTGGACTGCAGCGAGCGGGAGATCAGCCTGCCGCTGCATCCCGGGCTGAGCGACCGGGACGCGGACGACGTGATCGAGGCGGTGCGGGGGATCATCGGGGAGAATCGGGCGTAGGGCGGGGGGGGCGTGAGGAGGCCCAGTGCGCGGCCGACCCCGCGACGAGGACGTATCCCACCAGGAAGAACATGTTGAACCCGTAGTAATAGGCAAAGAACGCGATCACGGCGCCATATCCGCAGACGGCATAGAGCAGCGTGTTCATCCAGAGGCCGGCCGCGCCGGCGCGGCGATACAGTGCGGTCAGCGACCAGCCGAGCAGCAATGACAGGGCGGCGACTCCCGCGGGGCCCCAATCCCAGCACACTTCCCCGGCGAACGAATACACGTTGAACGCGTAGGGCCCGATGGCGACATCGGGCAGGTTCTTGGGGACGGGGCCCACGAGGCCCATCAGGCCGCCGAAGATCTTCCAGAACGGCTGCAGCGTGACGAAGCCGGGGACGGGCCGCGGCGGCATGTTCCCGCGCACGACCTGCTCCATCGCCGGGAGGGCCCCGGTGAAGTAGTGGTAGGGCCGCTCCAGGAACGCCAGCGGATCCGGGATGCGCGAGGCCGGAAACTTGGGCGCGCCCACGTCGATCAGCTGGTTGTAGCCGACGAAGAAGGCCAGCACGGCCGCCCCCAGCACCATGAGGTGCCTGATCTTCACGGACCAGGGCGACTCCACCGAATGGGCCATCACGCCGCCGAAGAGCGCGAACACGAGATAGGTCTTGTTGCCGGCGAGGATCAGCCCCACGAAGGAAAGCGGCACGAGGATCCGGTCGAGCCAGCGGGCTCCGATCCGGCTGCGCTTGATCAGGAACGTCGGGAACACCAGGATGCCGAGCAGATTCAGGTAGCCGATGAACTGCATCTGGAACTCGTACTCCAGGATCCACATGTTCACCATCAGGTGGCCGGGGCCGTACCGGGTCAGGATGATCGCCAGAGGCAGGACCCACCCCACCGTGGCCAGGACTGCCGTCGTGTAGAAGAACACGGCGAGACCGTTCGCGTCAGGGGTTGCGGCGGGTGTCGACAGGCCGGGCCGACCCCAGCAGCGCCCCCAGGGTGAAGGCGGCGAGGGACAGGATCACGATCAGATGGGTCGCGATCGATACCGACGGGTAATGGAGCAGCCGGAGATGGTAGAGGACGACCGAGATGCAGTAGCCCCCGGAAAAGAAGAACAGCGGCGTCGCAACGCCGCCGTGGAGACGCAGGGACAGGATGAGGCTGCCGACGAAGATCAGCCCGAAGACGACGATCCAGATGAGGCCGGACCACGTCACGTCGCCCCCCCGCTCGAAATCGCGCTCACAGCGCGCCCGAGCGCCTGAGCAGGCTTCCTTCGACGATGCCCAGGGCGATCACGAACCCCAAACAGGTGGCGACGAGCAGGTTCAGCTCAAGGTCGGGCATGATCGGATCGAGCGGAGCGGCGGCGCGGTCCAGGACGTCGAGCGTCGTCAGGTCGCGCTGCTCTTCCAGCCGCGTCAGTTCGACCTGGCGGCGCAGCTCGACCCAGACGGCGTTCGTGGCCTCTGCCTCCCGCTGCAACCGCTGGTAACGCTGGTTGAGCAGGGGCGAATCCCGGAATGCGCGGTTGCTTTCCACGAATTCGACCAGCGCGTCCTCGGCGGCCGACAGCTCCTCCCGAACGGCCGTCAGGCGCTCTTCGAGGAACCTCAACTGGCGCCCGGCCTTCGAGGTGCTCGCCCCGATGTTGAATCGGTCGAGCCGATCGACGAGCGCGTTCGCCATGTCCGCGGCCAGGGCGGGGTCGCGGGGGGCGCGGACCCGCACGATCATGAAACCCGTCGCCTTGTCGCGGACCATGCCGACGACCCCGTCACGCAGCTTGGCCGTCAGCTTCGCGCGGGCTCGGCCCTCGTGTCCGGCATCTCCCGGGCGTCGATCGATCCCGAACACCTCGTAGAGCGTCACGGGTGCCGGCGATCCCCTGTATGACCATGTGCGGTCGATGACGCTGCTGAGCACATCGTCGGAGACCAGGATCTTGGCATACAGCATCTCGTTGCCGGCGCCGGACCCGGCGGACAGGCCCGGGACCTCGAAGAGCGAACCCAGCAGACCCAGACGCGCGCCGTCGCTGCGGGGCAGGACGGTGACCGTCGCCTCGTAGACCGGCGTCATCAGCAGCGACAACAGCGCCGCGAGCGCCAAGCAGCCGGCCACGACGGCAACGACGAGCTTCCAGCGCCGGGTCGCCTCGCGGACCAGTTGGAGGATCGCCGTGGTCGGCACCCGGTCTCGGTCGTTCTCTTGCATCATCGGCCTTTCGCCGTGTCCGGCCTGATTGCAGGCGCGCCGAACCTCAGTTCGTCGTGCGATCGATCACCAGATAGACCGTCGCCGCGCTGGCCAGGATGCTGGCGATCTCCTTCAGCGTCTCCATCTTCCCGGGCCCCGACTCCGGCTGCCGCGCCGGCACCACGATCGTCGAGCCGGGCATCACGTCCGGGTCGCCCCAGATCCGCCGGATCTGCTTGGACATCCCGTTGGGGTAGACGACGTGCGTCTTCCACTTGTCGGCCTCGTGGGCGTAGCCGCCCGCGCGGGCGACGTAGTCGCCGAGGCTGCGGCCCTTCTCGTAGACGATGCTGGTGGGGAAGCCGACCGCGCCGGTGACCTTCACCGTGTAGGGGCGCGCCGGGATGCGGATGTCGTCGCCCTGCTCGAGGATGGCGTCCTGCTCGCTGCCGGGCTTGCGCAGCGCCCGGTCGAGGTCCAGGGCCAGGTTGCCGATGTCGTCCTTGCCGCGCACGATGCGCGCGCCGGGGGCGTAGGCCGTGGGCTTCAGGCCGCCGGCGCGGGCGATCACCGAGGAGACCCGCTCGTCGGGGCTCTCCAGCGCGTAGGCGCCGGGGTAGTACACCTCGCCCTGCAGCGTGACCGTGCGCGGCAGCTCCCACCAGGGCAGCTTGCGCACCGCGACCCGGTCGTGCGGCTCCAGCGCGAACACGCCGCCCGAGCGCAGCCAGTCCTCGCCCAGCGCAACGTCGATGACCTCGACGGTGCTCGCCGGCGGCGCCGCGGTGTCGCGGCTCTCGACGGCGGCGCGGCGCAGGCGCGAGACCTCGGCGTGCAGGACGTCGGCCGACTCGCGCAGGCCGCCGGCCAGCAGGACCAGGTCGCCCAGGGTCATGCCCTCGCGGAAGTCGAACTCGCCGGGGGCGCGCACCTCGCCGGACATGCTCACGCGGTAGCGGTCCCGCAGGTCCCAGCGCGAGAAGACGCGCAGCTTGTCGCGGGGCTGCAGCGGCACGGGCGCCGCCGCGCCCGACAGGACGTCGGCCAGGGAGACCTCGATGGTGCGGTAGGTGAGGTCGGGGTCGAGACGCTCGATCAGGGCGCGCTCGGGCAGCGTGTCGGCCCACAGGCCGCCCGCCTGGCGGACCAGGTCGGCGACCGCCATCCCCTCGCGGTACTGGTAGCGGCCGGGGTTCTTCACGTTGCCCTGGGCCTCGACCCAGTTCTCCAGGCGCTCGGGGATGCGGTCCACGCGCACGGCGTCGGCGTCGCGCAGCAGGTGGCGCATCTTCAGGCGCAGGTCCAGGTCGGACAGCACGCGGTCGGGCTGCTCGGGCCGGCGCTCGGGGAGCGGCACGACCCGCGCGACGTGCACGACGTCGGCCACCGCCTCGGCCGTGAAGCCGCCGGCGTAGCGGATCAGGTCCAGGACGTCCTCGCCGTCCAGCAGCTCGTAGGCCTGGGGGCGGCGCACCTCCCCCTCGACGCGCACCGTGATCGTGCGGGCGGGGATCAGCACCGTGTCGCCGTCGCGCAGGACGGGGTCGTCGCCGCGGCGGCCCTCCAGCAGGTAGCGGTAGAAGTCGATCTCGGCCAGGACCTGGTTGCCGCGCAGCACCTGGATGCGCCGCAGGCTGCCCTGGGCGTTGGGGCCGCCGGCGGCGTAGAGGGCGGTGAAGGCGGTCGACAGGCTGGTCAGCTCGTAGGCGCCCGGCTGGCGGGCCTCGCCCACCACGAACACGCGGATGGCGCGCAGGGCGCCCAGGCCGACGTCCACGAACGTGGTGCCCCCTTCGCCCGACGGGTCGATCCCCGAGTAGGAGCCGGCCAGCTTCTCGCGCACGGCGCGGGCCACCTGCTCCAGCGTGCGGCCGGCGCAGTTCACCTTGCCGCCCTTGGGCAGGATGAGGCCGCCGTCGCGGTCGACCACGCGCTCGAGGCGGAACTCGACCTCGCCGAACACGTCCACGCTGACCTGGTCCCCGGGTCCGAGCACGTAGTCGGGCGGCACGGGGCCGAAGGCCGGCGGCGCGAACACGCCGGGGTCGAGGCGGAAGAAGTCGGCGCCGAACAGGGAGCCTTCGGCGGCGAGCGTCGTTTCGGCGACGACGGCGGCGGGGATCGCGGCCGTCTCCAGGTCGAAGGGCAGGATCACGCGAGGTCCGGGCGGCAAGGCGGTGCGGCCGGGCGGCAGGGTCGTGTCCGCCACCGCCGCGCCACCCTCCTGCAGGCGCTGCAGCAGTTCCTGCTGGGTCAGACCGGATCGGCGCAGCGCCTGCTCGACGAGTTCGGGCGGGACATCCTGGGCGGCCGCGGGACCGGCGAAGGCGGCGCACAGCGCCGACGCGGCCAGCAACGACAGCAGCGCCGACCGGCGGCGGCGGCGGAAACTCTGATGTCCGAGCGGCATCGTGGTCTCTCCGTGGCGTGACGGGGGTGGCGACCCGGCGAGGGTCCGGCCGGCGAGACGAACAGGACCGACCCTGGCTTCGGGTGTCCCGCCGGCCCAGATTAGCACCTCGCCCGGGCAGGGCAAGCCTCAAGTCTCGGCGCGGCGCCGAACCGAGGTTCCGTTGTCGCCCGCAAGCGGCGGGCATGCTAGGATCCCCGCGCTCCGACGAACTCCGAGGGGGAAATGCGGTGTGCGGTCTGGCGGGCATCCTGACGCGAAGCCCCGGTCCCGATGACGGGGCCGGCCTGGAGCGTATGACGGCGACGCTCGCCCACCGCGGCCCCGACGGCTCCGGGTCCTGGCACGACGCCGAAGCGGGCATCCACCTCGGCCACCGCCGGTTGGCCATCATCGACCTCACCGACGAAGGACGCCAGCCGATGGTCTCGGCCAGCGGCCGCTACGTCATCGCCTTCAACGGCGAGATCTACAACCACCCGGAGCTGGGAGAGGAACTCGCGGACCTCGGCCACGCCTTCCGCGGCACCTCGGACACCGAGGTCCTGCTGGCGGCCCTGGACCAATGGGGCTTGGTGGCGACGCTGGCCTGCTGCGTGGGCATGTTCGCCTTCGCCCTCTGGGACCGGCGCGAGCACATCCTCGCCCTGGCGCGCGACCGCCTCGGCGAAAAGCCGCTCTACTACGGCTGGATGGGCGACTCCTTCCTGTTCGGCTCGGAACTCAAGGCGCTCCAGGCGCATCCGGCCTGGCGCGGGGAGATCGACCGCGACGCCCTGGCCGGGTTCATGAGGTACAGCGCCGTGCCGGCGCCGGCCTCGATCTACCGCGGCGTCCGCCGGCTCCTGCCGGGATCCTACCTCACCCTCGACGACCGCACCGCCCGGGGTGCGCTGCCCGAGCCCGAGATCTACTGGTCGGTCGGCGGCGCGACGGCGGCGGGCCGCGCCGCCCCCTTCGCCGGCGGGGAGGACGAGGCCGCCGAGAAGCTGGACGGCCTGCTGCGCCAGTCGATCCGGG
Source organism: bacterium (assembly GCA_016719645.1). Classification (GTDB taxonomy): domain Bacteria; phylum Krumholzibacteriota; class Krumholzibacteriia; order LZORAL124-64-63; family LZORAL124-64-63; genus PNOJ01. Next base: position 10,658 of record JADJYS010000008.1, read on the forward strand.
GCCAGATGCTCGCCGACGTGCCGATCGGCTCCTTCCTGTCCGGCGGCATCGACTCCTCCGCGATCACGGCCATCATGCAGTCGCTCAGCCCGCGGCCCGTGAAGACCTTCTGCGTCGGCTACCAGGAGGCGGGGTACGACGAGTCGGCGTCCGCGACCGCGGTCGCCCGCCACCTCGGCACCGAGCACCTCAACCTGATGGTGACGCCCCAGGAGGCCCGCGAGGTCATCCCCGACCTGCCGCGGATCTGGGACGAGCCCTTCGCCGACTCCTCGCAGATCCCCACCTACCTGGTGTCGCGCCTGACCAGGTCGCACGTCACCGTGGGCCTGACCGGCGACGGCGGCGACGAGGTCTTCGGCGGCTACAACCGACACCTCTGGGGCCGCCGGATCTGGCGGCGCGCGTCGCGCTACCCGCTGCCCCTGCGCCGGGCGGCCGCGGCCGCGCTGGGGGGGCCGTCGCCGCGGGCCTGGAACCTCCTGTTCGGCGCCGGCGGCGCCGCGCTGCCGCAGGCGATGCGCCAGCGCCTGCCCGGCGAGAAGATCCACAAGCTCGCCGGCGTGCTGGACGCCGACGGCTACCAGGACATGTACCAGCGGCTCATCGCGACCTGGCGCCACCCGGCCGAGGTCGTGATCGGCAGCCGCTTCGCGGACCTGCCGTCGATCATCCCGCCGGCCGATCACGACATGGACATCGCCGAGTACATGATGGTCAACGACATGCGGACCTACCTGGCGAACGACATCCTGGTGAAGCTCGATCGCGCGGGCATGGCCGTCAGCCTGGAGACCCGCGCACCGTACCTCGACCACCGGGTCGTCGAGTTCGCGCTTTCGCTGCCGCTGTCGATGAAGATCGGCGAAGGCGTCGGCAAGCGGATCCTGCGGCAGGTGTTGAATCGGTACGTGCCGCACGATCTCGTGGACCGGCCCAAGATGGGGTTCAGCGTGCCGATCGGCGACTGGCTGCGCGGGCCGCTGCGCCCCTGGGCCGAGGACCTGCTGTCCGAGTCGCGGCTGCGCGCCGACGGCTTCCTCGAGCCGGGCCCGGTCCGCGCGCTCTGGCGGGAGCATCAGTCCCGCCGGAAAGACCGCCACCACTGCCTTTGGAACGTCCTGATGTTCCAGTCCTGGCTAGATCATTGGCACCGAAAGGCTTGACGAGCGATGCACACCGTCGTCATCGCGGCGTTGGTGTCGGCGGCGGCCGGCCTCGCGCTCACGCCGCGGCTCGTGGATCTGCTGCGGCGAGCCGACATTCTGGACATTCCCAATGCGCGCAGCAGCCACACGCAGCCGATTCCGGTCGGCGGCGGGCTGGGCATCCTGGTCCCGTGGCTGTTCGGGATGGCCGTCGTCGCCGCGGTCGGCGGGTTCTCCGAAGCGGGATTTCCGACGGCGCTGTCGGCCGGCGCCGCCGTCCTGGCCGTGCTCGGCTTCGTGGACGACCGCCGCAACTTGACGCCGTTGTCACGTCTCGTCGTCGAGTCGCTTGTCGCGGCAGCCTGCATCGGGGCCGGCGGGTTGCCGGTGTTCGAAATCGAACTCCCGGGCTTCACGCCACTGGCCACCGGTTCTTTCGGCTGGGCGCTTTCATGGCTGTTCGTCGTGGGCTTCACGAACATGTTCAACTTCATGGACGGCATCAATGGCCTGGCTGGCTTCCAGGCCTTGCTCGGCGCCTCCGCCCTTGCGGTCTGGGCCTCGCTGGCCGGCGACAGCACCCTGGCGATGGCCGCCGCGTTGCTCGCCGGCTCGTCGGTGGGATTTCTGCGCGCCAACTTCCCTCGCGCGAAGGTGTTCATGGGCGATGTCGGCAGCCTGCCCCTGGGCTTCCTCTTGGCCATGGGAGTATTGCGAGTCCAGGCCGGTGCGGGCCCGGTCTCCGCGGCGCCCTTCTGGTTGCCGCTGCTCTTCGTCTGGCCGTTCCTGGGCGACGCGACCTATACCCTGCTGAATCGGGCCGTCCACCGGCGCAACCCGTTCCGACCCCACCGCAGCCACATCTATCAGCGGCTGGTGGTGGCAGGCCTGAGCCACAAGCACGTCACCCTCATCTACGCTTCGGCAATGCTCGCCTGCATCGCGGCCGCCTTCGTCTGCCGGGAGCATCCACCGCTGCGCCCTTACGTGTTCTGGGGGGGCTTGGCCGTGACCACGGCGCTGATGGTGGCCATCGTCGTGCGCGTGAGGGCCTCAACCACGCAGCGCGACGGCCACGGAGAGCCCGCGGAGGGCGGGCGTCGGCCTACTCGCTGAGGGAAGTCCGCAGCGCCTCGAACGTGTCCCGTATCGAGCGGCGGCTCTCGTCGGAGAGGGCCTTGTCGGGCGCCTCCAGGACCTCGTTCAGGTTGGCGAGGCTCGTGGTGCCGAATACGCAGCTGGCGATCGCCGGGTTTTCCAGGATGTAGGAGAACGCCGCCTGCGCCGGGGTCATCTCCGCTATTTTCGCCAAAGCATCCCTCATCGCCACCGAGCTTCCGGCCAGCCGGCGGCCGGCCGGCTTGAGCAGGGCTCTCGCCAGGTACCAGATGTCGGCCGCGGACCTGACGGTTCCGATCTTCCCTTTGATCAGGTGCCCCTGCGCGAGGACGGTGCCGGCCGCGATGCCGAGGCCTGCCCGATGGAGATCCCCGATGGCCGCCTCCCGGTCTAGCTGAAGCACGTTGAAGTCGATCAGGACCATGTCGAAGATGTCCGGATGCTTCGCTGCGAATTGCATGTCCGCATATCTGTGCGTGTTGATGCCCAAGTAGCGGTACAGGCCCCGCTCCTTCATCGACCGCAGCCGATCAAGGAGCTGATCCGTGATCTCGGCTTCGGTGACGCCGTGGAGCTGGAAGATGTCCAGGTAGCCGCAGCCCAGGTTCGTGATCGACGCCGTGCAGGCGCGCTCGATGTAATCGGGAGAGAAGTCCTTCTGCTTGCTCCGTTCCCGGGGCACGATCGAAGCAGAGGGGACCGAGGTGCCCGCCTTCGTGGAGATGACGAGGCGGGACCGCCCGCCTCCGTCCAGAAGGCCCTGGAGCGCGCGGCCGAGACGGGGCTCCGCGTTGAAGTTGCAGTAGTTGTGTCCGGTGTCGAAGAAGTTGACGCCGCGCTCGAACGCTTCGGCGACGACGGCGATCGCCTTCCGTTCGGGAAAGCGGCGATTGCCCCAGTACCCGGAACAGCCGAGGGCGATTTCCGAAACGAGTAGTCCGGTGTTGCCGAGCTGCCTGTACTTCATCGCATGAACCCCGGTGCTGATAGCCTGGATGTCGAACCGACGGCAAACGGCCCGGGCGGGCCGGGTGCCGACTCAGCGGAGGAGATCGGAGCCGCGTTCTTCGGCCCGTTTCCCGAGCAGGTCCGCGTATAGCGACATCGTAGCTTTGGTGACGATTTCCTCGGCGAACTCCTCGACTGCCAGACGACGCGAGGCCGCCCCCATGGCGCGGCGCAGCGCGGGATCATCGACCAGGCGCCCGATCGCCGCGGCGATCGGTTCCGCCTGGCGTGCGGGCACCAGGATCCCGTTCACGCCGTCGATGCAGATTTCACGGCAGCCGGGCACGTCCGCGGCGACGATCGGCAGGCCGCAGGCGGCGGCCTCGAGCAGCGACTTCGGCAGCCCCTCGCGGTACGAGGGCAGCAGGGCGACATGGCAGGATCGCAGCAGGCCGGCGGTGTCATCGACATGGCCGAGAACGTCGACCACCCCTTCGTCCGACCACGCAGCCAACTGCGGCGGCGCGATGCCGGCCGGATTCTCGATGTCGATGCGCCCGGCGAGCAGGATCCTGACGTCGGTCCGGCGGGCCCGCAGCAGGCGGGCGGCCGCGACGACCTCGTTGATGCCCTTGTCCGCCAACATGCGCGCCATCAGCACGACCCGCAGCGTGCCGTCCGGCTCCGAGGCCGCCGGCGTGAAGTCGCGCACGTTGACGCCGGCGCCGCGGATCAGCACCACGTTGCCCGCCGGGACGCCGAGGCGGTCGCGGAAGAACACCACGTCGTCGGCGTTCTGCACGATCAGGCTGGAGCCGGGCCCGCGCAGCAGGACGCGCAGCATCAGGGCGATGGGCGCGCTCATCAGGTGCGCCAGCACGCTCCCGGAGGTGAACACGAAGCCGAGGCCGGTCATCGCGTTCACGATGCAGGGCACTCGCGTCATCCGCGCGGCCAGCGTGCCGAAGATCACGGATTTCGGCGTGACGTGGTGGACAAGGTCGGGCCGGACGCGCCGGTAGATCCGGATCAGCTCGCGCAATCCCGCGAGCTCGTGACGGGGGCCGCGAAAACCCCGGCGAAATCCCAGCGGGATGAGTTCGGCTCCGGTCTCCAGGATGGGGCCGGCGTGGTCGACGACCCGCGTCGCGATGAACACCTCATGGCCGGCGGCGACCGCCGCCCGCAGCAGCGGCAGCCGATGAGAGCACACCACCCAATCCTCGGGGATGAGGAACAGCACGCGCGCCCGGCGCACATCAGCCATCGCCATCACCGCGCCGCCCGCCGCCCGCCGCGGCTTCGCGGCAAAGTTCCGCCCAGCGGTCCAGGACGACCTCGACTCCATGGCGATAGCGCATCCGCACCCGGGCCCTTTCTCCCATCGCGCGACGCGAAGCGGGATCGAGCGCCATCACTTCGGCCATGGCCCCCGCCAGCGCCCCGGGATCGCTGGGCCGGACCATGAAGCCGCACTCGCCCCCGCCGAGCAACTCGGCCATACCGCCGACGTTCGTCGCGACGATGGGCAGGGCCGTGGCCATCGCCTCGATCACCGTGTTGGGCATGCCTTCGATCACCGACGACAGCACGTAGGCATCGCTCGCCTGCAGAAGATCCATGACGTCATTGCGCTTGCCGAGAACGCGGATGCGTTCGGCGGCCGGGCTGGTTTTCGCCATTTCGCGGACGGCTGCATCCAGCGAGCCGTAGCCGACGAGGGCCAGCCTGGCCTCCGGCCTCCTGGCCGCTATCTCGCTGAATGCCGCGAACAGGTTCGGGTAGTCCTTCTGCGGCTCGAAGCGGCCGACGGCAAGCCAGATCAGGTCCCGCTCGCCGCCGCCCATCTCGTCGCGCAACACCGAGCGCCGCGCCGGATCCAGCGACCCGTCGGGGATGATCGTCGCGTTGAGCACGATCCGCAGCCGCTCCCGCGGCACCACGCCACGCCGGACCAGGCTTTCCCCCACCAGTTCCGAATTCGTGGTGGTGATCGGCGCCAGCGGCGCCGTCAAGGCCTCGATGCGCTCGCGCAGGCGGCCGCCGAAGAACTCCGTGCCGATCGACGGCACGATCGCCCTCACGCCGGCGAGCCGACCAACAATCTTGCCCAACACGTTGGCGTGGTAGTTGAAGGCGACCAGCACGTCCGGCCGATGTCGCCGCAACTCGCGATGGAGCCGGGCGGTGGCGGGCAGCAGCGTCGACATTCCCCGCAGCCCGAGATCGACGACGGGGATGCCGGCCTCGGCCAGATCCCCGGCGAATGCGCGCGGCGGGAGCAACGACAGCATCCGCACGTTCCAGCCCCGGCCCGCCAGACCTGCCGCCATGCGGACCGCCTGGACCTCCGCGCCGCCGAGGTCCAGGCTCGTGATCAGGACTGTCAGGGACAGCGCCGGGGACCGGCCGCTCTCAACTCCCGCCACTGGCCACACCCTCCAGAAGAACCGCCAACCGCGGCGCCAGCGCCGCGACGCTGTAACGGGCCGTCACAAGAGCGGACCCGGCACTTCCCTGTTTCCGGCGCAGGGCCGGGTTGTCGGTCAAAGCGATCAGGGCATCCACCCACTGCCCCTGCGTCGTCGCCCCGCTGCCCACATCGGCCTGCGCGAGGACCTGTGCGTTCATCCCCACGGGCGCGACCACGACCGGAACGCCGCAGGCGAGGTAGAGCAGCATCTTGTACGAGCATTTACCCCGTGTCCAGTCGTCGTCCGGCAGGGGCATGAGGCCCACATCCAGATTCCGGAAGAACTCGGCCTCCGTCCCGGGATGCCACGGCATATAATCGACGCGGTCCGCCGGCAGCGAGCCGAGCTGCGGCGGCTTGTCGCAACAGACGGCCAGGCGGCAGCACGGCCGCTCGCGCAGCACGCGCGCGAGCGCACCCTCGATCCCCGACAGGAAGGAGAGGTTCGACGAGGTGCCGCTCCAACCGAGGACCACGCGTCCACCTGCATCCGAGGCGCCGATGTCGGCGCGAGGCCGGAAGCGCTCCGTGTCGACGGCTGTGGGCAGCACCGCCACGTGCGGGCAGTGACGCGAGAACCAGTCCGCGACATAGTCGTTGCCCGCGATAACCAGCTCGCAGCCGCGGGCGATCCGCGCCGCGAAGCCGCCGCCTCGCCGCATCCAGATCGCGTCATCGACATCGAGGACGCGCGGCTTGCGGGTCAGCCACTCCAAGGTGGCCAGGGTCGAGACCAGCTCGCGCTGCAGCAGGGTCACGTCCGCCGCCCAGGTCGCGGCGACCGACGGCAGCCTGGCCGCCGTCGTGGCCGGCAGCCACAGCGGCCGCAGGGCCGTGCGGCGCGGCGGGAAGTTGGAAACCGGCGCCGGGCGCCAGCACAGGTCCAGGCCGAGCGCGTCGAGCGGCGCCACGAATTGGCCGACCCGGAACCGCGCACTTGGTACGCGGATGTCTCCGGTCAGGGCGAGCACGCGCGGTCGGTCACGCACGGCAGCCCCGATCGATGAGGATTCCGCCACGCATCACGAAGAACCCCAGAACGCAAGCGTAACTCATCATCAGCACGAAGTTGAACGTGTAGAAGTAGGCGAACTGCGACATGAACACGCCGTAACCGATGAGCGCATAGACGAGCAAGTGGCACCAGTACGTGGTCTTGCGCGCCCGCACGTACGCGAGAGTCGCAACGAAGCCCAGCAGCGCGCTCATCAGCAGCGCCGCCCACGGACCGGCGTCCCAGTAGACCTCGCCCGCGAACGAATAGACATTGTACTCCGTGACCCCGATGTTCGCGAACGGCAGCGGCGTGGGCAGCGCGGGCACCGCCCCGACGCCGCTCAGCAGCTTCCAGACGGGCTGCAGCAGCACGTGTCCGGGGCGCGGCGGCGGCGACACCTCGCCCGACGCGACCGCCGAGAGGGCGGGCCAGCTGCCGGCGATGTAGAGGTAGGGGCGCTGCAGGGGGGCGACCATGCCCGCCCCGCCTTCGGCGTCGTAGCCCTCCTGGGCATAGATGTCGATCTTCTGCGTGTAGACCACGAAGAAGCCCAGCAGCACCGCCAGCACCGCCAGCATCTGGCCGGGCCGGAAGCGGTCGGGACGGCAGACGCTCCAGGCCAGGATCGCCGCCACGATGCTGATGGTGATGTAGGCTTTGATGCCGGCGAGCAGCAGCCCCAGCAGGCAGGAAACCAGGATCACCTCGTCGAGGCGGCTCCGGGCGCCGAAGGCCCGCTTGATCACGTAGGTCGGCGCCACCAGGATGCCGATCAGGTTCAGGTTGCCGATGAACTGCATCTGGAACTCGTCCTGCAACCGCCAGATGCTCGCGAGCAGGCCTCCGAGGCCGTGCCTGGCGATCAGGATCGCCAACGCCAGCCCCCAGCCCACAGTGGCGATCGCTGCCGTGACGTAGTAGAAGCTGCTCAGGTGCGCCAGATCGCGCCGACGGGTGGCGGGATGGTCGAAGCGGACCTCCCGTCCCCCGATCGCCGCGAGGGCCCCGACCGCGAACAGGGCGATCGACCCCAGCGCCAGGGCATAGGTGCTCTCCGACAACCGGATCAGATCCAGCACCCGCAGATGGTACAGCGCCAGGGACCCGCAGTTCATCCCCGTGTAGATGCTCAGCGGCGTGAACCAGTGCCCGAAGAACCGCCACGACGCGGCCAGCCCCGCCAGCGAGACGGCGGCGAACGCCAGGATCCACAGCACGTCGCCCACGCTCAAACCGCACCTCCCTGCGCCGCCACCGGGACGCCCGCCCGCATCCGCGCCATCCCCCGCAACACCACCGCACCGTACGCCAGCGTCACCCAGGCCGCCCCGGCCAGCACCGTCCAGGCCGCGCCGGCCATGCCGTGCGCCGGGATCAGCCAGCGGCCCATCGCCACCAGCAGCCCGGCGTTCAGGGCGTGGATGACGAGCTGGGAGCGGAAGGCCTGCATGGCGGTGGCCGGCGCCCCCAGCAGGCTGCCGAGGTTCATGATGCCGCCCCCGGCCATGATCAGCACGAAGAGGTCCCCGCGCACCGCGTACTCGGCCCCGTAGACCAGGGTCAGCAGGGGGCCGCCCCACCAGCGGGCGACCGCCACGCCGGCCAGGCCGAGCACCACGCCCACGGCCATGAGCTTCCCGACGGTGGAGCGGAAAGCCCGCGCGTCCCCGTCGGCGTGGTTGCGGGCCAGCCGCGCGATGCTCGACTGGGACAGGGCCATCACCACCGTGTTGGAGACCAGCACCAGGTAGGCCATCGCCGAGAAGATGCCGAGCGCCTCCTCGCCCTGGGCGCTCTCCAGCATGGTGCGGGGCACCGTGTTGCGCAGCTGGATCAGCAGCATCACGACGCCCAGGGGCAGCGCCGTCCAGATGATCGCCCGCAGCGCGCCGGGCCGCCACCGCGGGCGCAGGCTCCCCTCCTCGCCGGCGGCGTCGCGCACCAGGGCGCGGCAGCGCGGGAGGTCGAAGACCAGCAGCGGCACGGCCCAGGCCACCGGCCAGGCCACCAGCGCCGCGTTGAGGCTCCGCGTCCACCAGTACACGACGGCGAACAGGACCAGCGAGACGGCGCCGCGGATCATCAGCGAGCGGGCCATCAGGTCCATGCGCTCGCGCTTCTGCTCCAGGCCGTAGAGCACGTCGCCGACGCCGTCGATCACCCGCCCGATCCCGTACAGCACGATCGCCGTCACCTGGGGACCGCTGTAGCAGACCGTCCCGGTGACGACCACCGCGGCCAGCGCCAGGGGCGCCAGCAGCAGCTGCACGCCCAGGTAGTCGCGGAACGGGAAGCGGCCGTGCGCGTCGCTGACGAACACCGACCGCAGCTGGAGGTTGGCGAAGACCACCAGCGGCGTGGCGACGGTCGAGGCCAGCGAGAGGCGCCCCACCTCCGCGGCCGAGCCCAGCTTGGTCAGCACGACCAGGATGCCCCACTGGCTGGCGGCGAAGACCGCGTTGCCGAGGAAGGTCCAGGTGAAGTTGCGGCGCAGGGAGGGAGCGGGGGCCGCCATTACGCGGTCGGCCCGGTCGGGGCGGCGGTCGGCGGCATCTCCGCGGCCTCGCGCGTCTGGCCCTGGAAGTCCGGCACCAGCTCCAGCAGCTGCTCCCAGCACTCGCGCATGTTGCCGGCGGCGGCGGCGGCGAGCAGCGCGTCCACGCGGGCGTCGATGTCGTGCACGCCGTTGACGCGGCGGGCCACGCGGATGCCGGGGTTGCTGGTGGGCTGCGGCTTCTCCTCGGGCGTCCACAGCTCCTCGTAGAGCTTCTCGCCCGGCCGCAGGCCGGTGTAGACGATGGGCACGTCGATCTCGGGCGTCAGGCCCGACAGCTGGATCATCTGGCGCGCCAGGGCGTCGATCTTCACCGGCGCCCCCATGTCCAGGATGAAGATCTCGTCGCCGGCGCCCATGCCCGCGGCGTAGAGCACCAGGTGCACGGCCTCGGCGATGGTCATGAAGTAGCGCTCGATGCGCGGGTCGGTGACCGTCACCGGGCCGCCCTTGCGGATCTGCTCCAGGAACAGCTCCACGACGCTGCCCGCCGACCCCAGCACGTTCCCGAAGCGGATGGTCGAGAAGCTGGTGCCGTCCGGCTGCCCGGCGCCCAGGGCGCTGATCACGCGCTCGGAGATCTGCTTGGTGGCGCCCATGACGCTGGTGGGGCGCACCGCCTTGTCCGTGCTGATCATCACGAAGCGCTCGACGCCGTAGCGCTGGGACAGCCGCGCCATCGTGCGGGTGCCGCCCACGTTGTTGCGGATCGCCTCCACGGGGTGGAACTGCAGGATGGGCACGTGCTTGTAGGCCGCGGCGTGGAACACGATCTGCGGCTTCCAGCGCGAGAACAGGGCGTCCATGCGCCCCTCGTCCTTGACGTCGCCCAGGAAGAAGGCCAGCGCGGCGTCGGGCTTGCGCCGCCGCAGCTCCTGCTCGAGCCGGAACAGGCCGTTCTCGTCCTTGTCCAGGCAGACCAGCCGCAGGGCGCCCTGGTCGACGATCTGCCGGCACAGCTCCGAACCGATGCTCCCGGCCGCCCCGGTCACCAGCACGGTGCGGCCGTCGAGCAGCCGCCGGATCTCCGGCACGTCCGAGCGCACGACGCGCCGGTTCAGCAGGTCGTCGAGCGAGAAGTCCTGGATGCGGGTGACCGCCTCGCTGCTCTGCAGGACCTGCCAGATGTCGGGCGTGGTCTTCAGCGGCAGGCCGGTCTCGCGGCACAGCTTCACGACGCGGTAGAGCTGGGCCGTGGTGGCCGCCGGCATCGCCAGGATGACCGCCTCGGCCCGGGTGCGGCGCGCCACCTCGCCGATGGCGTCGATGGGCGTGGCGACGCCGATGCCGTGGATGGTGATGCCCTGCTTGAGCGGGTCGTCGTCGACGATGGCCACCGGCCGGTAGGCGTGCAGCTTGGCCGTGTTCATGGCCTCGAGCACGAGGTTGCAGGCCGTCCCCGCGCCCACGATGACCACGCGCGTCCGCGGGCCGGCGTCGACCCGCCGCGACAGGTGGTCCATGATGCGGTAGGTGTAGCGCCCGATCGCGGCCAGCGCCATGCACAGGACGGTGTCGATGATCAGGACCGAGCGGGGGAAGGCGCCCTGGTAGGCCCACAGCAGGATCGCGGCGTCGAACGCCGAGCCGACCAGGATGGCGTTGATCAGCGGCGGCACGTCCCGCAGCCCGGCGAAGCGCCAGGAGACCCGGTGCAGCCCGAAGGCGGTGAAGACCACCAGGCGCACCGGGACGGCCACCAGCAGCATCGTGCGCCACCACTCGGGCCACTTGGGCACCTTGCGCAGCCACGACCACTCGAAGCGGATGACGAAGGACAGGCTGACCGACAGGGCGGCGATCGCGCCGAAGAAGGCGAAGAAGAAGAGCAGACGGTGGCGCCGGACCATGAGGCTCAGGGGCCCGGACGTCGGCGGGCGCAGCGCGCCGATTGTCTTGCGGATGCGTTCGACCATGGGTTGGGACGCGGCCTCCGTACCGCGGGATCGCAGGCCGGAGGATAAGGCGAGGGCCGGGGAAAATCCAGCAGGGATCCGGGAGCTCGCCCTACCAGGTGCGGACGGGGCCGGTGTCGAGGTGGACGAAGCGCGAGCCGGGGTAGTAGCCGACGCCGCCGGACTTCAGGTCGCGGGCGGCGCCGCGCAGCTGCGAGAGCTTGACGCCGGGCAGGCTCACGTCCACGGCGCGGCCGTCGATGTGGTAGCTGTGCTTGGCCACGCCGGCGCCGCGGCGGCGCATCGCCGCGTTGGTGGCCGCGGAGCGGTAGCCGCAGACCACCTGGAAGGGCTCGGTCGAGCCGAGCTTGGCGGCCGTGCCGTGCAGGAGGTCCAGCAGCTGCGGGTCGATGGGCTTGACCTGGTCGTTGCGGTGGTCCCGCAGCAGGCGGTCGATGGCCGCCGTCGCGTCGGGCACCAGGATGCCCTTCTCACGGTAGGCGCAGGCGAGCCGCTCGCCGGTGTTGATGTTGAGCAGCGAAATCAGGTGGGCGTCCGGCGCGCCCGGCAGGCCGGCCGCAGGCGGCGCGGACAGGGGAGCGCCCAGGGTCTCGCTGCCCGTCACCGAAGCGGCCAGGGGCAGGGGCGCCAGGCAGGCCAGGGCCACGCCCCCGAAGATGCGCAGGAAGCGCCGCCGGTCGACGGCGTCGTTGTCGATCACGTTGGCCAAACAGGATGTCCCTTCACGATGCCGATGTCCTCGCGGACGCTCCGACCGGCGGCTACCTGACGCTTCCTGGAGGAAGTCGGACAACGCCCAAGATGGCCTCCGGGTTCCCGAAGCGGGAGTCCTGTTTTTTGCCGAATGGTAAGATTGGAGCCCATCCGGCGATCTCCCAGCGCCTTGACAGCGCCCCCTCGCCCTGCGATTGATGGGACGACACGCCCCAATTGCCGGTTTTCAGCCTTCCCGGGGGATCCCATGGCCTCCCCACGACAGCAGCGCAGCCTCAACATCTTGCCGTTGTTGATGTTGCTCCTGGTGCTGCTGGCCGGGGCCGCGGGCTGGCGCTGGCAGGCCTGGTCCCGGACGATCAACCTGATGCTGCCGGCGGACTCCCGCCCCGCCCGGATGACCTTCCCCGCCGAGGAACTGGACCGCGATGCCTTCGAGCTGGTCGCCAGGAGCCTGAGCCTCGAGTACCGCCGCAATTTCGACCACGTGGACCGCTTCCGCGAGGCCGGCATCCGCTCCTACCGCGGTCCCGAGACCTGCCTGGTCTGCCACCGCGAGATCGAGTTCGAGAACACCTACGGCCTGCCCCGCAGCGAAGACCTCATGCGGAACCTCACCGGTTCGGTGCACTACCGGTTCTTCAGCACGGACCACAAGAACGTGCGCGGCTTCAACGGCCGCTCGGCCGACGGCCTGCCGATGGGCATGATCGACCGCCCCTGCCCCAAGCCCGGCTCCTTCGCCATGACCGCCTGGGCCGAGTGGGTGGTCAACACGCGCGGCGACACGCTCAGCGAGGGCTGCGGCCAATGCCACATCGGCGGCCAGGCGCAGGCCCCCCTCGGCGAGATCATGCCCTACTACAAGACGCTGCCCGAGGAGCGCGACGCCATCGACTGCCTGATCTGCCACGCCGCGGCCTACGACATGAACCGCAAGCAGGTGGTGCGCGACGTCAACGGCCGCCTGCGCTGGGACCAGGACCGCAGCCTGCGCGCCGCGCTCTCGGTCGAGACGCCGTCGTCCCAGTCCTGCCTGCGCTGCCACCAGCACAACCTGGGCGGCGACGTCTACGTCGACGCGAAGGACCCCTCCTTCATGCCGTCGCCGCGGGCGCGCGGCGACCGCTATCCCCGGGTGATGCACCCCGGCGCCAAGCGCGGCACCCCCTACTCGCCGTCCTGGGACGTGCACGCCGCCGCCGGCCTGGCCTGCCTCGACTGCCACCCCACCGAGGGCCACCGCATCGCCAAGGGCACGCACACCACCACGATGATGGCCAACGACCTGCCCGACGTCGAGGTCTCCTGCGAGCGCTGCCACACCGACGCGCCCCACGAGGACGAGTCGCGCACCGCGCGCGTCCTGAACGAGCACGGGGCGTGGATCGCCTGCGTCACCTGCCACATCCCCAGCCTCCATCCCGACAACGTCACCCGCCGCGACTTCTCGCGGACGGTCCTGGAGCCGGAACAGGGCCTCCACATCTACCACGACGTGGAGAAGCTGACCGGGCCGGGCGAGGGGCTCGCCTACGTCTGGTGGAACGGCGACGCCACCTTCCTCGGCAACCCGATCGGCGACAGCCCCGACGGCACCTGGCGCTTCTACACGGCCCCGCACCGCTGGCCCGAGTGGGAGGACTACGACTACGAGGGCTGGTACGAGCGCGTGATGCGGCCGGCGGCCGCCGCGGGCCGGCCCAGCAAGCTGTACGCGATGAAGCGCTTCAACGGCCGCCAGCACATCGACCTGCAGAACGCGGGCCCCTTCGGCGGCATGTTCGTGCCCTACAACCTGCCCCTGTACTACCGCGACGGGGACCCCGACGCCGCGGCCCGCGCCGAGATGGAAAAGCCCATGATGAGGATGATGTACGGCCGGATGTTCCAGATCTACCTGATGAACCGCTTCATCGGCTACATGGACGTCCCGGGCTGGAACATCAAAGCCTACGAGGATGTCCGCGCCGGCGTCGGGGTCGAGCCCCGCTGGCTGCCGCAGGACGCCATGCTGGAAGTCAGCCACGGGGTGAGGCTCAAGGGGGCCCTGAGCTGCACCGATTGCCACCAGTTCGATGGTTCGTTGTCGAACTTCCTGCCCTGAGCTGCCTGGATCTGAACGGGACAATGTCTCGACCTGTACGATCGCATGTCGACTCGATCGTCGATCATCTACAAATATGGATTATAGTGTACATATTTACGTATATATCTCAACGCATCAAATGATCCCGTATTTATTGGATGAATTAAATCCTGTTATGTTAGAATTGTTTCCCTCCTCGTGAGGGTCAACGGTCCTCACAACACGTCTTGTAACAACTCAGTGACGGCGGAAGGCGCGGGGGCGGGCGAGCGGGAGGAGGGGTCCAGCGCACCGGCCTCGGCGATGGTCCACTCCAGCGACCGCATCAGTTCCATAGGCCCGGATTCGACGACTGGTCGGCCTCTTCATCGCCGTCGCCCTGTCGGTCGCCACGCCTGCCGCCCACGCCGACCCCGATGACGTCAGCAAATTCGCCCACGGACTACGGTAACCCCGGGCTCACCGGCGATCCGGCGGGCGGTTGGAGCGCCGTGCGCGCCGTCGTCGACTGGAACAGCGCGCTGGTTGCGGCGGGGAACCTCCACGCACGCCGGCGGGACACCCGTCAACAACGTGGTGGCATGGAACGGAACAACGTTCGAGTCGCTCGGCGAAGGGCTCGACGGCACCGTCACGTCCCTGGCCGTGGTCGGCTCGGCCCTGTACGCCGCCGGCGAGTTCACTTCCTCGGGCGGTGCGCCCCTGCCCAACGTCGCCCGCTGGTCCGGGTCGTCCTGGGAGCCGGTCGGATCCGGTCCGCCCGATGACGCCACCGACCTGGTGCTGCATGCGGACGGGGCGACGCTCCTGCTGTTGGGCCGCTTCTCGGCCATCGGCGACCCGGCGGTGGCGGCCCGCTGCCTCGCCGCCTGGAACGGTACGTCCTGGAGCGACGTGGGCGGCTTCGCCGGCGCGGAGAACGGCTACCTGAATGCCGCGGCCCACGTCAGGCGCGGTTGTACGTGGGGAGGCTGGTTTCGACGACGAGGGCGCGCCCAACTACCTGAACGCCTGGGACGGCGCGAGTTGGGACTACGACCTCGCGGCCCTCGACGGCGAGGTCCGGTTGCTGTCTCGGGTCGGGTCCGACCTCTATCTCTACGGGGATTTCACGTCGGCGGACGACGGCAACACCCCCGTCCAGAATCTCGCCCGCTGGGACGGGGCGACGATCCACGCCTTGACCGACGACGTGAGCGGCGTCCTGGGGATGGGCGACGACGACGGCCGGCTCTTCGTGGTCGGCGCGTTCTACAACCACCCCGGTCCGGCCTGCGCCCACTGGGACGGCGCCGCCTGGTCGGCGGCCCGGACCGCATCTGGGGGGCAGTTCGGCGCCGACTGTCCGCCTGCGCGCGGATCGGCGGCGACGCTAACTCCCGGCCGGCAATAACATCCGGGGGTTCTACGACTACACCGACGGCGGCGGCGTGATCAAAGGGCGGCAAAGGGCGTCGTGGCCTGGGACGGCGCCCGCTTCCGCCCCGGGGCCCGGCTTCGGCGTCGCCGACGAGGGCTACGTCTACGACCTGCAGGAGTACGGCGGCAACCTCGTGTGCCGCCGGCAACTTCCAGATAATCCGGCGAGCTCAGTGCCCCTTGCACCACAGGATCGCCGCCTGGGACGGCGCGCAGTGGAGCCGGCTGGGTGATGGACTGCACGATCCGCTCGGCGATCCCTCCGGCGACCAGCTCGCGACCTGGAACGGCCGGCTCGTGGTCTCGGGGTACTTCACCGGCGCCGGCAGCGTCGCCTCGCAGAACATCATC
>JADJYS010000009.1 GCA_016719645.1 bacterium
CGCCTTTCACGACGTCGGCGATGACGAGATTCTCGTAGAGGCCGCCACGCAACGGATCGCGGTCCGCCTGCTCGGGAGTGTGGATGCCCAACAGGTACGCGGCGAGCCCGACATCCGTGAAATAGATCTTGGGGGATTTGATCACCCGTTTGCCGACATTGCCGGAGTAGGGCGGCAGATCGAACACGACATACGAAGCCTTCAGGACGGAGAGCCAACTCCGCACGGTCGTCGGCGACACGCCGACATCGTTCGACAGCGAGGCGAGGTTGACGATCTGCCCGATCCGCCCCGCCAGCAGCGTGAGGAACTTCTGGAACAGCGACAGGTCGCGCAGCTGGATCATCGCCCGCACGTCGCGCTCGACGTATGTCTGCAGGTAGCCGCTGTAGAACCGACGAGGGTCGAGACCCTGCTGGTGCAGCCTGGGGTAACAGCCGCGGACGATCAGCTCGAACGGGGTCGGGATCGCCCCGTACCCCCGCAGCTCGTGCAGGGAGAACGGCCAGAGCGCGAGCAAGGCGGTGCGCCCGGCCAGCGACTGGCTGATCGCCTCATGCAACAGCGGCTGGTGGCTGCCGGTCAGGATGAAGCGGCCGGGTCGACCGTCCAGATCGATCATGCCCTGGAGGTAGGAGATCAGATCCGGCTGGCGCTGCACCTCATCCAGGATGCAGCCACCCGTGAGCCGACCAAGGAATCCCCGCGGATCGGCTTCGGCCTCGGCGCGGATGTCGGGGTCCTCCAGGGAGCAGTAGGGCAGGTCCGGAAACGTCATCCGGGCCAGCGTGGTCTTGCCCGCCTGGCGTGGCCCCAGGATGGTCACAGCGGGGTATTCAGCGGCGGAACTAACGAGTTCCCGGGTGATGTCGCGGGTGATCATAGAGAGAGTCTAGGACCGTATTATGTAAATCGCAAGTTCAACTTTCGATTCGCATAAACAGTCATAACCACATCTATAATTACAAGTTATCGTTATGACGCAGGTTGCGTTCCGCCCCCGGCAGCACCAGTTAACCCGCGGCGGCAGCAGTATTTTGCACTTTGATGTCGCCCACACCTGAACGTCACGGGGTTTTTATCCAAATAGTCAAAATCTCGGGAAGTTTGGCGAGGCGCCGGATCCGCCCCAGCATATTGACCGCGCTATATCAAAAGCAGTAGCATCATCCGCAGGGGTTCCCCGCTATCCGACATCCCATCCATTCGCTGGAGGACATCGCCATGTTCCAGCGCTTCGTCGTCCCCGCCGCCCGGCTGCTGATGGCTGCCGGGCTCGTCATGTGGCCCGCCGCCGCCTCCGCCTGGGAGATGCTCTCCTACCAGGACGATCCCGTGGACATGGCGGTCGACGAGTCGCTGGACATCACGGCCGCGAGTGTGGAGCAGCAGGGCGGACGGCTGCTGTTCACCATCGCGCTGCGCGGGGATTTGCCCACGAGCCTGCCCGGGGCGGACGACAGCCAGACCTACCTGTGGTACGTGGACGCCGACGAGGATCCGTCCACCGGCCAGAACCACGGCGCGGTGGGCAGCGAGTTCAACGTCAGGGTGGTGATCGGGGAGACCTACGGCGGCGGCTGGGTGGACATCACCGGCGGGATGCCGGGCGGGGCGTGGGAACCGTCACGGTCGAGGGGTCGGTCGTCTTCATCAGCGTCTGGATGGACCAGATCGGCAACGCGGCCAGCTTCAACTGGCGCTGCGCGACGTTCAAGGTTATCGGCGGCAACTACACGTTCGGCAACTCCGACACGCAGGTCAGCAACGCCGTGACGCTGCCGTACACGCCGCCGGCGACAATCACGTCACGACGCCGATCCTGCAGCTCTGCCCCAGCGGTCCGGCCACGGGCCAGCTCGAGCTGGAGATCCGCGACGCCAACGGCGACCTGCTGCCGCCCGATGACCACTCCATCGCCTACCGCAGCACCAACCCGGACGTCGCCACGGTCGACGCCAACGGGCTGGTGACCGCCATCGCGCCGCCGACCCAGCACTGGGAGACGCCGTACGTCGACGTGACGGTCGACGGGGTGATGGCCGGGAACTCGGCGGTCATCCGGGTCAACGCGTTCGACGTCGGGGTGACGCACCGGCGCCCGCCGGCGTCCAACGTGACGTTCGTGATGCCGGACGTGATCGAGGGGGTGGACCTCGCGGCGCTGACCGCGCAGTACGAGGTGGTCCACGCCACCGACGCGGCGTTCCTGGCGCAGGCGATCGGCGTGGGGCCCGACCGCACGGACTGGACGACGCAGTACCTGGTGCTGGACGTGGCCACCGACCCCGTCACGTCGGTGTGCGGGGCCAGCGGGAACCCGGTGCGGCTGGGGTGGCTGTGGGGGCAGGCGGAGCACAACAGCTGCTACATCATCAACGATCCGGCGAACCGCCGGCCGCAGTGGTTCGTGATGTGGCACGAGCTGGGGCACAACTTCACCTGCTCGTGCAACGCGTTCAACATGTTCCTGTGGACGCCATCGCCGCAGCACAACTCGGCGTACGGGGAGGGGTTGGCCTCGCTGGGGGCGCTGTGGAGCTGGCGGATGGCGATGGACTACCCGAGCGACCTGGGGGCGACGGCGCGGGCGGACATCGATGGGCATTTCTGCGACTACTGGGGGAACTTCCAGAACGCACTGGCTGACTACAAGGCGAACGGGCGGGATTACGCCACGATCGACGCCGATGTGCTGGATGGGATCCTGATGGAGATGTGGGGGACTTACGGGGTGAAGTGCTGGTTCGATTTGTTCAGCACGTTCCTGCCTTCGCAGGAGGCGATCCCGGTGGCGATGGATTCGGTGGAGAAGCAGGCGACCTGGTTCGTGGCGGCGATGAGTGCTTCGGTGGGGGAGGATTTGCGAGAGCTGTTCGTCGACGAGTATGGGTTCCCGATCGACGAGGATGCCTGGCCGGAGATCATGAGCGTGGTGCAGGATCGGGTAGATGCGCGGGATTTCTATTCGGTGGGGGTCGGGGAGACGCCGGCGCTGGCGGTAGCTGGGAATCGATTGTTGCCTAATGTGCCGAATCCCTTCAATCCCAGCACCTCGATCGGTTTTGTGATCGAGAAGGCGACGCGGATTACTCTGGGAGTTTACGATCTGAGAGGGCGGCTGGTGCGGCGACTGATGGATGCAGAGGTGGAGCCCAGGAGCATCAGGACGCTGTGTGTTTGGGATGGGCGTAATAGCCTGGGTCGTCTAGTCACGAGTGGGAACTACTTCTCTTGCGGTTTGTCTGCGGCTGAGGGGATTGCAGGGGTACGTAAGCTTGTGCTTGTGCGTTGAGCTGAATCGATATCGATAAGATGTTGATGATCAGGCACGGGAGTTCACTTTAAATGAGCCGCCGAACTGTCCAGAAACCTGGGTCCACCTCTGTCGGGGTTGGATTTGAAGAGGAGTCGGAATCATCAAGTTTGCCGTCGCCGCGCGTCTGCCACGACGCCATGGTACGTCGACGCGAACCGGGCCGACAGGTAACCGGCCGCTGTGAACTGCGACGAGGCCTCGGACAGCAGCGAGCAGACGAGCGTGTTCAGGGAGACGCCCTCGATCTTCGCCTGCCAGGCGAGCCTGGCGTGAAGGGTGCGCGGCAGACGGACCCGGAACTGCCCGCTGTGTGAGGCGAAGTCGTACCGCGCCGGAGGTGTTTCGCCGGTTTCGGCCATGTCCTCGAGAACAAGGTCGATCGCAACCTTCAGTTCACGGACGGCGTCCTCTTCGGTGTCGGCCAGAGCCGTGAGGTGGCCGAGTTCCGGGCAAGTGGCGACGTACTGACTGTCTTCACTGCTCCAGGCAACGAACTGGCTGTAGCCGGGCATAGGGAATCCTCCATTAGTCTTCGATCCAGCCTCGGGCGCGGGCGTAGTCCACGAACTGTCTCACTTGGGCGATCTTGGCCATGCCATTATGCTCCTGGAAATTGAAGTGCTGGTGACCCTTGCGGCTGAAGATCCGGTGGCTGCCTTTCTGACGGCACTGATGGAAGTCGAATAGCGCTGCTAGGCGAACCAGTTCTTCAAAGGACAGGGAGCCCGGGTGTGTGCATGCCTTTTCGATCAACTTGTCATTCCGGGACATGCAAGCTCCTGCTCTTATGGTACCATCTGTGGTACCAATTCGCAATCTGGTATTTTCTAACTTGATATGACACTGAGCGCGAAACACGCCAATACTCACAACTTATTGAAATACAATAAAATAGAGCATAATTGCCCTCGGTGTCGCTGGTTTATTCGCCAACGCCAGGCGTCTAAGCAAGGTAATGAAAATCCTGGAGTTTACGCCGCATCGGGGCCTTTGGCCGGGATCACCGGCACGATCACGAACCCGCCTTCGGATGCCCCACGCTCTGCGCCATGACCACCTTCTGCGATTCCGCCAACCCCAGCGCCGTACCGAGCGCCTCCCGATCCACCATCGCCCGCAGCACCACGGCGAGCCCCTCCGATGTCGCGAACAGGTACACGTTCTGCGCCACGATCCCCGCGTGCGCCTACCAGGTTCACCGCCGCCTCGGCCACGAACGGCTGCGCCCCCGTCGCCGCCCGCAGATCCCCGGGCCGCACCGGCGCCAGCGTGTGCCCCGCCGGTTCGTAGCGGTACGTCCCCGCCGCCGTTACCACGTAGACGTCCAGGCTCTGCCAGTTGCGCGCGGTCGCGGCGGTGCGCTTGCCGGTGTCCGGCCGGTTGACGCCGGTGGCCGCCCACAGCAGGTCCGACAGCGTCTGCAGGGGCAGCGGGTTGGGACGGAACTCCCGCGACGAGTGCCGGCTCGCCAGGGCCGTCATCAGGGGCATGCCGCCGGTCGTGGTCGGGGCCGGCAGGGCGATGCTCTCGCCCGGGACGAACGCCAGGTTCGCGCTGGTCGCCGGCTCGGCGGCGGCGGTCGTCGCGAGGATCGCCGCCAGCAGGACCGCGGCGCCGAGGCTCCCGACCAGCTTCCGCCGGGGATCAGCTCGTTTCATGCGTGTTCTCCTTCCGTTCTCGTGGGGGATCGCCCAGGCCGGATCGACCGGCGTCGGCCCCCGACCGATCCTACCACCGATCCGCGCGCGGGGGCGAGTGGCGATAACTCCAACGAAAACAATCTGTTGCGGCGATCTTGATGTTTTCTTGATGCGCCCCGCCCCCGCTTTGACGCCGTCTTGATACCCCAACGCCGATGATGGTGTCACGAGTCGCGTGTGTCGTCAGTCCCTGACACATCGCCGAGTCCCGCAGCGCGGGAACGGGGACCCACATCCCGGGGCGCGTCGCCGCAACGCGTAGGGCAAACCATTCGGCCCGAGCCCGTCAGCTAACCCCGTAGGCGTCGAGTAGGAGCCCCCTGGGCGGCCAGAAGCCCCCGTCGTCCCCGGAGGAGTCCGACTCCACCGGCGAGCCGCTGTCGTTCCTTGGCCGCGTGCGCCGGACCCTGTTCGGCGGCCCCAAGAGCCTTGCCGACAGCTCGCTCTTCCACCGCCTGACGCTGGTGCCGTTCCTGGCCTGGATCGGCCTGGGCGCCGACGGCCTCTCGTCGTCCGCCTACGGACCCGACGAAGCCTTCCGCACCCTGGGCGAGCACACCTACCTGCTGCTGGCGCTGGCCGTGATGACCACCGTCACCGTGCTGGTGATCTCGGCGGCCTACAAGCGCATCATCGAGGAGTTCCCCCACGGCGGCGGCGGCTACGTCGTGGCGACGAAGCTGCTGGGACCCAACGTGGGCGTCGTCTCGGGCTGCGCCCTGCTCGTGGACTATGTGCTGACGATCGCGGTGTCGATCGCCGCCGCCGGCGACGCCATCTTCAGCTTCCTGCCGCTGGCCTGGCACGGCGTGAAGCCGGTGGCCGAGGTCGCCTTCGTGCTGGGGCTCATCGTGCTGAACATCCGGGGCGTGCGCGAGTCGGTGATGGTCCTGCTGCCGGTGTTCCTGGTGTTCCTGCTGACGCACGCGGTGGCCATCGTGGGCGGCGTGTTCGCGCACGCCGGGCAGGCGCCGGCCGTGGCGGCGGAGATCGGCGGCGGGTTCTCGCGGGGGATGGCGACCCTGGGGCTGGGGGGCATGGCCGCCCTGCTGCTGAAGGCCTACTCGATGGGCGGCGGCACCTACACGGGCATCGAGGCCGTCTCCAACGGCCTGCCCATCATGCGCGAGCCGCGCGCGAAGACCGGGCGGCGGACCATGACCTACATGGCCGCCTCACTGTCGTTCACCGCGGCGGGCCTGTTGGTCTGTTACCTGCTGTGGCGGGTCTCGCCCGTCGAGGGCAAGACCATGAACGCCGTGCTGTTCGAGCGGATGGCCGGCGGCCTGCCGCTGGGCATGACCCTGGTCTGGATCACGCTGCTGTCGGAGGGACTGCTGCTGGTGGTGGCCGCCCAGGCGGGCTTCATCGACGGGCCGCGCGTGCTGGCCAACATGGCGCTGGACAACTGGATGCCGCGGCGCTTCGCCACGCTCTCGAGCCGCCTGACGACCCAGAACGGCATCGTGCTGATGGGCGTCCTCGCCCTGGTGGTGCTGCTGTACACGCACGGCGACGTGCGCAGCCTGGTCGTCATGTACAGCATCAACGTGTTTCTGACCTTCTCGCTGTCGATGCTGGCGATGACGATCTGGACGGTGAAGTCCCGCGCCCAGCGCACGCACTGGCGCCGGCGGACCGGGATTTTCGGCACCGGTCTGCTGCTCTGCGTCACGGTGCTGGTCGTCACCACGTTCGAGAAGTTCGGCGAGGGCGGCTGGATCACCATCGGGGTAACCACCCTGCTGCTGGGCCTGTGCTTCCTGATCCGCGGCCACTACCGGCTGGTCGCCGGCAAGCTCGCCCAGCTCTACCGCGAGATGCAGCCGGTCATTGCCGCGGTGGAGGAGCAGGTCCCGGCCGTGCGCCGCCAGTTCAATCCCGCGCAGCCTACCGCCGCGCTGCTGGTCGCCGGCTACAGCGGTCTGGGCGTGCACACGCTGCTGACCATCCTGCGGGTCTTCAAGGGGCACTACCGCAACCTGGTGATCATCTGCGTCGGCGTGGTGGATTCGGGCGAGTTCAAGGGCAAGGACGCCCTCGACGAGCTGCGGGCGCGCACCGACGACACCGTGGCGAAGTACGTGGCGCTGGCGTCGAAGCTGGGCGTGCCCGCCGTGGGCCGCACGGCCCTGGGCACCGACGTGGTGGACGAGGCCGAGAAGCTCTGCCTGGCGGTCGCGCACGACATGCCCGACGTGACGTTCTTCGCCGGCCAGGTCATCTTCCAGCGCGACAAGTGGTTCCAGCACCTGCTGCACAACGACACCGCGTTCGCGCTGCAGAAGCGGCTGCAGTGGCGGGGCCGGACGATGGTGATCCTGCCGGCGCGGGTGGGCTCGTGAGCGCGGCGGACGACGGTCACGGAAGCGCCTCGCGCCGGTTGCGGACGGCGGCGCCGCCGCCTACCATGGAGCCGATGATGACCGGATCCGGTCCCCAACCGCAAAGCCTGGTTCCCCGCTGGACCGACTTCTCGCCGACCCCGCCGCCCGTCCCCTCGCCCACGAGGACCTGATCGCCCTGCTGTCCCTGACCGCTCCAGCCGACGTCGCCCGCCTGCGCCGCGCCGCCTTCGACCTCGCCACCCGCACCGTCGGCGACGAGGTCTACTACCGCGGCATCGTCGAGTTCAGCAACGAGTGCGCCCGCAACTGCCACTACTGCGGCATCCGCGCCGGCAACCGCGAGGTGGAGCGTTACTGCCTGTCCCGCGAGGAGATCGTGGACTGCGCCCTGTGGGCCGCCGCGATGGGTTACGGCTCCTGCGTGCTGCAGTCGGGCGAGAAGTGGGACGAGGCCTTCGTCGGCTTCGTCGAGGGCTGCGTGCGGGAGATCAAGGAGCGCAGCCGCGGGCCGGAGCTGCCGGACGGCCTCGGGATCACGCTGGCGGTCGGCGAGCAGACGCCCGAGACCTACCGCCGCTTCCGCGCCGCCGGCGCCCACCGCTACCTGCTGCGCATCGAGACCTCCAACCCCGAGCTGTTCGCGCGCCTGCACCCGGCGGCCCAGAGCTTCCGGGACCGCGTGGCCTGCCTGGCGTCGCTGCGCGAGGCGGGGTTCCAGGTCGGCACCGGGGTGATGATCGGCCTGCCGGGGCAGACCGTCGGGGACCTGGCCGACGACATCCTGTTCTTCCGCGACCAGGACGTGGACATGATCGGCATGGGCCCCTACATCGTGCACGACCAGTCGCCCCTGCGCGGGCTCGGGATGATGCCCCACGACGAGCTGCTGGCGCTGGCCCTGAACATGATCGCGGTCACCCGGCTGGCCCTGCCGGACGTCAACATCGCCGCCACCACCGCGCTGCAGGCCCTGGCCCCCGACGGCCGCGAGCAGGGGATCGCCTGCGGGGCCAACGTGATCATGCCCAACCTCACCCCGCAGGGCGCCCGCCGGAACTACCGGCTCTACGAGGGCAAGCCCTGCCTGGACGAGGGTCGGGACGAGTGCCGCGTCTGCCTGCAGCACCGCGTCGAAACGGCCGGTCGGACGGTCGCCCGCAACGCGTGGGGGGATTCCCGCCACGTCGCGCGCCGCCGGCCGCCGCACGCCTGACCCCTTCCGCCCCCTGACACAATCCTGACGCTTCCCGCCTCCGTCTTGACCCCGCTTTGACACGAACCAGCCGACACTGATGGGGCAGGGCGCGATGCCCGGGCGAACCCGCGCCCGGCCCGCGCCGGAAAGGCGAACCATGGACCTGCTCCTGTTGGCCGTGCTCGTGGGCTTCTTCCTGCTCACCGTCGCCCTGGTGCGGCTGCTGGAGAAGGTCTGACGGAGGTGCCGCGATGACCGTGATCCTGTGGACGGGGGCCGCCCTGGCGTTGCTGCTGCTCGTCTATCTGCTGGTGGCCATGCTCAAGCCGGAGTGGTTCTGATGGACGCGCTGACGCTGGCCCAGTTCGCCGTCTACTTCGCGCTGCTCGCGCTGCTGGCCGCGCCCCTCGGCCGGTACCTGGCGGACGTCTACGAGGGGCGGGCCCGCCGCGCGCAGCGCCTGCTGGGGCCGTTCGAGCGCCGCATCTACCGTCTCGCCGGCGCGTCCGCGGACGAGGAGATGTCCTGGCGCCGCTACGCCCTCAGCCTGCTCGTGTTCAACCTCGCGGGCGCCCTGGCCGTCTACCTGCTGCAACGGTGGCAGGGCGCGCTGCCCCTGAACCCCGCCGGCCTGCCGGCCGTGAACCCCGCGATCGCCTTCAACACCGCGGTGAGCTTCGCGACGAACACGAACTGGCAGTCCTACGGCGGCGAGACCACCATGAGCCATTTCACCCAGATGGCCGCGCTCACCGTCCAGAACTTCCTGTCGGCGGCGACGGGGATGGCCGTGGCCGTGGCCCTGGCCCGCGGCTTCGTCCGCCGCGGCGCGGAAACGCTCGGCAGCTTCTGGGTGGACCTGGTGCGCGGGACGCTCTACGTCCTGCTGCCGCTGTCGCTGCTCTGCGCCGGCCTGCTCGTGTCGCAGGGCGTGGTGCAGAGCGGGCGCAGCGAGCTGAGGGCGGCGCTGGTCGAGCCGCTGGCCGACGCGCCCATGCAGGCGATCGCGATCGGCCCCGTGGCCTCGCAGGTGGCGATCAAGCAGCTCGGGACCAACGGGGGCGGCTACTACAACACGAACTCGGCGCACCCGCTGGAGAACCCGACCCCGCTGAGCAACCTCGTCCAGGTGCTCGCCATCCTGCTGCTGCCGGCCGCGTTCTGCTTCGCCTTCGGCCGCCTGGTCGGATCGCGGCGGCACGGCTGGATGCTGTTCGCGGCGATGACGGCGCTGCTGGTGCCGCTGCTGCTGGCCGGCGCCGCGGCCGAACGGGCCGGCAACCCCGCGCTCGACGGCCTGGGACTGGACCAGTCCGCCGGGAACATGGAGGGCAAGGAGGTCCGCTTCGGGGTGCCGGGCTCGGCGCTCTGGGCCGCCGCGACCACGGCGGCGTCGAACGGCTCGGTGAACTCCATGCACGACAGCTTCACGCCGCTCGGCGGGCTGGCGCCGCTGTGGCTCATCCAGCTGGGGGAGGTCGTCTTCGGCGGCGTCGGGTCGGGGCTCTACGGCATGCTGATGTTCGTCGTGGTGGCCGTCTTCATCGCCGGGCTCATGGTCGGCCGGACGCCCGAGCTGCTGGGCAAGAAGCTCGAGGCCTACGAGATGAAGATGGCGTCGCTGGTCATCCTGGCGCCGTCGGCCGCGGTCCTGGTCGGGACGGCCGTCGCCGTCAGCCTGCAGCAGGCGGCGGCGGCGGCGCCGAATCCCGGCCCCCACGGCTTCACGGAGATCCTCTACGCGTACTCCTCGGCCGCGAACAACAACGGCTCGGCGTTCGCGGGCCTGGACGCGACGTCGACCTTCTACGCGCTGTCGCTCGGGCTGTGCATGCTCGTGGGCCGCTACTGGGTCATCGTCCCGGTGCTGGCGCTGGCGGGCTCGCTGGCGCGCAAGAAGATCGTGCCGCCCTCGGCGGGCACGCTGCCCACCGACACCCCGCTGTTCGTCCTGATGCTGGTGGGCGTCGTGGTGCTCGTCGGGGCGCTGACGTTCTTCCCGGCGCTGGCGCTCGGCCCCATCGCGGAACATCTGCGCCTGTCCGCGGGCGCGGGAGGTGCACCATGAGCCAGGAGCCGAAGGCCGGACCCGGCCGGGCGCTCGTCGCCCGCGCGGTCCGCGACGCGTTCCGCAAGCTGGATCCGCGGACGCTCTGCCGCAATCCCGTCATGTTCGTCGTGGAGATCGGCAGCGTGTTCACGTCGCTGCTGTACGCGCACGCGCTGGTCACCGGGGCGGGGGAGGCCCCGGCGCCGTTCATCCTGGCCGTCGCGCTCTGGCTCTGGTTCACGGTGCTCTTCGGCAACTTCGCCGAGGCGATGGCCGAGGGCCGGGGCAAGGCGCAGGCCGCGAACCTGCGCCGGGCCCGCCGCGAGGTGGCGGCCAAGCGCCTGGCCGGGCCGCGGCGCGACGCCCACAAGACGGAGGTCATGTCCGCGAGCCTGCGCCGGGACGATCTGGTGCTGGTGGAGGCGGGCGACCTCGTGCCCGGCGACGGTGAGGTGATCGAGGGCATCGCCTCGGTCGACGAGAGCGCCATCACCGGCGAGAGCGCGCCGGTGATCCGCGAGAGCGGCGGGGACCGCAGCGCCGTGACCGGCGGCACGCGGGTGCTGTCCGACTGGATCGTGGTGCGCATCACCGCGGATCCGGGCGAGACCTTCCTGGACCGCATGATCGCGCTGGTCGAGGGGGCGAAGCGGCGCAAGACGCCCAACGAGATCGCGCTGAACATCCTGCTGGCGGCGCTGACCATCGTCTTTTTGCTCGCGACCGCGACGCTGTTCGCCTTCTCGTCCCACGCCGCGCTCTCCGGGGGCCAGGGGTCGCCCGTCCCGCTCACCGTGCTGGTCGCCCTGCTGGTCTGCCTGATCCCCACGACGATCGGCGGCCTGCTGTCGGCCATCGGCATCGCGGGGATGGATCGCATGGTCCAGGCCAACGTGCTGGCGACGTCCGGGCGCGCGGTCGAGGCCGCCGGCGACGTCGACGTGCTGCTGCTGGACAAGACGGGCACCATCACCCTGGGCAACCGCGAGGCCGTGGCCTTCCTGCCGGCCCCGGGGGTGACGGAACGGGAACTGGCCGACGCCGCGCAGCTCGCGTCGCTGGCCGACGAGACGCCCGAGGGGCGCAGCGTCGTGGTGCTGGCCAAGGACCGCTTCGACCTGCGCGGCCGGGACCTGCAGGGCCTCGGCGCGAGCTTCGTGCCGTTCTCCGCGCACACCCGGATGAGCGGCGTCGACGTCGACGGCCGGCGGATCCGCAAGGGCGCCGTGGACGCCGTCGCGCGCTTCGTGGCCGAACAGGGCGGGTCGGTGCCGCGGGAGGTGACCGCGGCCGCCGAGGAGCTCGCGCGCGGGGGCGGGACGCCGCTGCTGGTGGCCGACGGCCGCCGGGCGCTCGGCGTGGTCCACCTCAAGGACATCGTCAAGGGCGGCATCCGCGAGCGCTTCGCCGAGATGCGGCGCATCGGCATCCGGACCGTGATGATCACCGGGGACAACCCCTTGACCGCTTCGGCCATCGCCGCCGAGGCCGGCGTGGACGACTTCCTGGCCGAGGCCACGCCCGAGCGCAAGCTCGACCTGATCCGCGAGTAC
The DNA here is from genome assembly GCA_016719645.1 of bacterium. Lineage (GTDB taxonomy): Bacteria > Krumholzibacteriota > Krumholzibacteriia > LZORAL124-64-63 > LZORAL124-64-63 > PNOJ01. The sequence continues at coordinate 12,166 of JADJYS010000009.1, forward strand.
CAGCGGCAGGGGCGGCTGGTCGCCATGACGGGCGACGGGACCAACGACGCGCCGGCGCTGGCCCAGGCCGACGTGGCCGTGGCGATGAACACCGGCACCCAGGCGGCCAAGGAGGCCGGCAACATGGTGGACCTCGACTCCAACCCCACCAAGCTGCTGGACATCGTGGCCATCGGCAAGCAGATGCTGATGACGCGCGGCGCGCTCACCACCTTCAGCATCTCCAACGACGTCTCGAAGTACTTCGCCATCATCCCGGCGGCCTTCGTCGCGACCTACCCCGAGCTGGGCGCCCTGAACGTGATGCGGCTGCACTCGCCGCAGAGCGCCGTGCTCTCGGCGGTCGTGTTCAACGCCCTGATCATCGTGGGGCTGATCCCCCTGGCCCTGCGCGGGGTGAAGTACCGCCCCGCGCCGGCCGGGCGCCTGCTGCGCAACAACCTGCTGGTGTACGGGCTCGGCGGCCTGATCCTGCCGTTCCCCTGCATCAAGGGCATCGATCTGCTGCTGCAGTGGATGGGGGTGTGAACATGTCGAAGATGATCAGGCCGACGTTGACGCTGCTGCTGCTGTTCACGGTGCTGCTCGGGCTGGCCTACCCCGCGGTCGTCACGGGGTTCGCGCAGCTCGTGTTCCCGCGCCAGGCGAACGGCAGCGCGATCGACCTGGACGGCCGGACGGTCGGGTCGGGGCTCGTGGGGCAGCCGTTCGCGCGGCCGGACCACTTCTGGGGGAGGCCTTCGGCGACGTCGCCGGAGCCGTACCGGGCCGCGGCGTCCGCGGGGTCGAACCTCGGTCCCTCGCATCCGGCGCTGCGGGCGGCCGTCGCCGCCTGGGTGGAGGCGCTGCTGGCGGCCGATCCGGGCAACCCGCGGCCGATCCCCGTCGATCTGGTGACGACGTCCGGCAGCGGGCTCGACCCCCACATTTCGCCGGCGGCCGCCTATTACCAGGTGCCGCGCGTCGCCCGCTGCCGCGGACTGCCCGAGGCGACGGTCCGCTCGCTGGTGGACGCGCACCGCGAGGGGCGCCTGCTCGGCCTCTTCGGCGAGCCCCGCGTGAACGTCCTGCGCCTCAACCTCGCGCTGAATGGGCTGGAGGCGGGCGGCCCCCGGTGATACCCTCGCCGCATGACGAGAGTGGACGACGATGAATCATGACGACCGGCCCGACCCCGACGCGCTGCTGCGCCGCGTGCAGGCCGAGGAGGAACGCCACGCCCGGGCCTCCCTGAAGATCTTCTTCGGCTACGCGCCCGGGATCGGCAAGACCTACACGATGCTCGAGTCGGCCCTGCGCCTGAGGGCCGCGGGCGTCGACGTCGCGGTCGGCTGCGTCGAGACCCACGGGCGCGCGGAGACGGCCGCGCTGCTCGCCGGCCTGGAGATCCTGCCGCTGCGCGAGGTCGCCTACCGCGGCACCAAGCTGGCCGAGTTCGACCTGGACCGGGCCCTGGCCCGCCGGCCCGCGGTGCTCATCCTCGACGAGCTGGCCCACGCCAACGCCCCGGGCAGCCGCCACCGCAAGCGCTGGCAGGACGTCCTGGAGCTGCTCGAGCAGGGCATCGACGTCCACACCACGCTGAACGTGCAGCACGTCGAGAGCCTCAACGACGTCATCTCCCAGATCACCTACGTCCGCGTGCGCGAGACGGTGCCGGACTCGATCCTCGAGCGGGCCGACGAGCTCGAGGTGGTCGACCTGCCGCCCGACGAGCTGCTGGAGCGGCTGAAGGACGGCAAGGTCTACATCCCCGAGCAGGCCAGCCGGGCCGTCGACCACTTCTTCCGGCGCGGCAACCTGCTCGCCCTGCGGGAGCTGTCGCTGCGGCGCGCCGCCGAGCGCATCGACGCCGACGTGCGGGCCTACCGGCACGACTACGACATCAAGGCGACCTGGCCCGCGGCGGAGCACATCCTGGTCTGCGTGGGGTCGAGCCCGTCCTCGGCGCGGATCATCCGCGGCGCGCGGCGCATGGCCGAGGGCCTGCGCGCCCGCTGGACGGCGGTGTACGTGGAGGCGCCGGACGCCTTCCCGATGGGCGACAGCGACCGGGAGCGCCTGCAGGGCCACCTGCTGCTGGCCGAGTCCCTGGGCGGTGAGGTGGTGCGGCTCTCCGGGCGGCGGGTGGCCGAGGCGCTGATCGGGCACGCCCGCGAGAACAACGTGACCCGCATCATCGTCGGCAAGCCGACCCACTCCCGCTGGCGCGACCGCTTCTCGGGCTCGCTCGTCAGCCAGATCGTGCGCGGCAGCGGCGACATCGAGGTCCACTTCATCGCCGGGGACGAGACGCCCGTCCGGCGCGACGGCGGACGGCCGCGCGCGTCGCGGCCATTCGACCGCACCGGCTACGGGTTCGCGCTGCTGGCGGTGGCCGCGGCCACCGCGGCGGGCGCGCTGGCGCGCGTCTACCTGTCGCAGCCCGACTTCGTGATGATGTTCCTGCTGACGATCATGGTGGCGGCCTACCGCTACGGGCGGGGGCCGTCGCTCGCCGCCGCGGCGCTGTCGGTGGCGGCCTACGACTTCTTCTTCGTGCCCCCCTACTACACGTTCAGCGTGGAGCACGCGCGGCACCTGCTGACCTTCCTGATGATGTTCGCCGTGGGCCTGGTCATCAGCGGCCTCACCGCCCGCCTGCGCCGCCAGGAGCACGGGGCGCTCCGGCGGGAGAGCCGGACCGCCGCGCTCTACTCGCTGAGCCGCGAGCTGGCGTCCGTGCAGGACGAGGCGCGGGCGGCGCAGGTGACCGCCGAGCACGCGGCCGCGGTCTTCGGCGGCGAGGCGATCGTCCTGCTGCCGGACGCCGCGGGCGCGCCGGAGGTGCGGGGCCGGAGCGGCCCGGACCTGGAGTTGAGCGAGGAGGAGATCGCCGTGGCCCGCTGGGCCGTCGAGCACGGCCGGCCCGCCGGCCAGGGGACCGACACGCTGCCCGGCGCGCGGGTGACCTGCATCCCGATCGTGGCGGGCGCCGGCGCCGTGGGCGTGCTCGCCGTCGCGGCGCCCTCGCGCGAGCTGCTCGCGGTGGAGCAGCGGGGCTTCCTGGAGGCGTTCGTGCGGCAGGCGGCGCTGGCGATCGAACGCGTGCGCTTCCTGGAGGAGGCCCGCGCCGCGGCGCTGCGCATCCGCACCGAGGAGACCCGCAGCGCGCTGCTCGGGGCCGTGTCCCACGACCTGCGCACGCCGCTGGGCGCGATCGTCGGCGCCGGGTCGACGCTGCGGGACGAGCGCGCGCCGCTTTCGGCGTTGCAGCGGCGGGAGCTGTGCGACACGATCTGCGCCGAGGCCGAACGGATGGAGCGCCTGGTCGCGAACATCCTGGACATGGTGCGGCTGGAGTCCGGCGGCCTCGACCCGAAGCGGGAGTGGGTGCCGCTGGAGGAGATCGTCGGCTCGGCCCTGTCCCGGCTGGAGGCGAAGCTCGGCGCGCGCGAGGTGCGGGTGGACCTGCCGGCCGACCTGCCGCTGCTGTCGGTGGACCCGGTCCTGTTCGGGCAGATCTTCGTCAACCTCTTCGAGAACGTGATCAAGCACGCCGGCGCCGACACGCCGCTGGAGATCGCGGCCCGCGCGCTGCCCGGGACGGTCGAGATCGAGGTCGCCGACCGCGGCCCCGGCCTGCCGGCGGGCGCCGCGGAGCAGGTGTTCGAGAAGTTCTACCGCGGGCCCGCGGTGCGCTCCGGCGGCGTCGGCCTGGGCCTGGCCATCTGCCGCGGCATCGTCCACGCGCACGGCGGCACGATCACGGCCGGGAACCGCGACGGCGGCGGCGCGGTCTTCCGCATCGCGATGCCGCGACAGGAAGCGCCGCCGGCCGTCGGGCCGGCGCAGGAGATGGGCAACCGGGATCGGGGGCGGGAGCCATGAGCGAACTCGCCGCGCGCGTGCTCGTCGTGGAGGACGAGCAGCAGATGCTGCGGTTCCTGCGGACCGCGCTGACGGCGCAGGGCTACGAGGTGCGGGAGGCCGTGACCGCGGCCGAGTCGATCGTCGAGGCGACGACCCACAACCCCGAGCTGATCCTGCTGGACCTCGGCCTGCCCGACGGGGACGGCATCGACCTCACGCGCCGGTTCCGCGAGTGGACGCGCGTCCCGATCATCGTCATCTCGGCGCGCGGCCGCGAGGACGACAAGGTCGCGGCGCTCGACGCCGGCGCCGACGACTACCTGACGAAGCCTTTCAGCGTGAACGAGCTGCTGGCCCGCATGCGGGTCGCCCTGCGCCACGCGGCGCAGGCGGGGACCGACACCTCGTCGACCGTGATCGAGGTGGGCGAGCTGCGCGTCGACCAGGTGCGCCGCGAGGTCGCGGTCGGCGGGCGCGAGGTCCGCCTGACGCCCACCGAGTACCGGCTGCTGGTGCTGATGGCCGCGAACGCCGGCAAGGTGCTCACGCACCGGCAGATCCTCAAGGCCGTCTGGGGGCCGCCCTACATGGGCGAGACCCACTACCTGCGGGTCTTCATGGCGCAGCTGCGGCGCAAGATCGAGGCGGACCCGGCCCGGCCGCGACTGCTGGTCACCGAGCCGGGGGTGGGCTACCGGATGCGGGACGTGTAGGGCGGGCTGCAGACCGCCTCCACCAGCTCGCCGGCCAGCACCCTCCCGCTGCGCGGGGGTGAGGTGGGGGCCGAGAGGGTCGTCGGGCGAGAGGCGACCCTGCTCGGCCAGCCGCAGCACGGCGGCTGCGACGTAGGTCTTGGTGTTGCTGGCGATGCGGAACGTGTGGGCCGGGGTCAGCGGCTCCCCGCCGCCGCGCGCCGCGAACCCCGCCGCTCCCGACCAGTCCAGCCCCAGCCGCGGGCAGCAGACCCAGGCGCTGACCCCGGGCGCCGAGGGGTTCGCGGCCAGGAACCGCTCGAGCACGGCCTGCAGGGGGTCGGCCGCGGGCGCCGGGGAGGCGCACGCCAGGCAGACGAGCAGCGCCCAACCTCGGATCACGGCCGCCTCCCTGCGCCTATTCGGCCGGGGCCTCGTAGGCGATCAGCACGCCCGTCTTGTCGTCCCTGCTGTGCATGAACTGCACCGCGATGTTGCCCTTCTGGGCGCCGAGCATGCCGCCCTGCGGCCCCATCGTCGCAATCTGCTGCTGGAAGCCGGCGTCTTTCAGCTGCTCCAGGTACTTGTCCGAGGCGTCGTCCGGGACGTCCTTGTACCAGACGTTGAACTTGCGCAGGCCGGATTCGCTGCCGCTGTGCACGCGCTCGATCGTGCCGTGGTCGAAGCGGGGCACCACGTCGAACATGTCCGACGGCCACTGCGAGGTCTCGGTCAACGTGACCTCGCCGGTCTCGGTCTTGATCGTGATGTCGCCGTCCTTCATATCCACGTCGGCCTTCTGGCCGGTCGCCTGCTCGAGCATCTCCTCGGTCATCCGTTCGGCCAGCTTCTCGTCCGCCTGCTTCTTGCCGCAGCCGGCGAAGGCCGCGATGGCGACGACGAGCGCCAGGCAGATCAACAGTCTCGGTAGCATGTGCCATCCCTCCCGTGGTGCCGGATCCTGCATGGTGAGCGTGATGGCGGCATTTTAGGCGAGCGGCGGCGGCGGCGGCAAGCGGTATCGACAGGGCGGTATCATCTGACGAGCAGCATGTCCAGGGTCGCCGCCTCCGGCACGTCGTCGTGGTCGAAGTCGTGCTCGACCGACGCCCCGCGCAGCGACAGGACCCCGTCGCTCAGGGCCGCGTCGAACTCCCAGGCGTAGGGCAGGCTCTGCGGCGTCAGCCCCAGCGTGCTGCCGCTCAGCTCCCAGAACCCGTAGGTGGTCGTCGACAGCTCGCCGACCGGCGAGACCGTCAGCTCGAAATCCCCGTCCTGCTGCAGGTCGAGCGTCGCGGCGCCGCCGTAGGCGATCACGTCGTAGGCCGCGTCCGGCGGCACGCTCTGGTACTGGTAGCTGGTGGCCGTCCACAGGCCGACGACGTCCGCGGCCGTGGGCGCCGCGGGCTCGTCCCCGCCGCACCCGGCGACCAGGTACAGCAGGGACAGCAGGGCCAGCATCGCCGCCAGGCTTCCCGTCCTCATCCCGCGACCTCCTGGCAAGGGCTGCCGGCCGCAGCCGCAACCTGTTGCAATAAAAAGAGTTACGACGATGCCGCCGCCGCCGCCGCCCGGAATTCTCGACCCGCGCATTGCCACGGCGGCGCCCGGGCGGTTATCATGCGCGCGAGCCGGCGTGCCCGTGAACCCCCGCCGACGCCGGAAGTTCTACCAAGGAGATGGAATCATGCGCAAGCCCGCGATGGTGCTGCTGATCGTGTTGGCCGTGGCCCTGCTGGCCGCGACCGTCGTCCTGTACCAGAAGCTCCAGACCAGCAAGGCCGACTACGCCACCCTGCAGGCCGACGAGCAGGCGACGACCGAGCGCTACGAGGCGGCCATCGACGAGATCGCCGGCATCCAGGAGAGCCTCGAGGCCGTCGACATCGGCGACCAGGGCACCCAGGCGCTGGCCACCCAGCTCGAGGCCGAGAAGAGCCTCACCCAGGACCGGGGCGAGGAGGCCCGCGAGCGCATCGCCCGCATCAAGGAGAGCATCGCCCGCGCCAACGAGCGCATCCGCGACCTGGACCAGCAGCTCAAGGAGAGCGGCGTCAAGGTGGCCGGCCTCGAGAAGCTGATCCGCGGCCTGCGCCAGACGGTGGCCGAGAAGGAGGCGATGATCGTCACGCTGACCGCCCGGGTCGACGAGCTGCAGACCCAGGTCACGGGCCTGACCGCCGAGGTCCAGGCCGGCCAGCAGACGATCCAGTCCCAGACCGAGACCATCCAGTCGCAGACCGAAGCCATCGAGGTCTCCCGCGCCCGGATCAGCACGATCTACTACGTGGTCGGCACCAAGAAGGAGCTGCAGGCGGCGGACCTGATCGAGTCCAAGGGCGGCGTCCTGGGCCTCGGCAAGACCGTCAAGCCGACCGGCCGCCTCGACGGGGCCGTCTTCACGGCCCTGGACACCGACCGCATGACCGTGATCCTGATCCCGGCGACCAAGGCGAAGGTCGTCAGCCCGCAGCCGCTCGCCAGCTACGAGCTGCAGCTGGTGGGAGAGCAGCTGGAGCTGCGCATCCTGGACGCGCACGCCTTCCGGACCGTCAAGCACGTCATCATCATGACGGAGTAGGCGGCGCGGTTCGGACCCCCTGCGGCCCCCTGTTCCTCAACGGGACAGGGGGCCGCTCGTTTCCGGCTGCAGGGCGCCGGCGTCGGCGCGCTCCCGCCAGGAGCGTTCCAGCTCGGCGATCCGCGCGGCCGTCAGCGGCGGCGTGCGCTCCCGCACGAACCAGACCTTCCCGTCGTAGAGCACGTTGGGCTGGTAGCTGTCGAGGTAGCCGGCCGGGGGGCGGCGGCTGTGGGCCATCATGTCGAGGCCCCGGGGCATGGGCGTGCGCGCGATCACGTAGTCGTTCAACCCCAGCGTGTCGATGATGTTCACGTGCGGCATCGTCCAGGAGGGCACCCCGACGCAGGGCAGCCCGATCGTCGGGATGCGGGTCGTGCCCAGGGACAGGCCCTGCTCCCGCGTCGGGTAGTACCCGAGCTGGGTCTTCCAGAAGATCTTGTGCTCCTGGTGGCGCATGCCCACGTGGTGGGGGATGAGCCAGGCCTGGGCGCGGTCGAACGACGCCGCGTACCAGCGCACCGGCGCCGGCCAGCTCGGGGCCACGGGCATGCGCAGCACGTGGGTCTCGGCGCGGGTCTGCAGGTTCCTGGTCAGCGCCCAGTGGGTCCACGGCAGGGGCAGCGACAGCAGCAGCACCGCGCCCGCGGCCGCCAGCGCCGCGCGCGGGCTCAGGTCGAGGCGGATCAGGCACCACGTCACGCCCAGGAAGATCAGCGGCAGCAGGTGCGAGTAGACCCGGAACTCGAAGTGGTCCCCCCCGACGACGAAGGTGTAGTAGCCGAAGTGCAGCAGCAGGGCCAGCGCGCCCGCCCACTGCGGCGCGCGCGCCGCGAGGCCGGCGCGGCCCGCGGGCAGGGCCGCCCGCAGGGCGCCGCGGCGCAGGCCGGCGACCAGCGCCCAGCCCGCCACGGCCGCCGCGGCCCACAGGGCGTATTCCAGCGTGAAGCTCCAGAGGTAGCGCACGCCGCTCTGCGGCCAGGCGCCCGACACCTTCGCGTAGTAGGTGTTGGGCAGCCACGCGCCGTAGAACGCGAGGCGCCAGACCTGGTGGACCACGACGACCGACAGCGGCGCGAGGCCCGCGACCAGGAGCCGGCGCGCGGCCCGGCGGTCCGCGGCGCCGGCGGCGACCAGCAGCACGGCGGCCGCGGTCAGGGCGCCGTAGAGCAGCCCGTCCGGGCGCGTCAGCGCCAGGGCGGCCGCGGCGCCGCCGGCCAGCGCCAGGCGGCGCGGCCCGTAGGGGGGGAACAGCATCGCCGACGCCCACAGCAGCACCAGGAAGTTGAACATCGCCGTTTCCAGCCCCGAGCTGCTCCAGGCCAGGAACGTGCGGTTCAGCAGCAGGTAGGCGTACAGCAGGCCCAGGAACGCCGCCTTCGACGGGCGGAGCCGCTCGCTCCACGGCAGCTGCAGCAGCATCCGGCCGGCCAGCGTCAGCGTCCCGCAGGCGAACAGCAGGGAGATCCCGTTGACGCTGTCGGGCGGTTCGACGCCGGTCGCGCGCCACACCACGTCCAGCAGGAAGGTCCACAGGAAGCTGGTGTAGCCCTCGACCGGCAGGAACGGCGGCGCGTTCCAGACGTAGCCGTGACCGAGGTGGGCGTTGCTGATGTAGCGGAAGGCGATGAAGGCGTCGTCGGTCAGGAACCAGAACAGCCGCCACCCTCCGTACAGGGCCAGGCAGCCGGCCGCCGAGGCGATGGCCAGCAGGCGGCGGTCGCCCCGGTGAAGGGGACCTGTCGGGATGCCGGGGCGGGAATTCTGATCGCGACGCATCGGCCCCTCCTGGTGGCAACATCCGGAACCCTACCATGTAACAACTTATGTGTCAATGAGATGGGGGATGACACCCCACGGCGGCGGCAGGTGGCGTGCGGCTGGAGAGTTTTCTCGATTCTATCCATAATTTTAGCCTAATTTAAACATAATAGTTGACAAGGTGACAGCTTCAAGGTATTTACAGATATGTTCATGGTTGCCTGTCCGGTATGCTGAACGGCGACGAGACGGCTGGCATCTCGGATGAGGATCTGCCCCGGGTCGGGGGCGTCTGCTAGGCTCCCCCGCCATGGATGGCGTGGAAGCCTGGAAGTCGGGTTCGCCGGACACAGGATGTGGCCGGCGGGCTTTCCCCGACCCGCGGCGGGTCCTCATCCGAAGTGGCGGCCGGCTCGGCCGGTCGGCATTCCGGGAGCACAACCCCAGGAGGAACCGCCATGGAGGGTGGGTACGCCGAGGTCGTCACGGCGGGCATGCTGCGCGCCGTCGGGACCGTCGACGAGTTCAAGGGCCGTTGGTCGCGGCCGGGGCTCCTGCCCCCGGAGCGGTTGGCGGCCCTGCAGCGCGTGGCCACGGTCGAGACGGTCGGCTCCTCGATCCGGCTCGACGGCGCCGCCATGGACGACCGCGCCGTCGAGCGCCTGCTCTTCGGTCCCCAGGCCCGCGCCTTCGCGTCGCGGGACGAGCAGGAGGCGGCCGGCTGCGCCGACGCCCTCGAGATGGTCGTCAAATCCTGGCGCGACATCGGCCTGACCGAGCACCACGTGCGCCTGCTGCACGGGTTCCTGCTGCGCCACGCCGAGCGGGACGCCCGCCACCGCGGCCGGCCCCGCAGCCAGCCCCTGCCGCAGGACGCGTTCCTCGCGCCGGCGCCCGACACGTCCGCAGCGCCTGCAGCGCCCGCCCCCGACGCCGCGGCGGATCCCGCGCGCAGCCTCGCCGCCCTGCTCGCCCGGTCGCATGCGGATCTCGAGGACGACCGCATCCATCCCCTGCTGGTCATCGCCGCGGTCACCGGCGGCGTGCTCGCCATCCAGCCCTTCCAGGACGGCAACGGCCGCCTGTCGCGCCTGCTCGCGACCCTGCTGCTGCTCAAGCACGGCTACGGCTACGCGACCAGCGCTTCCCTGGACCGCGTCTTCGAGGACGACCGCGCCGCCTACGACGAGGCCGCGCGCCGCCTGCGCGAAGCCGGGGCCGGGCAGGACGGCGCCGCGCGCGCCGCCTGGACCGCCTTCTTCCTGGACTGCCTGGCCCGCCAGGTGGCGACCCTCGCGGAGCGCCTCGACCGGGAGCAGCGGATGGCGCCCCTGCCGCCGCTGTCCGAGACGATCTTCGGCGCGGTGCGGCAGCACGGCCGCGTCACGGTGCGGGCGGCGACGGCCCTGACCGGCGCGAACCGCAACACCGTCAAGGCCCACCTGCAGCGCCTGGTCGCCGAGGGGCGCCTCGTGCGCCGGGGGCAGCGCAAGGGCACCTGGTACGAGCTGCCGGGCGGTGTTGAAAACGGCCTCCCGCAGGCGTAGAATCGGCGGCGTCCGCACCGGGCCGGCGGCGCACCGTCCCGGAACCCGGAGCGGGTCACAGCACTGGACAAGGGGGTTTGTCATGTGCTGTCGGCTGCCGCGCTTCTGCGTCTCCTTCTCGCTCGCCCTGCTGTTCGCGATTCCCCTGCTCGCCGCACCCGATCCGATCGAACGCGTGCTCGTGCCGACGCCTCCGGGCGGAGGCGAGGGCACGAGCATCCTGCCCGCCGACGACGCGATGGTCTCGGGTCCCCGCCGCGGCGACCCGCGCGACGAGCGGCCGCTCCTGCCGCCGCCGGCGGACAAGGACCTGCGCTTCGACGAGATCGGCGGCGACGACGTGGCGGCGCACGCGACGGCCGACTACCTGTCCGAGGTCAGCCTCGACATCGCCGCCAACGGCGATCTCTACGCGGCGGTCGAGGCCACCGTCGGCACCTCCGGCGAGATCCGCATCCTGCGCTCCACCGACGGCGGCGGGCACTGGTCGATGTGGGCGACGCTGCTCAGCCCGGGCGCCGGCGTCTATCTGACCGACCCCTGGCTGCGCGTGGCCGAGGGCAACCAGAACCGCTGCTACGTGGCCTACGTGCTCTACAACCACACGGCCGGCACCACCCAGGTCCACATGACCTGGTCGACGCTGGGCCTCGCCTCGGGCTCCTTCGCCACGGACCTCACGGTGATGAGCCAGGCGGGGGTCCAGTTCCAGAGGCCCCGCTTCGCGACCGACGCCGTGTCCTTCGCCAACTACTACCTGTACCTGGTCGCCGCCGGTTTCGACGCCGCCGGCGCCGACATCTGGTACGCCCGCAGCGTCGACTACGGGGCCACCTTCGAGGGGGCCTACCAGATCGGCACCCTGACCGGCACGGGCTTGGAGTACGTGGAGCCGGACGTCAGCTACGGCTTCGGCGGCTACGTCCACGTGGTGTGGGAGTTCCGGTCGGCCGACGACAGCTTCGACTCGGGCCTGCGCTACCGGCGGGCCGCGTCCTACGGCGGCGGCGGCATCGGCAATTGGAACACCATCATCGGCATCAGCAGCACGTCCAACGGGTTCTGGGAGCAGAGCCCCCGCATCGCCGCTTCATCGACGGGCAACGGCGTGGTCGTGGTGCACGACCGCATCACGCCCATCGGCGGCGGCAACCTGTACCTGGATCCGGGCACCATCGCGTCGGCGAACCAGGGGACCAGCTTCCCGCTCTCCGCGACCAACGTCGGCGGCGTCTTCCCCCAGCAGATCGAGCACCGGGCGGCCGACGACACCTGGCTGCTGGGCGGCAACCGCTGGCGGGGCTTCGCGATGCAGCGGGCCGCCGCGGCCACGCCGACGGTCTGGTCGGCGGTCGAGGACTTCGCCGACCACAGCTACCTCACGGGCTCCAACGCCCTCCAGGACTGCGGCATGGCCTGCGATCCGTCGCGGGGCAACCGCATCGCGATGATCAAGGGCGTGAGATGGAGCTCGCCGGCGTACCCCGACTCGCTGCTCTTCGACGCCGAGTGGCGCGCCGACCCCGGCTACCCGAACCTGGTCGACGGCTTCCCGCGCACGCTCGCCCACGAGCCGATCTCCGACCCGGCGATCGTGGACCTGGACGGCGACGGCCTGTCGGAGATCGTCTTCTCGGACCAGGGCGGCCTGGTCCACGCCGTCCGCTCCGACGGCGGCGACCTGCCGGGCTGGCCGGTGGCCGTCGGCGCGACGCTCTCCGACGGGCCGGTCGCCGTCGGGCCGCTGGACCTGTCGGGCGACCTGTCGGTCGTGGTCGGCACGAACGACGGCCGCGTCTTCGCCTACGACGAGGCCGGCGTCCTGCGCGAGGGCTGGCCCTACCAGATGCCCGCCGTGGCGCCCGCGTTCGTCTCGATCGGCGCCGTCGGCGGCCCCTACCCCCGCAGCGTGGTCGCGGTCGGCGGCGCCTACCTGCGCATCCTCGACCTGCACGGGACCCACGTGCCGCCGCCCTGGGGCTGGAACCTGACCGGCACGGCGTCCTACCCGGCGGCGATCGGGAACATCGACGCCGACCCCGCCGCCGAGATCGTCTGCACGTTCGGCTCCACGGTCTGGATGTTCGACCGCATCGCCGGCGTCGGCAACCAGCTGCGCACGCTGCCGTCGGCGCCCTCGGAGGCCGTCTCGCTGGGCGACCTCGACCTCGACGGCAACGCCGAGGTGCTCGTCCCGACGAGCGACGGCACCCTGTACGCGATCAACAGCAACGGCGCCGAGCAGCCGGGCTCCTGGCCCTTCCTCTCCGCGACGGCGTCGCCGCTGTCGCGGCCGGCGATCGCCAACTGCCTGGGCATGCCCGAGCTCGAGGTCGCGGTGGCGGCCCGCAGCTGGAGCGTGCACCTGCTCAAGGACGACGGCCTCCAGCAGGCCGGCTTCCCGGTCGGCAGCGACGGCTGGCTCATCTACGGCTCGCCGATCCTGGGGATGCTCGAGGACGGCACCTCCGCCGACGTGGTCTTCGGCGCCCGCGGCAACAAGGCCTGGGCCTACAGCAACCTCAGCGGGCTGCTGGCCGGCTGGCCGAAGGACCTGGACGACAACGTCTACCTGACGCCGGCCATGGGCGACCTCGACGGCGACGGCCTGTCGGAGCTGGTCTTCCTGTCCACGGGGCGCCTCTACGCCTACCACGTGAACCAGAGCGCCGGGCTCGCGTCCCGCACCTGGCGCATGTACGGCTACGACCCGGCGCGCAGCGGCTGCGCGAACTGCCCCGAGGACGTCACGACCGCGGTCGGCGACGGCGGCGGCGTGACGCGGGTCAGCTTCGCGCCGCCCTCGCCCAACCCGATCTCCGGCGACGCGGTGTTCTCGTTCGCGACGCCGGTGCGGTCGGTGGTCGAGCTGGTCGTCCACGACCTCAGGGGCCGCCGCGTGCGGACCGTGACGCGGACCGAGATCGAACCGGGCAGCCACGTCGTGGGCTGGGACGGGCGCGACGACGAGGGCCGTCCCCTGTCCAGCGGCCAGTACCTCGCGACGCTGCAGGTGCGCGGGCCCGGGCTCGACCAGAGCCTGACGCGCAAGCTCAGCGTCGTGCGCTGAGCCGCCGGGCGGCCCCCGACGATCGACGGGGCCGCGCTCCTGCGGGGGCGCGGCTCCCCACTTCACGGGCGCAGGGACCTCCCGCTCGTGCTATCCTGCAGGATGACGGCTTGCCCGCGCGGAGCCGAACCCGCAACCCGGAGATGAGAGCGATGCACAGAGCGATCCCGGCCGCGACCGCGGCGTTGTTCCTCCTGCTGTCGGCCCTCGGGACCGCGTCCGCCGCGACGGGCGCCCCGGCCTTCGCCGACCGCTTCCACGACGAGACGCTGCGCGTCGACTACTTCCACACCGGCGCCGCCGGCGAGGAGATCGTCGCCCTGGACCGCGTCCACCGCCAGGGGACCTGGGCGGGCAGCCTCGTGCACCTGGTCGACTGCCTGGACCTCGGACGCTACCTGGCGGTCGCGACGGACGTCGCCTCCGGCGAGGTGATCTTCTCGCGCGGCTTCGACTCGTACTTCGGCGAGTGGGCGACCACCGGCCCGGCTTCTGAGGGCGTGCGCCGCACCTACCACGAGTCGGTGCTGATGCCGCTGCCCAAGGCGCCGATCCGCTTCTCGCTGGAGGCGCGGCGCGCCGACGGGACCATGGCCGAGGTCTTCGCGCAGGAGATCGACCCGGCCGCGGTCGAGGTCCGGCGCGACCCCGCGCCCGCGGACGCGGTCGTGGTCGAGGCCGCCGTGGCCGGCGACCCCCACGCCTGCCTGGACATCGCCATCCTGGGCGAGGGCTACACGGCCGCCGAGGCCGGCAAGTTCGACCGGGACGTGCGGCGCTTCGCGGGCATCCTGCTGGGTCAGGAGCCCTTCCGCTCGCTGTCGGGCCGCCTCAGCGTGCGCGGCGTGATGGTGCCCTCGCAGCAGTCCGGCTGCGACGAGCCCGAGCGCGGCGTCCACCGCAACACCGCCCTGGGCTGCACCTTCAACTCGCTGGGCTCGGAGCGCTACCTGCTGACCGAGGACAACCGCGCGCTGCGCGAGGTCGCCGCCTGCGTCCCCTACGACGTGGTGTCGCTGATGGTCAACCACACGCGCTACGGCGGGGGCGGCATCTACAACCTGTTCAACACCTTCACCAGCGACAACCAGTGGAGCCCCTACGTCTTCGTGCACGAGTTCGGCCACGGCTTCGCCGGCCTCGCGGACGAGTACTACTCCTCCAGCACCGCCTACAACGACTTCTACCCGCGCGGCGTCGAGCCCCGCGAGCGCAACATCACCGCCCTGCTGGCCCCCGGCGGCCTGAAGTGGGGCGACCTCGCCACCCCGGGCGCGGCCGCGCCCACGGCCTGGCCCAAGGCCGAGCACGACGCCGCGGACGCCGTCTACCAGCAGCGGCGCGGCGAGAACACCGACCTCATCGCGAAGCTCATGCGCGGCGGCGCGCCGCAGGCCGAGGTGGACGCCGCTTTGGCCGCGGGGGAGGAGCTGTCGCTCGTCCACCAGCAGGAGCTCGACGCCTGGTTCGCGAAGACAGGGCTGGGCGGGATCGTCGGCGCCTTCGAGGGCGCGGGCTACTGCAGCGAGGGCATGTACCGCGCGCAGCTCGACTGCATCATGTTCACCAAGGGACTGAAGTCGTTCTGCGCGGCGTGCACGCGGGGGATCAGGGAGGTGGCGGCGACGTACACTGAGTGATGTTGCGTTGGGGGGGGGGGGGCGCCTGGGTGGGGGCGGGCGGGGGCCGGGGGGGTGGCGGGTGGGGGCCGGGCGGGGCGGGCCGGGGTGGGCGGCGGTGGGGCTGCTTCTGGTGGGGCGGGCCGGGGGCGGTGGCGGTCATCATCGGACGGGATCACCGACCTGGGCGAGATCGCTAGCCGCGCGATCACGCCGAGCGGGGGTCGGGCGCGTGCGGCCCTACGAGGCGAGCGCGCCAACCAGGGGGCGGGCAATCATCCAGGTGAGTGCCGTTCCCGCGCCCCCAGCAGCGCCACCCCGCTGCCCACCAGCGGCCCCACCAGCAGCACCGCCGTCACGCTGTTGGTGATCAGCCCGCCGCGCTTGTCGGAGTGGAAGTCGAAGAAGACGTAGAAGAACACGCCGGCCGCGATCAGCAGCACGCCGGCCGCGCGCGGCCAGCGCCGCGCCAGCGCCGCCAGCGCGAAGAAGGGCGCCGCCACCAGCGAGTGCATCAGCAGCCCCAGCGGGTCCTGCCAGCTGTCCGCGGCGCTGAACAGCAGCCAGCAGATGCCGAAGCCGATCAGGATGCGCGAGGCGGCCTTGCGCGCCCCCCAGAACGACAGCAGCGAACTCAGCAGCCAGGTGAAGTAGAGCAGGGCCAGGAAGAGCGTGGACAGCTCCTCCGGGTTCTTCAGGTGCCGCTCGCCGGAGCGGATGAAGCCGATCAGCACGAAGGCGACCAGGCCCGTCACGAGGTAGGCGTGGTAGCCGGCGCGCTGGGCGGCGCGGCGCGCGAACTCGTCGTTGTCGCGCAGCCAGCCCAGCTCCCGCAGGATGCCCGGGCCGAAGGCGCCGATCCCCGACAGGACGATGAACCACCAGTTCAGCTCGGCGAGCAGGAAGCCGCCGACCACCAGGGTCGCGCCGATCAGGGTCGCGGTGGTCGGGTGCCAGCCGATGCGGTCAGCCAATCTCGTCATCGCGAGCCTGATGATCATGGGAGGCCTCCAGCGGTGCTTCGTCCGCGAGCGCGAACACGTCCTCGACGCGCACGCCGAACGCGCGCGCGATCCTCAACGCCAGGCCGACCGAGGGGTTGTACTTGCCCTTCTCGATGGCGATGATCGTCTGGCGGCTCACCCCGACGCGGGCCGCCAGGTCCTCCTGGGTCATCTCGCCGTTCAGGAACCGCAGACGGCGGACTTCGGTGCGGATGTCATCCTTCATGCCGACATGATGACGGAGATCCTCAGTAATGTCAAGAATCGTTTACAATTTGTATGGATAAATAGACATTCCGGGGAAGCGAGGAAGCGGCGACCGTACGGCAGGGGTGCTGCATTGTACCTGTCGGTACACAAGGGGCGGCGCCCCGCCGTGGACGCCGTGTGCCGACCGATCCTGTAACTAGTTGAAATATATAGACAACCTATCGAAGCCCGCGGGTAGGCAAGCTCCTTGCAATTGGGTGCCCGAATCACGGCACCCGAACACCCCCACAAGGAAGGCGCATCATGACCACCCGCCCCGCCAAGACCTCCCTGCTCGCGCTGCTCGCCCTGCTGGCCGCCGCCCTGCTCCTGGCCGGATGCGGCAACGACGACCCCGTCGCGCCGTCCGCCTCGGACGTGACCGCCGACGCCGACGCCGCCGGCGTCATCGCCGCCGACGTCGCGACCGACAACGGCGGCCTGACCGACCAGATCGCGGACCTGACCGTGGCCGTCGGCGGGCTCGACGCCGCCAAGGCGGTTCCCGACCCGCGCTTCCAGAACGCGACCTACGACCCGGCCAGCGGCACCTGGACCATCACCGTCGAGCGCGAGCGCGGCGACCCCGAGGGCGTCCCCTACGCGCACATCACCCGCGAGTACACGCTGCGCTTCCTGGACGCCGAGGGCCAGCCGCAGCCCTTCCGCATCGTCGACGGCGACACCGCCCGCACCGTCGAGTTCGCCATCGTCGCGGGCACCGGCACCCACCGCACGCTGCGCTTCGAGCAGAACCTCGACGCCCTGGCGGCCGCCTTCGTGGTCACCGGCGTGAACACCGACCTGCTGACCATCAACGGCACGTACAGCCGCGACGCCTCGAACCGCTTCGAGACCCCGCGCTTCACCCGCACCCTGGCCGGCGCCTTCGACGCCGAGCTGATCGACGTGACGGTGCCGCGCGGCGCCGGCCACGACTTCAGCCAGGCCGTCTCCGGCACCATCACCGGCTCCTACGTCGCCGACATCACCGTCGAGCGCGGCGACGACTACCTCGAGCGCCACGTCGACCGCACCTTCACCATCGTCTTCGGCGACGGCGAGGCGACGATCGCGCTGAACGGCCGGCACTACGTCGCGAACGTGGCGACCGGGGAGCTGGCGGACTGATCGGGTCGGCATTCTCGCCCGTAGCCGGGGCCGGCGGAACGCGATTCCGCCGGCCCCTTCCGTGGGGGCGTGTGGTAGAATCGAGGCACCACGAACCCGCTCGGGAGGACCGACTTGCGCCTGCACCCGCTCTCGATCGCCGCCCTGGCCGCGGTCGGATTCGCCGCGGCCGTCGCCGCCGCCGCGCCGCCCCCGATCCCCTTGCGGGCCGCCTTTGAGGCGGCGCCCGCCCTGCACGGCTACGACCGCTACCTCGAGCTCGAGACCGGCCGCTACTACACCGGCGGCCTGCTCTTCGGCCCGACCTGGGACGAGGACCGCACGCGCTTCCAGGAGGCGGAGCTGGGCTGCGACGTGATGATCGTCGGCAACGGCGCCATCCTCGACCTCGAGGGCGAGCAGATCTGCATCTCGTTCTGCAACAACCGGCTGGACATCCAGGACTGCATCATCCTGAACGGGGGCGTGCGCTTCGTCGGCGACAACAGCGTCGACGTCCGCCGCGTCCCGGTGGGCTCGGTGCGCTACTGCACGTTCTACCGGCCGGCCGAGTACGCCGTCCGCCTGCAGGGCGCCGGCGCCGGCGTGCTCTGCGAGCGCAACCTCGTGGTCGACGCCGTCGACACCGGCCAGGACGTCATGATCTGGACCGGCATCACCGGCAACAACCTGCCGACGGGGCTGTCCTTCGGCCTCTCGGTGCAGACGGGCGCCTTCGGCCTGCCCGACGTGCGCGACAACTGGACCTGGCACGCCGACCCCCGCACCAACGAGGACCCGCTGCGGCACTTCGGCTTCCTCTGAGAATACAGCTGAGTGATCCCCACCCCGTGGGACGATGCCGGTTCGGCACCGCACAACAACATCCTCGGACTCGACCCCGGATTGCGCGATCCCGAGCACGGCGATTTCCGCCCGCAGTACGCGCCGCTGTACGGCTCGCGCATCGTGCCGGCGGCCGCCATCGCGCCGACGCGCGCCCCCGCCGCGCCGCCGTCGCCTCCATCCGCCCGCGACGCCGCGCTCACCGTCGGCGGCGACATCGTCGCGGACACGACCTGGGACGCCGCCTCGATCCTGGTCACATCGGACGTGACGGTGCGCGACGGCGCCGTGCTGACCGTCGCGCCCGGCGTGACGGTCCGCTTCGCCGGCTACTTCGGGCTGGTGGTGCGCGACGGCGCCCTGCAGGCGCACGGCACGCCGGCGTCGCCCGTGGTCTGGACCGCCGCGGATCCCGGCGCCTTCGACGCCGGCCAGGACACCGTCGGCTGCTGGAACGGGATCACCTTTCTGAACGTCCCGGCCGCGAGCCCGCCGTCGTTCCTGCGCGGCTGCGTCCTGGAGTACGCCAAGGCCGTGCCCGGCCTCGACCTCGACGACGACGCGCCGCGGACCGGCGGCCGCGGCTTCGACGGCGCCGGCGGCGCGCTGCGCGTGGTGGGCCACTCGCGGCTCGAGGTGTCCGGTTGCATCCTGCGCCACAACTGCGCCGACCGCGGCGGCGCGCTGGCCGTCCACTACGGCGCGGCGCCGCTGGTCGTCAACACGCTGCTGCACGACAACACGGCCTGGAGCCGCGCCGGCGCCGTCTTCGCCGGCCTCGGCTTCCCCCGTTTCGTGCACGACACGGTGATCGACAACCGCGTCGTCAATCCCGAGATCTTCGACCGCACGGCCGGCGGCATCGACCACTACCACAGCCGGCCCCGCTACGTCGGCTGCGTGGTCTGGGGCAACGAGACCAACCACCACGACCTCTACCAGATCCTCGAGCCGCGGGCCTTCCACGTGCTCTTCAGCGACGTCCAGGATTACGGCGAGGGTCTCGGCGGCCTGGATCTGGACCCGCAGTTCCGGCCGGCGATCCACGGGCCCGGGGACCTGGGCGCAGCCTCGCCCTGCCGCGACGCGGGCGACCTCGCGGCGGCGTCCCCCTGGCTCCCCGCGACCGACCTCGCCGGGCGCGACCGCGTCGGCGGCGTGCAGGTCGACATGGGCTGCTACGAGTTCGTGGCGGCCACCGCGGTCGACGAACCCGCGACCGGGCGGGCGCCGCTCCTGGCCGCCCTGCCCAACCCGGCCAACCCCGCCACGACCCTGAACTGGCGTCTCGACCGGCCCGGACGCGTCCGGCTGACCGTCCACGATCTCGGCGGCCGGCTCGTGCGGGTCCTGCTGGACGGCGAACTGGACGCCGGTCCCCACACCGCGCGCTGGGACGGCTGCGACGACGGCGGCCGCCGGGCCGCCGCCGGCTCCTACCTGGCGAGAATGACGGGCGCAAGCTGGACGAAATCTGTTAAGATTCTGCTGGTGCCCTGATCCGGAGCGCGGGGGGCGTGTCGCAGACGAGCGGGGGAGGGACGTCATGAACGCACGAACATCGCGGCTGCTGTTGCTCGGGACGGTCTTGTCGGTGGCGGGCTTCGCCGCGGCGGAGGCGGCGGCCAAGCCGGCCGGCTCGCCGGTCGCCGCGGTCGCCGCGACGTCCGGCGACGACTGCGCAGACCCGCTGCCGATCGCCTCGCTGCCGTTCAGCGACCTCGGGCAGACCACCTGCGGACGCGGCGATGACGACGCCGAGACCTGCCTCGGCTACTACGACGGCGGCGAGGACCTCGTCTACCGCCTGGACCTCGCCTCGCCGCAGATCGTGACCGTCACCTTCGACCCGCGCGGCACCCTGTGGACGGGCCTCGCGATCTTCGACGGCTGCCCCGACACGGGCAATTGCCTCGTGCAGCGCAGCGGCTACGAGGCGACCCCGCGGGTGATCTCGGGCCTGTCGCTCGCGGCCGGCAGCTACTACATCATGGTGGACAAGTGGCAGCAGCCGGCCTGCATCTCCTCCTTCGACCTGACCGTCACGGTCCCCGTCACCTACGCCAACCCCGTCTGCGAGCTCGCCATCGACCTGCAGGAGCAGGGGCTGACGTCGTTCCCGGTCTACACCTGCGGCTCGCTGATGGACTACGACCCGGCGATCGGCTGCACCGGCTGGGCGGCCGCCGGCGAGGACGCGGTCTGGAAGATCCACCTCGCCGCCGGGGAGGACTTCTCGGCGGTCCTCTCCGGCGAGGACTACGACGCCTCGCTCTACCTGCTGACCGACTGTTCGGACATGAACTCGTGCGTGGCGGGCGGCGACGACCCCGAGATCGTCGACTACCAGGCGACGGCCGACGGCTGGTACTACCTGATCGTCGACGGCTACCAGCTCGGCGGCTGCGGCAACTCCGTGCTGACGATCGACGCGCCGGTGGCCGGGGAGCGGTCGAGCTGGGGCGGCGTCAAGCGGATGTACCGGTAGGGCGCGGCCGCACGAAACGGGCGCGCGCCCGCTCCGCCGCCGCACGTGCGTGGCAACCCTCGAGATGGTCGTCGACCAGGCCCATGGCCTGCATGAAGGCGTAGACGGTGGTCGGGCCCACGAAGCTCCAGCCGCGCGCCTTGAGGTCCTTCGAGAGGGCCGTCGATTCCGGCGTCTTGGACAGGGTCGCGAGCGTCGCGCGGGTCAGGCGCCGCGGCCGGCCGGCGGGGTCCGGCTCGAAGCGCCAGAAGTAGGCGGCCAGCGAGCCGAATTCCTGCGCCAGCTCCCGGGCCCGGCAGGCGTTGTTGATCGTCGATTCGATCTTGCCCCGGTGCCGGACGATCCCCGCGTCCAGCAGGAGCCGGTCGACCCGCGCCGGGGTGTAGCGGGCCACCCGCTCGAAGTCGAACCCGTCGAAGACGGCCCGGAAGCGGTCGCGCTTGCGCAGGATCGTCAGCCAGGAGAGGCCGGCCTGGAAGCCCTCGAGGCAGATCTTCTCGAAGAGGCGGTGGTCGTCGGTGACCGGGAAGCCCCACTCGCGGTCGTGGTAGCGCGCGTAGTCCTCGGCGCCGCCGCACCACCAGCAGCGCGGGAGGCCGTCGTCGCCGCAGATGAGTCCGGGCGGTGTGTCGCTCACGTCGCATTCCTTGTCGTCGGGGTCGGGATGCCGGGGCCGGGCCGGAGGGGTCGCCCCATCTTATTCCGGACCGCCGCCGCCATTCTATCGTAAGATAGCGATATCGTCCGATTCGTCATCAACGGGGCCCGGGACCGCCCGCCCTGCCCGATATCCGGAGGATCTTCATGAAGCTGCCTGCACGGGCCGCCGTCGCGATTCTGGCCTTGTCCTGCTGGGTGGCGGCGGCCGCCCCCGCCGGGGCCCAGGTCGTCATCAACGAGTTCGTCGCCTCGAACATCATGGGCCTGCTCGACGACCACGGCGAGGCCTCCGACTGGATCGAGCTGCACAACGCCGGCGCCGCCACCGTGAACCTCGACGACTACGGCCTGTCGGACGACCCCGACGAGCCGCTGAAGTGGACCTTCCCGCCCCAGCTCATCGACCCGGGCGAGCGCCTGCTGGTCTTCGCTTCCGGGACCAGCTACCGCGATGTGCCGATCCACTGGGAGTCGGTCGCCGAGATCGGCGATGCGTGGCGCTACCGCGCCAACACCAGCGCCCCGCCGGCCGGCTGGCAGGCGCCGGGCTTCGACGACGCGGGCTGGGCGGAGGGACCCGCCGGCTTCGGCTTCGGCGACGGCGACGACGCCACCATCGTGGAGCCCTGCGTCTCGGTCGCGATGCGCCGCACCTTCGTCGTGCCCGATCTCGCGGCCGTCCGCCGCCTGCACCTGCACCTGGACTTCGACGACGGCGTCGTGGTCTGGCTCAACGGGCAGCAGATCTTCCGGGAGAACCTGTCCGGCGACGGGGACCCCGCCTGGGACCAGCCTGCCGACCGCGACCACGAGGCCCGGCTGTACCGGGACGTCGAGCTGGACGGGGGCGGCATCTACGGCGCGCCGCTGTGCGCGGGCGTCAACGTCCTGGCCGTCGAGGTCCACGACTCCGGCCTGGACGCGAGCGACCTCAGCTGCGTGCCCTTCGTGACCCTGAACATGCGCTCGCGGCCCGCGGACGGCGGCCGCCCCCCGTGCGCCGTGATCGCCGCCCTGCTGCCCAAGCTGCACACGAACTTCAAGCTCGGCGCCGACGGCGAGACGCTCCGCCTGAGCGACCCCGCCGGCGCGGCCGTCGACCAGGTCTTCACCGGCCCGAT
Source organism: bacterium (assembly GCA_016719645.1). GTDB lineage: Bacteria > Krumholzibacteriota > Krumholzibacteriia > LZORAL124-64-63 > LZORAL124-64-63 > PNOJ01. The sequence goes on from JADJYS010000009.1 coordinate 34,763, forward strand.
GTACACCGACGTCTCGCGCGGCCGGGCCCCCGACGGCGCCGCGGTCTGGCACTTCTTCACGTCGCCGACGCCCGGGGCGCCCAACGACGGCCAGGGCGCCGCGACCTTCGCGCCGTCCCCTTACGCCATCCCCGCGGGCGGCCACTACGCGGGCGGGCTGCAGGTCGTGCTGGGCACCGGCGAGCCCGGGGCCGTCGTGCGCTACGCCCTGGGCGGCGTGCTTCCCGACGCCGACTCGCCGCTCTACGAAGGCCCGCTGACGATCACCGCGACGACCGTGGTGCGCGCGGTCACCTTCGCTCCCGGCAAGTTGCCCAGCCGGGCGGCGACGCACACCTACATCGTGGACGACGTCTCGGACCTGCCCACGACGTCCTTCGTCACCGACCCGCCCAACCTCTGGGACCCCGAGTACGGCATCTACGTCGAAGCGAACATCTACGAGGAGTGGGAGCGCCCCGTGCACCTCGAGTTCTTCGAGACCGACGGCAGCACGGCGCTCAGCCAGGACTACGGCGTGGAGCTCTTCGGCGCCTACTCGCGGACCAAGCCCCAGAAGTCCTTCAAGATCAACGCGCGCGACGGCTACGGCGCCGACATGATCCGCTGCCGGATGTTCGACGAGAAGCCGCTCCTGGAATTCGAGGACCTCGTGTGGCGCAACTCCGGCAACGATTTCTCCTCGACGCACTTCCGGGACGGCCTGATGCACCGGCTGGTCGCGGCGGTCGACCTCGACCGCCTCGCCTACCGGCCCTCGCGCGTGTTCCTCAACGGCGAGTACTGGGGCATCATGAACGTGCGCGAGCACGTCGGCGACTACTACGTGGCGACCAACCACGGCCTGGACCCCGAGGGGATCGACCTGATCAAGAACTACTGGACGGCGGTGGCGGGCAGCACCTCGCACTTCTGGGACCTGTGGGACTACCTCGGCGCCAACGACATGAGCCAGCCGGCCCACTACGACCACGTCCGGCAGCAGATGGAGGTTGAGAACTTCGCCGACTACCAGATCGCCGAGATCTTCTGCGCCAACACCGACTGGGGCACCAACAACATCGCCTGGTGGCGCCCCGCCGTCGACGGCGGGCGCTGGCGCTGGATCCTCTACGACACCGACGCGGGCCTGGGCCTGCAGGCGCCGGTGGAGTTCGACGCCCTGGGCCGGGCCCTCGACGCCAGCGGCTCGGGCTGGCCGTCGGCGAACTTCCGCACCCACATCCTGCGCCACCTGCTGGAGAACGCGGACTTCCGCGACCTGTTCATCAACCGCTTCTGCGACCACCTGAACACGACGTTCCATGCGCCGCGCAGCCTGGCGGTCTTCGCGTCCCTGGCCGACGACCTCGCCGCAGAGATGCCCCGCCACCTGGCGCGCTGGGGCGCCTCGCCTGATTGGGCCGCCCGCCTGCAGGTGGTCGGGGACTTCCTGACGCGGCGGCCCGCCATCGCGCGCGAACACCTGCGCAGCCGTTTCCAGCTGGGCGGCGACCTCGTGCTCGGCCTGGACGTCGCGCCGCACGGCGCCGGGCGCCTCCGCCTGTCGGCCGCGACGGTCGACTCCACCTGGTCCGGCCTCTACTTCCAGGGCGTGCCCGTCACCCTGACGGCCGAGCCGGCGCCCGGCTTCGTGTTCGACGGCTGGAGCGACCCGGAGCTGCCCGACCAGGCGACCGTGACGCTGACCCCGGCCGGGGATTACGCCGTGACCGCCCACTTCACCGGCGAGGCCGGCGCGGTCCGGGTGGTCATCAACGAGATCAACTTCAACTCCTCGGGCAGCTTCGACCCCGAGGACTGGGTCGAGCTGCACAACCCCGGCCGCGCGGCGGTCGATCTGGGCGGCTGGAAGTTCAAGGACGGCGAGGACGCCCACTCCTACAACATCCCCGCCGGCACGATCGTGGCGCCGGGAGGGTTCCTGGTGCTCTGCCGCGACCGGGCGGCCTTCCTGGCCCTGTTCCCGCAGGTGACCGCGGCGATCGGCAACCTCGGCTACGGCCTCAGCAGCGGCGGCGAGTACCTGCGCCTCTTCGAACCCGGAGGCGAGCTGCACGACGGCGTGTCCTTCCTGCCCTCGGCGCCGTGGCCTTCCGGGGCCAACGGCACCGGGGCGACCCTGGCGCTGGTCGATCCCGGACTCGACAACGCCCTGCCGGCCAGCTGGGCCGTGTCGGCCAACCACGGCACCCCCGGCGCGTCCAACGGCTACAGCGTCGCGGCGCCGGATGCCGCCCCCGAGCTGAGCCTCGGCCCGCCCTGGCCGAACCCCGGCAACCCCGGCAGCGAGATCCGCTTCACGCTGGACGCCCGGCAGCAGGTCGACCTCGCGGTCTTCGACCTCAAGGGCCGCGCGGTGCGGCGCCTGGTGTCGGCGCAGCTGGAGGCCGGCGAGCACCGGCGGGTCTGGGACGGCCGCACCGACGGCGGGCAGGCCGCGGCCTCGGGCACCTACGTCTTGCGGCTGCAGGCGGGCGAGCGCGTGCTGACCCGCAAGACGCTGCTGGTGCGCTGATCTCCGGCGGCGGCCGGCCGCGCGCGGAATCGGCGTTTCCCTGCGGGGGAGACGGGTCTATCTTGGACGCCGGTTCGCCACCGGCGCGTTCGCCGGTGCGGAAGGTCGGCGGCAACGCGAGGTGGGCATGGAAGCAGTCTCGGTCGGGACGCCGGCGCTCTGGGCGGGCTTCATCGGGTTCGTGCTGGCGATGCTGGCGCTGGACCTGGGCGTGTTCAACCGCCGGGCCCACGAGATCCGCATCCGCGAGGCGCTGCTCTGGTCGGCGATCTGGATCACGATCTCGCTGCTGTTCAACGCCTGGATCTGGCACCGCTTCGGCGCGGTGCGCGGCCTGGAGTTCCTGACCGGCTACCTGCTGGAGAAGGCGCTCTCGGTCGACAACCTGTTCGTGTTCATCGTGCTGTTCTCGTTCTTCGCCGTGCCGGCGAAGCTCCAGCACCGGGTCCTGTTCTGGGGCATCCTCGGCGCCCTGCTCATGCGCGCCCTGTTCATCGTGGCCGGCGCCGCGCTGATCCACCGCTTCCACGGGATCATGTACGTCTTCGGCGCGTTCCTGGTCTTCACGGGCGTCAAGCTGCTGCTGCACCGCGACGGCGAGATCCATCCCGAGCGCAACCCCGTGCTGAAGGCGTTCCGCCGCTTCATCCCGCTCACCTCCGACTACCGCGGCGCCCGCTTCGTCGTCAAGGAGGGCGGCCGCTGGCTGGCCACCCCGCTGCTGATGGTGCTGGTGGTGGTCGAGGCCACGGACATCGTGTTCGCCGTCGACTCCATCCCGGCGATCTTCGCCATCACGACCGACCCGTTCATCGTCTTCACCTCGAACATCTTCGCCATCCTCGGGCTGCGGGCCCTCTACTTCCTGCTGGCGGGGATGATGGGCCGCTTCCGCTTCCTGAAGGTCGGCCTCGGCCTCGTGCTCGCCTTCGTCGGCGTCAAGATGCTGCTGGTGGACGTCGGGAAGCTGCCCGTCGCGGTCTCGCTGGGGGTCATCGCCGCGCTGCTCGGCGGCTCGATCGCCGCGTCGCTGCTGCCCCCCCGCAACGGCGGGTCGACGGGGACGCCGCCCCGCTGACCCGAACCGGGCCGCCCTTTCCAGTTCTGTGCTATCATTGGCGGTGGGATCATCATCCGCCGCCCCGGGGGCGGCATCGGAGGGCATCTTGCTGCTGCGGGCCATCGCCTTCACGACCCTGCTGGCCGCCGCGGCCGGACCGGCCGCCGCCGGCTGGATCGGGGGCATCGTCGTCGGCGAGCCCGGCGGCTCGCACCTGCCCAACGGCGCCGAGATCACGGTCGACTTCGCCTACGAGATCACCAACCCCGGCGGCGCCCGCTTCCGGGTCGCCCCGCAGCGCGACGGCGCGGTCGTCGCCGGCTACGCCGGCGGGACCAGCGCGGCGCTCCCCGCCGGCGCCGGCCACCTGCAGCTCGGGTTCTCGTTCGCCGCCGGGAGCCACGCGCTCGACCACTGCCTGATCGAGATGGTCACGCCCGACTGGGGCTCCACGCTGCTGGCCATCTCGGTGCCCGTGACGCTCCACGTCGGGGACCACGCCGTCTACCACCTGCAGCCGTCGTCGCCGGGAACGGCCCGGCTGCTGCACGGCGCGGCGTACGTGCTGGGCTTCGACGCCGCCACCGCCGCGCCGGGCGGCGCGGTCGTGACCGCGCAGCCCCTCAGCGGCGGCGCGCCCGCGGCGGGCGCCGTCGTCGGCGCCCCGAGCTTCATCGTCGGGCAGGGCGGCGGGACCCAGTGGTTCCGCTTCGACGGCGGTTCGCCCCACGTCGACGCCGTCCGGGTCCGGATGTGGAACGCGGCCATGACCGAGTTGCTGCTGGAGTTCGACCGGCCCGTCGATCTGGCCTGGGGGGGGCACGGCCTCGCGGGCTTCGCGGTCGCGCCGGGCACGGGGGCGTGGCTGGGTCACGGCCGGAGCGTCCTGATCGACTGCGACTACGCCACCACCGCGACCGCCGGCGTGAGGGTCCTGGCCCGCGGCGTGGACGCCGCGGGTGAACCGGTGCCCGACCAGAGCTACGCGACCGGCCCGGTGCTGGCCGGTCCCGCCGGCCACGTCGCGCGCTCGTTCACGGTCGTGGCCGGAGAGCACGAGGTCCCGTTCGTGCAGGTCCTGATGCAGGACGCGGGCAGCGGCGCGGAGCTGCTCGACGTCCGGCTGCGGGCCGACGTCGCCTTCGGCCCCCACGCGGTGAATGCCGTGACCTTCGACCCCGCCCCGCCCGCCGTGCTCGACCTCGGCGAGCAGGTGGCGCTGACCTTCGACTACGCCACGACGGAAACCGGCGGCGTCCGCATCTGGACGCTGCCGCGCACGGACGGGGAGCACACGCCGGGGTACTTCGGCAGCGTGAGCCCCCTGTACCCGGTCGGCGAGGGCGACGGCGCGGGCTGGTTCTCGGTGTCGGGCGCCGCGGCCGCCGTCGACCAGGTCGAACTGCTCGTCACCGACCGCTACGTGACCCGGACCCTGGCGCTGCGCCGGCGGGACGCCGCCTTCGTCTTCGGGGAGCCCGCCTACGTCACCGCCTCGCCGCCGCTGGTGCTGTCGGCGGCGGTGCTCGGCGCCTGCCGGCCGAACCCGTTCAACCCGTCCACGACGATCCCGGTCGAACTGGGCGTGGCGTCGCGGGTGACGCTGGCGGTGCACGACCTGAGGGGGCATCGGGTGCGGACGCTGGTCGACGGCGAACTGCCGGCCGGCCGCACCGAGGTCGAGTTCCGGGCCGACGGCCTGGGCAGCGGGACCTACCTGTGCACGCTGGAATGCGGGGGCACGCGGCAGTCGCGGCGCATGGTGCTGGTCCGGTAGGGGGACGGCGCCGCGGTCAACCTTCGCCGCCCGCGCTCGCGGGCGGCTTGTGCACGTAGCCCAGCGACTCCAGCAACCTGATGTCCGACTTGCCGACGTTCGCGCGCCGGCCCGGGGCGCCGCGGCCCAGGGGCGAGCTCGGGTCGTAGGTCGCGCGCAGCCGCGCGGTCAGGCGCGCGGCCTCCTCGGGGTGCTCGGCAGCCGCGTCCCGCGTCTCGCCGGGGTCGGTCGCCAGGTCGAAGAGCGCGGTGCGTTCCACCCCGCCCTCCCGCCACAGCATGAGCTTCCAGGGCCAGGCCACGAGCGTCTTGCAGAAGTCGTCGGGGTCGGAGCCCTGCTCGGCCAGCAGGTCGCGCGGCGGCGCCTTGGCGTTGCCCAGCAGCAGGCCGGCCAGCGAACGGCCGTCCAGGGTGTCGGGGACGGCGATCCCGGTGATCTCCAGGACGGTCGGCAGGAGGTCCAGGGTGGAGACGGGAGCCGCGACGACGCGGCCGGCGCCGGCGTTGCCGGGCAGCTTGACGAGCAGCGGGACGTGGATCGTCTCCTGGTACGGCAGGTAGTGCGTGTAGAAGAAGCCGTGCTCGCCGAGGTGCTCGCCGTGGTCGGCGACCACGACGATCAGCATCTGCTCGTAGAGGCCGAGCTCCTTCAGCCGCGCGATCAGCCGGCCCACGTGGTCGTCGGCGTAGTTGACCTCGGCCGCGTACTGCGCCGGCGGGAAGCGGGGGTCCGTGACGCCGGCGAGCCAGTCGTACATCCCGCGGTTCGCGTTCTCGCCCCGCACGCCGCCCGCCGCCAGGATCCGCGCCGTCAGCGGTTCGCCGGGCCGGCATTCGTTGCCCAGGTAGTACTTGCGGTGCCACGGGGCCGGCGGCGCGTAGGGCGCGTGCGGGTCGTAGTAGTGGGTGAAGACGAAGCTGGGCGCGCCCCGGTGCTCGGCGAAGAATTCGCCGCTGAGGCGCGTGACGCCGCCGGCCTGGTCCAGTCCCGTCAGGTCGGTCCCGCGGGGCGGCGGGGAGACGTACCCCTGGTCCATGCCGAACTGGGCGGTCAGGTAGTTGATGCCCACGTAGCCCGCCGTGGCGTAGCCGGCCCGGGCGAGGTGCTCGGCCAGGGTCGTGTGCCGCTCGGAGAGGTAGTCGCGCTCGCCGCCGACGGCGCCGTGGCGGTAGGGCCGCAGGCCGGTGAAGATCGAGGCGAACGAGGGCAGGGTCCAGGGCGCCGTCGACAGGCACTGTTCGAAACGGATGCCGTCGCGCGCCAGCTCGTCGAGGTGGGGGGTTCGCGAGGGTTCGCCCGGCCCCGGCGGGCCGAGGTGGTCGGCGCGGAAGGTGTCGATGCCGATCAGCAGGACGCTCGGCGGCGGGGAGCCGGCGGCCGGGCCGGGCGGATGACCGCCCGGCCCGCGCAACGCCAGCAATACTCCGACTCCCGCGATCAGCAACAGAATACTAACGATCAACACGGCCCTCAGGGCCGTCGGTCGGCGCAAGATGTTCATCCGTTCCCATACGTCCGTCAGCGGGTCAGGTTCCCCCCCCAGGAGACGGAGTCAAAGAACGGTATTTACGGGCAGCCGTCAACCTCGTGCAGGCTGGTAAGTTGTTGGAGCCGAGCGAGTACTTCGCTCCGGGTTGCGCCGGTGGCCTCCTCGGTGACGCCCCCGCGCCGGGCCCGCGCGATCCAGGTCAGGCCCCAGTGCACGTCCCAGCCCTCGCGGTGCATCCGCCGCGAGGAGTCGCAGGGCTCGTCGCGGCACTCCATCGAGAGCGTGACGATGGTCTGCAGCGTGGTGCGCAGGACCTCGAGGTCGTCGTCGCGGAACGCCTCGGTTCCGGGCAGATCGATCGCGATGCGGCGCGGCTCGTTCATGGCGCGTCCCTCCGGCGTCGGCTCAGGTCCCGTACTTCTCGATGATCTCGTTCTTGCCCAGGCCCAGGATCCCGTACTTGGCGCCGACCTTGGCGAAGGCGGCCAGGCCGAGGTCGAGGTGGCTCCGGTCGTGCGCGGCCGAGAGCTGCGTGCGGATGCGCGCCTGGCCCTTGGCCACCACCGGGAAGAAGAAGCCCACCACGTAGATGCCCTCGGCGTAGAGGTCGCGCGCCACGTCCTGGGCGAGCTTCGCGTTGTAGAGCATCACCGGCACGATGGGGCTGTCGCCGGCCTTGATGTCCAGGCCGATCTTCAGCAGGCCCTCGCGCCAGTACTTCGTGTTCCACTCCAGCTTGTCGCGGCGCTCGGTCGTGCCGGAGATCAGCTCCAGCACCTTGATGGCCCCCGAGACGATGACCGGCGCGACCGTGTTGGAGAACAGGTAGGGCCGGGCCCGCTGCCGGCACAGCTCGACCAGCTCGCGCCGGCCGCTGACGCAGCCGCCCGAGGCGCCGCCGAGGGCCTTGCCCAGCGTCGTGGTGACGATGTCGACCTTGCCCATGACGCCGCAGTGCTCGTGGGTGCCGCGGCCGGTCTTGCCGATGAAGCCCGAGGCGTGGGATTCGTCGACGAAGACCATGGCGTCGTACTTCTCGGCCAGCGCGACGATCTCGTCCAGGCGGGCGAGGTCGCCGTCCATCGAGAACACGCCGTCGGTGATGATCAGGCGGCGCTGCTTGTCCTGGTGCTCCTGGAGCTTCTGCTCCAGGTGCTTCATGTCCGAGTGCTTGTAGGTGTCGGTGGCCGCCTTGCACAGGCGCATGCCGTCGACGATGGAGGCGTGCACCAGGCGGTCGGCGATCATCACGTCCTGATCGGTCAGCACGGCCTCGAACACGCCCGCGTTGGCGTCCATGCAGGACGGGAACAGCAGCGTGTCCTCGGTGCCCAGGAACTCGGTCAGCTTGTTCTCGAGCTGCCGGTGGATGTCCTGCGTGCCGCAGATGAAGCGCACCGACGACATGCCGTAGCCGCGCGCGTCCAGGCCGCGCCGCGCCGCCTCGACCACCTCGGGGTGGCTGGACAGGCCGAGGTAGTTGTTGGCGCAGAGGTTGATCACCTTCTTGCCGGCCGCGCCGGCGGGGAACTCGACCTCGATGTCGGCGCCCTGCGGGCTGCGGATGTAGCGCTCTTCCTTGAAGAGGCCGGCCTGGCGGATGGCCGCCAGCTCCTGCTGGTAGGACTCCCTGGTCCCGGTCGCGAATGCCATGACTGCTCCCTTCCGTTCCCGGCGGTCAGCTCTTGATGAAGCGCTCGACCAGGGCGTCGATGCGGTTGACGGTGTCGAAGGCCTCGGGCGAGGCGTCGGCGTCGGGGATCTGGATGCCGTACTTCTTCTCCAGGAACCGCTTCAGCGAGACCATGGAGAACGAGTCGACGATGCCGCCGGTGATCAGGGGCGTGTCCGGGCCGATCACGCGGTCGTCGTCCTCCTCCAGGTACTCGTTCACCACGTAGTCCAGGATCGTCTGCTTGCGCTCGTCCATCGTCGTCTCCCGCGTCGGTGTGGTGCGGCCCGCTCCCGGGGGAGACGGGCCGCGGCTCATTCGCTCATCAGGGTCGACAGGTCGCCTTCCGGCTCGCCGAATTCCCGGGCGCGCAGGATGCGCCGCACGATCTTGCCGCTGCGGGTCTTGGGCAGCGAGTCGGTGAACTCGATCTCCTGCGGCATGGCCAAAGGCGACAGCTTCTTGCGGATGAAGTTCATGATCTCGAGTTCGAGGTCGTCGTCCGGCGCGATGCCCGGCTTCAGTGTGACGAACGCCTTGACGACCTCCATGTTCACGGGGTCGGGCTTGGCCACCGCCGCCGACTCCGCGACCGCGGGGTGCTCGAGCAGGGCGGACTCGATCTCGAAGGGCCCGACCAGGTGGCCGCCGGTGTTGATGACGTCGTCGTCGCGCCCCACGAACCAGTAGTAGCCGTCGGCGTCGATGCTGGCCCGGTCGCCGCAGATGTACCAGCCGTTGACGAACTTGCGCTCGTAGCCGGCCTGGTTGTTCCAGTAGCCGCGGATCTGCGAGGGCCAGCCCGGCCGGATCGCGATCAGGCCCACGCGGCCCGTGCCCTCGTGCGGCAGGTTGGTGTTCGGGTCCAGGACCGTAGCCGTGATGCCCGGGAAGGGCTTGCCCATCGAGCCCGGCTTGACCTTCATGCCCGGGAAGTTGGTGATCATCATGCAGCCGGTCTCGGTCTGCCAGTAGGTGTCGTGGAAGGGCTTGCCGAAGGCCTCCTGCGACCAGACGACCGCCTCGGCGTTCAGGGGCTCGCCCACGCTGCACAGGTGGCGCAGGCGGGAGAGGTCGTGCTTGCGCACGAGGTCGGAGCCCTCGCGCATCAGCAGGCGGATGGCCGTCGGGGCCGAGTACCAGACCGTCACGCCGCGGCGCGCCATGAAGTCGTACCACTTCTCGGCGTTGAAGCCGGAGTCCAGCACCACCTGGGTGACGCCGTTGGCCCAGGGCCCGATGATGCCGTAGGAGGTGCCGGTCACCCAGCCGGGATCGGCGTTGCACCAGTAGACGTCGTCGGGGCGCAGGTCCAGGACCCACTTGGCGGTGAGGTACTGCGAGATCAGCGAGTAGTGGACGTGCTGGGCGCCCTTGGGCTGCCCCGTGGTGCCGGAGGTGTAGTGCAGGACCGAGGGGGTTTCGGGGCCCGTCGGGTGCGCGTCGAAGGTCTCGACGCGGGGCAGCGCGTGCAGGTCGAGACCCGACTCGCGCTCGCGCAGCGGGCCGTCGCCGGCGTCGACCAGGATGACGTGCCTCAGCTGCGGCAGCTTGTCCAGGAGCTTGCGCACCTTGGCCACGTGCTTGCGCTGGGTGACGATGGCCGTGGTGCCGGCGTCGTCCAGGCGCGTCCACAGCGAGTCGGCGCCGAAGGCCGAGAACAGCGGCTGCACGACCGCGCCCATCTTCAGCCCGCCCAGGAACCCGAGGTACAGCTCCGGCACGCGGTCCATGAACAGGCAGACGCGCTCGCCGGGCTGGATGCCGAGGCCCTGCAGGTGCGCCGCGAAGGTGTTCGACAACACGCGCAGGTCGTCGAAGGTGTAGGTCTTCGTCGCGCCGGAGAAGTCCTCCCAGACCAGGGCCGTCTTGTCCGCCAGGCCCTGCCGGCAGAGCCGGTCGCTGCAGTGCCAGCCGATGTTCAGCGGGTCGCCCTTGCGGTAGCCCAGTTCCTGTTCGGCCAGCGACCAGGAGAAGTCCTTCAGGCGGTCCTCGTAGGTGGGCGTGGTGGCCATCGTCAGTCCCCTGTGTGGTTGGTGTCCGGTCGCGGCTCCGGGCTTCCGCGCTCCTCGATGATGGCGACCGCCAGCGCGTGGTGGCCGGCGGCGGCGAGGCTCAGGTGGATGCGGCCGGCGGCGTGCCGCGCGGCCAGTTCCTCGAGTCGTCCCTGCAACCGGACCGCGGCCGGTCCCTCGCCGCGGCGCGTGATCTCCACATCCCGCCAGAACGTACCGCGGCCGTCGGTGAAGGATAGGGCCTTCAGGACGGCTTCCTTGGCGGCGAAGCGTTCGGCGAGGCGGTGCGCCGGATGCGGGCCGCCGCGGCAGGCGGCGAGTTCCGTCGGCGTGAACACCGTTTCCGCGAAGCCCCGCTGCGGTTCGTCCAGCTCCCGCGCCAGGCGGCGCACGTCGCAGAGATCCGCGCCGACGCCGAGGATCCGGGGGCTCGCGACCCCTGCTGTCGGGGGAGGGCCGATGGTGCAACTCCCAGGATGTGAACGATTTCACAGACAGGCGGAATCTAGGGCATGGAAAGGGGGAACGTCAACCCTGGGGATCGTCGCGTAGGCAGGAATGAGGGGTCCGGCGTTGCACGCACTGGCGCTTCATGAAGGCCGGGATACTAATCCCCGACCACCCGCGGCAGTACCCCCCCCGGCCGACCGTAGTGCGGGACAGCGTCTCCGGGCTTCCCGTCGTCCGGGCACACGAAGGCGTTTCGCGACGGCGACCAGTAGAGGCAGCCCGCTTCGCCGGGCGGCTGCATGCGCACGAAGCGCTCCGCCTCGGCCAGGGCGGCGAGCCAAGCCTCCTTGACCTGCTGCAGGTCCACCGGACCGGCCAGATCGAGGCGCGCCAGGTCCGCCGGCTGGATCCGCCCGCGCCGGCGGAGCATCTCCAGCAGCGAAAGCGGTGAATAGCCGGGATCCTTGCCGACCGCGGCCCACACCAGCGCTCCGAGTCGCAGCACGTGTTCGTGCAGGTGCAGCGTGTCGAGCAGGTCGCGCGGCTCGTCGCGGCCGGCGAGGGCCAGCACCTTGTTGGTGGCCAGGTCGAGCGGATGCAACTGGTAGCCGAACTCCTCGCTGCGGATGACCGGCAGGAAACGCCAGGTCGAGTCCTGGGCCCACTCGATCTTGGTGCGCTCCCGGTCGAGACTCACCACGGCGCGGATGTAGCCCGGCTGGCTGAGTTCCAACTCCACGTCGTAGCCGTGGTCCGCCAGCAGTGCGCGATCGGCGTCCCAGGCGGAGGCCACCCTCGCTGCGCTGTCCTGGAAGTAATCGAGATCGTGGCTGTACCGGAGCGTGTTGGGGGCGGCCAGGATGGCCGCGCCTCCGGCCAGGTAGCTGTCCTCGCTGCGGTTGGCCGCGAGCAGTCGTCCGATCGCGGACTGGAACCCTGTCAACGGCACAGGTTCGCCCCCTTCTCCCAAGCCTCCCGACCACCATACCGCATCAGCTGTTCGGCGACCCAGGCGACATCCGATCTTTCGACCCTGAACTCGGGCGGACTGGACCAGAAGCAGTGCGCATGGAATTTCCGGTAAGCGCGCCGCGCTTCGCGCAGACGGACCATCTCGCGGGCCGTCTCGGGTTCCAGCCGCCGGCGGCTCTTGAGGCCGCCACGACGCCCGATCTCGGCCAGGTATTTGCGGGTTCGCGGGTCCATGTCATTATCATAAGCTGTTTATGATCTAATGTCAATGGTATCTGGAGTCCGGATGTGGTATGCTTGGCATCCCCGCCTGACCCAATCGTCTGGAGCCGAGATGCCGCGGATCCTCTGCCGCCTGCTCGCGATCGTCCTACTGGCGGTCTTCGTCGCCGTCGCCCACGCCGTCCCGATCGAGGACTTCGACGGCGCCGCTCCGGAACTCGCGGACTACCCGGGCGAAGCCGGGGATCCCGGCGCCTGGTCGCTGTCGAACCCTGGCGAGGGCGGCTCGGCCCACGCCCTGCGCCTCAACGGCAACCTGTGGCTCATCCAGTCGATCGCGCCGCGCGCCCTGGCCGACAGCACCGTCTGGAGCGTCGCCGTTTCCGCCGACGTCAGGGGCGAGGTCCAGGCCATCGGCTTCGGGGACGGCGTCCACGAACTGTTCTACACCTTCGCCGGCCGCGACCTGCCCGCCGACACGAACTGGTGGACCGTCTACCAGGGCTCGCAGTCGCTCGCGGCCTGGCACGACTACCTGCTGCCGGTGGGCGAGGATTGGCGGGAGACTTTCGGCGAGCTGCCCGTCATCGATCGGGTGATCTACGTCAACGACGCGGATGCGGGCACGGTCGGCGTCACCCGCTTCGATACCCTGGCCGACGTCACCGACGAGCTGCCGCGGGCGCCGCGGGTGGACATCCTCTACGCGGTACAGTCGTCCGCGAAGGTGGCCGGCGACCTGTACCGGCTGTCGGCGCAGTTCCAGGCCACGGTCTTCGATCCGGACTCCGAGACGCACGTCTACCGCTGGGACTTCGGCGACTCCACGAACAGCGCCGAACCGGTCGTCGTGCACGAGTTCCTGGTCCACGCCGACCACCCCTACACCGTCAGTGTGGCGGTGACCGACCCCGGCGGCCTCTGCGGCGGCGACACCTGCCAGGTGGCCGTCCACCCCGGCGGCGACGAGCTGCCGCTGACGGTGAACTTCGTGGGCGACGTCTTCACCGGGCGCGGCTACGAGTCCGCGGGCGGCATCATCGACACCCAGGGGGTCGAGGCCCTGTTCGCGCCGACGCGCCCGATCTTCGGCGACGCCGCCGACGTCAACGTCTGCAACCTCGAGGTCAGCTACACCGACCGCGGCACGCCGCACCCCACCAAGACCGTGGTCTTCCGCAGCCGGCCCGAAAACATTGCAGGCCTGGCCTACGCCGGCGTCGACCTGGTGACCATCGGCAACAACCACATCATCGACTACGGCGAGATCGGCATGCTCGACACCATGGACGGGCTCGAGAGCCTGGGCATCCCCTGGTGCGGCGCGGGCAGCAACGAGATCTTCGCCCTGCAGCCGGCGTTCTGGACCGAGCGCGGCGTGCGCCTGGGATTCCTGGGCCTCTGCGACCGCACCGGCCGGCAGTGGAACTACCAGCCCTTCCTGGACGCGGGCTACAGCAAGCCCGGCTTCGCCCACCTGCTGCCGGAAAACCTGTCGGAATCGATCGCGGCGGCCGGCGCGCTGTCCGACGTCGTCATCGTCCAGGGCCACAGCGGCGACGAGTACCAGCTCGCGCCGCCGCCCGGCGCGCTGGGGCGGTGGGCCGGGCCGGACGACGTCATCGACATCGAGGCCGACGTCCAGGATCCCGGCGCGCCCGAGTTCCGCTTCCTGAACGAGCCGACGCCCGGCGAGCGCGCGCTGCGCCGCCAGGCCATCGACCTCGGCGCGGACGCGATGATCAACCACCACCCCCACGTGCTGCAGGGCTTCGAGTCCTACCAGGGGAAGCTGATCGCCCACAGCCTGGGCAACTTCGTCTTCGACCTGACCTACATCGAGACGATGCCGACGCTGGTGCTGACCCTGGAGATCGACAAGGACGGCGTCGTGGGGCAGCGCTTCACGCCCGCCTTCATCGACGACTGGATCCCGCGGCCGGCCACCGGCAACCTCGGGCGCGAGATCATCGGCTGGCTGGCCGAGGCCTCGCGGCCCATGAACGCGCTCGTGGTGCCGCTGGCCGGCAAGAGCGAGGCGCGCATCCTGCTGTCGCGCGCGGAGGCCGACTCGACGGTGATCGAACACGAGGCGGCTTTCGACCTGGTGGTCCAGGACGGCTACGAGGTGTCGCCGCCGCTGGCGCTCGCGCCCGAGGGCGACCTGTCGCAGGTGCTGGAGGTCCTCGGCGGCGCGCCGGGCGGCTGGGAGGTGGCCTGGGGCCGCGAGCTGCTCTGGCACACGGGTTTCGAGGACGAGGGGGCCGATCTCTGGGAAGCCAACACGTCCGACGAGTGGCTGGCGACCGACGTGGTCCACGGCGGGCAGCGCAGCCTCGGCCTGCGCCGCGACGACGGCGACGTCGGCCAGACCGGCACCGACCTCGAACGGCATCTGCCCTGCCGCGCGGACCGGCGCCACACGGCCGCCGGCTGGCTGCGGGCCGAGAACGCCGGGCAGGCCCGCACCATGGTGCGCTTCTACGACAGCCGCTCGTCCGAGAGCCCGCTGTCGAGCACCGATCTGGCCGCGCGCATCGACGGCAGTTGCGACTGGACGTACCAGTGGCGCGACCTGACCACGCCCGCCGGCGCGGTCTACTTCGAGTTGCGCTGCGGCCTGGAGCCGCCGGCCGACGGCACGGCGCTCGCCTGGTTCGACGACCTCGCGCTGATCGAGTGGGAACCGTGGCAGGCCGCGGACTCGCCGCTGAAGATCCCCGCGCCGAACAACTGCCGCTACCTGCAGGTGCGGCGGGCGGGGACCGGGGCGGGTTCCGGCACGGTCCGCTTCACGCAGACGTCCTACGACCGTGTGGACGCGACCGGAGCCGCGGAGAGTCCCATCCCATCGCCGGGCCAGGGGCTGAGTTGCCACCCCAACCCGTTCAACCCGCGCACGACCATCGACCTGATCCTGCCCGGCGACGGCGCCGCGGTGCCCATCGACCTGGAGATCTACGACCTGCGCGGCCGCCGCGCGGCCGTCCTCTTCCACGGCGAACTGGCAGGCGGGCAGCGCTACGGCTTCACCTGGGACGGCAGGGACGACCGGGGCCGCAGCCTCGCGGCCGGCGTCTACTTCTGTCGGGCCGGGACGGGCGCGAAGACGCAGGTGCTGAAGCTGACGCTCGTCAGGTGACGACCGACTCCGGCGTGAAGAAGCCCGGCCGGAGCGGATGCCGGCCGGGCTTCGCATGTCGGCGGGAAGATGTCCGACTACCTCACCAGCAACATCTTCACGCTCTCGACCGCACCGCCGCCCCGCACGCGGGCGAAGTAGACGCCCGACGGCAGCTCGCCGCCGTCCTGTCCCCGCCCGTCCCAGTCGACGTCGTGTCGCCCGGCCGGCAGTTCCCGGTCCAGCAGCGTCGCCACCTCGCGGCCGGCGAGGTCGGTCACGGTCACGGTGTGACGGCCGGCGGTCGTCGCCGTGAAGGCGATCGTGGTGCGGGGGTTGAAGGGGTTGGGCACGTTGGGCTCGACCGTCAGGCCCAACTGCGGTGCGGCGTCGCGCGCCGCTGACGCGCTGGCGCCGACGGCGAACAGGTAGTCCTCGGTCTCGCCGTCGAGGAATGCGCCCTGGCCGTCCCAGTCCGCGGGCACCGGCGTGTCGCTCAACGTGAAACGGGCCCAGGCCAGGCCCGACGCGTACCCGGACAGGAATGTCGGCGGCGCCAGCAGCGACAGGGGGCCGTTGAAGCCCGCCGGCACGACGTGGTTGACCAGGATGTGTTCGGACCCGGTGTCGCCGTTGGGACAGGTGAACAGGTTGGGCGTCCAGGTGCCGTCGCCGCTCCAGTCCACCAGCACGTTCACGTACTGGTCCTGGTTCGTGGCGTTGGTCACCTCGATGTCGAGGTCCGCCCCCCACGCGGCGCGGTTGCAGATCGCGCCGAGCGAACCGCCCGCGCTTGCGGGGCAGCGCTCCACGACGCCCGCGTCCAGGGTGAAGGGGTGCGGCGTGATGAGCCCGGCATCGCGCCCGGGCGTGCCCGGCAGTTCGAAGCACTCGTCCTGGTCGTAGGGCGCCGGCGGGCAGATGCCGGCGTTGCCGTCCGGCTCGTGGTCCAGGGCGTCTCCGAACCAGGCGGAGGTCACGGGCTGGTGGTGGACGTAGCCGGCGGGGCCGCCGATGCAGGTCGGGAACGAGCCGATCACGCCGGGGTAGGCTTCGACGCCCTCGGGCGCGTCGCCGAGCTCGCCGAAACCGGGATCGCCGCCGCCCCCTCCCTGGCCGACCAGGAAGAGGTAGTCCTCGGTTTCGCCGGTGTCGAAGTCGCCGTCGCCATGCCAGTCGGGGGGCATCGGCGGGAACTCGTCGCTGACGGTGAAGCGGGCCCACACGAAACCCGGGTTCGGCCCGATCAGGAACGAGGGCGGCAGCAGGTGCGAGACCGGTCCGGAGAAGCCGGCCGGCACGTGCAGGTCCACGACGGCGTGTTCGGGCGCGATGTTCGGTCCGCAGGACGACTGCCCGCTCCACCTGCCGTCCCGGTTCCAGTCGAACAGGATGTTCACGACCACGTCGTTGCCGGCATTGTTCGACAACAGGAGGTCCAGGTTGCCCATGGGACCCCAGTTCGCCAGCGAGCACGCGGGCCCCAGCGCCCGCGGCGTGGGCGATCCGCTGCAGGGCACGGGCAGGCCGGCGAGGATCGTGAACGCGTCCGGAAAGACCAGGCCCGCGTCGCCGTCCAACGCCGCCCAGCACTCGTCGTTCTCGTAGGGGCCGGGGGGGCAGAAGCCGCCGTTGCCGTCGGGCTCCGGATCCATGGTCGCGCCCCAGTAGGCGACCGGCGTGTTGTTGGCGTGGGAGATGTGGCCGGAAGGTCCGCCGAAGCAGGTCGGGTACTCGCCCAGGATCCCGAGCCAGGGGTAGGCGGGGATGCCGTCGGGGGCATCGCCGTAGTCGCCGATGGTCGGGAACGGCTGGGCGTGCAGCGACGTGCAGCACAGGGCTGCGGCGAGGGCGAGTGCCGTCGGCGAGCGGCGACACGCGCGTAACTTCAATGATGACAATTTGTTCATGACAATCCTCCCGAGGGGGCTGATCCGTGGCCGAGGATCCAGGAGAGGCCAAGTCCTGATTCTCATCTTAACCCACCCGGAGGTCCGTGTAAATATCATATCTGTTTTATGGGATATACGATCGAGGCCGCCGCGCGTCTGTTCCGGCCGAGGGGAAGATAATCCTAGGTGATTCCCAGAATCCGGTGTATCCTTCCCGTGCTTCGGGTTGGGGCCCCAGGGTTCTTCCGGAGCCGTCTGAATGCGTGATCCCCGGCCGCGCGCCGGGCTTCGAGATTCCCCCGACCGTCGGGGGATGTGGTCCGGCAGACCGCCGGATCAGTATCGAGCACGAGGGGTTTACCGGAGATAGCCGGCGGCCTCAGGTGCTTCTGCACGCCGGGTAGCCGGCATCCGAGGTGGAAGAGTATGAAGAAGATCTACGTGGGTAACCTGCCGTTCTCCGCGACCGAGGACCAGGTGACCAAGCTGTTCGAGCAGCATGGCGCCGTGCACTCGGTGGCACTGATCACCGATCGTGAGACCGGACGGCCCCGCGGCTTCGGTTTCGTGGAGATGGACGACAGCGCGGCCATGGCCGCGATCTCGGCCCTCGACGGTCACAGCATGGACGGCCGCAACCTGAGCGTGAACGAGGCCCAGGATCGTCCGAAGCGCACCGGCGGCGGCGGCGGCGGCTTCGGCGGCGGCGGCGGCCGTAGCGGTGGCGGCGGCGGCTACGGCGGTGGCAGCGGTGGTGGCCGCAGCGGCGGCGATCGCGGCGGCCGCGGCTGGTAATCCGGCGGGTCGACCGATAGACGTCAGAGGACCCCGCTCCCGACCAGGGAGCGGGGTTTCTTCGTGTCGGCGGCGACTCACCAAAGCAGAGGCGCCGCCGCTTGTGCGACGGCGCCCCGTATGGATCAGCATCGGTGGCGCTGGGTTCCCCCGCTCGGGGCGAGCCCGCGGACCACGTCCGGGAGTGTCCCCTCAACGCAGGGGCGCCACCTCCGCCGAGCCTCTACTGTCTGAACTCACTGGATCACCTCCTATTCGGGCGAACCACCCGTGGCGAGTCCCAACTCGCCCGGCCCCCCCGGCCGCCCTGGCCTCGGGGACCGCCGCATCGGTGCGCGGAGATCATGGCTTGATTCTACGGGAACTCCGGCGCGTCGGCAAGTCCACCGTCGGATAGTCCCCCGCCGGATACGGGGTTGCGCGCCCGTGTCGCCTTGGCCATCGTGGAGCCGGGAAGCGCGCCCGACCGTCCCGAGCCGCAGGATCGTCGTGACCGACCAGCTGATCCGCCTCGCCGCCGCCTGCCTGCACCGCGGGGAAGAACCGCCGCTGGGCGGCGGCCGCCCGGTCGGCAACCTCTTCTTCGCCGGCTGCAACCTGCGCTGCGGGTTCTGCCAGAACCACCAGATCAGCCACCACCCCGAGTCGGGCGCGTCGATCACGCCGGCGGCGTGCGCGGAGCGGATGCTGGAGCTGGTCGCGGCCGGCGCCGGCGCGATCGGCCTGGTCACGCCCACGCACCAGGGCGCCGCGGTGGCCCGCGCCGTGGAGCTGGCGCGCCTGCAGGGGCTCGCCCTGCCGGTGATCTACAACTCCAACGGCACCGACGGGCCCACCGTGCTGGCGCGCTTCGACGGCCTGGTCGACCTGTACCTGCCGGATTTCAAGTACGGCTCCGACGCGATCGCCCAGGACCTGTCGCGGGTGAGCGGCTACGTCGCGCGGGCGCGGCGGGCCGTGACCCTCATGCACGCGCAGGTCGGCCACCTGCCCGACGACCAGGCCGAGGGGGAGGCGCGCCGCGGCCTGATCGTGCGGCACCTGGTCCTGCCCGGCGGGCTGGCCGGCACGGCGCGCGTGGCGCGGGAGCTCGTGGGCGCGGTCGGCGACGGCCTGTGGCTCTCGCTGATGGCGCAGTACCACCCCGACGCCCTCGCGCAGACCGAGGCCGGCCGCGCGCTGGCGCACTTCCATCCCGAGCTGACGCGGCCGATCGCGACCGCCGAGTACGACCAGGCCCTGCAGGATGTGGAGGACGCGGGGTTGTACCGGCTGTTCACGCAGGATCCCGGCTCGGCCCCCGCGGAGGGCTGGCCCGATTTCGACCGCCCGGAGCCCTTCCGCTGGAGCTAGGGGGCCGATTGGCGCCGCCCCGGCCCGGCGTGGTATACTTACCCGTGCCGACCCTCGCCACGACGCCGTGATTGACAACCGTGTCCGACACCCGAGCAGGGAGCCGACGTGCTGCATTCCGACCGGACCCCCCGTTTCGTCGCCCGCTGCGGCGCCGTGTGCTGCCTCCTGATCGCGGCGGCCGCGACGGTCGCCGCCGCGCCGCCGGCCGGCTACTACGACACCGTGGTCTTCACCAGCGTCGAGGCCATGCGCGCCTCGGTGAACGCCGTCATCGACGGCCACGTGAAGATCCCCTACACGTCGTCCGCGACCGACACCTGGAACGTGCTGGAGGCGGCGGACGAGGACCCCTACAACGCGACCCGCATCCTGGACCTCTACCAGAACCGCGTCTTCGCCAAGTTCGGCGGCGGCACCGGCCCCTACAACCGCGAGCACAGCTGGCCCAACAGCTACGGCTTCCCCGACGACGGCACGTCCAACAAGCCGTACACCGACTGCCACCACCTGTTCCTGTGCGACGTGGAGTACAACAGCGACCGCGGCAACAAGCCCTTCGGCGAGTGCGTGTCGGGATGCTCGAGCGACCCGGCCGACAGCTACGACGGCGCGACCGGCGTCAACTACTTCAACAGCGCGGCGCCGGCCGGCGTCTGGGAGACCTGGGACGGCCGCAAGGGCGACGTGGCGCGCGCGATGTTCTACATGGACGTGCGCTACGAGGGGGCCGTCGGGGAGCCCGACCTGCGCCTCACCGACAACGTCGCGCTGATCACGGCCTCGGCGACCGGCAACAACGAGGCCGTCGCCTACATGGGCCTGCTCACGACGCTGCTCGCCTGGCACGTGCAGGACCCCGTCGACGCCAAGGAGCAGGACCGCAACGACGTCGTGTTCTCCTACCAGGGCAACCGCAACCCCTTCATCGACCACCCCGAGTGGGTCGACGACATCTTCGCCGACGGCCTGGCCACCGGCGCCGGCGACCTGCTGGTCGCCTTCCCCCGCATCACGGGGGCCTACCCGAACCCCTTCAACCCCTCCACCACCATCGACCTCAGCCTGCCGGCGGCCGCCGCGGTGCGGCTGGACGTCTACGGCGTCGACGGCCGCCTGGTGCGGGCCCTGTGGCAGGGCACGCGCGAGGCGGGCGACTTCATGGTGAACTGGGACGGGCGGGGGGACCAGGGGCGGAGCCTGCCCAGCGGGACGTACTTCCTGCGGGCGACGGGCGCCGGCGGCGTCGACACCCGCAAGCTGCAGCTGCTGAAGTAAGCCCCTGAACAGCCGTCAGGCGCGGCGCGGCCGCAGCCTCAGCCACGCGCCCGTGCCCAGCAACAGTACGGCCGTCCACGGGATGCCGGAATAGAAGACCTGGTGGAACTCGTCGTCGCCGTCGGGCGCGAGCACCAGGTCTTCCGTCATCTCGTCGGGCGCGAAGGTGCGGCGCAGCTTGGTGACGAAGTCGCCCGCGTGCAGCAGGGCGCCGAAGGTCGGGTAGACGCGCCTGATCTCCTGCAGTTCGTTCGCCGTCACCCGGTTGGCGTAGAGCGTCGTGGCGTCGGGGAAGGTCAGGCGGCGGTCCGCGATGGTGTAGAGGACCACGTCGGACGACGGCGCGGCGCTGAGCATGGAGATCGCCAGGGGATAGACGGGTTCGTCCGTGGCGAACTCCAGGCGGACCGGCGACAGGTTCCCGTACCAGTAGCCGCCCTGCTGCTGCCACTCTTCGACGGTTTCCGGATCCACCTTCATCGCCACGAAGTACCAGGACCGCGCGACGTAGGCGTCGAGCACGGCCAGGGTCGCTTCCCGGTTGCCTTCGTGCAGGAAGCCCCAGGCGGTCAGGGAGTCGGCCAGCGCCGACGCGTCGTCGGCGCCGAGCACGAGCGTGCGGTAGATGCCGACCAGCCGGTCGTCGATGATGTCCACGCCGTTGCCGTCGTCGAGGGCGCCGTAGTAGACGTCCGAGGTCGCGCAGCCCCAGGTCTCGTCGCGGGAGCGCCACACCGGGGCCGTCAGGCCGACCGCATCCTGGAAGATGTCGAAGTCGGAGACGCCGACCTCCGGCAGCGCGGGCACGGGCACGATCCAGGCGAAGCCGCTCGATTCGGTGCGGAAGCCGGGCAGCACGTGCAGCGTCTCGGCGCCGGCCGCCGCGTCGTGTTCCACCACGGCGATCTGCTCGGTCTCGTACAGCTCGTAGCCCCAGGGGGCGAACATCGCGCCGTCGGCCAGGGCCGGGACGGCCGCGGTGACGGCCAGGGCCAGGTTCAGGACGAGCGTCGCGGTGACGCGGATCCGGTTCGGCATGTCACGCCTCGCTTTCATGTCGGTCGCGCCGCGTTCACAGGCGCCACAGGATGTGGCATTGCACGTTCGCGCCCGTCAGGTTCACCTCGTGGTTCTGCCCCCGGCTGAAGACCTCGCCGCCGGACACGGCCCAGCCCAGCGTGAAGCCGACGGCGCGGCGGCCTGCGGCCGCGCGCCACTCGGGACCGAAGGTGAAGTGCAGGCCCGCGCCCCAGCCGTCGTGGTCCTCGTGGTCCGGCGCCCCGGCGACGGCGGCGGCGGGCAGCCGCTCGCGCATCCAGACCAGCTCCGCGGACAGGCCGCAGAGGATGCGCAGGCTCGGGTGGGGGGAGATGTCGCTCTGCAGGCCGACCTGCACGGGGATCGTCGTCAGCTCGGCCGTCCCGGACCCCTCGAAGCCCGTGACGTCGTAGAACGGATCCCCCTGGGCGAACCCGTAGCCGGCGGCCAGCACGAAGCGGGTGTCGTCCGCGAGGTCCGTGGCGCTCATCAGGCCCGGGATCGCCACGGTGCCGTAGGTCTCGGACATGGCCTGCTCGGTCAGGAAGCGCCAGCCGAAGGTGGGCCCGAGCCAGATCTCCAGGGGGGCGGCGTGCCGGGTGTGGACGGGAGCGGCGTCGGTGCCGCCGATCTCCACGCCGGCGCGCGCGGCGGGGGCGCCGACGACCAGCAGCGCCAGGATGACCAGGCGGCGGCGGAACACGCCACGGCGGATGAACGCGACCATGTCGCCTCGCTTCGGTGGAGGACGCCACGGGACTGCCCAGGGGAGGGGCCGCCGATCCGGCGGCCGGCAGTCCGGCGGGGGTGCAGGGCCCCCGATCGCCGGGAAGCGTACCACCACAGGCTGAGGCGCGTCAACGGGTTCCGGGCCGGGAGCCGTCGATTCGGCGGCCATCCCTTGCCTTCCGGCATGTTTCCTGCTATCGTCTGCGCCAGGGACTGGCCATCTCGGCCAGCCTTTTTTTAGCAGGGACCAGGGACTCCCCGAATAGTCGCGGGAGCCCGAGGGTCCAGCAGGTTCAAGGGAAGTGACCAGTTTGAAGAAGATCTATGTCGGCAACCTCAGTTTCAACCTCACCGATCAGGACCTCATGAAGGTCTACTCGCAGTTCGGCGAGGTCAGCAGCGCGACCGTCATCATGGACCGCGACACCGGCCGCTCCCGCGGCTTCGGCTTCGTGGAGATGTCCGATGACGCCGCGGCCACGACCGCCATCGAGAAGACCAACGGCATGGACGTCGACGGCCGCCCGCTGAACGTCAACGAGGCCCGTCCTCGCGAGCCGCGCTCGAACGACCGGCCCCGCTGGTAGGACGAAGACCGGCCGCGGCCGCGAGCCGCGCCGATTCGAGACGCAACGGCCCCGCTCTCTCCGGAGAGCGGGGTCGCTGTCATGTGGGGGGGAGCTTGTCCAACAGGCGCAGGATGCCGTCGAGGATGGTCAGGGGGTGCGGCGGGCAGCCGGGCACGTGGAGATCCACCGGCACCACGGCGGCGGCGCCGTCGAGCGTCTCGGGGTGGCCGAGGTAGGGGCCGCCCGAGATGGCGCAGGCGCCGACCGCGATCACCAGGCGGGGCGTCGGCACGGCCTCCCAGGTCTTGCGCAGGGCGGTTTCCATGTTGCGGGTCACCGGGCCGGTGATCAGCAGGCCGTCGGCGTGGCGGGGCGAGGCGACGAACTGGACGCCGAAGCGCGCCAGATCGAAGACGATCGTGCTCAGCACGTTGACGTCCGCCTCGCAGCCGTTGCAGCCGCCGGCGCTGACCTGGCGCAGCTGGAGCGAGCGGCCGAACACGCGCAGCGCGGCGTCGTCGAGCGCGCGCGCCAGGCGCAGCTCGTCGCCGACGATCAGGTCGCCGCGCTCGCGGGTCGCCATCCGGTGGTCCCGGCTGTAGGAGATCGCCCCGGCCGGGCAGGCGGCGGCGCACTCGGGGCAGAAGAGGCAGCGGCCGAGGTCGATGCGCGGCGGGGTGCCGCCGGCCAGGATCGCCCCGGTGGGGCAGACATCGGCGCAGGCCCGGCAGCCGTCCACGCAGAGGTCGGGCGCGATGACGGGGCGGCAACGCCAGCGGTCCGGCAGTTCGGGCACGACCGCCGGGTAGGCGAGCGTGCGGTGCTTCTGGCGCAGCCTGGCGACGAGTGCTCTGATCATAGGTCGTGCCCGCAGTAGGAAAGGTTGAAGCTCTTGTTGCAGAGCGGGAAGTCGGAGATCTCCTGGCCGCGCATCGCGAGGGCCAGGGCGGTCCAGTTGTGGCACGACGGGTCGACGATCCGGTAGGCCGCGAAGCGGCCCCGGTCGTCGGTCACCGCCGCGTGGCAGATCTCCCCGCGCCAGCCCTCGACCAGCGCGACCGCCAGCGAGTCCGGGGCGAGCGCGCCCGTCGGGGCCCGCAGCGGCCCCTCCGGCAGCGCCCCGATCAGCGCGTCGACGAACTCCGCCGACCTCTGGATCTCCAGCGCGCGCACGTTCGCCCGGGCCAGCACGTCCCCGGTCGGCCAGGTCGAGACCGGGATCTGCCGGAAGCGGTAGATCCCGCACGGCTGCTCGTAGCGCACGTCGCGCTCCAGGCCGCAGGCGCGCGCCGGCGGTCCCACCAGCCCCAGCTCCGCGCACGCCGCGGGCGTGACGATTCCCGTCTCCTCGAACCGCGACAGCACGGTGGCGGTCTCCCAGAGCAGGCCGGTCGCCGCGGTCACGTCGCGCAGGGTGTCGGCCAGGCGGGCCTTCATGTCGTCGGCCCGGGCGGGGTCGAGGTCGAAGAGCACGCCGCCGGGGCGGACCAGGCCGCGGCCGAAGCGGCTGCCGCAGAGCGTCGCGGTCAGGTTCAGGAAGTCGCCGCGCAGGCGCCCGCAGAAGGCGGCGGTCGGCAAAAAACCGATGTCGCCGGCGAGCGCGCCGAGGTCGCCGGTGTGGTTGGCCAGGCGCTCCAGTTCCAGCGCGACGCCGCGCAGGGCGTCGGCCCGCGGCGGCGCGGGGAGGCCGGCCAGCGCCTCGATCACCAGCGCGCCGGCGGACGCGTGGCCGATGCTGGTGTCTCCCGCCAGCGTCTCCAGGTAGGGCATGGTGCGCCGGTCCGGGCCGCCGACCAGGCCCCGCTCCACGCCGCGGTGCTGGTAGCCGAGCGAGATCTCGAGGTGCAGCACGCGCTCGCCGTGGCACTGGAAGCGGAAGTGGCCGGGCTCGATGATGCCGGCGTGCACCGGCCCCACGGCGACCTCGTGGATCTCCGGCCCTTCGACGCGGTAGAAGTCGGCCGTGCCGACGTCGCCGCGCGGGAAGCGCACCGGCTTGAGCCAAGGGTGTCCCTCGGGCGTCACGCCGCAGCTCTCGTGGATCTCCCGCTCGAACCAGTGCGCCTGCGGGCAGTCCGGCGTCAGGGCCGGGTAGGCGTCGCCCACGCGCGCCGACACGGCGGCCAGGCCGCTCGTCTCGCCCGAGGAGAGCAGCGCCAGCAGCAGCGTCCCGTCGCCGGCGGGCCGGCCGAAGAACGCGCAGAGGCGGCCGCCGCGGCCGACCGCCGCGACGATCTCCTCCCGGAAGCGCTCGACCGGGAGCTGCGGCACCTCGCGCAGGGAGATCCGTCCGCCGTTGGCGATCGGCATCATGTCGGCACCCCCATCATGACGGCACCCCCATCATAACGGCACACCTAAGGCGCGGGCGGCCAGGCGCAGCGTCGTCTCCAGCGGCGGCGGGATGAAGAGGCCGAGCAGCAGCGCCAGCGCCGCCAGCACGGCGGGGGGCGCCACGGCCAGGAACGACTCCGCGGGGTGCTTCGTCGCCGCTTCGCCGTGCGACATCGCCAGCATCGTGCGCGACATGCCGGCGAAGATCACCGCGAGCAGCAGGAGCATCGCGCCCGCCACGACCGGCCGGCCCTGCTCCAGCGCCGCGCGGACGAGCGTGAACTCGCTCAGGAAGGTGCCGAAGGGCGGCGAGCCCGCGATGGCGAACAAGCCGGCGGTCCAGAGGATCCCGGAAGCCGGCAGCCCGCGCAGGAGGCCCCGCACGCCGCCGGCCGCCTTGGTCTGGTAGGCGGCCAGGATGTTCCCGGCGACGAGGAACAGCATGCCCTTGGTGAGCGAGTGGCTGACGGCGTGGAGCAGCGCGCCGTAGTTGCCGAGCCCGCCGAGCCCGACGCCGACGGCGAGGAGGCCCATGTGCTCGACGCTCGAGTAGGCGAGCAGCCGCTTGAAGTCGGGCTGGCGCACCAGGAACACGGCCGCCGTCGCCATCGAGAACAGGCCGAAGCCGAGCAGCAGGTCGCGCGCGAACTCGCCCTGCCCGGCCGCCAGGCAGACCTGCAGCACGCGCAGGATGGCCAGGAAGGCGCAGTTCAGCAGCGCGCCCGACAGCAGCGCGGAGACGACCGACGGGGCCTCGCTGTGGGCGTCCGGCAGCCAACTGTGCAGCGGCGCGAGGCCCATCTTGGTGCCGTAGCCGACGAGCAGGCAGATGAACGCGGCGCGCAGCCACGGCACGTCGGCCGCCGGCGCCCGGCGCAGCAGGTCGTCGAGCACGAGCGACGACGACGACGAGGTCTCCCGCAGCGCGACCGAGAGGAAGAAGCTCCCCAGCAGCGCCACCGCGATGCCGAGCGAGCAGAGGACCAGGTACTTCCAGGTCGCCTCCAGCGAGCGCCGGTGGCGGTGGAAGTGGATGAGCGGCGCGCTCGCCAGGGTCGTCGCCTCCACGCCCGCCCAGAGCAGGCCGAGGTGGCGGCTCGTGATCACCAGCGTCATCGCGGACAGGAACAGCAGCAGGCAGCCGGTGAACACGGCCTCGGGGATGTTCCGGAACAGGAAGTCCTCCCCGCGGTCGCCGGCGGCCCGGCCCTTCTCGCGGGCGAGGTAGCCGACGGCGTACACGGCGGCGACCAGGAACAGCAGGCTGGTGATGCCGAGGAAGAGCCGACCCAGGTCGTCCAGCGCCAGCCAGTCGTACAGGGTGGGCGCGGGCGAGCCGCGCCAGGCGGCGGCGGCGAGCGCCGCGTGGGCCGCGGCCGCGGCGACGAGCAGCGCGCGCCGGGCGCGGTTGTTCCGCAGCCCGAAGCAGAGCGCGCCGGCGAGCGCGGGGACGATGATGAGGGCGCCGATCACGAGGCCGTCACTCCTTCTCCCAGTCGTTGAGCAGGGTCATGCGTCCCGTGTCGATGTGGTCGAGCTCGCGGCCCATGTGGAAGATGACGATGCCCATGACGAACACGGCGGCGAAGACGTCGAGCAGGATGCCCAGCTCGACCAGCAGCGGCTGGTGGCTGGCGATCCCGACGCCGAACACGTAGATGCCGTTCTCCAGCACGAGGTAGCCGAGCACCTGCGTGATCGCCTGGCGCCGGCTCGCGATGACGAACATCCCGGCCAGGATGTTGAACAGGGCCGCGGGCAGCACGAGCGGGGTCCCCTCCCCGGGCGGCAGCGGCAGCCGGCTGCTCAGCAGGAACGCGACGGCGAGCAGCAGCACGCCCGCCAGCAGGGAGGCGTTGTAGCCGAGGCGCGGGTCGAGCTCCCGCCGCAGCGAGCCGCCGCGGACGGCCCGGTCCATCAGCCACGGGAAACCGATCCCCTTGATCAGCACCGTCGCCACCGCCAGCCCCGCGGCGCGCAGCGTGATGCCGGCATCCCCGGCCAGGAGCAGCGGCAGCGGGCTGAGCAGGACACCCTGCAGCGCCACCATGCGGATGGTCGTGCCCAGCCGGCTCGCGCCGAGGAGCACCAGGCTCGTCAGCGTGATCAGCACCAGGTCCGCGTCGATCCAGCTGTTCATTTCAGTCCGATGAAGAGCGCCAGGAGCGACAGCACGCCCGCTCCCAGCAGCAGTTGGGGCACCCGGGTCAGCCGCAGCCGCGCCAGGCACGACTCCACGACGCCCACGACCACGCAGAGCGCGAGCATGCCCGCCACCGAGGCCGCGAACGCCCACCCGTGCGCCAGGCTGCGCACGGGCAGCGCGATGCCCACGACGAGCGAGCCGAGGACCCACAGCTTCAGCGCGGCCGCGTACTGGATCAGGGCGAGGTCGGGGCCGCCGTGGTCGAGGACCATGACCTCGTGGATCATCGTCAGCTCGAGGTGCGTGTTGGGGTCGTCCACCGGGATGCGCGCGTTCTCGGCCAGGAAGACGACCAGCAGCGACACGCAGACCAGCGCCAGCGGCGCCGCGGCGCCGCTCCAGGTCGCGAACGAGGTGGTCCCGAGCATGCCCGACAGCGAGAGCCCGCCGGTCTTCCAGGCGACGGCCGTCAGCCCGAGCAGGAACGCCGGCTCCGCCAGCGCGGCGAACTGCGCCTCGCGGCTGGCCCCCATCCCCTCGAAGCTCGAGCCGGTGTCGAGCGCGGCCAGCATCGTCGCGAAGCGGGCGACCCCGAGCAGGCCGGCGAAGAACAGGAAGTCGCCCGCGAAGGCCAGCGGCGCGCTGACGCCCCCGAACGGGGCCAGCGCCGCCGCCACGAGCATGGCCGCGAGCCCGACGACCGGCCCGGCCCGGAACAGCCAGGTCGTCGTCGTGCTGTAGACCGCGCCCTTGCGCAGGAGCTTGGCCAGGTCGAAGTAGGGCTGCAGCAGCGGCGGGCCGCGGCGGCCGGCGAAGAACGACTTCGTCCGGTTGATCACCCCGGGCAGCAGGGGCGCCAGGACCAGCGCGGCCAGGAGTCCGGCGTAGCCGCTCACGACAGCCTCCAGAGCAGCAGGACCACCAGCGTCAGCGCGATGGAGATGACGTAGAGGTGCAGCCGGCCGTGCTGCAGGCGGTGCATGGCGTGCAGCGCGCCGGACACGAGGTCGAAGAGCGGGCGCAGCGCGGCCTCGCGGACGACGTCCGGCGTCCGGGTCGCGAAAGCGGCGGCTGCGGGGAAGAGGCCGCGCGGCGCGTCCCAGGTCAGGCGCGTCCGCAGCACGGGGCCGAACAGGGCGGTCAGCGGCTGCGCGAACGACGAGGCCGTGTACTGCATCCGCGGCGCGGGGTGCGCGTAGCCGCAGTCCCAGGTCGCGGCCGCGCCCACCGTCCGCCCCGCCAGCAGCGACCGGCGCAGGCCCGCGATCAGGGCGACGAGCGCCAGGAAGATGGTCGAGCCGAGCACCACGACCGCGAGGGGCGCCGTCGCGGCGTCGAGCTCCCGGCGCGCCGGCAGGCCGCCGATCTGCTCCACCACCGGCGCCAGGGCGGGCAGCAGCACCGGCGTCGAGAGGCCGAGGGCCAGCAGCGCCGGCGCCAGGATCGCCATCGGCGCCCGCATGGCCGCGCCCGGGTCGTGCGCGACGCGCACGCCGTCGTCGCGCGCGACGCCGAGGAAGGCGCCGCCGAACGCGCGCACGAAGACGGCGGCCGCCAGGCCGCTCATCAGCGCCAGGGCGACCATGGCGGCCAGGCTGTGCAGCCCGGCGTGCTGGACGGCGCCGTACAGGATCAAGAACTCGCTGAAGAAGCCGCTCAGCGGCGGCAGCCCGGCGATCGCGGCCGCGCCGACCAGGAAGGTCGCCGAGGTCAGCGGCATGCGGCGCGCCAGGCCGCCGAGCCGGTCCAGGTCCCGGGTGCCGGTCGCGTGCAGCACCGCGCCCGCGCCCAGGAACAGCAGGCCCTTGCCGAGCGCGTGGGTCCAGACGTGCAGCAGCGCGCCCGCGAGGCCGAGGACGGCGACGCCCGGCGTGCCGGCGTGCAGCCCGACCAGCCCGACCCCGAGGCCCAGGGCGATGATCGAGGTGTTCTCCACGCTGCTGTAGGCCAGCACGCGCTTGAGGTCGCGCTGGGCCAGGGCGAACATGACGGCGACGACGCCCGAAGCCGCTCCCGCGGCGATCAGCAGCCCGCCCCACCAGAGCGGCGGCGGGCCCAGCCAGGTCAGCGTGCGCAGCAGCCCGTAGATCCCCATCTTGATCATGACGCCCGACATCACGGCCGAGACGTGGCTCGGCGCCGCCGGGTGCGCCTCCGGCAGCCAGACGTGCAGGGGCATGAAGCCGGCCTTGGTGCCGAACCCGATCAGGGCCAGCACGAACAGCAGGCCGGCGTGCGAGGCGGGGCCGAAGTCGGCGAAGTCGAGGGACCGCGGGCCCAGCAGGGCGAACAGGGCGATCAGGCAGGCGTTGCCGAAGTGGGTCGCGACCAGGTAGGTCCAGCCGGCCTCCCGCACGTCCTCCCTCTCGTCGTCGCGCGTGACGAGGAAGTACGACGCGAGCGACATGACCTCCCACGCCACCAGGAACAGGACCGCGTTGCGCGCCGTGACCACGACGACCATCCCGGCGACCAGCCAGCTGAAATGGAACCACGGCGGTCCGGGGGAGCGGCCGCCGGGCGCTGCGCTCAAGTAGCCGGCGCCGTAGACGGCGGCGAGACCGCACAGGCCGAACAGCGGCACCAGGAAGAACGCGGAGAGCGGGTCGATCGCGAGCGCGAGGGAGCCGCCGGGGACCGACCACGCCGACTCCAGCCGCGCGCCGCCGCCGACCAGGCCCGTCACGGCCGGCACGAGCCCCAGCGCGCAGGCCGCGGCCGCGCTGCCCGCGCCGAGCAGGTTCGCGGCGCGGGGCGACTGCCGGCACAGGAGCGCGGCGGCCCCGCCGGCGACGAGCAGCCCCAGCGCGACCAGCAGGAGCGTCATGGCGTCGGCGCTTCCGCGAGGGTGTCCTCCACGCGCCGCATCTCCGCGAGGATCTCCTCGCGCACGCCGGGCCGGCGCACCGCCTCGCGGAAGGCGGGGTCGCGCAGGCAGAACGCCAGGCGCGACAGCAGGCGCAGGTGCGAGCGCACCGTGGGGCAGACCAGGAAGAACAGGGCGTGGACCGGCAGGCCGTCGAGGGCGCCGAACTCCACCGGCGCCTCGAGCAGGCAGAGGAAGACGAGCGGCCGCTCGACGTGCAGCACGATCGGGCTGCGCACGTGCGGGACGGCGATGCCGTCGCCGATGGCGGTCGAGGCGAGCTCCTCGCGGGCCATGAACAGGCTCAGGACGGTCTCGCGGTCCGCGCCCTCGGGGAAGGTCATCGCCGCCACGGCCGCGCGCAGGACCTCCTCGCGGGTGCGCCCGCAGATGCGGTAGTGGATCCCGCCTTCGGTGAGCGCGTCGGCGAGCCGGAGCGGGGACGTCGACTCCTCGGCGGTGTCGTGGATGATGTCGGGCCGGATCCCGATGCGGCGGGCCGTGGCCCATTCCAGCAGCTCGGTGCGGCTGAACCGGTACTGGTCCTGGAAGCGGTAGGCCGGGATGTGCCCGTCGCGGATCCAGCGGTAGATGGTCTTCTCGGAGACGCTCAGGAGTTTCGCGACTTCGCGGACGTTCAACTGCACGGTCGCACCCCGGGGCCAAGTTGTGGGAGCCTTGCCAAGGATAGGACAACCCCCGGAAGTTGTCCATGAATGTCTCCAGGAGGGCGAAAAGTCCATTTCTCGCTTATCCTGCCGTACGGAGGGCGAATCGGCCGATCCGGCCCCGAATCGACCGCGTCGCCCTTTCGGGGACGGGCGGAGCCCGGCCCCGGGGGGGGGCCGGCGGGCCGGCCGGGGGGGGGGGGCCGGCCCGCCGGGGCCCCGGCGGGGGGGGGCCGGGGGGGGGGGGGGGGGGGGGGGGGCCCCCGGCGGGGGGGGGCGGGGGGGGGGGCGGGGGGGGGGCCCCGTTGCCGGCGAACGCAGATCCAGGAGAAGAACGATGGAGATCCGCAACGTCGCGATCATCGCCCACGTCGACCACGGCAAGACCACGCTGGTCGACCAGATCCTGCGCCAGTGCCACGTCTTCCGCGACGGGCAGCAGGTGCGCGAGCGCATCCTCGACTCCAACGACCTCGAGCGCGAGCGCGGCATCACGATCACGGCCAAGAACTTCGCCGTCACCTACCACGACGTGCGCATCAACCTGATCGACACCCCGGGCCACTCCGACTTCGGCGGCGAGGTCGAGCGCGTCCTGAAGATGGCCGACGGCGTGCTGCTGCTGGTCGACGCCTTCGAGGGCCCGATGCCGCAGACGCGCTTCGTGCTGCAGAAGGCCCTGCAGCTGAGCCTCAAGCCGCTGGTGGTGATCAACAAGGTCGACCGCCTGAACGCCCGCCCGCACGAGGTGCTCGACGAGGTCTTCAACCTCTTCTGCGAGCTGGGGGCCAGCGACGAGCAGCTCGACTTCCGCGGCGTCTACGCCGCCGGCCGCGACGGCTGGGCCATCGGCGAGCTGGGCGACGAGCGCAAGGACCTGTTCCCCCTGCTGGACATGATCGTCAAGCACATCCCGGCGCCCGCGACCCAGGCGGGCCCCCTGCAGATGCTGGTGGCCGCGATGGACCACAGCGACTACGTGGGCCGCATCGCCGTGGGCCGCATCGTGCGCGGGAACATCCACACGAAGGACCGCGTCACGCTGATCAAGCGCGACGGCAGCCAGACCGACGCGGTCGTCAAGCAGCTGTTCGTGTTCGACAACCTCGGCCGGCGCGAGGTGCAGGAGGTCGTCTGCGGCGACATCGGCGCGGTGGTCGGCCTCGACACCGTGGACATCGGCGACACCCTGGCCGACCCCGAGCACCCCGAGCCGCTGCCGATCATCGACGTCGACGAGCCGACCCTCTCGATGAGCTTCATGGTCAACGACAGCCCCTTCTTCGGCCAGGACGGCAAGTACGTCACCAGCCGCCAGGTGCGCGACCGCCTGATCCGCGAGGCCGAGCGCGACGTGGCCCTGCGCGTGGAGGACACCGCCAGCAGCGACACCTTCCGGGTCAGCGGCCGCGGCATCCTGCACCTGTCGATCCTGATGGAGACGATGCGCCGCGAGGGCTTCGAGTTCATGGTCGGCCAGCCGCAGGTCATCTACAAGGAGATCAACGGGCGCAAGGCGGAGCCCGTCGAGGTGCTGTCCGTGGACCTGCCCGCCGAGTACGCGGGCACGGTCATCGAGTACGCCGCCGCGCGCCGCGGCGACCTGATGAAGATGGAGCAGACCGAGGGCCGGGCCCGCCTGGAGATCCACATCCCGAGCCGCGGCCTGATCGGCTTCCGCAGCCGCATGCTGCGGGCCACCGCCGGCGAGATCGTCATGCACCACCGGTTCTTCCAGTACGAGTTCTTCAAGGGTAGCATTCCCCAGCGCCAGACCGGCAGCCTCATCAGCCAGGGGCAGGGGCAGGCGCTGGCCTACGCGCTCGACGCGCTGCAGGACCGCGGCCGCTTCTTCATCGAGCCGGGGGACGTGCTCTACACGGGGCAGATCATCGGCGAGAACAACAAGGACGACGACATCGTCGTCAACGCCCAGAAGGCCAAGCAGCTCAGCAACATGAGGTCCTCGGGCGCCGACCGCAAGATGAAGGTCGCCCCGGCGATCCGCATGGGCATCGAGGAGTGCCTCGAGCACATCAACCACGACGAGTGCGTGGAGATCACGCCGAACAACATCAGGCTGCGCAAGTTGTTGCTCGACGAGAATGATCGCAAACGGGCTTACAAGAAGGCACTGAATCCCGATGGGTGATCCGTCTTCGTACAGATGATGCAGACACGCTTCGTCGGGGGGCGCGCGCCGGACACCTCGTGTGTCCGGCGCGCTTGGATTTCGGCTCCCGGCGCCCTCCTGGCGCCGGAAGCCTGCATCACACCCCCGACGGAGCGTGTCTGCATCATCTGTACGAGATGGATCTGCGAGGGGAGGGGGGCCTTCTGTCGACGGCAAGAGGACGGTGATCGTCGGTTTTCAATGAGGTTGATCGGGCGCAAGCTTGTGGTACCCTTGCGGATGGGACTTCCATCGAAAGGGGCGGACATGCTGAGGATGCACGGGAACAGGGCGTGGGCCTGGGGGCTCGCGCTGGTGATCGCGATGACGGCGGGCGCGGCTTGGGGCCAGCAGGGCGAGGGCGAGGGCGGGGGCGATCCGTACCTGGATCCGACGATGGCGCCGCTGATCGTGCCGGCGGCGGACGAGTTCGCGCCGGCGCCGGATGCGGCCGTGGGAGCCGACAAGGCGCTGATGGGCGTCGGGGTCGGCGGGTACTTCGAGGTCACGGGCGACCAGAAGGCCGGGCTGCTGACGCCTTCGTACCGGTTCTCGCCGGCGTTCGTGCTGAAGGCGCGGGTGCCGCTGATCTTCGAGCGCACGCTGCAGTACTGGACCGAGGAAGCCTCGGCCGGCGGGCTGGGCGACGTGGTCCTGGACGCCGAGTACGCGCGGCCGCTGTCCGCGCCGGGGTCGGTCGTGCGCCTGCAGCTGAGCGCGAAGCTGCCGACCGGCGACGAGGAGAAGATGGACGGCAACTATGCCGTGCCCCTGGGCACCGGCACGCTGGACCTGATCGGGCGCGCGCAGTACGCGCGCTCGACGCCGGCGCACGGGCTGCTGGCTTCGCTGCTGTACCGCAAGAACACGCCGAACGAGACGATCACCGACCTGGGCGGCGGCGACACGCGCACCTTCGAGGTGACCGGCGCCGACCAGATCGTCGCCACGGTCTTCGGGCGCAAGCTCGTGGGCGCGAAGTGGTGGCTGAACCTGGGCCTGGGCGCCACGCTGCTGGGCGACGGCAAGTCCAAGACCACCTGGAGCGACGGCTCGCCCGGCTCGGAGGCCGACCTGCAGATGGGCGGCACCCTGGTCGACCTGTACCCCGGCGTCGGCTACGCGCTGGGCTCGCTGAGCCCGTTCCTGGGGCTGCGCGTGCCGGTGGTGACCGACTACGACAACGAGTTCGCCGATGACGAGCGCGACGTCGCGGTGGTCTTCCAGTTCAGCTGGCGGCCGACGCGGTTGGTCGAGGGGGAGTAGGTCCGGTCCGGCTCAGGGACGAACTGCGGTTCTGGATGACGCGCTCCGGGTGCCTTGCGGACCCGGAGCGCGCCGCATGTCTGGCTAAGCCACTAACTCATTGGTATCAATACTATTACAAATCTAGCCCCTCTCGGGGAAGAGGGCTTGACGAGCCCGCCAACAACAGATAAACTCATCCGTTGAGTTGTTGAGTTGCGGTCGCCGACACGGCCCGCAAGCACCTGTTGCCGGGTCGACCCGGCCGATTCCCGTGACCAGGAGGCGACCGATGTTCCGCTGGATGTGCAAGGTGTCCGTGATGGGGGCGGCAGCTGTCCTGCTGTCGGCCGCGGCCGGCTGCGGTGGCGGCGGCGGCAAGACGGAAGAGACGAGTGCGCCGCGGACGCCCGTCACGGCGGCGGATCGCGCCGAAGCCGAACAGCTCTTCGCCACGCGCTGCGCCGCCTGCCACGGCACGACCGGCATGGGAGACGGCCCGGGTGCGCTGGCGCTCACGCCGAAGCCCCGCAACTACCGCGATCGCGAGTGGCAGAAGAAGGTCAAGGACGAGGAGATCGAGCGGGCGATCGTGTACGGCGGGGCGTCGGTCGGCAAGAGCCCGCAGATGATCGCCAATCCGGACCTGCAGGCGAAGCCGGGCGTCGTCGCCGCGCTGCGCGAGATCATCCGCGAATTCGGCCAGCAGTAGAGCCCCGTGGTCGTTCCGTTCCAGGAGGTGTCCATGAAGAAGAGCATCCTCGCGACGCTGTGCGTGTTCGTCGCGGCCGGGCTGGCCCTGGCCGTCCTGGCGACGTCCTGCGGCCCCCAGGGCAAGGGCGGCGCGTCGGCCGACCTGCGTGCGCTCATGAGCGCCCGCAACCTCAGCGAGGCGGACGTCGCGGCCGCCCTCAAGACCTACACGCCCACCGGCGGCAAGGACGAGTTCTACCTCTTCGCCTCGGGCGGCCACGGCGGCAACCTGATCGTGATCGGCGTTCCGAGCATGCGGATCCTGAAATATGTCGGCGTCTTCACGCCCGAGCCGTGGCAGGGCTACGGCTTCGACGAGGAGACCCGCGAGATCATGCGCGAAGGGTCGCCGCCGGGCCTGCCCCTGACCTGGGGCGACATGCACCATCCCGCGCTGAGCGAGACGAACGGCGACTACGACGGCGAGTTCATCTTCGTGAACGACAAGGCCAACGCGCGCATCGCCGTGGTGAGCCTGCGCGACTTCGCCACCAAGCAGATCGTGATGAGCGACCTGATCCAGGGGGACCACGGCGGCACCTTCGTGACGCCGAACACCGAGTACGTGATCGAGACGGCCCAGTTCCCGGCGCCCCTGGGCGGCGGCTACGCCCCGCTGTCGGACTACGACGACAAGTACCGCGGGGCCCAGATCTTCTGGAAGTTCGACCGGGCCCGCGGCCGGATCGTGCCGGAGGAGTCGTGGGCGATCGAACTGCCGCCCTACATGCAGGACCTGGCCGACGCCGGCAAGCTCGCCAGCGAGGGCTTCATCTTCTGCAACTCGTTCAACACGGAGCGCGCCTACGGCGGGATCCAGCAGGGCAACCCCGCGCTCGAGTCGGGGGCCTCGCAGAACGATATGGACTACCTGCACGTCTTCGACCTGCGCAAGGCGGAGGAGGTCGTGCGCAGGGGCCGCACGACCACGATCGCCGGCATGCGCGTGATCACGCTGCCGACCCTGATCGAAGAGGGACTGCTGCACTTCGTGCCCGAGCCGAAGAGCCCCCACGGCGTGGACGTGGCCCCGAACGGCAACGACATCTGCGTGGCCGGCAAGCTCGACACGCACGTGACGGTCTACGATTTCGCCAAGATCCGGGCCTTGATCGAGCAGAAGCGCTACGACGGCGTCGACGCCTACGGCGTCCCCATCCTGCCCTTCCGCGAGGCGATCCGCGGCCAGGTCGAGATCGGTCTGGGCCCCCTGCACACGCAGTTCGACGACCGCGGCTTCGCCTACACGTCGGTGTTCATCGAGTCGAAGGTCGCCCGCTGGTCCCTCGCGGACCTCACGCTGCAGGAGAAGACGGCCGTCCACTACAACATCGGCCACCTCTGCGCGGCCGAGGGCGACGCCCTGCACCCGAAGGGCAAGTACCTGATCGCCATGGACAAGTGGTCGATCGACCGCTTCAACGACGTCGGGCCGCTGCTGCCCCAGAACTTCCAGCTGATCGACATCTCCGGCGAGCAGATGCAGGTCCTCTACGACCTGCCGATCCCGCTCGGCGAGCCCCACTACGCGCAGATGATCGCCGCCGACAAGATCAAGCCGATCGACATGTACACGCCGGTCGGCACGAATCCCGTCACCGGGCAGCCGCATCCCAACGCGGCCGTCCAGGAGTCCGAAGCCCGGGTCGAACGCCGGGCCGACGGCGTCCACGTCTACATGACGCTGATCCGCAGCCACCTGACGCCGGACGTGATCGAGGTGCGCAGGGGGGACCGGGTCCACATGCACGTCACGAGCCTGGAACAGGCCCGCGACGCGACGCACGGCTTCGCGATCGACAAGTACAACCTCAACCTCAGCGTGGAGCCGGGCAAGACGTGCGACGCCGTGTTCGTGGCCGACCGCAGCGGCGTGTTCCCGTTCTACTGCACGGAATTCTGCTCCGCCCTGCACCTGGAGATGGCCGGCTACCTCCTGGTGAAGCCGTGACCGGGAAGACGTGATGAGACGACGGTCCCGGATCGGCGCCGCGCTGGTCGTCGCGGGGTTGCTGGGCGCCGGCGCGGCGTCCGCGGCCACCGGGCAGGCGGGCGACGAGCACGCTCTGGGCGGCGCGCCGCCGGCGTCCGCTCCCAACCGGACCGCGGTGCACCGCGATTTCGACGCGGTCAACTGGCCGCGGCCCGCGTACGTGCCGCCGCCGCCGCCCGCCGCCGGCGTCGAAGTGAGTCCCGACGAGTCTCTGCAGGGCGTACTCCAGGCCCTGCCCGCCGGCGCCGAGGTCCGCCTCGGCGCCGGCACCCACCGCGGGCCGCTGCGCATCACCCGGCCGGTCACCATCTGGGGGCCGCCCGAGGCGGTGGTCCGGTCCTCCGGGACCGGCACCACCGTGGAAGTCCTCGCGGACGGCGTCGGCCTCCTGGGGTTCACCGTCGAGGGCAGCGGCCGGCGCTTCGACACGACCGACGCGGCGATCTGCGTCCGCGGCGACGATGCGCGGGTCGAGGGTCTGCACCTGCGCGACGCGCTCTTCGGCATCACCGTGGAGGACGCCCGCCGCGTCGTCGTCCGCGGCAACGTCATCACCGGCACGGGCGAGCGCGACCTCGGCCTGCGGGGGGACGCGATCCGGTTCTGGGAGGTGCGCGATTCCGAGATCGCCGACAACCTCGTCACCGACAGCCGCGACATCGTCGTCTGGTACTCGCCGGGCAACCGGGTGCGCGGCAACTTCGTGGAGTCGGGCCGCTACGGCACCCATTTCATGTACAGCCACCACAACGAGGCGTCCGGCAACACCTATCTCGGGAACCTGGTCGGCATCTTCGTGATGTACAGCGACACGGTGACCGTCCGCGGCAACCGGATGGCGTTCGCCGACCCCGCCGGCGGCATGGGGCTCGGCGTCAAGGAGTCGGGAGAACTGGCGGTCGCCGACAACGTCCTGCTCGGGAATCGCGACGGCATCTACCTGGACGCGTCGCCCCTGCAGCGCGGCCACCGCAACGTCTTCGAGCGCAACGCCGTCCTGTTCTGCGAGACCGGCGTCGCCTTCCACCGCAGCGGCGCGAACAGCAGCTTCGCCGGCAACGAGTTCGCGGGTTGCGGCTCGCCGGCGCGCATCGACGGCGGCGGCGACGCCATGCTGACCGTCTGGCACGGCAACAGCTTCGACGACTACCAGGGCTACGACCTGGACCGCGACGGCGTCGGCGACGTGCCCTACGAACTCCACCGCCTCTCCGACCAGATCACCTCGGTCCGCGAGGACCTGAAATTCTTCCGCGGCACGCCGGCCCTGGCCCTGCTCGACCTCGTCGGCCGGATCGTGCCGTTGCTGGCGCCCCGGATCCTGCTGCGCGATCCGGCGCCGCGCATCGCACGGGAGGCGCCCGGTGGACATTGAGATCGACCGCCTCACCCGCCGGTTCGGGC
Source organism: bacterium (assembly GCA_016719645.1). Lineage (GTDB taxonomy): Bacteria > Krumholzibacteriota > Krumholzibacteriia > LZORAL124-64-63 > LZORAL124-64-63 > PNOJ01. The sequence goes on from JADJYS010000009.1 coordinate 73,295, forward strand.
GCACGACGGCGCTCGACGCGCTCACGCTGCGGATCCCCTCGGGCCGGCGCGCGGCGCTGATCGGGCCGAACGGGTCCGGCAAGTCGACGCTCACCAGGATCCTGACCGGCATGCTGTCCTACGAGGGGAAGGTCGGGCTCGACGGGCTCGACCCGGCGCGCGACCGCGAACGCATCGCCGCCCGCCTCGCCTACGTGCCCCAGGCGCCGCCGCAGCTGCAGGCCTCCGTGGGGGAGATCGTGGGCGCGATCGCGGGCGCCCGGCACCTGGACCCGGACGCGATCGCCGGCACGGCGGCGGCGTTCGGGCTCGACCTCGCGGCGGTGTCGGGCCGCCCGGTGCGCGCGCTCTCCGGCGGCATGAAGCAGAAGCTGCTGCTCTCGCTGGCCTTCGCGAGCGAGGCGGGGCTGATGCTGCTGGACGAGCCCACGGCGAGCCTGGACGCGGCGAGCCGCCTGGTCTTCTACCGGCTCGTGCGCGAGCGCGCCGCCGGGGCGACGCTGCTGCTCTGCTCGCACCGGCTGGACGAGGTCCGCCACCTCGTGCAGCACGTGATCGTGCTCGAGGAGGGGCGCCTGGCCTGGCAGGGCCCGATCGCCGACTACCTGCGCGGGTCGGCGCACAGCCTGATCGAGGTGCAGACGTCCGCGGCGCCGGCCGCCGCGTGGCTGGGCGCACGGGGCTTCGCCCCCGGCGGCGCCGGCGACTGGTCCCGCATCCTGACCCGCGCCGAGGGGCTCGCCGTGCTGCGCGAGATGTTCGCGGCGCTGGAGGGCAGCCTCTCGTCGGTGCACGTGCGGGACCTGGAGACGATCGACGGGACGTACGTGCCGAAGGAGGATTCATGAACGCTCGCCACGGGATTTGGCGCCGTTGCCTGTGGCCCGCCGCCGCGGTCGTCCTGGCTGCGGGAGGGCTCGCCCTCTTCGTCTCGCGATCGGAATCCCTGCCGCAGGGGCCGCGGCCCGTGGTCTGGGACAAGACGTCCTGCGCCGAGTGCCGCATGGCGGTCAGCGAGCCGGCCTACGCGGCGCAGCTGCAGCTCGCCGACGGGTCGGTGCTGGACTTCGACGACGTGGGCTGCCTCTTCATGTACCTCGAGGCGACCGCGCCGCTGGTCCACGCCGTCTACGTCCACCACGTGCGCGAGGACCGCTGGGTGGCGCGGGATGAGGTCGGCTTCGTGGCGGCGGGGCCGTCGCCCATGGATTACGGCCTCGGCGCGGTCGACCGTGCGGCCGAGGGCGGCCTCGCCTTCGACGAGGCGCGTGAGCGGGTCCTGGCCGCGAGCAGGGCGGCGGGCCATGCGCACGACTGACCGCGGGCGGGTGGCGGCGCTGGCGCGCCTGGATCTCGCCGAGGTCTTCCGCTCGCGCTGGCTGGCCTTCTCGGTGACGCTGTACGCGGTGTTGGCGGGGATCTTCGTGCTCGTGGGGCTGCGCGAGTCCACCGTCCTGGGCTTCACCGGGACCGGCCGGGTGCTGCTGTCGGTCAGCCACGTCCTGGTCCTGCTGCTGCCCCTGCTGGCGCTGGTCGCCACCGGCCAGCTCGTCAACCGGGCCCGCGAGGACGGCTCGCTCGAGCTGCTCTTCAGCCACCCCTTCGCGCGCCACGAGTACTTCCTGGCGCTGACCGCCGTCAGGTACGCGGTGATCTTCCTGCCCTTCGCGGCGCTGATGCTGGTCACCGCCCTGCTGGGACGCCTGCTGCTGGCGAACCCGGTGCCCTGGCTCGTGCTGGGCCGCAGCCTGGCCGTCTGCGGCGCGCTGATCTGGGCCTTCACGGGCGTGGGGCTGGCGATCAGCGTCGTGGTGCGGCAGCCGGCGCGGGCGGTCCTGGTGCTGCTCGGGGTCTGGGTGCTCGGCGCCGCGCTGCTGGACTTCGGCCTGATCGGGCTGATGCTCCGCTTCCGGCTGCACGCGCCGACGGTCATCGCGCTGGCCGCCCTGAACCCGGTCGAGGCCGCACGGCTGGCGCTGCTGAGCTCGGCGGAACCCACGCTCGCCATCCTCGGGCCGGTCGGCTTCTACCTGACGCACCGCCTGGGACCCGCCTGGGTGACGGTGCTGGGCGTCGCCTCGCCGGCGATCCTGGGCACGCTCGCCTGGCTCGTCGCCCTGCGCCGGTTCGTGCGCGGCGACCTGGTTTGAACTTGTCATCATGAGGGAGGAGAGATCATGGCGGCGATCCTGCAGAAATGGACCCGGGTCCTCGACCGGCCGATCCGCAACGGGGTCCGGCTGGGGATCGCGCTGCTGGTGCTCCCGCTGGCGGCCAGCTTCCTCTTCCCCCTGTGGACGATCCGCATGGAGGCGCCCCAGTACCCGCAGGGCTTGAGCATGGACATCTACGCCTACCGCCTGAGCGGCGGCCACGACGGGCGCGACATCGCCGAGATCAACAACCTCAACCACTACATCGGGATGATGAAGATCGAGCGCAGCAGCATCCCGGAACTGGGCTGGATCCCCTTCGCGTTCGGCTTCCTGGCGCTGCTCGCCCTGCGGGCGGCGGCCCTGGGCACGCTCCGCGACCTGGTCGACCTGTGCGTGCTGCTCGCCTACGTCACGGTCTTCTTCTTCGGGCGGTTCATCCTGATGCTCTACAACTTCGGGCACCGGCTGGCGCCCGAGGCGGCTATCAAGGTCGAACCGTTCATGCCCGTGGTGATCGGAACCAAGCAGATCGCGAACTTCACGACGCATTCCCTGCCGAACTTTGGTACTCTGTTCCTCGTCGTGTTCGCGGCGGGGGTGGCCCTCGCGACCGCTCGGAACATCGGTCTGGAATGGAAACGGACGGACGCCTGATCATGCTCAGCCAGACGGCACGCTACGCCTTGATCATCCTGGGAAACCTCGTCGATGCCGGTACGGAGTGGCGCCCCGTCGAGCGGATCTCCGCCGAGACCTGCGTGCCCGCCAACTACCTCTCGAAGATCCTGAGCCGGCTGGCCAAGGAAGGCGTCGTCGAGTCGCTGAAGGGGTGGGGCGGGGGCTACCGTCTCAGGCCCGCATCCCTGAAGCGGCCGATCGGTGACGTGCTGGCCATCATCGACGGCAAGGGCGCCGCCGGGGTCAGCACCTGCGTGTTCGGCTTCGAGAGCTGCGACGACGCGGCCCCCTGTCCCCTGCACGACCAGTGGAGCCGCGTCAGGGACAGCTACGAGGGGATGCTGGACGACACGACCATCGCGGGCCTGCGGTCGCCGGCGGGCGCGGGGTCCCGTCGGAAACCCTGCGCGAAGCGCGGGGGAGCCGATCCGGCACAAGCCTCAGGGCGGTCCGCCAAGTCGATCAAGGGCAAGTAGCCGCCTCCACCGCGATACAGGGTTGACAAACGGCATTTCAATGGATATATACATCCATTGAGGTGCTTGAGATGATCAGCCGGACAGCCCGCTACGCCCTGCACGTGCTCGCGATCCTGGCCGCACGCCCCCATGAGAGGCTGCGTGGCGAGGAAGTCGCGGCTGCGACCGGGATCCCCGTCAACTACCTGTCCAAGATCCTCAATCAGTTGCGCAAGGCCGGATTGGTGGAGTCGAGGAAGGGCTGGGGTGGAGGATTCCAACTCCAGGCGGAAGCCGGGCAGCGGCCCATCCGCGACGTGCTGGTCATCTTCGATGGGCTCGAGAGCGCCGATCGCCACGACTGTGCCCTCGGCCGCCCCGCCTGCGATTCCGAACATCCCTGCGCCATGCACGACGAGTGGGCCGGGGTGCGTGACGGCTTCACCCGGATGATCACAGCGACCAAGGTGGCCGATCTGGCCGATTGACGGCCTTTTTTTAGGGCAACAGCGGATATGTGCATGTGTTGATGTTTCGAGTTCGGAGCGGGGCCGACGCCCCGGGATCGTCCACGACGGAAAGGATGGTGCGATGAGTTACAAGAGGCTCTGGATCGTCTTCGGGCTGGTGGTGGGGCTCTCCTTCGCCGTGCTCGGCTACTTCGGGCGGGAGATCTATCGCCAGGCGCCGCCGGTCCCCGCCCGGGTGGTGGGTGCCGACGGCGCGGTGCTCTTCACCGGGCAGGACATCAAGGACGGCCAGAACGTCTGGCAGTCCACCGGCGGGCAGGAGCTGGGCTCGGTCTGGGGGCACGGCGCCTACGTCGCGCCGGACTGGTCGGCCGACTGGCTTCACCGCGAGGCCGAGGTCATGCTGAACGCCTGGTCGCGCGCGGAGCACGGCGTGGACGCGGACCGGCTGGACGTCGAGACGCGCGCCGCCCTCGAGGCGCGGCTGCAGGCCGAGTTGAGGTCCAACTCCTACGACGCCGGGTCCGGCGACCTGCGCCTGTCGGCGGCGCGGGTGGCGGCGGTGCGCGCCGTGGCGGATCACTACCGCGGGCTGTTCGGCGGCGACCCGGCGCAGGCCGACCTGCGCGAAGCCTACGCCATGCGCGAGGCCACGGTCATCGGCCCCGAACGGTTGCACGACCTGACGGCGTTCTTCTTCTGGGCTTCCTGGGTCTGCGTCACCGAGCGCCCGGGCGACGACATCACCTACACGAACAACTGGCCGCCGGACAACCTGGTCGGCAACCGGCCCACCGGCAGCCTCATCCTCTGGACGGGCTTCTCGGTGATCCTGCTGATCGCCGGCATCGCGCTGCTCGCCTGGTACTACGCGGCCAACCGCGAGGAGGGGTTCGACCCGAACATCCTGCCCGAACGCGACCCTCTACTCGCGCTGTCCCCGACGGCTTCCATGAAGGCGACGCTGAAGTACTTCTGGGTGGTCACCGCCCTGATCGTGGTGCAGGTCGTCCTGGGCGCCGTCACCGCCCACTACGGCGTGGAGGGGAACGGCTTCTACGGCCTGGACCTGAGCGCCGTGCTGCCGTACTCGCTGTCGCGCACCTGGCACGTCCAGCTGGCCATCTTCTGGATCGCCACCTCGTGGCTGGCGACCGGGCTGTTCATCGGGCCGGCGGTGTCGGGGCACGAGCCGCGCTTCCAGCGCCTGGGCGTGAACGTGCTGTTCGGCGCCCTGCTGATCGTGGTCGCCGGCTCGCTGGCCGGGCAGTGGTTCGGCATCATGCAGCGGCTGGGCCTGGTCGGGAACTTCTGGTTCGGGCACCAGGGCTACGAGTACGTCGACCTGGGCCGGCTGTGGCAGGTCCTGCTGCTGGTCGGACTGTTCCTGTGGCTCGGGCTGATGGTCGCCGCTCTGCGGCCGGCCCTGCGGCGGGCCGACCAGAACCGCCCGCTGCTGGTGATGCTGGTGATCTCCTGCGTGGCCATCGCCGGCTTCTACGGTGCGGGCCTGATGTGGGGGCGGCAGACCAACCTGGCCATCGCCGAGTACTGGCGCTGGTGGGTGGTGCACCTGTGGGTGGAGGGCTTCTTCGAGGTCTTCGCCACCGTGGTCATCGCCTTCCTCTTCGTGCGCCTGGGGCTGCTGAAGGTGAAGACGGCGACCGCCGCTACGCTCTTCTCCACGAACGTCTTTCTGGCCGGCGGCATCATCGGCACCTTCCATCACCTCTACTTCACGGGCACCCCGACGGCGGTGCTCGCGCTGGGCGCCACCTTCAGCGCCCTGGAGGTGGTGCCGCTGGTGCTGATGGGCTTCGAGGCCTACCACAACCTCACGCTCAGCCGCGCCAAGCCGTGGCTCGAGGCCTACAAGTGGCCGATCTACTGCTTCATCGCGGTGGCGTTCTGGAACCTGGTGGGCGCGGGCGTCTTCGGCTTCCTCATCAACCCGCCCATCGCGCTCTACTACATGCAGGGCCTGAACACCACGCCGGTGCACGGCCACACGGCGCTGTTCGGGGTCTACGGCATGCTGGGCATCGGGCTGATGCTCTTCGTCCTGAAGGGGTTGGCCGCGCGCCGGATCTGGAAGGACGGGGTCATCCGCTTCGCCTTCTGGGCCATCAACATCGGCCTGGCGGCCATGGTGCTGATCAGCGTGCTGCCGGTGGGCCTGGCCCAGACGATGGCCAGCGTGCGCGACGGGCTGTGGCACGCCCGCTCGGCCGAGTTCCTGCAGCAGGACTACCTGCAGACCCTGCGCTGGCTGCGGGTGATCGGCGACACGATCTTCGCGGTCGGCACGCTGGCGCTGGCGTGGTTCGTGATCGGGCTGAAGACGGGCTGGTCGGTGCGCGGCGGGACCGATCTGCCGGCGCCCGGAGCGGCGGCGACGCCGCGCGGCGACTGAGCGACCGGGTCCGCGGTGAAGACGAAGGGGGCGGGTCCCGGTCGGGATCCGCCCCCTTCTGCCGTCGATGCGGACTAGAAGCTGTACGTCATCGTGAACGCCGCCGAAGTCGTCGAGCCTTTCGCCGCGCCGTCGCGGTCGACGAAAACGTCTTCGTCGGACATGTCGAGGCGAAGCTCCGCCAGGGCCCGCATGCCGTCGCCGAGCGCGAGCACCGGTGCGACGGTCAGCGAGTTGCGGCGCTGGCCCGTGCCGGCGCCGAAGATCGCGTCGTCGGCGTCGTCGAGCGTGTCGAAGCGGCCCGTGAGCCCCAGGGTCTCGTTCAGCTTCGCGTGGGCCATCACCATGAAGCCGGTCCAGCCGGCGTCGGCCGTGCCGTCGTCGAGGCTGCCGAGGCTGAACTCGGCGCCCAGCGTCAGGCGCTCGCTGGGCGTGAAGGTCGCGTCGACGTCCACGACCGTGCGCTGGACGGACTGGCCCGGGTCGTCCTCGCCGCTGATGACCGAGAGGCCCAGGCCGCCGCGGCCGTCGACGGTCCAGCCGAGCCGGCCGCCGAAGGTCTTGACGCCGTTGGTCTCGACGTCCTGGTCCCAGCCGTTGGCCGCGTAGACCTTCAGGTCGCAGCCGGCGGCGCCGAGGGGGGACGCGAACATCAGGCCGGTGAGGTTCGTCGGGGCGCAGTAGGTGAACAACTGGCCGTGGGAGTACTGGAGCATGTCCGGGGCGTCGGGCAGTTCCCAGCCGATCGGCGCGTTGAACTTGCCGAGCGTGACGGCCGCCGCGCGGCCGGGCAGGCGCCAGGAGAGCCAGGCCTGCTCGAGGGCGGCCGTCCAAACCGTGCCGTCGTGCACCCACTCCAGGTCGAGGCGCAGGTCGCCCTGCTCGTTCCAGGCCCGGGTCACGTCGACCTCGGCCTGGTTCACCGTGAAGGCGTCGTCGCGCAGGTCGAGGTTGCCGGACCAGCCGGCGTCCACGAAGCCCGTGATCTCCGCCGGCGCGGTCTGCGCCGGGGCCGTGGCGACCCACGCCAGGGCCAGGGCGGCGAGCGCCGCCGCGGTCAACTTGTTCATGTCCGTCTCCTTCCGGCGCGCCGGGGCGCCGCTCAGATCCCCTGCTCGTAGGCGGTTTCGCCGTGGAGCGTGTCGTCCAGACCCTTCTGCTCCTCGACTTCGGTCGTGCGCACCGGCGTGACGCGGTTGATCGCCGCGAGCATCAGCCAGGTGAAGCCGAAGGCGTAGACCGAGGAACCCAGGATCGCGACGACCTGCTTCACGAAGAAGCTCGGGTTGCCGTAGAAGAGGCCGTTCTGGCCGCTCGCGTTCACGGCGGTGGTGCCGAGCAGGCCCAGCATCACGATGCCCAGGGCGCCGCCCACGCCGTGCACGCCCCAGACGTCCAGCGCGTCGTCCCAACGCAGGCGGTTCTTCAGGCTCACGGCGCCGTAGCAGACGATGCCGGCCAGGACGCCGATCAGCATCGCGCTCGCGGGGGTGACGTAGCCGGCGCAGGGGGTGATCGTGGCGAGACCGGCCACGGCGCCGGTGAGCAGGCCCAGGAACTTGGGTTTGCGTTCGAAGATCCACGCCAGCAGCATCCAGGTGGGGCCGGCGAAGGAGGCGGCGATGTCGGTGTTCAGGAAGGCGAGGCCGGTGATGCCGTCGACCTTCAGCTGGCTGCCGGCGTTGAAGCCGTACCAGCCGAACCACAGCAGGCCGGTGCCCAGCGCGACCAGCGGGATGCTGTGCGGCACGCTGTCGGCCACCTTGCGCCGGCCGACGTAGAGCACCGAGGCGAGCGCCGCCATGCCGGCGATGTTGTGCACCGCGATGCCGCCGGCGAAGTCCAGCACGCCCCACTTGGCCAGCAGGCCGCCGCCCCAGATCATGTGGACGAACGGGAAGTAGACCAGGAACAGCCAGGCGACCAGGAACAGCAGGTAGGCGCCGAAGCGGATGCGGTTGGCGAAGGCGCCCGTGATCAGGGCCGGCGTGATGATGGCGAACATCATCTGGTAGGCGATGAACACGTAGAGGGGGATGTGCCCCTCGCCGAAGGGTGTCAGCGGGCCCACGCCGCGCAGGAACGCCAGGTCCAGGTTGCCGATGATCCCGCCCGCGCCGCCGCTGAAGCACAGCGAGTAGCCGCACACGTACCAGATGATGGTCGTGATGCCCATCGACACGAAGCTCTGGATCATGATCGACAGCACGTTGCGGCGGCCGACCAGGCCGCCGTAGAAGAAGGCCAGGCCCGGCGTCATGAGCATGACCAGGCTGGTGGCCACCAGCATGAAGCCGGTGTGGCCGGAATCGAACGCCGACATCGCGATCCTCCCGCGTTGGGTCCCGCGGGCGCGCGGAAGGCCTCCGCGCGCCGTCCCGCAAGGGTGCGGGGCGGCGGGGCGGGCCTCAACGGCGGCGAACCTGATTTCCGGGGTGGGAATCCCTTACCGGCGGGCTCAGTCGAGCGGAGTCAATCCCTCGCGTATCGCGTACTTGGTGAGCTCGGCCACGCTGTGCAGGTCGAGCTTCTCCATGATCTGCCGGCGGTGGGTCTCGACCGTCTTGACGCTGACCGAGAGCCGGTCGCCGATCTCCTTGGTGGAGGCCCCTTCGGCGACCAGCTGCAGGACCTCCCGTTCGCGGGCGCTGAGCAGGGAGAAGGCCGAGCGGTCCTCGCGCTGCAGGCCGGCCACGTACTCCTGCACGACGAGCTGGCGGACCGGCTCCGAGAGGTAGGTGCGGCCCTCGGCCACGGCCTGCAGGGCCCGGACCAGCTCGGCGAAGCCGGCGTCCTTCAGCACGTAGGCGGCGGCGCCGGCGCGCAGCGTCTCGGCCACGAAGCGGCGGTCGGCGTGCATCGAGAGCACGACCACGCGCGTCCGCGGCCGCTCCGCGAGGATGCGCCGGGTCGCCTCGAGGCCGTTGAGGCCGGGCATCGAGACATCCATGATCACGACGTCCGGGGCCAGCCGAGCGCAGAGCTCGACGGCGGCCTGGCCGTCGCCGGCCTCGCCCGCGATCTCGAAGCCGGGCGTCTGCGCCAGCAGGGGGCGCAGCGCCTCGCGGAACATCCGGTGGTCGTCCACCAGCACGACGCGCAGGGTCACGGCCGGACCTCCTCGTTCGACGCGGGGACGCGCAGGGTCACCGTCGCGCCGCGGCCCGGCGCCGAGACGGCGTCCAGGCTGCCGCCGAGATGGCGCAGCCGTTCGCGGATGCTGAACAGCCCGAAGCCGCCGGGCCCGTCCGCGGGAACCGCCTCGACCAGGCGCGCGGGGTCGCAGCCGGCGCCGTCATCGGCCACCTCCAGGCGCAGGTCGCCGCCCACGCGGCGCAGGTCGATCCGCACGCGCCGCGGCCGGCCGTGGCGCACGGCGTTGGCGACCAGTTCGCGGGCGCACTGGAAGAGCATGACGGCCAGGTCCGCGCCCGGCGCGCCGGCGTCGCGCGCGACGCGCACGTCGACGCGGATCCGGTGGCGCGCCTGCGCCTGCTCGCCCAGCCACTCCAAGGCGGGGCCCAGGCCCAGCTCGTGCAGGACGGGGGGGCTGAGCTCGCAGGTCAGCGTGCGGGTGTAGCGGATGGCCTGGTCGATGAGCGTCTCGAGCTCCTGCAGGCTCTGCTCGAAGCCGCAGAACACGGCGTCGCCGGCGAACTCGCCGAGCCGGAGCTTCACGTAGGCCAGCGCTTGGCCGAGGTGGTCGTGCAGGTCGGCGGCGATGGCCCGCCTTTCGCGGGCCTCGGCCAGCGAGAGTTCCGAGGCGAGCCGCCGCAGCTGCCGCTGGTGGTGCTCGATCTCCCGGCGGGCCCGGCGGTGCTCGTCGATCTCCGCCTTCAAGGCCTCGTTGCTGGCTTCCAGCTGCGCCGTCCGCTCCTGCACCTGGCGCTCGAGCCCGTCACGCGCGGCGCGCAGGGCCTCGTCGGCCAGCACGTGCTGCACGTGCAGGCGCAGCATGTCCGCCACGGAGTCGATCAGGTCCCGTTCCTCGCGCAGGAAGGGGCCCTCGTCCGCCGCCGGGCGGGGCTCCAGGTAGCAGATCTCGAGCGTGCCGGCGATCTCGCCGCCGTCGCGCGCGTCGCGGGCCGTGAACGCGGCGCGCTGGAGCCACGGGGTGTCGCGGAAACCGGGGGTGGCCCACTCGCGGCCCAGGGTCCGCAGACGGGCGGCCGTGATCGTCGGGAACTGCCAGGCCTCGGGCAGGATCGCCAGGACCTCGGCCATGAGGTCGTCGAGCGGCCGCTCGGCGTCCTGCAGGCAGCGGGCCGTGCGGTGCAGGGCCGTGAGCTCCTTGACCCGCTCGCCGAGGCTGTGTCGGATGTGGTCGTCGTGCACCGGGCCGTCCTTCCTTGCGATCGCCGAGTGAAGTGTGGCACTTCGGCGCGGCGGTGCGCAAGGTCGGTCAGCGGTCGGCGGGCCCGTCCGGCGGCGGCGGCGGGCGGCGCCCCTCCCGGGGCGGCCCCCGGCCGTCCGGCGGCGGCTCCCGGTCGTTCGGTGGCGGTTCCCGATCGTTCGGTGGCGGTTCCCGATCGTTCGGCGGTGGTTCCCGGCGGTCGAAGACCTCCTGCTGGGCCGGCGTGAGCACGGCGCGGATCTCGCCGCGCATCTGCTCGGTCAGGGCGCGCACGTCGGGCATGAAGCGGTCGAACAGCTCTTCGGTGCGCGGGCGGTAATCTGCGAGGATCCCGTCGATCAGGCGGTTCTGGTCGGCGGTCAGGTCCAGCTCGTCGCGCAGGTGGGGGGGGATGCCGGTGCGCGGCGGCGGCTCGCGCCGCGGTTGGCCGGCGCGCTCGAGGGCGGCGCCGACGAGCCCGCCGATGACGAACACCACCAGCAGGACCAGTAGGGCCTGCAGCCGCATCCGGCCCAGGGATTCCAGGGTCTTCTTCATGGCTGGTCCGTTCCCAGTTGCAGGAGCGCCTCGGGGGTCGGCGTCTGAGAGCCCCGGGCCAGTTGGACCCAGGCGCCGGGGACGCCGGCGGCTTCGGCCAGGCTCGTGCGGGTGTCCGCCGGCTGCGGGACCGTCGCCAGGACCAGCGAGGCCGCCACCGCGACGATCCCCGCGGTCGCCAGGACCGGCCTGCGCCAGGCGGCCAGGCAGGACCAGACGTCGAGCCGGGCCCGGCGACGGGCGAGTTCGCCGGCGGCGGCCCGGCTCAACCGGCTGCCGAGTCCGGCGAAGTGCGCGGGGTCGGCCATGGGGTCGAGCGCCGACAGGTCGAGCGGTCGCTCCTGGTCGGCGTCGGCATCACGGTTCATGTCGGTCCTCCCCTTCGCCGGGATCCAGCAGGCCGCGGAGCCTGCGGCGGGCCTGGAACAGGTGCTGCCGCGACATCACTTCCGAGATCCCCAGCTGCTGCGCGATCTCGCGGTGGCTCCAGCCGCCGAGATCGAACAGCACCACGACCTGGCGAGGCGCCGGTTCCAACTGCGCCAGCGCGGTTTCGAGCCGGGCTCGCGTGCGGACGATCCGCAGGTCCTGGCGCGGGTCCTCGACGCCGGCCGCGCGCTCGTCGTCCAGCGGTTCGACGGCCCGCAGGCGGCGGCTCTCGATCAGGTTGAGGGCGCCGTGGCGCACGATCCGCAGCAGCCAGCCGCGGAAGCTGCGCGGGTCGCGCAGGTCGTCGAGGCGTTCGAGCGCGCGCAGCCAGGCTTCCTGGCAGGCGTCTTCGGCGTCGGCTTGCCGGCCCAGCAGCGACAGCGCGACGGCGTAGGCCGCGCGGTAGTGGCGCCGCACCAGCTGGTCGAAGGCCGCCGCATCCCCCAGGCGGGCTCGCGCGACGAGCCGGCCGTCATCCTGGTCCCCGATCGTGGATGTCGTGCCGTTGTCGATGATCGGAACCCGCCCGCCGCGCTGACGATGAACACCCGATGTTCGTGAATGACGTGATCATACCGGAGCGCGTTGTGCCGGGCAAGGATCCGGACCGGAACCGATGGGGCGACGTGAAGGAGACAGGCCGGCAGGGGGTTCCGTTAGGGGTGGATGCGTCCGGCATGCCGTCGACGCCGGCAAGCGTCCGGACCGAACCGCTTGACATCCTTCGGGGATGTCGTAACATGGAGTCATCACAGCGCCGATTTGAGTTCAGCTTGCGGGCGCTATACAAATCCAGCTAAAGCGAGAGGAAGCCCGCTTTGGCGCCAAGCTGAGCGGGCTGTTGTGTTTCTGGGAGGCATTCATGTTCATCCGTGACGGTGTCTTCACCTCCGAGTCGGTCTCCGAAGGCCACCCCGACAAGCTGGCCGACCGCATCTCCGACGCGATCGTCGACGCCTTCCTGGCGCGGGACTCCGCGGCGCGCGTCGCCTGCGAGACGCTGCTCGCCGACCAGCACGTCGTGGTGGCGGGAGAGTTCAGGACGGCCCGGGAGGAGGATTTCGCGGCGGTGCGCGCCAATGCCGTGGACATCGCCTGCGATGTCATCCGCCGCACCGGATACACCGACGCGGAGTCGGGCATCGATCCGGACCGCTGCAGCGTCGAGGTGCGCTTCAACCGCCAAGCCGGCGAGATCTCCGCCGCGGTCGCCGGTGCGAAGGGCGCCCAGGGGGCGGGCGACCAGGGCCTGATGTTCGGCTACGCCTGCGACGAGACCGGCGTGCTGATGCCGGCGCCCATCGTGTACGCCCACAGGTTGATGCAGAGGCAGGCGGAGGTCCGCCGCTCCGGCGCCCTGCCCTGGCTGCGACCGGACGCCAAGTCCCAGGTGAGCTGCCGCTACGAGGACGGCCGCCCGGTGGCGGTCGAGGCCGTGGTGCTCTCGACCCAGCACGATCCGGGCATCGGTCTGGAGGAACTGCAGGTACTGGTGCGCTCGCACATCGTCGACCCCGTCATCCCCGCGAACGTGCGCGGCGCCGGCTACCGGGACTACATCAACCCCAGCGGCTCCTTCGTCACCGGCGGCCCGAAGGGCGACACCGGACTGACCGGCCGCAAGATCATCGTCGACACCTACGGCGGCGCGGCGCCCCACGGCGGCGGCGCGTTCTCGGGCAAGGACCCTTCCAAGGTCGACCGCTCGGCCGCCTACATGGCGCGCTTCCTGGCCAAGACCGTCGTGGCGCGCGGCTGGGCCGGCAAGTGCCTCGTCCAGCTGGCCTACGCGATCGGCGAGGCCGAGCCCGTCAGCTTCCTGGTCATGACGCCCGCGGCGGGGCGCTCGCGCGACGCGGAGATCGCCGCGGCGCTGGGCGCGGAGTTCGACCTCACGCCGGCCGGGATCATCGCGCGGCTGCAACTGCTGCGGCCCATCTACTTCGACACGGCGGCCTACGGGCACTTCGGGCGCGAGATGCCCGACTTCCTGTGGGAGCACGCAGCGACGAACCATTGAAGGAGTGAAGGACGCCGGCGCCGCCCGTGAGCGGCGGCGCCGCGCGAAGGGCTGGCCCACCTGACGGGCCGGGGGATTTGAATCCAGCTTGCGGCCCCGCCATTCCGGCAAATCCGCTAAAAGGAGGACCACGTGCCCACCTGTGCGCATTCCCGTCTGTCCGCTCTCGGCGTCTACGGATTCGACCGGCTCGAGCCGGTCGTCCTGGCCGCGCTGGTCTCCGAGGACCCGCTCCTGCTGATCGGGGCCTCGGGCACCGGCAAGACCTACCTGCTCAACTCCCTCTCCGAGGTCCTGGGCCTCGAGCACCGCCACTACAACGCCAGCCTGATCTCGTTCGACGATCTGGTCGGTTTCCCCTACCCGGACCAGGAGCGGGGCGGCGTGAAGTTCCTCGAGACGCCGGCCACGGTCTGGGGCGCCGAGTCGGTGCTCATCGACGAGATCAGCCGCTGCAAGCCCGAGCACCAGAACCGCCTGTTCGCGCTCGTGCACGAGCGTCGGGTCCAGGGGATCGCGCTGCCCCGGCTGCGCTACCGCTGGGCGGCGATGAACCCGTGCTCGGCCGACCAGGGTGGGACTGAGGACTACGCGGGGTCGGAGGCTTTGGACCAGGCCCTGGCCGATCGGTTCGCGCTGTTCGTGGAGGCGCCGGACTGGGACGGCCTGGACGACGAGGCGCGGCGCCTCGTCGCCGATCCGGGCGGGGAGGGGCGGATCGCGGACGACGGGGGGCGGCTCCTGCGGCAGGTCGCAGCCTGGCGGACGTCCTTCTGCGAGCAGGTCGACGATTGCCCCGAAGCGATCCTGGAATACGTCACCAACGCGGCCACGGCGCTCAACGGCGCGCGCATCCGTGTTTCTCCGCGCCGCGTGCGGTTGATGGCGCGCAGCCTGCTCGCGGCCGCGGTCGTCGCCGGTGAACTGACCGACCAACTGAAGCTGACCGTGCTCAGGGCCAGCCTGCCGCAACTGACCTGGGGGCCTCCCGCCCGGGAGGAAGCCGTGGCGGCGGCCCACCGCTTCTCCCTGGACTGCGGGACCTCCTTCAAGGGCGGCTGGGTCCACCGGTTCCTGGTGGAGCGGCCGCTGGCGAGGAAGCTCGACATCCTCATGGTGCACGGCCGCCGGCCGGACGAGTGCACCCAGGCCGTGAGCCGGCTGCTGGCCACGGAATCCAGGGAGCGGGCCGCCGCCTTCGCGTTCGCCACCTACGCGTTCGCCGCGCAGGGGCGCCTGGTCCTCGGCGCGGAAGGGGTCAACGACCTCGCCCGGGTCGCCGCCCCCGTCCTATCCGTGGAGGGCGTGGTCTCCTGGCAGGAGCGGTTCACCGACCACGGCACGGTCCATCCCGATTGCGACCGCTTCGCGCGCGTCCTGGCCGAGCTCGAAACCAGCGGCGGCCGCTACGACCGGGCGCGCCAGTTCTTCAACTGGTGCCTGGTCGAGCGGGTCAGCCCCGAGGACCCCGCCGCCCTCGAGGCCGAGATCGACAGCTGCGTCAGGAAGCTCGCGGCAGGGGAGGCGTCGTGATCGCCGCGGGATGGGCGCCGCCGCGGGCGCACCGGCCCGGCCTGCGCGCCAACATGGGTGGTCCCATGAGCCGCACCCGCACCGAGACCATCGTGTCCTCGCTGCTCGGCAGGGGCGACGGCACGATCCGCTGCCCGTGCGTGCTGCGGATCGGGCTGAGCTTCGAATCGGCGGTGTGCGTCGACGTGATCGAGCGCCTGCTGGACGAGGCGGGCTTCGCCGATCCGGAGGAGCTGCGCGCGAGGTTCCCGCATCCCGACCGGCGCCTGGCCTGCCGCCCGCTGCCCGCCGATGTCGGGCGCGTGTCGGTGGCGCGGGGCGCGCGGGACGCGGTGCTGCGCCAGGCCTTCCTGCTGGGACTGTGCACGGCGCAGATCTACGACCCGGCGCGGCCCGTGCTGTGGACCGAGGCCAGCCTCGGGCGCGGGCTCGAGCTCTTCGACCTGGGGGGGTTCTACTCGTGAACGAACGACGCTTCCGCTCGATCCTGCTGGAACTGATCGACGAGAACCCCTTCGCGATCCGCGCCGTGCTGCAGATCCTGGAGGTCGCCTACACCACGACGGTGCCGACGCTGGCGGTGACCTGCGCGGACCGGCCGCGGCTGCTGGTCAACCTCGCCTTCGTCGGCGAACACTGCGCCTGCGACGAGGAGGTGAAGGCGGTCATCCTCCACGAATTCCTCCACGTGGTCCTGCGCCACACCGAGCAGCGCCAGGCGCCGACGCCCGCCCGCCACCTGGCCGTCGACGCGGTGATCAACGCCATCATCCACCGCCAGCACGGCGACGGCTATTCCGCGATGATGGCGCGGTACTACGCCGACAGCCCCGGCCTGAAGAAGCTGCTCCGTCCCATGAACGCCGAGGAGCTCGGCTGGCTGTCCACGATCCAGGCCGAAACCGACCGGCTGCCGGTCTGGGTGCGGGCCTGGGAGGCGCTGTACCGCGGCGATCTGATCGCCGACGACATCGAAGAGCTGGCCGAACAGCTGGCGAAGGCGGGCGCGGAGAAGCGCGGCCAGGGCCTCTTCACGCTCGGGGACGACGATCAGGGGGACGCCGGCGAACTGCTCGGCAATCACGACGAGCTGGGCGACGCGTTGCCGGACGCCTTGCGGGAAGCCCTCGAGAAGGCCATGCGGCAGATGAACGGCGAGGGCATCTGGCGGGCGCCCGGCGGCCGCGGCGCCGGCGCCGATCCCTACGACGCGCTCTTCGCCGCGGTCGACGCGCCGCTGCGGCAGTGGCGGGCGGCGACGCTGGCGATCCTGCGGCGGCACCTCACGCCCGACCGCCGCTCGCGCCTCCGTCTCGATGTCCCACGCGACTACCGCCTGCCGGTGCTCTCGCCGCAGGACCGCCGCGCCTTCCTGCGGTCGCAGTGGACGCCCTTCCTGCCGGAAGCCCGCTGGGACGGCGCGGTCCCGCAGCGCGCCGGCACGGCCCAGGTCTACCTGGACGTCTCGGGGTCCATGTACGACGAGATGCCGCACCTCGTGCTCCTGCTCGGCCAGCTGTCGGGCCTGATCCGTCGCCCGTTCTGGGCCTTCAGCACCCACGTCGCGCCGGCGGTCATCGAGGGCGGCGTCCTGAAGGCGCAGACCACGGGCGGCACCAGCATGTCCTGCGTGCTCGAACACCTGATCCGGACGCGCCCGGCCTCCGCGGTGGTGGTCACCGACGGCTTCATCGAGGCGCTGGACCCGCAACTGGTGGCGCGGGCGGCGCGCACGCGCCTGCACGTGCTCGTGAGCCGCAACGGCAACCCGGCCGCGCTGGAGCGCGCCGGCCTCGCCTGCACCCAACTGCCCGTGCTGAAAGGAGCCCGCCCATGATCCGCATCAGCGAGATCGTCCTGCCCGGCCACCCGGACAAGTTCTGCGACCAGGTCGCCGACGCCATCGTCGCCGAGTGCGTCCGGATCGACCCGGACGCCTACGCCCAGATCGAGATCGCCGTCTGGTCCTGCCAGCTCTGGCTCACCGGGGGCGTCTGCACGCGCCGGCCCCTGGCGCGCCCGCTGCGGGACATCGTGGTGGAGACGGGCCTGGCGATCGGCTACGTGCCGGGCAACCACGTCGACGCCAACCGCTACACCGTGCACAGCGCCGTGTGCGAGGTGCTGGGCGACCCCGCGCGGTTCACCGGGAAGGTCAACGACCAGAGCGTGGTGCTGGGCTGGGCCGGCTACGACGCGCGCACGCGCTACCTGCCGCCGGAGCACTACCTCTGCCACGTGCTGCGCGAGGCGCTGGCCGCGGCCTGCGCCGACGGGCCGCTGGCCGGGCAGGGTCCCGACGGCAAGCTGCTGCTGCGCCTGCGCGAGGAGGGCGGGCGCTGGATCGTGGAGCACCTGCTGGTCACGCTGCAGCAGCGCGCGGACGCGGCGTTCATGGACGTCTGCGAGGGGATCGTGCAGGCGCTCGCGCGGGCCTACGCCGAAGCGCGGGAGCGCGACCCGCGCTGGCGCGCCCGCTGGGACGAGATCGAGCTGATGATCAACCCGAACGGCCCGCTGGTGCAGGCCGGCAGCAACGGCGACAACGGCCAGACCGGCCGCAAGCTCGTCATGGACTTCTACGGCCCGCGCGTCCCGATCGGCGGCGGGGCGCTGTCCGGCAAGCACCTCTCGCACATCGACCGGATCGGCTCGTACGGGGCGCGCGAGGCGGCGGTCCGGGCCGTGCAGTCGGGCGCGTCGGAATGCCTGGTGCGGGTGGCGTACGCGCCCAACGTGGACCGGCCGCTGGACGTCTGCTACGAGATGGTCGGGCGGGGGGAGCGGCGGGCGGCGGGGTTCTTCGACCACCCCGAGCTGGTGGCGCGCTACCCGGCGTCGGCGATCGGGGCGCGGCTCGGGCAGGGGCTGCACTTCTTCGATCCCGGGCTGCCGTGGAACGGAGGCGGGGCGTGAAGCGGGCCGCGGATCGCGTCCGCCAGCTCCTGCAGACCGCCCCGCGCGTGGTCGAGGAAGGCCAGCGTCCCCTCGCACAGCCACTCCCTGGCCGTCGCTTCCCGGGGGTCGCGACGGGCGGGGCAGCCGCCGCGGCAGACGTCGAAGTGCCGGCAGTCGCCGCAGGCGGGCGAGGTCGGCGCCTTGCCCCGCCCGAACTCCGCCATCCCCGCCGTGACCATCGCTTCCGCCGGCGTCATGGTCATGACGTTTCCCAGGCACCGGTCCGGCGCGACGGCGAAGTCGCAGGGGTAGTACGCGCCGTCGTGCTCGACGACCAGGTACTGCCGGCAGCTGTCGTCCATCGTGCAGTCGCCGGGCGCATCGTCCACCAGCCGCTGCAGCACGGCGTCGAGGTTGCGCACCGAGACCGCCAGGCCGCCGTCCCGCCAGGCCTCGAAGATCCCGATCAGGAACTCGCCCCACTGCCGGCCCGAGATCGTCCAGGGCCGCGGCGCGCCGCCGGGCCCGAACTCGACGCAGGGCAGGAACTGCAGGTGGTCGAAGCCCAGGCCGACGAGGTGGTCGAACACCTCGCGCGGGTGGCCGGCGTTGACGTCGTGGACCACGCAGAGGGCGTTGACCGCCACGCCGCGCGCCTGGAGCCGGCGCAGCCCGGCCACCGTGCGGTCGTGGGTCGTGCCGCCGCCCGCGCTGCGCCGCCGCCTGTCGTGCAGGTGAGGCGGCCCGTCGAGGCTGCACCCGACCAGGAAGCGGTACTCCGCCAGGTGGTCGGCGAAGGCGTCGTCGATCAGCGCGGCGTTGGTCTGCAGGCTGTTGGCGACGACCGTGCCGGGACGGCCGTGGCGCTCCTGCAGCTCCGTCACCCGGCGGAAGAAGTCGACGCCCATCAGCGTGGGCTCGCCGCCCTGCCAGCAGAAGGCGTGGACCGGCAGGTCGAGCGCCAGGTAGGAGGCGATCATCCGCTCGAGGACCTCGTCGCCCATGCGCCGGCGGGCGGCGCCGGCGCGGGCTTCGGCGTCGAGGTAGAAGCAGTAGTCGCAGCGGAAGTTGCAGTCGGCGCCCGCGGGCTTGACGAGCAGCAGGGAGGGCGCGCGCGGGCCGGGCGTCATCGCGAGCCGCAGAAGACGTAGCCCGTCTCGTCCATCTGCCGCACGAGCGCCGCCTCCATCTCGTCCCGGGCCGCCGCGCACGCGGGATCGCCGGCGAGGTTGCGCAGCTCGCCGGGATCGGCGTCGAGGTCGTACAGCTCCACCGGACGGCGCGCGTTGCGGCCGCCGTGCTGGTCGAGGGGCACGATGTACTTCCAGCGCCGCGTGCGTACGGCGACCAGCGAACCGACCGGCCCCTCGTCCTGGAAGTACTCGTAGAGGAAGGCGTCGCGGCCGGGCGCGCCGCGGGCGACCGGCAGCCAGGAGCGGCCCTGCACGCCGGGCGGCGACGTCACGCCGGCGGCCTCGAGCAGGGACGGCAGCAGGTCGATGTTCAGGGCCAGCTCGCGGCAGAGGCCCCCGCCCGGCAGCGCGCGCGGCCACCGCACCAGCAGCGGCACGCGCATCGCGGGCTCGTAGGCGCGCCGCTTGTCCCACAGCCCGCCGTGCTCGCCGAGCAGGAATCCGTTGTCGCTGGTGTAGATCACCAGCGTGTTGTCGCGACGTCCCGACTTCTCGAGCGCGGCGTCCAGGGCGGCCACGCTCTCGTCGACGGCGGCCAGGCAGCGGTAGTAGTCCAGAACCGTGTCGCGGTAGGACCCGTACAGCGCCTGTTCGGCCGTGACGGCCTTGAGCGACACGTCCTCGTCCGGAGCCCAGTACAGATCGGGATTCTCGCCCGCGTAGAGATCGGCGTGGCGGGCGGCCGGCACGAAGGGGGCGTGCGCCGCCTTGTGGCTCAGCACCATCAGCAGGGGCTTGTCGTGGGGGAGCTCCAGGAACTCCAGGGCCCGCGCGGTCAAGGCGTCGGTGATGTAGCGGTCCTCCTGGACGACCTGCCCGTCGACGGCGATGTCGTTGGGCGCGTAGGCGCCCTGGCCGCGCAGCACGGTCCAGTGGTCGAACCCGGGCTGGGAGAGGGGGCGCGGGAAGGGGCCCAGGTGCCACTTGCCCCAGAACGCCGTCTCGTAGCCGGCCGCCTGCAGCAGCTCGGGGTAGGTGGGGTTGCCGGACCTCAGCGGCCGGCCGGCGTTCGTGGCGATGCCGTGCTGGTGCGGGTAGCGCCCGGTCAGGTAGCTGGCGCGCGACGGGCTGCACAGCGATGTCGTCACGAAGGCGTTCGTGAAGCGGACGCCGCCGGCCGCGACGCGGTCCAGGGCGGGCGTCCGCACGTAGGGATGGCCGGCGCAGCCGAGGGCGTCGTGGCGGTGGTCGTCGGCCATGATCACCAGGATGTCGGGGCGGGACGGCGCGGTCGGGGGGGCGGAGCCGGGCGCGGCCGCGCCGGTCCTCGCCGGCAGCGCACCGGCGGCCGCGGCGGCGGCGATCAGCTTCAGGAAGTCGCGGCGGCCGGTCTCCACTCCATCCCCCGCACTCCGCCGCGCGGGGCGGCGGCGGTCAGACGCCGAGCAGCAGCAGCCACAGGATGCTCGTCGGCAGCGAGAGCAGCGTGGTGCCGATGACCATGGCGCCGGCGAGCTGTTCGTCGCCCTGCATCTCCTGGGCCATGACGTAGCTTACCACGGCGGTGGGCGTGGCCGCCAGCAGCACCGGCGCCTGCAGGGCGATCCCCTCCAGACCCAGGGCGCGCAGCCCGAAGTAGACGAGCGCGGGGTAGAGGCCGAGCTTCAGGGCGCAGGTCGACATGGCGCCGGGCAGTTCGCGGCGCAGGCGGCCCAGGTCCAGCCCCGCGCCCACCGAGACCAGGGCCAGGGGCAGGGCGGTGCCGCCGACGAGGTCCATGGCGCCGCCGAGCGCGCGCGGGATGCCGATGCCGGCCGCCGACAGCACGATGCCGCCCGCGCTGCCCAGCGCCAGCGGGTTGACCGCGATGCGCTTCAGCATGCCCGCCAGGTCCACCCGCCCTCCCGGCCCGCCGCTGTGGTGGGGCAGGGTCAGCACCACGATCGCCATCACGTTGTAGACCACGACCATCGCGCCGACCAGAACCGCGACCTGGCCGACGGTCTCCTCGCCGAAGGCGTTCATGACCAGCGGCAGGCCCACGAAGACCATGTTGCCGCGGTGCGCGCCCTGCGCGAAGACGCCGCGCCGCGAGGGGCGGGAGCGGAACGCCAGCGCGTACGTCAAGGCCGCGACCAGCGCGCTCACCACGATGAAGACACCCAGGATGCGGGGGTCGAAGCTGCTGCGCAACGAGGTGCCGGCGGCGCCCCGCACCAGCAGCACCGGCGCCGCCACGTAGAAGACCAGCCGCGTGATCACGGCGTTGCCCTCGGCGGTGACGAAGCGCAGGCGGCGCAGCGCGTAGCCCAGGCCGATGACCAGGAAGATGGGCAGGACGATGTTCAGGACGGTCATGCGCGCGCCTACGGCTGCAGGTCGAAGGAACCGGGCCAGGGCGACTCGACGGTAGCCTCCGCGTCGCCCACGAGCAAGACGACCGTGCCGGCGCCCTTCAGCGCCGGCCACTGCCCGTCCAGCGCGCGGCACGACAGGTCGACGTGCGGGCCGCGCACGACGGCCGTGATGCGCGACAGCCCGAACTCGCCGTCGCGATAGGCGAAGCCCTCGCCCCCGTCGCGGTAGACGACGCAGGAGGCGCGGCCCTGGCGGTCCGGGTTGACCAGCAGCTTGACGGGGGCGGCCGCGGCGTCGGTGTGCGGCGCCGGCGCCGCGAGCGCCAGCACGGCGCCGTCGCGCAGGTAGAGGCGGGGCAGGTCGGCGTCCGCGTCCTCGCCGAAGACGTGCCGCGTCACCTCGCGCCAGTCGCCCGCGGGCAGCGCGGGCGCGGGGCCGCCCGCGCCGGGGGACGTGTCCACGACGATCATCAGGTCGTCGCCGATCAGGGCCGCGTCGTCCACGTCGCGCAGCCGCGGGTCGGCGGGGTCGGCGAAGAACAGCGGGCGCCAGGCCGGCAGGCCCGTGGTCGCCGCCTCGCGCATCAGCGTGTAGAGGTGGGGCAGCAGGCGCATGCGGCCCTGCAGGGCGCGGCGGCAGGTGGCCTCCACCTCCGGCCCGAAGGCCCACGGCTCCTTGTCGATGTTGCCCTTGCCGGTGTGGCCGCGGGCGAAGGGCAGCAGCGCCCCGAAGCCCATCCAGCGGCCGAAGAGCGCGCCGTCGCCCCGGCCCTCGAAGCCGCCGATGTCCGGGCCGGCGAAGGGCTGCCCCGACAGGCCGAGGTTCAGGACCATGGCGAGCGAGGCGTCCAGGTGCCGCCACGACGCCACGTTGTCGCCGGTCCAGGTGGCGGCGTAGCGGTGCCCGCCCAGGAAGTTGGCGCGCGTCAGCACGAAGGGCCGCCGGTCGGGGCGCGCTGCCAGCAGGCCCTCGCGCGTGGCGCGGGCCATGAGCATGCCGTAGGCGTTGTGGTAGCGGGCGTGCGGCCCGGTCCCGCCCAGTTCCTCGTCGGCGCGGTGGACGTTGTCCTCGGGCATGGTCTTGCTGTCCACGTTGAAGACCGCGGGCTCGTTCATGTCGTTCCAGATGCCGTCGATCCCGGTGGCGAGGAAGTCCGCGTAGAGGCCGCCCCACCAGGCGCGCACGCGGCGGTTCGTGAAGTCGGGCCACACGCAGTCGCCCGGCCAGACGCGGCCGACGTAGGGCGCGCCGTCGTAGGTGCGGACCCAGGCGTCCAGCGCCTCGCCCGAGTCGAAGACGGCGTAGCCCTGCTCGCGCTTGATGCCCGGGTCGATGATCGCGATGGTGCGGAAGCCCAGCGCGTCGAGGTCGGCGTCGAGGCGGGCGGGGTCGGGGAAGGCGACGGGGTCGAAGGTGAAGGAGCGGTTGCCGTCGAGGTAGTCGATGTCCAGCCAGACGACGTCGCAGGGGAGGTCGCGCGCGCGGAACTCGCGGGCGATCTCGCGCACGCGGTCGTCCGGCGTGTAGGAGTAGCGGCACTGGTGGTAGCCCAGGGACCACAGGGGCGGCAGGTCCATGGTCCCGCACAGCTCGGCCAGCCCGCGCAGCACCGCCTGCGGCGATTCGCGGTCGACGACCACCACCGGGAAGCGCGGGCCGTTGGCCACGAACAGGATGCCCGACGTCAGGTCGATGAGCGTGCGCCAGCTCGTGTCGGCCAGCACGCCGAAGGCGGTGCCGTCCGGCCGCACCGCCAGCACCCAGGGGTGCGACTGGTAGAGGTGCGGCGTGTCGGCGCCGTAGGCGTAGGCGTCGTGGTTCCAGCAGACCGTGCGGGTGCCGTTGCGCCGCAGCGGCCCGAAGACCTCGCCGGTGCCGTAGAGATCGGTGCCCTCCGGGATCGCGATGCGCGCGGCGGCGCGGCCCGCGACGCGGTAGAACTCGGGCCGCACGCCCGTGGCGGCGGGGGCGGCGCCGGGCAGGGGCGCCGGCAGGATCATCGACAGGGAAGGGGCCGCCGCGTCGCGGGCCGCCGCATCGGCGTCGAAGCGGACGATGCCCGGCCCGAGCGTGGCGGCCACCGGCCCGGTGTCCGGCTGTGCGGCGAGCGGGGCCGCGGCCAGCACCAGCAGGAGGAATCCGGCGCCGCGCGGCAGCGACGGACGCGGGCAAGACGGGCGGCGGCAGGTGGCCACGGTGTTCCCCTCGCGGATGAAGTGGCGCCCAGTATAGGGCACGGAAGCCGCCGCACCCAAACGGCACCTGCTGGCCAAAACAGCAAATAACAGCACTAAATGCTTATTTCTTGACTGTTTCATGAAAATATGTTGTAATGGAGACCGGAACGCGAACGCGGGCTCGGCGACGAACCCGCAGCGACTTAGCCACCACCCGCTCCGATTGGGGGATCCGATGTTCAAAAAGCTAACGTTGAGCGTGCTGGCGCTGGCGCTGGTCGCGATGGCCGGCGGCGCCGCCGCCTCGTCGATCGGCTGGGGCAACCTGCAGTGGCCCTTCGAGACGACCGATCCGGCCTGCACCGGCACCGGGATCTTCGGCCAGGTCTGGATGTCCGGCGTGACCGATTCCCCCGGCCAGGGCACCGGCATCACCGCCGAGCTGGGCTTCGGCCCCGTCGGCTCGACCCCGGACGCCAGCTGGCTGTGGCTGCCCGCCGTCTTCAACGTGGACGTGGGCAACAACGACGAGTACGTGGTGTGGATGTCGACTTACTTGCCCGCGGGCACCTACCACTACACCTACCGCTACCAGTTCGCCGGCGACGGCGACTGGTACGTCGCGTCCGAGCGCGGCACCGCGACGATCATCCAGAACTGCGGCGCCGTGCCCTCGGCGAACGAGTCCTGGGGCAGCGTCAAGGCGATGTACTAGACCCGATCCGTCGGAAGTGTTCGGGACGGGGGCGGCCGCGCGGCCGCCCCCGCTCTTTTCCGTCGCCTGCTGTTGCCAGCCGCCGCCGTTGCGGCGATGATGGCGCGAGGGAGGTGCGGACCATGCGCTGGCAGCCGGTCGACGAGGGCGTGCGCGACGTCGTGCTGGACGTCTGCCGCGCCGTGCGCGACGAGGGCGGCCGCGCCCTGCTGGTGGGGGGCTGCGTCCGCGATTCCCTGCTGGGGCGCGAGCCCGCGGACCACGACCTCGAAGTCTTCGGCGTCGCTCCGGATCGCCTCGAAGCGCTGCTGGCGGCGCGCCACCCCCTGGACCGGACGGGCCGGGCCTTCGGCGTGCTGAAGCTGCGCGGCGCGCCCGTCGACGTCTCGCTGCCGCGGCGCGAATCGAAGGCCGGCCTGGGCCACCGCGGCTTCCTCGTGCAGTCCGACCCGGACCTGACGCCGCGGGAGGCCGCGCTGCGGCGCGACTTCACGGTCAACGCCATCGCCTACGATCCGCTGGCCGACGAGGTCGTCGACCCGGTGGGCGGCCGCGAGGACCTGGCGCGGCGCGTCCTGCGCCGCGTCTCGGAGCACTTCGCGGAGGATCCGCTGCGCGTGCTGCGCGGCGTGCAGCTGTGCGCGCGCTTCGAGCTGGCCGCCGACACGTCGACTTTGGCTGCCTGCCAAGGCCTGGATCACGAGGGGCTGGCCTGCGAGCGGATCTTCGAGGAGTGGCGCAAGCTCCTGCTGCTGGGCGTGCGCCCGTCCCTGGGTCTCGCCTTCCTGCAGGGGAGCGGCTGGCTGCGCTTCTACCCGGAGCTCGCCGCCCTGGTCGGCTGCGGGCAGGATCCCGCCTGGCACCCCGAGGGGGACGTCTGGACCCACACGGGGCTCAGCCTCGACGCGTTCGCCGCCGAACGCCTCGGCGACGAGCGCGAGGATCTGGTGGTCGGGCTGGCCGTGCTCTGCCACGACCTGGGCAAGCCGGCCACGACCCGCCTCGCGGACGGGCGGCTGCGTTCGCCCGGCCACCTCGAGGCCGGGGAGGCGCCGACCCGCACCCTGCTGGCGCGGCTGACGCCGCAGGCGGCCCTGGTCGAGCAGGTCGTGCCGCTGGTGTGCGAGCACGCCCGGCCCTACGAGCTGCACCGCGCCGCGGCGGGCGACGCCGCGGTCCGCCGCCTCGCGCACCGCGTGGGCCGGATCGACCGCCTGGTGCGCGTCGCCCGGGCCGACCGCCTCGGCCGCGGCGACGGCTCCGGGCCGGGCTTCCCCGCCGGCGACTGGCTGCTGGAGCGCGCCGCGGCGCTGGACGTGCGCGACGCGCCGCCGCGGCCGCTGGTCCTGGGCCGCCACCTGATCGGGCTCGGGCTCGCGCCCGGTCCCGGCTTCAAGGCGATCCTCGACGCGTGCTACGAGGCGCAGCTCGCGGGCGCGATCGCCACGTTGGAGGAGGGCGTCGCGCTGGCGGCGAAACTGGCCCGCTGACGCGGTCGGCGCTTGCCGCGGACCGCCCGCCCTTCCTATGTTGTCGCCGGCGGCCGCCACGACCGGTGGCGGCCGCCGCGTTCCACCGGGGAACGGCACACGCCATGAACGGAAGCCCCGCCATGATCCGCTGCATCGGCATCCTCACCTCGGGCGGCGACTGCCCCGGCCTCAACGCCGCCATCCGCGGCATCGCCAAGGCCGCCATCCAGCGCCACGGCATGGAGGTGGTCGGGATCCGCGACGGCTTCCGCGGCCTCGTGGAGAACCGCGTGCAGCGCCTCGACACCCAGTCCCTGAGCAACGTCCTGACCCTCGGGGGCACGATCCTCGGCACCAGCCGCGACAAGCCCAACAAGATGCTGATGGGCGACCAGGTCCTGGACATGACCGCCGTCGCGGTGGCCAACGCGCGCAGCCACGGCATCGAGTGCCTGGTCTGCCTGGGCGGCAACGGCACCCAGAAGAACGCCCACCACCTGCAGCGCGCGGGCGGGCTCGACGTGCTGACGCTGCCCAAGACCATCGACAACGACGTCCACGGCACCGATGTCAGCTTCGGCTTCGACACCGCGATGACCATCGCCGCCGAGGCCATCGACCGCCTGCACACCACCGCGACGAGCCACGACCGCATCATCGTCGTGGAGGTCATGGGCAACAGCGCCGGCTGGCTGGCGCTCGGCGCGGGCCTGGCCGCGGGCGCCGACGTGATCCTGATCCCGGAGATCCCCTACGACCTGCACGTGGTGAAGGACTACCTGCTGGAGCGGCAGCGCCGCTACGGCAAGCGCTTCTCGATCGTCGTGGTGGCCGAGGGGGCGCTCACGCGCGAGCAGGCCGCCGCGGCCCGCCTGAACCGCAAGAACGGGGCGCCGAAGGTCGAGGCCGCGCCGGGGTCGGACGACGAGCTGCACGGCCGCCGCCTGGTGCACGAGTCCCTGGCCACCAGCCTCGCGCGCCAGCTGCAGGCGCTGACCGGGACCGACGCGCGCGTCACCGCCCTGGGGCACGTCCAGCGCGGGGGCGGGCCGACCCCGGCCGACCGGCTGCTGTGCACGCGCCTGGGCGTGAAGGCCGCCGACCTGCTGGCCGAGGGGGTCGTGAACGTGATGACGGCGGTGCGGGGGACCGAGATCGTGCCGGTGCCGCTGGAGCGGGTCGCCGGCCGCAAGCAGACCGTGCCGGCGGGCCACCCCTGGCTCCACGCGGCGCGTTCGGTGGGGACCTGCCTCGGCGTGGCGGACGCCGACCTGCAGGCCTGACCTGTTTCAGCGGCGCCAGACGCCGCCGCGGCTCTCCAGGAACCTGCGCTGCACCTGCACCGGCTCCCCGCCCTCGGGGGGCCGCTTGCGTTCGTAGCCGCCGCCGGGCAGCATGGCGCGCCCCATGGCGTTGTCGGCGAGGTAGCTGCCCAGCACGTCGTCGCGCAGGTAGCGACGCAGCGGCGGGCTGGTCACCGGGAAGAGCACCTCCACGCGCCGGTCGATGTTGCGCGTCATGAGGTCGGCGCTGCCCGCGTAGATCTCCTCGTCGCCGCCGTTGCGGAAGTAGTAGATGCGGCTGTGCTCCAGGAAGCGGCCGACGACGCTGGTGACGCGGATGTTGTCGCTCAGCCCCGCGACGCCGGGCCGCAGGCTGCAGACGCCGCGCACGATCAGGTCGACCTTCACGCCCCGCTGCGAGGCCTCGTAGAGCAGGTGGATGAGGCGCCGGTCCACCAGCGCGTTCATCTTCAGCACCAGCCGCGCCTTGCCGCCGGCGGCGGCGTGGGCGATCTCGCGCCGCACCAGCCCCTCGATGCGCTCGCGCATGTTGACCGGGGCCACGATCAGCCGGCGGTAGTCCTTCTGGGCCGAGTACCCGGTGAGGTAGTTGAAGAGGTCGGTGGCGTCGGCGCCGATCTCGGGGTCGCAGGTGAACATCCCGAGATCCTCGTAGGCGCGCGCCGTCGCGTGGTTGTAGTTGCCGGTGCCGAGGTGGACGTAGCGCCGGATCTCGTCGCCCTCCTGCCGCACCACCAGCAGCACCTTGCAGTGCGTCTTGAGCCCCATCAGGCCGTAGGTCACGTGGACGCCCTCGTGCTCGAGCATGCGCGCCCAGCCGATGTTGCTGTCCTCGTCGAAGCGGGCCTTCAGCTCCACCAGCACCGCCACCTGCTTGTGGAAGTCGCGGCGGGCGCGCAGCAGGGCCCGCACCACCGGCGAGTCGCGCCCCACGCGGTACAGCGTCTGCTTGATGGCCAGGACGTGGGGGTCGCGGGCGGCCGCCTGCAGGAACTCCACCACGGGATCGAAGGCGTCGTAGGGGTGGTGCAGGAGCTGGTCGCCCTGCCGGATCGCGGCGAAGATGTCGCCCTCGCGCGTCTCGGCCCGCAGCGGCGCCGGCACGCTGGGCGTGAAGGGGGGGAACTTGAGGTCGTAGCGGTCCACGTCGTGGACCTGCGCCAGCCCGGCCAGGCCGAGGGGCCGCGGCAGGACGTAGACGTCGCGCTCGACCAGCCCGAGGTTGCGCGCCAGGATGTCGCGGATCCCGGACGGCATCTCGGGCGAGACGGCCAGGTGGACCGCGTCGCCGAACTGCCGCTCCTTGACGCTGGCGGCCATGGTCTCCAGCAGGTCGCTGGCCTCCAGCTCCTGGATCTCGAAGTCCGCGTTGCGGATCACCCGGAAGGGGTGGGCCTCGACCAGCTCCATGCCGTGGAAGAGCTCGCCCAGGTGGGCGGCGATCACCTGCTCGAGCCACACGAAGTAGTGGTTGCGGGGCACGGTGCCGTCGCGCTTCACGCCGCCCGAGGAGCGCTTGATCGGCACCAGGCGCGGCAGGGTGGCCGGCACCTTCACGCGCGCGAAGCGGACCTCGCCGTCGGCGTTGCGCACCAGGACGGCCATGTTCAGGCTGAGGTTCGAGATGTGGGGGAAGGGGTGGGCGGGGTCGTGGGCCAGGGGCGTCAGCACCGGGAAGACGACCTGCTGGAAGTAGGCCTCGACCTGGCTGCGCTGCTTCTCGCTGAGCTCGGCGTGGTCGAGGATGTGGATGCCGGCCTGGCGCAGCTCCGGCTGCAGCTCCTCGTGGAAGCAGCGGGAGGCCTCGGTCATCAGCTGGAAGGCCCGCTTGCGGATGGCGGCCAGCTGGGCGGCGGGGGTCAGCCCGTCCAGGGACAGGTCCACGACCCCGGACTGCTGCTGCATGGCCAGCCCGCCGGCGCGGACCATGAAGAACTCGTCGAGATTCGAGCCCAGGATGGACAGGAACTTGACGCGTTCCAGCAGGGGGTTGGACGGGTCGCGGGCCTCCTCCAGCACCCGCTGCTGGAACTCCAGGAGGCTCAATTCGCGGTTCAGGTACAGATCTCTGGCGGTCGCGAAACCGTCGGTTTCCAGCGTCATCTCCGGCCGCTCCGGGTTCGGGTGGGGGCGCCGAGGCGTCTGTGCAAGGGGCGGGCCAGTCGCGGGTCTGCCGCGTCCGTGATTATCCTGTCCGTCTCCCCCGCCCCGAGGAGGCGCCATGTCAGCCCGATCCGTTGTCGTCGCCGCCTGCGCGGCCACCCTGGTCCTGATTCCCTCGAGGAGCCCCGCCGTGAACGAAACTGCGCCCGCGCCCCGCTCCGAGACCGCCACCCTCGCCGGCGGCTGCTTCTGGTGCCTCGAAGCCGTGTTCCAGGAGCTGGCGGGGGTGAGCCGCGTGGTCTCCGGCTACGCCGGCGGCGGGCCGGGCCCGGTCACCTACAAGGAAGTCTGCACCGGGACGACCGGCCACGCCGAGGTCGTGCAGGTCACCTTCGACCCGGCGGTCCTCTCCTACGCGGAGCTGCTGGCCGTCTTCTTCACCATCCACGACCCGACCACGCCCGACCGCCAGGGCGCGGACGTCGGCCCGCAGTACCGCTCCGCGATCTTCGCCCACGACGAGGCGCAGCTGCGCACCGCGGAGCGGGTCAAGGGCGAGGTCGCGGCGGCCGGCCTCTACCCGCGGCCCCCCGTGACCCGCATCGGGATGCTGGATGCCTTCATCCCCGCGGAAACCGGGCACCAGGACTACTACGCCAACAACAAGTCCCAGCCCTACTGCCGCCTGGTCATCGACCCCAAGCTCGAGAAATTCCGCGAACGGTACCGCGACCGGCTGCGGTGACCGGTGCCGGTGAAGCCGTGGTGGGACAGGGGATGCGCCCGGCGCTGACGGGCGCCGGCCCGGGTCAACCGAGGCGCCTGGCGAGCTGCTCGGGCAGCCCCGCGGCCAGGATCTTGGCCTGCGCGGCGGCGATGTCGTAGGCGACGCGCTGCAGCCGCACCTCGCCGGCTTCGACGTCGTAGAGGGCGTACGAGGCCCGCGGGTCGTGGTCGCGCGGCTGCCCCACGCTGCCGACGTTGAACAGCCAGCGCTCGCCCGCGGCGAGCGCGAACGTCTCCCCCTGACCCCGCTTCACGCTGTGGCCGTCGTCGCGCCAGCCGCCCGGCTGGTGGGAATGGCCGATGAAGCAGGCGCGCCGCGACTGGTGGGCGAAGCTCGCGGCGGCCTCCTGCGCGTCGTGCACGTAGTGCCAGTCCTGCGGCGCGTCGAGGGACGCGTGGACGTAGACGGCGTCCGGCTCCTCGTGCAGCAGCGGCAGGCCGCCCAGCCAGGCCCGGCGCTCCGCGTCGAGCTGCCCGCGGGTCCAGGTCATCGCGGCGAAGGCCTGGGCGTTGATGCCCAGCAGGGCCCGGTCGCCGGCGGCCATCTCGTCGTGGTTGCCGCGGATGCAGGGCAGGCACGGCAGATCGCGCACGAGGTCGATGCAGGCGACGGGGTCGGCGTTGTAGCCGACGACGTCCCCGAGGCAGGCGAAGCGCCCGGCCCCCTCGCGGCGCGCGTCGGCCACGACCGCTGCGAGCGCCTCGAGGTTGGCGTGGATGTCGCTGAGGACGGCGATGATCATGCCTGTTCCGTTCGCTGTGCGGGGCGTCGCGCCGCGCGCCGGGGAGGTCGTGGCTTCCCGGCAAGATACGGCGGGGATCCCGCGGCGCAATGCGGGGGCCCGGTCCCGGTCAGTGGTGCCCCCAGCTCTTCTCGCCGGCGCGCACCGCCACCGGCAGCGTGTTGCCCGGCGGGGGCAGGGGGCAGGTCGCGAACGGCGTGAAGGCGCAGGGCGGGTTGGTCGCCAGATTGAAGTCCAGCACGACCGTCCCGTCGGGGCCCGGCGGGTCGGCCGACAGGAAGCGTCCGCCGCCGTAGGTCTCCCCGCCGCTGGTCGCGTCGGCGAAGACGAGGAAGAGCTCCTCGCCCGGACCGCCGATCGGCGTGAGCCGGCACTCGCGGCCCTCCAGGTCGAACACCAGGGTGCCCGGGCTCGGCGACTCCTCGAGGTTGCCCAGCACGTCCGGCACCATCACCCCGCGGGGCGGGTCGTGGGGTTCGAGGCGGGCCGTCACGCGCCAGCGCCCGCCGACCGGGTAGCGCTCGATCCCCGTGAAGCCGCGCCGGACCTCGCTCTCGCGGTCCTTCACCCGCAGGAAGCCGCGGCCGCCGCGCACCACGACGTGGAAGAGCAGCGTGCCCGCGCGCAGGACGGTCGGCGGGCCGGGGACGTCCGGGGCCATGACGGCGCGCTCCACCGCGACGGTGTCGCCGTCCGCGATCCGGTAGACCCGGGCGCCGGGCTCGGCCGCGAAGGAGAAGCCCGCCGTGTCCGCGGTGACGACGCCGAGCCGCGCCGGCGCCGACGCGGGCAGGCGCGCGCCGGCGTCGGCGGCCGAGCCCACGGTGGTGGCGCCGTCGCGCAGGGGGTGCAGGCCGACCAGGGTCAGCCAGCCCGTCTCGTCGCGCAGGCGCTCGACGCGCGCGGCGTGCCAGGCCTCGACCTCCGCCAGATGCGCCGGGTCCTGCGCGGCGTCCCGCCGGCCGCAGCCGGCCGTCGCGGCGGCGACCAGGGCGGCCAGCGCCAGGGTCGCCGCGGTGGTCCGGCGGGGGTGTGCGGTCCTCATCGGTCTCCGTTCCCGCTCAGAAGCGGAAGTTGACGCCGACTTCGACGTGCAGCAGGTCGGTCTCCGACTCCGAAGGGCGGAAGACCGGGAAGTTGCGGGTGTCGAGCTCGATGCCGCCCTCGGTCAGGTAGCTGGCGTTCTCGCCGTACAGCCAGAGGGCCTTGAAGTCCAGGTCGAGCGCCCAGGGACGCTTGTCGCCGGGCTTGGGCGAGCGCACGCCGATCAGCAGGCCGCCGCCGCCGCCGTACACCAGGGCGAAGTCGTCGTAGTTCACTTCCTTGCCGACCTCGTCGTCGTCCCAGAAGTCCTGGTCCTCGAGCTTGGACTCCGTCCAGAGGTACTGGCCGCCGAAGCGCCCCTCGAGGTAGGGCCGCACGGCGCCGCGCGGCGACCGCAGCTGCATCAGCAGGTGGAAGGCGGCCAGGTTGTTGGTCGTGGTCAGGTCCACGTCCTCGACCAGCGGCAGCTCGATGACGCGCGTCTCGCTGCCGTAGATCAGGTAGCCCAGGCCGACGCCCACGGCGAAGGCGGGCGCGGGGCTCCAGGCGTAATGGCCCGCCAGGCCGAAGCCGGGGTCCTCGAGGTTGTCGGCGAAGTCGCCCTTGGGGACGCCCACGTCGAAGCGGGCGCCCGCCTCGTGGCCGGCCAGGGCGGTGCAGGGGACGGCGATCAGGATCAGGATCGGGATCAGCAGCAGGCGTCGCATCTCGGTCTCCGGAGTTCGGGTGGTCGCACGGCGAAGCGGACAAGTTGCGCGGTACCGACGCAGCCGGCAAGCCGGGGTTGCACCGGGACTGCGGTCACAGCCACTTGCGGCGGCGGAAGAAGGCGACCATCACGCCGCCGACGGCCAGCGAGGCCGCCCAGAACGCCGGGTAGCCCCACTTCCAGGCCAGCTCCGGGAAGTGCGTGAAGTTCATGCCGTAGACGCCCGCCAGAAAGGTGATCGGGATGAAGATCGTGCCGATGATCGTCAGCACCTTCATGACCTCGTTCATCTTGTTGCTGATGCTCGAGAGGTAGAGGTCCTGCAGGCCCGACAGCATGTCGCGGAACGATTCGACCACGTCGATGACCTGGACCGCGTGGTCGTAGACGTCGCGGACGAAGACGCGGGTCTCGGGCCGCAGCAGCTCCGATTCCGTGCGCTCCAGGCCCGAGAGGACTTCGCGCAGCGGCCAGACGCTCTTGCGCAGCAGGATCATCTCGCGCTTCAGCTGGTGGACGGCCCGCTGCTGCTCCGGCCGGGGATCCTCGACGAGCAGGGATTCCAGCTCCTCGATCTCCTCGCCCAGCTGTTCCAGGACCACGAAGTAGTTGTCGACCACCGCGTCCAGCAGGGCGTAGGCCAGGTAGTCCGGCCCGTGGTTGCGGATGCGCCCCTTGCCGTTGCGGATCCGCTCGCGCACGGGGTCGAAGACGTCGCCCCAGCTCTCCTGGAGCGAGAACACGTAGTGTTCTCCCAGCAGCAGGCTCACCTGGTCGCTGCCCAGCTCCCGCTTCTCGGCGTCGTAGCTCAGCATCCGCACCACGATGTACAGGTAGTCGCCGTAGTCCTCCAGCTTCGGCCGCTGGTGGGTGTTGACGACGTCCTCGAGGACCAGCGGGTGGAAGCCGAAGTGCGCCCCGAGGCCCTGCAGCAGCTCGGTGTCGTGGAGCCCGTCGATGTCGATCCAGGTGACGGTCTCGCTGTCGCGGTGGGGGAGCAGCTCGGCGAGCGTGGCGGGCGTCGATTCCCGGCAGCTCGCGGGGCCGTAGTCGAGCACCGTGATCCCGACGTTCTCGACCTTGTGCTGCCCGACGTACTCGACGGTGCCGGGGGGCTGCGCGGCCTTCGTCGGGCGGCGCTGGGTGAGACGGGACATGGCGTGCCTTTCGCCGGCGTCCGCGGGGACGCGCTCTTCGTGCGGTCCATCTCATCGTGCGGTCGATGGTCGGGGCCAGCTTATCACGGCGGCGGCCACCGGCAAGCGCGCAAGACGCGGGGCGCGGCGGGCGGGCGGGAAACGGCGAGGGCCGGGCCCGCGACGGGTCCGGCCCTCTGTTGGATCGGTCGCTGCGTTACGGGTTCGGCAGCACCTCGAGGACCTGCCACGGGTAGCTGGAGGCCACCACCAGCAGCAGGCGGAAGGACTCGCCCGTGCCGGCCAGCGACCCGCCCGCCACGGCGAAGGCGCGCAGGCCGGCCGCCGGAGCGAGGTCGAAGGTGGCGGCCGGGGTGCCGGTGCCCGTGGCGGCGACGCCGATGGTGAAGGCCGAGGCGGGCAGGGCCGTGCCCGCCGGCGCCGAGGCCTCGCCGAACGCCAGGTCGGTGTAGGCGCCGACCGGGGTCAGCGTCGCGCCGTTCCAGACGCCCACGTCGACGGCCGGGGCGTCGGGCGAGGCGTGGACCACGCGGACCAGCGGGTCGGCGGCGTTGCCGAAGGCGTCGGCGTAGGCCAGCAGGGTGAATTCGACGCCGCTGCCGCCCACGAAGCCCGAGGCGACGGCCAGGTAGCGCTCGCCGGCCACGAGGGCCGGCGTCGCGACGGTGGCCGCCAGGGCGCCGCCGGCCGCGACCCTGACGTCCAGGGAGTAGGACGCCGGGGGCACCTGGACCGCGGGAGAGAGTTCGCCGAAGGACAGGCCGTCCACCAGCTCGGTTTCGGTGCCCCCGACGAAGACGTCGACCGCCGGAGCATCCGGCGAGGCGTGCAGCACGAACACGACCGGGTTCTGGCGGATCAGGCCGACGGTGCCCGCCGGGCCGACGGCCAGCAGGCCGAACCCGTCCTGGGCGCGGGGGGACGCGCCGAGCAGGCCGGTGGCGATCAGGAAGATCTCGGCCTCGGGCAGCGCCGGGGTCGTGAAGGCGGTCACGCGGGCCAGGGGGGACCCCGCCCAGATGCCGACCGCGAGCGGCGAGCCCGCCGGCAGCGCGACACCCGCCGGACCAGTCTCGGCGAAGCGCGCGAAACCGGTGATCTCGGGGGTGCCGTCGTTGCCGACGTCGATCGCCACGGTGGGAGCGTCGGCTGCGCCGTGCACGATGCGCACGGCCGCCTGCCCCGCGCCGGGCGCGGTGAAGTCCTCCACGAGCGGCAGCACGCGGAAGGCGTCGGCCCCCGCGGTGCTGCCCAGCAGCCCGACGGCCACGGCCGTGATGACCGCGTCCGCGGGCACCGTCAGCTCGCCGGTCTCGTAGGCGGGCTCGGACGTGGGCGCCGCGCCCGCGGCCCGCAGCTGGATGTTGTAGGTGCCCGGATCGAGGTCCAGGTAGGCGCTGGTCTCGGTGTAGCCGAGGCCGGTGATCAGGGGCGTCGCGACGCCCTCGGCGTAGACGTCCACCTCGGGGGCGTCCGGCGAGGCGTGCACGACCCGCAGCTTGGCGCCGTCGCCCAGGCCGGGATCGGCCGGGTTGTCGTCGTCGCTGCAGCCGATCAGGCCCAGGCCCATCGTCAGGGCGGCCATCACCGCCAGCAGGTTCTTGAGGCTCTTGTCGTTCATCATGGTTCTCTCCCTCGACGGAGGCGCCGCGCGGGCGCCGGTTGTTTCCTTAGTTCTTGGGCAGCAGGACGGTGTCGATCACGTGGATGACGCCGTTGCTGGCCTTCACGTCCGCCTTGACCACGCTCGCGCCGTTGACGCGCACGCCCTTGGTCGCATCGATGGCGACCTTCTGGCCGTTGACCGTCGCGGCCTCGCTCAGCTTCACCACGTCGGCGGCCAGGACCTCGCCGGACACGACGTGGTACAGCAGGATGCTCTTGAGGGCCGCGGGGTCCTTCAGCAGCGACTCGACCGTGCCGGCCGGCAGCTTGGCGAAGGCCTCGTCCGTCGGCGCGAAGACCGTGAACGGGCCCTTGCCGTTCAGGACGTCCTCGAGGCCGGCGGCCTTCACGGCCGCGACCAGCGTGGTGAAGCCGGCCTGCTCGGCGGTCTTGAAGATCGTCGTGGTCGCGGTGGCCGACGCGTGGCTCGCCTTGGCCCCGTCCCCGCAGGAATCCGCCAGGACCGGCGTCGCCGAAGCGGCCAGGATCGTGCCCAGCGCGAGGGTCGTCAGAAGGTTGCGGTGCTTCATATCGATCTCTCCCTTGTGATGGTCTCGTTGTTTGCGATCCGGGCGGCGCTCCCCGCCCGTGAGAACAGTCTAGGGGTGTGTATCGATTATGTCAAGAAAATATCTACACAAATAATATACAACAATGCAGGGCGGGGAGGCAGGGACGGCGGACGCAGCTCCCCTGCGACTGCGGGCGTTTGTCGTAATCGATTATTTTATAATGAGTTGATGGCTTGATCGAAGGACGCCGGATCCCGGATCAGCGGCGCGCCCAGTTCCGCGAGGAGCTGGCCGTGGCTGACCGCCGCCTGCCCGCTCACCAGCAGGGCCGTGCCCGGTTCCAGGAGCCGGCGCAGTTGGCGCAGCTCCGCCTCGATGTTCGGATCGGCGGCGGGGTAGACCAGGTTCAGCAGGACGGCGCGCGCCCGGCGGCTGGCGGCGGCGCCGGCGATCTCTTCGGCCGGCAGGCTGGCCCCCAGATAGAGCACGTCCCAGCCGGCCTCCAGGGCGTGGGAGGCGGCCATCAGGGCGCCCAGCTCGTGCCACTGCCCAACGGGCGTGGCGACGATCAGGGTGGGGGCGCCGACCGGGATCGGGTGGCGGGCGTTCATCGTGGTCAGGAAGCTGCGCACGATGGCGGAGGCCATGTGCTCCTGGGCCACGCGCAGGTCGCCGCAGCGCCACAGCTCGCCGATGCGCACCATGAGCGGCACGATCAGGTCGCGGCGCAGGGCCGGCTTGCTCATCGCCACCGCGCCGCGCTCCAGCAGGCGTTCGAGCGCGGCGTGGTCCAGGGCGCGGACGGCGTCGATCGCCTGGTCGAGCAGTTCGCCGGCGCCGTCCGCCGCGGCGGCGTCCGTGGTCGGCCGCGGCGGTGGTCCCGGCACGTCGGCGGCCAGGGCGCGCAGCTCGGAGACCGTGAGGTGCGCCACGTCGCCGATGCGGTGGTCGGCGTCGGTCAGCTGGCGCAGCAGCAGCAGCTTCTCGAGGTCGGCATCGGAGTAGAGGCGGCGCCCGGTCGCGGTCCGGCCCGGCACGATCACCCCATAGCGCCGCTCCCACGCGCGCAGCAGGAGCTGGTTGACCCCGGTGCGCCGCGAAACCACGGCGATCGAGTGGCGCGGGGTGTCCGGCCCTTGCCGGCCGTTCGAGCTGGTCATGTCGGCCCCTTGGAATGGACTCCGGTGTCGGTCTGCGTCCTCTGGGGCCAAGATGGGCTCTTGTCTTGGTTTTGTCCAGCCCCTGTCGACAAATGACGGGCTGACGGATGAAACCGGTTGAGCGATATTCCGTACGGACAAGCCCGCCTTCACCCGAGATGCGAGGAGTTGTCGCGATGCGCCGTCTCATGCCCCTGCTGCTGGTCCTGGCGAGCGCCGCGGTCGCGGCCGCCGCGGACCTGCCCGAGATCCCCTTCGAGAAGTACGTCCTGGACAACGGGCTCGAGGTGATCCTGCACGAGGACCACACGATCCCTTCGGTGGCGGTCAACGTCTGGTACCACGTGGGTTCGAAGAACGAGAAGCCCGGCCGCACCGGCTTCGCGCACCTCTTCGAGCACATGATGTTCCAGGGGTCGCAGCACCACGACGACGACTACTTCGCGCCGCTGCAGCGCGTCGGCGGCCAGGTGAACGGCTCGACCAACGAGGACCGCACCAACTACTGGGAGAACGTGCCGAGCGAGCAGCTGGAGCTGGCCCTGTGGCTCGAGTCCGACCGCATGGGCTTCCTGGTGCCGGCCATGACCGAGGACCGCCTCGCCAACCAGAAGGGCGTCGTCCAGAACGAGAAGCGCGAGGGCGAGAACGAGCCCTACGCCGTGGCCGACGAGCTGATGACGAAGCTGCTCTTCCCGCCCGAGCACCCCTACAGCCACACCGTCATCGGCAGCATGGACGACCTGTCCGCGGCCACGAAGCAGGACGTCGCGGACTTCTTCGGGCTCTACTACACGCCCAACAACGCCAGCCTGTGCGTGGCCGGCGACTTCGACCCGGCCGAGGCGAAGGCGCTCATCGCCAAGTACTTCGGCACGATCCCCCCGGGGCGGCCCGTGCAGCGGATCCGGCAGTGGGTGCCCGTGCTCGAGGGCGAGCGCCGGGCGACGGCCGAGGACGACGTCGAGCTGCCGCGGCTCATCGTGGCCTGGCACACGCCGCCCCTCTACGCGCCCGACGACGCCGAGCTGGGCCTGCTGGCCTCGGTCCTGACGGGCGGCAAGTCGTCGCGCCTGTACCAGGCGCTGGTCTACGAGCAGCAGATCGCGCAGGACGTCTCGGCGTGGCAGGGCTCCCGCGAGATCGGCAGCGTCTTCCAGGTGGAGGTCACGGCCAAGGCGGGCGTCGAGCTCGCGCAGCTGGAGCGCGCCGTCGACGCGGAGCTGCGGCGGCTGTTCGAGAAGGGGATCGCCGGGGACGAGCTCGCCCGGGCCCAGACCGGTTACGAGGTGCGCTTCATCCGGCGCCTGGAGAGCGTGGGCGGCTTCGGCGGCCGCGCCGACCTGCTCAACGGCTACAACGTGCGCACCGGAGATCCCGGTTTCCTGGCGCGGGACCTCGGCCGCTACCGCGCCGCGACGCCCGCGGGCGTGACGGCCGCCGCGCGCCGGCACCTGGACCTCGGCCGGCGCGCCGTGCTGCACGTCGTGCCGCACGGCAAGCCCGCGGCCGCGGACCTCGCGGTGGACCGCGGCGCGATGCCCGCGGCGGGGAAGGCGCACGACTTCGCGCCGCCGCCGATCCGCACGGCGGAGCTGCCCAACGGCCTGCAGCTCTACCTCGTCGAGAAGCACGAGCTGCCGCTGGTGCAGGTCAACCTGGTGGTGCGCTGCGGCTGGGCCGTCGACCCGGCCGAGCGGCCGGGCACGGCCTCGCTGACCGCCGACCTGCTGGACGAGGGCACGCGCAGCCGCGACGCCCTGGCCATCTCGGACCTCGCGCGCGATCTCGGGGCCCAGCTCGGCTCGTACAGCAACTTCGACGGCTCCTACGTCAGCCTCGGCGTCCTGAAGCGGAACCTCGACGCGGGCCTCGCGCTGCTGGGCGACGTGGTGATGAACCCCACGTTCCCGGCGGCCGAGCTGGAGCGCCTGCGCAGCCAGTACCTCGGGCGCATCCGCCAGGAATCGGTCGAGCCCGAGCTGACCGCCACCAAGGTCTTCCAGAAGCTGATGTTCGGCGAGGGCCACCCCTACGCGCAGTCGTTCAGCGGCACCGGCACGCGCGCCTCGGTGGAGGCGATCACGCGCGAGGACCTCGTGCGCATCCACGAGACGTACTACCGCCCCGGCAACGCCGCCGTCGTCGTGGTGGGCGACATCACGCTGGACGAGGCCGTCGCCGCGGTGTCGCGCGCGCTGCGCGGCTGGGAGCCGCGGCCGGTCCCCGCCGTGGTCGTGCCGCCCGCCCGCCCGCAGCCGGGCGCGCGGATCTGCATCGTGGACCGCCCCGGCGCCCAGCAGAGCGTGATCCTGCTCGGCCAGGCCGGCCTCAAGCGCGCCGATCCCGACGTGCTGCCCCTGAACGTGTTCAACATGCCGCTGGGCGGGCAGTTCATGTCGCGCATCAACATGAACCTGCGCGAGGACAAGGGCTACACCTACGGCGCCCGCACCACGAGCATGTCCATGGCCGGCGGGGGCGTGTTCCTGGCCAACGCCCCGGTCCAGACGCAGTACACGAAGGAGTCGGTGGCCGAGCTGCTGAAGGAGCTGCGCGAGGTGCGCGGCGAGCGGCCGCTGGCCGCCGCCGAGCTGGCGGCCGGCAAGAACCAGCTGATCAAGTCCTTCCCCCAGCGGTTCCAGACGATCCAGGGGATCGCCGGCCAGCTGGGCGAGCTGGTGCTCTACGGCCTGCCGCTGGACGACTGGGCCACCTACCGCGCGCGCGTCGACGCGGTCGGCGCCGGGGAGGCCGCGCGCATGGCCCGCGAGCACCTCGACCCCGACGCGATGCGCCTGGTGATCGTGGGCGACCGGGCGGTGATCGAGCCGGGCCTGCGCGAGCTGGGCCTCGGCGACATCGAGGTGGTGGACGCGGACGCCGACTGACCCCTGATCCGCGCCCACGCACGGCGGCGCCCCGTCCCTCGGGACGGGGCGCCGTTCGCGTGGGGACCGCCGTCGTTCGGGATCAGAGGGGCTTCACCGGGATGCAGACCTCGAACACGAGGCGGCCGGTCGCGGGGTCGGGCTCGCCGTAGCAGAGCTCGAGGCAGGGCCGCTCGTCGCACTGCCAGCCGCTGCCGGGCAGCCAGCGGGCGAAGATGTCCGTCCAGGCCGGGCCGAAATCGGCGACGGTGCCGTCGACCCGCAGGACGGCGTAGCGCCCGCCCGGCAGCACGGAGGTGTTGACCTCGCCGTCGGGCTCGAAGCCGGCGGGCAGCGGGACGCAGGCGTCGTAGCGGCAGCGGTCCGGCGGCGTCACCTCGGGGCTGTCGTGGCAGATGCTGACGGTGGGCTCGCCCGGCCGCAGCAGCCCGCGCGGCCCGGCCCACCGGCACATCCGCTCCCACAGCGCCTGCTCCATGGTGCCGTAGCGGCCGGTCGCCCGCAGGTAGGCCACGCGCTGCCGGGGGAGATCCTTGATCGTCACGTCCATCGTCGGGCTCCTTGGTTCGGGTTCGGGGAACACGAACCCAGGATGCGCCGCCGCGGGCGGCGCCGCTTGGCCGTCCTTGCGGTCGGCTTGACCGTGGTTGCGCAGTTCGGCGCGGGTCCGGCGGCGCCAGGCGCTCGGCGGCTCGCCGAAGCGCTGGCGGAACTCCCGCGAGAAGACGGCGTGGCTGGAGAAGCCGCAGGCCAGCGCGACGCCGAGCACGGAGGTGTCCGGGTTGTGGGTCAGGGCGTTCGCGGCCGCCTCCAGGCGCAGGCGCTTCACGCAGGCGCCCAGGGTCTCGCCGGTCAGGGCGGTGAAGATCCGGTGGAAGTGGAAGGGCGAGAAGCAGGCCACCGCGGCGAGCGCCTCGAGGTCGAGGCGCCCGTCGAGGTGGCCGGCGATGTGGTCGTGGACCGCGTTGATGCGCCGCTCGTACTCGCGCCGCGACGCCGACGTGATCCGGTCCTGCGGTTCCGACATGGCGCCTCCCGGGCGGTGACCGGCGCAGGATAACCCGCCGGCCCCGGGACCGGAAACGAAAAGCGGGACCTCCGGGGAGGTCCCGCCGTCGCGAGCCGCGCGGGGCCCGCTACTTCAGGCGCTTGCGCACCGGGTCCTCGCCGTAGCCGAGGGCGGCCCAGTCCAGCCGGCCCCCCTCGCCGTGGCAGTCCAGGCACTGCAGGGCATGTTCCGCGGGGCGCACGCCGTGATAGAGGCCCATGTAGCGCTTCACGTCGACCCAGTCGTAGGCGAAGTCCTCGCGCCCGTACGCCTCGTGACCGCCCTCGCGCACGGCCTTGTCGATGTCGCCGTCGGCGAAGAACTCCTCGACCGCGATGGGCAGGAGCCAGCGCTCGTCGGCCAGCACCGGCAGGCGCCCGCGGTGCAGCTTGAAGGGGTAGATCCTGGCGCCGCGGTCCTTGCGCGAGCCCTGCGGCAGCATGATCCCCACCGTGCCGTCCTTCTCGACGCGGACCGGCTCGCCGAGCGGCTGCAGGCGGGACTCGCCGTTCCACCAGGCGTAGGCGGGCACGACGTCCTTCTCCAGCGTGATGGTGGCGGAGAACTTGTTCGCCTCCTCGTGCCGCTGGGGCGTCGACCAGTCGCGGTTCATGTCCGTGGCGTCGGTGCGGGCGAAGGTCGGGATGTGGCAGGTCTCGCAGGCGACGCGGCGGGCGTGGGCGTCCAGCACCGCCTCGGCGTGCGGGGCCGCCTCGTGGCACTCGGTGCACGCCAGCCGCGGGCCGGCAACATCGGTGCCGGACAAGTCGGCGCCGCGGCCGCGCAGGCGGTGGTCGGCGCCGGTGTGGCAGTCGGTGCAGGCCATGTCCTGGCCGTCGGCGCCCATGTGGACGTCGTAGTCGCGGTCGCAGGTCGCCAGCGCGTACTCGATGTCGCCGCGCTTGTAGTTCTGGCCGCCGCCGGCGCCGGCGTGGCAGCGCAGGCACATCTCGCGCTTGGGCAGGGAGATCCGCTTGGACACCGAGTCGAGGCCCGGCTGGTTGCGCCAGAGGATCGGCTTCCAGACGGGCTCGCCGGCCTCGTTCTGGTACAGGTCGCGCCGGTAGCCCGAGGCGTGGCAGATCAGGCAGTCGATGTTCTCGAGCTGCTCGCGGCTCAGCACGGGCTCGGGCCGCTTGCCCAGGCCGGCGTGGCACTTCGAGCAGCCCTGGGCCAGCACCGCGCCGTCGCTGTTGGTGACGTTGCCGATCCAGTTGGCGCCGGGGCTGGTGCAGAAATCGTTCATGGTGTTCAGCTTGCCGAACCGGCGGCCCCCGCCGTTGACGAGGTCCGGCGTCTCGCCGAGCCACTGGTAGTGCTGGGAGTGGAAGAAGGACTCGGCCTCCTCCTGGTGGCACCCCAGGCAGGTGGCGGTGCCCTCGTAGTGCTCGAAGTACTCCTGGTGCGTGGAGGCCGGCGGGTCGCCGGCCCGCGAGGGGCCGGCGACCGCCAGGACCGCCAGGAGGATGATCGCGTGCTTCATCGCGCCTCCCGAGTTCATCACGTCCGGTCGCGCCCGCTAGAAGCGGGCCGTCATGCTCAGGGCCATCTTCGTGGCGTTCTTGTAGGCCGGGAAGCCCAGCATCTGCTGCTGGTCCAGGTCCTTCGGCGCGCCCAGGTGCCAGCCCGAGCCGCTGTAGTCGTACTGGTAGTCCATGAAGTCCAGCTTGGCGACGAGCTTCGGCGTGATGCGGTGGGTCACGTACAGCTCCCACACCTCGCCGCGGGTCGCGGTCTTCGGGGCGAAGACGTCGTCGGCGCCCTGCGAGAAGTTGAACCAGTACTGGCTGCCCTGGTTGAACTCGACGCCGACCTTGGTCTTCTCGTCGGCGAAGCCGTAGCGGGCGCCGGCGTAGAACATGGTGCCGTCGCGCTCCTGCGGCACGTCGAACGGGTCGCAGAACAGGCCGCCGAAGGGCGTGGTGACGGCGTCGGGGTGCGACTTCATGTAGCTGTAGCTGGCGAAGAAGTCGAAGCCCCGCCACTGCTGCATGGCCATGAGGCTGGCCAGGTCGATGTCGCCCAGGTTGGCCGACGGGCTGTAGCGCATGACGATGCCCGCGGGCACGGCCATGCCGGTCAGCGGGTTGACCGGCATCACGACCAGGCCGTTGAAGCCGTCGGTGACGTCGAAGGCGCGGGCCACGGTGCCCTGCACGTAGCTGTCGCCCTTGTCGTAGAGGTCCCAGTTCACGCCGAAGAAGTGCACGTCCTTCATGCGGTCGGCGGGCGACTTCAGGTTCTCGGCGCTGCCGAAGCCCGACTCGTAGCCCAGGCCGTAGCACAGGCGCACGTGCGAGTAGTCGGCCAGGCTGTAGCCGGCGGTGATGCCGTCGAACTGGAAGTCGATCAGCGTGCCCAGCGGCGTGCCGGCGCGCAGCTCGTCGTCGCGCAGGTGCAGCGGCGGGCCGCCGGTGCTCGGGCGCCGGCCGATGCTCAGGTAGAGCGACGTGTCGGCGATGTTGTTCCAGTTGAAGTAGGCCCGCTCGACCCGCAGCAGGTCGCTGTTGGGGACGCGCGTCGTGGCGCCGTCGATGTTCATGCTCGAGGCGGCGCCGTTGAAGACCTGCACGCCGGAGCTGTCGCCCCAGGGCTTGTACATCGACAGGCGGCCGGCGAAGCTGACGTCGTCGCCCATCTTGGCCTGCATGTTCAGGCGCAGGCGCGTCGTGTAGAAGATGTCGTTCTTCCAGTCGTAGCTCCCCACCGGCACGTCCGGGTCCTGCATGAGCAGGCCCATGATCTGCTGGAACATGACGGGGTTCGACGCGAACTGGGCGTAGGCGCCCTGCAGGTCGGAGAACTGCAGGTTGTCCAGGAACATGTGGTACATGCCGTAGTTGGCGGGATCGCCGACGAAGGCGTCGATGTCCGCGACCGAGGTCGGCATCGGGTTGGCGAAGCCGGGGTTCATGTAGAACATCGTGTTCACGAAGTTCTTCTGGAACTCCATGCCGTCGTAGTAGGCGGCCACCTCGGCGTCGAGGTTGTGGACCTCGAAGCGCAGGTCGCCGGTGAAGTCGACGCGGTCGGTGGCGGCGCGGACCTCGAGCGGGCGCAGGCGCTTCTCGAGCTCCTTGAGGCGCTTCTCCAGGGCGGCCACGTCGTCGTCGGCCGCGGCGGCGACGCCCGCGGCGGCGACGGCGGCCATGATGACCAGAGCCAGGATCTTCTTCATCGTTCGTCCCCCTCGGGTTGGGTGCGGCCTAGCCGCAGGTCATGGGATGCTCGGAGTCGGCGGCGCCCTCGAGGCAGAAGGCGCGGATGGCTTCGAGCATCTCCGGGGTGATGGCGTCCAGGACCTTGGTCGTGTCCGACTCGGACACGGTCAGGCCCTTGTGGGTGGTCGCGTAGTCCTCGGCGAAGAACTTCGTCCACTGCTCCTGGATCAGGAACATCGGCGCGTATTCGCCGGCCGGCGCCTCGGCGCCGTGGCAGCCCTTGCAGACTTCCTTGAACAGCTTCTTGCCGTCGAGCTTCTTGCCGCCGCCCTCGTCGCCGGCCAGGGCCGACGCGGCGAGCAGCAGC
Organism: bacterium; assembly: GCA_016719645.1. Classification (GTDB taxonomy): domain Bacteria; phylum Krumholzibacteriota; class Krumholzibacteriia; order LZORAL124-64-63; family LZORAL124-64-63; genus PNOJ01. The sequence continues at coordinate 117,746 of JADJYS010000009.1, forward strand.
GCCAGGGACACCAGCCCCAGCACGTTCAGGGTCTTGCGCATGATGGTCTCCTTCGCGCGGTGTCGGGGCGGGAACGGGTGGCGGTGGGGTGCCCCGCTGATGTGAATATTCCAACACCCTAGATAAAAGGGCCACGGTTTCGAAGTCAATAAAATTCGCAATTCATACCATTAACATATGATATGGTTCTGGCTTGCCCGGCGGGGGGGGGGGCCAAGCACCTCAAGCATCAGCCCAGGGACAATTTCGAAGCCATAACCAGAGGATGACGGGTTGGTCGAGATGGACTTATCATGATGCATCAAGCGAATCCGCCCCGCCCGGTCGCTCCCGGTGCAAGGAGTCTCCGATGAGGTCGCCCCTGATGTCGTTGTGCTGCGCGGTGTTCCTTTCGGTCGCCTCCGCCGTGGCCGCCGGGGCGCCGGCGTGGAGCCAGCTCCGCGCCGTGGCCGCCGATCCCGCGCTGCTGGCCCGCCTGGGGGCTGCCGCCACCGCCCGCGCCGCCGGGGACGCCCGGCCGGAGGCCGAGCTCTACCGCGAGTCCCGCGATGCCCGCAAGTCGGGCGGCGGCGCCCGGACGACCGGCACCGGCTCCTGCCTGGTCGTGCTCGTCCAGTGGAGCGACCACCCCGCCGACACGGGAGCCCACCCCGCCGCGGCCTACCAGCAGATGCTGTTCAGCACCGGCTCCCATCCGACCGGCAGCCTGCACGAGTACTACCTGGAGAACAGCCACGGCCTCTACGGGGTGCAGGGGCAGGTCGCGGGCTGGCACACGGCGGCGGCGCCGTACGCGAACATCGACCCGACCAACTACCTCGAGGTGCGCTCGATGATCGCGGCGGTGATGACCCAGCTCGACCCGGTCATCGACTACGCGCTCTACGACAACGACGGGCCGGACGGGGTGCCGCACTCGTACGACGACGACGGCCTGGTCGACGCCTTCTTCTTCGTGCACGCCGGCCCGGGCCGCGAGCAGACCGGCGACGACGACGACATCTGGTCGCACGCCTGGTCGTTCAGCACGCCCCTGGCGACGGCCGACGGCGTGGCGCTGAAGCGCTACACCGTGGAGCCGGAGGAATCGGCGGACGGCGAGCAGATCACCATGGGCGTGTTCGCCCACGAGTACGGGCACGTGCTGGGGCTGCCCGACCTCTACGACAGCGACTACAGCACCAGCGGCGTCGGCGAGTGGTGCCTGATGGGCAGCGGCTCCTGGGGCCGGCGTGCGGGCGACGCGCCCGGGAGCAGCCCCACGCACCTGTCCGCCTGGTGCAAGGCCCAGCTGGGCTGGGTCGATCCCGTGGCGGTCGTCGCCGCCCTGCCCGGCGCCGTCGTGCCGCCGGCCGAGATCGAACCGGCCGCCTACCGCGTCTTCCGCGGCGGCGTCGCGACCGGCGACGAGTACTTCCTGGTCGAGAACCGCCAGCCCCTGGGCTTCGACGCCGCGCTCACCCGGCGGCAGGTGGACTTCGGCCTGGACGGGGCCGCCGGCCTGGTCGTCTACCACGTCGACGAGGCGGTGACCGACAACGCCGACGAGAAGCGCCGCCTGGTGGACGTGGTCGAGGCGAGCCCCTGGTTCCGCGCGCCGGGCGACTGGTTCGAGCACCTCGACGGCCCCCGCGACTACGCCCTGCAGCTGCGGCTGGACAGCTACAACCGCGGCGACGACGGCGACGCCTGGCCGGGCTGGTCGGCCGTGAACGTCGACACCACGGACTGGGGCGGCCCGCGGGACCGCGACCGCTTCGCCGACGACACGATCCCGCCGGCGTCGGACAACGCCTGCGACCCGACCGGGGTCGTCCTGGACAACATCGCGCTGGTGGGCCAGGACGTGACGCTCGACTTCTCGCTGGCGGCGAAGCGGGTGCCCCGGGCCGAGGCCGGCAAATCGCTGTCCTGGAACTTCGAGGCCGGCACCGACGGCTGGCTGTTCTGCCGCAGCTACGTCCACCGCGACGGGGCCATGGCGGGCTCCTGCTCGGGCGACGGCGGGCTCTGGTTCGGCGTCGACGACCCCGAGTTCGAGTGCGGCCCCGGCTACGGCAACGGGTGGTCCGACTTCACCTGGACGACGGCGGGCATCGCGCCCGGGGCCGCGATCACGCTGCGGCACCGCTACGACATCGAGCCCGACTACGACTTCGCCTACGTCGAGGGCCGCTGCGCCGGCGACCCGGACTCGCCGTGGGTGGAGATCGCCGCCCTGACCGGCGCGAGCTCCTGCGTCACCGACACCTGGGAGATCCCGTCGTCGCTGATCGGCGCCTGCGACAACGCCTATGGCTTCGCGGTGCTGGACCTGCGGCTGCGGCTGGCCACCGACGGCGGCTGGTCCGCCGAGGACGGCAACTTCTGCGGCTTCGGCTGGTGGGTGGACGAGGTGAGCCTCGACGGCGAGTACGCGACCGCGGCCGGGGAGACGCCGGGCGCCGGGTTGGCCGCGCGCCTGCTGCCGGCCTCGCCGAACCCGTTCAACCCCGCGACCGTGCTGAAGTACTGCGTGCCGGCCGGCGCCCGCGAGGTCCGCCTGTCCGTCTTCGACCAGCGCGGGCGCCAGGTGCGCGACCTGGCGCCGGCGACCGCGGCGGGGTGGCACGAGGGCGTCTGGGACGGGCGCGACGATGCGGGGCGCGCGCAGCCCAGCGGCGTCTACTTCGTGAAGTTCGCGGCGGACGCGGCGGCGTTCGTGGAGAAGCTGGCGCTGCTGAAGTGACGCCGCAACGGGAAGAGGAACGATCGATGTCCAGGAGCGTGATCTTCATCGCCGGCGACGCGCTGGGCCGCGGCGACGACGAACTGGGCGCGGCGCTGCTGCTGTCCGCCCTCAAGAACCTGCCCAAGGCGGCGGGCGACCCGCCGTCCCACCTGCTGTTCATGAACGCCGGCGTGAAGCTGTGCTGCGAGGGATCGGCGGCCCTGGCCGACCTGCGGTCGCTCCAGGACGCCGGCGTGGAGCTGCTCTGCTGCGGCACCTGCCTCGACTGGTTCGAACTGAGGGAGAAGCTGGCCGTCGGCCGGGCCTCGAACATGGTCGAGATCCTCGGCGTGCAGAACGCGGCCGCGCGGGTGATCCGCCTCTAGCGCCCCGCGCGGCCTACTCGGGCAGCACGACGATGTCGTGCGTGTCCGTCGACGTGCCGGTTCCGGCGGTGACCCGCGCCGACACGGTGATCGTCGTGGTGTCGGCGACCGCGGGCGCGGTCCACGCGGACGTCCACGTCGCGAGCCCGCTCGCCGCCTGCCAGCCCGCTCCCGCCTCCACCTCGACCAGGGACAGCGGATCGCCGCAGGTGCCGGCGACGGCCGTGCCCGTGATCGCCGTGGCGTCGCCGGACGTCACGGTGTCCGGCGCGGCGATCGTCACGCCCAGCGCCTCGGGCGGCAGCCACTGGAAGCCGCCGCTCACGGGGTCGGCGGTCACCCAGTCGTTGCGGTACTGGGCCCAGATCGTCTTGGCCGGATCGCCCGCGCAGGCGCTGTGGGCGAAGGTCGTCTGCGCGGCGTAGGGCTGCCAGGACGTGACGCCCAGTTCGGGGAGCGACTCGGCGAAGCGCATGTGGGTCGCGCTGACGTCGGCCGCGAGGGGGACCAGCAGGGCGCTGGTGGCCGCCGCGCCCCCGTTGACCGTCAGCGTCAGGGGCTGCAGGTCGTCGGGCACCGCGGCGATGCTGTCGACCACCGTGAAGCCGAAGTCGCAGGCGAATTCCCCGTAGATCATCTGCGCGTCGAGCTGATCGCCCAGGAGGTGGTCGGCGTGCGTGTGGTCGCCGGGCAGCCAGGCCGCCACCTGCAGCGAGGCGCGGTCGGGGGCGAAACGCATCTGGGTCACGCCGGGGCCGATGACCCGCAGCGCCGGGGTGCGGTCGGCCAGCGTGGCCGGGTTGCCCTCGAGCTTGAGGTCGGGGGCGAAGCGGACCTTGATCGAATCGTGGAACACGGGCGAAGCGATGCCGGCCGTGTAGACGCGCACGTAGAGGTGCTTCCAGTCGCCGCCGGCGGCGGGTCCGAGGTCCCAGGGCAGGCCGGCCGCGCCCTCTTCATCGAAGACGACGGTGGCGGCGGTGGCGAAGCTGCGCAGGGAGTCGACGGCGGCGCTGTCGCCCAGCGCGACCTCGATCGTCAGGGCGAGGTGGCGCGTGGCGGTCGTGGTGGTGTCGGCCAGGACCAGGCGGGGCGGCGCGGCGATGCGGGCGGCCGCCACGCCCGAGATGAGCGTGCTGTTGCCGTACGCGTCGGTGGCGCGGACCTTGTAGTAGTTGGGCAGGTTCGGCGCGAAATTGCGGTCGAGGTACAGGATCGTCGGGTGCTCGACGGATCCGATGACGTTGTAGGGCCCGTCCTCGTCGCCGGAGCGGAGGATCTCGTAGCCCATCACGCCGGGCAGGTCGAGGGCGGTCCAGGTGACGGCGACGCCGCCGGTCAGGAAGTTCGCCTCGACGTTGAACGGGTCGCCGTGCGTCCCGTCGGGATCCAGCGGGTTGTCGAAGCCCGGCGGGTCGGGGACCTGGGTGCAGCCCAGGGCCAGGCCGGCCGCGACCAGCAGGGCGATCAGCGGGAGGCGCGGGCGCAGGCGGTCGGTCATCGTCGGTCCTTTCGTCACCACCGCAGGCTCCATCCCACGTGGAAGCCGCTCGCGTCCGCCGGTCCGGCCGCCAACCCCGGCGGCGGCGCGGGCGCCGGTCCGGCCCCCGCCTCGAGCGACGGGAAGCGCAGCCAGGCGTCGAGCGCGCTGACGACGACGGCCCCGACGGCGACCGCCGCCGCGGCGTCGCGCAGCTTGCCGGCGTCATCGGCCGCTTTCCAGGCGTCGGCGGCCTGGGCCCGGTAGGCCGCGATGTCGTCCGGCAGCAGCGCGTCGCGGTAGTTCGCCATGGCGAGATCGTAGTCGTCGCGGTGGTTCTGCACCGCCAGTTCCCCCGCCAGGGCCGTCAGCAGCCCGCCGACCTCGGCGGCGGTGAAGCCCCAGCCCAGCAGGGGCCGCCCCTCGTAGCGCTGGCCCAGGCCGGCCAGCACCAGGCTGTAGGTCACGGCGTCGCGGCGGCTCATGGGCTGCAGGCGCAGGTGCCGGCGCACCGTGGCGTCCTCGGCGTCGACCCGCATCTCCATGTCCAGCGGCAGCATGCCCCGCAGCGAGGCCGACAGCGTGTGGGCGCCCGCGGCCACTTCCAGCGCGCCCAGCGGCAGCGTGCCGAGATCGCGGCCGTCGAGCCGGACGGCTGCGCCGGGCGTGCCGGTCAGCAGCAGGGTGGCGCCGGCGGCGGGGCCGGCCAGGGCCAGCGCCAGGGAGGCCGCCGCGAGAACGCGGCCAAGGGCTCGGATCATGGGTGACGCTCGCCTTCGGTGATGCACGACGCCTCCGCGGGATCGGGGAGGGGGGACGTGAACGTCCCGCCGACTCGACGGGTTCCCAGTATAGGGAACGCCCCCGGAGGCGGAAAGGGCTTTGTCCTCCCCCCGGCGGTGCGCCTAGCCCGCGAGCGTCACCTTGATGACCTCGCGGCAGCCCGCGGCCCGCAGCCGGGCGAAGTACACGCCCGAGGGCAGGCGGCGCCCCGCGCCGTCGCGCCCGTTCCAGACCGCCTCGTGGCGGCCCTCGCCGCGCCGTTCCGCGACGAGCGTGCGCACGATCCGGCCGCGGGCGTCCAGCACGTCCAGGCGCACGTCGCCGCCGCCGGCGGGCACGTCGAAGCTGAACGTGGTGCTCGGGTTGAAGGGATTCGGCGCGGCCCCCCGCAGCGCGAAGGCGGCGGGCGGCTCGGCGCCGGGAGCGCCGGTGAGCGCGTCGGGCGCCGCGGCCGGCCCCTCGTTGCCGGCGCGGTCCACCGCCGCCACCAGGTAGGACCAGGCCCAAGGCTCGGCCGCGCGGTCGAGCCAGGCCGTCAGCGCGGTCTCGCCCAGGAGGTTCTCCGGGGCGGGCGTGAAGCCCGGCGCCGCGCCGCGGTAGAGGCGGTAGGCGACGACGTCACCGCCCGCCGGCGCGCCCCAGGCCAGCAGGTTGCCGCCGGCGGTGTAGGCGACCGTGAAGACGCCGGGCGCCGCGGGCGCGAGGTTGTCGGCGGAGCAGCCGCTGTCCGGCGGCGCGTCGAAGACGACGCCGGGTACGTCCGCGCGGGCGCGCACGAAGAACGTCGCGCGGCGCGGCGCGGCGGCCGTCGAGTCGTAAAGCGTGGGCACGACCACGCTGTACAGGTCCTCGCGGTCGGCCGGGACGGTGACGAGGTAGTCCCACTCGCCCGGCGGCCAGGCGCGATCGGCCGCTCCCAGAGGGTCCCGCGCGGCGGCCGCCGCGGCGCCGTCCTCGACGCGGCGGTAGACGGAGTAGCTCGCGATCGGCGGGTTGCCGCCCTCGCGGTCGTACGAGCTGCGCGCCCAGCGCAGGCGCACCTGGCCGCCCTGGTCGCCGGGGACGTCCGCGACCGCGTCGATCACCGGCACGTCGCGCAGGACCTCGAACGTCAGGGCGTCGCAGACGGGACCCGTCGCCGAGAAATCGTGGGCCAGCACGGCCCGCCAGGTCGGGGCCTGCCCGGCGCCGCTCAGGAGCGACCAGGCCGGCGCGTTGGGGATCGGCTGCAGGTCCGCGCCGCCGTCCGCGTCGGCGAACCACGCGATGGCGCCGGTCTGTGCGGCGGTCAGGCGCGCTTCCAGGATGGTGCCGGCGGCGGTCGCGGAGAAGCCGCCCTGGCCGATGTTGCGCACGGGGTCGAGATGGCGCTGGGCGTACCGGACGAGATCGATGTGGCCGGCCGCGGAGCTCTTGACCAGGACATCGTCGCCGCAGAACCCGACGGCGTAAAGTTCGTCCAACGGCAGCAGACGGACATTCGCGAACCCGCCCGACGGTCCGAAGTCCGCGATCCGCAGACCCTCCTGCGCCGCGAAGGCGACCTGGCGCCCGTCGACCGCGATCTGGCGCGGCCGCGTCACGTCCAGGGCGTCGATCTCGACGATCGCCGCGGGGTCGCTCACGTCCAGCATGCGCACGTCGTCGCCGTAGTACTCGGTGGTGAAGGCGTACCTGCCCGCCATCGCGACGTCGATGACGTTGCCCGCGCCGTAGTGCGAGCCCAGGACGACCGGGACCAGCGGGTCGCTCACGTCCACGACGATCAGGCCGCCGTGCTGGGCGGCGACGCAGAGCCGGTCCCCCTCGACGGCGACGGCGTGGGAGGAGCCCGGCAGCGTCAGGATCGCGGCCTCCAGGGGCGCGGCCGGATCGGTCAGGTCGACGACCACCAGCCCCGCCATGCCGGCGGCGACGTAGGCGTACCGACCGTCGACGGCGACGTCCTCGCCGTTCTCGTGCAGGACCAGCACGCCGACCAGAGCCGGCGCCGCGGGATCGCCCGCGTCCACGACCGCCAGTTCGGATCCCGCGACGGCGACCAGCCGGGAGCCGTCGCCGTCGAGCGCGCCGCAGCCGACCGCCAGCGACCCGATCAGCTGCGGCGACTGGGGATCGCCCAGGTCGAAGACCTTCAGGCCGCTGTACGAGGCGACGTAGACGAGCGGCCCGTCCGTCAGGAAGTCGGACACCTCGTAAGGCGTCGCGGGCGTCGCGGCCACCAGGGCGGGCTCGACGCCGAGATGACGGTGGCGCATCACCTGCAGCCCGGCGGTGGCGTCGGCCGCCAGGGTGAACTCGGACATGACGGCCACGCCGCTGGCCAGGCCGGGCGTGTCGCGCACGTGCACCGGCGCGATGGCGGCGGGGTCGGCGACGTCCAGGACCAGGACCCCGTTCCCGGAATCGGCCACGTGCAGGAAGGGCCCGTCCAGGGCGAGGCCGCGGGCCTGGCCCGCCGTGTCGTAGCTGCCCAGGAACGTCGGCGTCGCGGGAGCGGACGCGTCCAGGACGAGCACGCCGTAGCCGTAGTCCGCGAGGTAGGCCCGGCCGCCGGCCACCAGGACGTCGTAGCAGGTGCCGGAGGTGTCGTACAACCCGGCCAGCACCGGGGCGGCGGGATCGGCGGCGTCGATCACCCGCAGGCCCGCCGAGCCGTCGGCGACGAAGACCCAGCGGCCGCTGAACACCGCGTTGAAGGCGGTGCCGGGCGTGTTGAGCGTGGCCAGGGGGAGCGGGTTCGCCGGGTCGGTCACGTCCAGGAACTGCACCCCGAGCGCGCCGATCGCCAGGACGGCGACGTTCCCCTGCACGTCGATCGAGTAGGCGAAGGCCGCCGTGGCGAACGAGCCGGCGCCGACCGGCGCGGCGGGATCGCTGACGTCCACGCACTGGTAGCCGCCGCTGCCGTCGGCGAGCAGGGCGAAGGGCTGGTGGAGCGAGACGTCGAGGCAGAGGCCCGGTGTGTCGATGGCACCGACGTTCGCCGGGGACTGCGGATCGGCGAGGGACAGGATCTGCAGACCCGAGGCGCCGTCCGCGACGAAGGCGAGGCCGCCCGCCGCGGCGACGGCGGCGGCGCTGCCGGGCGTGTCGAAGGCGCCGACGATCTCCATCTCCAGGCGCGGCAGGTGAAGCTCGCCGGCGCTGGTGTCCCAGTCGGCGGTCGTCAGGGCGGCGTCGCGGCCCAGCAGGCCGGAGAAGTCCTCGGTCCAGCGCCAGGGCGTCGAGCCGGCGCAGGCCGGCGAGGCGGCGTGGAAGAGGCAGAAGGCGACGGCGAGAACGGACGACACCGTGGCAAGACGGCGCATGACTCCTCCTTGAGCAACGCGATGCCGGTGTCGTTCGGAGTTGCGCCCGGTCCGCGGCGGACCGGGATCCGCACAGACTCATAGCGTGGACGGCCGGACGGATCAACGTCTCAATTCCGGTCCGGCAGCGTGGGCGGCGTCAGTCGCGGTGGTAGGGGTGGCCGCGCAGGATGGCCAGGCCGCGGTAGATCTGCTCGAGCAGCAGGAAGCGGGCGGTCTCGTGGGTGAAGGTCAGCGGCGACAGGGACAGCGTCCGGTCGGCGCGCGCGCGGACCGCCGGCCCGAGGCCGTCGGGGCCGCCGATCAGGAAGGTGAGCGAGCCGTGCGCGCCGAGCAGGGCGGCCAGCTCGCGCGAGGTCGCCGGGTCGCCGCGCTCGTCCATCGCGACGGTCAGGCCGTGCCCCGCGGCCGAGCCGAGGCGGGCCAGCATGGCCGCGGCCTCGCGCTCGGGATCCTGGTCCTTCAGCTCGACGATCTCGAGCTCGGCCCAGGGCCGGATCCGCCGCGCGAAATCCTCCGCGAGCCCGGCCAGCCGCGCGTCCTTGAGCTTGCCGACGGCCAGGATGCGGATCACGGCGACGTGCCCGCCAGGCGCCGCTGCGTGTCGGCGGCCAGGCGCGGGTCCAGCCGTTGCAGGGCGGCGAGCTGCCGGCGCGCGCCCTCGGCGTCGCCGCGGGCGGCGAGCAGCTCGCAGAGGCCGGCCACGGGCAGGGCGTAGTCCGGCCGCAGCTCGATGGCCCGCCGGAAGTGGGTCTCGGCGAGCTCGACGCGGCCGAGCTGGTTGGCGATCACGGCGTAGTTGTAGTGGGACTCGGGCCGCCGCGGGTCGGCCGCCACGGCGCGGCGCAGCAGGTCGAACGAGACCTCGAAGTTGCCGGCGGCGCCCTCGGCCACGCCGAGCGCGCGCAGGGAGGGCTCGTGGTTCGGCGCCATGGCGACCGCGCGCCGGTAGGCCGCCATCGAGCCGGCGGTGTCGCCCGCGCGGTGCAGGGCGGCCCCGAGGTTGTGCTGGACGATGTCCTCCGCGGGGGAGCGGCGCGCCATGTCGGTGAACAGCGTGGCGTCGTCCCTCCACACCGGAACGCGCGCCACCGTCGCGGCGGCCAGCAGCAGCACCAGGACCGCGGTCACGCCCGCGGCGAGCCGGCCCCGGCCGGCGGCCGCCACCCGCGCGTACAGCGCGCCGGCGATCAGGCACCAGCCGAACGACGGCAGGTACAGGAAGCGCTCCGCGAAGGGCGCGCCCTGCAGGGGAGCGAACCCCAGCACCGGCAGCAGGAACAGCCCGATCCAGGCCGCGCCGGCCGCGCCGCGCCGGCGCGCGAGCGCCGCGACGCCCACGGCCAGCAGCGCCGCCGCCCAGGTCAGGACGCCCGGGGTCAGGTGCTGCGTGGACCAGTAGGCGTTCAGCGGCCAGGGGAGCAGCAGCAGGCGCAGGTACCAGGCCGCGAGCGCGGGCAGGTGGCTCAGGCGCGTGCCGAGATCGGCGCCGAGGCGGCTGCCGGCGGTCGCGGCCGCTTCGCCGAAGCCCAGGCCGGCGACGCCGAGGCGCAGCGCCGCGGCCGCGGCCATCGTCAGCGCGGCCGCGGCCAGCCAACCGGCCTGCCGCCGCCACCACGGCCGCGGGTCGCGCCTGCGGCCGTCGCGCGGGTCGTCCAGGGGAAGCAGGGCGGAGACCGCCAGCAGTCCCGCCGGCAGCAGGTAGGCGGACTCCTTGGCGAACAGGGACGCCAGGAAGAGCAGGATGGCCGCCGGCCCGGCGCGCCTCGCGCCGCGCCGCCACGCCGTCCAGGCCAGCGCCGCCGCGAGCCCGAGCGCCGCGACCCAGAGGTCGGTGCGTCCCGAGACGAAGGCCACCGATTCCACGTGGGCGGGATGGACCGCGAAGAGCAGGGCCCCGGCCAGGGCGGCCGCGGCGTGGCGCAGCCAGGCGCGCAGCAGCAGCAGCGTCAGCGCCGAGGCGAGCGCGTGCAGCAGCACGTTCGTCAGGTGGAACAGCAGGGGGGCGCCGCCGCCGAGCAGGTCGTCGAGGCGCAGGCTCAGCAGCACGACGGGGCGGTGGTACCCGGTGTCCGGCAGGAACTCCGCGCCGAGCAGGGCGCCGGCGCCGCGGGCGGCGGCGGCGCGCACGCCGGCCAGGACGTTGGCGTCGTCCCAGACCAGGGCGTGGCCCAGGGTTCCGGCGTAGACCAGGGCGGCCAGGACCGCGACCAGGGCGACGGCGGTGCGGGGGCGGTCGGCGAGTTTGGCGAGGTCGGTCACGCGGATCCCGTGGGTTCGCGGTGGTGGGTGCCGGCGGCCGCCAGGCGGCGCAATGGCCAGAATCTGTCACAGCGCCCCGACAGGATCAACCGCCATTGCGCCGAGCGGTCAGGGACAATTTCGTAGCCAGAACATTTGTGTAAAGATAATGGATATTGATGTCATCTTATCATGACGGTGGATTTGTCGTGATACTTTCGTTACAATTGCCCCCGGCCCGTGTCCGACAACCCAAGCCCGCCTGGGATCTCTGCCGCCCCGGAGTGTCCCGCAGCCAATCTCCGAAGGAGACTGACATGCGTTGCACTCGCTTCCGGATCTGCCTGCTCGTCCCGCTCCTGGTCGCCCTCGCGGGTGCGGCCACGGCCCGCAACCCGATCCGCAACTCCTTCTTCGCCCGCTACCCCGCCGCCGTGAACACCGCGCTGGACGAGCTGCCGTCCCACGCCAACCACTGCGGCGTGTGCCACTTCGATTTCAGCGGCGGCGGGCCGCGCAACCCCTACGGCCTCTCGGTGGAGGTCGGGCTCAACAACGGCCTCTCCAACGCCGCCGCGGTGGCGGCCGCCGAACCGCAGGACGCGGACAACGACGGTTTCAGTGCGCTGATCGAGGTCACCGACACGGTGAACTTCTCGAACACGCCCACCTTCCCCGGGCTCAAGGCCGCCAACGCGGGTTCCGCGCTGAACGTGAACCAGGCCGACCTGATCGACCACCTGACGCCGTCCGGCGGGTCGGACGTCGATCCGCCGCTGGTCGCGGTGACCTGGCCGGCGGGCGGCGAGAGCGTCGTGCCGAACACGACCGCGACGCTGACCTGGACCGCGACCGACCCGAGCGGCATCGCCGCGATCGACATCTCCCTGAGCGAAGACGGCGGCGTGCATTGGGAGACCGTGGCCCGCAACCTGCCGGCGTCGAGCAGCTACGCCTGGTTCGTGCCCAACCTGCCGGGCGCGACGTCGCGGATCCGGGTCCAGGCCCGCGACGCGGCCGGCAACGCCGGTCACGGCGACAGCCCCGCCGACTTCACGATCGCGCCGCACGTCGGCGGCGTCGCGCCCACCACGCTGCGCGACTTCCGCCTGCCCGGCACGCAGCCCTTCGGCGCGGGCGTGTACGACAACCCCGACGGCACCTGCTCGACCTGCCACGGCGGCTACAGCGCGGCCGTGGAGCCCTGGTCCAACTGGCGCGGCAGCATGATGGGCAACACCATGCGCGACCCCGTCTTCTCCGCGACGATGGTCATCGCCGAGCAGGACGCGCCCGCCTCGGGCGACCTCTGCCTGCGCTGCCATACCCCGGGCGGCTGGCAGGAGGGCCGCTCCACCGACACCTCCGGCGGCATGGTCACGGCGAAGGACCGCCAGGGCGTGCAGTGCGACACCTGCCACCGCGCGGTCGATCCGCTCTACCAGCCGGGGGTCAGCCCCGCCGTGGACGAGGCCATCCTCGCCCGGCTGGACGCGCCGGTGCTCGGCTACGGCAACGGGCAGTCCGTGTCCGATCCCGACCCGATCCGCCGCGGGCCCTACGCGGACGCCCAGGCCTCGCACCAGTTCCTGGACTCGGCCTTCCACCGCACCGCCAACCTGTGCGGCACCTGCCACGATGTGAGCAACCCCGCCTTCGTCGCCGGCGACGCGCCCGGCGAATACGAGGTGCAGGCCCTCGACGCGCCCCACCCCGACGGGGACAAGCGCGACATGTTCCCGGTCGAGCGCACGTTCAGCGAGTGGTCGGTCAGCGCCTACGCCGAGGGCGGCGTCTACGCGCCGCAGTTCGCCGGCGTCAAGCCGGGCGGCGTCGTCGCCACCTGCCAGGACTGCCACATGGCCGACGCGACCGGCCGCGGCGCCGACACGGGGCCGATCCGCACCGACCTCGGCGTGCACGACCTGACCGGCGGCAACCACTTCGTGCCGGACCTGATCCCGGCGTGGTACCCGGGCGAGTTCAGCCAGACGGCCCTGAACGCCGGCAAGGCGCGCGTCGTCGCCATGCTGCAGAAGGCGGCCACGCTCGAGGTCTTCGAATCGCCCGTCGGCGGCGGCCCGGGCGTGACGGTGCGCGTCACCAACGAGACGGCCCACAAGCTGCCCAGCGGCTACCCCGAGGGCCGGCGCATCTGGATCAACGTGCGGGCCTTCGACGACCAGGCGACCCTGATCTACGAGTCGGGCGCCTACGACCCGGCCACCGGCACGCTGAACCACGACCCGGACGCGAAGATCTACCACATCGAGCCCGGCACCTCGCACCGCCTCGGCGCGATGCTCGGCATCGACGCGGGCCCCTCGTTCCACTTCGTGCTGAACGACACGGTCTTCCTGGACAACCGCATCCCGCCGCGCGGCGCCTCGCTGGCCGAGCTGGAGGCCGTGCAGTCGCCGGTGGTCGGCTACGGCGGCTACCAGGAGGGGCAGTTCTGGGACGACACGCTTTACGACCTGCCCGCCGGCGCGAGCATCGTCGAGGTGACGCTCTACTACCAGAGCATCTCGAAGGAGTACGTCGAGTTCCTGCGCGATGCGAACACGACCAACACCATGGGCCAGGAACTGTACGACGCCTGGGTCGCCCAGGGCCGCGCCGCGCCGGTGGTCATGGGCTCCGAGCAGCTCGTCCTGGCCTCGACCGGCGCGGGCGAAGTGCCGAACTGGCGGACCGCCCTGGCGCCGGCGTCGCCGAACCCGTTCAACCCGTCGACGGAGCTGCGGTTCACCGTGGCGCGGCAGGGCCGCGTCAGCCTGCGGATCTTCGACGAGCGGGGCCGCCTGGTGCGCGACCTCATCGCCGGGACGCTGGCCGCGGGCGAGCACGCCGCGACCTGGGACGGACGCGACGGCGGCGGCCGCGCGGCGGCCTCGGGCGTCTACGTGGCGGAGCTGCGCACGAGCGACGCGCGCGAGCTGCGCAAGCTGACCCTCGTGAAGTGACGCGCCCGTTCCCCGGGTAGCGGGAAGGCCCCGGCGACGGCCGGGGCCTTCTTCGTGACGCCGATCCGCGGTTCCCCCGCCGACGGCGAGCCGCTATGATCCCGGCGGCCCCACACCCGGAGGGTAACCATGCGTCCGTCGCTCGCCTTCATGCTGTTCGTCGCCCTGGCCGCCGCCCCCGCCGCGGCGTGCACCAACCTGCTGGTCACCCCCGGCGCCTCGGCGGACGGGTCGGCCTTCATCACCTACACCTGCGACGGGGAGTTCCACCCCATCCTGCGGCGCATCCCGGCGGCCGACCACGCGCCCGGCGAGATGCAGGAGGTGCGCTTCTGGGACGGCACCGTGACGGCGAGCATCCCCTGGCCGGCGCACTCCTACGCGGTCGTCGGCCTGATGAACGAGCACCGATCACCTCGCTGATCGAGACCAACGGCTACCGCAGCACCGGCGAGTCGTTCTCGCTCTGCGACCCGCGCGAGTGCTGGCTGCTGGAGATGATCGGCGCCGGCCCCGGCAGCAACACCGCGGTCTGGGTGGCGCGGCGCCTGCCCGACGGCACCGTGGCGGCCCACGCGAACATGGCCCGCATCGGCGAGTTCCCGACCGACGACCCGCAGAACTGCCTCTACTCGCGCAACGTGTTCCGCGTGGCCGAGGCGCACGGCTGGTACGACCCGCGCGCCGGGGTCCCCTTCAACTTCCGCGAGGTATACGATCCGGCCACCCCCGCAGAAGAAGCGCTACACCGCCACGCGGGTCTGGAGCCTGCTGCGGCGGGCGGCGCCGTCGCTGGCGCTGAGCCCCGACTTCCACCGCGGCGTCGCCGGCGCCGCGGACTACCCGCTGTTCGTGAAGCCCGACCGCAAGCTGGCCCTGGCCGACGTCATGGCTCTCATGCGTGACCAGTACGAGGGCACCGACTACGACATGACGCAGGGCGTGGACGCCGGGCCCTTCGGCTGCCCCGACCGCTGGCGCCCGATGGCCTGGGAGCAGGGCGGCGAGACCTACACCTGGGAGCGGCCCATCTCGACGCAGCAGACCGGCTTCTCCCACATCGCGCAGTGCCGGCGCGGCCTGCCCGACCCCGTCGGCGGCTGCCTGTGGTACGGCGTCGACGACACCGACACGACGGTCTGGTTCCCGCTCTACGCCGGGATCACCGAGCTGCCGCCCTCGTTCACGCGGGGCCGGCTCGAGGAGTTCTCCTGGGACTCGGGCTGGTGGGTGTTCAACCTCGTGGCCAACTACGCCGGGCTGAAGTACGCGTACATGATCGAGGACATCCGCGCCGCCCAGCGCGAGCTCGAGGGCGGGCTGATCGCGATGCAGCCCGCGGTCGAGGCGACCGCGGCGCGGCTGCACGCGCAGGACCCCGCGCTGTGCGCGCGCTACCTGACGACCTACAGCGTGGGGGAGGCCGAGCGCGTCGCCGCGCGCTGGCAGAACCTGGCCGGCGCGCTGATCGCGAAGTACAACGACGGCTACGTCATCGAGAACGGGGACGCGCGCGAGGTCGGCTACCCGCAGGCCTGGCGCGACGCGGTGCTGAAGCTGCGGCCGCAGCAGTTCCGGCTGCCGCGGGCGGCGGCGGACTCGCTGGCGACGGCGTTGCCTTACTAGGGGAGACGGGATGAAGAGCTTCGTCGCGATCGTGTTCGTGTTGCTGGCCGCCGCCGTCGCCGGCGGCGGCGTTCCGGAGGAGACCGACACCATGGTTCGCATCTACACCGGCCCGGTCTTCTGGACCGGCGACCCCGCGCTGCCCGAGGCCGCGGCCGTGGCCGTCGGCGCCGACGGCCGCATCCTGGAGACCTACGGCGTCGTGCCGCGCGACACGCCCTGGGAGATCGTGGTACTGCCCGGAGCGCTGGCCCTGCCGGGCCTGCACGACGCGCACCTGCACGTCTCGGGCATCGGCAAGCGCTGCGAGCAGGCGGCGCTGGAGGGCGCCGGCTCGGCCCTCGAAGCCCGCGACCTGGTCGCCGCCTGGGCCGCGGCGAACCCGGACGTCGCGGTGGTCCGCGGCCGCGGCTGGGACCAGAGCCGCTGGCCCGGCGGCGCGTTCCCGACCTGGCGCGACCTCGAGGGCGCCGGCGCGCGGCCGATCGTGCTGCGCCGCGTCGACGGCCACGCCTCGTGGGTCAACCGGGCCCTGCTGGACCTCGCGGGCATCACGGCCGCGACGCCGGACCCCGAGGGGGGCCGCATCCTGCGCGACGAGCAGGGCGAGCCCACCGGCGTGCTGATCGACAACGCCGCCGACCTGCTCGCCCCGGTGCTGCCGCGTTCCACGGCGGCCGACCAGGAGCGCTGGCTGCTGGCGGGGCTCGCGGCCTGCGCGGACGCGGGGCTCGCGGCGGTGCACGACATGGGGCAGACGCCGGAGACCTGCGACATCGCACAGCGGCTGGCGGATGAAGGGCGGCTGCCGATCAGGTTGTTCGTCTATCTCGAAGGGTCAGAAACGGGATCGATGGCAGCCCTGGGGCGCTATCGCGCCGCGGACCGCTTCGCGGTGCAAGGCATGAAGTACTACACCGACGGTGCGCTGGGCAGCCGCGGCGCCCTGCTGCTGGCGGACTACAGCGACGAGCCCGGCCGCCGCGGCCTCGCGGTCACCGACGCCCCGGACCTCGCCGACCTGGTGCGCGAGGTGCACCGCCGCGGCTTCCAGTGCGCGATCCACGCCATCGGCGACGGCGGCAACCGCATGGCGCTGGACGCCATCGCGGCCGCGCAGGCGCCGGACCCGTCGGGCGCGCCGCCGCGCCGCCACCGCGTCGAGCACGCGCAGGTGGTCCACCCCGACGACTTCGCGCGCTTCGCGGCGCTGGGCGCGCTCGCGAGCGTGCAGCCGACGCACTGCACGAGCGACCTGCGCTGGGCCGAGCAGCGGCTCGGCCCCGAACGCGTCAAGGGCGCGTACGCGTGGCGCACCTTCCTGGACCACGGCGTGCGGCTGCCGCTGGGGTCGGACGCGCCGGTGGAGGACTGGAACCCGCTGCCCGGCGTCTACGCGGCGATCACGCGGCAGGAACCCGACGGCGACCCCGCCGGCGGCTGGCATCCCGAGCAGATCCTGACGCTGGACGAGGCGCTGCGCGGCTTCACGGCCGAGGCGGCGTACGCGGTGGGGCGGGAGAGCGACCTGGGCGCGCTGCGCCCGGGGCTGCTCTTCGATTGCACGGTGCTGGACCGCGACCCGCGCGGAGGCGACCCGGTGCGGTGGCTGGCGGCGAAGCCGTCGGCGCTGTTCGTGGGCGGGGAGCGCGTGCGCTGAGTGTATTTGATCAATGAGCGCGCCCGCCCCGGGACGTCCCGGGGCGGGCGTTTTCATCCATCAAACATCGTGTCGGGGAGGCCGCCGCGCGTCGTCAGTGGAGGATCACGCCGCAGCCGTACAGCGTCCGGCCGTCCAGTTCCATCTCGACGCCCAGGGGATACGGCTCGCCGCTCATGTCGTTGAAGCAAGGCGAGGCCGCGGTGCGCAGGCGCAGGACGTGGCCGCCGGCTTCGCGCAGGATCGGCGCGCCGTCGCGCAGGCCCTCGACGGGGATCCCCGGGAAGTCCAGCACCAGGGCGCCGTAGTCGGCCGTCACGCGGGTGCCGCCGGGACCGGTCTGCAGGTGCCAGCCCGGCTCGTCGCCCGAGGCGCGGAAGTGGTAGCCCTCCGCCCAGCACCGCTCCAGGATCTCCTGCCCGCCCGACACCTCGCAGCCCTCGACGCGCTGCCCGTCCACTTCCAGCCTGATGTCCCGCCCCTTGGTCCACAGCAGGTAGCGGCCGCCGGCGTACTTCGCGCCCGAGGCGGCGATCTGCTGCGTCAGTTCCTGCACGCCGTCGGGCGCGTAGAGGAGCGCCCGGGGGGAGCCGGGCTCGTAGTCGGCGAGGTAGTACCGGTCGACGCCGCCGTAGATGGCGAGCAGGTGCAGGGGGCCGCGCTCAGGGGCCGCGACGTCGGTCCGCGACGTGCAGGGGCCGAAGCCGGGGGCGCAGGACGCGGCGGTCAGCAGGGCGCAGGGCAGCAGGATCGCTAGGTGGCTGAATCGACGCATGGGGAAAGCTCCTGACCGTGAGGTTGGTTCGTACCGGTGGCAGGATATCCCGGTCCATGGTGCGGGCGCAACTCAGATCATGGGTCGCGTGCGGCTTGATGGATCCTTTCGTACATCCCTGATGTCAGGGATGGGCGTGATGATTAGTCATAATCGATGCGAGAGGCGCTGGTTCGGCCTCTGATGAACGACGGTCACCATTCACCACGGCCTAGAAGCAGGTCGCCACCGAAAAGCGCGTCCGTCCCGGCGCGTCCCGGCCCTCGTCGGCGTCCGTGGTCGTGCGGGTCCAGGTGTGATCCAGCCGGAAAACCGCGTCTGACGACGGCAGGAAATTCACCCCTAAGGTCAGCGCCGATTCACGGTCGGCGTCGACGCCGAGGTCCAGGCCGTCGGCGCGGGCGATCAGGTCGACGGTCGATCCCGCGAGCAGTGCGTCGTGCAGCGCCCGCCAGTCGAGTTGGGCGTAGGCGCCGCGCCGGCCTGCGCCCTGCTCGGCATCGGCCGTCGCGCGCGCCACCGCGCCCCGCAGCCTCAGGCCGCCGAACTCGGCTCGGACGTCGAGGGCGGCGATCGACCGGCGCGCACCGTCATCCCCGTTGCACCGGCCCGTGTGGGCCGAGAAGCCCAGGCCCAGGTGCGGATGCGGGCACACCTCCAGGCGGGCGACCACGGCCTGGGCTGTGCCGCCGTCGTGCGCGTCGTCGCCCACGGTTGCGTTGACCAGGTAGGCCTCGTAGCCGGCACCGATGTCCCGCCCGAGATCAAGGGCGCCGAAGACGCCCAGTCCCGACTCCCGCTGCGACGAGTGCAGCAGCGAGCCGTCCACCAGCGGCAGCTCGGTCAGGTCGTCGAGCGGCGATCCGTGGTGGAGGTTGATGCCGCCCAGCGGCGACGGGACGATGCCGCCGCGGAATTGGAGCTCGTCGCGGAACCGGTAGTCCAGGACCGCGAAGGTCAGCGCGACCTCGCCGTCGCCGCGGCCGCCGGCCAGGCCGTCCTGCGCGAGCTCGATCTCGGCCGCGACGGCCGCACGGTCGGACAGGCGCGCACAGACGCCGGGGGCGAAGCAGTGCCGGTCGAACGGGCCGACGCTGTCGCGCGACCAGGCGAACTCGTGGACCAGCCGGCCGCCGAGCTCGAGGTCGACGCCGTCGTGCGGCGGGGCGGGCGCGGGGTCCGCGACGGCCGCGGTGCAGCAACAGATGCCGGCGCAGCAGGCGCGGCCGGGCCCGGGCCCGCCCCCCCCCCCCCCAGGCGAAAGACGCCGCCGCGCCGGTGCTAGCGGCGCCCGTTGCGGCGTCGCCAGGCCAGCAGCCCCGTGACCGCCAGCAGGATCGTCGCGGCGGCGGCGACGTCGTTGAAGAGCTTGCCGCGCGGGCCCAGCCACCAGCCGGTGTGCAGCGCGCGCACGCGGTCGGTCGGGGTGGCCGCCGGCGCGTCGCCCCGCGCGGTCCACGCGCGGCCGCCGTCCGCGCCGGCGAAGAGGCCCCGCGTCGTCCACGCGTAGAGCGCGCCGTCGGGGCCGGCGCCGAGGTCCCGCACGCGCGCGCCGTCCAGGGGCAGGCCCGGCAGGGATTCCCAGACCCCGCCGCCGTCGCGCGAGACCACCAGGTCGCCGGCGGCGCCCGCGGCCCAGATCGTGTCGCCCGCGACGGCGACGCCCGCGACGTCCAGCGGCGGCGAGAGCATCGGCACCTCGCGCCACGCGCCGCCCGCGTCCGTCGAGCGCCACAGCCCCGAAGCGCGCCCCTGCCAGAGCACGCCCGGGCGCACGGGATCGGCGACGACCCGCAGCACGGGGTCGCGGCCGCGATCCAACCAGCGCGGGTTGCCCAGCAGCAGTCCGCTGGCCGTGACCGCCAGCAGGGGCAGCAGCAGCAGCGCGCCCAGCCAGCGGTGCAGGTGGCGCGCCGGCATCTTCACGGGGTGCTCCGTGCGAGAGGGTAGCGCGCGTCCACCAGGGCCAGCACGCGCTTGACCCCCGCGGTCACCGCGCGCGAGGAGTAGGTCGCGCCGGTGACGGCGTCGATGTCGCGCGTGAGGCGCAGCGGGTCGGCGCGCGACTTGCCCAGGAACTGTTCGAGGAAGCGCTTGCGGCGCACCTCGCCGCCCCGCGACTCGCGGAAGACGAGCACGCGCACCGGGCCGACCTCGCGCCCGGCGGTCACCGACACCAGCAGCGTGATCGGTTCGTGCAGCCCGATCTCGTCGGTCGTCACGGCCCAACCCAGGTCGCGCCCGTCCCGGCGGGCGCGATGGAAGACGATCTCGCCAGGAGGCTGGGGAGCCGCGAGCTGCGCGGCCAGCGCGGCGCGGGCGTCGTCGTCCGGCGTCCAGTTCTCGGTCCAGGTCGAGTCGGCCCCGGCGAACACCTCGCGCAGGGCCTCGTCGAGCGTCTGGTAGACGTGGTGCTCGGCCGCCGTCGCCGCCGTCGCTGACATGAAGGCGATGGCGAGCAGCAGGCAGGTGCAGAGCGTGCGCATGTGCGTCGACTCCTAGAAATAGGTGGCCACGGAGAAGAACAGGCGGCCGGGCGCCTCGACGCTGTCGCCGGCGCCGCGGGCGGTCGTGCGGGACCAGGCGTAGTCCAGCTTGAAGACCGACTCCTCGGTCGGGCGGAAGTTGACGCCCAGGGTCAGCGCCGAGGCCTGGTCGCCGTCGACGTCGGTGTCGTAGTCGAGCGCGTCGGCGCGGGCGACCAGGGTGACGACCGAGCCCGGCAGCAACCGGTCGTGCAGCACGTGCCAGTTGATTTGGCCGTAGGCGCCGCGCTGGCTCTCGGCGAGACCGGGTTCGGCGACGCGGTCGACATCGGCCGCGGCAAAGGCCAGCTCGCCCAGCAGCTCCAGCGCGCCGAAGACCGCCTGGCCGTCAAGCGCGGCGATCGTCAGGCGCTTCTCGCCGGCGTCGTCGTAGTTGCCGGTGTGCACCGAGGCGCCGAGGTTCAGTCCCGGTCGCGGGCTCGCGCCCAGGCGGGCGACGAGCGCCTTGTTTCGGTTGTTGTCCTGCTCCTGGCTGCCGCGCCCCGAGCGGATGCGCAGCCGCTTGGCGCCGGCGTCGCCGGACAGCACGCCCTCGTCGAAGCCGTTGACCAGGTAGGCTTCGTAGCCCAGGACGAGGTCCTCGTTCGGGTAGAGCGTGCCGAAGACGCCCATGCCCGACTCGCTCAGCGTCGAGGGGATGAGCTGCCGGTCCACCAGCGGGCGTTCGGCCAGGTCGTTCAGCGGCGTGTCGTGGCGCAGGTTGAAGGCTCCCAGGGGGGACAGGATCAGGCCGCCGCGGAACTGGAAGCCCTCGCCGAAGCGGTAGTCCATGACCGCGTACTCCAGCTTGATCTCGCCCTCGCCGCCGCCGCCGACGAAGCCGCCGTGCTCGAACTCGATCTCGCTCGACACGGTCACGCGGTCGGACACGCGTGCGGTGATGAAGGGCACGAAGCGGTGCTGGTCGAAGGTGCTGCCGCCGCCTTCGACCCACTCGAATTCGTGGTCCATGTAGCCGCCGAGCATGATGTCGACGCCGCCGCGCGACAGGTACGGCTTGTCGCCGATCCCCCCGGGCAGGGCGGGGCGACGGTCCCCGGCGGCGGCCGGGAACGCGACGGCGGTGAGGCCGGCGCAGAGGACGGCGGCCAGGATCTTCGTGAACGGCATCTTCAACCTCCGAGTGGCCTGGTGGCGGAGATCATGAGAATCGCTCTCATGTCCTCGCACCCAGATCTAGGAGGCGGAATGACTACTGTCCAGGAAATTCTTGTTAATACTAAATATTGTTAGTTGAAACTATAAGTATCAATATCGAGGTTGAATGTGGCAATTCAACGGCAAGTATGCCCGGGCCGCGCGACGGGAACCGCGTGCCGGCACGCGGCTCCCGTCGAGTCCGGCGACGGAAGTCATCTCACCAGGTGCATCTTCGTCGCAGCCCGGGCACCGGGCAGTTGCAACTGAGCCACGTACACTCCCGATGCCGAAGCGCTGCCGTCGGCGCGCCGGCCGTCCCAGGGCACGGCATGGGCGCCGGTCGCCAGCTCGCCCTCGGCCAGCACCGCGACCAGCGCCCCGGACAGGTCATGGACCGTCAGCCTCACCCGCGCCGGCGCCGCCAGGGCGAAGGTCACGGTCGTCTGCGGGTTGAAGGGATTGGGATAGCTGCCCAACCGCACGGCCGGCGCGACCGGCAGGTCGCCGGCGCCGGTTGCGCCCGACAGGGCCGTCGAGGCCGCGATCAGGACCTGGGCGAAGGCGGGGCCGGTCGCCGCGTTGGCCGCGGCGTTGGGGTGGGAATCGCTGCTGCTGTGGCTGCGCTCGTAGGCGTAGCGCAGCCGGTTGGCCGCCGCCGAGCCGTCGTCGGGCGCGGCCAGCAGGTCGAACAGGTCGAAGGCCACGACGTTCGGGTGGCCGGCCGCGTAGGCGTCCGAGCACAGCCAGTCGGCGAAGGCGCGCGCCCGCGCCGCCTCGGCCGTGTTGGTGGCCAGGCGGTGGCGCGGCGGCTGGCTCACCACCACGAACACGTGCCCGGGATGCTGGTCGAACACGTCACGCATCTGCAGGTACCATTGCTTGCGCGTGGCGAGCTCGGCGTCGGTCTCGATGTTCGAGGCCGGGTAGCAGGACTTGAAGGCGATGACCTGGTGGTTCTGCAGGATGGCGTCGCGGGCGCCGTTGGCCGTGGTCCACAGCGCCAGCAGGCCGTCGGGGTCGGTGTTGTCGCCGGGGATCTGGTAGCTCACGCCGGGTTTGCTGCCGTCGGGCCCGGTCAGGCCGAGCGCGTTGTAGTCGTGGTCCCAGAAGGCGTATGCGGTGCCGTGCTGGGCGTTGTGGGCCGCGATGCAGTCGCGGACGTCGCCCTCGGCGATGACGTTGCGGCCGGTCGAGTGGTGCAGGAAGAACAGGTTGGTGAGCGTCTCGGCGGCGGCGGCCGTCGCCGCCGGCGCGATCAGGGCGAGCGTCAGCAGGAGCGTGATCGAGCGTCGCATGGTGCACTCCGTCGGTGGAGGTGGGCGTGAACGGCTCCGCCGCTGGTCTGCAAACGCGGGTCCAGGGGGCGGACGGCCGCACGGCCCGGAGCCATGGGGCGCGTCCCGACGTGACGCCCCGCCCGCCCCCGCCGCACGAAACACGGCGCTTCGAGTCCTCGATCCGCCGACCCCGCCGGGATCGTGCAGGATGAAACCGGTTCCGGCGGCAGACCGCACGCCTCGCCGTCCGCCGGATGGCCTGTGCGGATTTCACGCCCCGCGCCGCAACGTGAACGAGCGTTCGCTGAAAGACGGAACCGAAGAAAACACCGGATTAGCGGCTGTTTTCAGGCGTTCCGCGGCGCAGCCGGCATACCGGACTTCCTTGTTCCGAATTGATCGACGCTTGACAGTTCCCGCCGGAACAACCTGTATAGGCAGCAACATGTGCGCGCGGCGGATCGTGCTTCGCTCCGCCCCGCACCGTCCGCGACAGGGACCATCCGTCACCCTTCGCACGGGGTTGGTGCCCGATGACACAGACGCCCTGCCTGGCCGCCGTCGCGACCGGGCTGCACGCCGACTACACGACCGTCCTGCTCTTCCTGCTGTTCGGGATCTTCTTCGGGAACCTGGCCCTGGGCATCGCCCGGCTGGTGCGCCCGCGCAAGCCCGGCGGCGAGAAGGAAGTGACCTACGAGTGCGGCGAGCTGCCGAGCGGCTCCTCCTGGGTGCGCTTCAACATCCGCTTCTACCTGGTGGCGCTGTTCTTCATCGTCTTCGACGTCGAGGTCATCTTCCTGTACCCGTGGGCGGTCGTGTTCCGGCCCCTGTCGGAGGCGGCGGGTTCGCTGGTCTTCGTCGAGATGGCGATGTTCCTGGGCATCCTGGCCCTCGGCCTGGCCTACGTCTGGATCAAGGGCGACCTGGACTGGGTCAAGAGCCTGGCGCGGCGCAACGGCCCGGAGGTGGGAGGGGAATGACGCAGGACAGGCAGGACTACGTCGAGTCCACCACCCCGCCCGCGGGCTACGACCCGCGCCGCGAGCAGTGCCTGGACTTCCATGTCGAGGAGGACCTGGCCGCCATGGCCGGGTCCGACGACAAGAACTTCATCCTGACCAAGGTCGACACGCTGTTCGACTGGGCGCGCCTGTCGAGCGTCTGGCCGGTGACCTTCGGCCTGGCCTGCTGCGCCATCGAGATGATGGCCGCCTCGGCCACGCGCTACGACATCGACCGCTTCGGCGCCGGCGCCTTCCGCGCCACGCCGCGCCAGGCGGACCTGATGATCGTCTCGGGCACCGTGACGGCGAAGATGGCCACGCGCCTCAAGCGCATCTACGACCAGATGCCCGAGCCCAAGTGGGTCGTGGCCATGGGCTCCTGCGCCATCGGCGGCGGCCCGTACTTCAAGTACGGCTACCACGTGGTCAAGGGCGTGGACTTCATCGTGCCGGTGGACGTGTACATCCCCGGCTGCCCGCCGCGCCCCGAGGTGCTGCTGGACGGGCTGATGCGGCTGCAGGACAAGATCCGGGGCCGCCGGGGCGGGTCCAAGCCGCCGAAGTGGGTCCTGGACTACGCGGCCAAGATCCCCTACGTCAAACGCTGAACGGGACGGGACGACCATGGAAGCGACGGCCATCCACGCGCTGCTGCAGAGCCGGTTCGGCGACGCCGTGCTGGACTACGTGGACGGGTTCGAGAAGGGCTCGCTGGTCGCGCCGGGGCGCGTCGGCGAGATCGCGGCCTTCCTGCGGGACGACCCGGCGCTGGGGTTCGAGTCCCTGATGTGCCTGACCGGCCTGGACTGGGACGGCTACGACGCGACGGGCAAGGGCAAGAGCGTCGACATCCTGGGCTACGACGAGCTGGGCCGGCCCGAGGCCTCCGACCGCGTCGGCGACGGCGACCTGGGCGTGGCCTACGCGCTGTACTCCCCCCGCCACGGCCACAAGCACGCGCTGTACGTGCGCGTGCCCCGCGCCGCGCCCGAGGTGGCCTCGACGGCCGGGGTCTGGCCGACGGCCGCCTGGCACGAGCGCGAGGCGTGGGACCTGGTCGGGATCCGCTTCGCGGGCCACCCCGACCTCAAGCGCATCCTGCTGGACGAGGCCTGGGAGGGCCACCCGCTGCGCAAGGACTACGTGATGCCGGGCGCCTGGCAGGGCGTGCCCCTGGACGGCCGCGACTACGCGGCTTGCAAGTGGGACGAGTCGGGCGTGACGCTGCCCGACGACGTGAAGCGGCAGGATGCGGCAACGGGGCCCGAGACCGGGAACCAAGGGTAGGTGTCCATGAGCGAGACGGCGACCGGCCGCGGCTGGGCCGCGCAGGACGTGCGGCGGGAGCTGCACTCCGAGCTGCTCGAGATCAACATGGGGCCGCAGCACCCGGCCACCCACGGCGTGCTGCGCCTGCTGGTGCGCACCGACGGCGAGATCGTCCACGGCGTCACCGCGCACATCGGCTACCTGCACCGCTGCGCCGAGAAGATCGCCGAGGGCTGCGACTGGCGGCAGTGGATGGTCTACACCGACCGCTTCGACTACCTGGCGCCGATCAACATGAACTTCGGCTACGCGGTGGCCGTCGAGCGGATGCTGGGCGTCCAGGTCCCCGAGCGGGCCGAGCACATCCGCGTCATCTGCGCCGAGCTGCAGCGCATCGCCAGCCACCTGATCGCCATCGGCACCTTCGGCCTGGACATGGGCGCCTGGACGCCGCTGCTGTACTGCTTCCGCGAGCGCGAGGAGATCCTGAACATCCTCGAGCGCCTGTCCGGCGGCCGCATGCTCTACAACTACTTCGACATCGGCGGCCTGCGCTTCGACGCCTACGACGGCTTCGAACGGGACGTCCTGGCCTTCGTCAACATCATGGAGCAGAAGATCCCCGAGTACGACACCCTGCTGTCGTACAACAAGATCTTCATCGAGCGCACCGCCGACGTGGGCGTCATCGACCTGGCGACCTGCCTGGCCTACGGCTGCACCGGGCCGGTGCTGCGCGGCGCCGGCGTCCCCTTCGACTGCCGCAAGGACGACCCCTACTCCATCTACGACCGCTTCGAGTTCGACATCCCCTACGGCGAGGGGGAGCAGGGCACCGTCGGCGACTGCTGGGACCGCTACATGGTGCGCATGCGCGAGATGTACGAGTCGTGCCGCATCATCCGGCAGGCGGTCGACGCCCTGCCCGGCGGCCCGGTCAAGGCCGAGGACCTCAAGAAGCTGGTCAAGGTGCCCCAGGGCTCGCTGTACACGCGCACCGAGAGCAGCAAGGGCGAGATCGGGTTCCACATCTTCGCCGACGGCGGCAGCAAGCCCTTCCGCACGAAGGTGCGCTCGCCGTCGTTCTCGAACCTCCACGTGATCGAGAAGGTCGGGCCGGGCATGATGCTCTCCGACCTCGTGGCGACGGTCGGGTCGCTGGACATCGTCCTCGGGGAGATCGACAGGTGACGCCATGCAAGTGATGACCGACCTCTTCGCGCGGATCTTCGGCGACGGCCTCTCGCCGGTCGGGCTCCTGGTCGCCGGCGGGCTGACCATGGCCCTGATCATGGCGCTGGTGATGGCCTCGTGCGCGATCGTCTTCACCTGGGCGGAGCGCAAGGTGGCCGGCTTCATCCAGAGCCGCTACGGCCCCATGCGCGTCGGCCGCTGGCACGGCGTGCTGCAGCCGGTGGCGGACATGGTGAAGATCCTCGGCAAGGAGGACATCGTGCCGCGGGACGCGGACAAGCCGCTGTTCCTGCTGGCGCCCTTCGTGATCTTCATCGGCTCGCTGATGGCCTGGGCCGCGATCCCCTTCGCGCCCGGCTTCATCGCCGCCGACCTGGACCTGGGCCTGTTCTACATCTTCGCGGTCAGCAGCGCCGCGACCATCGGCATCCTGATGGCGGGCTGGGCCTCGAACAACAAGTGGTCCCTCTACGGCGCCGCCCGCGGCGCCGCGCAGGCCGTCAGCTACGAGATCCCGCTGGCCCTGGCCTGCATCCCGGTGGTGATGATCACCGGCTCGCTGAACATGAACGACATCGTGGTCGCGCAGCAGGGCGGCATCTGGCGCTGGCACTTCCTGCACGACCCCTTCCTGTTCGTGGCCTTCCTGCTGTACTTCGTGGCCTCGATCGCCGAGGTGAACCGCGGCCCCTTCGACCTGCCCGAGACCGAGTCGGAGCTGGTGGCCGGCTACCACACCGAGTACACCGGCATGCGCTTCGCGTTCTTCTTCCTGGCCGAGTACGCGAACCTGTTCCTGGTCTCCTGCGTGGCCACGGCGGTGTTCCTGGGCGGCTGGCAGCCGCTGTTCGGGCCGGTCTTCCTGCCGGGCCTGGTGTTCGTGATCAAGGCGGTGCTGCTGGTGCTGCTGCAGATGTGGCTGCGCTGGACGCTGCCGCGCCTGCGCGTGGACCAGCTGATGCACGTGTGCTGGAAGGTGATGGTGCCCCTGGCGCTGGTCTGCGTCCTGGGCGCCGGCATCTGGATGTTGGCGACGGGCCAGGCGGGCTGACCGTCGCGCCACCGGAGCGGAACATGACCCAGTATCTGCGCGGAATCTACGACGCGGTGGCCTCGGCCCTGAAGGGCATGAGGATCACCGCCAAGCACGTGGCGCGCAAGCCCGTCACGCTGCAGTACCCCGACGAGCGCTGGGTGCTGCCGGCGCGGTTCAAGGGCTTCATCATCAACGACACGAACCTCTGCGACGGCTGCCTGCGCTGCGCCAAGGTCTGCCCCGTGGACTGCATCTACATCGAGACCATGGGCAAGGGCAAGGACCGCTTCATGCACCGCTACGCGGTGGACTACAACAAGTGCATCTGGTGCGGTCTCTGCACCGAGGAGTGCCCGACCTTCGCCTGCCAGCACAGCCTCGACTACGACCACGCGCTCTACGACCGCAAGCGCCTGGTCTACGAGTTCGTCGACCCCGCGCACCCGGTGCCCTGCCACAAGGAGCGCCGCCTGCAGATGGGATTCTTCGTGGAGCAGGTCGCGGCGGCGCCGCCGGACCCCGACAAGATCGCCAAGGCGCCCCGGCGGGCGGACCTGCCGGAGGCGGCGCCCGGCGGCGCGGAAGGAGGGGGAGCGTGAGCGGAGACCTCGTGTTCTACGGCTTCGCGCTGCTGACGGTGCTGTCGGGCTTCTTCGTCGTGGCCAGCCGCAACGTCGTGCACGCCGCCTTCAGCCTGCTGTTCACCCTGTTCGGGGTGGCCGGGCTCTACGCCCAGCTGGGGGCCGACTTCCTGGCCGTCACCCAGACCGTCGTCTACATCGGCGGCATCCTGGTGCTGGTCGTCTTCGCGGTGATGATGACGCGCATCCCGCGCAGCGACGCGCCGCGCCGCGGCCTCGACCGCGCCGTGCCCGCCGCGATCCTGGCCCTGCTGTCCTTCGCCCTGATCTACATGGTGATCGTGGGCGCCCGCTGGCCCGAGCGCGCGACCGGCGCCCCGGAGGCGACCGTGGCCGAGATCGGCACGGGCCTGATGACGCGCTTCGTCTTCCCCTTCGAGTACGCCTCGCTGGTGCTGCTGGCGGCCATGGTCGGCGCGGCCATCCTGATCCGCGAGCGCGCGCCGCAAGAGGACGACGGTGGCGACGACGGCGACGCGACGGAGGTGCAGCCATGACCGTCGGCCTGGAGCACTACCTGACGGTGAGCGCCCTGCTCTTCGGGCTCGGCCTCTACGCGGTGCTGACGCGCCGCAACGCCGTCGCCCTGCTGATGGGCGTGGAGCTGATCCTCAACGCCGCGAACCTGAACTTCGTGGCCTTCGCCCGCTTCGTCGACGGCGGCGTCGACGGGCACATCGTGGCCGCCTTCGTCATCGTGCTGGCGGCGGCCGAGGCCGCCGTGGCCCTGGCGATCGTGCTGGCGATGTTCCGCAACTTCGGGACGGTCAACGTGGACACCGTCAACCGGCTGAAGCGATAAGGGAGAAGCATCGCGATGAGCGAACATGCCATCCTGCTGACGGCGCTGGCGATCCTGCTGCTGCCGCTGCTGTCCTACGCGGTCCTCTTCTTCCTCGGGAAGAAGCTGCCGCGGCAGGGCGACTGGCTGGGCACGGGGCTGCTCGGCGTCGCCTGGCTGCTGTCCCTGCGGATCTTCGCCCGCTTCTGGGCCGCCGGCGACCCGGGCCTGCGGGTCGAGGGCGGCGTGCGCTGGCTCGACCTGGGCCGCTTCACGGCCGACGCCGGCATCCTGGTCGACGGCATGACCGCGATCATGCTGGTGGTGGTGACCACCGTCAGCTTCCTGGTGCACCTGTTCTCGATCGGCTACATGCACGGCGACCGGCGCTACGAGCGCTTCTTCGCCTTCCTGGGCTTCTTCACCTTCTCGATGCTCGGCATCGTGCTCAGCAACAGCCTGCTGTTCCTGTACGTGTTCTGGGAGCTGGTGGGCCTGGCGAGCTACCTGCTGATCGGCTTCTTCTTCCACAAGCCGTCGGCCGCCGCCGCCAACAAGAAGGCCTTCCTGACCAACCGCGTCGGCGACTTCGGCTTCTTCCTGGGCATCCTCATCTTCTTCACGGCCTACGGGACCTTCAACTACTTCGAGCTGTTCGCCGCCGCGCACCTCAGCCCGCTCTCGGGCGGCCTGCTGACC
The DNA here is from genome assembly GCA_016719645.1 of bacterium. Taxonomy (GTDB): domain Bacteria; phylum Krumholzibacteriota; class Krumholzibacteriia; order LZORAL124-64-63; family LZORAL124-64-63; genus PNOJ01. Next base: position 147,274 of record JADJYS010000009.1, read on the forward strand.
CTGGCGGGCGTCGGCCTGTTCATGGGCTGCGTCGGCAAGTCGGCGCAGGCCCCGCTGCACATCTGGCTGCCCGACGCCATGGAGGGCCCCACGCCGGTCAGCGCCCTGATCCACGCCGCGACGATGGTCGCCGCCGGCGTCTACATGGTCGCGCGCCTGCTGCCCCTGTTCGACCCCAACGCCCTGCTGGTGGTGGCCTACGTGGGCGCGATCACGGCCTTCCTGGGCGCGACCATCGCCGTGGTCAAGACCGACATCAAGAAGTCCCTGGCCTACTCCACCATCAGCCAGCTGGGCTACATGGTGATGGCGATGGGCGTCGGCGTCGCCTCGGCCGGCATGTTCCACCTCTGGACGCACGCCTTCTTCAAGGCCCTGCTCTTCCTCGGCTCCGGCTCGGTCATCCACGCCGTCCACACGCAGGAGATGCCGCTGATGGGCGGCCTGCGCCGGAAGATGCCGATCACCTTCTGGACCTTCCTGATCGCGACCCTCGCCATCTCGGGCGTGCCGTTCTTCTCGGGCTTCTACTCCAAGGACGCCATCCTGGCCGGCGCGCTGGCCTTCGGCATGACGAAGGCGCACTACGTGCCCTTCCTGCTGGCCCTGGCCGCGGCCGGGCTCACGGCCTTCTACATGTTCCGCATGGTGTTCCTGACCTTCATGGGCAAGCCCCGCGACGAGGAGCGCCACCACCACGCCCACGAGTCGCCCTGGACGATGACGGTGCCGCTGGTGACGCTGGCCGTCCTGGCCGTGGTCTCCTCCGGCTGGCGCGGGCCGGCCGACGGCTGGTTCTCGCGCTTCGTGGCGCCGTACGACATGGCGCGCATCGTCGCGCAGACGCCCGGCGCGCCGCATGCCGACGAAGTCCACGCGGTTCCGGCCACCGCCCACGACGAGCCCGCCCTGCCGCAGGAACCGCACGGCGAGCCCGTGCACGCGGAGGCGACGCACGAGGCGCCCGCCCACGGCGAAGCGGCCCACGGCGACGCCCACGACGCCCACGTCCACCACACCGCCCACATCGCGGCCATGATCCTCTCGATCCTGGTCGCCGGCCTGGGCATCCTGGTCTCGTGGCTGACCTACATCCGCGGGCGCATCAGCGCGCCGGCGGTCCTGGCGCGGCTGCCGCGCGTGCACCACGTCCTGCAGAACATGTACTTCTTCGACGAGTTCTACGCGGCGACGGTCTACCGCTTCACGCTGTGGTTCAGCTGGCTCAACGGCGCCTTCGACCGCCTGGTGATCGACGGCATCGTCAACGGCATGGGGTACCTGACCCGCGTGCTGAGCTGGTTCGCCGGCCTCGCGGACCGGTACGTCGTCGACGGTCTGGTCAACGGTGTGGGCGCGGTGATCCAGGGAGCCGGCGAGGGCTTCCGCCGCCTCCAGACCGGGCGGGTGCAGTCGTACCTGGCGTACGCCTGCTTCTCCGTCCTGTTGCTCGTGTTCGTCTTCCGCGCCCTGTAGCGGTGCTACCCCGAGAGGAGCGTCTCGATGGCTGACCATCTCCTGTCCTGGATGACCTTCGCGCCGGTCATCGGCGCGGCGGTGATCGCCGGCCTGCCCGGCCGGTACAAGGACCTCACCAAGTGGATCGCCGCGGCGGCGACCGCCGTGCCGCTGCTGCTGGCGGTGCAGCTCTTCCTGCAGTTCGACCGCACCACGGCGAACATGCAGTTCACGGAGCACTACACCTGGATCAAGAGCTTCAACATCGAGTACTTCCTGGGCGTGGACGGCCTGAGCGTGCCGATGGTGCTGCTGACGGCCCTGCTGTCGTTCCTCTGCATCATCGCCTCCTGGCGGATCGAGAAGGCGGTGAAGGGCTACTTCAGCCTCTTCCTGCTGCTCGAGGCCGGCATGATGGGCGTGTTCTGCGCGCTGGACTTCTTCCTGTTCTACGTGTTCTGGGAAGTGATGCTGCTGCCGATGTACTTCCTGATCGGCATCTGGGGCGGCCCCCGCAAGGAGTACGCCGCCATCAAGTTCTTCCTGTACACGCTGGCCGGCTCGGTGCTGATGCTGCTGGCGATGATCGCCTTCTACTACAACGTGAAGGACCCGGTCACCGGCGGCCACACCTTCAACATGCTGCACATGATGGACCAGGCCAACCACGGCGGCATCCTCGCGCTGTCCAACGTGCGCTTCGTGATCTGGATGGGCCTGTTCATCGGCTTCGCCATCAAGGTGCCGGTGTTCCCGTTCCACACCTGGCTGCCCGACGCCCACGTCGAGGCGCCCACGGCCGTCTCGGTCATCCTGGCCGGCGTGCTGCTGAAGATGGGCACCTACGGCCTGCTGCGCATCAGCTACCCGATGCTGCCCGACCAGGCCGTCGGCTTCATGGTGCCGATGGCGATCCTCGGCGCGATCAACATCCTCTACGGCGCCTTCTGCGCCATGGCGCAGACGGACATGAAGAAGCTCGTGGCCTACTCCTCGGTCAGCCACATGGGCTACGTGCTGCTGGGCATGTCGGCGATGAACGAGGTCGGCATCAACGGCGCCGTGCTGCAGATGTTCAACCACGGCACGATCACGGCCATGATGTTCCTCTGCGTGGGCGTCATCTACGACCGCGCCCACCACCGCGACATCAACGGCTTCGGCGGCCTGGGCCTGCAGCTGCCGGTCTACACCTCGGTCTTCTCGTTCGCGCTGTTCGCGGCCGTCGGCCTGCCCGGCCTGAGCGGCTTCGTCAGCGAGGCGATGGTCTTCATCGGCGCCTTCCCGACGCACCGCACGATCACCATCGTCAGCGCCCTGGGCATCGTCGTGGGCGCCGCCTACGTGCTGTGGATGCTGCAGCGCGTGTTCCTGGGCGAGAAGAACGCGAAGTACGACTCGCTGCCCGAGATCAGCGCCCGCGAGCTGTTCACCCTGGTGCCCATCGGCATCATCGTGCTGGTCCTGGGCGTCTACCCGATGCCCGTGCTCGACCTGATGAAGGTGTCGCTGAACCATCTGATCAAGGTCGTGGCCGGCTAGCCGCTGCCGCGACGGGGAGAAGCCCGTGAGCGTGGACATGCTGCAGATCCCGGACTGGTCGGACCTGGGCGGCTTCCTGCCCGAGACCGTGATGTTCGGCGCCTTCCTGCTGGCCCTGCTGGGCGACCTGGTCGCCCGCCGGCGGCCGGTCGTGCCCTTCGCCATCGCCCTGGCCGGCGCCCTGGCGGCGCTGGGCCTCGCCTTCGCCGGCCTGGACGCGCCCGAGCGCACGATCCTGGGCGGCCTGGTCGTCGTGGACGGGCTGGCGGGCTTCTTCCGCATCCTGTTCGCCGTGGTCGCGGTGGCGACGATGCTGATCTCCTGGGCGAGCGAGGAGGTCATGGGGCGGACCCGCGAGAACAAGGGCGAGTACTACGCCCTGATCGCGCTGATGACCGGCGGCATGATGGTCATGGCCGAGGCCCGCGACCTGCTGATGCTCTACCTGTCGCTGGAGCTGGTCTCGCTCAGCAGCTACGTCATGGCCGGCTACATGCGCAACAGCCTGCGCGCGACCGAGGCCTCGCTGAAGTACGTGATCTTCGGGGCGGTCAGCTCCGGCGTCATGCTCTACGGCCTGTCGCTGCTCTACGGCCTGACCGGCTCGCTGACCTACGCCGGCATCCGCGACGCCCTGGCCGCCGGCGCCGGCGACCCGCTGTCCCTGCTGACGGTCTGCGTGCTGCTGCTGGCGGGCTTGGGCTACAAGATCGCCATGGTGCCCTTCCACTTCTGGGCGCCCGACGTCTACGAGGGCGCGCCCACGCCGGTCGCCGCCTTCTTCTCGGTCGGCCCCAAGGCGGCGGGCTTCGCCATGATGATCCGCTTCTTCTACACGACGATGCAGCCGGCGGTCGACCGCGTCGACTGGCGCCTGCTGATCGCCGTGCTGTCGGTCGCGACGATGACCTACGCCAACCTCGTCGCCGTGCGCCAGACCAACGTGAAGCGCCTGCTGGCCTACTCCAGCATCGCCCACGCCGGCTACCTGCTGATGGGCTTCCTGATGCTGACCGCGGCGGGCCTGCAGGCGATCCTCTTCTACCTGCTCGTCTACGCGCTGATGAACCTGGGCGCCTTCCTGTTCGTGGTCGCCCTGAACAACTCGCTCAAGAGCGAGCACATCGACGACTACGCCGGCCTCGGCTTCCGCTCGCCCTGGGCGGCCGCGATGATGACCGTGTTCCTGTTCTCGCTGACCGGCCTGCCGCCGACCGCCGGCTTCATCGGGAAGTTCTACCTGTTCGCCGCGGTCATGCAGGAGGGCTGGTACTGGCTGGCGATCGTGGGCGTGCTCAACAGCGTGGTGAGCCTCTTCTACTACATGAAGATCGCGCGCACGATGTACTTCACGAAGGCGCCCGCCGACGCGCCCGCGGTGCCGATCGCGCCGCTGCACTACGTCATGATGGTCCTGCTGGCGGTCCCGACCCTGATCCTCGGCCTATACTGGGGCGGCTTCAAGGACCTGGCCGACCGGGCCATCCAGCACTTCACCGCGATCTAGAGGAGACCCATGCGCACGCTCGTCCTCGCCGCCCTGGCCGTCGCGGCCGCGGCCTCCCTCGCCAGCGCCGAGACCCCCCCGGCCGCGCCCGGCGCGACGCTCGACTGGCGCGAGGGCCGCCCCTGGACCGAGGTCGTCGCCGAGGCGACCGCCGCCGGCAAGCCCATCTTCATCGACTTCTTCGCCACCTGGTGCGGGCCCTGCAAGATGCTCGACGCGCAGGTCTACAACCGGCCCGAGGTGATCGCGGAGCTGGGCAAGCTCGTCACCTACAAGGTCGACGTGGACCTGGAGGCGTTCAAGCCGCTGGCCAAGCAGTTCGGCGTCAAGGCCATGCCCACGATGGTCCTCTGCAAGCCCGACGGCACCGAGATCGACCGCTTCCTGGGCTTCCGCCCCGCCGAGGAGTTCCTCGCGACGGTCGTCGACTACGCCGCCGGCCGCAACACGCTCGCCGACCTGCAGGCGCGCACCGCCGCGTCCCCCGACGACCCCGCGCTGCTCGGCCGCCTCGGCGCCAAGTACGCCGAACGCGGCGAAGCCGAACCGGCCCGCACGGCCCTGACCCGCGTGCTCGAACTGGATCCCGCCAACGCCGGCGGCCACGCCGCCCCGGCCCTGCAGGCGCTGGCCGAGCTGGAGGCCATGGACCGCAACTACCCGGCGGCCGTCGCGCACCTGCAGCGCCTGCTGGCGGAGTTCCCCGCCGCCGTGGACCGCGCCGAGATCCTCGGCTTCACGGCCTGGGCGCAGGGCCGCACCGGCGACCTGCCCGGCCAGTCCGCCACCTACCGCGAGCTGCTCAAGCTGAACCCGGACGACGTCCGCACCCTCAACGCCCTGGCCTGGTCCCTGTCGGAGCAGAAGCAGGGCCTCGAGGAGGCCACGACCCACGCCCTGCGCGCCGCCGAGCTGAGCGGCGACGACCCCGAGGTCTGCGACACGGTGGCCGTGGTCTACTACGCGCGCGGGATGACGACGGAGGCGCTGGCTTGGATCGACAAGGCGATCGCGAAGGATCCGGGGAACGAGTCTTATCGGCAGCGGCGCGAGGTCATGGTGGAGGAGACGGCCGGGAAGTGACCGGTTGGTTCTGATTCTGAAATTGTCCCTGGCGCGGTCGTTGCCGCGCCGGGGACATGACCACCAACACCCCCGGCTGGCAACCACCCCACTGCCCCAACCCCGACTGCCAATTCCACCAACAGGTTAGCCCCGCCTGGCGCTACAAGCGCAAGGGCTACTTCACCCGCCGCTGCGCCCCCAGGCGTATCCAGCGGTTCACGTGTCTCCACTGCGGCCGCAACTTCAGCACCCAGACCTTCTCCACCTCCTACTGGCAGAAGCGTCCCGATCTGATGCCCCGGCTGTTCCTGCAGCTCGTCGGCTCGATGTGCAACCGCCAGATCGCCAGGGCCGAACGCGTTGCCCCCGCCACCGCTCAGCGTCAGATCTCCCGCCTCGGCCGCCACTGCCTGCTGTTCCACGCCCGACAGATGGTGCAGATCGGCCCCACTCCCGAGATCGTCGTCGACGGCTTCGAGACCTTCGAGTGGAGCCAGTACTTTCCCTTCCACCACAACGTGGCCGTCGACCCTGCGACCGGCTACTTCCTGCACCACACCGACAGCCCCCTGCGCCGCAAGGGGCGCATGACCATGCGCCAGAAGGAACGACGGGCCGATCTCGAGGCGACGCTGGGCCTTCCCGACCCGCAGGCCGTCCGCAGAGGGATGACGGAACTGCTCGAAGTAGTGACCAGGGGAACTGAATCGGTGGTGATCCGCAGCGACGATCACCCGGCGTACCCGAAAGCGATGTCGGATCTATCCTGCAGGGTCGAGCACCGGGTCACCCCGGGCAAGGAGCACCGGGACCAGCACAACTCGCTGTGGGAGGTGAACCTGCTGGACCTGCTGATCCGCCACAGCACGGCGGCGCACAAGCGCGAGACGATCGCCTGGTCGAAGCGCCGGCAGTCGTCGGCGGAGAAGCTGGCGGTGCTGCAGGTGTGGCGCAACAACGTCAAGCGGCGGTGGGAGAACGGGCCGCCGGAGACGCCGGCGATGCTGCGGGGAGCCGTCGAGCGGGTGCTGGGGGTGCGGGACGTGTTGCGGGAGCGGTTGTTCCGGACTCGGATCGAGCTGCCAGAGGTATGGAGTCGGTACTACCAGGGCGGTGTGGAGACGGCGGCGCTGGCGGTGAACCGGCGGCACGAGCTGAAGTACGCGTATTGAGAGAACGGCAGAGGCGAGGCCGCGGGGCCTCGCCTCTGCTAGGGACAATCTTCCGATCAGAACCTACTTCAAGAGGAGCATGCTCTTGGAGAAGGTCGTCTCGTCGGACCGCAGCCGGTACAGATAGGTGCCGCTAGGCGCCTGCTGCCCGCCGTCCGTCCGTCCGTCCCAGGTGATCGCGTGGTGGCGCGCCGGCAGGTTGCCCTGCACCAGACGCCGCACCAGCAGGCCGCGCAGGTCGTAGATCTCCAGGGAGACCGCCGACGGGCGCGACAGGTCGAAGCTGATCACCGTGGCCGGGTTGAAGGGGTTCGGCGCGTTCTGGAAGAGCTGGGTGACGCGCGGCACGGCGTTGGCGTCGTGCTGGTCGTCGCCCGGATCCTCGACGCCCACCGAGCTGGTGACCGTCAGGGTCACCGGCACCACGATCTGGGCATGATCCGGATCGTTGGTGGAGATCACCACGTTGCCGGTGTAGACGCCGTCGACGAGGTTGGTCGCGTCGAACGTGACCGTGATCTCACCGCCGGCGGTGTTGCCGGGCAGGACGCCGCTCTCGGGGGCGATCGTCAGCCAGGGGGCCGGCGGCGGCACGAAGCTGTACTTGACCGCCATGCTGTTGTGGACGTAGGCCGCGTTGAACACGGTCTGCAGTCCGTCGGTGCCCGTGGCGTTCTCGATGCCGATGGTCGCCGCGGTCAGCGTGCCGGTCATCGTCTTGTACTGGTAGACGATGGTGTCGTCGGCGTTCAGGATGGCCTGGAAGGTCTCGGGCTCCGTGGTGCCGTAGCGCACGACCGCGTCCCACTCCACGATGAACCGCTGGTTGGCGACGTCGGCGTAGTAGTACACCGTGCCGGCGGACAGCGGGTTCAGGTCGTCCCAGAACGGGGCGATCATGTTGTTGGGCTCGGCCGTGTTCGGGATGGCGGCGTTGGTGTACGTCGTCACCGACGAGGAGAACGACAGCCAGCCGTTCGAGCAGGCCCGGACGGCCGAGTAGTCGGTCCCGTAGAAGTTGAAGTTGAAGCCCAGGTTCAGCGGCGAGGACGTGATGTCGTCGCCGTCGGTCAGGGCCGTGCCGACGCCGTTGATCTCGACCCAGTTGTAGACCGGGCCGCCGAAGGCGTCGCTGTCGATCCAGGTGTAGCCGAAGCCGTCGGGGCCGCCGGAGCCCAGCAGCGGCGACGAACCCTCGCGGGTGTCGACGGCGCCCTTGGGCAGGTCGATGGCCTCGGGCTGGTCGGCCAGGTCGGTGCCGGCCAGGTCCATGGTCGCCACGGCGTTCCAGGTCAGCTCGCCGTCGCCGTTGTTGTCCAGGGTGATGACCTGCTGGGCGATCCCCAGCGGGTTCAGGACCTGGGTCAGGCTGGCCGGCGACCAGGCCACCGACGGGTAGGCCGGGGGCGTGATCGTCGGGAAGACGATGAAGTCGACGAAGGCGCAGTCGGCGCCGGTGCTGACCGAGCTGTCCTTGTCGTACGTCCAGGTGAACGTGTGCGAGCCGGAACCGACCGCGTAGGACCCGAGCGTCCAGGGCACGGTGCCGGACCACGAGCCCTGCTCGGCGCCGTCGATGGCGAAGTGCAGGTAGTCGTAGCTGGCCTCGGATTCCACCCGGTAGTAGAACTCGATGTTCCCCGCCGCGAGCACGTCCAGCGTGACCTCGAGCACCGACGACTCGGAGTCGTTGATGTCGCCGCTGCGCACGCTGTGGGTGCCCTCGTAGGCGTCGGTCGTGGTGACGAACCAGTCGGCGTCGCCCGAGGTCTCCCACGGGAACACCGCGAGGCCGCCGCTCTCGAAGTTCTCGAAGATCAGGGCGGGCAGCACGAAGTCCTGCTGCACGTCCGCCGCCAGGGCGATCGCGACCTGCTGGCTGCCCATGCCGTAGGCCTGGGCCAGCACGTTGTAGGTCGTCCCGACGGGCAGGGTCAGCGTGTAGTAGCCGGTGCCGTCGGTCGTGGCCGGGGTCACCGGGGTGCCCAGCGCGCGGACCGTGGCGCCGGCGACCGGCGCCGCCGAGTCGTCGTACACGTAGCCGTAGATCATGGCCGAGGGGGCCGGCACGAGGGCCATGTCGGCCGTGGTCGTGACGTCCTCGACGACCGTCACCGGCTGCGAGCCGGGCAGGTAGCCGAAGGCCGAGTAGTCGAACGTGTAGCTGCCCTGCTCCATCATCATGGAGTAGAAGCCCAGGGCGTTGGTGTTGGCCGCGCGCGGGGTGCCGACGACCTCGACCAGCGCGCCGGCGACGGGATCGCCGGTGACGCTGTTGGTCACGACGCCCTCGGCCGTGCCGTAGCCCTGCATGACCGCGAGCACCGCTTCGTACGCGTCGACGAAGCCGTGGCCGTAGGTGTTGTCCTCGCCCACGGTGCCCAGGTCGTTGGCGGTGTCCATCAGGATCTGCTTGATCGTGATGACGTCCAGGCCGGGGTTGGCCGCGCGCATCAGGGCGACGACGCCGGCGATGTGCGGGCCGGCCATGGAGGTGCCGCCCAGGTACTGGTAGCCGCCGCCGGGCTCGGCGCTGTAGACGTTGTCGCCGGGGGCGCAGATCTCGGGCTTCATGGCGTAGGTGCCGCCGCAGCCCGACGGTCCGCGGCTCGAGAAGCTGCTGATCGTGTAGGGCGGCGTGTCGATCGTCGAACCGACGCTGAAGCAGTTGTAGGGGCTCGCGGCGCGGTCGCCGGGGCTGCGCAGCGTGGTGGAGCCGGGGCCCTCGTTGCCGGCCGACCAGGTCAGCACGACGCCCGCGGCCTCGCAGTTGTCGATCGCGGCCCACCAGCGGCTGTCGCAGTCGACGTAGCCGGTGAAGTTCTCGTTGACGCCCCAGCTGTTCTGCACGACGTCGGGGACGTCGCCCAGGGTCAGGGGGTTGCCGTCGGGATCGGCCATGAACTCCAGCGAGGCGATGACGCCGTTGTCGAACGCCGAGCCGGTGCTGGAGTTGATGATGTTCGTGGCGATCCACTGCGCGCCGGGGGCCACGCCGATGGAGTCGTCGGCGGCCAGACCGGTGATGGTGCCCATGACGTGGGTGCCGTGGTAGTGGCGGTCGACGGGGAAGGAGGGGTCGCCCAGGTTGGCGGCGTCCAGCCAGCACTCGGCGGCCGGCGCGAAGTTGCCGCGCCAGCGGGCCGACAGGGCGGGATGGGTCCCGTCCACGCCGGTGTCCAGCACGCCGACGACGGCGCCGGTGCCGTTGATGCCCAGCTCGGTCCACACGCGGCGGGCGCCGACGGCGACCACGCCCGGGCAGATGCCGATGCCGTTGGTGTCCTTGTCGAAGCCCTTGGACTCGGGTCCGCTGGCGGGTTCGATCAGCTCGATCTCGAGGTTGGGCTCGACGATCTCGACGTCGTCGCGCAGCGCGAGGGCGCGGGCGCCGTCGACCGTGGTGCGCACGACGACCGAGTTGACCAGCCAGTGGGACGTGTAGCCCTTGACGTCGCCGACGGCCTTGGCCGCGGCCAGGTCGGCCAGCAGGCGGCCCTGGGAGCGCTTGGAGGCGTCCTGGAGGGTGCCCACGATGATGGCGTGGCGGTCCTCCATCGACGATTTCGCGTTGTGCAGCTGCCAATCGAGGGCAGCCACGTCGACCTGGTCCTGCAGGACGACCAGGACGGTGATCTCATCGCTCCCCTGCATGCCGCCGACGTACTTCTCGAAACCGCGGGAGACGTTCCCCGCGGCCGATACGCCGGCCAGCATGACGAGAGCCAGGGCTAGGACGAGAACTTTTCTCATGTTCGACCCCTTCTCTGGCGTAGCCAGGACTCGTGATAGAACAGAACAGAGCGCCCCGCCTCAACGCGGTGCAACACGCCTCAACCTTAGCGGGGAGAACATTCTATCACAGATCCGTTCGATTAAACAATCCCCTACTTGCCGATCCTGAAATCATATCAAACTAGTCGTCAATGCACGCAACTGCTTCAGGGACATTCAATTGGACGAAAACGGCCGATCGAGCCGGAGCCCGATCGGCCTAGCGACAAGTCGGCGGGGGTTGGAGGGAGAAACCGACTTGCCCCGTACCGGGAATGGTACATCTCGTCGCGTGCGATTTCAATCTTTAACCTATGGTAAATCTATCATCGATTGATCCAGTTTCGGCCCCGACTTGCGGTGAGCCCCTGCCCGTGCTCCCGGCGGCACGGGCAGGGACAATCTTCGGGCCACGGCCTACTTCTTGTACATGTAGTAGGCGAGGGGGATGACCACGACCGTCAGCAGCGTGGAGACCATCGCCCCGAACACCAGCGACAGCGCCAGCCCCTGGAAGATCGGGTCGAACACCATGACCGACGAGGCCGTGATCACGGCGCCCGCCGTCAGGGCGATCGGCAGGAACCGCACGGCCCCGGACTCGATGACCGCCTCCTCGAGGGTCAGCCCCTGCTTCAGGCGCGACTCGATGAAATCGATGAGCAGCACGCTGTTGCGGACCATGATGCCCGCCAGGGCGATGAATCCGATCATCGAGGTGGCCGTGAAGAAGGCGCCGAAGATCAGGTGCCCGGGGATGATGCCCACCAGCGTCAGCGGGATCGGGATCATCATCAGGATCGGCACCACGAAGTTCTGGAACCAGCCCACGATCAGCAGGTAGATCAGCAGCAGCACGATCGCGAAGGCCAGGCCCAGGTCGCGGAACACCTCGTAGGTGATGTGCCACTCCCCGTCCCACTTCAGGCTGGGCTGCTCGCTGTCGCCGGGCTGCGCCTTGAAGTGCTGCTTCAGCTCCGCGCCGTCGGGCAGGGGGATCTGCGCGATGCGCTCCTTCATGTCGAGGATCGCGTAGATGGGCGACTCCAGCTCGCCGGCCACGTCGGCGGTCACGTAGACCACCGGCTTGAGGTTGCGGCGGTGCAGGCTCGGGGGCAGCGTCGAGGTCTCGACCCGCACCACGTCCGACAGCGGGATCAGCGCCCCGGCGCTCGAGTAGACGTAGAGGTCGGACAGCGCGGCCAGGCTCGCGCGGTCGGCCTGCGGCAGGCGCAGGGCGATGGGGACGGCCTCGACGGCCTCCGGGATGTGGGCCAGGCCGGCGTCGAAGCCGCCCAGGGCCACCGCCAGCGTCTGGGCCACCTGGTCGGTGCCGACGCCGCGCACCGCGGCCCGCTCCTTGTCCACGACGAAGCGGTAGCGGGTCTGGTCGGCCTCGACGAACCAGTCGATGTCCACCACGCCGGGGGTGGTCTCGAAGACCTCCTTGACCTGGCGGGCGACCTCGACGCGGCTGGCCAGGTCGGGCCCGTAGACCTCGGCGACGAGCGTCGAGAGCACGGGCGGCCCGGGCGGCACCTCGGCGATCTTGACCGCGGCGCCGTGGCGCTTCGCGATCTCCTGGATCGGGCCGCGCACGCGCTTGGCGATGTCGTGGCTCTGCGCCTTGCGCTCGCCCTTGGGCAGCAGGTTCACCTGCAGGTCGGCCACCGTCGGGCCCTGCCGCAGGAAGTAGTGCCGCACCAGGCCGTTGAAGTTCACGGGCGCGGGGACGCCGGCGTAGAGCTGGTAGTCGGCCACCTCGGGCACGCCCGAGAGGTAGTCGCCGATCTCGCGCGCCACCTCGGTGGTGCGCTCGAGGGTCGTGCCCTCGGGCATGTCCACGATGACCTGGAACTCGCTCTTGTTGTCGAAGGGCAGCATCTTCACCTGGACGGTGCGCGTCACGAAGAGCAGCGACACCGCCACGGTCAGCAGGGCGACCGAGCCCAGCACCAGGATCCGCTTGCGCCCGTCGGCGATCAGCGGGGCCATGACGCGGCTGTAGAGCTTGAAGATGCGCGTGTCGTGCAGGTGGTAGCCCGTCTTCTCGGCCGCGAACTCGGGGTCGTCGGCGAAGCCGCCGGTCGCGTCCAGGGCGTCCTGGTCCTTGTGGCCGAGCAGGCGGACGGCCAGCCAGGGCGCGACCACCAGCGCGATGAACAGCGAGAAGAGCATCGCCAGCGAGGCGCCCACCGGCATCGGGCGCATGTAGGGGCCCATCAGGCCGCGCACGAAGGCCATCGGCAGCACCGAGGCGATGACGGTGAAGGTGGCCAGGATGGTCGGGTTGCCGACCTCGTCGATGGCCTGCAGGGCCGCCAGCAGGCTGCGCCGGCCGGCCATCTTGAAGTGCCGGTGGATGTTCTCGACGATGATGATGGCGTCGTCGACGACCAGGCCGGTCACCAGGATCAGCGCGAAGAGCGTCACCCGGTTGAGCGTGTAGTCGAGGATGTAGTAGGTGAACAGCGTCAGGCCGAAGGTCGTCGGGATGGTCAGGAAGATGATCAGCGCCCCGCGCCAGCCCATCGCCGGCAGCACCACGATCACCGCCAGCAGGATCGCCAGCAGCAGGCTGTTGATCAGCTCCTTGGCCTTGTGCTGCGCCGTCTCGCCGTAGTCGCGCGTCACGGTGAGGTTGACGTCGCCGGGGATCAGGCGGCCGCGCAGGCCCTCCACCTTCTCCAGCACGTGGGCCGCGACGCGGGTGGCGTCGCTGCCCTTGCGCTTGGAGATCGAGACGGTCACCGCCGGGTACTCCTCGCCCGCGGCGAAGCCGGCCCCGCCGGCCGCCAGCGTCGCGGCGCCGTGGCCGCCGTGCCCGCCCGCCGACGCGAACCCCGGCCCCAGGCCGTGGAAGGCGTAGCTGTCCACGTCGGCCGGCCCGTCGGCGACCGTCGCCACGTCGCCCAGGCGCACCGGGCGCTCGCCGAACACGCCGACCACCAGGTCGGCCACGTCCTGCGCCGAGGTCAGGAAGGAGCCCGCCTCGACCGTGAACTGGCGGTCCAGGGCCGCGAAGGAGCCCGCCGGCAGGCTCCGGTTGGCCGACTGCAGGGCCGGCACCACCGACAGCGGGGTGACGTTGAAGGCGGCCATGCGCTGCGGGTCCAGGTCGACGCGGATGGCGCGCTTGCGGCCGCCCACCACGTCCACGACCGAGACGTTCTCGAGGTCCTGGACCTCGTTCTTCAGCTCGCCGGCGATCTGCCGCAGCTGGAAGTGGTCGTAGTCCCGGCTCCAGAGCGTGAGCGACATGATGGGCACGTCGTCGATGGAGCGGACCTTCACCAGCGGCGGCAGGGTGCCCGCCGGCATCTGGTCGAGGTTGCCGGCCAGCTTGTTGTAGACGCGCACCATGGCCTTTTCCATGTCGTGGCCGACCAGGAAGCGCGCCGTGACCAGGGCGAAGTTCGGGTAGCTGCTGGTGTAGACGTACTCGACGCCCTCGACCTCCCAGATCCGCTGCTCGAGGGGGCGGGCGAGGCGGCTCTCCACCTCGGCCGGGTCGGCGCCCGGCAGCATGACCATGATGTCGATCATCGGCACCACGATCTGGGGCTCCTCCTCGCGCGGCGTCAGCGACAGCGAGAACACGCCCAGCAGCAGCATGGCGAGGATGAGCAGCGGCGTCAGCTTCGAGTTGATGAAGGCCTGCGCCAGCCTGGTGGCGGGGCCGTACTGTCCGGGCTGGTGGGTCATGACCGCGTCACCACCCGGTCGCCCTCGTGCAGGGGCGTCGCGCTGCCGGTGACGACCGTCTCGCCGCCCGTCAGGCCGGACAGGACCTCCACCAGGCCGTCCCGCTCGTCGCCCAGGCGGATCCAGCGCAGCCGCGCGGTCCCGTCGTCGCCGACGAGGAACACGCCGGTCAGCTGGCCGCGCGCGACGATCGCGGAGCGGGGCACCAGCACGCCGCGGCGCTCGCCCGTGGTCAGGTCGACGCGGGCGAACATGCCGGGGCGCAGGCGGGGGTCGGGGTTCTCGAGGTACAGCTCGACGTCGTAGGTGCGCGACCCCGGGTTCGCCGACGGGATCACGCGGGCGATCGGGGCGGCGAACACGGCGCCGTCGAGCGAGGTCACGGCGATGCGCGCGGTGTCGCCGGCCGCGACCCGCGAGACGTCCCGCTCGCCCACCGCGGCGACCACCTTGAGGCGGTCGAGCTGGTCCACGTACATCAGCGGCTGGCCGGGCGAGGCCATGTCGCCGACCTCGACCATGCGGCGCGTCACCACGCCGGCGGCGGGCGCGACGATGTTCAGGTAGCCGAGGTGCACGCCGGCCTCGGACCGGGCGGCCTGGGCCTGGGCCAGGCCGGCGCGGGCCCGCTCCAGCCCGGTGGTCACGTCGTCGAGCTGCTGCTTCGAGACGGCCTTGCGCTCGTAGAGGTTGGCGAAGCGCGCGGCCGTCGCCTCGGCGTTGGCGACCACGGCCTCGGCCTCGCGGACGCCGGCCTCGGCCTGCTCGCGCCGGGCGCGCAGGTCCTTGTCGTCGATGCTCAGCAGCGCCTGCCCGGCGCGCACCGCGTCGCCCTCGCGCACGTGGATGCGGCTCACCCAGCCCATCATGCGGGTGCTGACGTGGGCGCGGACCGCCGGCTCGACGCTGGCGACGGCGCCGACGGTCACCGGCAGCGTCGCCAGGGCGGCGGGCGCGGTCTCGCAGGCGACTTCCGTCGCGGCGGCGTGCGCCGCGGGCTTCTCCTGGCCGCAGCCGACCAGGCCGGTGAACGGAAGGCCGGCGATCAGCAGGCCGGTCGCGGCCAGCAGCAGGGCGTTCTTCATGGCGTGATTCCTCCGCAGGTTGTTCATTCCCGATCCTC
This sequence comes from bacterium, assembly GCA_016719645.1. GTDB lineage: Bacteria > Krumholzibacteriota > Krumholzibacteriia > LZORAL124-64-63 > LZORAL124-64-63 > PNOJ01. Next base: position 162,620 of record JADJYS010000009.1, read on the forward strand.
CCGGTCGGCGGCGGGGTCGATGGCCCCGGCGTAGATCGTCCTGGCCTCGCTGACGCGCAGGTCGTGCCGCGCGCGGACGAGGTCGCCCTCGGCCTGCGTGGCCATGGCCTGCACGTCCAGCAGGTCGACCATCGAGGCGAGGCCCTCGCGGTACATCTCGTCGACGATGCGCAGGCTCTCCCGCGCCGAGACGACGGCGTCGGCGGCCACGGCGAGCCGCTCGGCGGCGGCGCCGGCCTCGCGGCGGGCCTGGTCCAGCTCGAGCCCCGCCTGGCGCTGCGCGAAGTCGGCCACGTGCGCGGCCGCGCGGCTGCGGGCGCGGGCCTGGCGCAGGGCCCCGACGTCCTCGAGGCCGGAGAAGACGTCCCAGGTGGCGTAGATGCCGAACGTCCAGCTGTCGGCCTCGTCGCCGAACAGCTCGTCGCGGTGGAACCAGTTCTTCTCGGCCTGCAGGTTCAGGTGCGGCAGCATGGCGCCGCGGGCCACCTTGGCCATGTGGGCGGCGGCGGCGGCCTGCTCGCGGGCGGCCAGGACGTCGGCGCGCGCGGCGGCGTTCCCGGCGCCGTCGGACCCGTGCGCGCGATCGTCGGCGGGGGTCGCCGCCGGCGCGAGGGGCAGGGGCGTGTCCGCGGCGGTCAGCAGCAGGATGTGCTCGCCCGCCGTCGCGGCCTGGTGGCGCACCTCGATCAGGCGCTGGCGCAGCCCGTCGCGGTGGACCTTGGCCTGGAGCAGGTCGGCCTCGGTGGCCATCTCGTTGTCGACCATGGCCTGGGCCTGCGCGACGTGGGCGTCGGCCGAGGCGAGCGCGGCCAGCAGCACCGTCTCGTAGGCCTTGGCCAGCACGAGGCCCTCGTAGGCCTGCACGGCGTGGAAGCGCACCGTCTCGGCGGCGCGGGCGTGCTCGTGGCGGGCGGCGCCGGCCATCGCGTCGGCGGCCTTCTTGCCGTAGAGCGCCATGCCGGCGTTGAACACCGGCTGCTGCACGCGCACCTGCAGGATGTTGTTCTCGCCGATGCCCGGCTCGTTCAGGGTGTTGCCGGCGGGCGGCGCCGCGAAGTCGGCCATGGTCGCGCGCCGCTGGTTCAGCTTGAAGCCGAAGCCGTACAGCGCGTCGTCGGTGCGCAGCCGGTAGGCCCCGAGCGAGACGCGGGGCAGGAAGCCGCGCCAGGCGCCGAGGGCCTCGGCGTCCGCGGCCGCGCGCACCTCGCCGCCGGCGGCCAGCATCTCGTTGTGCCGCAGCGCCGCGGCGATCACCAGGTCGCGTTCGACGAGCAGGGTGTCGTTGCGCACGACGCCGAGCTCCTCCAGGCCCGTGCCGGCGGCGGCGGGGCCCGCCAGGGGCGCCAGCAGGACCAGCAGGCCGCCGAGGGCGGCGAGGGCGGCGAGCCGGGCGCCTGTTCTGATGTCGGGGTTCAGCATGGTTCTCCCTCTGCGGACGATCGTGGGACTAGCGGGCGCCCGCATCGCGGGACTCCGGGACGCCGGCCTTCTTGAGCATCGTGATCAGCGGGCACCAGTCCGTGAAGGCCGACTGGAGCAGGTTCAGGCCGACGAAGGCCGTGAACCACAGCCACTTGGGGCTGACGAAGTGGGCGAGGGCCAGGCTCAGCAGCACGAAGGCGCCGGCCACCAGCCTCAGGATCCGGTGGAGCGTCATGACGGGGCCTCCCGTGAACAGGTCCATATACAATCAACTGCGAATACTATTATATATTAGAATAAGAGACTGTCAAGCCCCGAAACCAGAAATTTGCCCCGTCCGGGGAACGGGCCTATCCTGCTGCCAATGCTGGGTCTAAGGTCGAGATCGCGCTCGAGAACGCATCGGGAGGATCGCATGTCCCCCTCATCGGACGAGAGGACGCTGCTGGTCGCCGGGCCGCGCGGGTTCTGCGCCGGCGTCGAGCGGGCGATCGCCATCGTGGAGCAGATGCTGCCGCTTGTCGAGGGCCCGTTGCACGTGCGCAAGGAGATCGTCCACAACCGGGCCGTGGTCGATGATTTCGTGCGCCGGGGCGTGGTCTTCGTCGAGGAATTGGACGAGGTGCCGGCCGGCGGCACCGTGGTCTTCAGCGCCCACGGCGTCTCGCCCGCGGTGCGCGACGACGCCGCCCGGCGGGGCCTGCGCGTCGTGGACGCCACCTGCCCCCTGGTCACCAAGGTCCACCGCCAGGTCCAGCGCCACGCCGGCCGCGGCCGCCACATCCTGCTGATCGGCCACGTCGGGCACGACGAGGTGGTCGGCACGATGGGGGAGGCGCCCGACGCCATCACCCTGGTCACCTCGGCCCGCGAGGCCGAGACGGTGGCGCTGCCGGAAGACCGCGACCTCTATTACGTGACCCAGACGACCCTGAGCGTGGACGAGACCCGCGACATCGTCGAGGTCCTCCAGCGCCGGCGGCCGGACCTGCGCGGCCCCGCCCACAGCGACATCTGCTACGCCACCCAGAACCGGCAGGACGCCGTGAAGGCGTTGCTGGCCGAGGGGATCCAGCGGCTGCTGGTGGTCGGTTCGGACAACAGCAGCAACTCCCTGCGCCTGGGCGAGGTGGCGCGCCTGGCCGGCGTGCCGGCCGATCTCGTCGGCGGCGCCCACGACCTGCCCCGCGCCGAGCTGGCGGCCCTGAACCTGGTCGGGCTGACCGCCGGCGCCTCGGCCCCCGAGTACCTGGTCCAGGACATCGTGCGCTATTTCGAGGCGGAGGGCTGGGCGGTCCGTTCCCGCATCGTGTTGGAAGAACATGTGAAGTTCGATCTCCCGCCCGAATTGTCAGGAAACGGGATCCTTTAAGTAGACATATATGCAGTTATGCAGTACTTTGACTTTGACAGCCGCAGATAAGGTCGTTAATTTATCGTCAACCGCGCGCCGGGGCTCCTTCGACGGGCCGGCCGGCGGCGCTGGTCGCGATGACATCGGTGACGATCGCAACCTCAAGGGGACCGACGTGGACAAGAAGCTCTACGAGATGCAGGCCGAGCTGTGCAAGACGCTCTCGAACCCGAAGCGCCTCGAGATCCTGGACATCCTGAAGGAGGCGGGGGAGATCTGCGTCAACGAGCTGGCCGAGCGCCTCGAGATCCCCAAGGCCAACACCTCGCAGCACCTGGCCGTGCTGCGCCAGGCGGGCGTCGTCAACACGCGCAAGGACGGCATCAACGTCTACTACAGCCTGCGCTCGCAGAAGATCACCGAGGCCTGCTCCCTGACCCGCACGATCCTCGTCGAGCGTCTCGAGGACCAGGTGGGCCTGACCAACCTGATCCGCGAGCAGGACTAGCCCGTGACCGCCCTGCTCGCCGCCCTGGCCGGCCTGCTCGTCGGCGCGATCGCGGCCCGCCTGCTCGGCCGCGCCCGCGAGGCCGCCCTGCAGGAGAAGGCCGCGCGCCTCGCGGACGAGCTGGACCGCCGCGACCGCGACGGCGGCGCCCTGCGCGACGCCTTCAAGGCCGCCGCCGCCGACGCCCTGCGCCTGAACAACGAGAGCTTCCTGCAGCTGGCGCGCCCCGAGCTGGAGAAGGTCGTGGCCCGCGCCTCCGGCGAGCTGGCCCAGCGCCAGCAGGCGGTCGAGGGGCTGGTCAAGCCCATCGGCGACTCCCTGGCCAAGGTGACCCTCGAGATCACGCAGCTGGAGAAGCAGCGGGCCGCGACGCACGCGGACCTGGTGCGCCTCATCGGCACCGTCAACGACGACCAGCGCGCCCTGAAGTCCGAGACCTCCAACCTCGTGCGGGCCCTGCGCCGGCCCGAGGTGCGCGGGCGCTGGGGCGAGCTGCAGCTGCGCAAGGTCGTCGAGATGGCGGGCATGCTGGACTACGTGGACTTCGTGGAGCAGGCCTCGGCCGAGGGGGAGGACGGGCGGCTGCGCCCCGACATGATCGTGCGCCTGCCCGGCGGCCAGCAGGTCGTGGTCGACGCCAAGGCGCCGCTGGACGCCTACCTCGCGGCCGTCGAGGCCGTGGACGAGGACCGCCGGCGCGCGCTGCTGGACGATCACGCCCGGCACATCCAGGACCACATGCGCAAGCTCGGGCAGAAGAACTACTGGAGCCAGTTCGCGTCCTCGCCCGAGTTCGTCGTGATGTTCCTGCCGGGGGAGAACATCTTCGGCCAGGCGCTGGCGCAGGACCCGTCGCTGATCGAGAAGGGCGTCAACGAGAAGGTCATCCCCGCCTCGCCCACCACGCTGATCGCGCTGCTGCGCGCCGTGGCCTACGGCTGGAACCAGCAGAAGCTGACCGAGAGCGCGCGCGAGATCAGCGAGCTCGGCCGCGACCTCTACGCGCGCCTGCGCACGATGGCCGAGCACCTCTCGAAGCACGGCCAGCACCTCGACCGCGCGGTCGACAGCTACAACAAGTTCCTGGGCTCGCTCGAGCGCAACGTCCTGCCGCAGGCCCGCCGCTTCGAGCAGCTCGGCGCCGCCGTCGGCGAGGGCCTGCCCGAGATCCCGCCCATCGAAAAGGCCCTGCGGTTGCCGCAGGCGCCGGAACTGGCGATCCCGTCCCCCGAAGACGCCGCCGGCTGACCGGCTCCCGGGCGTGGAAATCCCCGGTCCGGCGTTGGCCGGGCCGGGGATTCCGCATCCGCCGCGTCGCTACTGGATGATCTGCATGATCTCCAGCGACTGGTTCGTCTCCTCGGCGTACTTGTCCTGCAGCCGCAGGGCCTGCTCGAGCGTGAGGTTCAGCTCGCTCAGCGCCCAGGGGTCGACGTCGGCCGCCGCGAGGCTCGCCGGCGCGCCCATGCCCATCATGTAGGAGATGTGGTCCGACACGTTCACCAGGGCCACCAGGCCGGGGTACGAGCTGCCGGAGTTCAGGCTGTGGTGGCACTGGACGGACTCGACCAGGTTCGCCGGGAAGTTCCAGCTGCGCAGCACCGCCTTGGCGACGTTGGTGTGATCGACGCTGAGCAGCTCGGACTCCGTGGCGATCCAGCTCTGGCCGTGGTTCAGGGCGTGGTTGCAGACCTCGTCGAAGTCCTCGGTGAAGTACTTCTTCATGATCAGCTTGCCGATGTCGTGCAGCAGGCCGGCGGTGAAGGTCTCCTCCTGCTGCTTGATGCCCGACTCCTGCCCCAGGATCTTGCAGATCGTGGCGGTGCAGAGGCTGTGCTTCCAGAAGTCCTCGATCGGGAAGCGGCTGTCCTCCTCCATGCCGCCGACGTAGTCGAAGACGCTGATGGCCAGCGCCGCGTTGCGCACCGTGCGGAAGCCGAGGATCACCATCGCGCGGCTGATGGTGTTGATCTCCTGCTTGTAGCCGTAGAAGGCCGAGTTGACCAGCTTCAGGATCTTGGTGGTCAGCGCCTGGTCGCGCGAGACGATTTCGGCGAGCTGCGGCACCGAGACCTGGGGATCGCTCATCTTGCTGAAGAGCTGCTGGTAGACGATGGGCAGGGTCGGGACTTCCTTCACGACCAGCTTGAGGTCGCGAGGGTGGATGGTCTTCAGAGACAAGGTCGCGGTCGACAAGTGAGGCTCCTCCTCGGTCACTCCCGGTTCCCTCCCGCCGCGCACCCCGGTCCCCTCGATCACCTCACCGGGTACGCGCCGCCAAGTCCGGATGTGGGGGAGCTATCGGCCTGCGGCAGCCCGCCTTGAGCGGAAATGCGCACCTTTGATCAATTTACCGGAAGATAACGAACGGGGATCCGGGGGCGGGGGCGCGGACGTCGCCGACGACGGCGGCGCAGAGGGCTCCGTGGGCCAGGGCGGTCGCCCGGGCCTCCTCGCAGCGCTCCGGCGGGACGGCGAAAAGCAGGCCCCCGGAGGTCTGGGGGTCGTTGACCAGGCCGATCACGTCCTCGCCCAGCGAGGGGGCGTAGCCGACGCGCGCGGCGCCGAAGGCGCGGTTGGACCGGGTGCCGCCGCAGGTGAAGCCGCGGCCGCAGAGGCCGACCGCGTCGGGCAGCAGGGGCAGCGCGGCGGTGTCCAGGCACAGCTGCACGCCGGCGCCCAGCGCCATCTCGGCGGCGTGCCCCGCCAGCCCGAACCCCGTCACGTCGGTGCAGGCGCGCACCCCGCAGGCGTGCAGGAAGGCGCCGCAGCGGTTCAGGGCGGTCATCGCGCCCACCAGGGCCGCGTAGTCGGGGCCCGTCTCGGGGAGCAGGCCCTGCTTCAGGGCCGCGGCCAGCGCGCCGGTGCCCAGCGGCTTGGTCAGCACCAGCAGGTCGCCGGGGCGCGCGGCGCTGTTGCGCAGGATCCGCTGCGGGTGCACGACCCCGGTCACCGCGAGCCCGAACTTCACCTCGTCGTCGCGCACGGTGTGCCCGCCGCCGACCACGACGCCCGCCTCGCGGCAGACCGCGGCGGCGCCGGCGAAGATCTCGCCCATGACCTCCGGCGGCAGCGCCTTCTCCGGGAAGCCGCAGAGGTTCAGCGCGAGCAGGGGCGTGCCGCCCATCGCGTAGACGTCGCTCAGGGAGTTGGCGGCGGCCGCCGCCCCGAAGGCGCGCGGGTCGTCCAGCACCGGGGTGATGAAGTCGGCCGTGGCGACCAGGGCCTGCTCGTCGGTCAGGGCGTAGACGGCGGCATCGTCCGACGTCTCGTAGCCGACCAGCAGCTCCGGACGCCGGGTGTCGGGGATGTTCGCGAGGATCGCCTCGAGGCCCTCCGGGCCGAGCTTGGCCGCTCAGCCGGCGCTCTTGGCGAAACGGGTCAGGTAGACCTTCTCCCCGGGCAGCACGTTCACCTCCCCGTCAGAAGTTGAAGGCGTCCATGAACTGGAACACCGCGTCGTCGTGTTCGGGCACCGCGAGCTCGAAGCGGAACTGGTGGTCCGAGATGTTGATGTGCGCGCCGCCGCCCCAGGTGGCCCGGGGGTGGCGCCCGCCGCCTTCGAACCAGTCCGTGCCGAGATCGCCGAACGCGTGCAGGCCCACGCCGATGACGCGCCCGTCGCCGGAGATCGTCATCAGGAACAGCGGCCAGCGGTACTCGGCGCTCAGCAGGAAGCCCTCGTCGCCCACCAGGCTGGCGTAGCCGTAGCCGCGCAGGGTCTCGGGGCCGCCCCACCAGAGCAGGTCCTCGGGCGGGACCCGCCCCTCGGCGCGCCGGCCCCAGCCGCGCAGCGCCAGCACGTGGTCCCAGGGCAGCGGCAGGAAGCTGCGCAGGTCGCCCGTCAGCAGGGTGTAGTCGTCGAACCCGTCGCCCAGGACGCGCTCGGCGATCAGCCGGTGGTAGTGGCCGCGCGTGGGGTACCAGGGCTGGTTGCGGCTGTCGAAGCCCAGGGTGCCGCGCAGGGTGGCGCGGCGGCGGACGGTGGCCGGCCAGGGGTCGGGCAGCTCGCCGATCGCGCTCTCCTGCTCGAAGCCGCCGGCGGACAGCTCCGCCTGCGCGAACAGGGGGCGGCGGTAGTCCCAGCGCAGCCGGCTCCCGAGCTGCCAGCGTTCGAAATCCGTGTCGCGGTGGACGAAATCGGCGCTCTCCCAGCCGGCGTCCAGCCCGCAGGACAGGCCGTCCACGCCGAAGAGCCAGGGATGCGTCCACTCGGCGTCGTAGCCGTGCCGCGCGTACCAGGTGGCCGCCAGGGAGAGCCGCTCGCCCCGCCCCCGGAAATTGATGTCGTAGATGCGGGCGCCGAGCAGCACGTCCCAGCGGCGGTCGTAGTCGATGATCGGGTAGTAGCGCAGCGTCGCGTCCTCCTCGACGACCACGGTCACCGGGACGACGTCGCCGCCCTGGTCGTCGTAGACGAGGTCCACGTAGGCGAACCAGCCCAGATCCTCCAGGTGCTCCCAGGCCCGGTCCAGGACCGCGAAGTCGAAGGGGTCGCCCTCGGCGAAGCCCAGCTCGTTCAGGATGAGCGCCGACTGCGTGGAGGTGTTGCCCTCGACCGCGATCGGCCCGAACACGGGCGCGTCCTGGGCGCGGGGGGCCGCGGCGGTCCCGAGCAGGACGAGCGCCACGCAGAGGGCCGCGGCGAGGCGCGGCGGGCAGGTCGGCGGGGAAATCTGGGACGGCATCCGTGCTCCCGCTCCGTCGGGGTCCATTCGGGCGGCGCCGGGGCCGGCGCCGCGGGTGTGACGGCGCCCAACGTAGCACGGGAACCGGGGCTGGAGCAAGGCGACCGCGAACGCGCCGCCTCCGGTCAGGGGCAGGCGAGAGGCGCGGCGTGGAAGGCGTCCGCCGCCGCGCCGTCGGGCGACGGGTGCAGGGCCGCGCAGGCCAACCCGTAGCGGGCGAGCCCGGGCGCGAGGTCGCAGGGCTGCAAGCCGGCCAGCACGTCCCGCAGGACCTGGCTCCCGTCGGCCCCGCCGCGGTTCGCCAGGCGCAGCGCGGCGACGGTCGGCACCAGGTGGGCCAGGGCCGCGCGGCAGAGGACCGCGCCGGGCTCGTCGCCGTCGCGCAGCACGGTCCGCTGCAGCAGCAGGGGGTCGACGACCAGGACGTCGAAGCGGCCGGCGGCCAGGGCCACCAGCGGCGAGGGGTCGCGGCGCCCCGGCAGCGGGATCGCGCCGCGCCAGGGGATGCGGATGATCCGGTCGTCGTGGATCAGCGTGAGCCGGCCGTTGCCCGGCAGGGCGTCGGTGCGGCCGTCGGCGATGCGCAGCAGGTGGCGGCCCTCGAGGTAGACGGCGAGCACCTCGCCGCGGCGGCACATCAGCACGGTCTCGCCGCGCCCGACCGTCAGCTCGAGCCCGCGCCCGGCGGCGAAGCCGAGGTCGAACGGCCCCTCGATGGCATCGCCCCCGACGGCATCGCCCCCGCCGGCATCGCCTTCGCCGTCGTCGCCGACGGGGCGCGCCGACCAGGCGATCGGCCGCGCGCGCGCGTCGCCGGTCTCCCAGGCGGCGCGCGGGTCCAGGGGGTGCCCGTCGCCGAACGTCATGGCCGTCAGTCCTTGCGCCGGCCGGTGAAGGGGTTCAACCCGATCTCGGACTCCCAGCCCAGGCCGAGGCGCCGGTTGCGTTCCTCGGAGGCCTCGGCGAAGGCCTCCAGGAGCCCGCCCAGGCGCTGCGCCTCCTGCGTGAAGTCGTCGCCGGTGAGGGACGGCCTCAGCAGCGCGTGCACGCCGCGCCAGACCTGTTCGAGCAGCAGCACCAGCCGGCCGTCGATCTCGCCCAGCTCGCCGACGGTGCGCTCCAGCGGCCGCGCCAGGCGGATCGCGCCGCGCCGGTTCAGGTGCGTGATGAGCGCGCCGAGGTCCTCGGCCGTCTCCTCGAGGATCTCGTGCTGCTGCGGACCCAGCGCGCGGCCCCGCATCTCCACCGCCACGAGCAGCCGGCCCGCCAGGGTCTGCAGCAGCTGCGCCAGGCAGAGCCGGAAATCGCGCTCGCCGATCATCGCCGCCTGCGGCCGCAGGTAGGTCTCGTAGCGCGGCAGGGCGAGCAGGAGCTTCGCCATCTGGAACGGGTTGGCGGTCGCGGCGCGGGCCATGGCTGGTCTCCGGGTTCGGGGCGCGCGGGGACGACGGTGCATCGCCCGTGTCATCGGCCGCGGCGCGGGCGACTTGACTGCAGGTGGGTGAGGGGGGTTACAGGGCGACGACGGGATTGCTCAGCAGTCCCACGCCTTCGATCGTGACGTCGTAGACGTCGCCGGGGCGCAGGAAGCGGGGGGGATCGCGGTACACGCCCACGCCGCCGGGGGTGCCGGTGGTGATGATGTCGCCCGGCAGCAGCGTCATGTGGAGGCTGGCGAAGCGGATCAGCTCGTCGATGGGGAAGATGAGCTGGTCGGTGTTGCTGCGCTGGACGACCTCGCCGTTCAGGGTGCCGGTGATGCCGAGCCCGTCGGCCAGGGGGGGCAGCTCGTCGGGCGTGACGAGCCAGGGGCCGCAGGGCCCGCCGGTGTCGAGGCTCTTGCCGCGGAAGAACTGCTTGTCGGCCTGCTGCGCCTCGCGGTCCGAGACGTCGTTGAAGCACATGTAGCCCGCGATGTGCGCCGGCGCGTCCGCCCGGGAGATGCGGCGGCCCGCGCGCCCGATCACCACGGCCAGCTCGGCCTCGGCGTCGACCTGGGTCAGGTCGGGGTCCAGCAGGATCGGTCCGCGGTCGGCCTGCAGGCAGGTCGTGGCCTTGCTGAACAGCATCGGGCGCGGCGGCGGCGCCTTGCGCTGCTCCTCGGCGTGGTCGCGGTAGTTCAGGCCCACGGCGATGATCTTCGAGGGCGCGGGGATCGGCGGCAGCAGGGGGTACTTGGTGCGGGAGAACAGGGGCACGCCGTCGATGACGTCGCCGGGGTTGTGCCAGCGGTCGGCGAGCCGGCGCACCTCGGACATGCGCGCGAACAGCGCGTTCCAGGAGCGCGGCAGGGAGCGGTCCGCGGCCACCAGGTCCAGGCAGACCTTGTCCGTCAGGGCCACGCCGGGCCGGGGCCCGTCCGGATGCTTGAAGCTGATCAGTCGCATGATGGGGGTATTATACGAGACGGCCGGGACGATGTCCCGGCCAATCTCGCACGCCGGCGTCCTTGCCGGTCGGGGTCACTTCACTTCGATCCGCCGGGGCATGGCCTGGGAGTGCTTGGGCAGCGTGATCGACAGCACGCCGCTCTCGAGCTGAGCCTTGATGCCCTCGGGATCGATCTGGCGCACCAGGTCGAAGGAGCGGCGGTAGCTGATGGCGCCGGTCTGCTCGCGGCGCACGGCCCGGTAGCCCTCCTCGTTCTTCAGCTCGCGCCGGGCCTTGACCGTCAGCGAGTCGTTCTCGATCTCGATCTCGAGGTCCTGGCGGTTGACCCCGGGCAGGTCCATGCGGATGATGTAGTCCTTGTCGCCCTCGTAGACCTCGGTGCGCGGGGCGGTCCACAGCTCGGGATCGGTCCCGGAGTAGGCGGTCGCCGGCGCGAAGAAGGTGTCCAGCAGGGTCGCGAGGTTCATGGGCATCAGGTTGGCGGTCATGGCGTTCCTCCGTTGTTGGTTCGGTCCTATCGGTGGCCGCAGCGGCGGCGGTTCACGCAGTTCCGCGGCTCTAGGATCAAAGGCCGTGCCCGATGGTGGCGACGGTGGGTGCATGTCGGCAATGCCTTGACAACATTCACGATACGTGATTGGATGGGAACTTCGACCACCTGCGGCGTGTTCCTGAACCGTTCCGGGACATGACATCGTGACAGGAATGACAGGCGGGCGGACCGGGATGACATGACAACCTGGCATTATCTGCGGCCGATTCATGCTTTCTCCCTGCTGCTGTGCGGCGCGCTGCTGCTGGGCGCCGTCGGCGGCGCCGGGGCCGAAGGGACGGCGCCCCCGCGGCGTGTCGCCGAGGTCCGGTTGCGCGTCGCGGAGATCTTCTCGCCCGCGGAGCTCGCCGACGCGCACGGCCTGATGCTCGCTTCGCGCCGCCTGATCAACGCCGTCCACATCGGGACCCACGAGGCCGTCCTGCGGCGCGAGCTGCTGTTCGCCGCAGGCGAACCGTACGACGAGCGCCGCGTGCGCGAGACCGAGCGCAACCTGCGCGCGCTGGGTTTCCTGACCAACGTCGCGGTGGTGCCCGTCGACACGCTGCCGGACGGGGATCTCGTGCTGGAGGTGCGCGCCCAGGAGACCTGGTCGCTGACCACGGCCGCCAGCTACGCCCACTCCCCGGTGAAGGACCGCTGGTCGGCCGAGCTGTCGGACCAGAACTTCCTGGGCTACGGCGTCGAGCTGATCGCGTCGCTCGGCGCGGACGAGGACCGCTCCTTCCGCCGCTTGAGCTACCAGAACCGGCGCGTGCTCGGCTCGCCCTACCAGTGCCGCTTCGACTACACCGACCTGAGCGACGGGCGCACGCGCAACGTCGTCTTCGCCCGCCCCTACCTGGCCGAGGAATCGCCGTGGGCCCTGCAGGCCGGCGCCTGGGACCGCACCTTCACGCCGCGCTTCTACGTGTCGCCCGCGGGAGCGGCCGGCACCGGCGGCGAGCGGAGCCTCTACGCGAGCCTGCCGCTGCGCGAGCGGGGGCTGCAGGTCTGGGCCGGCCGGCGCGTCCACCGCGGCCCCGGCCGGATCTGGCGGCTGGGGCTGGGCCTGTGGTCCGACGACAACCGCTTCGCGGTGCCCGACGCGGTCGCGCTCTCGGACGGCCGGACGGTCGGCGGGGACGTCCTGCGCGCGGCGGCGGGCCCCGCGCTGACGCGCAGCAGCGGCCGCCGCGTCCAGCCCCTGCTGGTCGTGGAAACGCTGGGCCGGCGCTGGGCCACCGAGCGCTTCGTGATGAGCTACGGCGCGCAGGAGGACCTGAACCTCGACCCCCTGCTGCGGCTGAGCGCGGGACCGGCGCTGTCGGTCCTCGGCAGCGACCGCGAGCGCTTCCTGGCCGAATGGCGGGTCGTCGACTGGTCGCGCCTCGGCCCGGGCCTGCTGCTGCTGCGCCACTCGGGGCAGGTCAGCCTCGGCAGCCGCGACAACCGCGCGCTGGGGGTCGGCCTGGAGGCGGGCTGGATCGCGCACGCGGACGAGGTGAACCTCTCGCGCGCCTGGCTCGAGGGCGCCTACGGCTCCCGCCTGCTGGGCCCCGAGGCCTTCGCGCTGGGGTTGACACGCGGGCTGCGCACGCTGGACTATGACGGCATGGTCGGCGACCGGCTCGTGCGCTGGAACCTGGAGCAGACCCGGCTGTTGCCGGGCGAGCTGCTGGGCCTCTACAAGCTCGGCGTCGCGGTCTTCCAGTCCGGCGGCGCCGCCTGGTGGCACGACGAGGCGCGGGGCCTCGGACGCGCCCGCCACGAGACCGGCGTGGGCCTGCGCTTCGGGCCGACGCGCTCGGCGCGGGCCGACGTGGCCCGCCTCGACCTCACCTGGCCCTGGTCGGGGGGCGGCCCCCAGGTGACGGCCGTCACCAGCGGCTACTTCTAGGCGACAACCGAACGGAACCCGATGCGCGCGTCCCGCTACGTGGCCAAGAACGCCCTGCTGATGACCGTGGGGCTGTTCGCCGGGCGCATCCTGGCGTTCCTGATCTTCCGGCGGATGACCGGCACGGTCGGCGTCGAGGGCATGGGCGTCTGGGGCCTGTCGGTCGACCTCACCTCGATCATCCTGACCGTCTCGACCTTCGGCCTCACCACGCTCATCACGCGCGAGATCATCAAGGACCACGCCGACACCTGGCCCATCTTCTGGGCCGCCTTCCGCATCCGGCTGCTGCTGGGCTTCGCCACCTACGCGCTGCTGGCGGTCTACGTCTTCGCCACCGGCTACGACAGCCTGACGCGGGCGGCGGTCATGCTGATGGCCGTGGGCGTGCTGCTGGAGTCGACCGGCCTGGCCTGCGACTCCGTGCTGCAGGCCCACGAGAAGGTCGAGTACTCGACCTGGAGCCAGCTCGTCTCGGCGGCGGTCTACTTCGGCCTGGCGTGGTGGTGGCTCGACGCCGGCTTCGGCGTCATGGGCGTCGTCTGGGCCAACGTCGTCAGCCGCGCCGCGCGCCTGGTGATCGTGCTGCCGCTGATGGTCCGGGTCGCCGGCTCGTGGCGCGGCGCGGCCTCGGCGCGCCGGGTCGGCCTGCGCTGGATGCTGCGCCTGGGCCTGCCGCTGTTCATGGCCACGACCTTCGGCATCATCTCCTACAAGATCGACACCGTGATCATCATGGAGATGCTGGGCAAGCTCGCCGCCGGCGTCTACACGATCGGCCACCGGCCGCTGGACCTGCTCTTGATCGTGCCCTACCTCTTCGCCGCGGCGCTGTTCCCCTCGCTGATGCGCTACCGCGAGCAGGAGCGCGACGGCGAGACCGGGCACGTGGAGCGCATGGGCGAGCGCGCGCTGCGCTACCAGCACCTGGTGGTGTTCCCGCTGACCCTGTTCTGCACGCTGGCGGCGGCGCCGCTGATCCGCCTGGCGACCTCCGGCGACGCCGACCTGTCGGCCTCGGTGACGGTGTTCCGCGTCGCCATCTGGGGCGTGCCGGTGCAGGCGGCCAGCATCGTCTTCAACCGCCTGCTGATGACCGCGGGGCAGGAGCGCACCTTCATGCGCATCGCGCTGGCCTCGATGACCACCAACATCGGGCTCAACCTCCTGGTGGTCCCGGTGCTGGGCTGCCCGGGCGCGGCGGGGGTCACGGTGCTGAGCCTCGGCGTCGGCCTCGTCATGCACCGCGTCTACCTGCGGCGCGCGGGCATCGTCATGCCCGTGCGGCGCGCCCTGGTGGACGGCTCGGCGGCCATGCTGCTGGCCTGGGCCGCGGCGGTGCTGCTCGGCAAGCTGGTGGCGCCGGGGTGGGGCGTGAGCTGGTTCGCGCTGCCGACGATCGGGATCTGGCCGTTCGCGGCGATGACGGCGCTGGCGGGGGTGCTGTACGTGGTCGCGCTGGTGGGGCTGCGCGTGGTGGGGCGGGGGGATCTGGA
>JADJYS010000010.1 GCA_016719645.1 bacterium
GCCAGGCGGCGGTCTACTACCAGGAACGCTTCGGTTTCGCGCCCGTCGCCTACAGAGGGCTCGAGACCGGCAGCCGCGACGCCTCGGCCTGGGTGCTGCGCCAGGGGAAGATCACCCTGGTCCTCGAGTCGCCTCTGAAGCCCGACCACCACCACAACACCCACCTGGCGCGCCACGGCGACGCCGTGCAGGACATCGCCTTCCTGGTGGACGACGCGCGCAAGGCCTGGGAGTGGACCACCGCGCGCGGCGCCCGGTCGGTGCGCGGCCCCGAGGTGCGCGAGGACGCGCACGGCCGGGTCCTGCTGGCGACGATCGCCACCTACGGCGACACGACCCACACCTTCGTCCAGCGCGACGGCTACCGCGGCGTCTTCCTGCCGGGCTACGAGCCGGTCGCCCCGACGCAGCCGGTCGAGGGGGCGGGGCTCGAGTTCGTGGACCACATCGTGGGCAACCAGGGCGACCGCGAGATGGAGCGGGTGGCCAGCTGGTACGAGGAGGTCTTCGGCTTCCACCGCATCTGGACCGTCGACGACAAGGACGTGTCCACTGCCCACTCGGCCCTGCGCAGCATCGTGGTCGCCAGCGCGAACGAGCGCATCAAGATGCCCATCAACGAGCCCGCCGACGGCCTCAAGAAGTCGCAGATCCAGGAGTACGTGGAGGCCAACTTCGGCCCCGGCGTCCAGCACGCGGCCATGTACACGCACGACATCGTCGCCACGGTCGAGCGGCTGCGCCGCCACGGCGTGGAGTTCCTGGAGATCCCCGACGCCTACTACGAGACGCTGCTGGACCGCGTCGGGCCCATCGACGAGGATGTCGAGGTGCTGCGGCGCCACGGGATCCTGGTGGACCGCGACGACAGCGGCTACCTGCTGCAGCTGTTCACGCGGCCCCTGCAGGACCGGCCCACGCTCTTCTTCGAGATCATCCAGCGCCGGGGCGCGCGCAGCTTCGGCAAGGGCAACTTCAAGGCCCTGTTCGAGTCCATCGAGCGCGAGCAGGCGCGGCGCGGGAACCTGTAACCGGGAACGGAACGCCCCATGAAGCTCTGCTCCTACGCCCGCCGCGACGGCGACTTCCCGCGGCTGGGCCTGGTCCGGCCGGACCGGGACGGGTCGCACGAGGTGGTCGACGTGGTCGCCGCCGCCTCGGTCCTGAACCGCGAGGGCGGCGCGCGCGACTGGACCGGCGTGCCGGCGACCATGCCGGAGGCGCTGGACGGCTGGGACCGCTGCGAGCCCCTGCTGCGCACGCTCGTCCAGGCGGCCCGCGGCCTGCAGCGCGACGTCGCGCGCGACGGCGACCGTCCCGCGGTCCTGGCGGCCGACGGCGTGCGGCTGCTGCCGCCGGTGCCGCGGCCGCCGACCTTCCGCGACTTCTACGCCTTCGAGCAGCACGTGCGCACCGCGCGCGGCCACCGCGGCCTAGAGATGGTCGCGGAGTGGTACGAGTTCCCCGTCTTCTACTTCTCGAACCCGGCCGCCATGGTGGGCCACGGCGCGGCGGTCGCGATGCCGCCGGACACCGCCGAGCTGGACTTCGAGCTGGAGATCGCCGCGGTGATCGGGCGCGGCGGCCGCGACCTGGACCCGGCCGACGCCGAGTCGGCGATCGCCGGCTACTGCGTGCTGAACGACTGGTCCGCCCGCGACCTGCAGCGGGCCGAGATGAAGGTGGGCCTGGGGCCCGCCAAGGGGAAGGACTTCGCCACGGGCCTCGGGCCGTGGCTCGTGACCCCGGACGAGCTCGCGGACCGGCGCGCCGGCAAGGGCTACGACCTGGCGATGGTCGCGCGGCGCAACGGCGCCGAGATCTCGCGCGGCAACTGGCGCGACCTGCACTGGTCGTTCGGGGAGATGCTGGCGCGCGCCTCGCGCGGCGTCGACCTGCACCCCGGCGACGTCATCGGCTCGGGGACCGTGGGCACCGGCTGCATCCTGGAGCTGCGGCCCGAGCGCGCCGGCGGCTGGCTGCGGCCGGGCGACGTGCTCGAACTGGAGGTCGAGGGGCTGGGCGTCCTGGCCGCGACCGTGGCGCGCGCCGCGGGGGAGGAGTGAGATGCCGTACTACGTCGAGCGGGGCGAGATCCCCGGCAAGCGCCACGTCCAGCACCGCGTCGGCGGCCGGCTGACCTACGAGGAGCTGGTCAGCCGCGAGGGCTTCTCCGACGTGGCGAGCAACGCCTACCACCTGCGCCCGCCGACCGCCGTGCGCGGCGTGGGCGCGTCGCGGCCGCTGCCGCTGACGGCCGCCGCCGACGAGCCGCACCGCCACCGCCACGTGTTCACGTCGCGGCTGCCGGCCGGCGGCTGCCCCGTGTTCGGGCGGCGCGCGCTGGCCTTCAACGACGACCTCGTGGTGTCGACCTGCGAGCCCGTGCAGGACCAGCCGGCCTTCTACCGCAACGCACTGGCCGACGAGCTGGTCTTCGTCCACCACGGCGCGGGCACCCTCGAGAGCATGTACGGCGACCTGGACTTCGGCCCCGGCGACTACCTGGTCGTGCCGCGCGGCACGACGCACCGGCTGCGCTGCCGGCCGGGCCGCGTCAAGCTGTTCGTGGTCGAGACGCGCGGGCCCGTCCAGGTGCCGCGCCACTTCCGCAGCGACCACGGGCAGCTCATGGAGCACGCCCCCTACTGCGAGCGCGACCTGCGGGCGCCCCGCTGGCGCGGCCCCGTCGACGAGCCCGGCGACTACCCGGTGCTGGTGAAGCTGCGCGACCGCGTCCAGGAGACGGTGCTGGCGCACCACCCCTTCGACCTGGTCGGCTGGGACGGCTTCTGCTACCCGTGGGCCTTCAGCATCCACGACTTCATGCCCGTGGTCGGCAAGGTCCACCTGCCGCCGCCGGTGCACGTGACCTTCACGGCGCCCGGCCTGGTGGTCTGCTCGTTCGTGCCGCGCCTGTTCGACTTCCACCCCGAGGCCGTGCCCATCCCGTACGCGCACAGCAACGTCGACAGCGACGAGATCCTCTACTACGTCGAAGGCAACTTCATGAGCCGACGCGGGATCGAGACCGAGTCGCTCACCCTGCACCCGATGGGCTACCCCCACGGGCCGCAGCCGGGCCTGATCGAGAAGTCGCTGGGCGCGAAGGAGACCGGCGAGCTGGCGGTGATGGTCGACACCTTCGCGCCGCTGCGCGTGGGGCGCGACGCCCTGGCGGCCGACGACCCCGCCTACCCCCTGAGCTGGCTGGAGGGCGCATGATCATCGATCCCGCCACGCTGGACCTGCGCGGCGCCTACAAGCTGCTGATCGGCTCGATCCTGCCGCGCCCGATCGCCTGGGTGTCGACCGTCGACGCCGGCGGCCGGCCCAACCTGGCCCCGTTCTCGTTCTTCACCGGGGTGGCCGCCGCGCCGCCGGTGGTCTGCTTCGCGCCCATGCGCCGCTTCGCCGACGGCGCCGAGAAGGACACCCTGCGCAACGTGCGCGCGACCGGCGAGTTCGTGGTCAACATCGTGGACGAGGACAACGTGGCGCGGGCCAACGTGACCGCGCGCGAGTTCGCCCCCGGGGTGAGCGAGTTCGCCGAGGCCGGCCTCACGCCCGTTCCCTGCGAGGCGGTGCGGGCCCCGCGCGTGGCCGAGTCGCCGGTGAGCCTGGAGTGCCGCCTGCTGCAGATCGTGGAGGTGGGCGCCGACGGGGCGGGGGGCGGCGCGCTGGTCCTGGGCGAGGTGCTGCGCTTCCACGTGCGCGACGACCTGCTCCACGAAGGCCGCATCGACACCGGCGCGCTGCGCCCGGTGGGCCGCCTGGCCGGCAGCGAGTACACGACGCTCGGGCGGCGGTTCGAGCTGGAACGGAAATGACGGCACGGCCCTCATGACGGAGGGGACCCGCGCCCGGGTCCCCTCCTCGTCGTCGTCGCGGCCGGCCGCTACTGGATGTACTTGTCCGTCAGCTGCATCAGCACCGCGCCGTGCGTCATCTTCACCTCGCCGACCCCGACCGCGAACCAGTGGTCGGCGGGCGTGCCGCCGCCCTCGGTCGTGCCCCGCAGGTGGATGCAGTCGTAGGTGCCTTCGGGCACCGTGACGCTCTCGTCGACCGCGATCACTTCCCAGTTCACGACCGCGCCCTGCCCCGACGTGCTCCACTCGTCCCCGACCTCGCAGGGATACTTGCACCAGAGGTCGGGCGTGAGCAGCCCCCCGAAGAGCTCGTCGCCGTAGAAGTAGAGCCCGCCCGTGTCGTTGCGCAGGTAGATGAAGTAGTTCTCGAAGATGTCGCTGCCGGTGTACTGGACCACCGTGACGTCGACGCCCGCCACCTGCTGCTCCAGGCCGCGGTGAGGGTCACCGTCTCCGGGTCCCCGCCGTATTCGTACTCGTAGGTCCAGTAGTTGTCGAGGTCGAGCGGCCAGACGACGTCGCCGCCGCCGCCCTCCTCAGGGGGGGGGGGGGGGGGGGGGCGGGGGGGGGGGGGGGGGGGGGGGGGGGGGGGGGGGGGGGGGGGGGGGCGGCGCGGCGTCGGCGGGGTTGATCGTGATCGTCCCCGCCTGGGCCACGTAGGTCCCGGTGAAGGTGATCGCGCCGTCGTCGGTCAGCGCCTGCGTGGCGGTCGACGGGCTGGGCGCCGTCCAGCCCGACACCGCGCCCCAGGTGAGCGTGTAGTTGCCGGCGGTCAGGTCCTCGAGCGTCTCGTCCCCGGTGCCCGAGTGGGAGAAACTGCCGGGTCCCGTGAGCAGCCAGGGCGCGTTGATGGCGTTGGGCTCGGGATTGATGGTGATCGCGTTGGTCTGCGGATCTCCCGTCCCGTCGTCGTCGCTGCAGCCGATGCAGAGCGTGACGCCGAGCACCAGGAGCAGCAGCAGCTTGGAAGTGCTCCGATTCATGGCCTGTCTCCCTCCGATGATCTGGGTACCGATGGTCCTTGGCTCGCGGCGCCCGCCCTGTCCAGGGCGCGCCGGGAGGTCCGGCAAATGGTGTCTTGGGATGTTCGAACCCCCTCGCCATGCTACCGCCCCGCTCCGGCGCCGACAAGGGGGTGAATGTCGGAAATCACTATCAATCAACAAGATACAAGACTATTGTAATCGTCATTTTGGCGGGTATACTGGCGGCGCGACCGGACACCACCAGCCCGCGGGGAGCCCGATGAATCGAGACACATCCCTGGCCGCCCTCGTCGCCGCCGCGCGGCGCCCGCCGTCGCCCGCCGACGCGGCGCCGGACGATGCGGTGGCTGCCCTGCTCGCGCGCGGCGCCGCGGCGCACCCGGGGCGCGACTGGCTGGTCCACGTCGACGGGGCCGGCGGCCGCGAAGTCCTGACCTACGGCGAAGCGGGCGCGCGCGTCGCGTCGCTGGCGGACCTGCTCGGCGCGCTCGGCGTGGGGCGCGGCGACCGCGTCGCCGTCCTGGCCCACAACCACCCCGACACCGTCCTGCAGTACCTCGCCGCCTGGTCGCTGGGCGCCTGCGTCGTGCCGTTGAACGCGGGGGAGGACGCCGAGCGCCTCGCCTTCATCCTGGCCCACTCGCGGGCGAAGCTGCTGTTCACGCGGGCCGAGTACCTGGACCGCATCGAGCCCCTGCGTTCCGGCCTGCCGCTGCTGCGCGACGTGGTCCTGGCCGGCGACCGCCGGCGCGGCTACGCGCACGTCGACGATGCCGCCCTCGCCCCGGCCGCCGCGCCCGCGATCCCGGATGCGGACGACGAGGCCCTGATCGTCTACACCAGCGGCACCACCGGCCGGCCCAAGGGCGTGGTGCTGACCCAGGGCAACCTGCTGGTCGACGCGCGGCAGATCGCCGCCTGGCACGGGCTGGGGCCGGGCGACCGCCTGATGTGCGTGCTGCCCATCCACCACGTCAACGGCATCGTCGTGACGCTGGTGACGCCGCTGGTCTGCGGCGGCGCGGTGGTGCTCTGCCGCAAGTTCCGGACGGAAGCCTTCTTCCCGCTGCTGGCGCGCGAGCGCGTGCGGGTCGTCAGCGTCGTGCCCACGCTGCTGGCCTTCCTGCTGCAGGGCGCGGACAAGGGGACCGCCGCGACCGGCGGCCTGGACCTCTCCGGCTTCCGGCACCTGATCTGCGGCGCGGGGCCGCTGACCTGCGAGCTGGCCCTGCGCTTCGAGGCCCGCTTCGGCCTGCGCATCGTCCACGGCTACGGCCTGAGCGAGACGACCTGCTACGCCTGCTTCCTGCCGCCGGACCTGCCGCTCGACGAGCACCGCGCCTGGCTCGGCGACCACGGGTTCCCCTCGATCGGCACGCCGCTCTCCGCCAACGAGATGGCGATCCACGACCCCGCCGGCGCCGCCCTGCCCGCCGGCGAGCGCGGCGAGATCGTCGTGCGCGGCGCGACCGTCATGGCCGGCTACTTCGACGCCGAGGCGGCCAACCGCCAGGCCTTCGCCCACGGCTGGTTCCGCAGCGGCGACGAGGGCTTCTGGCTGCCGGGCCGCGACGGCCGCCCCTACTTCTTCATCACCGGCCGCCTGAAGGAGCTGATCATCCGCGGGGGCGTCAACGTCTCGCCGCTGGAGGTCGACGAGGTGCTGATGAGCGCACCGGGGGTGAAGGCGGGCGTCGCGGTGGGGTTCGAGCACGACGTCTACGGGGAGGAGGTGGGCGCCTACGTGGTGCCCCTGCCCGGCGTCGCGCCCGACGCCGGGGCGGTGCTCGACTTCTGCCGGCGCGCCCTGCCGCGCCACAAGTGCCCCAAGGTGGTGCTGTTCGGCGACGAACTGCCGGTGACCTCCACCGGCAAGTACCGCCGCAACCAGCTCAAACCGCTCTTCGCCGCCTGGCGCGGGGCGGACTTCCGGGACTAGCGGCCCGGCGGAACGGCCCTTGCGGGGGGAACCGGATCGCCGCATCTTGGTTCCTGGGCCTGCAACCACTTCCCGGATGGTGATGTCCGTGCCGATTCGGATCCTGATCGCCCTGCTCGGCGCCGCGCTGCTGCTGTCCGGCTGCGGCGAATCGGACACCAAGCAGATCGTCGAACCGCCCCCGCCCGACGCCAACCGCTTCGAGGGCCTGACGTTCGGCACGGCCGACTCGTTCGAGATCGTCACCTGGAACCTGCACAACTTCCCCTCGACCACCCTCAGCGTGGAGTACGCGGCGCAGGCGCTGCGGGCCATCGACGCCGACATCGTGGCGCTGCAGGAGATCGTGTCGGGCGCCCGCTTCCGCGCGCTCGACGACTCGCTGGCCGGATGGTCGGGGTACCGGTCCACCGGCGCGCCGGCGGACCAGAACCTGGCCCTGCTGTGGAAGGACGCCACGGTCGCGCCGATCGGGGAGCCGTACGAGATCTACACCGACGAGTACGACGCCTTCCCGCGCAGTCCCCTGGTGTTGGAGTGCGTGGTGGCCGGGGACACGCTGCTGGTCGTCGTCAACCACTTCAAGGCCTACGACGACAACGTCATCGACTTCGGCAACCCCGAGGACGACGAGTACCGCCGGGTGATGGCGTGCGCGCTGCTGGACGCCTGGATCCGCGACGAGCATCCCGGTGCGGCGGTCATCGTCCTGGGCGACCTCAACGACAAGCTGATCGACCCCCCGGCCTACAACGTGTTCCAGCTGTGGCTGGACGCGCCGGAACTCTACCGCTTCGCCGACATGCCGCTGGCGACCGGGCCGAGCAGCGGCTGGTCCTGGCGGTACAGCGGGCACCTCGACCACATCCTGGTCACGTCCCGGCTGTTCCCGGCCGTGGAGGCCGCCGGCTCCGAGGTGCGGACGCTGCGCCTGGAGTCGTACCTCGAAAACGCCTGGAGCGAGTACGAGACCCACCTGAGCGACCACCTGCCCGTCGCCCTGAAGCTCCCGTTCTGAATCCTGAAATTTTCCTCAAGTATGGCTCCCCGACTGCCGAAGTACCTACCGAACCGCCAAGGAAGGTGGTGAGGTGATCAACGGCTGATGGCCAGAAGGGAGTCAACGTGATGGCCATCACAGCGATCGGGGTCCAGCCCCAATACCACACACACCCAGCCCTGAGGCAGCGGGGAGATCCCGCCGTCCAGCAGGCAGCCGTCGGCGACATCGCCGCCGTGCCCGAGGCCGAGCAGGCCGCGGCGCACGCCGGCGACGAAGGCGACCGGCAGGACCACCCCGGCAGGAGCCACGTCCAGCAGACCCTGCACGATGTCGAACGTTCCGTGCGGCTGCAGTTGCGCGACGCCCTCGACGCGTCGTCCCTGGACGATTCGGCCAAGCGCGAGATCCTGAAGGTGGAGAAGCAGTTCCGCGGCGATCTGGCCGCGGCGTTCCGCGCGTCGAGCGACGGCGGCGAGGTCGATCCCTCGTCCTTGGCCGAGGGCGTGCGCACGTCGTTGGAGTCGATGGCGGCCCAGCTGCACTTCACCCTGGAGGCGCTGCTGCCGCCCGTGCCCTGGGAGGCCGAGATGCCGCCCGAGCCCGAGGCGCGCGAACAGCCGCCGGCGAACCAGCCGGTGGCCGGCGGGTTGGATCTGCTGGCCTGAGTCTGCCCTCGCCCGAGGCCGGGGGAGCCGTGATCGCACGGCTCCTTGGTGCGCCCGTCGCCGACCGGCCGCCCGCGCGCCGCTCAATCGACGGCGACGAGGCGGCCGGGTCCGCCCGCGCCCGCCAGGCCCGTGAACAGCAGCAGGCAGCGGACGGGCAGGCCCGGACGGCAGGCGCGCAGCGCCTCGCGGTAGGCCTGCATTTGGGGGCGGTAGTGCGCGACGACCGGCCCGAGGTCCGCTTCCGCCACGCGGTTGGTCTTGTAATCCACGACGACGATCTCCGCGTCCCCGAGGTGCAGCAGGTCGACGGCGCCCAGCAGCCGGCGTTCGGGCCCGTCGCCGTCGCGCGGCAGGCGGGCCAGGACCGCGGCCTCGCACAGGACGCGGCCGCCGGCGGGGCGGAAGATCGCGTCGAGCGCGGGGTTGGCGAAGACGGCGGCGGCTTCCGCGTGGGCGGGCCCGTCGCCCGCCGGCATGGCGCCGCTTTCGACGGCGAACTGCAGCCAGCGGTGGACGGCGGTGCCGTGAGCCATGGCGGCGTCGCGGGCGAGCGAGCGCGCCTCGTCGTCGGCCCCGTCGGCCGTCTCGGGGGCGAGCAGGTCGTCGCCTGGTGCCGCGTCGTCGGGCGTCGCGTCGCCGGCCAGCGGCGGCGCGGCCGAGGCCGACGGGGAGAGCGTGTCGATCAGCGGTTCCCAGCCCGTCGGTTCCCAGAGCGACGGGCCGTTCGTCGCCGCGGCGTCCGCCGATGCCGGGAGGGGGGAGCCGCCGGCGAGCAGGTCGTCGGGCAGGGCGTCGAGCCCGCGCGGGCTCGCGGCGAGCCAGCCCAGGAAGCTCGGCGACCGCGAGTTGCGCTCGGGCGCGGCGCCGAGCACCACGAGCTCGTCGCGGGCGCGGGTCATCGCCACGTACAGCAGGTTGGCCTGCTCGTGCCGCTGCTCGTCCAGGCGGCGGGCCGCGGCGGCCGCCAGGGGCGTGCCGGCGGCGCCGACGCCTCCGTCGTCGTCATCGTCATCGTCGTCGTCGCCGGTCGCGCCGCGGTGCTGCTTCAGGACGCCCTGGACCACGGGGCCGCCGCCCGACTTCCCGGCCTCGAGCACGAAGGTCGTCTCCTCGCGCGCCATGGGGTCGGCGGCGTCGACCAGCAGCACGCAGGGCGCCTCGAGTCCCTTGGCGCCGTGGATCGTCATCATCCGCACGCGGCCCTGCTCGGTGTCCGGCAGCACCGCCTCCTCCTGGTCCTCGCGCAGGGCGGCGTTCTCGACCGCGGCGAGGAAGGTGCGCAGCGAGGGGAAGGCCGACTGCTCGTGCGCCAGCGCGAGATCGTGCAGCCGCAGCAGGTTGTAGCGGGCCTGCTCGCCCAGGGCCGCCGCGAAGCGGGACGGCGCCTCCGTCTCGCGCAGGATGCGGCGCAGCAGCCGGTGGGCCGGGACGTGCCCCACGGCCCGCAGCCAGCCCTGCAGCAGCGCCGCGGTCGCGGCGAGGGGCGAGCCGTCCGCGGCGTCGCGCAGCGCGTCCCACAGCGCGGCGCGCCCCCGCCGCGCGCGCCGGCGGGCCAGCAGTTCCTGGAACTCGCGCTCCTCGAGGCGCACCAGCGGCGAGCGCAGCACGCCGGCCAGCGCGGCGTCGTCGGTCGGGAAGACGAGCCAGCGCAGCAATTGCAGCACGTCCTGCACCTCGCGGCTGCGCGCCAGGGCGCCGCGGCCGGCGGGCACGATCGGGATGCCCGCGGCGCGGAAGGCCGCCTCGTAGTCCTGCAGGTGGGTGCGCGTGCGCGCCAGGACCAGCACGTCGCCGTAGCGCGCGGGCCGGTCGCGGCCGTCCTCGTGGACGGTCCCGTGCGCGAGGTAGCGTCGGATCACGCGCGCGGCCAGGGCCGCCGCCGCGGCGTGGCGCGAGCCGTCCCCGCCCTCGCGGTCCTCCACCTGCGGCAGCAGCAGCACGCGGCCGGGGCCGTCGCTGCGGAACGGCGTCTGCCGCGCGGCGGCGACCTCCAGGGCGCTCGGCAGCAGGTCGCGCAGCGGCTCCGCCTGGAACAGGTCGCCGACGGTGTCGACGATCGCCGGCAGGCTGCGGTAGTTCACGGGCAGGGTCAGGGCTTCCTGCTCCGTCCTGTCGAACAGCCAGCGCTCCACCTCGGCGAAGATCCCCGGCTGCGCGCCGCGGAAGCCGTAGATGGACTGCTTGACGTCGCCCACGACGAAGACCGAGCGCGGGCGGCCGTCCTCGGCGTCGCCGGCCAGGAACTCCTGCGCGAACGTCTCGAGGATCTCCCACTGGCTGCGGTTGGTGTCCTGGAACTCGTCGACCAGCAGGTGGTCGAGGCGCGCGTCGAGCCGGTAGAGGATCCAGGGGCCGATCTCCCCGTCGCGCACCAGGTCGCGGGCCAGCCGCTCGAGGTCGTGGAAGTCGAGGCAGCGGTCCCGCGCCTTCAGCGCGGCGTAGTGGTCGAGGCCGCGCAGCCCGAGGCGCAGCCGCAGCGCGTTGTGGCGGTACAGGGCGACCAGGTCCCGCCAGGCCGCCAGCTCCTGCAGGGGGCGCGCCGCGACGGCGTAGGCGGCGTCGCGCTCCGGTTTGGCGGCCTTGGCGCCGCTGCGCGGCCACCTCGGCGTGCCCCCCTTCGTCAGCGCGAGCAGGAGCAGCCCGGCCAGCGTGCCGTCGAGCGGTTCTCCGCCCTCGAGCGCGGCGGCGGCGGCCAGGGCGGCGTCGCGCCGATCCTGCATCTCGCGCGGCAGCTTCGAGCGGCCGCCCGGGGGTTCGGTCCGTTCGACGGCGTCGAGCCCGGCGGCGTAGCCGCGCGCGATCAGGGCGGCGGGTCCGCGCAGCGCTTCCGGCGTCGGGTCGGGCGAGTCGGCCAGGGGCGTGCCGCGCAGCAGGTGGCGGGCCAGGTCCCGCTGCAACGGCGCCGCAAGGTCGGACGCGCGGTCGGGGTCGTGTTCGGAAACGCCATCGCGCCCCGTCTCGCGGGCCACCCGCGCGAGCCAGCGGTCGAGGTCGGGGCGGACGTGCTCGAACCCGCGCAGCATCCGGCGCGCGGCGGCGGGATCGCCGGCCAGCTCCGCCAGTTCGGCGGCGCCGACGGGGTCGCGGGCCAGTTCGGCCTCGAGGCGGGACAGCGCCTCGTCCCAGAGGTCGTCGGTGTTCTCGACGATGCTGAAGGACGGGTCGATGCCCGCCTCGTCGGCGAACCGCTTCAGCAGCGTCTGGCAGAAGGTGTGGATCGTGCCCACCAGCAGGCCCGACGCGTCCTCCAGCACCTCCTCGAACAGCAGGGCGGCGCGGTCGACCGTCTCGGGCGCCGGGGCTTCGCCGAGCAGCGCGGTCAGCTCCGCGACCAGCCCGTCGCGGTCCAGGCGCGCCAGGGCGCCCAGGCGCGCGCGCAGGCGGTCGCGGATCTCGACCGCCGCCTTGCGCGTGAAGGTCAGCGCCACGACGCTCTTGAGCGGGGCGCGCACCAGCAGCAGCCGCACGATGCGGTCGACCAGGACCTTGGTCTTGCCCGAGCCGGCCGAGGCCCGCAGGGGCACCGACAGCGCGGGGTCCGCCGCCAGGCGCTGCACGAGGTCCGCGTTCACGGCGCACCTCCCGCCGCGGCCGGCTGGGCCTCGTCGACGCGGCACGCCCCGCGCCAGGCGCAGTGCCGGCAGGGCGCGCGCGGCCCGTCGGGATCGTCGCCGCCCGGCAGCAGGGGGTAGGGGGCGTCGCGGTCGGCCATGGCCAGGGCGGCGGACAGCACCGCGACGCCGTCGCGCACCAGGTCGTGGCCGGGCCCGAGGTGCGGCTTGTCGGGGGGGCCGATGTCGCCCGGCTTCAAGCCGTAATAGGAGCCGATGAGGTCCGCGCCGGCGGGGACGCCGCCCACGCCGCCGAGGCGGACGGCCAGGCCGTAGAGGGCGAGCTGGAGATCCTCGCCGTCCAGCACGGCCTTCCTGGTCGGCGGTTCCCCCGTCTTGTAGTCGATGACCTGCACCGTCGCGCCGTCGCGCGCGAGGTCGGCGCGGTCGAGCCTGCCCGTGACCGCGATGCCCGCGACCTCCGCCGGCGTGTCCGGCAGGTCGGCGGCGCCCTGCCGCGCCAGCCAGTCGTGCAGCGAGCCCAGCGTGAACTCGAACGACGTCTCCAGCGCGACGGGCTCCCAGGCGCCGGCGCGCGCCAGCTCCACCTCGACGATCCGCTCGCCCGCGGCCAGGAAGGCCGCCTCCCACAGCCGGCGCTGCGGCAGGTCGCCGAGCCGGGCGGCGAAGGCCTCGTCGACGGCCGCGTCCAGCGCGCGGCGGCAGGCGTCGGCCCGGCCGCCGCGCAGGCAGCGTCGGCCCTCGCCGCCGTCGCGCAGGAAGCGCGCGAGCGCGTCGTGGACGATGCTGCCGTAGTCCTTGCGCTGCAGCTCCTCCAGGACGCGGTCCTCTTCGCGCAGCTCGTAGCCGCTCTCCAGCAGGAAGCGGTAGGGGCAGCCGCGCCACGCGCGCAGGGCGGTGTGGCTGATCTTCGACAGGGTCCGGGTGGGCGCCCACACGGGCCGCGCCGCGGGTTCGCTGCGGAAGCGGGCCTGCGCGGCGGCGATGGCGTCGTCGTCGGGCGCCGCGCGGCGCCAGGGCGCGGGCGCGGGCGCGGCCGCCGGGTCCCGGGGCAGCGCCAGCAGCAGCCGGCCGACCAGCGGCGACGGCAGGACGGGCCGGCCCTCGCGCTCGCGCGACCAGGTGACGGCGACCTGCCGGCCGCCGTGGAGCAGGCGCAGGAACAGCTCCGCGTCCAGGCCCAGGTCCGCCCGCCAGTCGGGCAGGCCGTGGCGCTCGCGCCAGGGGCGGCCCAGCAGCAGCGTGCGGCGGCGCGGCTCGTCCGGGAACACGCCCTCGTTCATGCCGGCCAGCACCAGCAGGTCGGCGTGATCCAGCCGCGCCTCCAGCAGTCCGGTCACCTGGACCGGCAGGTGCAGCTTGCGGTGGGGGCGGACCTGGATCCGGCCCGCCTGGCGCGACACGAGCGCCGCGAACTCGGCGGCGGACAGGGGCGCCAGCGCCGCATCCGCGGCGGCGAGGTCGTCGAGCAGGCCGGCCAGCGCCGCGCGCGCGGGCGCGGCGGCGAAGGCCGCCCGGTCGAAGGCGTGGTCGGGCGCGGCTACGGCCCAGGCCGCGCGCAGGGCCGCGACGTGGCGGCCGCAGGGCGCGGGAGCGCCCGTGGCCAGCGCCAGCAGGGGGCCCAGGGCGCGCTCCAGGTCATCGACCAGCTCGGTCATCTCCGGCCGCGTGTCCGGCCACAGCTGCCGGCACGCTTCGTCCCGCTCGACGGCGCGGCGGCGCATCCCCGCCAGTCCGGCGCCGGCCGCCTGGCCGCGCAGGATCTCCTTCTCGAAGGCGAGCGTGCGCCGCGCGTGGTCGGCGCGGTCGCGGCCGCAGGTGACGTGCGGGTGGGTGAGCAGCTCGAGCAGCGGCTCGTGGTGCAGGTCGGTCTGGGCCGCCCGCAGCAGCTGCCAGGCCAGGCGGCCGTCGGCGTGCGCGCTGAGGGCGTCGCCGTCGGTCGCGTCGAGGTCGAGCCCGGCGTCGTTGAGCTGGTCGACGATGCGGCGGGCCAGGCCGCGGTCGGCCGTGGCCACCGTGATGCGGCTGCGCGGTTCGCGTCCCGCAGCTGCGCGATCACCAGGTCCGCGACCAGCAGGCTCTCCTGCTCGGGGTCGGTGCACGGCCGCAGCAGCGGCGCCGGCGCCGCGGCCAGCAGGTCCCCCGGGTCGCCGAGCCCGTGCAGGCGATCGGGGTAGGGGCGCGCGTCGCGCGGCGGCGGCGGGCGCGTGTCGTCGGCGAGCAGGCCGGCCACGAGGCGCCCGGGCGCCGCGGGGTGCGACGGGGCGGCGGGCTCGCTGAACGAGGCCAGGAACAGGCGGGAGAGCGGCGAGCCGCCCGTCGGGGTCGCCGCCAGGTGGGCGCGGCGGGCGCCCGCGGCGGCGGCGCGCAGCAGGCGGGCGGTCAGCGGGGCCAGGTCGGAGAGGCCCGCGACCACGAAGTCGGCGACGGGCGGGCCGGGCCAGCCGCCGGACTCCAGGGCGGCGACGACGTCGCGCTCGCGGTCGACGTCGTCGCGGGGCGCGACGGCGCGGTGGAGGCGCCAGGCCTCGGCCACGCGGGCCGCGTCGCGCGCCATGATCTCGCTGCCGGGTCCGAGGTCGGCTCCGGCTCCCCCGTCGATCGTCTCGGGGTCCAGGCCGTGCCGCCGCAGCTCGTCGAAGAGGCGCACCAGTTCCTCGGCCAGGCCGGCGGCCGCGCCGGGGCGCTCGCGCACCCAGGCGGCGGTCGCCAGGCGCGGCGCCAGGACCGCGGCCCGCAGGCGGGGCGGCACCGTCGGGGCGTCGTCGATCCCGAAGCGCAGGGCCAGGTCCGCGGCGAGGCGGCCGGGCGTGGTCAGGCGCGGCAGCAGCAGGCCGTCGGCGCCCGAGGCCTCGAGCAGCGCGTGGCGCAGCGAGCCGCAGGCCCGCACGGCCGGCAGCACCACCAGCGCCGACGGCAGGTCGTCGCCGCAGACCTCCAGCAGCAGGCGCGCGAGGCCCGGCGGGAAGGGAGCGTCCAGGGGGAGGTCGTGACGATGCCAGCTGGTCATCCCGCGATGATAGACCGGGAACGGCGGGCGGCACAACCGCGGTTCGCCGGCGGCCGCGCCGGGGCCCATAGCAAGAGGGAGGGGCCTTCCGTGGAAGGCCCCTCCCGGGGACCGCCGGGCCGCGAGCGGCCGGCGGAGTCTGGTCCGGACGATCAGCGCTCGAGCAGCTTCTGGCTCTCGATCACGCGCTTGATGGTCTCCGCGTTGAGCACCTTGAACTCCACGCGCCGGTTCTGGGCGCGGCCCTCGGCGGTGGCGTTGTCGGCCAGGGGCAGCGACTCGCCGTAGCCCTTGACCGAGTACTGGGCGGCGCGGATCTCGGGGAACTTCGCGACCAGGTAGTCCAGCACGGCCTGCGCGCGGCGCTCGCTGAGCTGCTGGTTCGCCGCCTCGGCGCCCTGGCTGTCGGTGTGGCCGCCGATCTCGATCTGCAGCTCCGGCCAGCGCACGAGCGTGGCGCCGATCTCGTCGATCTCGCGGGTGTCGGCCTGGTCCAGCTCGGCCGAGCTGGTCTTGAACGTGATCGCGGTCGTGCGGATCATGCCCGTGTCGAGCAGCTGGGTCTCGGTCGCGGTGATCGCGATCGGGCAGCCCTGCTCGTCGACCTTCAGGTGCTGCGGGGTCTCCGGGCACTGGTCGAGGCCGTCGTAGACGCCGTCGCGGTCGCTGTCGAGCGGGCAGCCGCTGCCGTCGACCTTGGCGCCGGCGGGCGTCGCGGGGCACTTGTCGGCGCTGTCGAACACGCCGTCGCCGTCGGTGTCGACGTCGCTGACGCAGCCGCGGCCGTCCACGACGGCGCCGGGGGCCGAGTCGGGGCACTTGTCGAGGCCGTCCAGGACGCCGTCGCCGTCGCCGTCGGTCGGGCAGCCGTAGGCGTCGACACTGGCGCCCCGCGGGGTCTCGGCGCACTGGTCGAGGCCGTCGAACACGCCGTCGCCGTCGCTGTCGAAGGGGCAGCCTTCCGCGTCGACCGTGGCGCCGGCCGGAGTCTCCGGACATCCATCGTCGCCGTCGCGGACGCCGTCGTGGTCGGCGTCGCGGCCGCAGCGGCCGAAGCCGAAGTTGAGACCGGCGGTGGCGATCAGGTTGTGGGTCATGTCGCCGTTGTTGGGCAGACCGCTGACCAGGCTGCTCATGACGTCCCGCACCTCGAGGCGCAGGTCGCGGCGGTTGATGTTGTCGCCGCCCAGGCGGACCTTCAGGCCGGCGCCGGCCTCCCAGCCGTTCATCTCGGTCTTGCCGGTGGTCAGCCAGTCGCCCTTGGCCTCGAGCTGGGCCCAGCCGGCGGTCAGGTAGGGGTTGACCTTCTCGAAGGGCCGCAGGTTCAGCACGAGGTCGGCGCCCAGGTGGTGCAGCTTGGTCGCCGCGGCGGTGCCGGTCTGCTCGGTGTCGCTGAAGCCGTAGGTGCCCTCCAGGCCCAGCCAGGGCAGGAACAGGACGGCGGCGCGGCCGCCGAAGATGATGTCGTCCTCGAGGCCGATGTCGTCCGACAGGTACGTGGCGCCCGCGTAGGGCGACAGGCTGAAGACGGAGTACTCGTCGGCGGCGTCGGCCGCCACGGCGGCCGAGGCGCAGGCGAGCACGAGCAGCGGCAGCAGCGATTTCCAGAGCCTGGCGTTCATGTTGTCTTTCTCCCTGTTCGGGCCGGATCTCGCCGGCGGGGTCGACCCAGCGGTCGGGTGCCCGGCGGCGCGTTGCGTCGAGTGCCGGAGTGCGCGGTGCGTGTCGAGGTGTGGCGCTCGGCATGAGCTGGATTCGATGGCGCAATTCTACTGAATCAATCCTGGATCGCAAGATAAATAACACCGTTCCGGTCCGCCGCGGCCGGTCCCGGGCGCCGATTCGCCTCAAGGCGGCCCGGGCCCTGCCGATGGCCGGATGACGGAACCTGGCTTTTCAGCCCTGGGAGGCGCCCGCCGTGACCCGAGACCTCGATCTGTTGTGCCCGCCGGAGGCCGTGCCGGACCGCTCGGCCGACCTGCACCATGTCATCGTGGAACTGGCCGGAGATCCGGACATCCACGGCATGGACTTCGGCCGGGCCCTGGTCGCCATCTGCCGCAAAGGCGCCCAGGCCCTGGGCGTCCTGCAGGTCGGCTACTGGCGCCTGGACGCCGCGCAGGACAACCTGCGCTGCTGCTGCCGCCAGGGCCCCGACGGCCCGCTCCCCGGCGAAGGCCTGGTCCTGCGCGCGAGCGACTACCCCGCCTATTTCGAGGCGATCCGCACCCGGCACGTCGTGGACGCCCACATCGCCGCCGCGGATCCCCGCACCCGGGAATTCGCGAACGGCTACCTGCAGATCCACGGCATCACGTCGATGCTCGACGTCGCCGTGCGCCTGCAGGGCGACGTGGCGGGCGTGCTCTGCTTCGAACACGCCGGGCCGCCGCGGATCTGGCGGCCGTCGGAGATCGCGCTGGCCTGCCACCTGGCCGAGCAGGTGGCCCTGCGCCTGCAGCACGACCGGGAGCTGGGGGAGCAGCGCCGCAAGCACGACACGCTGATCGCGAGCCTCCCGGGCATGGCGTTCCGGATCCGCAACGCGCCGGGCTGGCCGGTGGAGTTCATCAGCGCGGGGAGCACCGCGCTGACCGGCTGGCGCCCCGAGCAGATCGTCGGCGACCGCGAGGTCCGCCACGCGGACGTCGTGCACCCCGAGGACCGCGACATGGTCTGGCGGGCCATGGACGCGGCGCTGCGCGCGGGCCGCTCCTACGAGATCGAGTACCGGATCGTGACCCGGCAGGGGGCGGTCAAGTGGGTCTGGGAGCAGGGCCTCGGCGTCCACGGCGAGGACGGGCGCCTGGTCGCCGCCGAGGGTTTCGTCACCGACGTCACCCGGCGGATCGAGGTGGAGGCGGCCCTGCGGCAGAGCGAGTCGCGCCACCGCGGGCTCTTCGACCACATGTGGGCCGGCGTGGCGGTCTACGAGTCGGACGACGGCGAGAGCTTCCGCTTCGCCGACATGAACCGGGCGGGCGAGCGCGTCGACGGCGTCCGGCGGGACCAGGTCCTGGGGCGCGACGTCACCGAGGTGTTCCCCGGCGTCGCCGACTTCGGCCTGCTCGACGTCCTGCGCCGGGTCCGGCGCACCGGCGAACCGGAGCACCACGGCCCCGCCTGCTACCGCGACGCCCGGCGCGAAGTCTGGCGCGAGCACAACGTCTACCGCCTGGCCACCGGCGAGGTCGTCTCCGTCTACGAGGACGTCACCGAGCGCGTGCGGCGCGAGCGCGACCTGCGCCTGAAGACCTTCAGCCTCGACAACGCCAACGACTCCGTGTTCTGGGTGACGCGCGAGGGCCGCTTCCTCGACGTCAACGCGACCGCGTGCCGGTACTACGGCTACACGAGCGAGGAATTCCGCGGCCTGACGGCCGTGGACATCAACCCCGAGTACACGCCGGCGGCGTTCGCCCGGCTCTGGGAGCGGCTGCGGCGCGAGGGGCCGCTCTGCAAGGAGTCGGTGCACCAGCTGCGGGACGGCCGCATCGTGGCGGTCGAGTCGTCGCTCAGCCTGGTCCGGTTCGAGGACCAGGAGATCATGTGCGCCCTGATCCGGGACATCGCCTCGCGCAAGGCCGGCGAGGAGCAGGTGCGGCGCCTGAACGCGGAGCTCGAGACGCGCGTCGAGGAGCGCACGCGCGAGCTGGAGTCCAGCCGGGAGCGCTACCGGCTGCTCGTGGAGAGCCTCAAGGACCGCTACATCTTCTACTCGCTGAAGAGCGACGGCGACCTGGCCTACATCAGCCCGTCGGTCGAGCAGGTGCTCGGCTACACGCCCGAGGAGTACCTCGTGGTGAGGCCCCGCCGCTTCACCGACTCGCCCGTCAACGCCCAGGTCGAGGCGCGGACCGCCGCGGCCCTGCAGGGCGAACAGCAGCCGCCCTACGAGGCGGAGCTGCGCCACCGCGACGGCACGGCGCGCGTCTTCGAGATCCTCGAGGTGCCGGTCTGCGACGGGCGGGGGCGCCTGCTCTCGGTCGAGGGCATCGCCCACGACATCACGCAGCACAAGCGCAACCTCTCCCTGATCAGCGACCAGCAGGACCAGCTGCTGGAGAACGAGAAGATGGCGGCGCTCGGCCGCATGGTCGCGGGCGTGGCCCACGAGATCAACACGCCGGTCGGCATCGGCCTGACGGCCGCCACGCACTTCCAGGAGCGCCTGGAGGTCCTGTCCCGCCTCTACGCCGGCGCGGCCATGAAGAAGGCGGACCTCGAGGGCTTCCTCGCCGAGGCCGACGAGTCGCTGCGGATGATCCGCGGCAACCTCGACCGCGCCGCCCGGCTCATCCAGGGCTTCAAGGGCGTGGCCGTCGACCAGTCGGGGGAGGGGCGCCGCACCTTCGACCTGCGGGCCTACCTCGACGAGGTGCTGCTGAGCCTGCGGCCGGCGCTGAAGAAGACCCGCCACGAGGTCGTGGTCGAGTGCGAGCCGGGCATCACGGTCGACAGCTACCCCGGCGCGCTGTCGCACGCGGTCACCAACCTGGTCATGAACACGCTGATCCACGGCTTCGACGGCGTGGAGCGGGGCACGATCGGCATCCTGGCCGAGCGCGCCGGCGACGAGATCCGCCTCGTCTACCGCGACGACGGCGTCGGCATGACCCCCGAGGTCCGCCGCCAGCTCTACGAGCCCTTCTTCACCACGCGGCGCGGCCAGGGCGGCAGCGGCCTGGGCATGCACGTGGTGTACACGGCGGTGACGCAGACCCTGGGCGGCCGGATCGCCTGCGAGAGCAGCCCCGGCCGCGGCACGTCCTTCACGATCACGTTTCCGGTGAACAACGGGAGTCGCGATGACGACGCAGAATAACGGGATCCCGCTCGATCTCGACGAGGTGATCTTCGCCGCCGAAGATCCCGCCGGCCCGCCGGCCGCGCCGGTGCCCGGCTGGAAGCTGCTCATCGCCGACGACGACGAGGAGGTGCACTCCCTCACGCGCCTGGTGCTGTCGGGCTTCACCTTCGAGGGCCGCAGCCTGTCGTTCGTCAGCGCCTACTCCGGCCGCGAGACGGTGGAGAAGCTCCGCGAGCACCCGGACACCGCCCTGGTCCTGCTCGACGTGGTGATGGAGAGCGACGACGCGGGGCTGCAGGCCGTCCGCCAGATCCGCGAGCAGCTCTGCAACCGCTTCGTGCGGATCATCCTGCGGACGGGGCAGCCCGGGCAGGCGCCCGAGCAGGAGGTCGTCTCCTCCTACGACATCAACGACTACAAGGCCAAGACCGAGCTCACGGCCCAGAAGCTGTTCACCGCCGTCACGGCCGCCCTGCGCGCCTACCGCGACGTGCGCACCATCGAGCGGCACCGCGTCGGCTTCGAGCTGATCAGCCGCCTGTCGGGCCGCCTGTTCGAGCACGCCGACCCGGTCGGCTTCCGGCGGGGCGCCCTGCGCAACTTCGCCGAGATCGTCGGCGCCGGCGGCGTCGAGGGCGGCGTCTCCGGGTTCTCGACCGTGCGCATCGACCGCCAGTGCCTGATCCTCGAGGGCGTGGGCGCCTACGCCGGCCTGCAGGGGCGCCGGATCGCGGACGTCTGCGACGAGGAGGTGCGCCGGCGCCTGCGCGCCAGCGAGGCCGGCGAGGCCGACGTCTTCGCCGACGGCTGGTACGCGGGGCTCTTCGCCACCGCGCACGAGGCCTTCGGGTACGTGTACCTCGAATCGCCCGCGGCCCTGCCGGACCTGGCGCGCAGCCTCGTGCGGTCCTACGCGGCCAACGTGCGCGTGGCGCTGCAGAACCTGCACCTGAACCTCGAGGTCGTCGAGACGCAGCGCGAGATGATCCACACCCTCGGCGAGGTCGTGGAGAGCCGCTCGCAGGAGACGGCGAACCACGTCAAGCGCGTGGCGCGCCACTCCTACCGCCTGGCGCTGCTGGCGGGCCTCGGCGAGGAGCGCGCGCAGCTGCTGCAGATGGCCGCCCCCCTGCACGACGTGGGCAAGATCGCGATCCCCGACGCCGTCCTGAACAAGCCGGGACGGCTGACCGACGAGGAGCGCAGCCTCATGATGACCCACGCCGAGCTGGGCCACCAGATCCTGGCCGGCTCGAGCCGGGAGGTCTTCCAGACGGCGGCGCTGGTCGCGCTGCAGCACCACGAGAAGTGGGACGGGACGGGGTACCCGCGCGGACTGCGCGGCGAGGAGATCGACGTCTTCGGGCGCATCGTCGGGCTGGTGGACGTCTTCGACGCGCTCAGCCACGAGCGCGCCTACAAGCCCGCCTTCCCGCTGGAGAAGTGCGTGGAGATCCTGCAGCAGGACAGCGGCCGCCACTTCGACCCGCGCCTGGTGGGGCTCTTCCTGGCGAACCTGGACGAGTTCGTCGCGGACCAGGGCGCGCCGGCGGCGCTCGCCGTGCCGGAGCCGGCCCCCGAGGAACTGCTGGCCGTGTGAGGCCGGCGCGCTCAGGCGCGCAGGTGCCCGACCAGGATGTTCAGGCCGACCAGGATGAGCAGGATCCCGCCCGCGACCTCCAGCCGCTCGCCCAGGGCGCTGCTCCGGCCCGGGGCGTGGCCCCGGCCCAGGGCGCCGCGCAGGCGGCTGCCCGCGCGGTGCCCGACCCAGGTCATCAGCGCCGTCACCACGCCGATCACCGCCGCCGGCTCCCAGATCCTCACCTGCAGCATGGCCAGGCTGAGCCCGACGGCGAAGGCGTCGATGCTCGTGGCCACGCTCAGCATCAGCAGCGAGGCGCCCCGCGAGGGGTCGCCGGCGCGGGGCGCCCCGTCGGGAGCGAACCCGTTGCGCACCATCCGCGCGCCGATGAAGGCCAGCAGCCCGAAGGCGAGCCAGTGGTCCACCGGCGCCAGGGCGGCGGCCACGCGCGTCCCCAGCCACCACCCCAGGATCGGCATCAGGGCCTGGAACAGGCCGAAATGGAAGGCCAGCCGGAACGCGGCGCGCCGCCCGACGGCGCGGCCGGACGTGCCGGCCCCGACGCTCACCGCGAAGGCGTCCATGGCCAGGCCGACGGCGATCAGGATCACTTTCCAGGCCGGCACGGTACCTCCGGTGGCGGGTGCGGCGCCCGGCGCGCCGGCCCCCATGATGGGCGCCGGCCCCGGCCGCGCCAAGCCCTGATTCGCGCGGACTCCCCTGTTCCTTCCCGGTCGGCGATGGCGTAGACTGGGCCGGTTCCAGGCAAGCCGCGACCCGTCCCCAGGGAGGGCCTCCGTCATGTTGAAGCTGCTTGGCCGCCGCGCCGCGGCCGCGTTCCCGATCCTGGCCGTGCTCCTGACCGTGCTCCCGGCCGCGACCGCCGCCGCCGCGAAGATCCCGGTCAAGACCCTCGACGACCTGCCCCGCCACACCTACGAGGTGCCGGGCACGGTGTCCGACCTGCTGCGCTCCGACGCCGACTTCGCCGCCTTCGCCGCGAAGGTGGGCGCCGACGTCGCCGCCGATCTCGAGGCCTACGACATCACCGACCCCTCCACGCTGCAGCGCCTGTACGGCGTCCAGCTGACGCTGGCGCTGATGAACCGCGACGACGAGCGCACCCTCGCCCTGGTCGAGCTGATCCGCGGGCTCGAGGACAAGGAGGCGTCGCGGCTCACCTCGGGCCTCGCCGCGGTGGCGATCGTGCGGGCCCGCCGCGACGCCGGCGGCGACACCGGCGCCGCCTACCAGGCGGCGTTCCGCAGCCGCCTGCGCGAGCAGGTCGCGCCCCTGCCCTGGGACCTCGTCCGCGACCGCATCGTCCAGCAGAAGGGCCGCACCGAGATCCTCAGCGAGAACCTCGTGCTGGGCATGGTCCAGGCCCAGCTCGACCCCGTGGCCGCGGCCTCGGGCGGCCTGAGCTCCGACCTCGCCGCCCAGGTGGTGAACCTGGGCTACGCCCTGCGCTACGTGCTGCCCCTGAAGGACTCGATGCTGGAGGTCTACGGCGACCTGGTCGCCTCCCGCGAGGCGGTCAAGCAGGACATCTGGGAGCAGCGCGACGCGAGGCTCGACGACGGGCTCGGCCTGGCGCCGGTGACGATCGCGATCTGGGATTCCGGCGTGGACGTCCCGGTGTTCGCGGACGCCTTCGTGACGAACCCCGGCGAGAAGGCCGACGGCGTCGACAACGACGGCAACGGCTTCGTCGACGACATCCACGGCGTCGCCTTCGACTACGACGGCCGCGACAGCGTCGAGCTGCTCTACCCGCTCGGCGAGGCGGC
The DNA here is from genome assembly GCA_016719645.1 of bacterium. Taxonomy (GTDB): domain Bacteria; phylum Krumholzibacteriota; class Krumholzibacteriia; order LZORAL124-64-63; family LZORAL124-64-63; genus PNOJ01. Next base: position 23,233 of record JADJYS010000010.1, read on the forward strand.
CCCGCGCATCGGCGCCGCCATGGACCACATGAAGGGCTTCATGGACATCCAGTCGGGCCTCGACTCGGTCGAGGCGTCGGCCCTCAAGACGCACATCGCCGGGCTCGCCCCGGCGCAGGTGCAGGGCCTGCTCGAGGACCTGAGCCTGTGCGGCCTCTACGCCCACGGGACGCACGTCGCCGGCATCGCCGTGCGCGGCAACCCCTACGCCCGCCTGCTCGCGGCCCGCATCTCCTTCGACTGGCACACGGTGCCGCAGCTGCTGACCGAGGAGATGGTCCGCCGCCACGCCGTCTCGTACGCCCGCACGGCGGCCTACTTCCGCGACCACGGCGTGCGCGTGGTCAACATGAGCTGGGGCTGGGGCCTGAAGGAGATCGAGGGGATCCTCGAGTCCAACGGCTGGGGGGCCTCGGCCGAGGAGCGCTCGCGCGAGGCGGCCAAGCTGCTGGGCATCCTCGAGCAGGGCCTGCGCGAGGCGATCACGGGCTCGCCGGGGATCCTGTTCGTCTGCGCCGCGGGCAACGACGACAACGACGTGGCCTTCGACGTGAACATCCCGGCCTCGTTCACGCTGCCCAACCTGCTGGTCGTCGGCGCGGTCGACCAGGCCGGCGAACCGACGGGCTTCACCAGCTCCGGCGACAACGTCCGGGTCTACGCCAACGGCTTCGAGGTGCCGAGCTACGTGCCGGGCGGCCGGCGGATGCGCATGTCCGGCACGTCGATGGCGGCGCCGCAGGCCTGCAACCTGGCCGCCAAGCTGCTCGCGCGCGCGCCGGCGTTGACGCCGGTGGAGGTCGTGGAGCTGATCGGGCGGGGAGGGGACGAGAAGGGGGCCTACCTGCTCATGAACCCGAAGTCGTCGCTGTCCCTGCTGGATCGCTAGGGTAGGCGGGCGTCCGCCGTCAGCTCGCTTCCACGAGCGTGCCGACGCCCAGACCGAACTGCGTGTCGGCGCGGACCAGGTAGGCGATCCGCTCCCCGGCCCAATCCAGCACCGGCCGGCTCAGCCGCAGGGCCGTGGCCTCGTAGACCGTCCTGCGGCCGGTCGCCAGTTCGACCACGACGTAGTCGCCGTCGTTGTCGAGGTAGCCGAGGGACTCGCCGTCCCCGCTCCAGCTCGGCGACACGCCCTCGCCCACGACGGTCACGGCGTCGCCCTCGAATTCCATCCACGACACCTGCTTGTCGGCGTCCACGAAGGCCACGCGCAGCCCGTCGCGCGAGATGCGGAGGTCCGTGGCGCCGCGCAGGAACTGGGGGCTGCGGCTGGCGACGGTTTCGGAGCCGTCGTCGTAATGCCATTCCAGGAGCCAGGGCGCCCGCCAGAGGCCGGCGGCGCGCAGGCCGTACTTCGAGTAGGAGAGCGACTGCGGCGACGAGGCCTGGCTCGGGGCGAGGCCCACCGCGGCGCCGGAGAAGCGCCGCAGGACCCCGGGCGCCGGCGCCCCGGACACCGCGGCGGTGTCCGCGGTCATGACGTGCATGGTCCGGTCGCCGGTCAGCCATCCCTGGTAGAAGGCGACGCGGCCTTCGGCCAGGCAGCCGGGGGCGTAGGCGCCCGCGGTCCAGGAGATGTTCATGGTGTCGGTCAGGGCCGTCGGCGCGCCGCCCGCGGCCTCGAGCCGCCAGACGTTGCCGCCCGGGGGGCCGGTGAAGACGAGCAGGCGGTCGTCGGTCGTCCAGTCGACCGGGGCGTCGTAGAGCCGGCCCGCGGACGCGGCCAGCAGGACCCGTCCCGCGACCAGGGGCGGGTCGGTGTCGGGGCCGGGGTCCGGGCCGGGGCCGTCGTCCCCGCCCTTGCCGCAGCCGGCGAGGCTCAGCAGCGGCAGGGCCAGGACCAGCAGCAGGGCGTGCGGGCGATGACGGGGCACGGGGGATTCCTTTCCGGTGGCCCTGAAGACGTTCCGGCGGCGGGATGGTTCCCGATTTCGCCACGCCGATGCAGATCGCGTGCCAGGACCAGGGCACAAGCTAGCATGGAACCGGCGCCGGCGGTACTGCGGCCTGGGGCCGAGGGGACTCGCGCCGTGCCCCGTCGCCGCGGTTGTGGTAGATTCGGGCCGCTCCGGTACGAACTGCGGTCCGAGCGAGAGGAGTGTCCCATGTTGCCGTTGAAGCGCATCCTCTGCCCCACGGACTTCAGCGAGCCCTCCTATTCCGCGCTGAACGCCGCCATCGAGTTCGCCCAGTACTTCCGCGCCGAGCTGAACTGGCTGCACGTCGTGGCGCCCGTGCCGGTCATCGCGACCCCGGCCGAGGCCGCCGGCGTGGGCGGGCCGGCGGTGCCGTCGGCGGACCTCGCCGGCGAGATGCTGCGCGGGGCCCAGACCATGCTCGCGGAGGCGGCCCACGACCGCATCCCGTCGGGAGTCGACCTGCACCTGCTCGTGCGGCGCGGCGATCCCGCGCACGAGATCCTGGCGGCGGCGGCCGACCTGGAAGCCGACGCCATCATCATCGCCACGCACGGCCGCACCGGCTGGCGGCGATTGCTGTTCGGCTCCGTGGCCGAAACGGTGTTCCGCGGCGCCGCTTGCCCCGTGCTGACGATCCGGGCGCCCCGCGACGCCGGCGGCGACGGCGACGAGCCCGATCGCTAGGGCCTGGCGGCCCGAACGGCCCCCCGCGTTTATTTGCAGACGGCGGCGAACCCGCGGCCGCGGCCGTGCGTCTCTGAGGACAGGTGGCCCGCACGGGGCCGCCGGCGTGACCGCCCCGGCGGGGCGACGAGGGAGAAGGACGATGGACCTGGCCAACCTGCTCGAGAGCTGCCGCGCCGGCGATGAACTCGCCTGGGAGATGCTCGTCAGGCAGACCCAGTCCAGGGTCTACGGGATCGCCATGACCTACGTCCGCGACCGCGACGAGGCCCGGGACCTCTCCCAGGACATCTTCGTGCGGGTCTACCGCAACCTCGACGGCTGCAAGGACGCCGACCGCTTCCTGCCCTGGCTGGTGCGCATCGCCCGCAACGCCTGCATCGACCACCTGCGCCGCCGCAAGGCGCGGCCGCCGGCCAGGGACATCCCGGCCGACGAGGCGCTGCGGCTGGTGGCGCCCGACGAGGCGCCCGACGAGGAGATGGAGCGCCAGGCCCGGCGCCGCGTCGTCGAGACGGCGCTGCACTCCCTGAGCGAGATCAACCGCGAGATCATCCTGCTGAAGGACATGCAGGGGCTCGCGCTGGAGGAGATCGCCCGCCTGCTGAACCTGCCCCTGGGCACGGTGAAGTCGCGCTCGAGCCGCGCGCGGCTCGAGCTGGCCAAGGCCGTGCAGGATCTGGTGGGGCCCGCGGGCGCGGAGGCGACGGCATGAACACGCGCTGCACGGCATGGGAAGCCCTTCTGGACGCGCACCTCGGCGGCGGGCTCGCCGCCGACGACGCGGCGTTCTTCCGGTCCCACGCGGCCGCCTGCGACCGCTGCCGGGACCTGCTGCGCCTGGTCAGCGCCGACCTGCCCGCCCTGGCGGGCGAGGAGGCGCCGCGCCTGGCCGACAGCGTGATCGCCGTGACCTCGGGCCCCGCCTGCGGCCGGGCCGAGGCGCTGCTCGGCGCGCGGCCCGACGGCGGCCTGAGCGCCGACGAATCGCTGCTGCTGCAGGGCCACCTCGACCACTGCCGGGCCTGCGCCGACCTGGCGCTGACGCTGGAGTCCGCCCTGGCGACCGTGCGGGAGCTGGCCGAGCCCGAGCTGGACCCGGCCTTCACCTTCGACGTCCTGCGGGCGACCTCGGCCACGCGGGCGCGCAAGCGCGGCGGCGCCCTGCCCCGCCTGGCGGACCGTTTCGGGGCCTGGTGGCAGGGCCAGGCCGCCCGGCCCCAGTTCGCCTGGGAGGTCGCCTTCGCCGCCACGGTGGTCCTGGTGCTGCTGTTCGGGACCCCGCTCTCGCCGGCGCGCCGCGCGCCGGCCAAGGCCCTGGCCGCCGTCCAGGCCAGCCCCGGCTGGATGATCGACACCGCCGGCGACCTCACCGGCGTCGCGGGCGAACGGATCGGCGGGGTGCGGCAGGACGTGACCGAGCGCCGCAACCGCACCGCGCCGGACCGGGCCGATCTGCTGCGGCACGGCCGCGAGGCGGGGGCGGCCCTGCTGCACGGCAACTTCGACACCGCCGCGCAGCGCCTGCGGGCCGCGGGCGGGGACCTGACACGACTCTGGCGCGACTGGCGCGACGACGGGTCCGCCGCCGCCGACTGACACTGCACGTGGATGGATGAAACGCGAGCCAAGGAGAGAACCATGGACCAGACGCACGACACCCGGCAGCCGGCTTTCACCCCGGACTCGCCCCACGCCCCGCCCCCGCCGCCGGTCCCGCCCGTGTACTCGCGGCGCGACCTGCCCCTGAAGTCCGCGCCCTTCGCGGTCGTCCTGTCGGTCTTCATGCCCGGTCTCGGGTACGCCTACCTGGGCTACTTCCGGCAGGCCGTGACGACGGTCGTGATCTTCGCCTCGCTGATCACGGCGCTGTCCTCGGGCGCCGCCCGCGGCATCGAGCCGCTGTTCGGGATCTTCCTGGCGTTCTTCTACTTCTACCAGCTGGTGGACTCCGGCCGCCGGGCCTCGCTCTACAACCAGGCGCTCGAGGCCGGCCAGGCGGGCGGCGTGCCCGCCGACTTCGCCCTGCCCGACGCCGGCGGCATGATGTTCGGCGGGATGGTCCTGCTGGCCATCGGCGTGATGGCCCTGCTCAACACGGTCCTGGACGTCGATCTCGAATGGCTGGAGGACTGGTGGCCGGTCGGCCTGATCATCGCCGGCGGCTGGCTGGTGATCCGCGCGCGCCGGAGCAAGGCGCCCCGCCAGGCCTGATCCGGCCCGATGACGGCAGCGAGCGCCCCCGCCCCGTGGCGGGGGCGCTTCCGCATGTGGGGCGGTCGGCGCCGGGGACGTCCCGGGTCGCCGAAATCGGGCTTCAGACGGCCCTTCCGCGGCCGATGGACTGGCCGATGGGCCGTGTGCGGGAGGAGCCCGCGCGCTTGCCAATCCCCGAACGGGAGGTCCCGTGCTCCGCCGATCGCCTGCGAGAGAACCTTCGCCCCGCAGCCGCGCCTCGCGGCTCGCGTCCGGGCTGCGCGCCGCGCTGCCGCGCCTGCGAACCCTGCTCGGCGGGCGGGCGGGCTCCGAACATGCGGAGCTGCTCCGCACCCGCCGCGAGCTGGAGCTGGCGCGGGAGTCGATGGGCAACGCCGCCTACGCCATCTTCTGGGTGCGCGCCGACGGCACCATCATGGACCACAACCGCACGGCCGCCCGCCTGCTCGGCGGGGCCGAGGACCTGCGCGAAGCGCAGCTGGCCGACGTCTTCGCGGGACCGCGGTCGGCCTGGCTCCAGATCTGGCAGGCGATGGTGAGCCGGGGCGACTACGCCGGCGACGCGGTGTGGCGGCGGGCCGGCGGCGTCGGGTTCCCGGTGCGCCTGGTCGGCCACCGCGTGTCCTACGACGGCCGGTTCTACGGCTGCCTCTTCGTCACGGACCGCACCGAGGCGAAGTCGGCCGAGGACCGGCTGGCCGACACCAACGCGCGCTTCCGGGCGATCACCGAGAACACCTCCGACCTCGTCTTCGTCCTGGACCGCGACGGCGTGACCACCTACGTGAGCCCCGCCGCCGCGCGCGCCCTCGGCGCCGGGGAGCGCGAGCTGCTCGGGCGGCGCAGCGGCCTGCTGGTGCACGAGCTGGACCGGCCGCTGGTGGACCGGGCCCTGGCGGAGGCCCGCCGGCAGCCCGGGCGCGCGGTGCGCCTGGAGAACGTGCGGGCCTGGCGCCGGGACGGCTCCTGGCTGCACCTCGACGGCGCCTTCACGGACCTGCCCGACGAGCGGGGCGTCAACGGGACCGTCGTGGTCTACCGGGACGTCACCGACAGCCGGCGCGCCGACCGGGAGCTGCAGGAAAGCCGCCGCCGGCTGGCGACCCTGCTGGGCAACCTGCCGGGGCTGGCCTACCGCTGCCGCTACGACCGCGAGATGACGCTGGAGTTCGTCAGCGACGGCGCCTTCGCCCTGACGGGGCACCGCCCCGGGGCGTTCTTCGGCGACCGCCCGGTGACGGCCCGGGACATCATCCACCCCGACGACGTCGACGACGTCCGCCGCGTCATCCGCGAGGCCGTGGCCGACCGCCGCGGGTTCGCGCACGAGTACCGCATCGTCACCGCCGACGGCGCGGTCAAGTGGGTCTGGGAGCAGGGCACGGGCGTGGCGGGCGAGAGCGGCGAGATCGCGACCCTGGAGGGGTTCATCACCGACATCACCGACCGGATCGAAGCCGAGCGCACGGTCCGGAGGCTGAACGAGGACCTCGAGCGCCGCGTCGCGGAGCGCACGCGGGACCTGCAGGAGACCCAGGAGCAGCTCATCGCCTCGGAGAAGATGGCGGCGCTCGGCGGCCTGGTCGCCGGCCTGGCCCACGAGGTCAACACGCCGCTCGGCCTCGGGCTGACCGCGGCGTCCCACCTGCGCGACCGGGTCCTCGCCACGCGGCGGGCCCTGGAGGGGGGCGGCCTGAAGCGCGCCGACCTCGACGCGCTGCTGCGGGACGGCGAGGAGGCGGCGGGGCTGATCGAGGCCAACCTGTCGCGCACCGCCGACCTGGTGCAGAGCTTCAAGCGCGTGTCGGTGGACCAGTGCAGCGAGGAGCGCCGGACGTTCGACCTCGGGGAGTATCTCGCGGAGGTCGTGGCCAGCCTGCGCCCGCAGTACCGCCGCCGGCCGGTGCGCATCGTCGTGGACTGCCCGGCCGGGGTGAGCGTGGACTCGCTGCCCGGGGCCGTGGCCCAGATCGTCACCAACCTCGTCCAGAACTCGCTGGTGCACGCCTTCGCCCCGCAGGACGCCGGGACGATCCGCATCGCGGCCGCGCTGCGCGGCGACGACGTGGAGCTGGTGTACGCCGACGACGGCCGCGGCATGGAGGACGACGTGCGCCGCCGGGTCTTCGACCCCTTCTTCACCACGCGGCGCGGCGAGGGCGGCAGCGGGCTGGGCATGCACATCGTCTACAACCTCGTGACCGGCGCCCTGGGCGGCGGCATCGCCTGCGCGAGCCGCCCGGGCGAGGGCACGACGTTCCGGTTGACCTTCCCCCGCTGCCCGGAGCACGCGGGGACGGTCGTGGTCTGAGGCGGGGACGGCCGGATCAAAGCGCTCATGCCGGGCGGGATCGGGCCGAAGCATCGGGGTGGAGGGGTCGGGAGGCGACCGTGTCGGTGCGCCGTAGAACGGGATGTGAAGCGTTGAAAAGGGCTTGGCAAGGACTGGCCACCACCGCCTGGGGACTGCCGATCAGCGGCGCGCTGCTGCCGTCGGTGTTCTTCGTGGCGTTCGGCGGGCTGGGGTCGAGCCAGCTGATCTCGCATTCCCTGCTGCACCAGGCGGTCGAGCTGCTCAGCGCCGGGCTGTCCCTGCTGCTGGCGGTCTTCTTCCTGATCCGCCACGAGCGCGGCCGCGCCGCCCACGTGATCTGGATGTCCTCCTCGCTGCTGGCGATGGCCGTGATGACGGCCGTGCACGTGATGATCCTCTCCTCGCCCCGGTCGGGCCAGATGGTCGTGACGGGCTACCTGCTCGGAGGCGCGCTCGCGGCGTCCATGTGGCTGCCGCTGCGGCGGGACGCCATCCTGCGCCTGCAGGCGCTGCCCCTCGTCGCCCTGCTCGCCGCCCTCGGCCTCGCGGTGGCGATCCTGCTGGGCTGGGCGGGCCCGGCGCCCGGACCGGCGCTGCTCTCCCGGATGAACCTCCTGGCCGGCCTGCTGGAACTGGCCGCGGCGGGCTGGCTGCTGCGGCGCTACCGCGCCGAGCGCGAATCGCTGCTGCTGTGGCTGGGCGCGTTCGCGGCCTGCGCGGGCGTCGGCCTGCTGATTTCCCCGGTTTCGGGCGTCGGCGAGGGTCGCTGGACGAACCACATCCTGCGCCTGAGCGGCCTGCTGGCCCTGGCCGGCCACGCGGTCGCCCGCATGCGCAGCGAGTTCCTGCGCCTCGACGAGGCCACGCGCACGCTGTCCCAGAGCGAGGCCCGATTCCGCGCGCTGACCGAGAACACCTCCGACATCGTGTTCATCGTGGGCGCCAAGGGCGTCTTCACCTACGCGAGCCCGGCCGCCGCCCGCATCGTCGGCGTCGCGGAGCGGGACCTGCTCGGCCGCCGGCCGGGCGGCCACACCCACGACGACGACAAGCCGACCGTGATGGCCGGCATCCGCCAGGCGACGAACAACGCCGGCCAGACGGTGAGCATCGGCACGATCCGCGTGCGCCACCACGACGGCCACTGGCTGCACCTCGAGGGCATGTACACGGCGATGTACGACGTGTCGGGCGTCGAGGGCGTGGTGCTCAACTACCGCGACATCACCGACCGCATCGTCAGCGAGCAGGCGATGCGCCGCAGCCAGCGCCAGATGGCGACCCTGGTGGGCAACCTGCCGGGCATGGTCTACCGCTGCCGCGGCGACCAGAACCTCTCGCTGGCCTACGTCAACGACGGCTGCCTGGGCCTGACCGGCTACGCCCGCGAGGAGCTGCTCGACGGCCGGGCCGTCACCGCCCCGCAGTTCATCCACCCGGCCGATTTCCCCTACGTGCGCACGACGATCTGGGACGCGATGGAGCGCCACGCCCCGTTCCGCCTCGAGTACCGCATGATCACCAAGCAGGGCGAGCTGAAGTGGGTGTGGGAGCAGGGCGTCGGCGTCTACGACGAGAACGGCCGCCTCGAGACGGTGGAGGGGTTCGTCCTGGACGTCAGCGAGCGGGTCCAGGCCGAGATCGAGCTGCGCCGCACGAAGTACTCCATCGACCACGCGAGCGACGCCGTCTACTGGATCGGCGAGGACGGCTCCCTGGAGGACGTCAACGACACCGCCTGCCAGACCCTGGGCTACGACCGCGACGAGCTGCTGCGCATGTCGATCCTCGACATCTCGCACGACCTGGCGCGCGAGGAGTGGCCGCAGGTCTGGCGGACCGTGCGCGACCAGGGCTCGGTCCTGTGCGAGGGCCTCCACGGCACGAAGTCGGGCCGCATCTTCCCGGTCGAAGTGTCGTCCAGCTACCAGGAGTTCGGCGGCCGCAAGTTCCACTGCGCGTTCGCCCGCGACATCACCGAGCGCAAGGAGGCCGAGCGCCGCGTCCAGGACATGAACCAGCAGCTCGAGCAGCGCGTCGAGGAGCGCACCGCGGCGCTGCAGGAGGCGCAGGCCCGGCTGATCACCTCCGAGAAGATGGCCGCCCTCGGCAACCTGGTCGCCGGCGTGGCGCACGAGATCAACACGCCGCTGGGCATCGGCGTCACGGCGGCCTCGCACCTCGAGCAGCGCGTCAAGACCGCGCGCGGCGCCTACCAGACGGGGCGGCTCAGCAAGTCCGAGTTCGAGGAGTTCCTGGCCACGGCCGACGAGTCCGCGAGCCTGGTGCTGGCCAACCTGAACCGCGCCGCCCAGCTCGTGCAGAGCTTCAAGCAGGTCTCGGTGGACCAGTCCGGCGAGCACCGCCGCACCTTCCGGCTGGGCGCCTACCTGGACGAGGTCCTGGTCAGCCTGCGGCCCGAGCTGCGGCGCAAGCTCGTGGACGTCGCGGTGTCCTGCCCCGAGGACCTGGCGCTGGACGGGTACCCGGGCGCGGTCTCGCAGATCATGACCAACCTGGTGATGAACTCCCTCATCCACGGGTTCGAGGAGCGCGAGGGCGGGTCCATCCGCATCGACGTCGTCGGCGGCGCCAGCACGGTCCGCCTCCGCTACGCGGACGACGGCTGCGGCATGAGCCAGGACCAGGTCCTGCGCATCTTCGACCCCTTCTTCACCACCAAGCGCGGCCGCGGCGGCAGCGGCCTGGGCATGAACATCGTGTTCAACCTGGTCACCCAGATGCTGGGCGGCACGATCGTGTGCCAGAGCACGCCGGGGGCCGGGTGTTCCTTCGACATCGTGGTGCCGTTGCAGGCGCCGCTGTCGACTCGGATGCCTGAGCTGCAGCCGGCGGGTGTTGTTTGATGGCGGACGCGGGGCGATGGTCCGCTCATTGCAAGGTAATGGGGCTGGGGCGGGTCGGCCCGGGGGGCCGCCGCAGGGCGAGGCGGGGAGGGGCGCGCGTGCGGTGGGGTTGTGGGCGTGGTTCGGACCTTTGGGGCCGGTTTTGGGGTGTTGGGTGGCTGGAAGAGAGGTCGGGAGAGGTCCGGTAGGGGTCGAACACGGCTCCATTTGTCTCTTCGGAGTCCAGAATCGAGCCCGGAGTTCATTTTGGTTAATGCATGCGTATTCCAGTGATTTTCGCACAATACCTTCCCTTCCCGATCGATTCCGCCGCCCGTCCAGCCCCTTAAAGAGCGGCTCACGCACCTGTTGCGCCGCTCCGGCCCCCGGAGCGGCGCGGGGTCGCCGCCCGCGGCCGGCCACGCCCCCCGCGCAGGGCCGCCGGCCAGCCGCGGCGCGGCAGGCGGGGCGGTCGGGGGGCGCGCGGGACGGCGGGCCAGGCGCGACCGGCGCGGCCCGCAGGGCGACGGCCGGACGGCGGCCAAAGCAGAGCGGGCCGCCCGGCGAAGGGCGCCAGCCCCGCGCGCCAGCGGCGCGCGCGCGGGGGGCGGCGCGGGCGCCGCGGCGGCGGCCGGGGCAGTGGCGGCAGCGGCAGAACGACCCAAGCGCAAGTCGGGCGGCACGCCGCGCAGGGGGCGACCGGGGGCGCCGGCACGCCGGGGGGGCCGGGCAGTCAGGGCGCGCACGGCAGACGCCAGGGAGCCAGCGACGCCCAGGCCGCGCGGCGCGGTGCGAGCCCCCGCAGGCGGCAGCCGCCGCGCCGGGCGCAGCGCGGGCGTCAGGCGCGGTCGCCCGGGCCGCCCCCCCGGCCCGCGGCCAGGCGGCGAAGCCCGGGGCGCCGGGCCGGCCGGACCAGGGCAGGCAGCCGGCCGCGCAGCCCGCGCCCCGCGAAAGGACGTCAACAGGCCCGCCCGGCGAGAACGGACCCGGGCGGGGGCGGCGCCCGAGCGGCCGACGCGGCGCGGCGCCGCCGCCCGCGGGGCGGGGGCGGCGCTGAGGCGAGGCCAGACCGACGGCCGGTCGCCCCTGTCCCTATTCAAAACCCCATCCGGGCATGATAAAGGAACCGAGCCAAGCCGCCCTCACTCCTTAAGTTGAGCCATCCCGACAGTGAAGCCTCGATGTTGGGTCAGATTATCAAGGCGAGCTTGGGCGTTGGGCCCAGATGGGCCAAGAATGCAGAATGTAGGCACGGCATTCCACGAATAGATGACGAACCGAACCCCCTCGCTCTCGACTAGGCCGCTTCGCGATAATACCGGCTGTGCAGCCCCCCGACCATAGCCCGCCGCCTGGCCGGACCGAGATCCCGAGTTTCGACCGCACGCCCATCGGGAGTGTCCTTCCCCAACCCGAGATGCGTGCGCGACCCATGGTAGTACTCGAGGTACCCCCGCAGGATCCGCCGCGCATGCCCTTCGCTCAGCGGGATCAAATGGTCGAGGCACTCCCTCTTGAGCGTCCCCACGACCCGCTCGCAGTAGCCGTTCTGCCAGGGCGATCGCGGGCTGATCACCAGCTGCTCGATCCCCAGGCTCTCGATAGCCTGCTGAACCTCGAACCCGTAGATCGCGTCGCGGTCCCGGACCAGGAACCGCGGCGCCGTCTCGAAAGGAAAGGCCAGGCGCAGCTGCGTCGCCGTCCACGCGGCCGTCGGATGCCGCGTGACATTGAGGTGCACGATCCTCCGCCGCTCCAGCGAAAGCACCACGAACACGTGCAGCGTCTTGAACATGACGGTCGGCACGGTCAGGAAGTCGACCGCGACGGTCTCGCCGAGATGGTTCGTCAGGAACGTCCTCCAATCCTGGGTCGGCCGCCCTCGCCGTTTGATCATGTAGCGGGCGACGGTCGCCTCGCTCACCTCGAAGCCCAGCATCCGCACCTCGCCATGGATGCGCGGCGCGCCCCAGGTCGGGTTCTCGCGGGAAATCCGACGGATCAGCTCGATCAGCTCGAGGGGGATACGGGGGCGTCCCGGTTCTTGGGGCCGGCTTTTCCGGCGCCACCACATCCGCCACCACTGACGGTGCCAGATGATGACCGTCTCCGGCTTGACCAGCCGCAGAGGGCGACGCCATCCGGGCCACAGTCGGCTCAGCAGAACCCAGAACAGGCGGTCGAGCGGTTTGAAGACTGGTTTCGGGTTGGCGCGTTGCAGGATCAGGATCTGCTGGCGCAAGGCCAGGTTTTCCAGAGCGAGGGAGCGGCGTGCCCGAAGGCCGGACAGAAGGGCGTGGAGGATGAGGTTCAGCATGCTGCACGATATCGGCGAGGTGGCATCACGCCTTAGGATGCAAGGCGGATGGCATTATGAATCGTGACACCGGGTGTTCCGGTGACGATCAAGGAGCCCAGTCCCTCGCCTCCCTCTCCAGGCGCATCCTGATTTCCGGCCATCCGGTCTTCGACAACATCTTCGGCATGGGCTCGGTCTCGGCATCGTCGAAGTAGACCAGGCTGCGGAGCAGGTGCATGACGTTGAATTCCGTGTTCCGGTAGCGTTGCTGCACCAGGGCCATCAGGTCGGGGAAGCTGGCCCCTGCCTCGAGATAGGCGTGAAGGTCGATGAAGTCCTTCTTGGCTCCCCTCCCGGCCACCGCGATCACTTTCATGGCGGCGATGTCACGGACATCCGCTAGGTGGAGTCCACGGTAAGGAACGGGCTCGTAGAGGAAAGGCACCTCTGAGCGCAGGAAGGTCAGGCGGATGTCGTCCAGGCGGCAGTGAAGCGTTCCCGGTGCCATGGCCGAAACCTCGAACTTGCCGAGGCCGGCCAGGGCCTCCCTGAGCGGGGTCACTTCGAAATCTTCGTAGCGGAAGAAGTCCAGGTCGACCGAAACGCGATGACCCAGTTGCAAGGCCAGCGCAGTACCACCAGCGAGGATCCAGCCATTCAGCAGATCCGTACTTCCAAGCGATTTGACCACCGCCCAGGCTTCGGCCGGCAGGACCTTGGGATTCATGCCCCGACCTTCCCTTGCTGGAGGACGACTTCCCAGAATCGACGAACCCGTGGGTTCTGGCTGCGATGGTGCGCGGCTTCAGCGACGGCCTCGTCACCGAAGTACCTCCTTGCCAGGCGGTTCTGCTGAAAGTCACCGTACTCCAGGACGCGGCGCAATACCCACTGGGGATGATCCAGAAGATGCTGGGCAACGAGGTCGACATCCCAGAATAGCGGGGCGAAGCGAGCGGCCAGATCTCTTGGGTCTGTTGAGGGTTCCTCGGCTTGGCGGGGCGTCAAGCGGATCTCCAGGTCGGCATCCAGGGCCCGCTCCAACCGGCGAAGAGTGCGGAGTTCGAAGCGATCCCAACCGCTCTCATAGCGATGGATTGCCGATTCGCTTGTGCCCAGAATCTCTGATAATTCCTTTAGAGACAGCTTTTTATGTGTTCGGAGCCGTCTCAGGAACGGACCTAGGGGGGGAGGCGGTGATTCGATGATTATTCTCATATATGAGAAGTTAATCACAGCCTTCCGCAATGTCAAGTTGGTTGTGCCTCCTCAAGATTCCGCCTGCTCTGTGATATAAGGAATTAGCGTCAGCATGCGATTGTGATCATTGCTGTCATTGAATCCCTGTCGACTAGCTACTTCGTGCGGAAAGATAGTTGCCTATGTTTGCATAGAAGCCGGCGATGCAAGCCTCTCTATTCCATCACGCAGTGCGCCCCGCCCGGGGAGCCAATCCATTTTCAGCGGAATTCGACATACCTGCCGGTGTACGTCGTCAGACCAAGTGAGACACTCGAGCTTCAAAGCTAACAGACACATTCCCTCGACTCGGCTGGCCTGATCATGCGTTCCTGCCGCGCATTCAGACCTCGATTGTAGCACCTCCGACGTCTCAGCGTTTGCATGATCAGCAGCGGCCGCTGACCTGCGCAGGGCTTGCACGCACACGACGCGCAGATCGGAGTTGCACCGGCGCATTTCCGTAGGCACGGGCTCCCCGAGCGTGTAGCCTGACGATGGACATGGTACGATCACCGGAGGCAGGTCATTGCCGCAGCAGTCCGCAATGGGAGGCGCAGGTCTTGAGCGAGGCGATCTTCATCGGCACCGACAGTGGCGCCACCACCACCAAGTTCTGCGCGGTGTACGAGAACGGCGAGACGGTTTCCACGCGGGTGCTCCAGCGACCCACGAAGGCGCAGGATGGCCGCGAGGCGGTCATCGGCGGCTGGATCGCGGGCATCGGTGAATTCCTCGCGCAGAATGATCTGCGGTGGACGCAGGTTCACGGCGTGGGGTTGGCGATTCCGGGGCCCTACGAGCGCTACGGCGTTTGGGGGAAATCGCCCAACCTCCCCGCGCATTTCTGCGGCTGGGATGTGCATCAGGATTTCAGCGCGGCGCTGGCCGAACCGATCGGCCGCCATGTCCCGCTGTCGGTCGGCAATGACGGCAATTACGGCGGCGTGGCCGAGGCGCAGCTGGCGCGCGGCAGGACCCGCGCCTCGGTGGCGATGCTCATGCCCGGCTCCGGGCTCGGGGCGGCGTTCGTCGGCGCCGATGGCCTCTGCCTCGATGGCGACACGCTGGCCGGCATGGAAGCCGGCCACATGCCAGTGCCGCTGCAGCTGCTGGGCCTGACCGGCAAACCCTCGTCTGCGGCTGCGGCCGCGATTGGGGCTGCGTGGAGGCGTACACCACCATTTCCGGCCTTGGACAATTGCTGGCGATTTTCAGCCAGCGCCACCCGGATCATGAGCTCGCCAGGTCTGATGTCTCCCTCAAGGAACAGGTGCTTTCGCTCCGCAGCCGCGCGCAGGAGGGTGATGCGCTGGCGCTGGAGATCTTCGATTTCCAGGCCCAGGTCATGGGCCTTCACGTCGCCAATCTGGCCATGGCCCTGGATCCGGGCATCTTCATTATCGGCGGCGGGTTGATGGATCACGAGGCCACGACGCCGGAATTCCGGGCGCGATACCTGAATCTCATCGAGCAGGCGGCCCGACCTTATCTCTGGCCGCAGCAGCGTGAGACGCTCAAGATCGTGCCGGCGGCACTGGGCGAGCTTTCCCAGGCCATCGGCGCGGCCTTGGTGGCGCTGTATCGCAGCCGTACGATGGCCTGATCTTTCCCGCACGGGACGGCAGCCGGCCGTCGCCGCACGCTGGCTCACCTGACCAGGGCGATCTTCCCCGAATCCCGAATCTCCCCCTGCCTCAGACGATAGTAGTAGACGCCCGAGGGCATGTCGCGCCCCGAGCCGTCACGTCCGGGCCACGACGCCTCGTGCCCGCCGGCGTTCAGGTACCCGTCCAGCAGGGTGGCCACGCGGGCGCCGGACACGTCGTAGACCGACAGTTCGACGCGCCCCGGAGCAGGCAGCTCGAAATGGATCGTCGTCCGCGGGTTGGCGGGATTCGGGTAGCAATGGGAGACGAGATACGGGGAAGGCGAGGGCGCGCCGGTCGCCGATGACCGCTTCACCAGCTCGATGCCGTCGCCGGTGCCCAGGTTGCGGCTGTACTGCATGTTGGTCGGGTCGTTCCAGTGCTCGTGCACGCCCAGGCTCGGCAGTCGCGTCACGTCGCCGGGGTGGTCGGGATCGTAGAAGGTGCCGGAGGGCGGGTCGTCGGCGAGGGCGGCCTCGTGCAGGTAATCGCCGGCGCCCGCCATCTGGGGATAACGGCGCGGATCGCCCTCCAGCTGCATGAGGTCCAGGCAGACCGACTCGATGGCGACGGGATCCTGCGAGGCGAAGAGGCTCGATGTCCAGTCGTTCCCGAACGGGGGATGGGCCCAGCGGCGCGGCGCATGGTCGTAGGGGTGGCATCCGGAATAGAGGCCGTCGACGAGGTACAGGATCGTCTTGCCGCCGAGGTGGCCGTGTCCCATCAGATCGACGACGGCCCGGTAGCCGGCCGCGTCCGGCGCCTGGGAGGCCAGGCTCTCGTGCAGGTCGAAATAGCCCGCTGCGGCCGGGTAGCGCAGCAGCGACCCGTAGTGGTTCTTGGCGCAGAGGGTCACTCCCGCATCCGAGTGGCTCTTGAAATTGCCCAGGTTGATCAGGTAGGTCGCCTCGGCATACGACGCCAGGATGTAGTCCGGCTGACATCCGGAGGGATGGCTGCTCCAGTACAGGGGGACGGCGGAATTCCGGGCGGCGACCCGGGGATGTGCCGGCGCGCCGCCCCCGTGGTCCAGATAGTTCACGTCCGGGAACTCGCCCGCCAACATCGCGTGGTACTGGTTCGGGAACATGGCGAGCGGATCGCCGATGGTGATGTCCGCCTGTGCGGCGCCGAGCACGTGGACCAGACGGCGCAGCAGGGCCAGCATGACCTGCGGCGAGGTGTTCATGTAGTCGAGGTTGGAGGTCAGATCGTAGGTCGCCGGATCGACGCCGCCCCACCCGGGCAGGTAGTGGCAGCCGACCAGATTGACCTTGACCATGATCTTCTCGCCGGGGGAGTAGCCCGCGTCCCCGATGCCCCGGCCGAGATTGTGGTGCCGGATCAGCGCGTCCCAGGCTGCGGCTTCGTCCGCCTGGCCGGTCAGCAGTCGGACCGTCGAGGAAAGCATCTCATCGACGACCGTTTGGTCGGTATGCTCGGGTGACCACCAGTGACCGTCGCCGGGTCCTTCCCAATCGGTGGCCTCGGGGTCGTGATACCAGACGACGCGGCCCGGATGGATCCCGCGGGCTTCGCCGAGGGGCCAGTTGACCGGATCCCGGGCCGCCAGGCTGGGGGTGCCGGGCTGCAGCAGCAAGGAGCCCGCGCCGACGATCACGGCGAGAACCGAACAGGCCAGGGCTGCCGCCCACCGTCGGCCGGACAGCAGCTTCCTGCTGCGGCTGAGCAGGGAGCCCGAGGACCAGAGGCCGACGATCCAGAGGACGAAGGCGCTGGCGAGGGGAAAGGCTGCGCGCTGGCAGGGATAGGCCGCGCGCGAGGGCTTGGGAATCACGCGGACGAGGAACCAGACCAGGGCCAGGAATCCCAACAGCGGCGCCGGAGCGCGCGCCAGAAAACCGCCCCGGCCATTTCCCCTGTCGTGCGATCCGGCCATGTCGTTCGCGGCCTGCCTCGTTGGGGGTGTGGGGCCCGACTGTCGCACGGGGGTGCACATTGTTCAAGCCGCCTCCTCCCGGTTATGCTAGTTTCATCCCGTCGCGGGACCTCCGGAGGTGCGGATGCATGCCCTGACACTCGACAGGCCGATCGCCAGGATCGTCGCGCTCGACGTTCTGCTCTGCGCCGTCCTCGTCGCCGTCCCCGCGCTTTCCCATGCGACGGCTTTCCCGCTCTACAGGTTCGAGCCCATGCGCCTGCTGCTCTTCGCGGCGGTCCTCTTCTCGAGCCGCCGGAACGCCCTGCTGATGGCCCTGTGCCTGCCGGTCCTTTCCGCGCTGACCAGCGGGCACCCCGCCTTCCCCAAGTTCGTGCTGATTCAGGGCGAACTGGCGCTCAATGCCGTGATTTTCTACGGCCTGTTCCGGCGGTCCGGCCGGTTCGTTCTCGGCGCCGCGGTCTCCGTCCTCGCCAGCAAGGTCCTTTATTACGCGGCGAAATTCGTCCTCATCCGGCTCGCGCTGATGGACGGCGACCTGGTGGCCACGCCGTGGTCCTACCAGTTCGCCGCGTTGCTGTTCATCCTCGTCGGGGGCGGGTTGGTTTGCCTGATGAGAGAGAAGCCGCGGGCCTGATCGCTCTGCCTTGTCACTCAGCCAATGCGCTCGGCACTCACCACCGAACCGAGGAGCGACCATGCCCGCCAAGACCGAGTTGACTCTTTACGAAGAGATCCTGCTGCTGGCCCTGGACGACCGCAAGGGCACCGCGGGCATCGAGAGCGGGCACGCCAACGCGATGGGCGGCGCCATCCTGGCCGAATTGGCGCTGGCGGGCGCGCTGCGGATCGGCGCCGACAAGAAGAAGATGGTCGATGCGGCGCCCGGCGCGCGGGTGGACGACCCCATCCTGGTCGAATGCCTGGCCCTGGTGGCCGGGGCCAAGCGGCGCCGTCGCGCCTCCGACTGGGTGCTGAAGTTCGCCGGCCGGAAGGACCTGAAGAACCGCGTGGCCCGCGGCCTGGTGGCCAAGGGCGTGCTGGTCGAGGGTCGCGACAGGGCGCTGGGCCTCTTCCCGCGGACGATCTTCCCCGAGCGCGATGCCGGCCCGGAGCGTGCGCTGATCGAGCGCCTCGAGCGCGCCGTGCTCACGGACACCGACCGGGTCGACGAGCGCACGCTGATGGTCGCCGGCATCGCGCATGCCACCGGACTGCTGGGCCGGGCGGTCGACAAGAAGCGGTTGAAGGAGCGCAAGGCGCGCCTGAAGCAACTGGTCGATGGGCAGCTGGCGAGCGCCGCCACCGCCGAAGCCGTGCAGGCGGTGCAGGCGGCGGTCATGGTGGCGATCATCGCCGCTTCAGCGGCGTCGGCGGCGTCGGCAAGCAGCTAGGCGGCGCTTGTGCCGGCCGGCGTGCCTCATCAATTGTAGGCGCCGTCGGTGAGGATGTCGCCCCGAGTCAACACCTGGTCGTTCTTCAGCCGCATCCATCGGCCGAACGGATTGACGGCATCGCTCCAGTCGTTGCCGAGGTCGTACTCCAGCACGGAGGCGGCGACCGCGCACCCGCAGACCGACACGAGCAGGAGCGAGGCGACAAGTTATCGCGCGCGGAATCCCCTGGTCCCCTCGGGGGCGGCCGCGGGCGCTGGGCGCGGGCGGCCCGGGGGGCGACGGGGCGCGGGGGCCGCGGGGGCGGCCGGGGCGGGGGGGGGGGGGGGGGGGGGGGGGGGGGGGGGGGGGGGGGGGGGGGGGGGGGGGGGGGGGGGGGGGGGGGGGGGGGGGGGGGGGGGGGGGGGGGGGGCCGGGGGCGCGGCCGCCCGGGGGCCGGCCCGCGGGATGCGGGCAAGGGCAACAACAAGGGGAGCGCGGGAGGGCCCCTGACGGCGGGACGCGGAGGGAGCGGCACCCCCGACGCGAGGTCCCCGAGGAGCACGGCCCCCGGCCACACCGCGGCGGAGCCGCCCAAGAAACGCCTGGTCCCCTATCAGCGGTAGGCGGCCTTCAACTCGCCCCAGCTCATCGTGGGCGCGGACACCGCGGCGGACCGGAACAGGACGATGTTCCAGTTGTACTGGTCGGCGATGAAGTAGGTGTGGTCGCTCGACTCGTCCGCCGCGACGGGGCTCCACTGGGACGGGTAACCGCCGACGCCCCGCGGATCGAAGGCGCCCAGCGTGGCGCCGCCGGCGCCCAGCAGGTAAGCCAGGTGCCCGTAGTAGTCGGGCTGGATCAGGTTGCCCGCCGCATCGCAGGCCAGGCCCGTGCCGAAAATGGCGGGGTTGGCGAACGTGCCCGCCGGTTCCAGCGCCGGCGTGTACGCGTGCACCTGGCCCGCGTAGATCTCGCTGCAGAAGAGCAGGCCGCCGCTGAGCGCCAGGCCGTCGCTGCCGGTCAGGCCGGGCAGGATGGCCAGCTGGTTGCCCATGGCGTCGTACTTGACGATGGCGCTGGTGACGAAGCCGGCGGTGAAGCACAGCACGTAGATGTTCCCGTCGGGATCGACGACCACGCGCCCGCCCTCGCGCTGCGCGGGGGTGATCGGCCAGCTGTGGATCGGGGAACCCGAGCTGCTGTAGCGATGGGCGACGCGGTTCCAGTAGTCCAGGACGATGACATCGCCCCCGGGGGCCTCGGCCAGGCCGGCGGAAGCGAATCCCGCCACCGTGCCGAGCAGCGTGCCCTCGGGCGTGTAGCGCAGCACGCTGCCGGCAGTGCCGATCCAGACCGAGCCGTCCGAGTGCGCCAGGACGGCGTACGGGTACGTGGGCACGGGGAACCAGCCGGCCAAGGGAGGCAGGTCGGCAAAGGCGGGACTGGTCAGGCAGACGAGAGCCAGGACGGCGATCAGGGCGGTGCGGCGCATGGGTGTACGCTCCGGGTCCGAGGGGTTGATGGTGATCTTGATGCTCCAGAAACAGGACAATTTAAGACCATTTTATATCAACAAACGCGCGCAAGTCAATGAAGATCTGATGAATCGTGATTATGGAAAAACAGGATAATCGGGCCGCCCTGAAGCACGGCGCCCGTGCGACCAGGGCCGTCATCTGAGCCGGGACCCCAGATGGCATCATGGACGGGGTCTTCTGCCGGGTTGAGGCCGAATCCTGCCCGCAATTCCCCATGGTATAATCAATGGGCGCGGCGCGACGCCTTCCTCGTGTCGGCATGCTCGCGGTGACGCGAAAGGACGAACCCTGAAGCACATCCTGCCCATCACCGTCGCGCTCGTCCTGATGGCTTCCCATGCCGCCGGGTCCGTCATCACGCCCCGCTTCGTCCTGAGCGAGGAGTACGTCTTCAACTCGGCCGTGAACACCATCAACAACGCGGGGCTGAACACGCCCGTCCAGGACGGCGACGGCATGGCCTCGGCCCTCGCCGCCACGCACGTCTATCACGGCGGCTATGCCGGATCCTTCGCGACGACCGCGCCGGGCGGCGGCACCGCCGACTTCTTCGCCTCCATCGGCGCGGACCGCTCCGTGGAGATCGTCTACGACCTCACCGGGGCGGCGACACGCCGGTCGACAGCGTCCTGTTCTGGCAGTACGAGAACGACGGGGGCGGGCTCGACAGGGCCGGGAACCACGCGCGGACCATCGAGATCCGGATCAACCCGGAAGCCGACGGCCCGGCCCTCTTCGCGGGGCCGCCCGTCACGGTGTCGCTGTTGCCCGTCCTGGACGGCGACGCCGACGCCACGAACGACCTGGGCGGCGTCAACACCGCCCAGGCCTACGCGCTCGGCGATCTCGGCGGCCGGTACGTGCAGCTCTCCATCACGGACAACTACTACGGGCTCCAGGGGATGACCAACGGCGGCGACCGGGTGGGCCTCGGCGAGGTCAGGTTCGCCTGCGCGACGCTGCCCGTCGTCGTGCCGGGCAAGACCTGGCTGATGGTGGTCCACGCGCATCCCGACGACGAGGGCATCTTCTTCGGCGGGGTGCTGCCCTACTACGCCCGGGTGCTCGGTCTGCCCACCGTCCTGGTGAACATGACCACCGGCTGGCTGAACGGCGACGGCACGCGGACTGCCGATTCCTACACGCGGGAAGCGGAGCTGCGGGAAGCCGCCGTCCGGTACGGCCTGGACGGCCGGCCGCTCTTCGCGCTGTTCCAGCAGACCGACTGGAACCTCAGCATCGACAACTCCTGGGACCGCTGGGCCGACTACGTCACCGACGGGGACGACGTGGCCGAGGGCCAGCGCAAATCCTGCCGCCGTCTGGCCGAACTGATCCGCACGTACCGGCCCGAGGTGATCGCGACCCACGATCTCCGCGGCGAGTACGGCCACCCCGATCACAAGGCGCTGGCCTACGCGACGGCGGCCGCCTGGGACCTGGCCGCCGGCCGGGAGGCGATCATCGACGACGGCGTCACGCCGCCCGTCACCGTCACCCCCGACGGCGTCGCCGGAGCACCCTGGGAAGCCAAGAAGCTCTACCTCCACTCGTACGAGCAGAACCGGCTGTTCCACGATCATTGGGAAGCGGTGAGCATCGACGCCGACGCCGACGGTGCGGCCGACAGCACGCCCCGCCAGGTAGCGAACGGCGCCCTGGACGCCCACGTATCGCAGGGCCGCCCCCACGTGGCCACCGTCTACGACCCGCTGGCCAACGGCGGCAACAGCTGGGACGCCCACCCTTCGGAATGGTGGGGCCTCTACGCCTCCACCGTCGGTCCGGACAGCGCGGTCGACGACTTCAGCGTGGAGGGGCGTCTCTATGCCGGCTGGGCCCGCGGGGATTTCACGGAACATCTGACCGTTCCGCCGCAGGTAGGTTGTGCCGTGGACGTCGACGCGCTGGATTTCGGCGCCGTCGAGATCGGCGCTGCCGCGACCCTGGAATTCGTCCTCACCAACACGGGCCGGGACGCGATCTCCGGCACGCTCGAGCTCGTCGGCTCCGATTGCGATTGCTATGCCATCGTGCCGGGGACCGGATCCTACGATCTCGCCTACGGCGCCTCCCATGTCGTCGCCGTCGTGTTTGCGCCCCAGCCGGGTTCGACGGGCGGGGACTGCGTGATCGACACCGGCAGCCCGACCTGCGGCGTCGTCCCGCTGTCCGCCAGCGTGACCGACATTCCGGATCTCGAAGAGGGCAGCCGCCTGTCCGCGTGCCCCAATCCCTTCAACCCGCAGGTGGAGGTCGCGTTTGCCCTGAGCCGCGAGCAGCGGGCGCAGATCGCGGTCTACGACCTGTCGGGTCGCCGCCGGGCCGTGCTGGCCGACCGCGTCTTCGCCGCGGGCGACCACGCTCTGGGCTGGAACGGCCGGGACGAGCAGGGCGGTCCGGTCTCCTCGGGGGTCTACCTCATCCTGCTGAGGACCGGGACCGGCGAACAGATCGAGAAGGTGATGCTGGTGCGTTGAGCCCGTCCCCGGGGGGCGCCGGCGGCCTTCCGGCCCCGGAAGAACGCGTTGAGCGGTCCGCGGCTTCATGCTATGCTGTTAAAGTATTCACGTTCCTCTATTTTGGGATGCATCGGATGACAAGGGGGTACTCCATGCGACGCTGGCTGGTCCTGCTTGCCCTGCTCGGTTCCACGATGATCATCGGCTGCGGCGACGATGACGGGCCGAACGACCCCGCGGGTCCGGTCCACGACGGCACGATCGACGCCACGATCGCCGGCGATCTCGACCTCGATTTCCACTGCACGACGGCGTACGGCCTGAGCGTGCAGGGCGAGGGGGGGGCGCCCGGCCTGATGCAGATCCAGGGCATCATCACCCAGGGACCCGACGAGTACATGATCGACATCCAGGTTTATCACGATCCGGAGCCGGGGCTCTACGGATTCGTCTTCCCGCCCGACGGCGCCGTGGCCTCCATCGCCAAGAACAACGTCGCCAGCATGTCCAATTCCGGCAGCGTGACCTTCACCGAGGTCAGTTCGGACCGCCTGGCGGGCACCTTCAGCTGCACGGCTTTTCATATGGTCGGCGTGGGGGTGGAATTCAACATCGAGGTCACGGATGGCACCTTCGACGTGCCCGTGATCTACGAAGAGTAGGTTCTGGCTCTGAAATTGTCCCTGGCGCGGTCGTTGCCGCGCCGGGGACATGACCACCGACACCCCCGGCTGGCAACCGCCCCACTGCCCCAACCCAGACTGCCAATTCCACCAACAGGTTAGCCCCGCCTGGCGCTACAAGCGCAAGGGCTACTTCACCCGCCGCTGCGCCCCCAAGCGTATCCAGCGGTTCACCTGCCTCCACTGCGGCCGCAACTTCAGCACACAGACCTTCTCCACCTCCTACTGGCAGAAACGTCCCGATCTGATGCCCCGGCTGTTCATGGCCTTGGTCGGTTCGATGTGCAACCGCCAGATCGCCAGAGCCGAACGCGTCGCCCCCGCCACCGTCCAGCGCCAGATCTCCCGTCTCGGCCGCCACTGCCTGCTGTTCCACGCCCGACAGATGGAGCAGATCGGCCCCACCCCCGAGATCGTCGTCGACGGCTTCGAGACCTTCGAGTGGAGCCAGTACTTCCCCTTCCACCACAACGTGGCCGTCGACCCCGCGACCGGCTACTTCCTGCACCACACCGACAGCCCGCTGCGGCGCAAGGGGCGCATGACCGAGCGCCAGAAAGTACGGCGGGCCGATCTCGAGGCGAAGCTTGGCCGTCCTGACCCGCAGGCCGTCCGCAGAGGGATGACGGAACTGCTTGAGGTGGCGACCAGGGGTGCTCAGTCGGTAGTGATCCGCAGCGACGACCACCCGGCGTACCCGAGGGCAATGGCTTTTCTGTCATGCGGGGTGACGCACCGGATCACTCCAGGCAAGGAACATCGCGATCAACACAACTCGCTGTGGGAGGTGAATCTGCTGGATCTGCTGATCCGCCACGGCACGGCGGCTCATCGGCGCGAGACGATCGCTTGGGCGAAACGGCGGCAGTCATCGGCGGAGAAGCTGGCGGTGCTGCAGGTGTGGCGCAACAACGTCAAGCGTCGGTGGGAGAACGGGCCGCCGGTGACGCCGGCGATGCTGCGGGGGGCCGTCGAGCGGGTGCTGGGGGTGCGGGACGTGTTGAAGGAGCGGCTGTTCCGCACGCGGATCGAGCTGCCGGCGCGCTGGAGCCGGTACTACGAGGGAGGGGTGGAGACGGCGGCGCTGGCGGTGAACCGGCGGCACGAGCTGAAGTACGCGTACTGAGGGAACGGCAGAGGCGAGGCCGCGGGGCCTCGCCTCTGTGAGGGACAATCTCGGAGTCAGAACCTACCGGTACAGCGTCTTCAGCGTTCCCCAGGCGGAGTCCTCGTCGGCCACCGCATCGCAGGCCGGGCACGCGATGCCCCACGACTGCGCCTGGGCGCAGGTGATGCACGCCGCGCCGATGTTCATGATGGACGTCGGCAGGTCGGTCTGCGAGGCCACGACGAAGGTGTGCGTGCCCGCTTCCAGGCAGACCCCCAGATCGACCATGTCCGGGCCCTGCGCGCTGGCGAGGCAGGTGCCGGCGGCGCAATCGTCCATCAGCATGATGACGGTGGTGACGTGGGTGCCGGAGATCAGGGCGCTGATGCCCGAGAACTGGACGTAGCCGGCCTGGGCCGTGGTCAGTTCGACGACGTGCAGGGTCCAGCCGGTGTAGTCGACGCCGCAGACGACTTCGCCGGGCTGGCCGTCCATGTAGTCGAAGAAGCTGGCCTGGCTGCAGGTCCAGCTGCGGAACGGCGTGCAATCGAGGGCGTGGGCCGAGACCGGCAGCAGGAACAGGATGGCGAGGATGAAGGGGCGCATGGCGACTCCAGGGGCTCGGGGAACCGATCGTGGCGATAAATCAGGACGATTATACTACGATATAGGGCGCCGACGTACGGGATTTCCTTGGTCGCTCCTCGTGTCGAATGCGCGTGTTCAACAAGCCTGAATTCCGATACCATGGAGATGCTGCGCCGGGATGCGCGCAGCGCCGGGGCCGGCCGCATGGCCGGCAAGTCGCCATGTCGCGAGGGGGGACATCATGTCGTCGAGGGGGAGTGCGTTCCTGGTACTGCTCGCCGCTGGTCTTTCGATCCCGTTCGGAGCCGCCGTCGCCGACACCTGCCTCGACTACGGGGACTACATCCACTGGGCGGCCGGCGCGCCCCTGCCCGCCGGAGAGGCGGGCGGCGTCGCGGTGGTCGACGGTTTCGCCTACGTCGCCGACGGCGCCCCGGGCCTCGTCGTGGTCGACGTGAGCGACCCGTTGCACCCGGAGATCCGCGGCTCCGTGGACACGCCGCACGTCGCGGCCAGGCTGCAGGTCATCGGCACCCTCGCCTACGTGGCCGACGAGGACGCCGGCCTGCAGATCGTCGACGTGGGCGATCCCGACGCGCCGGCGCTGCGCGGGCGGGCCGCCTTCACCGACGCCCACGATCTCGCCGTCGCCGGCGGCTACGCCTACGTCGCCGTCGAGGGCGCCGGCGTGGCCGTGGTCGACGTCGCCGATCCCGACCATCCCTTGCGCGTGCGCACGGTCGACACGCCGGGCTACGCCTACGGGGTCTGCGTCGCCGGCGGCCGGCTCTACGTCGCGGACAGCTGGAACGGCCTGCTGGTGTATTCGCTGGCCGATCCCGCGGCGCCGTCCCTGCTGGGCGGCTACGACACCGGCGGCGCGCAGGACGTGGTCGTCCTCGGCGCCCTCGCGTGGATCGCCGACTACAGCGACGGCCTGGTGGTCCTGGACGTCGCCGATCCCGCCGCCATCGCGCCGGTCGCGGTCCGGCCGCAGAGCCTCTACGCGCGCGCGCTGGCGATCTCGCCGTCGGGCGCCTGCCTCGTGGCCTGCTCCGGCGGCCTCCACGTCTACGACGCGACGGATCCGGCCGTGCCCGCGTTCCGGGGTGCGGTCCCGGTCGGCGACGACGCGCGCGATCTGGCGCTGGCCGGCGACTGGGCCTTCGTCGCGGACGACGACTGGGGCCTCGGCGTCTACGCGATCCCCGCGCTCGCGACCACGACGGACCTGGGCGCGACCGTCGCCACGCCCGGCTACGCGGTCACGGTCGCGGGAGTCGGCGGCCACGTCTTGCTGGGCTCCCAGGACAGCGGGCTGCAGGTGTTCGACGTCGCGGTCCCGGAGTCGCCCGCGCTGCTGACGATCCTGCCGTTGCCCGGTTTCCCGACGGACATGGTTGTGCGCGACGGCTACGCCTTCGTCGCCTCGTACTCGGGCGGCCTGCAGATCGTCGACGTCGCCGATCCCGCGTCCCCCGTCGTGGCCGGCAGCCTGATCCCGCCCGGCAACGCGTCGGCCGTGTGCCTGTACGGGGGCCACGCCTTCCTGACCGCCAACGACAGCCTGCGGGCCGTCGACGTGTCGGATCCCGCCGCGCCGCACCAGATCGCCGCGACGCGCCTGGCCTGGGGCCTGGCCGTCGCCGCCAACATCCGCGGCGTCTTCGCCACGGCGGAGGACGGCCTGCTGCGCTGGTACGAGTTCGGGGCGGGCGGCTTCACGCCGCACGCCTCGGTCGCCCTGCCGGGCCGCGGCACCGGCGTGCTGATCCAGGACACGCTGGTCTACGTGAGCTGGGGCGCCGGGGACCACGGCGGGGTGTCGGTCCTGGCGGCCAACGGCGCCACGGACGAGCTGGTGCCGCTGGCGGACCTGATGCTGCCCGAGTACGTGGAACGCCTCACCCTCGACCGCGGCCTGCTGTACGCCGCCTCGGGCACCGGCGGCGTGTTCGTGGTGGACGTCCACGACCCCTGGCATCCGAGGATCGTCGGCAACGCGGCCCGCCCGCCGAGCGATGCGAAGTCCACCGCCGTGCTGGGCGATCACGTCTACGTCGCGGACAATCTGGGCGGCCTGGTCGTCGTGCCGCGGGAGTGCCTGGCCTACGTGCCGGTCTTCCTGGCGGACTTCGCCGCGACGCCCGACGGCGGCAGCGTCGCGCTGTCCTGGAACGTGCACGTCGTCGGCGAGGCGGGCGAGTTCCGACTGGAGGCGGCCGCGGCGGGCGCGGGCTGGACCGTGCCGGCGGTCGATGAGGGCGGCGGCCTCTGGCGCGCCCGCGACGCCGATGCGCGCCTGGGCGCCGGCGGCGTCGTGACCTACACGCTGCGGCACCGCGCCGACGGGGGCGCCTGGACGGAGCTCGCGCAGCGCAGCGTCCAGCTCGCGACGCCCGCGGCGCCGCGGCTCCTGGACGCGCGCCCCAACCCGTTCAACCCGCGCACGACGATCCCCTTCGTGCTGGACCGCGCGGGCGCGGCGCGCCTGGCGATCCACGACCAGGCGGGCCGCCTGGTCGCCGTGCTGGCCGACGGGCCGCTCGCCGCGGGACTGCACGAGTTCGCCTGGGACGGGCGCGATTCGCGGGGTCGGGCGATGCCGTCGGGCGCCTACCTGGCGCGGCTGGCGACGGAGGGGCGGGTCGCGACCGGGAAGCTCGTCCTGCTCAGGTAGCTGCGGGGGGCGCAGCTCAGGCGAGCCGCGCCGCCGCCGGCCGCAGGCCCGTGGCGGCCTACCGGTACCAGCTCTTGAGCATGCCCCAGCCCGAGTCGTCTCCGGACACGGTCTCGCACGCGTCGCCGACGCCGTTGTGGTCGAGGTCGGCCTGGTCCACGTTCGGAATGTTCGGGCAGTTGTCGCAGGTGTTGCCGGCGCCGTCCGCGTCGTCATCGGCCTGGCTGGGGTTGGACACGTTCGGGCAGTTGTCCATGTAGTTGGGCAGGCCGTCGGCATCCGGGTCGGCATCCGGGTCGCACAGGTCGCCGATCTGGTCCATGTCGTCATCCGCCTGGGTCGGGTTGTAGACGCCGGGGCAGTTGTCGACGGCATCGTCGACGCCGTCGAGGTCCGCGTCCGCCGCCCACGCGGCGGTGGACGCCAGCAGCAGGCAGATCAGGATCAACAGATTGTGCGGCAACGCATTGCGCTTCGTGCTCGTGGTCACGGCGGGGCCTCCGGGCTGAGGGCGAACGACCTGGGCCAGTGCGGCATCGCCGATGATTCTACCACGCGGCTATATCGGAGTAAAGCAATCCCTATTCGGTTCCGGTCGGGTCCGGGCGGCCCAAGCCGAGGTATCGGCGGCCGCCGGGCCGCCGTACAATGCGGTGGTGGTGCGACCGTGAGATGGGGTGACGGGGGGGGGGGGGGGGGGGCGGGGGGGGGGCGCGGCGGGCGGGGGGGGGGGGGGGGGGGGGGGGGGGGGGGGGGGGGGGGGGGGGGGGGGGGGGGGGGGGGGGGGGGGGGGGGGGGGGGGGGGGGGGGGGGGGGGGGGGGGGGGGGGGGGGGGGGGGGGGGGGGGGGGGGGGGGGGGGGGGGGGGGGGGGGGGGGGGGGGGGGGGGGGGGGGGGGGGGGGGGGGGGGGGGGGGGGGGGGGGGGGGGGGGGGGGGGGGGGGGGGGGGGGCGCCGGTTGACGACGCCGGCGACGAAAGGCAGGAGGCCCGTTGGCCCACCACACCCTGAAGTCCGGCTACGACCGCATGGTCGAGCGCCTGAACCGCTTCCCGCAGGGCGCGCCGCCGTCCGTGCTGCTGGAGCGCATCCTGCGCGAGCTGGTCTCCGAGCGCGAGGCGGAGCTGATCGCCGGCCTGCCGATCAAGCCCTTCTCGGCGGCGAAGGCGGCCCGCATCTGGCGGATGGATCCCGCCGAGGCGCGCGCCGTCCTGGACGAGCTGGCGTCGCGGGCCATGCTCGTGGACATGCCCGGCAAGCGCGGCGTGCGCTACGCCCTGCCGCCGCCGATGGCCGGCTTCTTCGAGTTCTCCCTGATGCGCGTGCGCGACGACCTCGACCAGAAGCTGCTCAGCGAGCTCTACTACCAGTACCTGAACGTGGAGGAGGACTTCATCAAGGCCCTCTTCACGGAAGGGGAGACGCAGCTCGGCCGGGTCTTCGTGCACGAGCCGGTGCTCACCTCCGAAGACGCGCTGCACGTCCTGGACCACGAGCGGGCCAGCGAGGTGGTCCGCGGCGCGAAGCACATGGGCGTGGGCCTCTGCTACTGCCGCCACAAGATGCAGCACCTGGGCCGCGCCTGCGACGCCCCGCTGGACATCTGCATGACCTTCGGCACGACCGCCGACGCGCTGATCCGCCACGGCCACGCCCGCCGCGTCGACCGCGTCGAGGGCCTGGAACTGCTGGACCAGGCCCACGAGGCGAACCTGGTGCAGTTCGGGGAGAACGTGCAGCGCGAGGTCGGGTTCATCTGCAACTGCTGCGGCTGCTGCTGCGAGGCCATGATCGCCGCCCGGCGCTTCGCCTTCCTGCACCCCGTGCACACCACCAACTGGCTGCCCGAGATCGACGACGCCAACTGCAACGGCTGCGGCAAGTGCGTGGCGGCCTGCCCCGTCGAGGCCCTGAACCTGGCGTCGGCGGGCGACGAGGCGGCGCCTCGGCGGTCGAAGGCGGTGCTCGATGCCGAGCGCTGTCTGGGCTGCGGCGTGTGCGTGCGCAACTGCTCGCGTGAGGGGATCAGGCTGAAGCAGCGGGGGGCGCGGGTGATCACGCCGGTCACTTCGGCGCACCGGTACGTGGCGATGGCCGTGGAGCGGGGGAAGCTGCAGGATCTGATCTGGGATGAGAGGGCGATGTGGAGTCATCGGGCGATGGCGGCGGTGTTCGGGGCGGTTTTGAAGCTGCCGCCGGTGAAGAGGGCGATGGCGGGGGAGCAGTTGAAGTCGCGGTATTTGGATCGGTTGTTGGAGAGGGCGCAGGCTTGATCACTGCGAAATGTCGCGAGCTTCGCCCAGTCGACTTCCGGATGTTCGGACTTGAGATCATCGGAGAGTCGCTGGGTGGTTTCGGTCATCGTATGGAGGTTGCGGAGGACTGCGTCTTGATGAAGTTGGGATGCCAGAAAAACGCTCTTGCCTTCCGGGCCGCACTTTCGACCCGCTTGATCATGTCGAGGATATGGTGCAGATAGACACGGTCGCTCTTCATAGCGCGATGGCCTCGGCCATGACCTGGTCGCGGAGCAGGGGACTCAGACCCGATTCCGTGACGACATCGATGTGCCGCCCCAAAAGTATCTCGAGGTCCAGGATAAACCCGGCGGGGAACCACGAACTGACTTCGGGTCCTGTGGTGATCAGGAAATCGACGTCGCTTTCCGGTGAATCCTCGCCACGCGCGACCGAGCCGAAGATGCGCACGGAAGTCACCCCGTGTCGTCTGGCGACTTCCAGGAGATCCCCGCGCTTCGCTTGCAGGAAATCCAGCGTGGTCATGTGCGCCCTTCGTGTCGAGCCGGAGCTCATCATAACGCATCGCCCAACCGGCGCGCAATCGATTCAGAGGCGGCCTCTTGGGCCAACATGCGGTTCAGGTGACGGGATTGTCGACGATCCCCACCACCACCGACCGCACCGGCACCCCCGGCGCCTGCAGGATCTGCCGCGCCCCATTCCCCTCATCCAACACCAACACCGTCTCTCCCCACCCCGCCCCGATCGCGTCCACCGCGATGACGTAGCCGCCGGCCAACTCCCCGTCAGCCCCGACCTTGTCCACGATCAACAAGCTGCGCCCCGCCATCGAAGGATGATGGATCGTCGAAACGATGCGCCCCGCCACGCGCCCCAGGATCATCTCCGGCCTCCGGCGCGAGTCGGCACCGCATCGATCTGCCGATCATCCACGATCCCCACCACCGCATGATCCACCGGCACGAAGCTCGGCTCCAGCGTCAGCGCCGCCTCCCGGCTAGCCTCCCAGTAGATCGTCTCCCCGGGCCCCGCCATCCGCGTCCCGTCCGCGCACACGAAGGGCTTCCCTTCGCCGGCTCCCCGTCCGACCCCAGCGGCTGCACCCACAGCAGCGGCACCCCCGCCATCCCCTCGCAAGCCGTGGTGGCCACCAGCGTGCCGATCACCCTGCCCAGGAACATCAGCGCCCCTCCGGATATTCCGCCCCGGCCGGCTCGGCGGCGACGCAGTCGCGGAACGAGGTCCCGGCGTTCAGCACCCCGCAGAAGTGGGCGTCCAGCCGCGGCGTGAGCGTGCGCCCGCTCAACCGCCCCGCCGGCGCAGCCATCTCGCACCCCGCCGCCAGCGCCGCCTGCACGTCGGCCAACTCGCCGTGCAGCAGCGCCAGCCCGCGCCCACCCAGGTCGTCGCACAGCCGCAGCTCTGCCAGGCCCACCGGCGCCGCCTTCAGCGCCGCGTCGACCGCCTTCAGCAGCGTCGCCGCGGACCCGGTCTCCAGCGCGCCCAGCGCAAAATCCGGCCGCAGCCCGGCGGGCCGCCCCGCCAGCGCCGCCCGCAGGGCGGGGTGGGGGTCGCGCAGCAGCACCGCGTCGTCGGTCTCCTCGACGCCCGCGGCATACGCCGCCTCGACGCTCGCCACCGTGCCCCCGATCAGCGCCAGCCAGCGCCCGGGGTGCACCGAGCCGCACTTCAGCAGCGCGATGGGGGAGGCCTTGAGCATGCGGTCGACCGCGGCGATGCCCAGCGCCAGGCTGTCGTATTCGAGCAGGGCGAGGGCGTCGGTGTTGTTCATACGATCCTGAAGTGGTCCACCAGCGAGCAGCGCCGCTGGCGGCTGAAGGTGAGCGGCCCGGTCAGGCCCTCGCCGGTCGGGCTGGCGATGGTGAAGCTCGTGAAGCCCTCGCCGCCCTCGCCCAGGCCGGCGTAGATCGGCGCGTTCTTGACGAAGATGCTGGTGTTGATGACGCGGGCCATGCGGCTCAGCGCGTCGATGTCGCGGCTGTGCATCGCCGCCGAGTGGCCGAAGCCGTGCTCGGCGCGGCGCGCCAGCTCGATGCCGTGCTCGACGTCGGCGACGCGCACCACCGGCAGCACCGGCATCATCTGCTCGGTCCAGACCAGCGGGTGGTCCTCGGGCACCTCGCAGACGACCAGCCGCGGGTCGCCGGAACAGGCGATGCCGGCGCGGGCGAGGATCTCGCCGGCGTTCTTGCCGATCAGCGTCTTCTCCATCACGCCCGGCTTGCCGGGGCCGCGGGTCTCGCTGAAGACCGTGCGCTCGAGCCGCGCGAGGTCCGAGGCGCTGGCGCGGTGCGCGCCGTGGCGCACCATGGAGGCGACCAGGGCGTCGGCCACCGCGGCCTCGACGAACACCTCCTTCTCGTCCACGCAGATCACGTTGTTGTCGAAGGAGGCGCCGCGCACGATGTCGCCGCCGGCCTTGGCGATGTCGGCGGTGCGGTCCACGACCACCGGCGGGTTGCCCGGCCCGGCGCAGATGGCGCGCTTGCCGCTGCGCATCGCGGCCTTGACGACCGCCGTGCCGCCGGTCACCACCAGCAGGCGCACCCCGGGGTGCTGCATCAGCTCCTGGGCCGAGGCCACCGTGGGCGTCGCCACCGCGGTCACCAGGTCGGGCGGCCCGCCGGCGCCGACCACGGCGCGGTTGATCAGCCGGATCGTGCGCATCGAACAACTGCGCGCGCTCGGGTGCACGTTGAACACGACGCTGTTGCCGGCGGCCACCATGCCGATGGTGTTGCAGATGATCGTCGAGGTGGGGTTGGTGGTCGGGGTGATGGCGCCGATGACGCCGAAGGGCGCCCACTCGGTCAGCGTCAGGCCGCGGTCGCCGGTCCAGGTGCGGGGCTGCAGGACCTCGGTCCCGGGCGTCTTGAGCGTCACCAGCCGGTTCTTGACGACCTTGTCCTCGAAGCGGCCGAGGCCGGTCTCCTCCCAGGCGTGGCGGGCCAGGGCCTCGCCCTCGCGCAGCATGGCGGCGCGGATGGCCGCGATCAGCGACTCGCGCAGCGACAGCGACGCCTCGCCGAGACGGCGGAAGGCCGTCGCGGCCGCCTCCACGGCGTGGTCCACGTCGGGGAACACGCCGTCGCCCAGCGATTCCTTGGCCGCCGCCGGCTCGTGCGCCGCCGCGGCGGTCGCCCCCCCGCCGCCGCGCAGCCGCGCCGCCAACCGCTGGGCGATCTCGTCGACCTGCCGGTCGCTCAACCCGCTCATGGCCGCTCCCTCGCTGTGCTAGCCGTCGCGGCCCTTGTGGTACCGCTCCTCACCCTCGACCTCCCAGCTGTCGACGATGGCCATCACCACGGCGTCGACGGGGCGCCCGTCGGTGACCCGCGTCTGGCGCGCCGAGGAGCCCGAGGCGTACAGCACGTACTCGCCGGGTCCCGCTCCGACCGCGTCGACCGCCACCACCGAGCTGCCGGACAGCTGCCCGTCGGGGCCCGCCGTGGCCAGCAGCAGGAAGCGCAGGCCGTCGAGCTTCTCGTCCTTCTGGCTGGCCACCACGGTGCCCATCACCTTCGCGAGATTCATGGCCGCCTCCCGGACCCGCGGAGCGGGGTCACTTCTTGCCCGTCTCCACCTGGCGGCCCAGGGGGATGATCAGGTCCACGTTGGCGTGCGGGCGCGCGATCACGTGCACCGCGACGACCTCGCCCACGCGGGCGGCGGCCGTCTGGCCGGCGTCGCAGGCCGCCTTGACCGCGGCCACGTCGCCGCGCACCACGACGGTCGTGTAGCCGCCGCCGGTCTTCTCGTAGCTCACCAGCTCGACGCGGGCCGCCTTGACCATCGCGTCGGCCGCCTCGACCATCGCCGCGAAGCTGCGGCACTCGATCATACCCAGAGCATCCGACATCACGAGCCTCCCTCGGGGGCTGGGGTCCTGCCTCCTACGAGGCGTGCTCGCGTCCGGTCAGGGCCGCCAGGGCCTGGACCGCCGCGGGCCGCGCCGCTTCCACGTCCTTCTCCTCCCCGCCGATGTAGACCCGGCCGAAGCTGCCGAAGGCCCGCACCTCGAGGATGCTGATGTCGGCCGCCTTCTCCGCCTCGTTGGCCGCGAGCGCCGCGTAGGCCGCCGGCTCGCATTCGAGGATGAAGAGGGTCTGGCCGGCCATGATCATGTTGCCGTGCCGCATGCGGTTGATCAGCATGCACTGGTGGTCGTCGAGGTGGCGCACGACCTGGTCGCTGACCACGCGCGGCCGCAGCCGCTGCTCCTCCTTGAGCTCCAGGGCCGACAGGATGGCGGCCCCGGCCTGGCGCACGTCGGCCTGGCTGTCGGCGTGCACCTCGAGCATGCCGAAGTGGCGCTCGACGATCTGCATGCCGGGCGTCACGCGCGTGGCTCTTGAGCGCGATGTCGGTGACGCGGTTGATCTCCATGCCCGGCGCGATCTCGACGAACAGGCTCGCCTGGCCGGTGCGGGGCAGGAAGCCCTGCGCCACCGTCGCCAGGAAGGCGGCGAACTGCGGCTGCAGGCTGTCGATGACGACGAAGGCCCTCAGGTCGACCATGGTCAGCTCCTTGCCCGTTCCGACGAACCGCCGGCGCCGACGCCGGCTTCCTCCATGATGGCCACGCTGGCGCTGGCGCCGATGCGCGTGGCGCCCGCCTCGATCATCCGGCGCGCGTCCGCGTAGCTGCGGATGCCGCCCGACGCCTTGACTTCCATGCCCGCGCCCTGGACCACCGACGCCATCAGGGCGACGTCCTCGGCCGTGGCCCCGCCCTTGGCGAAGCCGGTCGAGGTCTTCACGAAGTGCGCGCGGGCGCGGCGCGAGGCCTCGCAGGCGCGGCGCTTCTCGTCGTCGGTCAACAGCGCGGTCTCGATGATGACCTTGCAGACGGCGCCGCCGTCGCGGCAGGCCTCGACCACGGCGCGGATGTCGTTGAGCACGAAGTCGTCGTCGCCGCCCTTGAGCGCGCCGACGTTGATGACCATGTCGATCTCGCGGGCCCCGTCGCGGATGGCGCGGCGGGCCTCGGCCGCCTTGATCTCGGGCAGCGTCGCCCCCAGCGGGAAGCCGACGACCGTGCAGGTCAAGACCGGCGTGCCCCGCAGGGCGTTGCTCACGGTCTTGGTCCAGCAGGCGTTCACGCAGATGGAGCGGAACAGGAACTTGCGCGCCTCGGCGCACAGGGCCAGCACCTGCTCGCGCGTGGCGTCGGGCTTCAGGATCGTGTGGTCGATGTAGCGGGCCAGGTCGCGCGGGATCTCGCCGGGCGAGCCGGGGCCGTGGCCGAGGCGGGTGGCGCCCAGCTCCACCAGGCGCCGCGCGCGGTCGGGGGCGGAGGCCACGCACGGTCCTTCGCACGCGGCCCCCGTCGTCGAGCCCACCAGGCGTTCCAGCCTGGCGACGATGCGGTCGAGGTCCTCCGGGGACAGCGCGTCGGCAGCGGCGGCGGGGTGGCCGTCGGCCGGGGCGCGTCCCTTCTCGACGTCGTCGATCATCGCCACCCTCCGTTGGTGGCGGGGCTCCTTGCAGTCGGTCGTCAGGAAGGCGTCCAGGATCTGGACGGCCAGGGCGGCGCCGATCAGGCCGGCGCCGAGGGTCAGCAGGTTGGCGTCGTTGTGCTCGCGGCCGTTGCGGGCGCTGGAGAGGTCGTAGGCCATGGCGGCCCGCACGCCGGGGACCTTGTTGGCGACCATGCAGGAGCCGATGCCGGCCCCGTCGATCATGACGCCGCGCTGGGCCCGGCCGTCGGCCACGGCCTGGGCGACGGCCAGGGCGTAGACGGGATAGTCGACTGCTTCATGGGATGAAGTGCCCAGGTCGAGCACCTCGTGCCCCTGGGACTTCAGGTGGGCGGCCAGCTTGGTCTTGAGGTCGAACCCGCCGTGGTCGGCGCCGATGGCGATCTTCATCCGTCAACCTCCCTACCAAACCCGCTCGGGGGTGCCCGGCCCGCCGCCGGGGGTGGCCCGGATCTCGCCGGATTCCGAGTCCAGGACCGCCTGCAGCTGTCGGACGAAGCGCCGGAAACGGGCCAGGCCTTCCTCGGTGAGCTGGAAGGTGGTGATCGTGCGCCGCCCCTGCTGGGTCTTGCGGATCCCCACGAAGCCGGCTGCGGCCAGGTGCCGCGTCTGCACGTGCAGGTTCCCGTCGGCCAGTCCCGTCTCGCTTCTCAATTCCATGAAGCTCTTGGGCTGCCCCTGGATCAGGGCGGCGACGATGGCCAGGCGGGCCGGGGAGGCCAGGGTGGCGTCAAAATCCGGCATCGCGACATCTTCCGGCCCGGCGCGGCTTGATTGGCTTCATGATCGGAAGTATCGGCAAGAATCAGGGGCGGTCAAGCATTAAATCTCGTCATCATGCGATCAGACTTCATGATATGAAGTAAATATCATCCCTGGGCTTCGCGGATGGACTCCAGCTCCTCCCAGCGTGCGTAGGCCGTGACCAGCTCCGCCTCGATGGCTTCCAGCTCCGCCCGCATGGCCGGCACCTCGCCCCCGGCGCGCTGGTAGAGGGCGGGGTCGGCCAGTCCGGCGTGCAGCTCGTCGCGGCGACGCTCCAGGTCCTCGATCCGCTGGGGCAGGGCCTCGAGTTCGCGGGCCTCCTTCCAGGTCAGCCGCCGGGGCGACTCGGGGCGGGGCCTGGCCCGCGGCGCGGGCGAACCCTCCCGCGGCGCCGGCCGGGACGCGGCGACCGCGGCGGCGGCGGCGTCCTCGACGCGTTCCCAGTCCCGGTACCCCCCGACCGACTCCAGCACGCTCCCGTCGTGGCCCACCACCAGGGTCGAG
This sequence comes from bacterium, assembly GCA_016719645.1. Taxonomy (GTDB): domain Bacteria; phylum Krumholzibacteriota; class Krumholzibacteriia; order LZORAL124-64-63; family LZORAL124-64-63; genus PNOJ01. The sequence continues at coordinate 59,767 of JADJYS010000010.1, forward strand.
GTGGCCACGTTGTCCAGGAACTCGCGGTCGTGGCTGACCAAGAGGACCGTCCCGTCGAAGTCGACCAGCAGTTCCTCGAGCAGCTCCAGCGTCTCGAGGTCCAGGTCGTTGGTCGGCTCGTCCAGGACCAGCACGTTCGCCGGCTGGGTGAAGAGCTTGGCCAGCAGCAGGCGGTTGCGCTCGCCCCCGCTGAGCCGGGTGATGGGGGCGCGGGCCTGCTCGGGCGGGAACAGGAAGCGCTGCAGGTAGGTGATGACGTGCACGTGCTGCCCGTCGATCACGACGTGGTCGCGGCCCGAGGCGATGTTCTCCTGCACCGACAGCGCCGGGTCCAGGGCGTCGCGCTGCTGGTCGGAGTAGGCGATCTTCAGGTTCGCGCCCCGCCGCACGCGCCCGGCCAGCGGTTCGAGCTCCCCGAGCAGCACCTTCAGCAGCGTCGTCTTGCCGGCGCCGTTGGGGCCCAGCACGCCGACCTTGTCGCCGCGCAGGACCGTGGTGGTCAGGCCGCGCACCACCGCGCGGTCGCCGTAGCCGGCGTCGACGCCCTCGGCCCGCAGCACCAGCTTGCCGCTGCGCTCGGCGTCCTGCACCGCGATCTGCGCCGCGGCGCCCAGGTCGCGCCGGGCGAAGCGCTCCTCGCGCAGCGCCAGCAGCCGGCGCACGCGCCCCTCGTTGCGCGTCCGGCGCTCGCGGACCCCCTGGCGGATCCAGGCCTCTTCCTGGGCCAGCACGCGGTCGAACTCGGCCCGCTGGCGGCGCTCGGCGGCCAGGTCCTCGTCGCGCCGGCGCAGGAAGGTGTCGTAGTCGCAGCGCCAGTCGCGCAGGCGGCCGCGGTCCAGTTCCAGGATGCGTCCCGCCAGCGAGCGCAGGAAGGCGCGGTCGTGCGTCACGAACAGCAGCGTGCCCCGCCAGCGCAGCAGGAAGGATTCGAGCCAGCGGATGGCCGGGATGTCCAGGTGGTTGGTCGGCTCGTCCAGCAGCAGCAGGTCGGGTTCGCCGGCCAGCGCGCGGGCCAGCAGCACGCGGCGGCGCTGGCCGGTCGACATCTCGGCGACCTCGGCGTCCGCGTCCAGGCCGACCTGGTCCAGGACGCCGGACACCCGGTGGGCGATCTCCCAGGGCTCGACGCCCGCCGGCAAGCCTCCGGCCACCACGTCGGCCGCGCGGCCGCAGAGGTCGGCGGGGATCTCCTGGGGCAGCAGGCCCACCCGCAGCCCGGCGGCGCGGATCACCTCGCCCGCGTCGGGCGGCGCCTCGCCCGCGAGCACGCGCAGCAGCGTGGTCTTGCCCTCGCCGTTGCGCCCCAGCAGGCAGACGCGCTCGCCCTTCTCCAATCGCAGGTCCACGCCGTCGAGCACGGGCGGACCGCCGTGGGCCAGGGTCACGTCCTTGAGGGTCAGCAGGGCCATGGTCGTCCTCGTTGCGGGTCGGTGCGGTTCCGGGACCACAAGATCGTACAGGCACGATCGTTGCACAGCAGAAAAACGCTCTTCGGAAGTGCCGGCACCAGCAGATCGCAGATACAAGAGCATTTACCCCTGAATAAACGCCTTCATTTTCGGGGTGACGCAACATGCGGATCTGGTAAACTGCGCTCCGAGTGATCGACGACAGGGACGTCGAGTCCGATCCTTACAACAAGTAGGTGGGAGATGAAGAAGATTTCGTGGTTGGTCCTACTTCTCATGGCGGGCATGCTCGTGGTCTGGGGCTGCGGCGGCGACGACGGCGGCGGAGATCCGACCCCGGCGGCCACCGGTTCGATCTCCGGCATCGTGGACGGGGGCTTCACCAAGTCCGCGATCAACGGCGCCACGATCACGGTCGGCACCCTGACGGCGAACTCGAACGAGCAGGGCTACTTCACGCTGGCCAACGTGCCGGTCGGGCAGCGCGTGGTCAACATCACGATGGCCGGCTACCTGTCGGTCCAGCGCGTGATCCAGGTGGTCCAGGGCGAGAACGTGCACATCCCGAACATCTACCTGCCCGTCGCCCAGGAGTTCACGATCGACGGCGCGAGCGGCGGCAACGCCACCGCCGGCGACGGGTCCGTCGCCTTCGAGGCGAACTCCTTCGTCGACGCCGACGGCGACCCCTACACCGGCGACGTGAGCGTCGAGGTCACGACCGTCGTGCCCGAGGACCCCTCCTTCTACGACGCCTTCCCGGGCGATTTCGAGGGCATCCGCGAGGACGGCACCACGACCCAGTTCGTCAGCTTCGGCTTCATGGGCGTCAACCTGTACAACGCCGACAAGTCGGCCGAGGTCCGCCTGGCTCCCGGCACCACCGCCGAGCTGAGCCTGAACGTCGCCGGCAAGCTGGGCTCGCGCGTCATCGATTCCATCCCGATGTGGTGGTTCGACGAGACGGCCGGCGTCTGGCGCGAGGAAGGCGCCGCCGAGCTGGTCGACAACAGCTTCGTGGCCGAGGTCGAGCACTTCACGACCTGGAACTGGGACCTGCCGATCGACGACGTCTGCACGATCGAGGGCACGGTCCTGAACACCAACGAGGAGCCGGTCGCCGGCGCCCGCGTGTTCAGCCGCGGCGTGGACTACGCCATCATGGACGACGACTTCACCGACGCCGACGGCCACTTCAGCGTGCGCGCCATGAAGAACGCGGCCAGCGACGTCTGGGCGCTGCGCGGCAGCTTCGCCAGCGCGACGGTGCGCGTGGTCGTGGGCAGCGAGTGCCCGGTGGTCATCGAGGCGCCGCTGATGCTGCTCGAGCCCGCGTTCGCGATCACCCTGACCTGGGGCGCGAGCCCGTACGACCTGGACTCGCACCTGCTGATCCCGATGACCTGGAACCCCGACTACACCTACTACAACGTCGCCTACTACAGCATGGGCAACATGGGCGACAACCCCTACACCATGCTGGACACCGACGACACCAGCTCCTACGGCCCGGAGATCATCAGCAGCGCGCACCTGTACCAGGGGACCTACCAGTACTGGGTGCACAACTACTCGATGAACAACTCCCAGAACACCCACGACTCCGGCGCCCAGGTGCGCCTGGAAGTGGGCGGCACGATCCGCACCTGGAACGCCGTGGACGTCAGCATGGAGGGCGCCGACCTGAGCGGTTGGTGGCACGTCTTCAACATGACGGTCGACGGCACCAACGTGACGGTGACGCCGGTGCAGCAGTTCCAGCCCCGCTACTCCTCGGAAGGCGTCTACGCGGACAAGAGCCTGACGACGGTGAAGTGACGGCCCCGTCCACGACGTGACGGAACGTCGGCGGCCCCCGCCTCAGGGCGGGGGCCGCTGCGTTTGTCGGCGGCGGGCTCACTCCTCGTAGTGGCGCTTCGGCGGCGGCTTCGGCCGGGCGGGCCCGCGCGGCGGGCGCCGCTTCGGCGCGGGCGCGCCGGCCGCCGGCACCAGCTGCTCCTTGCCGGGCCCGATCAGGTCGGCCCGCCCCATCCGCACCAGCGCCTCGCGCAGCAGCGGCCAGTTCAGCGGGTCGTGGTAGCGCAGGAAGGCCTTGTGCAGGCGGCGCTGGCGCAGCCCGCGCGGCACCTCCACGTTCGGCGGCTCGCGGCGCACCTTGCGCAGCGGGTTGTGCCCGGTGTGGTACATGGTCGAGGCCGAGGCCAGGGGCGTGGGCAGGAACTGCTGCACCTGGTCGGGCTTGAAGCCGTTGCGCTTGAGCCACAGCGCCAGGTTCAGCATGTCGTGGTCCGTGGTGCCGGGGTGGGCGGCGATGAAGTAGGGGATGAGGTACTGCTGCTTGCCCGCCTCCTTCGAGAAGCGGTCGAAGAGCTGCTTGAACCGGTCGTAGGAGCCGATCCCCGGCTTCATCATGTGCGCGAGCGGGCCCGTCTCGGTGTGCTCGGGCGCGATCTTCAGGTAGCCGCCCACGTGGTGGGTGACCAGCTCGCGGACGTAGTCGGGGTCGCGCACCGCCAGGTCGTAGCGCAGGCCCGAGGCCACCAGCACGCGCTTGACGCCCGCCTGCTTGCGGGCCTTGCGGTAGAGCGCGATGAGCGGGGCGTGGTCGGTCTTGAGGTTCTTGCAGATCCCCGGGTAGACGCACGAGGGGCGCCGGCAGGCGCTCTCGATCTCCTTCGTCCGGCAGTGCATGCGGTACATGTTGGCCGTGGGCCCGCCGAGGTCCGAGATGGTCCCGGTGAAGCCCGGCGTCCGGTCGCGCACCTCGGCGATCTCGCGCAGCACCGAGGCCTCCGAGCGGCTCTGGATGATGCGCCCCTCGTGCTCGGTGATGGAGCAGAAGGTGCAGCCGCCGAAGCAGCCGCGCATGATCGAGATCGAGAAGCGGATCATCTCCCAGGCCGGGATCCGGGCCTTCCCGTACGAGGGGTGCGGGCGGCGCGTGTAGGGGAACTCGTACATGCGGTCCAGCTCGTCGGTCTCCAAAGGGACCGGCGGCGGCGTCAGCCAGACGTCGCGGTCGCCGTGCCGCTGCACCAGGGACAGGGCGTTGCCCGGGTTGGTCTCGAGGTGGAAGACGCGCGAGGCGTGGGCGTAGAGCACCGGATCCGCGGCGACCTGCTCGTAGGCAGGCAGGCGGATGACGGTGCGGGCGCGGTCGAGGCGGCCGCGGTGCGGCTGCGGGCGCGGCGCCGGCACGTCCGCGGCCGCCGGCGCGCTCGCGCAGTCCGGCTCCGCGGCGTAGGGGTCGGGATGGACGCAGGGCGGGCCCGGCTCGTCGATCTCGGTCGAGTCGAGCTCCAGCCAGCCGTCGGGGATCCCGCGGCGCAGGTGGGCGGTGCCGCGCAGGTCGGTGATCGTCGCGATGGGCTCGCCGGCGGCCAGGCGGTGCGCCAGCTCCACGATGGCGCGCTCGGCGTTGCCGTAGAGCAGCAGGTCGGCCTTGGCGTCGGGCAGCACCGAGCGGCGCACCTTGTCGGACCAGTAGTCGTAGTGGGCGATGCGGCGCAGGCTGGCCTCGATGCCGCCGATCACCACCGGCACGTCCTTGTAGGCCTCGCGCGCGCGCTGGGCGTAGACCAGCACCGAGCGCTCGGGCCGCCGGCCGCCCTCGCCGCCGGGGCTGTAGGCGTCGTCGCTGCGCACCTTGCGGTCGGCGGTGTAGCGGTTGACCATCGAGTCCATGTTGCCGGCCGAGATGCCGAAGAACAGGTTCGGCCGGCCCAGGGCGCGCAGCGGCTCCGCCGACTGCCAGTCGGGCTGGGCGATGATCCCGACGCGGAAGCCGTGGGCCTCCAGCAGGCGCCCCACCAGGGCCATGCCGAAGCTGGGGTGGTCGACGTAGGCATCCCCGGTCACCAGCACCACGTCGCAGCTGTCCCAGCCGAGCGCCTCCATCTCGGGCCGCGACATCGGCAGCACCGGGGCCGGCGCCAGGCCGGGCCGGTGCGGCGGTCGTGCGAACAGGTGGGGGGCCGTCGTCGCGCTCATCTGCGAGCTCCGCCGCTTCGGGTCCTGGTGTTCGGGGTCGCGGTTGCGCCCGCACGTCCCCGGAGGGTACGATGCGCGCGGCCGAGCGAACCTACAAGCTAACCCATCGTCCGCGGCCGGGCTACCGCGCCGCGAACCGACATCGGAGGCCGACGTGTTCCGAGACCTCGCCCCCGGCGCCGCCGTCTTCGACTCCGCGCTCGGCCCCTGGGGCCTGGCCTGGACGCGCCGCGGCGTCGACGCCTTCGCCCTGCCCGACCGTTCGCCGGCCGCCGTGCGGGAGCTGCTGGAGCGCGCCGCGCCCGGCCGCGAATACCCCGCGCGGCCCCCGGCCGCCGTGAGCGGCCTCGCGCGGCGCGTGCGCGCCCACCTGGCCGGCAAGCCCGACGACTTCCGCGACGTGCCGCTGGATCTCGAGCGCCTGCCGCCCTTCGCCCGCAAGGTCGCGCGCGCCCTGCGCCGGGTCCCGCCCGGCTCGACGGTCAGCTACGCGGAGCTCGCCACGCGCGCCGGCTCGCCCGGCGCTTCGCGCGCCGTCGGCACGGTCATGGCCCGCAACCCGCTGCCCCTGCTGGTGCCCTGCCACCGCGTGCTGGCGGCCGGCGGCGCCCTGGGCGGCTTCTCGTCCCCCGGCGGCACCGACCTGAAGGTCCGCCTGCTGCACCGCGAGGGGGTCGTGCTCAGCCCGCGCCACCAGGCCGGGATGGACCACCTCGCGCGCAGCGACCGCGCGCTGGGCCGCGTGATCCGCCGCGCCGGCCCCTACCTGCCGGCCTTCGGCGACAAGCGCGACCCCTACGACGTGCTGGTCACGAGCATCGTGCACCAGCAGCTCGCCCTGAAGGCCGCCGCCACCATCGCCGGGCGCGTGCGCGCGCTGACGCCGGGCGACGCGTTCCCGTCGCCGCCGGAGCTGCTGCGCCTGACCGACGCGCAGCTGCGCGGCGCCGGCCTCTCCTCGCAGAAGATCGGCTACCTGCGCGACCTCGGCGCCCGCCTCGCCGACGGCCGGCTCGACCTGCGCGCCCTGCGGCGCCTCGACGACGCGCAGGCCACCGCCGCGCTCTGCTCGGTCAGGGGCATCGGGGTCTGGACCGCGCAGATGATGCTGATCTTCCACCTCGGCCGGCTCGACGTCTGGCCGGTCGACGACCTGGGCCTGCAGAAGGGCGTGCAGCGGCACCTCGGCCTCGCCGAGCCTCCCCGGGCCAAGGCGATGGCGGCGATCGGCGAGCGCTGGGCGCCGTACCGCTCGCTGGCGGCCTGGTACCTCTGGCAGCTCGTGGACGGGGGCGCGGATTGAGTGGCGACGCCCCGGGCCATTCCCTACGTTCAGCCATCGCCGGCCGCGCACCCGCGGTCCGACCAACGACCCGCAGCCTGGAGCGAGACATGCGGTTGACGATCCTCGTCGCGTCCTGTCTGGTCCTGGTCGCCGGCTGCAGCGGCACGCGGCCGTCGGCGCCCCTGATCGAACCGCCGACCGCGCCGGCCGCGGGCTTCGAAGCCGTCGACCTGGCCACGTTCCTGTCGCTCCCCGCGCCGCAGTGCGAGCGCCGCCGCCAGCGCGCCGACGAAGACATGGTGCGGTTCCACCGGTGGCGGCAGGACATCCCCAGCATGCTGCGCCGCAACGGCATCTACACCAACTTCTACCAAGGGAACGGGCTGCTCTCCCCGGGCCGCCGGACCATCGACGACCTCGACCGCATGCTGCCGATCCTGCAGCGCGTCGCGCAGACCGATCCGACCTGCACCGAAGCCTGGACCCGGCTGGGGGACCTGCTCACCCAGTGCGGCGATTGGTCGCGGGCCGACGCCGCCTACGCGGCCGCCTGGCAGGCCTGTCCCCACGATCCCCGCCTGGAGGACCGCGCGCCGGCGGCGCGGTCGATCTCGCTGGCCCACGCCTGGCTGTGCCGGGACACGGCGCGCTGGGAGCAGGGGCTCGCCCTGCTCGAGCGCGGGGACGGGGCGGCCGCGGTGCGGCCGGCCGACCAGGACCAGCTGCTGCGCGGCCTGCTGCTGGCCGGGGCCGGCCGCTTCCGGGAGGCCGTCGCCGTCGCGCAGGAGATGCCGCCGCTGAAGTACTACCGTTACGGGTACGGCATGATCGCGGGCAGCCACGCCAACAACTGGATCGAGGCCATGGCCTGGTTCGCCATCGGCGAGCCGGCCTTCGCCCGCAAGGCCCTGGGCGAGATCTACACCCACCGCGCGCTGCAGCAGGCCGCGCGCTACTGGAACGACGTGGCCCTGGTCCTGGACCTGGTCGGCGCGACGCCGAGTCCGACGCCGCCTACGTGCGCTCCCTGCAGGGCCGCTTCCCGCTGCCGGCGTTCTTCCCCTACGAGGGCTGCTCGGTGCCGCCGGTGATCCTGGACGAACCCTCGCCCACGGTCCCGGTCTACCTGGCCTGGGGCGAGCACTACCTCGCGGGCTCGCTGTTCGCCTTCGCCGCCAACTCCATGGCCCGCTACTGGACGCTCGACGACGAGGCGCGCCGGCCCCGCCGCGGCCGTGCGGTCATCGAGGCCCTGTCGATCTGCATGCGCAAGCACGACCGCCCGACGCTGGCCCAGGCTCTGCGCGGGCGCATGCACTACTACCTGGGAGAGGACGAAGAGGCGTTGGCGGACCTGCGGGCCGCGCGCGCCGCCCTGGCGGTCGAGGGCCGCGGCGACGCCGCGACCAGCCTCGTGCTGGGCACGGTCCTGATGAACCGGCGCCTGATGGCCGAGGCGCTGCCCTGCCTGCAGGAAGCCGTCGACCTGGAGCCCGGCCTGGCCGGCGCCTGGCGCACCCTCGGCGTCGCCCTGGCGAAGCTGGACCGCCACGCCGAGGCGGACTCGGTCCTGGACCGCGCCGTCGACCTCGACCCCTTCGAGATCAGCGGCTGGTACAACCGCGGGCTGCACCACCTCGAGCGGCACCGCTGGGAGCCGGCGTGCCGCGACCTGGGGGTGGCCGTTCGCCTGGAGCCCGGCAACGCCGACGCGCTCGAGATGATGCAGGTGGCCCAGTCGGCCCTGCTGCGCGAGGGGGGGCGGGAGACGGCGGCCCTGATGAGCGCGGCCGCCGACAGCACGGCCGCCGGGCTGCGCGCCGGCCGCGGCCTGGAGCGAGCGGCGACGCGGGATGCGTTGGGGATCGCCCTGTCCTCGGTAGTGGGCGTCGACCAGGCCGCGCTCGCCGACAGCCTGGCCGCGAGCTACGAGCGGTCGCCGACTGCGGAGCTGCGGCAGGACCTGGCCGCCGCGCTGCTGAAGGCCGGACGCCACGCCGACCTGCAGGGCCTGCTCGCCCACCTCTGGCTGCGGGACCTCGCGCCGCTCGAGCAGCAGATGCTGCTGGAAGCGGACCGCGCCCTGGGCAGCACCGAGCGCTCCCTGTCCCTGGTCGGCCTGCTCGCCTCCGGCGAGCTGGCGCCCGGAGATCCCATCCGCGACGATCCCGCGCTGTGGTCGCGCGCCGCCCTGATCTGCCTGGACGCCGGCCACCGCGAGCAGGCCCTGCTGGCTTTGGACGAGGCGGCGCAGATCGACCCGCAGAACGACCCGCTGGGCAGCTTCCGCGAGCTGGTCCGCAACAGCCCTCCGGACTAAAAGTCATGGCCCGGGGGCCCTGGGGGGGGGGGGGGGCGGGGGGGGGGCGCGGGGGGGGGGGGGGGCCCCCCGCCCGGGGGGCGCCCCCCCCCCCCCCCCGCCCCCCCCCCCACCCGCCGGGGCCCCGGGCGGGGAGGGGCGGGCGGGGGGGGGCGGGCGCGGGGGCCCCCCCCCCCCCCCCCCCCCCCGCCCGGGGCGGCCCCGCCCCCCCCCCCCCCCCGCCCCCCCCCCCCCCCCGCCCGCCCCCCCCCCCCCCCCCCCCCCGGCCCCCCCCCCCCCCCGCCCCCACCCCCCCCCCCCCGGGCCGGGGGGCCCCCCGCCCGGCCCCGGGGGGGGGGGCCCGGCCCCCCCCCCCCCCCCCCCGCCCCCCCCCCCCGGCCCCCCGGGCCGGCCCCCCCCGCCCCCCCCCCCCCCCCGCCCCCCGCCCCCCCCCCCGGCGACCCCCCGGCCCCCCCCCGGGGGGCCCCCCCCCGCGCCCCCCCCCCCCCCCCCCCCCCCCCCCCCCGGGGCCCCGGCCCCGGGGGCCCCCCCCCCGCGGGGCGCCCCCGGGGGGGGGGGGGGGGGGGGGGGGGGGGGCCCGGGGGGGGGGGGGGGGGGGGGGGGGGGGGGGGGGGGGGGGGGGGGGCCGGGGGGGGGGGGGGCGGGGGGGGGGCGGCCCCGGGGGGGGGGGGGCGGGGGGGGGGGGGGGGGGGGGGGGGGGGGGGGGGGGGGGGGGGGGGGCCCCCCCCGGGCCCCCGGGGCCCCCCCGGGGGGCCGGCCCCCCCCCCGGGGGGGGGGGGGGGGGGGGGGGGGGGGGGGGGGGGGGGGCGGGCCGCCCCGGGCCGGGGGCCCCCGGGGGCCCCGCGGGGCCCCCCCCGCCGCCGGGGGGGGGGGGGGGCGTGGGGGGTCGGGGGGGGGGGGGGGGGGGGGGGGGGGGGGCGGGGGGGGGGGGGGGGGGGGGGGGGGGCCGGGGGGGGGGGGGTTTGGGGGGGGGGGGGGGGCGGGGGGGGGGGGGGGGGGGGGGGGGGGGGGGGGGGGGGGGGGGGGGGAGCCCCGGGGGGGGGGGGCCGGGGGCCGGGCCGGGGGGGGCGGGGGGGGGGGGGGGGGGGGGCCGGGGGGGGGGGGGGGGGGGGGGGGGGGGGGGGGGGGGGGGCCGGGGGGGGGGGGGGGGGGGGGGGGGGGGGGGGGGGGGAAGGGGGGGGGGGGGGGGGGGGGGGGGGGGGGGGGGGCCCGGGCGCGGGGGGGATCGGTCTCAACTCCGGCCCCGGCGCGCCGATAACGAACATGAATCCTCCTGCGACTGCTTTCGCCCGAACGTTGAGCAGGTTCACGATGTCGTTGCGGATCCTGCTGCTGTGCTCGTTGTCGCTGCTGGCGGCCCCCGCCGCCGCCGACGTCGGGCCGCCCGTGCCGGTCGGGTGGAGCGGGGCCGCGTTCGGGCTCGGCGGCGGCGCCGACCACGTCGCGATGGACCACGGGCTGCTCGTCTACGATGCCGGCGCCGGCGCCTGGCGCCCCCTCGCCCCCGGCATCCCCAACTTCGGCTACACGGATCGCGAGGCGTGGCTGGCCTTCCGCCTCGCGCCGGACGCCCTGTCGCGGCACGAGGCCCTGCTCGCGGTCGCCTACCCGCTGCTCGACGAGCTCGAACTCTACGCCGTCGCGGACGGCCGCGCGGTCGCGGTCGGCAGGGCCGGCGACCGCGAGCCGTTCGCCCGCCGCCAGTTCGCGCACCGCCACTTCCTGTTCCCGCTCGCGTCGCCGGCGGCCGACGGGGCGACCTACCTGCTGCGGGCGCGCTCGACCAGCTCGCTGCAGGTGCCGCTGGCGCTGTGGGACGCCGACGCCTACTTCCGGGCCGAGACCGGCCGCTACGCGGCCTACGGCCTCTTCTACGGCGCGATGCTGCTGGTCGTCCTGTACAACGCCATCCTGTTCGGCGTGCTGCGCGAGCGCGTGCACCTGGCCTTCGTCGTGCACCTGGGCTCGTTCCTGGGCCTGATGGCCGGCCTGCAGGGCCTGGGCTACCAGTACCTGTGGCCGCACTGGCCGTGGCTGCAGGAGAAGGCGCCGGCCCTGTTCGTCGCCGCCGCCACGGGCAGCGCCTTCGTCTTCGCGCACGACCTGCTGGGCCTGCGGGAGCATTCGCCGCGGTGCTCGCGGCTGTTCCGCGCCGGGGCCCTGGCCGGCCTGGCCGGCCTGGCCGCGAGCGGCCTGCTGCCCTACGCGACGGTCATGCGGCCCGTGCTGGTGGCGGCCGTGCTCGGCGCGGCCGTCATCGCCTGGGGCGGGCTGCGCCAGTGGCGCGTCGGCGGCCACTCGGCCCGCTGGTTCGTCGCGGCCTGGCTGACGTTCCTGCTCGGCACGCTGCTGATGATCGTCAGCAAGTTCGGCCTGCTGCCGCGCACGTTCGTCACCGAGAACGGGCCCCTGTTCGGGCTCGCGGCCGAGGCGATGCTGCTGTCGCTGGCGCTCGCCCGGCGCTTCCGGGAGCACAAGGCGGCGCGCCGGGCCGCCCAGGCCGAGGTGCTGCGCCTGCAGCAGGAGGCCAACCGCGTGCTCAAGCAGGAGGTCCAGCTGCGCACGTCCGAGATGCAGAACATGATGCGGCTGCTCGCCCAGGCCAACGAGGAGTCGGAGCTGCGCAACCGCATCGACGGGCTGACGGGCATCTGCAACCGGCGGGCGTTCGACGAGCGTCTGGAGCTGGAGTTCGGGCGGGCGCAGCGGGAGCAGGAGCCGATCTCGCTGCTCATGGCGGACATCGACGGCTTCAAGGACTTCAACGACCGCCACGGCCACCTGACCGGCGACGAGTGCCTGCAGGCGGTGGCGCGGACGATCGAGGAGACCGCCCGCCGCACCACGGACTTCTCGGCCCGGTACGGCGGCGAGGAGTTCGCCGTCATCGTCCCGGACGCGATCCCCGGCCAGCTGGCCGCCTTCGGCGAGCGCCTGCGCCGGGCCGTGGCCGACCTCGTGTTCGTCGTCGACGGGCGCCGCGTCCCGGTGACCGTCAGCGTGGGCGGCGGCACGCTGCTGCCGGGTCCGGCCGACACGCCCGAGGACCTGATCCGCCTCGCCGACGGGGCCCTCTACCGGGCCAAGAACAGCGGCCGCAACCGCGTCGAGACCGACGCCGTCGTCCCCGTCCCCCGCTGACGGGCCCCGCCTACCGCGCTCCCCCCGCCAGGTCCAGCAGGAAGGCGTACTCCCGCGCCGTCTCGCGGTGGCGCTGGAAGCGCCCCGAGGCGCCGCCGTGGCCGGCCTCCATGTTCGTCACCAGCAGCAGGCGGCGGTCGTCGGCCTTCAGGCGGCGCAGCTTGGCGACCCACTTCGCGGGCTCCCAGTACTGCACCTGCGAGTCGTGCAGCCCGGCCGTCACCAGCAGGTGCGGGCGGGGCACGGCCGCGACGTTGTCGTAGGGCGAGTAGGACAGCATGCAGCGGTAGGCCGCCTCGTCGTGGGGGTCGCCCCACTCGTCGTACTCGGCGGTGGTCAGCGGGATCGACTCGTCCAGCATGGTGGTGACCACGTCGACGAAGGGCACCTGCGCCACGACGCCGCTGAACAGGCCGGGCTCCAGGTTGACCACCGCGCCGACGAGCAGGCCGCCGGCGCTGCCGCCCATGGCGTACAGCCGGCGCGGGTCCGCGTACCCGGCCGCCACCAGGGCGCGGCCGCAGTCGATGAAGTCCTCGAAGGTGTTCATCTTGTTCAGCAGCTTGCCGTCCTCGTACCAGCGGCGCCCCATCTCGTCGCCGCCGCGCACGTGGGCGATGGCGTAGCAGAAGCCGCGGTCCAGCAGGCTCAGCCGCGCCGGGTCGAAGTCGGGGTCGGTGCTCGAGCCGTACGAGCCGTAGCCGTAGAGCAGCAGCGGGCGCGTGCCGTCGCGCGGGAAGTCGCGCCGGTGGACCAGGGTGACGGGCACCTGTTCGCCGTCGCGGGCCGCGATCATCAGCCGCTCGCAGGCGTAGTTCCCGGGGGAGAAGCCGCCCAGGACCTCCTCCTGCTTCAGCAGGGTCCGGCGGTGCGTGCGCATGTCGTAGTCGAAGGTCGAGGCGGGCGTGGTGGGGGACTCGTACCCGAAGCGCAGCAGGTCGGTGCCGGCCTCGCGGTTCACGCCGACGTAGGCCACGTAGGCCGGCTCGCCGAAGTCCAGGTCCTCCCAGGTCCCGTCGCCCCCGGGCCAGGCCCGCACGCGCAGCCGGGTCAGCCCCTCGCGCCGCTCGCTCGCGACCAGCCAGTCGCGGAACGGCTCGACGCCCTGCAGCAGCGCGTCCTCGCGGTGCGGCAGCAGCTCGCGCCAGTCCTCCTTGGCGGTGGCCCCCGGCGCGGCGGTCATCAGCCGGAAGTTGCGGGCCTGCCAGTTGGTGACCACGAAGAACGTGTCGCCGAGGTGGTCGAGGGAGTACTCGTGGTCCCGCTCGCGGGGCTGGAAGACGCGGAACCCGTCGCGGGGCCGGTCGGCCGCCACGTAGCGGTACTCGGTGCTCACCGACTGGTAGCAGCCGATCAGCACGTACCGGCGCGACTTCGTCTTGCCGACGCCGACGGCGAACGTCTCGTCGTCCTCCTGGTAGACCAGGACGTCGCCGGCGGGGTCCTCGCCCAGCGTGTGGCGCCAGACCTGGTAGGAGCGCAGGGTGCCCGGGTCCTTCTTGGTGTAGAAGAGGGTGCGGTCGTCCTCGGCCCAGACGTGGTTGCCGCTGGCGTTGGGGATGGCGTCGGGCAGGATCGCGCCGGTCGCCAGGTCCTTGAAGCGGATCGTGTAGAGGCGGCGCCCGACGGCGTCGTCGGCCCAGGCCAGCACGCCGCCGCCGGAGCTGACCATGGTGCCGCGGGCCTGGAAGAAGGCGTGGCCCTCGGCCAGGACGTTCACGTCCAGCAGGACCTGCTCGGGGGAATCGGGGGCGTCGGCCCGGCGGCAGTGGACCGGGTATTCCTGGCCTTCGCGGAAGCGGGCGTAGTACCAGTGGCCGCGGTCGAGGTACGGGACGGTGTCGTCGTTCTTCTTGATGCGGCCGGTGATCTCGGCGAAGAGCGTCTCCTGCAGGGCGGCCGTGGGCGCGAGCACCGCCTCGGCGTAGGCGTTCTCGGCCTCGAGGTAGGCGATCACCTCGGGGTCCTCGCGCCGGTTGAGCCAGTAGTAGTCGTCGACGCGCTCGCCGCCGAATTCCTGGAACAGGTGGGGCTCGACCCGGGCGACGGGCGGGTTGGGGGCGGGATCGGCGGCGGCGAGGCCGGCCAGGCCGCCGCACGTGACGACGAGCAGGATCCGCGACAGCAGGGGTGCGCATGGGAGCCGCCTCTCGCAGGGGTGGAGCCGGACCGCGCCCGGCGCCGGCCGCGTTCGGATACGCAACCGCGCCTCGACAGTTGCGCGCCCGCCGCCTACACTGGCGCCGCACTTCAGCCGAGGCGGCGCCATGTCCAGCCACGACATCCTGACCGGTCTCGACGTCCTGGTCGAGCGCGACTTCGCGCCGCTGCGCGGGCGGCGCGTCGGCCTGCTCTGCCACCCCGCCTCGGTCGACCGCCGGCTGCGCCACGCCGCGCCCCTGCTGAGCGCGGCCCTCGGCGCGGACCTGCGCTGCCTGTTCGGCCCGCAGCACGGGCTGCGCGGCGAGACCCAGGACAACATGGTCGAGTGGCGCGGCTTCGCCGACCCGGCGACCAGGCCTGCCGGCCCACTCGCTCTACGGCGAGCACCGCAAGCCCACCGCCGGGATGCTCGCGGACCTCGACCTGCTGGTGATCGACCTGCAGGACGTCGGCGCGCGGTACTACACCTTCATCTGGACCATGCTGCTCTGCCTGGAGGCGTGCGCCGAGCAGGGCAAGTCGGTCCTGGTGCTCGACCGGCCCAACCCCCTGGGCGACGCCCGCGAGGGCAACGTCCTGGACCCGGACTACCGCTCCTTCGTCGGCCTCGAGCCGCTGCCCATGCGGCACGGGCTGACCGTCGGCGAGCTGGCCCGGCTCTTCCGCCGCCGCCGCGGCCTGGACGTCGACCTCGACGTCGTCGGCTGCCGCGGCCTGGACCCCGGCGCCTGGTTCGACGAGACCGGCCTGCCCTGGGTCCTGCCGTCCCCGAACATGCCGACGCTGGACACCGCGGCGGTCTACCCCGGCATGTGCCTGTTCGAGGGCACCGAGCTGTCGGAGGGCCGGGGCACGACGCGCCCCTTCGAGATCTTCGGCGCGCCCTGGATCGAGCCCGAGCGGTACGCGGCCCGGCTGGCCGGCTACGACCTGCCCGGCCTGCGCCTGCGGCCGCTGCACTTCGAGCCCACCTTCCAGAAGCACCGCGGCCGCCTGTGCGGCGGCCTGCAGCTGCACGTCGTGGACCGCCGCGCGTTCCGGCCCGTGCTGACCGCGGTGGCGGCGCTGTGCGCGGCGCGCGCGCTCTGGCCGGACGAGTTCCGCTGGAAGGAGCCGCCCTACGAGTACGAGACGGTCAAGCCGCCCATCGACATCCTGGCCGGCGGCCCCGGCCTGCGCGAGGGCGTCGAGGCCGGCGCCGACCCGCGCGACCTCGTCGCCGGCTGGGACGCGGAGCTGCGGCGGTTCGCGGACGAGCTGAGGGAGCTGCGCGGCGATGGCTGAGCGCGCGCCCGGCGTCCGCTGCGCGATGATCCTGGCCGCGGGTCTCGGCACCCGCCTGCGGCCCCTGACCGACACGACTCCCAAGCCCCTGGTGCAGATCGGCGGCCGCACGCTGCTGGCGCGGATCGCGGCGCGGCTGCACGGCGCCGGCGCGCGGCGCCTCGCCGTGAACGCCCACCACCTGCCGCAGCTGGTCGCGGGGGCGGCGCACTCCCTGCCGGGCTTCGACGAGATCCGCGTCTTCCAAGAGCCGGCCATCCTGGGCACCGCCGGCGGGATCGCGAACGCGCGGGAGTTCTTCCGCGGCGAGCCGCACGTCCTGCTGCACAACGGCGACGTCGACCTCGCGGCGGAGGCCGACGCCGACCTCGGCGCCCTGGTCGCGGACCACCTCGCGACGGGCGCGGCGGCGACCCTGCTGCTGGCCGACTGGGCCCCGGTCAACTCCGTGCGGCTGGGCGGCGACGGCGTCGTGCGCGACGTCGGCGGCCGCCTCGGGGCGCCGGCGCGCGACGGCGACCGCTCCCTGACCTACACCGGCATCGCGGTGCTCGCGGCGCGCTTCCTCGACGGGCTGCCCGACGGGCCCGGCGCGCTCGCCGACGCGCTGCTGGCCCGGATCGCCGGCGAGCCCGGGTCGGTGCGCGGCGTCGCGCCGGCGGGCCTGCGCTGGTCGGACCTGGGCACGCCCGCCCGCTACCTCGACGCGCTGCTCGCGCTGGACGATCCCGCCGACGCCGGGGCGGCGGCCGCGGCCGTCGCCGCCCTGCCGGTCGTCCGGGCCTGCGGCTGGGAGGGGGCCGACGTCGCGCGGCTCGCGCCCGAGGGTTCCGATCGCGGCTTCTGGCGCCTGCGCCGCGGCGGCGCGAGCGCCGTGCTCATGAAGGACCGCCCCCGCGATCCCGAGTTCGACCGCTCGGTCGCGGTCGCCGCCTTCCTGCATGCCGAGGACCTCGGCGGCGCCGCCGTCCTGGGCGCCGACCGCGAGGACGGCGCCGCCCTGATGGAGGATCTCGGCGACGATTCGCTGCACCGCCTCGCGCACGCCCCCGGCGCCGACCGCCCGGCCCTGTACGGCGCGGTCGTCGATCTGCTGGCCGGGCTGCAGGCGCGCGGCACCGCCCGCAGCGCCGCCTGCCCTCTGGCCTGCGACCGCGTCTTCGGGCGGGAGGACCTGCTGGCCGAGACCGCCTACTTCCGCCGCCGCTTCCTGCGTGAGGACCGCGGCGTCCCCGAAGCGGACCTCGCCGGCCTGGACGCCGAGTTCGCGGCGCTGGCCGACGCCGTGGCGGCGCAGCCCCGCGCGCTGATGCACCGCGATTTCCAGTCGCGCAACATCCTCTGGCGAGACGGCCGCGTCCGCCTGGTCGACGTGCAGGGGATGCGGCTCGGGCCCTGCGCCTACGACCTGATGTCCCTGCTGCGCGACGCCTACGTCGACCTCGGGGACGACCTGCGCGCGTCGCTCCTGGAGCGGTTCGCCGCGGCGAGCGCCGCCGCCGGCGGCCCGGCCCCGCACGGGGTGGCGGAACTGCGCCGGGACGCGACCCTGGCCGGGCTGCAGCGCGTCCTGCAGGCGCTCGGCGCCTTCGCCTTCCTCTCGAACGTCAAGGGCAAACGGGCTTTCCGTGACCATATCCCATTGGCATGGAATCACTTGAATGATCTGCTGGCAGACCTGGAACGCCTCCCGCCTCCGGCCCCCCGCATGGCAAAACTCCGCCGTCTCGTTGCAATAATCACTATTGATCAATAATTCTGACGATGGTATAATTATTGACATCGAGGCTGGCTGGATGAGCCGGTCGCGCCCCTCGCCGCCGGATTCGGCCGGCGAGCCGGGCGAGGGTGTTGGCATCGAGTCGTCGCGAACCGGGAGACCGACATGACAACCTTGCGCCTGCTGCTGCTGCTCTGCCTGATCGCCGCCGTCCCCGCGCTGGCCGACCCGCTGGTCATCCCCCTGACGGGGGTCGACGGCCAGTACGTCGCGCGGTTCGGGGAGAGCGCCCGCTCCACCACGTTCACCCTCGCGCCCGAGGTCGGCTCGATCGACGACCTGTCGATCCACTGGATCGGCGAAGCCTTCCCCGGCCAGCGCCGCAACGGCGACGGCGATCTCGTGGACTGGGCCGCCGAGCTGGTCGCCTTCGTGCCCGACCCCGCGGGCGGCTTCCTGTGGGCCGTGGCGACGCCGGCGAGCGGCGCCTTCGACCTCAGCACGCCCTTCCTGACCATCGGCGGCAGCGCCGTGGCGAGCTGGGCGTTCCTGCTGGACGGTCCCGTGCAGGTCGGCCTGGCCCTGGTCGCCAGCCAGGACGACGACATGGAAATCGTGGCCTGGCCCGAGGCCCGCCTCGACACCGCCGCGATCGAGGCCGCCACCTACGTCGGCAACGAGGACGCCACCTGGGGCGGCGTGAAGGTGCTGTACCGGTAATCGAATCCCGGCAGGTGAGGGATGGCGGGGCGCCGGTCGCTGTGGGCCGGCGCCCCGCATTTCGATTTGCCGCGCCGCGTCACGGGATTACTCTGGCGCGACACGAAGGGGGATTCTGATGGTCGACAGGATCCAGGTGGCGGTGGACTCCGAGATCGGCGGGCTGGAGGCGGTGCTGCTGCACCGGCCGGGTCCCGAGATCGAGAACATGACGCCGCAGAACGCTGAGCGCGCGCTCTACAGCGACATCCTCAACCTCCAGGAGGCCGCGGCGGAGTACGCCGTGCTGGAGGGCGTGCTGGCCCGCAGCGCGCGGGTCCTGCACGTGGACGAACTGCTGGCCGACGTGCTCGCGGACGAGACGGCGCGCGGCGCGCTGCTGCGCCGCATCTGCGCGCGCGAGGGAGTCGACCGGCTCGAGGGCGCCCTGGCGGCGCTGCCCGCCGCGGAGCTGGCGCGGCGCCTCGTGGAGGGCATCGCCCTGGAGCCGGCGTCGCTGACCGAGCACCTCAGCGACGAGCGCCACGCCCTGCGCCCCCTGCACAACCTGTTCTTCATGCGCGACGCGGCGGCCGCCGTCGGCGACCGCGTCCTGGTGGGCCGCATGGCCAGCGCGGTGCGCGAGCGCGAGGCGGTCATCCTCGAAGCGGTGCTGCGCTGCCACCCGGCGCTGCGCGCGCGCACCGTCGAGCCGGACCCGCAGGCCGGTCCCTCCCTGAAGCTCGAGGGCGGCGACGTGCTGGTCGCGCGCGAGGACCTGCTGATCTTCGGCCTGGGCCAGCGCACCTCGCCGCAGGCGGTCGACTTCGTCGTCGAACGGCTGCGCGAGACCCGCGGCCGCTTCGACGTCGTGGTGCAGGAGCTGCCGGCGGCGCCGGAGTCGTTCATCCACCTCGACATGGTCTTCACCATCCTGGACCGCGACGCCTGCCTGGTCTACGAGCCCGTGATCACGGGGCCGTCGCACCTGCGCACGGTGCACCTGCGCGTCGAGGGGGGGCGCGTCGTCTCGATCCGCGAGGACGAGCACCTGCTGGACTGCCTGCGCGGGCTGGGGCTGGACCTCGAGCCGGTGGCCTGCGGCGGCCACACCGACCCCTGGCTGCAGGAGCGGGAGCAGTGGCACTCCGGCACCAACAGCTTCGCGCTGGCGCCGGGGCGCGTGATCGTCTACGGCCGCAACGTCCACACCGTCGAGGAGCTGGACCGCCACGGCTTCGCCGTGCTCGAGGCCCGCGACGTGGCCGAGGGGCGCGTCGATCCCGCCGGCTACCGCCGCTGCGCGATCGTCCTGCCGGGCTCCGAGCTCCCGCGCGGCGGCGGCGGGCCGCGCTGCATGACGATGCCCCTGCGACGGGCGCCGGTTTCCTGACCTCGCCCTATCTGACGATCACCAGCTTGTGCGTCGCCAGCCGCGCCTCGTCGCGCACGCGGATCAGATAGGTGCCGGCCGCCACGGCGCGGCCCGCCTCATCGCGCGCGTCCCAGGTGAACGACATCGGCGCCGCGCTGCCGGCGCCGCGATGGAGCTGCCGCACCAGGTGGCCGCGCACGTCGTACACGCCCACCTCGAGCCGGCCGCGCCCGGATGCCGTCACCTCGAACGACGAGGTCCCCGCCGACGGATTGGCCAGCAGGAAGCGGATCAGCGGCTCCGCCGCCGCGTCGTGCGACGGCGGCGCGCCGGTCGTGCTGTCGGGCCCGTGCAGCCCGTGCCCCGCCGCGACCGCCTGGTCCCAGTTGCCGATGAACTCCCACCAGTTGCCGAGCGCCTCGTCGCCGTACGCCAGGCCGTTGTCGAAGCCCGGCATGCTCATCATCCAGTACATGTACCACTGCGTTTCGACGCGCTGGCCGAAGTCCGTCACGCCGTCGGGCCACGGCCACGCCAGCGATCCCCAGGTGTCGACGTTCACCGGCGCGTAGGCGCCCGAGCCGTCGGCGGTCCAGTCGGCGATGTCGCTGAGGACCACCGCCTGGTTCTCGTAGTCGTAGTCGGCCAGCGTGTTGGGCGGGCTGTGCGTGTCGCCGCAGCGGCCGGTCACCTTGTTGCCGTCCTGGTCCTGGCCGCGCCACTGCTTCCAGAAGAGGTCGGTGTTGCCGTCCTGCTGCTCGTTCACCCAGGCGAACTGCGATTCCAGCTGGTGCCCGTGGTCGTGGATCGCCTCGGCCTGGCTGCGGCGGAAGTTGTAGCCGTAGACGACGTAGGTCTTGTCGTAGACCGGCAGGTCGGACGGGTCGCGGTTGCTGTTGGAGATGTCGCCCGTCAGCGGGCTCGACATGTTCGATTCCCAGCCGCCGCGGAAATCGGCCACGTCGTGCAGGCCCGCATCGAAGCTGGGCCAGCGCCCCAGGCCGCCCGTCCAGACCCAGACCTCCTTGACGCCCAGGTCTTCCACGTAGTGGCGGACGTCGAGGCGATCGAAGATCGCGAACCAGTCCGCTTCCCACAGCGGGTCGCCCTGGTCGTAGCCGACGATCTTGCCGGGCGGCGTCTGTTCGTACACGGTGATCTGGTCCACCACCCGGTAGCCCAGCGACGGTCGCGCCTGCGGGTCGTCGTACGCGCGGAACCGGCTGCCTTGCTCCAGGGCGAACTTCGTGCGGCGGTTCATCGCCAGCACGTCGGCGTCCAGCTGGGCCAGGGTCAGCGGGTTCAGCCACCAGAAGTCCGGCGAGATGGAGGTGTCCAGGTTGACCCCGTCCGCCGTCGCGAAGTACCTGATGACCAGCACCGGCACCTCCCAGATGGCGTCGTCCGCGGGCGTCGACAGGTCGTTCGGCAGCGCCTCGTGCGTCGGCGCCAGGACCGGCGCCCGCACCTGCAGTTCGCACGTCGCCGAATGACCCCGGTAGGTCGCCGTCAGCGTGGCCGTGCCTTCGCCCACGGCGCGCAGGCTGCCGTCCGGCTGCACGCTCACGACATCCGCGTCGCTGGTCGACCAGACGGCGGCGCCCTGCGGGATCTCGATCTCGCCGACCTGCGTCGTGGCCGTCAGCGTCACGTACACGGGCCAGGTCACCCACGGTTTGTGGTGCGCGGCGCCGCCGCCAGGTCGGTGACCGCCAGCCCCGCCAGGAACGACGCTTCGATTTCCGCCGCGCTGCGCACGACGCTGCTGATGCGCCATTCGTCGATCGCGCCCAGGAGGGAGCCGTCGACGCCCTCGCCGCCGATCTGGAACTGCGCGTCCCCGATCGCCGGCGGCGTGAAGCCCACGCCCTCTTCGCCCCGCATCACGCCGTCGATGTAGACGCGGACGAAGTCGCTGTCCCAGGTGAACGCGCAGTGGTGCCACTGTTCGGCCGCCCATTCGCCGGCCACGTTGCAGCTCGCGCCGCGTTCGGGCAGGCCGTGGTCGCTCCACCGGTTGATCATGATCCGCAGGTTGTCGGCGCCGTCCTTCGCCAGCAGCAGGCCGCCCCACGTCCCCCAGGTCAGCATCAGGTACGTCCCGCCGTCGTCGCCGTCCCAGTGCGGCTTCAGCCAGAACTCGACGGTTCCCGCCGCCATGACCAGGTTGTTCGCCGCGGCGTAGCGCAGCTGCGACCCGTTCGGCAGGTCGATGGCCTGGCCGAACACGCCGTCCGTGTAGCCGGTGCCCGTGGCCGAGGTCGGGCTCTCGCCCGCCGCGCCCAGCAGGCTGCCGTTGCCGTGAAGAAGCAGGAGCGTGTGCGCGTCGGGCGTGAACTCCTGCGCGACGACGGGCCCGACGGCGATCACGAGCATCAGGGCCGCGATGCCGATCCTGGCGAATGGATGCATGAATACCCCTCCGTTCCGACGATTCTGCTCGCTGAAGCGATGGACCTTCCGCGAAATTATAGTACACATCCCGGCGCGCGCGGCCGCGCGTGGGGGTCGGTGCGGTGCGCGAGGGGCCGGGAGCGCCGATGATCGAGGATGAGCTGTCTGGTTGCGGAGTGCGGCGGTCGTCGTTAGTATCGGCGCCGGCAGACGGTCGTTTCGTGAACTGCAACCCGGAGGTCTGGTGTGAAGTCGAGACATGCCCTGATGGTGGCGGCGCTGGTCATGGTCTGTTCCGGCGCGGCGGCCGGGGAGTGGCAGAAGTCGGCGGACCTGGGGCTGATGTTCAGCCAGAGCGGCTACAGCGGATCCTGGGCCGGCAGCGAGCTGGGCACGGTGGTCTGGACCTTCAGCGGCGACGTCGCGGCGCAGAAGGACCTCAGCGCGTCGACGAACTGGAAGAACACGCTGAAGCTCACCTACGGCCAGACCCACCAGGAACGGGAGACCGCCGCGGGCAAGACCTGGGCCTCGCCCCTGAAGTCGACCGACCGCATCTTCCTCGAATCGCTGATGCGCTTCGGCGTCGAGCGCCCGATCACGCCGTACGTGGCGTTCGCGGCCGAGACCCAGTTCCACGACGCCGACAAGCACCCGCTGACGCCGGCCCTGCTGACCGAGTCCGCGGGCCTCGGCCGCCAGCTGGTCAAGAACGAGACGACCGACCTGACGACGCGCGTCGGCCTCGGCGTGCGCCAGCGCACGGCCTACCGGATCGCGACGGTCCAGGACGCCGGCCTGGAGTGGGTCTCGGACCTGACGCACACCTTCAACCCGCAGCTGAACGTCGTCTCGAAGCTGCGCGTCTTCCAGGCCGTCACCAGCAACCTCGACGAGTCGTACGGCGACGACTGGCAGGGCACCGACGCCGCCCTGGAGACGAAGTTCTCGGCGCAGGTCTCCAAGTACATCCAGACCACGCTGTTCCTGGAGTGGCTCTACGACCGCGAGATCTCCGACCGCGGGCGCTGGCGCGAGATCTTCGGCGTCACCTACAAGCTGTTCTAGGGACGCGGGTCCCTTGCGAGTTCGGGGGCCCTGGAGCCAGGATGGCGGAAGGGCCGGGGCAGCGTTCCGGCACCAGGGGCCGGAGCGGCGGGCGAGCAGGCCGGGGAAGATGGGCTCGACGCCGGCGGAACGCAGGCCGGGAAGGGGGGCGCCGCGGCCGAGGGCCAGCCAGGCCAGGGAGACGCCGCCGGAGGCGAGCATCGCGGCGGTGGCGCGGCCCGGGCGCGGTTGCCAGCGCGTGTAGCCGAGGGTGACCGGCAGCAGCAGCACGGGCGTGCCCACGCTGCCGAGGTGGTGCCACAGGCCGATCACCGAGCCCGACCACAGGGCCAGGGCGACGGCCAGGACGGATGTCGCCAGCAGGCCGACGCGCACCGCCGTCATGGCGCGGGGGTCGTCGGCCGGCGAGCCGCCGGTTTTGAGGCGCAGCCAGACGTCGCGGCCGCCGGTGATCGCGGCGATGAAGGCGTAGGAATCGACCGTGGACATGATCGTCGCCAGCAGGCTGGTCAGGAACAGCCCCTGCAGGAGCGGCGGCAGGGCCACGGCGGCCAGGCGCGGGAAGGCGGCCACCGGATCCTCCAGGCCCGGCAGCACGGCGCGCGCGTAGAGGCCGGAGGTCGTGGTCAGGAAGTCGAAGAAGATCCAGAACAGGATCGAAACGAGCAGGCCGCGCCGGGCCGTGCGCTCGTCGCGGGCGGCGCAGCAGCGCTGGTAGAAGGCCGGCTCGACCAGGGTCGAGGCCGCGATCACGTACCAGATCGCCACGGCCTGGAAGCCGCGGCCGCCGTGCCAGGTCAGGTGCTGCGGCGGCAGCGCGTCGCGCAGGAAATCCCAGCCGCCGAACTTCGCGACGCACACCGGCACCAGCACCAGGAAGCCCAGGAACATCAGGACGAACTGCACGATCTCGGTGCCGACGACCGCCCGCAGGCCCCCGCGCACCACGAAGCCCACCGACAGCACCATGCCGATCACGGCGCCGAGCCACAGCGGCCAGCCCAGGGCCATCTCGACCAGCACGCCCATCATCAGCACGTAGGCGGCCGGCACCGTCATCACGAAGATCGCGCCCGCGCCCACCGCCGCGGCGCGCGTGCCGTAGCGCTCCTGCAGCAGGTCGGGCATGGTCAGCGCCCGGCCGCGGCGCGCGCGGCCGGCCAGCACCAGCGCGAACACCAGGGCGTAGAGGTAGTAGGGCACCCCGAACACGAGCCAGTTGCTGACGCCGTAGGTCCAGGCGTACTCGCCGACGCCCAGGATGCCGCCGTACCAGGTCGAGACCGTGGTCGCGACGAAGGCGGGCAGGGTCAGGCGCCGGCCGGCGAGCAGGTAGTCGGTCTCGCCGCGGACCGGCGCGCGGAACAGGCGCAGCACCGCGTAGGCCAAGAACAGGGCGTAGGCGACGACGAGGATCATGGGGCGGCGGCGTCCCGCCGCACGACCAGCAGCAGCGAGCCCGCGCCGACCGTCAGCCGGACGGGCCCCGCGGCGACCTCGTTGGAGACGGTGGCCGGGCCGCGCCCGTCCACCGCGGCGTCCCGCAGCGGGTAGCGGACGCCGTCGCACGCGACGCCGCGCGCGCCGCCCGGCAGCGGCAGCAGCGAGAACGTGGTCCCCCGGGGCAGGTCCCAGGCGCACGGTTCGCCCGCGCCGACCCGCAGCGCCGCCGTCCCGGCGTCCGCCAGCAGCAGGCGCAGCCGCCCGGCCCAGCGCTCCGGCAGCAGCGCGTTGTGCAGGGCGTGGTCGAGCAGGCCGCCGCCGGCGCCCAGCAGCACGGCCTCGCGGCAGCCGTCGTCCAAGGCGAAGGCCAGGGCCTTCTCCGCGTCGGTCGTGTCCTGCCGGGCGTCGCGCGCCACCGTCACGCCCGGCGGCACCTCGCTCACGCCCGCGCCCAGGGTGTCGAGGTCGCCCACGATCGCGTCCGGCAGGCGCGGGAGCGCCGCGTAGGGCCGGCCCGCGGCGTCGGTGCAGAGGAAGAGGTCGGCCAGGGCCAGGTGGGCGGCCAGCAGGCGCGGCGGCGGAGGCTCGCCGTCGGCCAGCACGACCGCGCGCCGGCCGCGCTTCGGCAGCAGGATCCCGTCGAGGGCGGGCGGCGCCGCGTCAGAAGTCATAGCGCACCCCCGCCTCGAAGTGGCGCCCGGCGGCCGGGATCAGCCAGCGGCCGCCGTACCAGTAGCCGCTGGTCTCGTACGCCTCGTCCAGGAGGTTGCGCACGTCCAGCGAGAGGCGGGCGCCGCGCAGGTCGGGCGCGAAGGCGGACAGGTCCAGGCCCGCGCCCAGGTCCAGGGTCGCGTAGCCGTCGATCGTGCGCTCGCCGCGCCCCGTGGCGTCGAGGTGCTGGCGGCCCACGCTGCGCAGGCGCAGGCGGGTGTCGAAGTCCCCGAAGTCCGAGGCCAGGGTCAGGCTCGCGAGGTGGTTCGGGAACAGGGGGATCGGGTTGCCGGCGTAGTCGAAGCTGCCGCTCTCCCAGGTCTCGGGGTCCAGGGTGGCGACGTAGGCGTCGAACTCGTCCCAGCTGCGCGAGGCGGCCACCCGCAGCTCGTGGCGGTCGGCCAGGCGCGCGGTCAGGCCCAGTTCCAGCCCGCGGTGCAGGGTGCGCTCGGCGTTGCCGCGGATCGCGGCGCCCTCGTCGTCGACCGCCCCGTAGGGCACGATCTCGTTCGTGAAGTCCATCCAGTAGCCGTTCAGCGTCCAGCTCAGGCGCTCGCCCCGCCACGAACAGCCCAGCTCCCAGTCGACGGCCTTCTCCTCGCGGACGTAGGGGTCGGACCACTGCAGGTAGTCGGTGTCCCCGTCGCCGTCCTGGTCCACGCCGCGGCTGGTGCGGAACAGCGGCGCGACGCCCAGGTCGTCGGGACCGTACCAGGTGTCGTACAGCTCGCCGTCGGTCGGCTCGCGGCGCGTCACGCCGACGTGGAGGTACGTCGTCGCGCGCCCGCCCCACGGCCGCGACGGCAGCTCCCAGTGCACGCCGCCCTTGGGGTTGAACCAGTCGTACTCCACGTCGTAGGCGTGGCGGTCCCCGCCGGTGAAGTTGCCCAGCTCGGCCTGACGGAAGGCGTACCGCTTGTGCTGGAGCTGCAGGTCGGCGATCAGGGTCAGGCCCGGCGCCGCCTCGAACATCGTGTTGACGAAGACGCTGCGCGCCTGCTTGTCGCCGGTGTAGCGGTAGTAGTCCACGCCCTGCAGGCCGTCGGCGACGCCGGCCACCGACAGCACGTCGCCGTGGTGGTCGCTGTGGAAGTCGTAGAGGTCGCCGCCGAGGATGGTGCGGCCGCCGGCGTGGCGGATCTCCAGGTGGGGCACCCAGCCGAGCTGGTCCTTGTCCACGATCTTGCGGCGCACGAGGTCGACCTCGTCGTCGGCGCCGATGCCCAGCGAGTGGTCGAGGCTGTAGTCCCCGGCCCGCACCCCCGCCTTGAGGTTCTCGTAGAAGCCCTCGCCGTGGATCAGGTAGGCGGCCTGCACGAGGGTCACGCGGTCGGACAGCTCCCAGCGGTGGTGCAGCTCGTAGTGGGGCTGCCGGAAGTCGTCGACGGCGTGGGGGTAGGTCTCGGGGTTGGACCGCCGGTCGACCAGCAGGTCCGCCTCGGCGGCCGCGTTCCAGCCGTGCTGGCTCACCTCGTGCCCGGTGTAGACGTTGGCCTGCAGCGTGTGGCGCGCGCCGGCCCAGCGGCCGCTCCAGAACGCGCCCCACAGGCGGCTGCCGGTGCGGTCGCGGTAGCCGTCGCTGACGATGCGCGACCAGCGGGCGGCGCCGCTGAAGCCGCCGCCGATCCGCCCCGTCTGCCAGGCGACCGAACCGCGCCGGGTGCCGAAGCTGCCGCCCTGCAGGGCGACGCGGCCGGCCGGCTCGTCCGCGTGCTGCTCGGTGACGAGGTTCACGGTGCCGCCGACGGCGGTGGTCGCGCCCAGCGAGTTGGTGATCCCGCGCTGCACCTGGACGTCCTGCAGCGACGAGGCCAGGTCGGGCACGTCCACCCAGTACACCTGGTGGTCCTCGGGGTCGTTCAGCGGGATGCCGTTGATCATCACGCCCACGCGCTTCTGGTCGAAGCCGCGGATGTTCAGGTAGGTGTAGCCGACGCCGTTGCCGGCGTCGGAGGTGGCGTGCAGCCCCGGGGTGTCCTCGAGCAGCAGGGGCAGGTCGGCGGCGCCGAGGCGGTCCCGCAGCTCCGCGGCGGTGATGTTCTGCTGGCTGAGTCGGACCTCGCCGGCGTACCGCGAAGCCGTGACGACGACTTCGGGGGCCCAGCGCAGGCCGGCGGTGTCCGCGGGCGCGGCGCCGGGGTCGGCCGCCGGGGCCGCGGAGGCGATCAGGAGGCAGGCGAGAGCCGCGGCGCCGGGGCCGGCCGCGTTGGGGAAGCGTGCCATGGTGGTTCCTCCCTGAAGGGTCGTGGAACCGGCGGCTACAAAACAAACGCCGGCTCCGTCGAGGGGGCCGGCCGCATGGCGGTCGCTTCGGATTCCCGTTTCCCTACGCCGGCATGACCCGGGTCAGGTTCCAAGGGTCTCTCTCAGGCCTCGAAGGCCACCCCTAACGGTTGACCCGACCACCATAGGCCCGGCGTCGGGACGTGTCAAGGGATGGCGGGTCGGTGCCGGCCGTGTTAACGTCTGCCGCTGCCGGCGAATCCGACCCGAATGGAGCCGAACCTTGAACGACGCGACCGTCGCCGCCGACGCCCCGACCCTGGAACTGCTGCGCGAGGCGCGCCTGTTCGTCAGGAAGCCGGGCGCCCTGGCCGCCTGGGAGAGCGAGCGGACGGCCCGCCTCCGGTTGACGGCCGACCAGATCCTCCACCCCGGCGGCCCGGGGGACTACGTGGTCCGGCACGGCCGGCTGCGCCTGTCGGAATTCCTGGCCGACGGCCGGGAGGTCTGCCGCGCGGTGTTGCAGGCCGGTTTCTGTTTCACCGTCCACGGCCCGGGGCCGGCCCCGCGGCCCGGCGCGCCGCTGGGCGCCTGCGTCCTGATGGCCCTGGGCGAGGTCGAGATCTGGCAACTCCCCGTCGGCCGGCTCGACCGGCCGGACGCGACCGCCGAGGGATCCCGCGACTCCGAGGAGCACCGATGACCGACCTCCGCCGCCCCCACACCCCGCTGGTCCTGTGCATCCTGGACGGCTTCGGCTGGCGCCGCGGCCCGGGTTCCGAGCACGGCAACGCCATCGCCCTGGCGCGGCCGGCCTTCTACGAGAGCCTGCTGGCCGGCTACCCGCACACCACGCTGCGCTGCCACGGGCTGGACGTGGGCCTGCCCGAGGGGCAGATGGGCAACAGCGAGGTGGGCCACCTGACCATCGGCTCCGGCCGCATCATCGACCAGGACCTCAACCTGGTGACGCGCAGCCTGGCGAGCGGCGCCTTCGCCGAGCATCCCGCCTGGCGCGGTCTCGTCGACGGCCTGCAGGCGCGGGGCGGCCGCCTGCACCTGCCGGGCCTGGTCTCCGACGGCGGCGTCCACTCCCACGTCGACCACCTCGTGGAGATCGTGCGGATCGCGGCCCGCCAGGGCGTGGCCGAGATCTACGTCCACGCCTTCCTGGACGGGCGCGACACCGATCCCCACGGCGGCCTGCAGTACGTGAAGGACCTGGAGGCCGCCATGGCGGGCATCGGCGCCGGCAAGATCGCCACCGTCGGCGGGCGCTACTACGGCATGGACCGCGACAAGCGCTGGGACCGGGTCGAGAAGGCCTGGCGCGCGCTGGTCCACGGCGAGGGGGAGACGGCGACCGGCGCGGTCGCGGCGATCGCCCGCTCCTACGAGGGCGGGGTCACCGACGAGTTCGTGCTGCCGACCGTGATCGTCGACGACGCGGGCGCTCCCCTGGCGACGGTCCGCGACGGCGACGCGGTCTTCTTCTGGAACTTCCGCTCCGACCGGGCCCGCGAGTTGACCTGGGCGTTCAACGTGGACGACTTCGACGGTTTCCCGCGGCCGCTGCGCCCCGCCGTGGACTACCTGTGCATGACGGTCTACGACGAGAGCCTGGGCCTGCCGGTCGTCTTCGACCCCGAGGCGCCCCGCGACCTGCTGGCCGACGTCTTCGCCGCGCACGGGGTGACCAACCTGCGCACCGCCGAGACCGAGAAGTACGCCCACGTGACGTACTTCTTCAACGGCGGGCGCGAGGAGCCCTTCGCGGGCGAGGACCGCCGCCTGGTGCCCTCGCCGAAGGTCGCCACCTACGACCTGCAGCCCGCGATGAGCGCGCCGGAGGTCGCCGCGATCGTCCTGGAGGCGCTGGCGGCCGGCCGGCACGAGGTCATCGTGGTGAACTTCGCCAACGGCGACATGGTGGGCCACACCGGGGTGCTGGAGGCGGCGGTCGCCGCGGTCCGCACCCTCGACGGGCTGCTGGCGCGGATCGTGCCGGCGGTGCTGGAGCGCGACGGCGTCCTGCTGCTGACCGCCGACCACGGCAACTGCGAGGAGATGATCGCCCCGGACGGGCGCGTCCTGACCAACCACTCCCTGAACGACGTGCCCTTCGTGGTGGTCGGGCGGGAGTTCGCCGGCCGGCCCGATGCCCTGGCGCTCCGCGACGACGCCGGCCTGCGGGACATCGCCCCGACCATGCTCGCCCTGCTGGGGCTGCCCCGGCCGGACGCCATGACCGGGCGGTCCCTCCTAAAGCCCTGATTGTGGATATCTAAATTCAATATTATGGGCCGGTTCCCCGGTCCCGCTTGTCATATGATGTGAAAAAACCGCGAAGTTGTAGACAAATCAGGGGCTACGGTTTATCATCTTGCGAGCACAGAGTTCGTGGGCCGCGATCCACTTTCCACGCTTCATATTCCTGAACTTGACGCCTGGATCCCAGCTCCCACTCGTGCCCTGCGCGGGAAACGTGTGTCCGAAGCAGAGGAGAAAGACAGCATGAAGCGATCGATTCAGAGCGCCGTGGCGCTCGCCGTCGTCGTGTGCGTGGCCGGCCTGGCCGCCGCCCAGACGATCGACGACATCCAGTACTACAATCCGACGACCGGCGCCCCGGCCAGCCCCTACAACGCCACGACCCAGACCGTCGAAGGCCGGATCTACGTTCTGAAGGGCACCTACAACGCCGGCTCCCACTACATCCTGGACGATTCCGGCAACGGCATCGCCTTCTTCAACTCGTCGGCGCCCCCGCTGACCTACGGCGACCGCGTCTCGGTCACCGGCACCGTGGGCGTCTTCCAGGGCGAGATCCAGCTCTCCCCCGCGCCGACGGTCACCTTCCTCGGCGCCGAGGCCGTCCCGACGCCGGTCGTGATGACGATCGCCCAGGCCAAGTCCGACTACGAGAACGTCGGCAAGTTCGTCTCGCTGTCCGGCCTGATCGCGACGGCGGTGGCCTCCAACCAGTTCAAGCTGCACGCCGGCACCGACACCATCATCGTCTACATCGACTCCGATACCGGGATCAACACCGGCGGCGTCGCGGTGGGCGACAGCTACCGGATCATCGCCCCGCTGGTCAACTACACCGGCGGCGTCATGGAGCTGAAGCCCCGCCGCCAGGCCGACCTCATCGAGGGCTCGGGCCCGATCATCGACGCCGTCAACTGCGCCGACTGGACCCCGCTGGCCAGCGACCCGATCACCGTCACCACGACGATCACCGACGACGTCGCCGTGACCTCCGCGGCCCTCTACTACCGCGACGACTCCGGCGACAGCACCGGCGTCTTCCTGAACATCCCGATGAGCGACCAGGGCGGCAACGTGTGGTCGGCCACCATCCCCGGCGGCTTCCTGGGCCGCCAGGTCGACTTCTACGTGCGCGCGCTGGACGGCAACGGCAACATCTCGCTGAACCCCGGCGACGCCCCGGCCGGCTGGTACGAGGTCGCCGTGGGCATCACGTCGATCCACGACGTGCAGTACGTCGACCCCGCGACCACCCCGCAGAACTCGCCGTTCACCGGCCGCGTCGTCAACGTGCAGGGCATCGTGACGGCCGGCACCGGCGACGCCGGCGCGGTCAGCAAGTTCATCATGCAGGACGGCTCGGGCACCTTCAGCGGCCTGCTCTGCTACGAGGGCACCGCCGCCAACTTCCTGCTGCCCGGCGACGAGGTGCAGGTCGGCGGCTACATCGAGGAGTACTTCGGCCTGACCGAGATGAACCCGCACAACGGGTCGGCGATCGAGCTGATCTCCTTCGAGAACGCGCTGCCCGCCTACAACCAGGCGCACACCGTCGTGCTGGCCGACGACACGTCGCCCGGCGGCTACCTGGGCGAGGCCTACGAGAGCGTCCTGGTGCGCACCTTCGCCGCGACGGTGATCGACTCCCTGGGCTCGGCCCAGTACAGCGAGTTCATGGTCTCCGACACCGGCGCCGACGCCGACTCGCTGGTCGTCAACGCCGCCTTCGACATGGTCTACAGCGCCGGTCCTGGGCCAGTCCGTCATCGTGAAGGGCTTCATGGACTACGCCTTCGGCGAGTTCCAGCTGGTCCCCCTGCGCGACGAGGACATCACGGTCGTCGCCACGGCCGTCGAGGGCGACCTGCCCCAGATCCTGCCCGCGGGCGGGTTCTCGAGCATCAAGCCGAACCCGTTCAACCCCAAGACGGAGATCCGCTTCGTCCTGACGCGGGACAACCTGGTCCAGCTGAACGTCTACAACATCCGCGGCGAGCTGGTCTCCACGCTCGTCAACGAGCGGCTCCAGGGCGGCGGCGAGCGCGTCGTGTCCTGGGACGGCACCGACAACGCGGGCCAGCAGATGGCCAGCGGCACCTACTTCGCCCGTCTGCGCATCGGCGCCGACGTGATGCAGGTCCGCAAGCTCATGCTGGTGAAGTAGCAGGTCTGCGGCTGCTTCGAGGACGCACGGAAGCCCCGGCCCCGCGGCCGGGGCTTTCCCTTGCAGTTTCGATTATCGTTGATTAATCTGGATGGACCGAATCCGACCCTCCAGCCAGGACGTGCGACGTGAACGAGCTGATCCGGATCTCCGACGCGGCGGCGACGGCCTTCGGGGCCCTCGACCTGCCGCCGGACGGCCCCCGGGCCATCCGCCTCTACTTCCAGGGCTTCGGCTGAGGCGGTCCCGCCGTGGGCATGGCTCTGGACGAGCCGAAGGACGACGACCGCAAGGTCGCGACAGGGACCCTGGACTTCCTCATGGCGCCCGACGTGGTGTCGGTCGTCGAGCAGGGCGGCGGCATCGTCATCGACTACGTCGACGACGGCTACCGCAGGGGCTACACGCTGAACCTGGCCGACCGCCTCGGCGGCGACTGCGGCGGCGGCAGCTGCGGCAGCGGCGGCTGCGGCTGAGCGGTCCCGGGACGACAGATGTCGAAGGCGGGGAGGGCGACCTCCCCGCCTTCGTTTGTCACGGCGTGTCCGTGAATCAGCGGAAGGCCACGATGTAGGCCACCCAGGCCGGCGAGTTGTCGCCCGTGTCGTCGATCTGGAAGTCCCCGTTCGGCTCGCCGTCCTCGTCGGCGCCCTCCCAGTAGACCTCCACCCGCGAGAAGCCGGCCTCCAGGAGCAGGTCGCGCACCTCGGGGATCGACCACAGGCGCCAGCGGTAGACGAAGGCGTCGGTCAGCTCGCTGCCGTCGGGGAAGCGGAAGTGGATCCGGCAGACGTACTCGTGGGTGATGGGGTTGAAGACGTCCTGGTCCCAGACGTAGGTGAAGCCCTCGCAGTCGCGCTCCTCGAACTGGAGCACCTGGGCCTCCGAGCCGCCGAAGATGTCCAGCATCAGCATGCCCTCGTCCCGCAGCGACCGGCGGCAGTTCTCCAGGTAGCCCTTCAGCTCCGCGCGCGCGTGGAAGCACCACCACGAGAAGTTCGTGGCGGCCAGCACGTCGACGGGAGGCCCCGCGACGTGCCGCACGTCGTCCTGCACCAGCGTCGCGCGCGCGGCGGCGGCGCCCAGCGGCAGCACGTTGTGCTCGCGGCCCCAGTCCAGGGTCGGGCCGTCGAGGTCCACGCCCAGGGCCGTGTTGTCCGGGCGGTGGCGGATCCAGCAGCAGCCCAGGTTCAGCGTGCCGCAGAAGTCCTCGCGCAGGTCGCGCGGGTGGCGCCCGTAGACGGCGGCGAAGGCGCGGTCGATGAACTCGACCTCGGCCTCGGGGTTCTGCACGGCGTTCTCGTAGAGCCAGTGGGGATCGGCGGTGGCGGCGGTCAGCCGCGGACGCCTGGCGGTCCTGGACAAGGTGGGTTCTCCCGGTCGTTCGCTCTCCGTGGGCGGCCCCGCGCGGGCCGCCGGCGACGGGGAACATAACCACAGGCGACGGCCGCGAACAACCTCCAATCGACCGCCGCGGCGCCCCCGTGCGGCAACGATCATCCCCGTCGCGTCATCATCGGATCTTGCACGGTCGGGCCGCCGGCAGGCAGCGCGTGCCTTGCCCGGCCCGGTGCCAGCGATTCCGGACTCATCTTCGGCGCCAGGCCGCCCAGCGGGCCCGGGCCGCCGCCGCACCGCGCCCCCGCCCTGGACGCCAACCCCCTCCAGGCGCACCTTGCGGCCCCGGGGCGGGATGTCCGCAATGCCCTGTGCAAATGGCCGTTACGTAAACGCCCCCCGCCCCGACCTGTGGCATATCGCTTGCACCTGGACCCGCTGGCCCGTGCCGCAACGCCGGATCTCCCTGTCCGGCTTTGCATTCTGCACGGCCGTCCGCGCCCCGGACGTTCCAGGATCCCTTCCACGGCGGGATGACCATGAACGAGCGCACGAGCAGCCGGTTCGCCATCGCCCCGATCGCCACCTGCCTGGCCGCGGCCCTGCTGGTCCTGGCGCCGGCGGCCGCCCTGGCCTTCGACCACCTCGAGATCACGGTGATCAACCCCGAGATCGTCGACGGTCGGCCCGCGGTCACCATCTACGAGCAGTTCGACGTGCTCGTGCGGGCGGTGAACGCCGACGGCACGACCGACACCGCGGCGGACTTCATCCGCGCCTTGCTGTCCTCGCCGGACGTGGCCGCGACCCTGCCGGCGTCGGCCTACCTGCAGAACGGCGAGCGCATCTTCACGGGGATCGATTTCCTGGACGACGGCCAGCCGGTGCGGCTGCGCGTCGCGGACCAGGACGACGGTTCGGTGCCCTTCGCCCAGGTGGAGATCAACTGCTACAACTTCGTCCACCACTTCGAGATCGGCGTGCCGGCCGGCGACAAGTACGTCGGCCAGAACGTCGCGCTGACCATCACGGCGCGCGACTACCTCAACGCCGCCGTCCGCAACTTCGACGACGACGTGATGCTGTCGCCGGCGATCGGGCACTTCACCTCCGGCCCGTCGCTCACCATCGGCGGCGGCTCGTTCGTCGCCGGCGTCGCCGCGGCCAACGTCGTCTTCCAGGGCACCGACCCGGCGCTGCAGCAGAACACGGTCAACGCCCTGAACACCGTCGTCTACCCGACGCAGGCCGTGGCCGCCGCCGGCAGCGGGCTCGTGGCGCCGCTCTATCCCGGGGCCCTGAACCGCGTCGTGCTGCTGCTGCCGGGCCAGACCCTGACGCCGGGCGTCAGCCCGGGCCGCAGCGGCACGGCCATCGCCCAGATCTCGGGCTTCCCGTTCACCGGCATCGACGTCTACGCGACCGACCAGTACTGGAACCCCGTGGCGTCGGGCCCCTTCCCGACGCTGGCCTGGAGCGCCAACGACGCGGCCCCCGGCGTGGCGCTGCCCGCCGGCGGGGCCATGAGCAGCAACACGGTCCAGGACCAGTCGGCCACGCTGATGACCTCGGGCCTGCGCCAGGTGACGGTCACCGCCTCGGGCCCGATCTCGACCTCGAGCTCGGCCAACGTCCAGCTCAACCCGGCCGGCCTGCACCACTTCTCGTTCGACTACGCCGTGCTCGACACCAACGCCGTGCAGGCGACCACGACCCCGTTCCAGATCCGGGTGCGCGCCTACGACTCGTTCAACAACGTGTTCCCGTACAACGGCCCCGTCTCGATGCGCGTCCGCATCGGCGCCGGCGACGAGAGCGCGGACTACCTGATCACCACCAGCAACAACTTCGTCGCCGGCGTCCTGAACGCCTCGGTCCAGGTGACCAAGCGCGCGTTCAGCGCCCGGCTGATCGTCGACAGCAACACCGGCGTGGTGACGCTGTCGGGCGACTTCCAGGTGAACGCGGGCCCCATGGAGAAGGTCCTGTTCACGCTGCCGGGCCAGACCTGGACCCCGGGCCTGAACGACCCGGCCTTCGGCGGCAACATCGGCCTGCCCACGCCGATCGTCGCCGGGCAGATGATCGAGCCCCTGGAGATCCGGGCCGTGGACCGCTACGGCAACCTCGTCTCGGGCGCGCGCACCGTCGCGGTCTCCTGCCCGACGGGCCACCTGCTGCTGCTCGACGGCGGCGGCACCCTGATCGAGAGCGGCGTCATCACCCTGAACGGCACCGGCCTCTACAGCGCCCTGATGGCGACGCACGGCGACCAGCTGCTGCAGGCCAGCGTCGGCGGCCAGGCGGACAGCTTCTCGAGCCCCCTGCGCGTCTCGCCGAACACCTACCAGCGGCTGATGGTGATCGCGCCCGGCGAGACCCTGGACGCCGGCACGATCTACGCGCCGGGCAAGATCGGCACCCCGTCCCCCCAGGACGCGGGCGCGCCGTTCAACGTCCAGGTCATCGCCACGGACTACTACTACAACCCCATCGAGGCGACGAGCCCGTCCCTGCCGATCCCGCTGGAGTTCACCAGCACCGATCCCCAGGCGACGCTGCCGGGCGCGCCCCAGAGCCTGCAGAGCGGGATCGGCGTCTTCCAGGTCACCCTCGAGACGCTGGCCGACCCCAACCAGCAGGTGGTCACCGCCACCGACCCGGTGAGCTCCCGCACCGCGTCGGCGCTCATCCCGGTCGAGGCCGGCGTGATCGACCACTTCGAGATCGGCGTCAACGACGGCACCAACCCCGACCCGACCGACATCCTGGCCCCGGTGCCCGACCACCAGGCCGGCGCCTGGCTGCCGAACCTCACCGTGATCGCGCGCGACGCCTACGGCAACCACATCCGCACCTTCACCGACAGCGTCAGCCTGCGCCTGAACGTGGGCGGCGACGTGCTGACGCCGGTGCGCGTCAGCCTCGCCGACGGCTACGGCACCGGCATCTACCAGGGCGTCTGGCGCGGCGTGATGCGCATCACGCGCGCCGGCCAGGGGATCACCGTCTCGGCGGTGGACGACGTCTACGGCCGCACCGGCGTCAGCAACGCCTTCACCGTGTTCCCGGGAGCGTACGCCGGGCTGCAGGTCCTGCTGCCGGGCGAGACGGCCACCCCGGGCGAGTCGCCCGGCAAGTTCGGCGACCCGCTGCCGGTGGTCGCCGGCGCGGACGTGACCGCCGCGGTGACGGCCCTGGACGCCTGGTGGAACCCGACGCCCGCCAGCCCGATCGTCCGGGTCGCGACCAGCGGCTACGCCGACCTGGTCTCGCCCAACGACGCGCCGCTGGACCCGGACGGTTCCTCGGCCTTCGCGCTCGCCTTCCGCACCGCGACCGCGCAGGCGCTGCGCGTCCGCGACCTGGCGGTGCCCGCGCGCCGCGACTCCAGCCTCGCGCAGGTGACCCCCGGCGAGTTCTACCGCCTGCTGGCCGTCGCGCCCGGCGAGACGCCGAACCCCGGCGGCCCCGAGGTCGACGGCAAGACCGGCACGCCCGCGGTGCAGACCGCGACGCTGCAGTTCCCGCTGACCGTCGACGCCGTCGACCGCTTCTGGAACCGCGTCGACAACAGCGTGCACAACATCCACCTCGGCAGCGACGAGGGCTCGCTCGGGCCGGGCAACCCGCTGAACGACGGCCAGGCGCTGTCCGCCGGCCGGATCGTGTTCCCCGTGGCGCTGTCGAGCCTCGGCTACGCCACGCTCACGGCCTACGACCTGACCGACGCCGGGATCCTGGGCCACGACGTGGTCGTGCAGGTCGCCGCCGGGGCCCAGTACCGGATCACGACCCCCGACACGGCGTTCGTCGGGCCGCCCAGCAGCTTCGCCATGACCGTGGAACTGGTCGACGAGGCCGGGACCGTCATGACCAACGCCTACAACCAGGTCACCCTGCGCGCCCTGACGCCGACGCTGCAGCCCGCCCCGGGCGTGCTGCTGGCGACGCAGGCCCAGCTGACCGCCGGCGTCGTGGCGATCCCCGCCCAGGCCTACGACGTCGCCAGCCGCATCGTCATCGAGGTCAGCGACTCCTCGGGCCGCCTCGGCTACAGCGACGTCATCCGCATGGACCCCAACGGCCTTTGGTACGACGTCGTCGTCGGCACGACCCCGACGCCCGTGGCCGGGCCGCCGGCGTCCTTCCCGGTGACCGTCCGGCTGCGCGACACCGAGACCGGCTCGCTCGTGGACGACGACCGCTTCTTCAGCGTCGCGGTCGTCGACGCCGGCGGCGCGCTCGGGGAGGGCGCCGTGGGCGTCACCTCGCGGCGCCTCGTCGACGGGCAGGTCACCTTCCAGCAGACCTACACGCAGGCCGGCGAATTCGCCGTGCGCGCCTTCGACCCCAGCGGCCTGGCCGGCGACAGCCCGCTGTTCTCCGTCCTGCCCGCCGGCTACCAGCGCCTGCAGCTGCTGGCGCCGGGCGAGACGGCGCGGCCCGGCGCGGCGGCCTTCGCGGCCACCGGCAAGTCGGCCCTGCCCGACACGCAGCGCTCCGGCGAGCCGTTCCCGCTGACCGTGCGCGCGGTGGACCAGTACTGGAACCCGATCGGCGACGCCTCGGGCGGCCGGGTCCACCTCTCGGCCACCGACGGCTCGTTCTCCTGGCCGGACAACCCCGACCCGCAGGACGCGCCGTTCTTCCTCGGCAGCCGCGCCGTCGACGTCTTCCTGGTGGCCGAGGGCTCGGTGGGCGTCACCGTCGGCGACCTCGACGCGCCGCAGCTGCCCGGCCAGACGGTCGCGGTGCCGGTGCGCCGCCCCTACGTCTACGAGGTCACCGTGCCGGCCGCGGCCCAGACCGGCGGCATGCCCGGCTTCGCGATGACGGTGCGCCTGGTCGACCCCGACACCGGCGACCCCGTCGCGGGCGCCGGCCACCGCGTCACCCTGGCGCCGCTGCAGGCCAACTTCGCG
Organism: bacterium; assembly: GCA_016719645.1. Lineage (GTDB taxonomy): Bacteria > Krumholzibacteriota > Krumholzibacteriia > LZORAL124-64-63 > LZORAL124-64-63 > PNOJ01. The sequence goes on from JADJYS010000010.1 coordinate 97,690, forward strand.
CCGGGCAACGGCGCGCTCGGCACCGTCGAGGTCTACCTGGTCAACGGCGTCTCGTTCATCAGCGACCAGAGCTACAGCGCGCTGGAGGACCTGCGGGTCCGCGTGTCCGACGACTTCGGCCGCCAGGCCACCAGCGGCGTCGTGACGATGCAGACGGGCGGCCTCTACTACGACGTCGCGGCCCCCGCGGTCGCGACCGTCGGCGGCCCCGCCACCTTCCCGCTGGCGGTCGACCTGATCGACAGCAACACCGGCGAGCGCGTCGCGGCCCACAGCGGCCTGATCCAGATCTCGGTGCTGAGCGCCGCCACCGGCGAGGCCGGCGGCGGCGTGCTGGGCACCGTCCAGCAGATGCTGACCGGCGGCCACACCGACGTCCAGCAGACCTACACGCTGGCCGAGGAGGTCTACTTCCGCGTCGTCGACGGCGACGGCAACGAGGGCTTCTCCAACAGCTGCCGCCTGGCGGCCGACGGCTTCAAGCAGCTGCAGATCGTCGCGCCCGGCGAGACGCCCGAGCCCGGCGCCGAGGCCGGCACCGGCAAGACCGGCGCCCCGGTCGTCCAGACGGCGGGCGAGCCCTTCGTCGTGGAGCTGCGCGCGGTGGACCAGTTCTTCAACCCCGTGGCGTCGCTGGACGGCGGCGCTCTGGAGCTGTCCTGCTCGGAGCCCGACCTGTTCGCCTGGCAGAACCCCGCGGACTACCACGCCCCCTTCATCGGCGGCCGCCGGCAGGTCGGCGTCGTGCTCGACGGCGCCGGCAACCTGGTCCTCAGCGCCGACGACAACCAGCACCCCGAGGCCGGCCAGGGCCACGTGACCATCCCGGTGGCGGAGGCCGTCTACCAGGTCAGCGTCCCGGACACGACCTTCGTGGGACCGCCCTCGCGCTTCGGCGTGGGCGTGCGCCTGGTCAACCCCGCCACCGGCGCCACGGTGCCGGCCGGCAACCGCATCTCCCTGGAGGCGCTGCGCTACGACTTCGGGGCGCCCGAGGGGACGCTGGGCGTCACGGAGTGGACGCTGCTGCAGGGCGCGGCCGACATCGCCACCCAGAGCTACGGCGTCAGCGAGCGCATCATCATCCGCGTCTCCGACGAGCGCGGCCGCACGACCGACAGCCCCGTGGTGACGGTCATCCCGGTGGGCGTGACCTACGCGGTGACGGCCCCGGACACGGTCGTCGCCGGGGAGCCGTGGCCGCTGTCGGTCACGCGCGTCGACGTGACCACGGGCCGGCTGGTCACCGGCTACGACGAGACCTTCAGCATCTCGGCGATCAACGCCTGGTCGGGCGCGGTGCGCCCGGACCCGGCCCTCGTCCCGACCGGCGTGCTGCGCTACACCTACGGCGCCACCGTCGAGGGCCGCGCGCTGCTCGACGACCAGGCCTACGACCGCGCCGAGTCGATCTACCTGCGCGTGACCGACGCCGCCGGCGGCGACGTGCTCAGCCGGCTGATCACCGTGCTGGCCGCGCCGGCGCAGACCTTCACCCTGACCCTGCTCGAGCCGGACGGCTCGCCCTTCGACCGCGTCCTGCGGCCCGACCAGCAGATCCGCGTCCGCGTCGCGGCGCGCGACGAGGGCGGCAACCCGGCGCCCCGCGCCGCCGTCGCCTTCGAGGTCCGCGCCGGCGAGGCCACGCTCGGCTCGGCCCGCGCCGGCGCCGTCCACCTGCTGACCGGCAGCGACGGCACCGCCGAGACGACCCTGCGCGTCGCCGCCTTCGGCACCACCGACGTCCTGCTGCGGGCCGGCGTGGACGCCCTCGACGCCGAGGAGGTCCTGCTGGCCGTGGCCGGGCCGCCGGTCACCACCCCGTCCTTCACCGGCGTCGCCAGCGAGTACCTCGACGGCTGGTACGTCAGCGCCGACACGCGCATCACCCTGGCGGCGGTCCCGGGCATCCCGGAGGCCACCACCACGATCCGCTTCGACGTCGACCAGTCCGACGGCGCGCAGCCCCTGACCGCCTACCAGGAGGCCTTCAGCCTCGAGGAGCTGGTCCCCGGCGAATCCGGCGTTCATGTCCTGCGGTTCTTTGCCGAAGAGAACACGGGCGTGAAGGAGGCGCTGCGGCAGATCGTGCTCTACACCACGCAGGCGCTGGACGAGGGGCGGGAGATCACCAACCGGCCCAACCCGTTCAACCCCGTGCGGGAGCTGACGCGGATCCTGTTCAAACCGACGGCCGCCGGTACCGTGAACATCACGATCTACGACCTCTACGGGACGATCGTGCTGAATCACCACCTGAACGCCGCCGCCGACCAGACCACCGAGTTCGCCTGGGACGGCCGCAACGGCCAGGGCGACGTGGTGGCCAACGGCGGCTACATCTGCCGGGTGACCGGCCAGGGCTTCGATTTCCGCCGCAAGATCGCGGTGGTGAAGTAGGAGAGGCCATGAAGCGCCACGCGGACGACAACCAGCGCCAGCACCCCCGACGCGCCGGCGGCGCGGCGGGCCGACGATACCCCGCGCTCCTGCTCCTGGCGGCCCTGCTGGCCGCCGGACCGGTCCTCGCCGGCCAGGACGGCGGCGCGCCCGGCGCCTTCCTGCGCTTCGGCAGCAGCGCCCGCAGCCTCGCCCTGGGCGGGGCCGTCGGCGCGCTCGGCGGCGACGTCGCCACCGTGTACTGGAACCCGGCCGCCCTGTCGCAGCTGCGCACGATGGAGGTGACGGCGATGGGGGCCACCCTCTTCGGCGACACCCGCTACTCGTACGTGGCCTTCGGCCTGCCGAGCGAGGGGCGGGGCACCTTCGCCTTCAGCGGCACCTTCACCAACAGCGGCGAGTTCGAGCGCGCGACCGAGTGGGTCGACATGAACGACACCTTCCAGGAGAAGGAGGGGGTCTTCGCGCTGACCTACGCCCGCGGCAGCAGCCGCTTCGGCTGGGGCGCCACCCTGAAGTCGATCTCCCAGGACGTGGGCGGCTTCACCGGCTCGGGCTACGGCGCCGACGTGGGCCTCTACCTGCGCCCCGAGCGGCGGCTCAGCCTGGGCGTCTCCTACCAGAACGCCCTGCAGCCGGAGATCACGCTGCTCGAAGAGCCGGAGAAGCTGGCGCGGACCCTGCGCGCCGGCGCCGGCCTGCACTTCTTCAACAACCGCATGCTCGTGCTGACGGACCTGGTCCGCACCGACCTCATGGACCTGGACTTCCAGGGCGGCATCGAGGCCTGGCCGCTGCGGCAGCTGGTGCTGCGCGGCGGCTACGACACGGTCCGCGACCAGACCAGCTTCGGCGCCGGCGTGCGCTGGCAGAACTGGCAGCTCGACTACGCCCACGTCGCGCACGACCTGGGCTCCACGACGGTGGTCAGCGCCACGATGCGCTTCGGCATCACCGACGGCGTCGAGATCCACAGCGACCGCCTGCGCTTCAGCCCGTCGGGCAACGACCGCAGCGTCTCCTTCGGCGTCGACACGGCGCTGCGCGGCGAGGTGGCCGAGTGGCGCGTCGAGATCCGCAACGACCAGGGCGAGCTGGTCCGCCGGATCTTCGAGGAGGGCCCGCCGCCGGAGGCCGTGGACTGGGGCGGCGAGGACGAGAACGGGCGGCTGGTCGGCGACGGCGTCTACCGGGCCACCGTCGTCATCCTGGACGACCTGGGCCAGGAGTGGGACCACGAGGTCCAGGTCGAGATCATGGGCTTCCGCAACCGGACCCGCACCCCGATCCGCATCGACGTCGACGGTTCCGAGAGCCTGAAATCGCGAGAGGACGACCGATGAAACGACACCCCGCCGCCCGGCGGCCGGCCGCGCCGGTCCTGCTGGCGCTCACGGCCCTGCTGGCCTTCGCCGCCGCGCCGGCCTTCGCCGGCGACGACGACGCCGTGGTCCCGAACGAGGACGCGCTCTGGCGCGCCGCCGGCGACACCTTCGCCGGCGACGCGGACAAGGGCAACGCGCTGCAGCAGTACCAGCTGTACCTGACGCACTACAAGAAGACCGACCGCGCGGCCCGCGCCCAGTACATGGTGGCCGAGTGCTACTTCTGCAACGGCGACTACGACACGGCGCTGCGCGAGTACGACCGCGTCGGGAAGTTCAAGGGCGGGGACCCGTTCCTGCTGGGCAGCGCGCTGCTGCGCCGGGGCGAGTGCCAGTTCAACCTGGGCAAGCGGGAGCGGGCCCTGGAGACCTTCACGCAGCTGCTGCAGCAGAGCGCCGACAGCTTCCTCGCCGGCGAGGCCCTGTTCGCCATGGGCCAGACCCAGGCCTCGCTGCAGGACTGGCGCAGCGTGGAGAAGACCTACAAGCAGCTGCTGGCCGACCGGCCCGGCTACCAGAAGCTGCCGCAGGTGCAGTTCGTCCTGGGCCTGTTCGCCTACGTCAAGGAGGACTACGAGGAGGCCACGCAGCACTTCGACAAGGTGGACACGGACCTGGGCCTCTACTACCTCGGCCGCTGCCTCGAGGCCACGGGCCAGTACATCCTGGCCGTGCAGCGCTACCGCCAGGCCCTGCGGCTCTACCCCGACAGCCCGCTGGCCGACGACGCCGCCTTCAGCGTCGCCGAGGCCTTCTACAACAGCAACCAGAACAAGGTCGCCGCGCGCAGCTACCGCGACTTCCTCGAGGCGTACCCCGAGAGCAAGTTCGTGCCGATGGCGCGCTACAAGCAGGCCTGCGTGGACTACCGCTCCGGCGAGTACAACGAGTGCGTGAACAAGCTCGAGGACCTCTGCAAGGACCTCGGCGGCGAGCCGATCTGCGCGCCGGCCAACTACCTGATGGGCTCGGCCTGGATGGCGCTCGGCCGCACCAGCCACGCCATCTTCGCCTTCACCGAGGTGGTCAAGGGCTACCCCGACTCGGAGCTGGCCAGCGCCGCCATGCACAAGGTCGTCTACGCCTACATCGCCGAGAAGAACTACCCCCAGGCCGTCCTGATGGCGCACGAGTTCCTGGACATCTTCCCCGGCGACCCCCTGGCGGCCCGCGTCCAGGTGCTCCTGGGCTACGCCCACAAGGAGCTGCAGGAGTACGACCTCGCGGTGCGCGAATTCCAGAACGTCATGGACCGGCACGTCAACACCGACGCCGGCGAGCGGGCGCTGTTCCTGGCGACCGACACCTACCTGAAGCTGGAGCAGTACGACCGCCTGATCACCAACTACCACTTCATCGCCAACCGCCTGCTGCCCACGCCCAGCCCGTGGCGCGCGCGGACCTACTACCAGCTCGGCGAGGCCTACTACCACGAGGGCCTCTTCCGCGAGGCGGGCGGCATGTACCGGCTCGTGCTGACCGGCTACCCGCGCAGCGAGGTGGCGGCGGCCAGCCTGCAGGGGCTCGTCGCCAGCTACAGCCAGATCGGCGAGTACGACCTGGCCCTCGAGGAGCAGGAGAAGTTCCTCTTCGAGCTGGCGAACTCCGACAGCGAGGAGGGCGGCAACTCGCTGGCCCTCGGCTCGCTGTACTTCAACCAGCACGACTACCAGAAGGCGCTGGAGGAGATCACCAAGTTCCTGGAGCGCAACCCCGAGGGGCCGCAGGTCGCCGCCGCCCTGCTGAACCAGGGCGACTGCTTCTACCGCCTGCAGTACTACGAGAACGCGGTGGAGGCCTGGCAGAAGCTGGTCACGAGCTACCCGCGGGCGGGCGAGGCCGGGGAGGCGCTCTACCGCCTGGCCGACACGCAGTTCGGCCTGGCCCGCTTCGAGGAGGCGCGCGCCAGCTACCTGGCGCTGCAGAAGCGCGACCCCGACGGCCCCCACGCCGCCGACGCCGCCTTCGGCCTGGCCAACTGCCACTACAACCAGCAGCAGGACCAGGCGGCGATCACGGCCTTCCAGTCCTTCGTCGAGGGCTTCCCCGACGACCCCCGCGTCGAGGACGCGGAGCTGGGCATCCAGAGCTGCTACTACCGCAGCGGCAAGGACATGGAGGAGTACCTCGGCAACCGCCCGGACAGCCCCCTGGCCGGGGACTATTACTGGACTAAAGGTCAAAACCTCTTTGCCGAAGGAAACTACGAGGCCGCTGCCAAGGCGTTCGAAAAGGTCACCCTGGACTACGCCGACAGCGAGAGCGCCCCGGGCGCCCTCTTCTACCTGGCCGAGAGCTACTACCGCTTGGAGCAGATGCCGATGGCGCTCGCCGGCTACCGCAACTTCCTGAAGACGAACCCCGACCACGAGCTGGTCGGGCTGTCGCGCTTCCGCGAGGGCACCGTCCTGTACAAGACGGAGCAGTACGAGGAGGCGGCGGAGGCCTACGAGTACCTGGTCGACACCATGCCCGCCGGCGAGTACTCGCCGCTGGCCCTGTTCAACGCCGGCCTCTGCTACCAGGAGCTCGAGGACTGGCCGTCCGCCATCGGCACGCTGATCCGCTTCCAGGCGGACTACCCCGACGACGAGCGCGCCAAGGGCCTCTCCTTCCAGATCGCCACGCTGTACCAGGACGAGCTCGGCGACTACGAGAACGCCGCGAAGACCTACAGCAAGGCGCTGGAGAAGGGCGAGGCCGGCATCGAGGAGATCGGCTACCGGCAGGGCCAGTGCTACGAGAAGCTCGACCGCATCGAGCAGGCCGTCGCCAGCTACGAGATGTCCGCCAGCGGCGCCGACGCCGCGGCCCCGCACCGCATCGCCAGCCTGGCCCAGATCGGCCAGATCAGCGAGGAGCGCGGGGACTGGAACGCCGCCGTCCAGGCCTACAACCGGATCGTGCAGACCAACGGCAAGCCGGAATGGACGGCGATGGCCGAGGGCCGGCTCGCCGAGATCCAGGCCATGTCCGCCGGCAACTAGCCGGCTCAACCCAGAGAGAGGAACCTTCACATGTTGGGGATGTCGCTCACCAAGGCTCTTTTCGGTTCGCTGTCGATGATCGTGCTGATCATCTGCTCCGTGGTCACCGTCGGCTACGCCATCGAGCGCAGCCTGTACTTCTACCGGTCCCGCTCCGACTCGCGCAGCTTCATGAAGGACCTGGCCGCGAAGATGAAGGGCGGGGACATGAAGGCCGCCTCCCAGTGGTGCGACCAGCAGAAGGGCGCGGCCGCCCGCGTCGTCAGCCAGTGCCTGCCGCACGCCCACATCGGCACCTCCGACCTCAAGCAGCGCTTCGACACCGCCATCGAGATGGAGCAGGTGGAGATGGAGCGCAACCTGAGCGTGCTGGGCACGATGAGCAACATCGGCCCGCTGCTGGGGCTCTACGGCACGGTGGTCGGCATCATCCGCGCCTTCTCGGACATCGCGCGCACCGGCGCCGGCGGCAGCGCCGTGGTGGCCATGGGCGTCAGCGAGGCCCTGCTGACCACGGCGGCCGGCATCATCGTGGCCGTCATCGCCACGGTCTGCTTCAACTTCTGCGTCCGCCGCATCCGCACGCGGATCATCGAGCTGGAGGACGTCCGCGAGGAGTTCTTCAACGTGCTGCGCGGCCTCGCCCGGCAGGATGTCCCGTCGAACGCGCGCGCCAAGGCGGACAAGCGCGACGTCAACGCCCTGTGCGACGCCGTCGTCACCACGGCCCAGGAACCCGCCGCGGTCGGCCGGTAGGAAGCGAGGCCGACGTGGCACGATCCAGTCGATCGCAGATGCGTGAGGAGAACTCCCCCAACATCACCCCGTTGGCGGACGTCACGACCACGCTGATCATCGTGTTCCTGATGACCATGCCGGCCATCCTGGGCAACGGCATCCAGGTCAACGCGACGCGCGCCGAAGCCAGCGAGACCGTGGTGACGACGCGGGAGAAGCAGGACGAGGAGATGCTGATGGTGAGCGTGACCCCCGAGGGCGTCAAGATGAACGGGGAGACGGTGGCGCTCGCGGACCTCGAGCAGCGGCTGGCGGACGCGCTCTCCGCGCGCACCGACAAGACCGTCGTCATCGTGCCGAGCGACTTCGTGAAGCTCGGCGACGTGGTCGACGTCATGGACGCCGCCAAGGGCGGCGGCGCCAGCAGCCTCGCGCTCCTCAACCGCAAGGAGGAGGCGCGATGAAGGTCTACCGCTTCGAGACCAAGACCGACGTCGTGCCGATGATCAACGTGTCGCTGGTGGTCGTGCTGACCCTGATGATCATCTCGCCGTTCCTCAACGACACCACCCACGAGGTGGACCTGCCGGAGGCGCGCGCGAGCCAGATGGACGACACCGACAAGACCGAGATCATCTTCACCCTCGAGGGGCAGATCTTCGTGGGCGAGGAGCAGCTGGCGCTCGAAGAGGTGCGCGCCCTGCTGACGCCCCTGTTCGAGAACAACCCGGACGCCGTGGCCGTCGTCAAGGCGGACAAGAGCCTCCTGTACGGGGACGTCGAGCGCCTCATCGCCGAGGTCGAGGGCGCCAAGGCGGCCCGCATCGCCATCTCCACCGGCAAGAAGTCCGGCGAGGGGGTGGGGCTCGTGATGATGAGGCACGAGATCAGCCGCCGCGCGGCGACCACGGGCGGCTTCACCACCAGCGTCGTCATCCACGTCGGGATCTTCCTGCTGCTCGCGCTGATGATGCGCGAGGGGGCGCGGAACGCCGGCGAGGCGCTCGACGAGCTGACCGAGATCGCCTACATCGAGGCCCGCTACGGCGAGGACGTGGCCCAGAAGGTCCGCGTCAAGACCCAGCCCGTGGTCCAGCCGAAGCAGGAGGCGCCGGAAGAGGCGAAGCTCGAGGAGGCGCCGGTCCCGCAGCCGGAGGCCCCGCAGCCCGCGCTGCAGAGCCGGCAGCTGCTGCAGACCCTGCCCAACAAGCTGGCGACGCGGCCGCTGCTGCAGAGCCGCCAGGCCGTGGACGTGGACGCGCCGCGCCTGACGTCCGCCCAGCAGCGGCAGTTCCTGGACACCACCTCGCGCCAGCTGGATTCCCGCACCTTCGCCGACGCCGCGCCGCGGCTCGACACGCGCAACCTGCGGGACCCCTCGGCCCTGGCCGCGGACGCGAACGCGCCGCGCCTGACGTCGCGGGAGGCGCAGGCCGCGTTCCAGGGCAACGACGTGGCGCTGGTCGGGCGCAAGAGCAGCGTGGACCTCTCGGAGGTCGACTTCGAGGTCGGGTCGGGCGGCGCCTCGTCCGGCGGCGGCCGCATGGCGCTGCAGCTGGCCACCGGCGGCAGCGAGACGGGCCACGCCGGCCTGGTCGGCGGCCGCCTCGAGGAGGGCCAGACGGCCTACCAGGGTTCGGTGGCCGCGCTCGTCCAGACCGCGAAGGACAACGACCGCCGGGCCGCGGCCGCCGTCGACGTGGCGGCGCCCGCGCGCTCGACGCAGGGCCGCACCACCATCCTGGACTACGGCCCCGGCGGCGCGACCGGTTCCACCGGCCAGGCGAGCCTGCGGGGACGCCAGCAGGCGCCGGCCGAGGCGCCCAGCGCCGCGGCGGTGGCCCAGGCCACCAGCAAGCCGGCGACGCCGCCGCAGACGCAGCTGGCCGAGACCCAGGCCAAGGCCATGGGCGGCAAGGGCGTCTCGATGACCATCAGCGGCCAGATCAGCGACCGCAAGGTCGTCGCCAGCGCCATGCCCGTCTACAGCGATGCGGCCCGCAAGGCCGGCTGGGAGGGCGTGGTGGCCGTCCACTTCACGGTCCTGCCCGACGGCCGGGTCAAGGACAACATGTACTTCGACCAGACCTCGGCCCACCGCGACCTGAACCGGGCCGCGATGGACGCCGTCAAGCAGTTCCGCTTCGAGCCCCTGGCCGGAGCGGACCGTGTCGAGCAGTGGGGGGTGATCACGATCGTCTTCCGCCTCAACTAGGGCGGAACCCCGACAACTCCATAGCCGACGAACCTGAGTCAAAGGACACACATCATGACTCGCAACGACTTCAGGGGATTCCGGATCATCGCCGCGGGCGCCTGCCTCCTGTTCGGCAGCGCCCCGGCCCCCGCCGTGACGGAACAGGAGACGGTCCCCGACCAGGGCCTGCCCGAGATGGTCGTGGAGGCCGAGAACCAGGTCCTGCAGAACATCGTCAAGAGCACGTTCGAGGTCGCGCTCAGCGCCGCGATCATCGACACGTTCTTCACGGACTTCGACGAGGCGGTCCTGGAGATCAGCCCGGTCGAGGGCCTGCAGCCCTTCCTGAACAACCCCCGCGACCTGCACAGCGACCAGGCGCCGCACTGCTGGCTGCGCGATCCGGCGCAGCCGCCGGTGGTGACGTTCTTCCCGGAGGACCCCGAGGGACACCAGGCCCGCCGCTGGGCGCTGACGGTGACCGACTTCCGGGGCGCCCCGTTCCGGCACTTCGAGGACAAGGGCCAGCCGCCGGGCCAGGTCGCCTGGGACGGCCGCGGCGACCTGAACGAGATGCTGCAGGTGGGCTACCCCTACAGCTACGTCTTCAGCGTCACCGACAAGGGGACCAACACCTACAACTACGCCGGGATCAGCTTCCGCATCCCGGCCGTGGATTTCCGCGAGAAGAACGAGCGGCGGCTCGAGTTCACCGGCGACGAGGTCTTCCAGAAGGGCGGCACGCTGCTGCGCGACAGCGGGCGCGGCTGGCTGACCCGCGCGGCGGACCAGATCCGCAAGGACCACCCCTACTCGCCGCTGAAGGTCGTGGTGCAGGCCGAGAACAAGCGGCTGGCCCAGGACCGGGCCCAGGTCGTGGCCGAGTTCCTGGTCGGCTGCATGCTGCTCTCCGACGACTGGATCAAGGTCGAGGCCGTGGCCAAGCCCGATCTGCGCTCGGAGATGGACGGTTCGGTCAGCATCCGCGTGGAGCACGCTGCGGGAGTTTGAGCGACGCTCGCGAAGCGTGCCGAACGCGACCAGGGGGCGCCGCCCGTGCGGGCGGCGCCCCCGTCCCTTGCCCGGCCCGCTCTCAAAGGTTGATTCTCTCCGGTTTTTGAGGGATGATCCCGGGCACACGCGCCGATCCGGGGGGAGAGGGTCCATGGACGCGACGATCAACGACAGGTGCGCCGGTCATCTGGCGGACAGCGCGTTCGGCCGCAAGGTCGGGCCGGAGATCTGCGCGGCCCTGCTGGAGATGGCCGCGCCGCTGGTGTGCGAGGCCGGCGCCACGCTGTTCGAGGAGGGGGACCGGCCCCAGGGCGTCTACTTCGTCTGCGACGGCCAGGTCAAGCTGATCCGCTCCGGTCCCGGCTACCGCGAGCACATCGTCCACCTCGCCGAGCGGCAGGCCGTGTTCGGGGAGGCGTCGCTCTTCATGGCGAGCCACCCCGTGACGGCCGTCGCCCTGAAGCCCAGCACCCTGCTGCGCTTCTCCCGCGAGCCGTTCCTCGCCTGCATGTCGCGCCAGCCCGTCCTGCAGGGCTACGTGCTGGAGGTCATGGCGGGCTGGATGCAGCAGCTCATCGAGAAGATCGACGAGCTGACCCTCTGCGACGGCGCCCAGCGGCTGGCCCGCTACCTGGTGGCTCTCCACGAGAAGAGCCCCTACGCCGGCTACGTCACCGCCGCCCAGGTCGAGCTGCCGACCCGCAAGCGCGACCTCGCCACCATGCTCAACATGAACCAGCCCTCCCTGTCGCGCATCCTGCGGCAGCTCCAGGACCAGACCCTGATCGAGGTCAAGGGCCGCCGGGTCGTCCTGAAGGACCTCGAGGCGCTGCGCGGCCTGGCGCGCCTGCCCGAATTCAGGGGCGTGGTCCGGGACTTCGACTGATCCGCAGCCGGCCCCCCCCATCTTGACATCCCGGCGCCAAAGGCCTACTCTTGCCCGTTCCGGGCCGATACGGACCTAGGTGATGGATGCGTGCGAGCGGCGCCCCGCGGGGCCCGGCTCCACGCCCGCCGGCCCGCAGGTGAAGCCACCGTCAATCCATCGACGATCGACCCATGATCGCGCACGACGGCCTTCGCGAACCCGAGACGCCCTGGAGGCAGAGACGTGAAGTTCACCGGTTCGAAGATCAAGAAGTCCCGCGCGCTGGGGATCCCCCTGTCGCCGAAGGCCGAGCGCTACCTCGACCGCAAGCCCTACCCGCCCGGACAGCACGGCAAGCTGCAGCAGATGCGGCGCCGCAAGATGTCCCCGTACAAGACCCAGCTGCTGGAGAAGCAGAAGCTGCGCGCCCAGTACAACATCCACGAGCGCCAGCTGCGCAACTACTACGCGAAGGCCTCGCGCAAGGGCGACATGGTCAACTCGCTGGTGCAGGAGCTGGAGTCGCGGCTGGACTCGGTGGTCCTGCGCGGCGGCCTGGCCCGCTCGATCTACGCGGCGCGCCAGTACGTGAGCCACGGCCACATCCTGGTCGACGGCCGCAAGGTCAACATCGCCAGCTACCGCGTGCGCCCCAACCAGGTCGTCGGCATCCGCGAGAAGAGCCGCAACCTCGACTGCATCCAGATCGCCCTGGACACGTCGCAGAACGTGCCGCCCTACCTGGAGCGCGACAAGAAGTCCATGACCGTGAAGTTCCTCTACGACCCCCCGCGGTCGGAGGTGCCCCTGCTCTGCGAGGTGCCGCTGGTCATCGAGTTCTACTCGCGCTGATCCGCGCCTCGCGCCCCCGACAAGCCCGGAGCCTCGCGGCTCCGGGCTTTTTTATTGCGACGGATTAGGTCCTTTTACGGCCGTTTCAGCGCCGCGCGTATCATCGTAAGTTATTTTATTTCAATGTATAATTGGATTCTGCATGGTGAGTGGTCAAGAATCATGCAAATAAATATTGTGCCGTAGTTCTACTTTTTGTGTTATAGTATTGATGTTCGCGAAGGGTCTCCCCAGGATCCGGCGAACGCGAGGTGGAGCACCAAGTGCGGCGATGGTCGCCGCCGTCAGCCTACAGGAGAACAGACTATGAAGCAGCTTGCGATCGCATCCCTCCTGATCCTTTGCCTCGCGGCCGCGGCGCAGGCCGGCGTCATCAACGACATCCGCACCGGCGTGGTGCCCGAGGGCAGCGTGGTCCAGGTCAGCGGCGCCGTGGTGACCGCCGTCCAGAACAGCAGCTTCACGATGACCGAGCTGCCCGCCGGCCCCTACACGGCCATCTGGGTCTACGTCGGCGCCGCGCCCGCGGTCGCCATCGGCGACGTCGTCGAGGTCAAGGGCCTGACCCGCAGCTTCTACGGCCGCGACGAGATCAACCTGCTCTACCCCGGCGACGCCCACGCCACGGCCACCGGCTCCAGCCCGGTGCCGAACCTCCAGCTGACCACGACCCAGCTGCAGGCCAATCCCGAGGCTTGGGAGAGCCACGTCGTGACCATCACCGACGGCCTGATCGTCCAGGAGCTGCTGCCCGAGGGCATGTGGCGCGCCGATTCGGTCGAGACCGGCCTGAGCGTGATCTTCGACGACTACTTCTACGACTACGCCACGGTCGACCTGGGCGACTGCTACAACAACGCCTACGGCATGTACCAGTGGTTCGGCGACAAGTGGATCTTCAAGGTCTTCACGACCGCGGACACCGACTGCACCGTCGCCAACGAGGACCTGAGCTTCGGGTCGCTCAAGGCGCTCTACCGTTAAGCCTGCTCTACTCCTGGGCTGGGAATGGGGACCGCCGGTCACGGCGGTCCCTTTCTGCGTCCAACCGTCGCATCCGTGAAAACCGCCACCATTTCGACAGGGCGTTTGCGGAATCATCCCGATCCGTGCTAGGATCCGGGCAGGTCGGCTTCCCCACATCCCGGGCTGCTCCGCAAGCCCACGGAGGCCTCCACTTCGACGAAAGGTTGTCGCGATGAAGCTGCTTGCTACCGTGCTGCTGCTGCTGGCCGCCGGGCCCGCGTTCGCCGGAACCATCATCGACCTGCAGATGGGCGCCTTCACCGTCGGCAGCCAGATCGTGGTCGAGGACGCCGTGGTCACCGGCGTCCGCTACAACGGCTTCTTCATGACCGAGGACCCGAACGCCGCCTACGCGGGCGTCTGGGTCTTCACCGGCGCGGCCCCCGGCGTCGCGGTGGGGGATCTCGTGGACGTCGCCGGCCTCTACGAGGAGTACTACGACTTCACCGAGATCAACGTCTCCACCGACCCCAACGGCTACGTCACGCTGCTGGGCGAGCACATGGGCGCCATCTACCCGCTGCCGGTCACCGTGACCGAACTCGCCGCCGGCGCCGAGGCCTACGAGGGCTGCTTCATCATGGTGACCGACGGCATGATCGTGGTGAACGCGCCGAATTCCTACGGCGAGTGGCAGGTGGAGTCCTACGAGGCGCCCGGCCAGTACCTGTGGATGGACGACTACTGGTACGACGACACGACCGTCCAGCTGGGCCACTGCTACGACTGCGCGACGGGGATGCTGGCGTACAGCTTCGGCACCTTCCGGCTGGAGCCGATCGCCGGCGCCATCTGCGTGGTGGACTGCACGGTCCCGACCGAGAACCTGAGCTTCGGAGAGATCAAGTCCCTCTATAGGTGACGCCGCACATCCTGCCGTGACAGGGGACGCGCTCCGGGCACCTCGTGTGCCCGGAGCGCTTGGCCTTCCGGCCCTTCCGCCATCCTGGCTCCAGGGCCTGCAGGACACCCCTGTCACGGCAGGATGTGCGCTTTCGAGGGGGGATCACCGGCGAGGTCGCGGCTTGCAGGGGTGGCGATCAGGGCTGCGGCGACAGGTGGCCCTGGACGTAGTCGCGGACGCCGTCCTCGAGGCGGGTGAAGGGGCGGTCGTAGCCGGCGCGGCGCAGCTTCGCGAGGTCGGCCTGGGTGTGGTACTGGTACTTGCCGCGCAGGTGGTCGGGCATCTCGATGTAGTCGATCCGGGGCTCGCGGCCCAGGGCCGCGAAGACGGCGGCCGCCAGGTCGTTCCAGCTGCGCGCCTCGCCGGTGCCGCAGTTGAACAGGCCGTTGACCTGCGGGTGGTCGAGCAGCCACAGCACGACGTCCACGGCGTCGCGCACGTCCACGAAGTCGCGCACCTGGCCGCCGTCGGGAAATTCCGGCCGGTAGGACCGGAACAGCTCGACCCGGTCCTGGGTGAGGATCTGGCCGTGGGCCTTGTGGACGACCGAGCGCATGTCGCCCTTGTGGTCCTCGAACGGGCCGTAGACGTTGAAGAACTTCAGGCCGGCGACGCGGTCCAGGCGGCCGCTGCGCAGCGCCCACAGGTCGAACAGGTGCTTGGAGAAGCCGTACATGTTCAGCGGCGCGAGCCCGGGCGTCGCGTCGTCCCGGTCGCTGTAGCCGAGCGCGCCGTCGCCGTAGGTGGCGGCGCTGCTGGCGTAGACGAAGCGGATCCCCTCCTCGAGGCACCACTCGCACAGCTCGCGCGTGTAGCGGTAGTTGTTGTCCAGGAGGTAGTCGGCGTCGGTCTCGGTGGTGCTGCTGCAGGCGCCCAGGTGGATCACGGCGTCGATGTCGGCGGCCAGCGCGCCCTCGCGCACGTCCAGCCGGAAGTCGTCCTTGTCCACGACGTCCTCGACGCGCAGGCCCAGCAGGTTGCGCCACTTGGCGCCGTCGCGCAGGCGGTCCACGACCACGATGTCGTCGATCCCGCGGGCGTTGAGCCCCCGCACGACGTTGGCGCCGATGAAGCCGGCGCCGCCGGTCACGATGATCCTGCCCATGGTCCCTCCCGGGATGCGTGTCGTTGCGTCGGGTGCGACTCTACCCGCCGTGGGGGGCGGCGTCAACGCGGCCGCGCGCCCGGCGCAGCAGCTTCCAGTCGCGCATCACGGCGCCGATGGCCGAGGTCGCCGACCAGACGAAGCCGGGCCAGCCGTCCACGAAGCCCGTGCGCATCACGTACTGGCGCCAGAAGGTGGCCGGCCCGGTGGTCAGCAGGTGCCACCAGCGGAAGCGGTACTTGCCGCCCCGGGCGTCCAGCGTGGTGTAGTGGTCCACCTTGCGCAGGTAGGCGCGCCAGTCGTCCATCGCCGCGTGCAGCAGCGGCTCGGCGAGCCGGCCCGCCGTGGCGCCCGGCGCGAGCTGCAGGCTCTCGTGGACCAGCGAGGGGGTGAAGCGCGCCCGCCCGCGCCGGACCAGGCGCAGGGTGTGGTCGCGGGCCAGGCAGCGCGCGCGCATGCGCCGGCCCAGCACGGTGTTGACGCGGTGCAGCTGCCAGCCGTCGTGCTCGCCGAGACCGCCCGCGGCCTTCAACCCGCGCAGCCGGTCGCGCAGGGCGGGCGACAGCTCCTCGTCGGCGGCGATGCAGAGCGCCCAGTCGGCGGTCACGCGGTCCAGCGCCGCCTGCCAGGCCTCGCCGAAGCCGCGGAATTCGATGCGGTCCGCGACGACCCGGGGGAAGGCGCCGCCCGCGGCGGCGGCGGCCACCACGGCGGGCGTGCCGTCGTCGCTGCCGGTGTCCAGCACGACCAGCTCGTCGACCAGCCCCGCGAGGCTGGCCAGGCAGCGCGGCAGCAGCCGCTCCTCGTTCTTGACGATCAGGAATGCCGCCAGGGTGTCCAGGGTCGCGCCTCGTCTCGGGTGGCCGTTCTCGCCGAAGTGCCGTTCAGGGAATATTCTCGTTGAATAATAAAGAATTACAAGTTTCATTCGTGGGTGCGCCGCACCGGCGCGACGAGCGGGCCCCAGGACGTCCGAGGCGCGACCCGTGAGGATCCTGTTCAGCAGTTGCCTGGGCGAGTGGGGGGGCGGCGAGCACTGGATGCTGTCGACCGCCCTCGGGCTGCGCGACCGGGGCCACCACGTCGAGCTGGCGTGCGCCCGCGGCAGCGAACTGGCGCGGCGGGGCGGGGCCGCCGGGCTCGCGGTGACGGAGCTGGTCTTCCACGGCGACCTGGACCCGCTGCTTTCCTGGCGCTACTGGCGGCTGTGCCGGCGGCGGCGGATCGACCTGCTCTGCCTGAACATGGACAAGGTGCTGCGCGTCGCGGGGCCGGCCGCGCGGCTGGCCGGCGCGGCGGTCGTGCCGCGGCGCGGCAGCGAGTCGCCGCTCGGCGGCAAGGTCTCGCACCGGTTCGCGTACCTGCGGGTCGCCACGGGCGTCATCGCCAACTCGCAGGCCACCCGCGACACCCTGCTGGCGAGCGCCCCCTGGCTGCCCGCGGGCAAGGTCCGCGTCATCGCCAACGGGATCGACGTCGCGCGCTACGCCCCGGACCCCGCCGCGCGCGCCGCGGTGCGCGCCGAGGCCGGCGCCGGGCCGCGGACGCCGGTGCTCGGGATGGTCGGCGAGCTGACGACGCGCAAGAACCACCTCGTGGTCGTGCGCCAGCTCGGGGCCCTGCGCGCGGCGCACCCCGGCCTGCAGCTGTGGATCGTCGGGGAGGGGCCGGAGCGGGAGACCCTGCAGGCGGCCGCCCGCGAGGCCGGCGCCGGGGACGCCCTGCGGCTGCTCGGCTTCCGCGAGGACGTGCCCCGCCTGCTGCAGGGCGTCGACGTCTTCTGCCACCCGGCGCGCCGCGAGGGCTTCGGCTACGCCGTGGTCGAGGCGATGGCCGCCGGCAAGCCGGTGGTCGTCGCGCGCGCGAGCAACCTGCCGGAGATCGTGCCGGACGGCGAGGCCGGCCTGCTGCGCGACCCCGAGGACGGGGAGGGCTGGCGCGAGGCCGTCGCGTCCCTGCTCGGCGACGCGGCGCTGGCCGCGCGCCTGGCCGACGCGGGCCGGCGGCGGGCCGGCGAGCTGTACTCGAGCCGCCGGATGCTCGACGAGGTCGAAGCGCATTTCCGCGAACTGCTGCGTCCTGCCCGCCGGGGGCGGCGACGCGTCCGTCTAGTCGACGTCACCACCACGTCCGCAACCAAGGAGAGGCGATGAGCTACCCCGTGAACGACAAGCAGATCATCCGCAACTGCAAGATCGGCGAGGGCACCAAGATCTGGAACTTCGTCAACATGTACGAGTGCGAGGTGGGCCGCGACAGCATGATCGGCACCTTCGTCGAGCTGCAGAACGGCGTCAAGGTGGGCGACCGCACGCGCGTCCAGAGCCACACCTTCGTCTGCGAGCTGGTGACCATCGGCGACGACGTGTTCGTCGGCCACGGCGTGATGTTCATCAACGACACGATGCCGCCGCAGCCCGAGAAGGAGAAGTGGAAGTCCACGACCATCGAGGACCGCGCCTCGATCGGCAGCAACGTGACCCTGCTGCCGGTGCGCATCGGCCACGACGCGGTGGTCGGCGCGGGCTCCGTGGTGACCAAGGACGTGCCGCCCGGCGCGGTCGTCGCCGGCAACCCCGCGCGCCTGCTGCGCTACAAGGAAGGCTTCGGGCCGAAGGCCTGAACCGGCGGCGGAACGCCGCCGACGCGATTATCCTGACCCGTGGTGCGGGCGCCGACGGCGCCCGCGCCCGTTCGCGAACCGACCAGATCCCGGGAGGCTCCTGCGCATGCCGATCATGTCCGCATCGTTCCGGCGGCTGCCGTCCGCCCTGGCGCTTCTGGCGGCCTGCGCCGCCGCGGGCCTGGCCGGCCCGGCGTCCGCCGCGGCCCCGCCCGCCGCCGCGGCGCCCGACAGCGCCCTGGCGCAGGCCCTCGCCCGGATCGAGGGCGAGCCGCTCACGCTCGAGCAGGCCCTGCTCGCGGCGGTCGAGGGCTCCACCGACGCGCGCCTCGCCCGGGCCGAGCTGGACGCCGCGCGCGGCGCCCTGCGGCGCGAGCGCGGGGGGTTCGACCCGGAGCTGTCCGCGGTGCTGGGCCGCAACTCCTCCGAGCAGCCCACCGCCTCGCTGTTCGCCGGCGCCAGCGTCCTGGAGACGCAGCAGAGCCTGGGCAGCGCGAGCCTGAGCTGGCGGTCGCGCTGGGGCACCGAGCTGACCGCCGCGCTGGACGCGGTGCGCTCCGAGAGCAACAACGCCTACGCGTCGCTGCGCCCGCAGTACGACGCCTCCGGGCGCCTCGGGCTGCGCCAGCCGCTGCTGAAGGGCTTCGGGGCGGGGGCGGACGGCGCCCTGGTGTCGGCCGAACGCAGCTACGAGTCCGCGCTCGCCGCGCACGACGACGCCGTCCTGGGCGTGCGCGCCGTCGTCGAGACGGCCTACTGGCAGCTCCACGGCGCGGTGCGCGATCTCGCCGTGCAGCAGCTGCTGCGCGACCAGGCGGCCTCCCTGCTGGCCGAGACCCGCGTCCGGGCGGACGCGGGCCTGATCGGACCCGTCCAGGTGGCCAGCGCGCGCGTGTTCCTGGCCGAGCAGGAGCAGGCGGTGCTGGACCGGCGCGAGATGCTCGACCAGGCCTCGGACGACTTCGCCGCGCTCATCGGCCGGCGGCCGGCGGGCGCCGCCCGCCGCTACCTGACCGCCGACGAGCCGCCGCACGCCTTCGCGGCGCCGGACGAGGCGGCGACGGTGGCCGCGGCCCTGTCCGCCAACCTCCAGCTGCGGTCGGCCGAGAAGAACGTGGCCGCCCTGCAGGCCCTCGCGGACGCCGCCGCCGGCAACGCGCGGCCCCGGCTGGACCTGCTCGGCTCGCTGGGCGGCGCGGGCCTGGCCGGTTCGGGCCGGCGGATCGTCTCGCCGTTCGGCGCCGACCCCGAGACCATCCAGACCGCCGACATCGGCGGCCTCGGCGAGAGCCTGGACCAGGTCGTGCGGCGGACCTACCCGAACTGGAGCGTGGGCTTGAGCTTCTCGCTGCCGCTGGGCGGCCGCGCGGGAGGCGGCGAGCGCGACCGGATCCGGGCCTCCACGCAGCACGCCGGCCTGCTCCTGGAATCCGCGCGCCGCGACCTGGAACGGCGGGTCCGCGCCGACTGCCGCGAGCTCGCCGCCAACCGCGACCGGCTCGCCCTGGCCGACGAGGGCGTCGCGGCGTCCCGCGAGCAGGTGCGGATCGGCCTGATCGAGTTCCGCAACGGCCGCACGACGGCCTTCGAACTGGTGCGCCTGGCGGCCGACCTGGCCGCGGCGCAGCAGCGGCGTTCCCAGGCGCTGGTGCGCGCCGCGCGCGCGGCGGCCGACCTGCGCCGCCTCACGGCGGACGGTCCCCTCACCAAGGAGAGCGGTCAGTGACTCATCGACACGGGGTCCCCTCGCGCGCCGCGGGCGCGCTCCTGCCGGCCCTCGCCCTGATCCTGGCCGCGGGCTGCGCGCGGGAGAAGGCGGGCGGCGGTTTCGCCATGCCGCCGATGCCGGTCGTCACCGCGACCGCGACGCCCACGGCCATGCTCGACAGCTACACGGCCGTCGGCACCTTCGAGGCGACCGAGCAGGTCACGGTCTCCACGGAGATCGACGGCCTGGTCGTGGACCTGCCCTTCCGCGAGGGCGGCGCGCTGCGCCGCGGCGACCTGATCGCCCGGCTCGACGACGCCCAGGCCCGCGCCGAGCACGAGCGCGCCGAGGCCCGCGTCGCGCAGAGCCGCGCCGCGTTCGACCGCGTGCGCTCGGTCGTCGACCAGGGCGCCGGCGCCCCCCAGGACCTCGACGACGCCGCGGCGGCCCTGAAGGTGGCGGAAGCCGACCTGGCGGTGGCCGCCGCCAGCCTGGCCAAGACCCGCATCGTCGCCCCCTTCGACGGCACCGCGGGCACCCGCCGCGTCAACCGCGGCGCCTTCCTGCGGACCGGCGAGGCGATCACCGAGCTGGCCCGCCTCGACCGCCTGCGCCTGCTGTTCTCGGTGCCGGAGCGGTACCTGGGCGCGCTGCGCCCGGGCGCGGCGGTCGCGGTGCGGACCACCGCGTACCCCGACCTGGCCCTGTCCGGCACGCTCGCGGTCGTCGAGCCGGTGGTCGACGCGGCCACCCGCACCGTCGGGGTCGTGGCCCTGGTCGACAACGCCGAGGGCCGCCTGCGGCCCGGCATGTCGGCCGAGGCCTCGGTCGTGCTCGAGGAGCGCCCCCTGGCGCTGGCCCTGCCCAGCGAGGCCGTGGTCGCCCAGGGCGACCGCATGCTCGTCTACGTGATCCAGCCCGACAGCACGGTCGCGCCCGTCCCGGTGACCCTGGGCCTGCGCACCTCATCGCTGGTGGAGGTGCTCGAGGGCCTCGCGCCGGGCGCGCTGGTGGTGCGCGCCGGCCACCAGAAGATCTTCCCCGGCGCCCGCGTGATCCCCCTGCCGGCCGGCGAGGGCCAGGCCGCCGCGGGAGGCGCCCGATGAAGCTGAGCGAGATCTCCGTCCAGCGGCCGGTCTTCGCGACGGTGATGAGCCTGGCCATCGTGCTGCTGGGCGTGATCGCCTACACGCGGCTGCCGGTGCGCGAGTACCCGGACATCGACCCGCCGATCGTCTCGGTCTCCACGTACTACCGCGGCGCCAGCCCCAGCGTGGTCGAGACCGAGATCACCGACGTGCTCGAGGAGACGTTCTCGACGCTCGAGGACGTCAAGTCCCTCACCTCGTCGAGCCGCGAGCAGGGCTCGACGATCACGATCGAATTCGAGCTGAGCCGGGACGTCGACGAGGCGGCCAACGACGTGCGCGACCGCGTGTCCCGCGCGCGCGGCAGCCTGCCGCCCGAGGCGGAGGACCCCGTCGTCGAGAAGGTCGACACCAACGCCCAGCCCATCGTCTGGCTGGCCCTGCAGAGCGACGTGCACGGCACGCTCGAGATGTCGGACCTCGCGGACCGCGTGCTGAAGGACCGCCTGCAGCGCCTGCCCGGCGTCGGCTCGGTCTTCATCGGCGGCGAGCGCCGCTACGCGATGCGCGTCTGGCTGGACCCGCAGCGGCTGGCCGCGCGCGGGCTGACCGCCGGCGACGTGTCGGCGGCCCTCGCGCGCGAGAACGCCGAGATCCCCGCCGGCCGCGTCGAGGGCGAGCAGCGGGAGTTCGCGGTGCGGACCCGCGGCGAGCTGGTCTCGGCCGAGGAGTTCGGGGCGGTCGTCGTCGCCGCGCGCGAGGGCGGCGTGGTGCGCCTGCGCGACGTCGCCGACGTGGCCGTCGGCGCCGAGGACGAGCGCACCGTCACCCGCTACAACGGGCTGCCCTCCATCGGCATGGGCGTCGTCAAGCAGGGCAAGGCCAGCACGCTGGAGGTCGCCGCCGCGGTGCGCGACGCGCTGCCGGCGCTGCGCGAGGAGCTGCCGCCCGGCATGCGCCTGGAGGTCGCCTTCGATTCGTCGCTGTTCATCAGCGAGTCGATCCACGAGGTCCGCGACACGCTGCTGATCGCGGTGGCGCTGGTCATCCTGGTGATCCTGGTCTTCCTGAAGAGCCTGCGGGCCACGCTGATCCCCGTGCTGGCGATCCCGGTCTCGATCGTGGGCGCCGCGACGGTCGCGCTGGCCCTGGGCTTCACGATCAACATCCTGACGCTGCTGGCGCTGGTGCTGGCCATCGGCCTGGTCGTCGACGACGCCATCGTGGTGCTGGAGAACGTCTACCGGCACCTCGAGATGGGCAAGTCCCGGCGGCGCGCCACCCTCGACGCCACCAAGGAGATCGGCTTCGCGATCGTCTCGACGACCATCTCGCTGGTGGCGGTGTTCATCCCGCTGTCGTTCCTGTCCGGGACGGTGGGCACCCTGTTCCGCGAGTTCGGCATCTCGGTGGCCGTGGCCGTCCTGCTGTCGGGCTTCGTGGCCCTGACCCTGACGCCCATGCTCTGCTCGCGGATGCTGACGCCCCTGAGCGGCAAGCGCCAGAGCTGGGCCGAGCGGTCGTTCGAGGCGTTCTTCGCCGGCCTGAACCGCGTCTACGCCGCCACGCTGCGCTGGTGCCTGGGGCACCGCGCGCTGGTGCTGCTGTCGGCCGCCGCGATGATCGCGGCCGCGGCCTGGGTCTACCGGCTGCTGCCGCGCGAGCTGGTGCCGGTCGAGGACCGCAGCGCCGCCTTCGGCATCGTGATCGCGCCGGAGGGCTCGACCCTCGACTACACCGACGCCGCCATGCGCCAGGTCGAGGCGGCGCTGCTGCCCCTGCCCGAGCGCCGCGGCCTGTTCTCGGCCGTGGGCCTGGGCTTCGGCGGCCCCGGCCGGGTCACCGACGGCTTCGTGTTCCTGAACCTCGCGCGCGCCGACGAGCGCGACCGCACCCAGCAGGAGATCGTCCAGGGCCTGTTCCCGCAGCTGATGGGCATCCCCGGCGTGCTGGCCTTCGTGATCAACCCGCCCAGCCTCGGCGGCAGCTTCAACTCCAACCCCGTGGAGTACGTGCTCAAGGGCGACAGCTACGAGCAGCTGGGCCAGGCGGTGCAGGTCATGATGGCCAAGGCCCAGCAGCTGGGCTACCTGGTGAACCTGGACTCCGACCTGCGCCTGAACAAGCCCCAGCTCGACATCGTGATCGACCGCGAGCGCGCCGGGCAGCTGGGCGTCTCGGTGGCCGAGATCGGCTCGACGCTCGAGTCCCTGCTCGGCGGCCGCGTCGTCGGCAACTACAAGAGCGGCTCGAAGCAGTACGACGTGATCCTCCAGATGCGGCCCTCGGCGCGCGCGACCCCCGACGCGATCGGCAGCCTGCTGGTGCGCGGGGCGGCGGGGCTGGTGCCGCTGGCGAACGTGGTCTCGGTCCGCGAGACCGTCGCGCCCAAGGAGCTGAACCACTACAACCGCGTGCGCGCCGCCACGATCAGCGCCAGCCTGGCGCCCGGCGTGGACCTGGGCACGGCGCTGGACGCCCTGGACCGCATCGTGCGCGACGACCTGCCCGCCGGCGTGACCCGCGAGCTGAAGGGCCAGTCGCGCGAATACCGCGAGTCCAGCGGCAGCCTGAACTTCCTGTTCGGCCTGGCGGTGGTGTTCATCTTCCTGGTGCTGGCGGCGCAGTTCGAGAGCTTCGTCCACCCGCTGACGATCCTGCTGTCGGTGCCGCTGGCGGTGGTGGGCGCCCTGCTCTCGCTGTTCTTCCTGAAGCAGGGCCTGAACATCTACTCCCAGATCGGCCTGATCATGCTGATCGGCCTGGTGACCAAGAACGCCATCCTGATCGTGGAGTACGGCAACCAGCGCCGCGACGGCGGCGAATCGGCGCGCGAGGCCATCGTGCAGGCCGCGGCCATCCGCCTGCGCCCGATCCTGATGACCTCGTTCTCGACGATCTTCGGCATCCTGCCCATCGCCCTGGGCCTGGGCGCCGGCGGCGAGTCGCGCCGGCCGCTGGGGGTCACGGTGGTCAGCGGCATGCTGTTCTCGACCTTCCTGACCCTGGTGCTGGTGCCGGTGGTGTACGATCTGCTCTCGCGCTTCACGCGGGCGCACGTCGAACCGCAGGAGCCCGGAGCGTGAGCGGCGACGGCGGCCCGCGGGCGCCGGCGGCCGTGGAGATCCTGCTGGTGCGCCACGCGATCGCCGCGGAGCGCCCCCCCCGCGGGGGGGGCGGCGACCGCGACCGCCAGCTGACGGACGCGGGCGCGGACCGGTTCCGCCGCATCGCGCGCGTGCTGGCGGCGGTCTGGGCTCCGCCCGACCTGGTGCTCGCCAGCCCCTACGCGCGCGCCTGGCAGACGGCGCGGATCCTCGAGCAGGAGGGCGGCTGGGCGGCGCCCGAAGCGTGCCCCGAACTCGAACCGGCGAACCCGCCGGCCGCGGTCCTCGACGTCCTGGGGGCGCGTGCCGCCGCGGAGCGCATCGTCCTGGTGGGCCACGAACCGGTGATGAGCGGGCTGCTGTCGCTGCTGCTGGGCGGATCGGCGGGAGCGGTCTCGCTGGAGATGAAGAAGGGGGGAGCGGCGCTGGTGCGCTGCGACGCGCCCCCGGTCGCCGGGACCGCGGAACTGATCTGGTTGCTGCCCCCCCGCGTCCTGCTCGCCGCCGGCGGGGCCTGACCCCCGCCATTCCCATAATGCGGACTCATTATCTCTTGATTACCTTGGGCCGCGGCCTCGTGTCCATCGGCGGCCCTCGCCGTGCGCCCTTCAACCGGGGGAATGGGCTTTGATCGGCAAGATGCTCGCTCACTACGAGATCCGTGCGTCCCTCGGCCGCGGCGGCATGGGCGAGGTGTACCTCGCCCGCGACACGCGGCTGGGCCGCGACGTGGCCCTCAAGCTGCTGCCGGTCGAGATGAGAGCCGATGCGGGGCGCCGCGCCCGTTTCGAGCGCGAGGCCCAGGCGGTGGCCGCGCTGAACCATCCCCACGTCGTGACGCTCCACGCCGTGGAGGAGGCCGACGGTCTGCCGTTCCTGGTGATGGAGTACGTGGAAGGCCGCACCCTCGACGAGGTGATCCCGCCGGGCGGTCTGCCCGTGCGTCGGTTCTTCGAACTCGGGCTCGCCCTGACCGAGGCGGTCGCCGCCGCCCACGCCAAGGGCATCACCCACCGCGACCTGAAGCCCCGCAACGTGATGATCGACCGCGAGGGCCGCCTCAAGGTCCTCGACTTCGGCCTGGCGAAGCTGTGGGACCGGCCGGACGCGGGCGCGGACGACGAGACCATCGCCGCCGACGCCGGGGCGACCCGCGAGGGCACCATCGTCGGCACCGTGGCCTACATGTCGCCCGAGCAGGCCGAGGGCAAGCCGGTGGACAGCCGCTCGGACGTCTTTTCCCTGGGCATCCTGCTCTACCAGATGGCCACCGGCCTGCAGCCCTTCACGGGCGATTCGCAGCTGTCGATCCTCGCGGCGGTCCTGCGCGACCAGCCGGCGCCCGTGGTCGAGGTCCGTCCGGAGTTGCCGAGCCAGCTGGCCCGCATCGTGCGCCGGTGCCTCGAGAAGGATCCCGCGCGGCGCTACGAGACGGCCCGCAGCGCCCATTACGATCTGTTGTCCCTGCGCGAGGAACTGGACTCGGGCGAGTTCGAGCGGCCGGAGATTCCCGCCCCGCCGGCGCGGAGGCCGGGCCGGCGCCGCCTCGTGCAGCTGAGCGCGGGCCTGGTCCTGCTGGCGGCGATCGCCTTCGGCGCCGTGCGCCTCGGTTCGCGCGGGCAGCCGCCGGCCGCAGCGGACGCCGGCTCGGCGCCCGCGACCGCCGCCGCGGTGCCGACCATCGTGGTCTTCCCCTTCGAGAACCTGGGCCCGCCGGAGGATGCGTACTTCGCCGCGGGCATGACCGTCGAGATCGTCACCAGCCTCGCCGCGATCGAGGGACTGCGCGTGGTCTCGCGCACCAGTTCCCAGAACTACGACCGCACCGGCAAGTCCATGCAGCAGATCGCCGACGATCTCGGGGTGGACTACGTGCTGGAGGGGTCGGTGCGCTGGCAGCGCGACGCCGCCGGCGCCAGCCGCGTGCGGGTGACGCCGCTGCTGACCGACGCCGCCGCCGACCGGCAGGTCTGGGCCAGCCGCTACGACCGCGCCATGGAGGAGATCTTCGCCCTGCAGTCGGAGATCGCCGCCGAGGTGGTCCGCAACCTGGGCGTGACGCTGGCGGCGGCGGGCACGGTCCCGGTCGTCGCCGAGCCCACCCGGGACATGGCGGCCTACCACGCCTACCTGCGGGGGCAGGAGATCCTCGAATCGTCGCGATTCCGGCGGGAGGACTGGCTGCTGGCCGTCGACCTGCTCGAGAAGGCGGTGGCGCGGGATCCCCAGTTCCACGAGGCCTGGGTGGCCCTGGCGCGGGCCAACTCCGGGCTCTGCCACTTCGACTGGGACCGCACGGCGGAGCGCCTGGCCGCGGCGAAGGCCGCCGTGGACCGGGCCGGGGCCATCGCACCCGACTCGCATCTGTCCCACTACGCCGCCGGCGTCTACTACTACTGGGGCCTGAAGGACTACGACCGGGCCCTGGCCGCGCTCCGGCAGGCCGATCGGATCCGCCCCGGCGACCTCGACGTCATGGAGCTGATGGCGTACGTGCTGCGCCGGCAGGAGTCGTACGCCGAGGCGGCGTCGATCCTCGAACGCGTGGCCGTGCTGTCACCCGGCATGGCTCCCGTCGCCAACCACCTCACCGAGACCCTGGCCATCGTGAAGCGCTACGAGGACGCCGATCGCTGGGGGCGGGAGGCGATGGAACTCGGTCCCGACGAACCCATGAACTTCACCATCACCGCCTGGAGCGCCGTCCAGGCCGGCTGGCCCGACCGCGCGCGGCGGTACGTCGCCGAGATGCCTCCCTCCACGGATCCCGAGATCCGGCAGCGGCTCTTCCGGATCTGTCTCGAGATCGGGGATTTCCCGGCCGCGCGGCGCCATGCCGAACTGCTGCCCGAGTGCGAGGAGTCGCAGTACGAGATCATCTCGAAGGACCTCGGCCTGGCGATGATCTACCGCGTGATGGACCAGCCGGAGCAGGCCCGCCGGCACTTCGAGCTCGCCGAGCGCGTCCTGGCGGCGCGCGTGGCCGACAAGCCCGAAGCCGGCAACGTGGTGGCGGCGCACGCGGTGGCCCTGGCCGGCGCCGGGCGGGCGGACGAGGCGAAGGCCGCGATCCGGCGCTCCTTCGAACTCTATCCCGTCAACAAGGATCGCTGGATCGCCACCTGGCGCCTGTACGACCAGGCCGTGATCGAGATGATGTCGGGGAGTTCCGCGGCCGCGGTCGCGACCCTGTCCGGTCTGATGGACCGGCAGACGGACGTCCTATCGCCCGCCATCCTCGCGTCGTCGCCGGTCTTCGCCCAGCTGCGCGGACGTGACGATTACCAGGCGCTCCTCGCGGCGCACGACTGAACCCGGCCGCTGCGGATTCAACGGTAGATCGTCTTGACCAGACCCCACGCGCCCGACGGCGTGGCGGGCTCCACTGCGGTGCTGCTCAGGCATTCGGGGGGCGCGGCGGGTTCCGCGTGCGGCGCGCCGTCGCGGTCCGTGGCGGGAACCGTGACCGAGCCGGTCAGCTCGCGCCAGCTTGCGGACTCCTCGTCGAGCCAGCGGAACACCACCGCCCAGTCGCCCGGCGGGACGTCCGCCACGACGACCTCCAGGTCGAAGCAGCAGATGCAGTCGCAGGGCGTCTCTTCCAGGACGCGTTCGACGACCGTGAGCGTGCCGCCGGCCGCGTCGACGTCGTAGAGGATCGGTTCGGGGCAGCAGTTGTACATGGCGCCGGCGTGGGTCAGCAGCACGGCGGCGGTCTGCGGGTCGACCTCGATCCGCAGCGCGTCGGCGTCGTCGCACCATAGCTGGTAGGCCTGCGTGGCGGGCGGCGCCCCCAGCAGCAGGGCGATCGGCAGGAGCAGGTTCGAAGCGCGCACGGCGGCACCTCCTGAGGAGCTGGTCGGGGATCATCAGGGGGTGAGATCAGAATATCATTTCCGGCAGCTCCCGGCAAGCGCCCGGCGCCGGAACCCGCCAACTCCTTGCCGTCACCAGCGTTTCAGAGGCGCCGTGAACTCCGAGCCGTCGATCCCGCCCATCTGCCGCCGGATCTCGCCCTGCCGGCGCAGGACGTAGGCCGAGGGCCGGCCGGCGTTCATCCGCCGCGGGTTGGGCAGCACGGCGGCCAGCCGCGCGGCGCGGTCGCGGTCGACCTGGTCGGCGCCGACGTCGAAGTGGCGGCGGCAGGCCGCCTCGGCGCCGAAGATCCCGTCGCCCCACTCCGCGATGTTCAGGTAGACCTCCAGGATGCGCGTCTTGGGCCACAGCAGCTCCAGCCAGAACGTGAACCACGACTCCAGCCCCTTGCGCACCCAGCTGCGCCCGGTCCACAGGAACAGGTTCTTGGCCGTCTGCTGGGAGATGGTGGAGGCGCCGCGCAGGCGCCCGCCGTCCTCGGCGTCCGCCATCGCCTTGCGGATGGCCGCGACGTCCCAGCCGCGGTGCACGAAGAAGCGCTGGTCCTCCGCGGCGATCGCCGCCAGGGGCAGGGCGCGCGCGAGGTGCGCCCGCGACTTCCAGCGGTAGTCCAGCCGGAACTCGCGGTGCTCCAGCTTCGCCTCCCACCAGCGCTGGACCATCACGCCGGACACGGGCGGCGGCACGAAGCGCAGCGCGAGCACGACCAGGACGGAGCCGGCCACCCAGGCGGCCGCCAGGCGCCAGGTCCAGCGCCAGAGCCGCCGCGGCAGTCCCGCCGATCGCGTGCGCAGGGACACGGCACTCCTCTCAGCGGGCGGGGCACCTCGCCAGGATCCAGTCGCGGACCGCCTCCAGGGCGACGGGGCTCATCGTCTCGGCGATCTGGCCGTACTCGCCCGGGTGGCCCGTCGCCGCCGTCTGCAGCAGGTGGTTGAGGCCCGGCAGCCGACGGACCGTCAGGTCCGGGTTGCCGCCCTCGCGCAGCGCGCGCTCGATCTCGGTGAGGTTCTGGTCGGGGTCCACCTGCAGATCGCGTCCCCCGTTGAGCGCCAGCACCGGGCAGCGCACCTCGCGCAGCGCCACGCGGGGATCGAGCGCCGTCGCGTAGCGGAACCAGGGCGTGATCATGCCCGACACGGCGGCGTCCAGCATGGACTTCAGCGCGGCCGGATCCTTCGCCCGGTCGGGATGGGCCGCCTGCTGGGCGAGGGCGAGCTGCTCGAGGTCCGCGCGGATCGCCGCGCTGTCGGCGCCGGCGGCCAGGCGGTCGAGCGCCAGGCGGGTCTGCGCCAGCTCGTCCGCGATCGTCGTCGAGTCCGTCCCGCCCGCCTTCATGATCAGCTCGGCCTGGCGCAGGATCACCTCGCCCAGCGGGACGCCCGTGCCCGCCAGCAGGACCACGAAGTTCACGGCGTCGGGCGCGCCGGCCGCGGCCAGGGGCGCCGCGATGCCGCCCTCGCTGTGCCCGATCAGGCCGACGCACCCGCCGGCGATGTCGGGCCGCGCCCGCAGCAGCGCGACGCCGGCCAGCGCGTCCTGCGCGAAGTCCGCGGTGGTGGAGCGGGACACCGAGCCGGTCGAGCCGCCCACGCCGCGGTCGTCGGCGCGCAGCACCGCCACGCCGGCGCGGGTCAGGTGGTCGGCCAGCACCAGGAAGGGCTTGTGGGCGAACAGCTCCTCGTCGCGGTTCTGCGCGCCGCTGCCGGTCAGCAGCACCGCGGCCGGGAAGGGCCCCGATCCCTCCGGGAGCGTCAGCGTGCCGGCCAGCACGACGTCGCCGTTGCGGTAGGTCACCTCTTCGGTGCGGTAGGGGAACGGCGGTTGCGGTTCCTGGGGACGCTCGGGCGCCGCTCCGGCCTCGCGCCCGAGGCGGAAGGGGAAGGTCATCCCGTTCTGGGTGAAGTCGCCGGACAGGCGGCCGTCGGCGAGCAAGCCGCGGAAGGTCGGCGCGCCGGGGACCTTCGCGATGGCGAACACCAGGGAGTCGCCCGCGGCGTGCACGTTCTCGAGCGGCAGGCCGGTCGCCCCCTGCATCGGGATGTCGATGGTGCCGGACCAGGCCCCGCCGTCCGCGGCGAGGTCGACCTTGATGCCGAGTTCCTGCCCGGGCAGGACGATGGCGCCCTCCCAGTGGCCGGCGGCGGCCGGGACGGGCGGTTCCGCCCGCGCCGCGGCGGCGAAGGCGAGGGCGAGGGCGAGGACGATGGGCGGGGCGAGGCGCGAGCGGATCCGGTGCGTCATGTTCGCTTCCCGTGGTTGAACGTGGTGAGCAGCAACCGGGGATCGTCCCCGATCAGCAGGTCGGCGCCGGCGCCGGCCGCGGCGCGCGCGGCGCCGGCGTCGTTGAGCGTCCAGACGGCCAGGCGGGCGCCGGCGGCGCGGACCGCCGCGGCGACGTCCGCCGTGACGGCCTCCTTGCGCAGCGACAGGGTGCGCGCGCCGAGACGCGCGAGCAGGGCGGCGGGATCGGGGCCCGGCTCGCGGGCGATCACGCCCAGCGGCCAACCATCGCGGTCGCGCGCCATCGACGCCAGCAGGTCGGGCTCGAAGGACTGCACTTCGAGATCCATACGTCCGCGCCAGGCCGAGAGTTCGCGGCGCAGGTCCGGCCAGGAGCGCATCCCCTTGACCTCGACGAAGACCGTGAACGCGGGGCCGCCCGCCGCCAGCAGCGCGAGCGCGTCCTGCAGCGACGGGATCGTCCCGCCGCGCTTGGCGGGGCGGCCGCGCAGGTCGGCGAGCGCCAGCGCCGCGATCGCGCCGGCCGGCGTGTCGGGGTCGTGGTGGACGACGAAGGCGCCGTCGCGCGCCTGGTGGACGTCGAGCTCGACGCCGTCGGCGCCGGCAGCCAGGGCCAGGTCGAAGGACGCCAGCGTGTTCTCGGGGGCGTGCGCCGAGTCGCCGCGGTGGGCGAGGATCAGGGGAGTCGTGGATGGCATGCCGGGGCTCCATCTGGTTCGACGAGAGGGTGAGCGTCCGCCGTCGCGCGACGGCCGCAGGCGAAAATCCCGGGACGTTCAGGTGCCTGCGGTACGATCGTGCAAATTCCAGGCGCCGCTCGACGATTGTCCGCCGCCGCCTGCAGCCGTTCAAGTGCAGATTCCGATGTCGCGCCGCAGCGGGCCGTGATATCGATGCTGGGGGCAGGAAGGAGCGGCTTTGGCATCGGCACGGCAACAACCGGCAGCGACGGCGCCCGGAAGCGAGCCCGCGCTCGCCCGCGCCCTCGGCTTCCGCGAAGCCCTCTCCCTGGTCGTCGGCCGCATCATCGGCTCCGGCATCTTCCGCACTCCCGGCCCGATCATGGCCCTGACCGGCGGGGCGACGCTCTTCTTCGGCGTCTGGGTCCTGGCCGGGGCCATGACCATCCTGAGCGCGCTGTGCTACGCCGAGATGGTGGCCATGCTGCCGCGCTCGGGCGGGCCGTACGCCTACCTGAAGGCCGCCTACCCGCCGTGGTGGGCGTTCCTGCGCGGCTGGGCGATGTTCTTCGTCTCCGAGACGGCAACCATCGCCGCCGTGGCCCTGGTGTTCGCCGAGTACGCGCGGACGCTGTGGGAGGCGGGCGGCGGGGCGGTGTGGCCGCGCGGTCTCGAGACCGCCGCGGCCGCCGGCGGGGTCTGGCTGCTGACCTGGGTCAACGTCCGGGGCGTGCGGGCCGGCGGCCGCGCGCAGAACGCGCTCACCGTGCTGAAGCTGGCCGCGCTGGCCGCGGTGGCCTGGGTCGGGCTGACCGCGGCCCGCGGCGCGGCGCCCGCGGCGGCGGCCGCGCCGCTCGCTTCGCCCGGCGGCTGGGCCGCGGTGCTGGCCGTGGGGGCGTCGCTGCGCTACGCCTTCTTCGCCTTCAGCGGCTGGGAGGGGGCCACCTACGTGGCGGAGGAGGTGCGCGAGCCGGAGCGCAACCTGCCGCGCTCGCTGCTGCTGGGCATCGCCGTGGTGATGGCGACCTACCTGCTGGTCAACGCCGCCTACCTGCGCCAGCTCGGCCCCGCGGGCATGGCCGGCGCGAAGCAGGTCGCCGCCGACGCGATGCGCTCCGCCCTCGGCCCGGCCGGGGCGGCGCTGATCGCGCTCGCGGTGGTGCTGAGCACCTTCGGCAACATCAACGCGCAGGTCCTGGTCAAGGCCCGCACCTGGCACGCGATGGCCCGCGACGGCCTGTTCCCGGCCGTGTTCGGCGGCGTCCACGCGCGTCACCGCACGCCGGTCGGCGCGCTGGTCGCCCAGGGGATCTGGGCGACGGTCCTGCTGGTCGCGGCCGGCCTCGCCGGGCGCTCCTACGAGACGGTCATCGACTTCTTCGCCTTCACCTCGGCGGTCTTCAACCTGTCGACCTTCGCCGCGGTCGCGGTCCTGCGCCGCCGCCTGCCCGACGCCCCGCGCCCGTTCCGCGTGCCGGGCTGGCCCTGGACCCTGGGCGTCGTGCTGGTGATCCAGGCGGCGTTCCTGGTGGTCACGGCGATCACGGCGCCGCTGCCGTCGCTGCTGGGGGCCGGGCTCACGCTGACCGGACTGGTGTGGTATTTCCGGAAGGGCCGGCGCTGAATCCGGCTCACGCCGAGGTGCCGCCGCCGGCCTGATTCACTGGGGGAGCTCCAGGCCGCGCCGCCGGATCGCCGCGCCGAGCACCTCCGCGGTCGCCTTCACGTGGCCGCCCGAGAGGCCGAACTGCACGAAGATCGCCTGGAAATCGCCGAGGACTTCCGCGTAGATGCCGGGCCACTCGGCCGGCGGGACGTCCAGCGCCGAGAACGACCGGTCGATCAGCGCGTCGCAGCGCGCCGGCTCGCTGCAGAGGCAGCTGGGCAGCAGCGACGACGTCGCGATGCAGGGCGCCACCGAGTCCGCCAGGCCGGCCTCGGCGAGCTGCGCGGGAGTCGAGGTGTGCGCCTCGACGAGGGCGGCCATCCGCTCCGGGAACTTCCAGGAGCGCAGGATCCAGGCCCCGGCCCGGCCGTGGTCCCAGCCGTGGGCCTCGCGCTCGATCTCGGCCAGCGGCCGCGGGCTGCGGCGCCACTCGGCGAGCATCGGCTCGTAGAACGTCTGGCAGCCGGTCAGCAGCACGGGCACGGCCACGTCGGCCACCAGCATGGCCGTGAAGGCGGCCTCGGCCTCCGCGGGCCGGCAGCGCCGCGCCAGCGAGCGGGCGAGCAGCGAGCGCAGCAGGGTGTCGGTCCAGTAGGCCTCGTGCCGGAACAGCTCGCCCGGCGGCCGGGGCAGCGCGTCCTGCACCGAGTAGCCCAGGATCACCGAGCGGACCCGGTCGAACCCCAGCAGGCTGATGGCGTGGCGGACGCTGGTGACCTCGTTGCGCAGCGCGAAGAGCGCCGAGTTGATGGTCGTCAGGATCCGCACGCTCAGCTCCAGCTCGGCGCCGATGATCGTCTCCAGCTTCGCGACGTCCGGCTCCTCGCGGTTCACTTCCTCCAGCACCTTCGCCACGGCGGCGGGCAGCGGCGGCAGCTTCACGCGCGCGAACATCACGTCGAAGTCCCCGCCCGCCACGGCGGTGTGCAGCTTCAGGGAGTCGAGCAGGCCCATGGCGTCGCCGCCTTCCGGTGTCGGTTAATGGCTGGCCGTATCGCGCAGCACGTTCAGCACTTCCAGGGCGAGGTGCCCGGCGAGGTCGAACTCCGTGCAGATGGCGCCGAAGCTCTCGCGCACCTGGTCGTGGATCGCCGGCCAGGCCGGCGGTGCGATGTTCAGCTCCTTGCGGGCGACGCGGATCAGGTTGCGGCAGCGGGCCGCGTCCGGCTTGAGCGCGCTGGGCAGCAGCGAGGCCACCATCACCGGCAGCGCGACCGTATTGGCGAGGCCCTGGCGGCGGATCTGTTCGGCGTTGCAGTTGTGCGCGCCCGCGACCATCACCAGCGAGGGCGGGAACTCCCACTTCTCCAGGATCCAGGCGCTGGCCAGGGCGTGGTCCCAGCCGACGTGGTCGCGCTCGAGCTGCGCCAGCTCGTTGGGCTGCCCGCTCCAGCGCGCGAAGACCGACAGGTAGACGTCGGCGTAGACGGTCAGCAGGACGGGGATCGAGATGTCCGCCAGCATCATCGCCGTGAACGCCTCCTCCTCGTCGCCGATGCCGGAGCGGCGCGCGAGGATGCGGGCCAGCAGCGAGCGCAGCAGCGTGTCCGACCAGAAGGCCTCGTGCTTGAACAGGGTGGTCGGGGGGTGCGGCACCGATTCCAGGATCGCGTAGCTCAGCACGATCGAGCGGATGCGGTCCAGCCCCAGCAGGGCCACGGCGTGGCGGATCGACGTCACCTGGGTGCGCAGGGCGAAGTGCGAGGAGTTGATCGTGCGCAGCACCTTGGCGCTGATCTGCGGCTCCGCCGCGATGATGCGCTCGATGCGCCCGACCTCGGCCTCGGGGCTGTTCACCTCCGCCAGCAGGCGCGACACGGCCGCCGGCAGGACCGGCAGCTTGACGGTGCGAAAAGCCTCGGCAAATTCGTCCTTGAACGTGCCGGGTCCTCGGGTTGCGACATCCATCTGCGGGCTCCGTGGGCGACGAAGAGCTCGGCGGCAGGACTTTGGTTAACGCTGTCATCGGCCGCGCCCGTTCCCACTTGAGGGTTTCGGCCGCGATCGAGTGGACGTGCCCTTCCCGTTGCCCGGATCTCCTTCGTCCGCCCCACATCGACCCGCCGAGACGGGGGACGCGCTCCGGGCACGTCCTGTGCCCGGAGCGCTTGGCTTTCGGGTCCCTGCGCCCTCCTGGCGCAGGGACCCTGCAGACACCCCCGTCTCGGCGGGTCGATGTGGGGCGGACGAGAGGAGGCGCGGGCAAGGGAAGGGGCATCCACTCGATCGCGGCCGAACCGGTTCAGCGGACCAGGCGGCAGCCGAGGGCGATGGAGAGGAATTTGGATTCTTCGCTGTCGGCGCGGCTGGTCAGGACGCAGGGCGCGCTCGTGCCCACGACCGCGGCGGCCAGGCGGCCCCGGGAGAGCAGGGTGCCCGCCTTGTAGAAGACGTTGCCGCTCTCGATGTTGGGGAAGACCAGGATGTCCGCGGCGCCGCCCAACGGCGAGTCCAGGCCCTTGATGACGCAGGCCTCGGGCGAGATGGCGACGTCCAGAGCCAGGGGGCCGTCGACCACGGCGTCGGGGAACTCCGCGGCCGCGTCCGCCGCGATGGCCGCCGCCTCGACGGTCGCCGGCATCTTGGGGCTGACCTTCTCGCTGGCGGCAAGCAGGGCGGCCAGGGGCCGCTCCAGCCCGAAGCTGTGCGCGGCGTCGATGCAGCAGCGCAGGATCTTCTTCTTGGTGGCGAGGTCCGGCAGCGGGATGATCGCGACGTCGCTGACGAACAGCAGCTTGCCGTGGCGCGCGCTGTGGGCCGGCAATTCCATCACCGTCAGGTGGGTCAGGACCGCGCCCGGCGGCAGCAGGCCGCGCTCCTTGTCCAGGATCGACTTCATGTAGTCGGCGGTGCCGATCAGGCCCTTCATCAGCACGTCGGCGCGGCCGTCGCGCACCAGGTCGCGGGCGCGCAGCCCGGCGGCCGCGACGTCGGGCTCGTCGATCACCGTGAAGGCGCCGCGGTCGAGGCCCTGCGCGCCGCACAGGGCGCCGATGCGGGCCGCGTCGCCCACCAGGGTCACCCGCGCGATGCCCTCGCGGACGGCGCGCGCCGCGGCTTCGATCGTGTTGGGGTCGTGGCCGGCGGCCACGGCCACGTGCCGGGCCGGCGAGGCGCGCAGCGAGGCGACCAGCTCGTCGAGCGTGCGGATGGGGGTCACGATCCGGCCTCCGGGGCGTAGGTGCGGGCCGCTTCCTTGCCGTTCAGGACGCGCAGGGCGCCCTGGACCAGGGCGGCCATCTCGTTCTCGCCGGGATAGACGGCGACGCGGCCGCAGTGCCCCGGGGACGTAGGCGCGGATCGCCGCGACCAGGCCGGCGCTGCGGGCCATGCCCCGGTCAGCAGGATGCCGTCGACGGGCTCGTCCTGGAAGGCGGGCAGCAGCATGGCGATGTGCTTGGCGATCTGGTAGGCCAGGGCGTCGAAGACCAGGGCCGCCCACTCGTCGCCGTCCGCGACGCGCTTCTCCACCTCGCGCAGGTCCGCGGTCCCGAGCAGGTCGATCAGCCCGCCGCGGCCCTTGTTCAGCAGCTTCAGCTCGGCCTTGGTGTAACGCCCGGAGAAGCACAGGTCGATGAGCTGGCCGGTGGGCACGGTGCCCGAGCGCTGCGGCGTGAAGGGCCCCTCGCCGTTGAGGCCGTTGTTGACGTCGATGTAGCGGCCCCGGCGGTGGGCGCCGACGGTGATGCCGCCGCCCATGTGGCAGACGATCACGTTGATGCGCTCGTAGAACGTCTCGTGCTCCTGCGCGAAGCGCTGCGCCGTGGCGATCTGGTTCAGGGCGTGGCTGATCACCAGGCGGCGGACCGCCTTGAAGCCGGTGATCTTGGCCTTCTCCCAGACCTCGTCCACGACCACGGGGTCGACGATGTAGGCGGGCAGGTCGGTGCCGCGGCAGAGCTCGTCGGCGATGAGCGCGCCGAGGTTCGAGGCGTGCTCCCCGCCCACGGCGGCGCGCAGGTCGGCCAGCATCCGCTCGTTGACGGCGTAGGTGCCGTGGGGGATGGGCCGCACCAGGCCGCCGCGGCCGGCGACGGCGTCGAGGTCGGCCAGCGTCAGGTCGTGCTCGGCCAGGGCGGCCAGCACGGCCTGCTTGCGGAATCCCGCCTGCTCGGTGATGGGCCGCGCGTCGAAGGGCGCCAGCTCCTCGGCGCCGTGCTGCAGCTCCTTGGTGAAGCTCTCGAGGTCGCCCTCGTAGACGCTGATCTTGGTGCTGGTCGAGCCGGGGTTGATCGCCAGGATGCGCGGGCGCGGGAAGAAGGTGTCCTTGGGGGTGCGGGTCCAGTGGCCGAACTTGTGGTGGCGCAGCAGGCTGGCCTTGACGGCGAGCATGACGTCCTGGGCCGAGGAGTCCATCGGCAGGTCCACGCCCTTGAAACGCACGCCGAACATCACCGGGAACTTCTTCGCCTCCGGGTAGCGCGTGGCGTAGAGGTGGAACAGCAGGTTCCCCAGGTCGAGGTTGGGGGCGATGATGACGTTGGTGCCGCCGGGCGCGCCCTCGGCCGGCTGGTAGTACATGGCCGAGCGCCGCGAGAGGGCGGTGGAGATCTTCACCTCGCCCTCGATGTGGATCGTGCGGTAGCGCTCGCCCAGGGCGACGCGCTCGGCCAGGATCTCCGGCACCAGGGCCGTGGCGCGGCGGACCAGCTCGGGCGACGGGCCCTCGTCGGAGCCCTTGTGCGAGTAGCTGACGATGGCGCCGTTGATCGTCGGCAGCACGTCCTCGGGGAAGAGGTCGCGGGCCACGGCGCAGGTGCCCACCGCGATGCGGGCCAGGGTCTCGGGCGTCATCGTCGCGTTCACGCCCACGTCGCCGAAGACCACGATGTTGTGCGGGAAGATGTCCGCCGGGTGGTCGGGCGGCAGCACGAAGATGCCCGCCTCGCACATGACCTTGTTGACGCGCAGCAGGCGCAGCATGGGGCGGAAGTAATCCCGCGGCTCGTGCGTCAGGCCGCCGACGACCGTATCGGCGTGGCCGCAGCGCACGCACATGATGCCGAAGCGGGCGGGCTCGCTCAGCAGCTTGCGCGCCTCCTGCGGGAGGTCGGCGCGGCGCAGTTCC
This sequence comes from bacterium, assembly GCA_016719645.1. Classification (GTDB taxonomy): domain Bacteria; phylum Krumholzibacteriota; class Krumholzibacteriia; order LZORAL124-64-63; family LZORAL124-64-63; genus PNOJ01. The sequence continues at coordinate 135,226 of JADJYS010000010.1, forward strand.
GCGGGCAGGGACAGGTACTCGGTGACGAACTCGTCCAGAAGGTCGGAGCGGGACGCCGGATCGACGAAGGCCGCGTTCTGGAAGGTGTACGCCACGCGGGTGGCGTCGAGGTGCGGCAGCTGCTCGTGCTGGACGGCCCTCACCGCCGCCTCGTCCGCCAGGAACACCAGGCGCGCGAAGCGGGACAGGTGGCAGGCGGCCTCGACGGTGCGCGGGTCCAGCGCCTCGGTCAGCACCACCGTGGGGCGGTTCTGCATCACGGCCAGGATCTGATCGTCGAGGGCGCGGTCGATGTCGAACGGCAGCGCTGCGCCGCTGATCTCGGTCATGGCTCCTCCGCGGGCGGTGGGATCTGTGGGGAGCGGGTGCTCCGGAGTCCAATCATGGTCATCGGCCGCACTGTTTTCAAATTCACAGTTAGTTGCAGTCGGTCGTTGCCCGGCGCGGCGCGGCGGTGTTAGGGTCCCGGCATCAGCACACACCGGGAAAGGGCGCCGACATGCAGCGCTGCGGCAACGGCTTGATCGACAGCGAGATGCACCGCAGCGCCCAGGCGCGGCTCCGGCAGGTCCTGGGGCCGGAACCGGTGCGCTGGCTCCTGGTGAGCGTCGCCGACCAGTGCCTGGTGCTGATCGAGGAGGGGCGCGCGAGCCGCGTCTACGGCGTTTCGACGGCCACCGCCGGCCTGAACGGGCGCGAAGGCTCCCTCGGCACCCCGCCGGGCGTGCACCGGATCGCGCGGCGCATCGGCGCGGGGCGGGAGCTCGGGACCTGGTTCACCAGCCGCGAGCCCGAGGGCGTGTGGCGCCCGGGTGAACCCGCGCCGCGGGACGACCTGATCCTGACCCGCATCCTCACTCTGCAGGGCTGCGAAGAGGGCGTGAACCGCGGCCCCGGCTGCGACTCGGAGGGCCGCTTCATCTACATCCACGGCACCAACCACGAGGACCGCATCGGCGAACCCGTCTCCCAGGGCTGTATCCGCATGAGCAACACCGACGTGCTCAACCTGTTCGAGCGCGTCGACGAGGGTGATCCCGTTGTCATCGTCTGAACGCCCGGCCGCCTACCACTTCGTCGGGGTCGGCGGCAGCGGCATGTCCGCGCTGGCCCTTTACCACGCCGCCTGCGGCGGCCGCGTCAGCGGCAGCGACCGCTCCTTCGATGGCGGGAGCAACGCCGACCTGCGCGCCGCGCTGGCCGCGGCCGGGATCGCGATCCTGCCCCAGGACGGCACCGGTGCGGCATCCGGCTGCGACGAGGTCGTGGTCTCGACCGCCGTGGAGCAGGACAACCCCGACCTCCGGGTCGCCCGCGAGCGGGGGGTGCCGCTGCTGCACCGCAGCGAGCTGCTGGCCCGCTTCGTGAAGGCGCGGCGCACGATCGCCGTGACCGGGACCAGCGGCAAGTCGACGGTCGTGGCCATGACCTTCGCCGCCCTGCGCGGCGCCGGGCTGCAGCCGTCGGTGATCACCGGCGGCGCCCTGGTCGAGCTGGAGGAGCGCGGCGTCCCCGGCAACGCCTGGGCGGATCCGCGGGGCGATCTGCTGGTCGTCGAGGCCGACGAGAGCGACGGCAGCCTGGTGCGCTACGAGCCCTGGTGCGGCGTGGTGCTCAACCTGCAGCGCGACCACAAGGAGACCGCCGAGGTGGCGGCGATGTTCCGCACTTTCCGCGACCGCGTGTCGGGCCCCCTGATCTGCGGCGAGGATGCGAACCTCGACGAGCTGCGCCCCGACGCGCGCTTCGGCTTCGGCCCGGGCGCGGAGTGCGGGCCGAGGCGGTCGAACTGCGGCCCGACGGCTCGCGCTTCCGCGTCGGCGGCACGGAGTTCGCGCTGCCGACCCCCGGCCGCCACGACGTGCTCAACGCGCTGGCGGCGACCGCCGCGGCCGCCGCGGCCGGCGCCTCTCTGCCGCTGATCGCCGAGTCTCTGCGGGACTTCCGCGGTGTGGCCCGCCGCTTCCGGACCCTGGGCGCGGCGCGCGGCGTCACGGTCGTCGACGACTTCGCGCACAACCCGGAGAAGCTGCGCGCAGCGCTGGCCACGGGCCGCCTGCGCGGCGGCAGGATCCTCGCCGTCTTCCAGCCCCACGGCTTCGGCCCCACGCGCTTCCTGCGCGACGACCTCGTCGCCGCCTTCGCCGGCGCGCTCGCGCCTGGCGACGTGCTCTGGCTGCCGGAGATCTTCTTCGCCGGCGGCACCGTGACCCGCGACATCTCCTCGCGCGACATCGTGCGCGAGGTCCGGGCCGCCGGGCGCGACGCCCGCTTCGCAGAGGACCGCGCCGACCTGCCGCGGCTCATCGCCGCCGAAGCCCGCGCGGGCGACCTGGTGCTGGTCATGGGAGCGCGCGACCCCTCGCTCACCGATCTGGCGCGCGACGTCCTGGCCGCGGTGGCCGCCGCCACCGAGGCGGAGACCTGATGAACGGCTTCGTGCTGGTCGACGACGGCCAGGGCCGCCGACGCGGCGTCTTCCCCCATCTCGCCGCGCCCGCCCTGGTGCACGCCGTGACCACGCGCGACGGGCCCGACCTCGGCGACGAGCCCTCCCACCACCCCACGCACGCCGTGGCGGCCGGAGCCCTGGCCGTCGCGCTGGGCCTCGACGGCGCCGCCTGGGCGTTCCAGGTCCACGGCGACGCAGTGCTGCACGCCGACGTCGCCGGCTACGCGGGTCCCGGCGACGCCCTGTGGACCGACCGTCCCGGCCTGGGCGTCATGGCCCGCAGCGCCGACTGCCCACTGGTGCTGGTGGCCGGTGAGCGGCCCGACGGCACTGGGATCTGGGGCGTGGCCCACGCCTCCTGGCGCTCGACGGTCCAGGGCATCACGGCGCGGCTGGTCGCCGACCTCGCGCTGGCCGGCGCCGACCCGTCGCGACTGCGCGCCGGGATCGCGCCCTCGGCCGGGCCCTGCTGCTACGAGGTGGGCGAGGAGGTGCGCGACCGCGCCCTGAAGGATCTGGGTCCCGGCGCCGCCGCCTTCTTCCGCGAGCGCGAGGGCAGCCTCCACTTCGACCTGTGGGCCGCCAACAGGGCGCAGCTGCGCGGCGCCGGACTGCGCGACGAGGCGATCGTCACGGCCGGGCTGTGCTCGCTCTGCCGCAACGATCTCTTCTTCAGCTACCGGCGGGAGGGTGCGGCGGCGGGGCGCTATGCGGCGGTGATCGGGGTCGTGCGCTCAGGGCGGGTCGCCGGGTAGGACGGGTTTTGGGGAAAGGGGGGGAGAAGCCCGGGGGGAAAAGGGAGGGCCGGAGGGGGGGGCGGGCCGGGGGTTGGGGGGGGGGGGGGGGGGGGGGGGGGAAACCCCGACCCCCCGAATGTGCAGGCCGCGGGGGGGGGTCCTGTTGTAGAAATGCAAACCAGCGCCGAAACAGGACCGGCCGGGGGGGTGGGGGAGAGGTACGGGGGGCGGCCCCCCCCCGCACCCCCCACCGCGCGCCCCCCCAAGCCCGCGGAAACACAAAAAGGGGGGGGGGGGGCCCCCGCCCACGCCCCCCGGAAACACCAACCAGCGGGAGGGGGGACCGGGGGCCCCGCACCCCCGCCACAAAGGGGACGAAAGGGAAGAGGGACGGAAAAAAGAAAAAAGGGGGGGGCGCCGGACGCACGACCCCGCGGGGCGCCCCGCCCCCACAACACAGCCCCCCCCCCGGGGGGGGGGCGCACCCCCGTGAAGGGGACGGGGGAAACGGGGGGGAGGGGGCAGCAGACCCTTGGGGGGGGGGGGGCCCGCCCCCCGGGGGGCGGGGGGCGCCCCGCCGCACGATGTGCAGGGAGGCGCCGGCCGTCGCGCAGGCCGCGCTGATCACCTCGAAGTAGGGCTGCACATCCGGGTGCTCCACCGGCGACGCCGTGTGGTACTCCACGGCCTCGACCCCCAGCTCGCGCAACTTCGCCGCCACGCCGACGGCCAGCGTCGCGACCTCGTCCGGCCGCAGCAGATGGTCGTACCAGGGAATGGACTCCTCGGCGCCGAGCAGGCCGAACTCTCCCGACAGGATGAACAGAGGCGTACCCTGCGCGCGGCCCTGCAGCCACAGGACGCGCAGACGATCGCTGAGGTAGCGCTCGATGGCAGGCAGCAGGCCGTCGTCCTCACGCTTCGCGGCGCTGCAGTAGGAACAGAAGATCTTCACGATCCACCGGCCTCGCCGTCGCCGAGCGCCGCCGCGAATCCCCGCACCACTTCGCTCGCCGGCATCACCGACACGATCCCCTCGACGCTGCGGCCGGCCTGCCACAGGTCGCGGTAGGCGCCGCCCTCGCGTGCGGCCGCGGGCAGGCGGCGCAGCGAGCGGCCCAGGTACCAGGCGCGCATCCACTTCTTGGTGCGGGGGTGGCGCAGCAGGCGCTTGGCGAGTCCGCCGGCCTCCAGACCCAGCCGGTCGATCGTCGGGGTGCGGATCACCGACACCGGCACGCCGGTGAGCTTCTCGGTCAGCACGATGTCCGTGGCGCGGGCGGCCAGGATGGCCGCCTTGTAGTCGGCGTGGGCCGTGCACTCGTCGGTGGCGATGAAGCGCGTGCCGCACTGCACCGCGGCGTAGCCCGCGTCCAGGGCCGCGCGGAACTCCTGCGGCGTGCCGACGCCGCCGGCGCAGACCAGGGGCAGCCCGTACCCCGACAGCTCCGCGAACAGGCGCTCCTGCGAACGGCGTCCCGCGTGCCCGCCGGCGCGGTCGTTGACGCAGATCAGGCCGTCGACGCCGGCGTCCACGGCTTTGGCGGCGAAGCCCTTGCCCGTCACGTCGTGGTAGACGAGGCCGCCTGCGGCGTGGATGCGCTCCACGATCGCGCGCGGGTGGCCCAGGGCGGTCAGGAAGAAGCGCACGTCCTGTTCCAGCGCGATGTCGATCCACGCGTCCAGCCGCCGCTGGTAGCGCCGGAAGCCGTGTTCCAGCAGGATGTTCAAACCGACCGGAGCGCCGCCCGACAGTTCGCGGATGCGGCGCAGGCCGTCGCGAAAATCCCAGCCGTGCACCGACGTCAGCGACATCGGCTGCACCACGCCCAGACCGCCGGCCGCCGAGACCGCGGCCACGAGTTCGGGGTTGCTGCAGGGGAACATCGGCCCGCAGATCAGGGGCGTGCGGACGCCGGCCGCCGCGGTGAATGCCGTCGCGCGTGTCATGGCCGCATCGTACCCGCTGCATGGCGGCCGCGCCAGCGGAGAACGGCTCCTGATCAGATGCCGAACCGCCGCGTGACCTTCACCATCACGATGTCGTCGCCCGGGGACTCCAGCAGCGAGCGCGTGTCGCGCCGCAGGTCCATGCGGCCGGGATCGTCGAAGTTGGCGCGGCCCTGGGTCCAGGCCAGGTAGAACGTGGAGCCCGGGTCGTACTCCCAGCGCAGCACCAGGTTCACCTGCAGCGACTTGAGGTTGAAGTCGGGGTCCGCGACCGCGAAGGCGGCCGCCGGCCCGTCGCCGTCGGGATCCACGAGGTAGGAGCCGTCGTCGCCGCGCTCCAGCGTGGAGCCGCCGTCGCGCCCGTAGACGGCGAAGTCGTAGGTGCTCGGGCGCTGGAACTCCTTGAGGCCCTGGTAGCGGCCGACGGCGAACAGGGGCTGCACGTAGGTCTGCAGCGTCAGGTTGGGCGTGAAGGTCCAGTCCACGCGCGTGGTCAACAAGACCTGCTGCATGTCCATCTTGGCGAAGACGTAGCGGCTGCCGTAGGTGGCGGTCATCAGGGGGTCGTCCACGCGCGTCACCCACTGCGTCGCCTCGTGGGTGACGTTGTACGACGGGGAGAACGTCAGCTGCAGCGCGTCCGAGGGGCGCGCCGCGACCTCGGACCACAGGCTCCAGTAGACGCTGCTGTCGGTGACCTCGCCGTAGCTGCCGCCGAGGCTGGCGGTCACGGTCCGGCGCGTGTCGGTGTAGAACGAGTAGTCGACGCTGGCGAAGGTCGGCACGACCATGCGCGGCCCGCCGCGCGTGTAGTTGTTCGAGTAGCGGTCCGGCGAGGCGAAGACCTGCCCGTCGAAGCCCCAGTAATTGGCGAAGGTGCAGCTCGCGAAGGCGCAGAACCCCACGTCCTCGGGCCGGCCGCCGAAGTCCCAGGTGCGGTAGCCGGCCAGGGATACGGAGCGGGAGCGGAACAGGCGCGTCGGCTCGGTCCAGCGGTAGCCCGTCGCCAGGTGTGTGTTGACGCGGTCGGATCTGGACAGCCAGCCCAGGTCGTTGATCTCGAAGCCGGGGGAGACCGCGCCGACCGCGGCATTCAGCGTGACGGCCCCCTTCTCCTTGTTGAGCAGGGCGCGGCCCATCCAGCCCTCCAGGGCGGTGCGCGTGGGATCGTAGCCGAGGTAGTCCGCGTCCGGACGCTGGTAGTAGCGCCGCGACGAGCGCTGCGCCAGGTCCAGCGCCGGCGCCGCGCCGCTGATGCGCGAACCCATCAGGTAGCCGCGCAGCGCCCAGGTCCCGCCGGCGTCCAGGCGCGTCCAGCCGTCCAGGCCCAGCGCCCACGCCTGCGCGGCGAGCTGGTCGCGGGCCGCGGGGTCGTCGAGGCCGCGCAGCACGCCGGTGGCCATCAGTCCCAGGCCGCGCCGGCCGCCGGCGTAGGTCCGTTGCAGGCGCAGCGCATTGTAACTGGTGCGCGGCTCGACGAGCTGCTCGCCGGCGACGCCGGCGGTCGAGAGCCGGGCGTACTCGCCCGCGGTCAGCGCGCTCATGGCCCCCACCCGCATCCCGCCCACCGTGCCGCCCAGCCGCGCCGCGCCCAGGATGGTCGCCGTGCCGGGGACGTCGGCGTAATCGTGGTCGTCCAGCCGCAGCTGCGGGGAGCGCCCGATACGCCGGCTGTGCAGAAGCGTCGGGTCGCCCCAGTTGAAGTTCCAGGTGCTGTTGGTGCCCTCGCGCCCGAAGCGGAAGACACCGGTGTCCTCGACGAAGAACGGGCGCTTCTCGGGGTAGTAGGTCTCGGCGTCGGACAGGTTGACCACGGCGGGATCGACCTCGACCTGGCCGAAGTCCGGGTTGACCGTGGCCGAGACGGCCAAATCGTTGGTGATGCGGTAGCGCAGGTCCAGGCCGGCGTCGGCGTCGTACTCGTTCGACGAGCGGAAGGGATCGCCGGGGGCGACCTGTTCGAAACGGCCGCGGGTCGTGCCGTAGGCCAGCGCCTCGACCTCGCGCACCGGCTGCACGCCGGCGATGCCCACCAGGTCGGGGAAGCGGTTCTGGTAGCCGGATTCCTGACGCGGCCGGTGGAAGAGTTCCTCGCGGCCGCCGCAGCGCGAGTAGCGGCGCGAGAAGTTGATCCCCCAGACCTGCTGCGGTGCGTCGGGGAAGCGCAGTTGCGAGAACGGGATGCGCATCTCGAGATTCCAGCCGCCCGCGTCGGTCCGCGTGCCGCACTCCCAGACGCCGTCCCAGGTGTTGTCGCTGGCGCCGTCGTTGTAGAGCTCCCCGTCGCCGATGACGCCGGAGGGGTTCACGGAGAACGAGAAGCCGCTGCGGTCGTCGTTGTAGGTGTCGAGGTTCACGTAGACCCAGTCCGACTCCGGCCAGGTGTCGCGCCGCCCCAGGCTCGTGCGGATCGAGTCGGGATCGCTCTCGTGCAGCCGCGCCGCCACGTACAGCGCCTCGTCGTCGTAGGCCACCCACCAATCCGTGGGCTGACGCGGCGGCGCCCCGTTGTCGGGCTCGTTCTGGTAGAGGGGGTGGGCCGTCGGCCGCCGCCACGCCGCCTCGTCCAGGATCCCGTCGACGCTGACGGGCTCGTCGAGCCGCCAGGCCTCGACGCGCCCCGGTCCTGCGCCGGTCCCGTCCTGCGCGCGCACCCGCGAGACGGCCAGGGCCAACCCCAGCAGCGTGGCCACCAACAGCAGGGACGTGCGGACGGCGGGCGGAATCCTCTGAGGTCGCAGCATGGTCGTTCTCCTGGATCCGAATGGCGGGAGATCACGCAGCATTAGACACGCAGGAGACGGCAAAAAGTTGACGGCCGTTTGAAATAAAAACCAGCCGGAATCGATCACGGTTCCTGTCGCGCGCCGGCCACGGCGGAGAGGATCAGCGGCACGGCCCGGTCGATGTCCTCGCGGGTCGTGAAGCGGCCGACCGAGAAGCGCAGGGTGCCGAGGGCGGCCTCGCGCGGCGCGTCCATGGCCGCGAGCACGGCCGACACTTCCGTGCCGCCGGCGTGGCAGGCCGCGCCCGCGGAGCAGGCCACGCCCTCCAGCCGGGCCAGGAGCCGGTCGGCGCGCGCGCCGGGAAAACCGATGCTCAGGGTGTTGGGCAGGCGTTCCGCCCGTCGGGCGTGGACCACGGCGTCGGTGACGGCCGCGCACAGGGCGGACTCGAGCCGGTCGCGCAGCTTGGTCAAGCGCGGCAGCTCTTCGCCCAGCTGTTCGGCCGCGAGCCGCGCCGCCTCGCCGAGACCGGCGGCCAGCATGACGCTCTCGGTGCCCGCGCGGCGGCCCAGTTCGTGGCCGGCGCCGTGGTTCAGGCTCTCCAGCGTCACGCCGCCGCGCACGTAGAGCGCGCCGATGCCCTTCGGCCCGTAGAGCTTGTGCCCGGCCAGCGACAGCAGATCGACGTCCAGCTCGCCGACGCGCACCGCGACCTTGCCGGCGGTCTGGGCGGCGTCGGTGTGCATCAGGGCGCCGGCCGCGCGCGCGGCCTGGGCGATCGCCGCGATCGGCTGCAGGGTGCCCACCTCGTTGTTGGCGTGCATGACCGAGACCAGCGCGGTGTCCGGCCGCACAGCGCGCGCGACGTCCTCGGGATCGACCCGGCCGTCGCGGTCCACCCGGACCGTCGCCACCTCCCAGCCCAGGGCCGCGAGCCAGGCCGCCGGCCGTTGCACGGCGGGATGTTCCACGGCCGAGACCACGAGGTGCCGGCCGCGGTCCGCGCGCGCCCAGGCCGCGCCCTTGATCGCGTGGTTGTCGGACTCGGTGCCGCCGCTGGTGAACACGATCTCGGGGGGAGAGCAGCCCAGGAGTCCCGCCACCTCGGCGCGCGCGCGGTCGAGGACCGCGCGGGCCTCGCGACCGTAGACGTGGCCGCTGCTGGGATTGCCGAACAGGTCCATGGCGGCGCGCATGACCTCGCCGACGCGCGGATCCAGGGGCGTGGTGGCGTTGCAGTCCAGGTAGACGGGTCGCCCGCCGGTCACGACGAACCCTTCGGCTTCGCCGGCGGCTTCTTCCCGCCGGCGGCGCGCGCGGGCGCGGTTCCGGGCCGACGCGAGCCCAGGGGCGGCGGCGCGCCGGTCAGCTTGGTCTTCGTCAGTCTGGCGAAAAGGGCCAGGGCCTCGGCGGTCCAGTTCTTGACGATCGTGCGGCGCAGCTTCACCGCCTCGTTCTCGCGGCCGTGGATCATGCGGGCGCACTCGTAGGGCCGCACCCCGTAGATCGTGCACTTGCCGTGGTCGAAGAAGATGCAGCGCCCGGGATCGGCCAGCTCCTGCAGGGTCCAGACGCTGCCCGGCTTCTTGTGGTCGCGCAGCTTGTGCGGCATCACGCCGTGGCGGGGCGAACCGTCGGTCGTGTGGGTAACGCCCACGGCCAGGTACCTGCGGAAGGTCTCCTCGACCGTCAGGCCGAGATGCTTGGCCAGCCGGGGCACCTCGGCCGGCTGGAACCACCCGGGCGAGTTGAGGCAGGCGGCCCGGCAGTCCGCGCACTCGCAGCTGCTGACCTTGAAGACGGGCTTCTTCGGGGCTGGGGGACGGACGGCCATGGGATCCTCCGGGACGCGGGTGTCCCCCGATGTTAACGAAACCGCGGCGCGATGCAAGCGGCCGCCGCACATTGCCCGGGAATGGCCCCTGTGCTATAACTTCCAGGAGTTTCGCAGATCGATGACCGCCCGGCCCCGCGGGCCGGGCGCTTCTCCGCCCGCGAGGAAAGTGCATGCCCGAAGTCCGTCTCTACAAGCCGCGCCACCACGTGCGCATCGTGTCGGCCGCCAGCCTCTACGACGGCCACGACGCCGCCATCAACATCATGCGCCGGCTGCTGCAGGCGGGCGGGGCCGAGGTGATCCACCTCGGGCACAACCGCTCGGTGCACGAGATCGTGGACTGCGCCATCCAGGAGGACGCCCAGGGCGTGGCGATCACCTCCTACCAGGGCGGGCATCTGGAGTTCTTCGAGTACATGCACGACCTGCTGCGCGAGCGCGGCTCGGCGACGCGCATCTACGGCGGCGGCGGCGGCACCATCCTGCCGGACGAGATCGCCCGGCTGCACGCCCACGGCATCGCCCGCATCTTCTCGCCCGACGACGGGCGGTCCCTGGGCCTGCAGGGCATGATCGACGAGGTCCTGCGGGGCTGCGACTTCCCCACGGTGGAGCAGGCCGATGCCGCGCTGGTCGCCGGGATCGAGGCCCGCGACCCGCAGGCGATCGCGCGCGCGATCACGCTGGCCGAGAACCTGCCGGAGACCTACGCCGGGATCGCGCCGATGATCGCGGCGCTGGCCGAATCGCGCCGTGCTCCCGTGCTGGGGGTCACCGGCACCGGCGGGTCCGGCAAGTCGTCGCTGGTGGACGAGCTGGTGCGCCGCTTCCTGCACGAGTTCGGCGACAGGACGGTCGCGGTGGTCAGCGTCGACCCGAGCAAGCGCAAGTCGGGCGGCGCGCTGCTGGGCGACCGCATCCGCATGAACGCCATCGGCGATGCGCGCGCCTACATGCGCTCGCTGGCCACGCGCCAGGCCAACCTCGCGCTCAGCGGCCACGTGCGCGACGCCATCGCCGTCTGCCGCGCGGCCGGCTTCGACCTGGTGATCGTGGAGACCTCGGGCATCGGCCAGAGCGACACCGAGATCGTCGAGCATTCGGACGTGTCGCTCTACGTGATGACCGCCGAGTACGGCGCCGCGTCCCAGCTCGAGAAGATCGACATGCTCGACTTCGCCGACGTCGTCGCGATCAACAAGTACGAGCGCCGCGGCGCCCAGGACGCCCTGCGCGACGTGCGCAAGCAGTACGCCCGCAACCACGGCCTCTTCGAGGCGGCGCCCGGCGAGCTGCCGGTCTTCGCGACCATCGCCAGCCAGTTCCACGACCCGGGACTCAACGCCCTCTACGGCCACCTCATGCGCGTGATCGGCGCCCGGACGGGCGCGGACTTTCCCACGGCCGTGGGCGGCGACCCGGTCACCACCGAGCGCAACTTCATCATCCCGCCGGCGCGCAGCGCTACCTGTCGGAGATCGTCGAGGCCAGCCGCCGCCACGACGCCTTCGTGCAGGAGCAGAGCGGGCTCGCGCGCCGCCTCTACCGCCTCCACGGCGCGCTGTGCGAGCTGCGCGGCGAGGAGCCCGATCCCGCCGACGTGCTGCCCGCGCCGCAGGCCCGCGACGGCGACCCGGCCGGCTGTGCGGAACTGCTCGGCGGCTACGCCGCGCTGCTGCGTCACCTGGACGTCCGCTGCGCGGATCAGCTGCGCACCTGGCCCGCGACCCGCGAACGCTACGCGCAGGACACCTACCGCTTCCAGGTGCGCGACAACGTGGTGGAGCAGCCGCTGGTCACGCTTTCGCAGAGCGGGACGCGGATCCCCCGGTCGCGCTGCCGCGCTGGGACGACTGGGGCGACCTGCTGCGCTGGCTGCTGACCGAGAACGCGCCCGGCGAGTTCCCTACGCCGCCGGCGTCTACCCGTTCAAGCGCACCGCCGAGGACCCGACCCGGATGTTCGCCGGCGAAGGCGGCCCCGAGCGCACCAACCGGCGCTTCCACTACGTCTCGCGGGGCTTGCCGGCCAAGCGGCTCTCGACCGCCTTCGACTCGGTCACGCTCTACGGCGACGACCCCGACGAGCGCCCCGACATCTACGGCAAGATCGGCAACTCCGGCGTCAGCATCAGCTGCCTCGACGACGCCAAACGGCTCTACTCCGGCTTCGACCTCGCCGACCCGAAGACGTCGGTGTCGATGACCATCAACGGCCCCGCGCCCATGCTGCTCGCCTTCTTCCTGAACGCCGCGATCGACCAGCAGTGCGAGAAGTGGCTGCGCGGCGAGGGCCGCGCCGAGGCGACGGCGGCGCGGATCGAGCGGGATTACGCCGCGCTGGGCCTGGCGCGCCCCGCCTACCAGGGCCCGCTGCCTCCGGGCCACGACGGCCTGGGCCTGCTGCTGCTCGGCTCCGGCGGCGACCGGGTGCTCGAGCGCGAGGTGTACGAGCGGATCCGCCGCGACACCCTGGCCAACGTGCGCGGCACCGTGCAGGCCGACATCCTCAAGGAGGACCAGGCCCAGAACACCTGCATCTTCTCCACCGAGTTCGCGCTGCGCATGATGGGCGACATGCAGCAGTATTTCATCGACCGCGGCGTGCGCAACTTCTACTCGGTGTCCATCAGCGGCTACCACATCGCCGAGGCGGGCGCGAACCCCATCACCCAGCTCGCCTTCACGCTGGCCAACGGCTTCACCTACGTCGAGTACTACCTGGCGCGCGGGATGCGATCGACGACTTCGCGCCCAACCTCTCCTTCTTCTTCAGCAACGGCATCGACCCCGAGTACGCGGTGATCGGCCGGGTCGCGCGCCGCATCTGGGCCAAGGCGATCAAACACCGTTACGGCGGGAACGAGCGCAGCCAGATGCTCAAGTACCACATCCAGACGTCGGGCCGGTCGCTGCACGCGCAGGAGATCGACTTCAACGACATCCGCACGACGCTGCAGGCGCTCTACGCCATCTACGACAACTGCAACAGCCTGCACACCAACGCCTACGACGAGGCGATCACCACGCCGACCGAGGAGTCGGTCCGCCGCGCGATGGCCATCCAGCTGATCATCAACCGCGAGCTCGGCCTCGCGAAAAGCGAAAACCCACTGCAGGGTGCGTTCATCATCGAGGAGCTGACCGACCTGGTCGAGGAGGCGGTGCTCGCGGAGTTCGAGCGCCTGAGCGAGCGCGGCGGCGTGCTGGGTGCGATGGAGCGCATGTACCAGCGGGCGAAGATCCAGGAGGAGTCTCTGTACTACGAGACGCGCAAGCACACGGGCGAGCTGCCCATCGTCGGCGTCAACACCTACCTCGACCCCAGGGGCTCACCGACGGTCGTGCCCGGCGAGGTCATCCGCTCGACGTCGCAGGAGAAGGAGTACGCCATCGCCTCGCTGGCCGACCACCACCGGCGCCACGCCGACCAGGCTCCCGCGGCGCTGCATGAGCTGCAGCGGGTCGCCGTCGCGCACGGCAACGTCTTCGAGGCGCTGCTCGACGCTTCGCGGGTGTGCTCGCTAGGGCAGATGAGCGGGGCGCTCTACGAGGTGGGCGGGCAGTACCGCCGCAACATGTAGGGACCCCTGCGGGCGTGCATCGGCGCCTCCCGCCCCGGACCGCGGCACCGCCGCCGCCAGCGGCCGGTAGACGAGCGTGTAGAACATCTCCAGATAACGCCTGGTCTCCTCCCGCTCGATGTTCGTGATGTACTTCCAGAAGCCGTAGATGCGCGAGAGCGTGAGCAGGCGGTCGGCGTAGAGCTTCCAGGTATAGCGGCTCTCCACGCGGGCGACGGCGCCTTCCGAGATCTCCGTCCAGCGGGCCGGCTCCCCGCGGCAGTCGCGCAGGAAGCCCGCCATGAGCGCCGCCGCAGCGTCGGGGCGCTCGGGGTCGATGTGGAAGCCGGAGCGGCCGTGCTCGATGATCTCCCGCGGGCCGCCGTGGAGCGTGGCGAAGGTCGGCAACCCCGAGGCCATGGCTTCGATGACGGTCAGGCCGAACGCCTCGTACACCGCCGGCTGGACGAACGCGCCGCGGGAATCCGCGACGTAACGGTACAACTCGCCCACGCCGGCCTTGTCGGATCGCAGCTCCACCCAGCGCACCTGCGCGTCGAGTTCGTAGGCGTCCATCAGCTCGTGCATGCGGGCGATCTCGCACTTCTCGTCTTCGTCGCGCGACGCGGCCGGATCGAGGGTCCCGGTCGCCACCAGCAGGTCGGCTTCGCCGCGCAGGTCGTCGCTCCTGCCGTACAGTTCCAGCAGGCCCGTGACGTTCTTGATGCGATCCAGCCTCGACATGGCGAACAGCAGCGGCCGGCCGGGTGCGGCGAGCACGCCTCGGGTGCCGGCGCGCGCGCCTCCCCTGACCAGAGCGTCGAGATTCGGCAGCACCGATTCCAGGCGTCGCGAATGTTCGGTGTAGGGGAAGAAGACGTCCGGGTCGGCGCCGGGGGAGACGATGTTGAACTTGGGGTCGAACGGGTCGATCCCCTGCAGGACGCGGTAGAGCCCGGGCAGGGTGTAGCTGCCGTAGCTCTCGTACTGGCCCACGACCCGCGGGGTGCCGGCGATCTCCTGGTAGGTGCTGGTGATGATGAAATCGGCCGTGTTCATGGCGATCAGGTCGGCCGTGTACTGGCAGGAGAAATGATGGTCGTGCTCGTGGTCGCGCCAGTAGAGATCCGAGAGGGCGTACTTCGATTTCTCCAGCGCGTGCGCGATGTTGCACTGGGTGGTGCCGAGGCGGGGGGCCAGCAGGGAGGCGACCAGATTGCCGTCCGAATAGTTGCCGATGATCAGATCCGGCCGCCCCCCCAGCTCGGCGCGGATCACCTGTTCGGCGTCGGCGGCGAACCGTTCCAGGTAGGGCCAGATGCTGAAGCGCGAAATCCAGGGTCCGACGATGCTCCCGTCGGCGTCGCGGAAGGGGATGCGCAGGATGCGGGCGTGGCGGGTACCCGCCACGGGTTCCTCGGCGATGTCGCAGGTCGTGCCTTCGGCTTCCGGGATCTGCCGCGTCAGCACCAGGATCCTGGGCTCGATGTCCAGCCCCTGCTCCCCCAGCGATCGGCGCATCTCGCTTTCGAGGGCCCGCACCTGGTCGAGGATGTAGACGACCTGCCCGCCGGTGTCGGGTTTGCCCAGCACGCCGGATTGGCCGAAGTACCCGTGGGGGGTCAGGATCACGATGCTGAAGATCATCGGGATGCGTCCGAGGAACCGCTCGAGGTTCTCCGGCGAGGGCGCTTCGAGGATGTCCGTCAGCAGGCCCATCGTCTCCAGCGCCCGCGCGGCGGTGCGGCCCCAGCCGCGCTCGAAGCCGAGCCGGGACAGCGACGATTCCACGTCTGCCCATTCCGCGCCCGGCGACATCGTCTCGAGAAGCGCCGCGGCTTCGCGCAGCCGCGTCGCCAGGACCTCCTGGTCTGCGATGAGGTCGTTGATCATCAGCTGGCGCCCGTCGCACTGGTGCAGCTTGAGGAACCGGGTGAGCTGTCCGGCGCCGGAGCCGTGCCTGTCGAACAGCAGCGACGACAGGTGACGGTTGAGGAATTCGACGCCGCGGCCGATGGAGCGCGACTCGCGCATCCGGGGAAACCCCCGCTCGAAGGGGGAGAGGTCGATCTCCAGCGGCCACGCCCCGTCGGTGGGATCCTGGCCGATGATGCGCTCCTGGAATTTCAGGTATTCGGACACGTTCGCCTGGCGGCAATGCCCGGATTCGACGTTCACGTGCAGGTAGCTCCAGCCGGCGACCCGGGCGCGCACCGCCAGGTAGAGGTCCGCGCCGCCGATGGACGCCTGCTGCACCGCGTCGATGAGCGGCGCGATCGGGTCGGCGTCGCTCCGTCCCCGGCGGAAAACCTCGTGCTCGCGCTGGATCTCGGAGCGCTGCAGCACGGGTTTGCCCAGATCGAGGTAGCGCCTGAACAGGGCGTAGACGTCCCGGCGGTGGGTGGCGAGGAAGTCTTCGAGGATGCGGATCATCCTGTCTCCTTGGTGCTGTTCGGCGCGACGACGGGGCCTCCCGCGACGGTGCGGGCGCGGGGTGCGGCGACGACGGCCTCGCCGCCGCAGCGGGCGACGAGGCGTTCCATCAGGTCGGGGCGGCGGGTGTTCCCGCGCGCGGCGGTGATGCGGTCGAGCTGGGACAGATAGGTCTCCACGTGGCTGTTCCACGAGTAGGCCCGGTTGGCCCGGGACAGGCCGTTCATGGCGTAGATTTCCCACTGCCGGGGATCGGAGAGCACGCCCCTGATCCCCCGCGCGATCGCCGCCGGCGACATGGGATCCACGAGCACGCCGTGCCGGCACTGGGCGATGATGTCGATGGGGCCGCCGTTGCGCGTGGCGACCACGGGCAGGCCGCTGGCGGCGGCCTCGATGAGCGTGAGGCCGAAGGGCTCGGTCAGCGCCGGGTTGACGAACACGCCGCGCCGGCGCACCGCCAACCGGTACAGGTCGGGCACGTCGTCCGAGCGGTGCTGCTTCGGACAGGCCACGCGCCCGTAGAGGTCGTGGTCGTCGATCAGGTGCAGGATCTCCTTCAGCACCCCCCTCTCCTGCGTCTTGAGGTCCTCCAGACGGTCCCGGACGCCCGCCACGACGACCAGGTTCGCCGTCTCCCGCAGGAACGGGTCGCCGCCGTAGGCCCGCAGCAGGTTGCGGAAGTTCTTGCGTTCGTCCGGGCGGGCGATGGCGAGGATCATCGGCTTGTCGGGGTCCTGCAGGAACCTGTCGAGTTCGGCCGCGATCGGCGGCAGCGGATCGCCGGGCTGCGGCGGATGGAAGCGTTCCAGGTCCACTCCGGGCGGGACGACGCGCATGACTTTCCGGCGCGCATGCGCGTAGCTCGCGTACTGTTGGTCGATCTCCTGGCTCGTGCTGGTGACCACGAGATCGGCGGTGGCGAGGGACTCCTCCTCCGCGCGGATCCGGCGGCGGAACTTGTAGCGCTCCTCGAGGACCTCGGGGTCGCTGCCTCGCGCCAGCAGGCGCGCCTGCTTGCGGCGGCCGAGCGAATGGCCCGTGAACACGAACGGGACCTCGAGCGCCCGCGCCAGCCGCAGGCCCGCATACCCGGCGTCGGCGTAGTGCCCGTGGACGACGTCCGGGAGGCGCCCCAGCGTCAGCACGTGGCGCAAGGCCTGGACCGTGAACTCGTCGAGGTGGGGCCAGAGGTTCTCCTTGTGCAGGTAACGGTGCGGGCCGCAGGGCAGGCGCATCAGGAACGCTCCGGGTGCGAGTTCCTCCTCCCTCACCGCGTAGTCCGCCGAAACGCCGGGTCCCTCGACCTGCCTGGTCAGCAGTTCCACGCGCCCGACGCGGGGATGGCCGGCCAGCGCCCTGGCCAGATCGACGACGTAGGACACCTGGCCGCCGGTATCGGCGTCCCGCCCCAGTTCGATGTCGGTCCCCCTGACCAGGCCGTGCACGCTCAACATCGTGATCGAAAGTTGGTCGCGGCCGTGATGGTCCATGTCGGTCACCTTTCCTCAGCCAGGAAGCGTGCCGGGAATTCCGCGTCGGCGGGAATCGCCCCACGGCAGGAACAGACGGCCGCGGCCAGCCGAGCGGCGCGCGCGAGCAGCGCCGCCGGGTCCTGGCCCGACGCCAGTCCCGCGATGCAGGCGGCGGCGAAGGCGTCGCCGGCGCCGACCGTATCGACCATCCGTTGCACGGGGGCCGCCGGGACAGACGCGCGGAGCCCGCCGTCGTCGATCCAGAAGGCGCCTTCAGCGCCGCTCGTGACGATCAACGACGCCGGTTGCCACCGCTCCGCCAGCCGCCGGGCCGCCGATTCCGGGGTGGATGCGCTGCCGCCCAGCCGCCGGAGTTCATCCTCGTTCAACTTGATCCAGCACGCGCCGGCGAGTGCGCTCTCGGCGACCTCATGGTTCCACCAAGGGTCGCGGAGGTTCACGTCCAGGAACACCGGGAGCCTCGTCCGCTGCCGCAGGGCCGAGAGCGCATCCGCGTTCGCGGGTGTGCGCAGAGCCAGGGTGCCGTGATAGAGCAGCGACCCCTCGCCGCCGTCGACGGCGGCCAGGGCCTGCCCGGTGTCGATGGCGTCGAACGCCTGCCCGGGTGCGATCTCGAAACGGGGTTGACCATCGAGGATGGAGACGTTGACCGTGCCGGTCGGCAGATCGGGATCGACCTGCACGCCGGTCGTGTCGAGACCGGCGGCGAGCATGGCCGCACGGATCCCATCGCCGCGCGGGTCGCTTCCGACGCGAGTCAGCAGCAGTGGGTCCAAGCCGAGGCCCTTGAGGTGCCAGGCGACGTTGTAGGGGGCGCCGCCCAGGACGGTCGCGCCGTCCTCGAAGCAGTCGAGGAGGACCTCGCCGAAGACCACGGGCCGTTTCCAGCGGTCCGGGGCTTCTCGGGTCATGACGAATCTCCGTAAAAGTGCGCCATCGGAACGGGCTGCTCCGATCACGCCTCCTTGGACAACCTAGTCGAACCCACACCGGGGCGTCAAACCCCTGGCCGGGGCGGCGGCTCGGGCCTATGCTGTAACTATGGAATCGTACGCGCATACACTGCTGGTCTGCGATCTGGACGGCACGCTGATCCCCGTTGCGCCCGGTCCCGACGCCGTCCACGCGGCGGCGGTCGCGGAACTGCGGACACTGCTGGCGGCGACGCCCCCGATCTGAAACTGGCCTGCGCCACCGGCCGCAGCCTGGAAGCGGCGCTCGCGGCGCTGTCGGACCAGGAGATGCCCTGCCGGACCTGTTCTGCTGCGATGTCGGCACGAGCGTCCAGGTCCGGGTCGGCGGCGAGTGGCGCCGCGATCCCGTGCATGATGCGGACATGTCGGCAGCTTGCGCGGCCGGCGACGCCTCGCACTGGCGGGCGTCGCTCGCCGGGATTCCGGATCTGGTCCCCCAGCCCGCTGCGCAGCAGAGCCGCTGGAAGGCCAGCTACCTGCTGCCGGACGGGAAGGCGGGGGAAGCCGCCTTCTCCGAGGCGGAGCGGCGGCTGGCCGCGATCGGCCTGCGGCCTTCTATGGTGCGCAGCCGGGGTGTCCGGGGAGAGGGAGCGCTGCTCGACGTGTTGCCGCCCGGGATCACCAAGGTCGCCGGATTGCGGCGCATGGCGGCCATGTGCGGGCTGACGCTCGCGCAGGTCGTCTACGCGGGTGATTCGGGCAACGATACCGACGCCCTGCTCGAGGCGGGACGGGCCATCCTGGTCGGCAACGCGCCGCCGGAGCTCAAGGACCTCGTGCGCTCTCGGCGCGCGGATCGTGACGGGAGCGTCTTCGTCGCTGCGGCGTGCGATCTCGCAGGAGTTCTCGCGGGCTGCCGGCATTTCGGGCTGGCGGTTCGACGCTAGCCGATGTCCCCGAGGGCGGCGAGACGGTCGAACAGCAGGGCCGACGTCTCCGGCCCCAGGACGGACCGCAGTTCGGCCTCGGTCGCCGCGACCACCTTGCCGCTGCCGACGCGACCTGTTCGCCCTTGGGCGTCGCCGCCAGATGCAGGTTCCGCTGATCGTCCCCCCGCCGCGAGCGCGTCAGCAGCCCCCGGGCCGACAACCCCTTGATCAGACGCGTGACGTCGCCCGGGTGGACCCCCAGCCGGCGGGCGACCTCCGAGGGGCGGCTGGCGATCCCGTCGCACACCAGTTTCAGGACCCAGTACTGGCTGAGCGTCAGCGGCGTCCCGCCCAGGGCCCGCTGGTGGCGCCATTGGACCGCGTGCGCGATCTTCAGGAGTCGGAAGGAGAGGCTGGTCTCCAGGGAGTGCTTCTCGTTGTCCATGCCGCCACCATGTACATAGTGAAGTCAACCATTGCAAGATCAAATATTGCCAAAGCAAATATTTGAGGCTGCGAGGCCCGCTGCCACCGCGCCGCGAGTTCGGTGATTCCCTCCGGGATGTAAATCCGGACGGATCCGGCAGATCATTTGATCAAGGATGTGCGTTTCTGTGATACAATCATCACTCCACGATACGCCACAAACAGGCGTCTTGCGGCCCGATCGCCCGTGCCTGCCACGGGCAGCGTCACCTTGAGGAGGAATCATGAAGAAAGTGTTTCTGCTGTCCGTGCTGATGCTGGCCCTCGCCGCCGGCAACGCGGCCGCCGTCATCGGCTGGGGCGGCAACGTGTGGCCCAACAGCGGCGCGATCGTCGTGCCGACCGGCCCCGTGAACGTTTACGCCCAGTGCTGGAAGGGCGGGGTCACCGACGCCGGCGGCCAGGGCGCCGGCATCGAGGCCTTCTGCGAAATGTCGGCCGACGGCGGCGCCGTGACGACCGTCCCGATGACCTTCCAGGGCGACGTCGGCAGCAACGACGAGTACACGACCCAGGTCCCGCAGGGGATGCTCATGGGCGCGTCGTATGTCGACGTGCACGTGAAGTTCCACGACCTGACCGACGACACCTGGTTCACCGACGTCAAGGACCAGGCCAACAACTCGCCCCCGCAGCGCTACAACGTGACCAACGTGCTGCCGGTCGACGTGGACGTCACCTTCACGCTGTGCATGAGCGGCGAGGCCACCTCCGGCGACCCCTGCGTCATCGGCAGCGCGGCCGAGATCGGCAGCTGGGGCACGGGCGTCACGATGACCAGCCTCGGCGGCGACCTCTACGAAGTCGTCGTGACCTTCCTGGCCGGCGGCAACCCCTACTTCGAGTACAAGTTCAAGAAGGACGGCTGCAGCAACTGGGAAGGCGCGAGCAACCGCATCGTGACGCTGCCCACCGACGGCACGACCTCGGTGGTCCTGGCCGCCGACAGCTGGAACAACCTGCCCATCGGCTGCGGGGTCGGCGAAGTCCTGATCGGCGAGCGCACGGTCTGCCTGCAGGTGTGCCTCGACGGCGTCGACAACACCGGCGGCGTGTGCGCCATCGGCTCGGTGGCCCAGCTCTCGAACTGGGGCGCCGGCGTGCCGGCCGTCCAGGTCGGCCCGGGCCTGTACCAGACCTGCATCGTGTTCCCGGCCGGCTCGGCGATCCCGCTGACGGTCGAGTACAAGTTCAAGAAGGACGACTGCGGCACGTGGGAGAGCGTGGGCAACCGCACCTTCGTCGTCGACAACGCCATGCCCTCCGAGCAGACGTTGACGTCCAACTGGGACGACAACACCTCGGGCGCCTGCTCCCCCGTCGGCAACGAGAATGCGGACTGGGGTTCGGTGAAGTCGCTGTACCGGTAGTCGGCACGATCCAACGGAGAGCGTGCAAGAGGCGCCGCCCCGGCCCAGGCCGGGGCGGCGCTTTGCCGGTCAGGTCTGGCGGCCGCGCAGGGCGAGGATCTCGCTGGAGATCTCCTCGATCGGCTTGCCGGTGACGTCCACGACGGCCCAGCCGGGGTTGCGGGCGTAGAGCGTCAGCGCGAAGTCCATCTCGCGGCGGACGTGGTGCAGGTCGTCGTAGTCGCCGAAGGCGTAGCCGAGGTGCTCGGCCCGCACCCGCCGCAGGGCGGCCAGGCGGTGGGGCTCGGTCTTGAGCGCGACGACCCGCTCGGGCGGGACCGCGAGCAGCTCCGGCGGCGGCGGCAGGTCCAGGACCAGGGGCACGTTGGCCGCCAGCCAGCCCTTGGTCGCCAGGTAGACGCTCAGCGGCGTCTTGAAGGTGCGCGAGACGCCGACCAGGACGATGTCGGCCCGGCCGAGCTCCTCGACGCGCTGGCCGTCGTCGTGGCGGATGGCGAAGTCCATCGCCTCGATCCGCCGGAAGTAGTCCTCGTTGAGCTGGCGGAACAGGCCGGGCAGCTCGGCCGGCGACGCGGCGAGTTCGAGCGACAGCCGCTCGAGCAGGGGGCCCATGAGGTCGAGCGTGGGGACGTCGTGGCTGCGCCCCGCCCGCAGCAGCTCGGCGCGCAGCTCGTGGGAGACGAGCGTGTGCACGATGACGGCCCGGCTCGCGGCCGCTTCGCGCACGACGTCGGCGACCCGGGCGGCGTCGTGGAGGTCGGAGCGGACCCGGATGTCGGTCGCCGCGTCGGGGAACTGCGTCAGGGCGGCGTCGAGGGCGCGGCGGGCCGTGCCGCCGGTGCCGTCCGAGACGACGAAGATGGTCTTCAAGGCGCGCCTCCGGGAATCGGGTGGCCGTGCCGGGCGAGCGTAGACGGGAGGGGCGGGCGTGTCAAACCCGTGGCCGGCCCGGCGGGCCTCGGTTACTCTGGCGGGAAACGGGCCGCCCCCGCGACCCTCCCGCCACCGCCGGAAAGGACGGACCGCATGCACGCCGCCACCCGCACCCTGCGCCGCGAAGCCCTGCGCGCGCTGCTGCCCGAGGGCGCGATCCTGCTGCTCGGCAACGGGCAGGCCAGCCGCAACTACGAGGACAACGCGTACCCGTTCCGGCAGGACTCCCACTTCCTCTACTTCACCGGTCTCGCGCGGCCCGACCTCGCGCTGCTGCTGCAGCCCGACGGCACCGGCACGCTGTACGCGCCGGCCGCCCACCCCGACGACGTGGTGTGGTCGGGGCCGCAGCCCTCGGCGGCCGACCTCGCCGCGCAGTCCGGGCTCGCGCGCCACGCGCCCCTCGACCGGCTGGCCGCCGACCTCGCCGCCTGCGGGCCGGTCCACTACCTGCCGCCCTACCGCGCCGCCAACCGCCTGCTGCTGGCGGACCTGCTGGGCGTGGCGCCGGCGGCGGTGGCGGCCGGGGCCTCGCGCGAGCTGGTGCGCGCCGTGGTGTCGCTGCGCGAGATCAGGAGCGACGCCGAGATCGCCGAGATCGAGACCGCCCTGGGCGTCAGCGCGCTGATGTACCAGTTCGCCCTGCGCAACGCGCGGCCCGGCCTGCACGAGGCCCAGATCGCCGGCGCCATGCTGGGCGTGGCGCTGAGCTACGACATGCAGCCGTCCTTCCAGCCGATCGTCACGGTGCGGGGCGAGATCCTGCACAACGAGAGCCGCGACAACACGCTCGAGCAGGGGCAGCTGCTGCTGCTGGACAGCGGCGTGGAGACCAGCGAGGGCTACTGCTCCGACATCACGCGCACGATCCCGGTCGGCGGCGTGTTCTCCCCGCGGCAGCGGGACATCTACGACGTGGTGCTGGCCGCCCAGGCCGCGGCCATCGAGACCGTGGCGCCCGGCGCGACCAACCGCGACGTGCACCTGGCGGCCGCGCTGGCCGTCGCGCGCGGCCTGACGGCGCTGGGCCTGATGCGGGGCGACCCCGCCGAGGCGACCGCCGCCGGCGCGCACGCCCTGTTCTTCCCGCACGGCATCGGGCACATGCTCGGCCTGGACGTCCACGACATGGAGGACCTGGGCGACGCGGTGGGCTACGACGAGGGGGCGGCGCGCAGCCCGCAGTTCGGGCTGAACTTCCTGCGGCTGGCCAAGGCGCTGAAGCCGGGCTTCGTGATCACGATCGAGCCGGGGATCTACTTCAACCCGCCGCTGATCGCGCGCTGGCAGGACGCGGGGCTCCACGCGGGCTTCCTCGACTACGCCGCCGTGCGGCGCTACGCGGGCTTCGGCGGCATCCGCCTGGAGGACGACGTGCTGGTCACCGCGGACGGCAACCGCGTGCTGGGACCGCCGATCCCCAAGACGGCCGACGACGTCGAACTGGTGATGGGCGGCGACGGCACGATCTAGCGGGTGAGCGCGCCGCGCGCCAGGGCGCGTCCCGCCTCTTCCAGCCTGACCAGGCCGCCCTCGCGCCGCAGGAGCCGCCGCTGCTCCGCGGCGCGCAGCACCCGCTCGGCGAAGCCGGTCTCCCAGTGCAGGTGCAGGTGGATGCGGTCGGGGCGGCACTCGTCCGCGGCCTCGGGGCCGCACTCGTGCTGGGACAGGTGGATGGCCAGCATCGCCAGCGCGAACTCCAGGCGCTGCGCCGCGCGCCGGCGCGCGGCGGCGACGAGGCCGCGCTGCGGCGCCAGCAGCAGCGCGGCCAGGAAGACGGCGCCCACCGTCGCGGCCATGGCGCCGGCGATCGAGACGTCCAGCCAGCGGGCGAGCCAGTAGCCGCCGATCGCCGAGGCCGCCCCCATCAGCGCCGCCAGACCCAGCAGCCGCGGCAGGCGGTCGGTCAGCAGGTGGGCCGCGGCCGGCGGCCCCACCATCAGCGCGACCACCAGCACCAGCCCCACCGCGTCGAAGCTCGCCACGGCCGTCACGCTCACCAGGGACATCAGCCCGTAGTGGATCAGGGCGGGCGAGAAGCCGAGCGTGGCGGCCAGCCCCGCGTCGAAGGTCGCCAGCTTCAGCTCCTTGAAGAACAGGCCAGCGCGGCGGCGTCCAGCAGCAGCACGCCGCCCGCCAGCCACAGCGCGCGCGGGCCCAGGTCGGTCCCGCCGGGGGCGAAGCGGTCGAAGGGGGCGAAGGCCAGCTCGCCCAGCAGCACGACGTCGGTGTCGAGGTGGACCGAGCCCGCCCGTCGCGCCAGCAGGATCACGCCCAGGCTGAACAGCGCCGGGAAGACCAGCCCGATGGCCGCGTCCTCCTTGACCAGGCGGGTGCGGTGCAGCGCCTCGACCAGCGCGACGGTCAGCACGCCGGTGGCCGCCGCGCCCAGGACCAGCCACGGCGAGGCGAGGTCCCCGACCGCCAGGAAGGCCACGACGATGCCCAGCAGGATCGAGTGGCTGATGGCGTCGCTCATCATGGCCATGCGCCGCAGCACCAGGAACGTGCCCACCAGGGCGCAGGCGGCGGCGGTCACGGCGGCGATGAGCTGGATCTCGACCTGGGGCGTCATCGCGGCGCGTCCGTCCCGCGCTTCCCGCGGCGGAGCGCGCGGCGAGGAAGCGCCCGGCTTCGGCGCGGCCGGCGGCGGTGATGGTCCACTGGTCGCCGCCGGCCGCGGCCGCCCAGCCCCGGCCCTCCAGCTCGCGCAGCGAGCGGCGCACCGAGCCGCCGGCCGCCATCGCGCGCAGCACCGCGGCCGCGTGGGGCGCGGCGGTGGGCTCGCCGTGCTGGCCGGCCAGGGCGTGCAGGTCGAGCAGGACCGCGTGCAGGCGCAGGTCGCGGCGGCGGCGCCAGCGCCGCCAGACGCCGGCGAGCAGGCCGCGCCGCGGGGCCAGGACCAGCGAGACCAGGACCAGGACCGTGGCCGCCAGCACGATGGCCGGCCCGGTGGGCGTGCGCGCCGACAGGCTGCTGGCGACGGCGCCGCCGGCGCCGGCGGCCGCGCCGAAGACCGCGGCCAGGGCGGCCATCGGCGCCAGGCGGTCGGTCCACTGGCGGGCGGCGGCGGCCGGCGCGACCAGCATCGCGCTCATCAGCACCACGCCCACGGCCTGCAGGCCCGCGACGACCGCCGCCACCATCAGGCCCGTCAGCAGGATGTCCAGGCGCCGCACCGGCAAGCCCAGCAGCGCGGCGTAGGCCGGGTCGAAGCTCAGCAGCTTGAACTCCTTCCACAGCAGGACCAGCACCAGCACGGCGCCGCCGCCCAGGACCGCCATCGTCGCGACGTCGGCGGCCAGCAGCGTGGCCGCCTGCCCGAAGAGGAAGCGGTCGAGCCCGGCCTGCGAGGCGTCGGGGCGGCGCTGGATCCACGTCAGCAGCATCAGACCCGCGCCGAAGAACACCGAGAGCACCAGCCCCAGCGCGCTGTCCGCCGGCACCCGCGAGGAGCGCACGATGCCCGTCACGCAGAGCGCGCCGAGCCAGCCGGTCGCCGCGGCGCCCGCCACCAGCGCCGCCGGCGCCTTGCTGCCGGTCAGCAGGAACACCAGGGCGATGCCGGGCAGGGCCGCGTGGCTGACCGCGTCGCCCAGCAGGCTCTGGCGGCGCAGCTGCGCGAAGACGCCCAGGACGCCGGCCGTCGCGCCGATCACCGCGGCGCCCGCGGCGACGGTGCGCAGCGTGTAGTCGCTCCAGAAGGCGGCGACGGCGTCCCAGCTCACGGCCGGATCCGGCCGAAGTGGGAGGTGGTCGGGTCGTCGCGGCCGCCGGGGGCCGGGGTGGGGTCGGCCTTGCGTTCGAGGAAGCCCACGCGCCCGCCGTAGGTCAGGCGCAGGTTCTCCTCGGTGAAGACCTCGGCGACCGGGCCCGAGGCGATGCGCCGCACGTTCAGCAGCGTCACCCAGTCGAAGTAGTCCGGGACCGTCTGCAGGTCGTGGTGGACCACCACCACGGTGCGGCCGCGGGCGCGCAGGTCCTTCAGCAGTTCGACGATCGCGCGCTCGGTGAGGGCGTCGACGCCCTGGAACGGCTCGTCCATGAAGGTGACGTCGGTGTCCTGCACCAGCGCCCGCGCCAGGAACACGCGCTGCTGCTGGCCGCCGGAGAGCTGGCTGATCTGCCGGTCCGCGAAGGCCGCCATGCCGACGCGTTCGAGCGCGGACAGCGCGGCCTCGCGCTCGCGGCGCCCGGGCCGGCGCACCCAGCCCAGGCGGCGGTAGGTGCCCATGGTCACCACGTCCAGCGCCGAGGTGGGGAAGTCCCAGTCGACGCTGCCGCGCTGCGGCACGTAGCCGACGCGGTCGCGGGCCCGCGCCAGCGGCTCGCCGTGGATGAGGACCTGCCCGGCGGCCGTCGGCACCAGGCCCAGGATCGCCTTCAGCAGGGTGCTCTTGCCGGCGCCGTTGGGGCCGACCACGGCCAGCAGCAGGCCCGGCGGCACTTCGAGGTCGACGTCCCACAGCACGGGCTTGTCGCGGTAGGCGACCGTCAGGTCGTGCACGGCGACGGCCAGCCCGGCGCCGGTGTGCGGCGCGGGCGGGGCCGGGGAGGGATCGTGAGCCGTCACGGGGCCTCCTTCGCGCCGCCGAGGGCCTCGACGATGGTCGTCACGTTGGCGCGGACCATCCCGACGTACGTGGCGGCGGGCCCGCCCGGATCGCCGAGCGCGTCCGAGTAGAGGGAGCCGCCGATGCGCACGTCGTGGCCGCGCGCGCGCACGGCCGCCTGCAGCGCCTCGACGGCGCGCGGCGGGACGGAGGACTCCACGAAGACGGCGGGCACGCGCCGCTCCGCCAGGAAGGCGGCCAGGTCCTGCACGTCGCGCGTGCCGGCTTCGGTCGCGGTGCTGGTCCCCTGCAGGCCGCGCACTTCCAGGCCGTAGGCGCGGCCGAAGTAGCCGAAGGCGTCGTGGGCCGTGGCCAGCACGCGCGACGGGGCCGGCACCGTCGCCACGCGCCGTCGCACCCAGGCGTCCAGCGAATCCAGCTCGGCCCGGTAGTCGTCGAGGCGGCGCCGGTAGTCCGCCGCACCCGGCGGGTCGGCGGCGGCCAGCGCCTCGCCGACGGCCGTGACTGCGTTGCGCCACAGCCGCACGTCGAACCAGATGTGGGGGTCGTGGGCGCCGGCGTAGCCCGGCGTCGCCTGCAGATCGGCGGGGTCGACGGCCGAGGCCACGGCGCGCGCCGGGCGGGTCGCGCCGAGGCGCCCGAGCACCTCGCCCATCTTCGCTTCCAGGTGCAGCCCGTTGTACAGGACGAGGTCGGCTTCCTGGAGCCGGCGCACGTCGCCCTCGCTGGCCTTGTAGAGGTGGGGGTCCACGCCGGGGCCCATCAGCCCGACGACCCGCACGCGGTCGCCGCCGATCCGGGCGGCGGCGTCGGCCACCATGCCGGTGGTCGCGACCACGTTCAGGGGGCCGTCCCGGCGCCGCTCGCCGGCGCCGCCGCAACCGGCCGCGCCGCACGCCAGAGCGGCGAGGGCGAGGGCGGCGAGGGCGAGGGCCGGCACGGGTCCGCGCACGGCCCGCCCGACCCGGATCTTGCTGGTGACGGTTCGCATCACGACGGTTCCTCCGGCGCCGGCGACGTGGCCGTGTCGCGGGCGGGAATGGGCGACCCGTGGGGGTCGCGATCGGGGTGGCCGAGCAGCTGGTCGATGCGGTCTTCCATGTCCTCGGACAGCACGTGCTCCCAGCGCTCGGCTTCCTCGTGGACGCGGTCCCGGGGCACGTCCATGATCCGCACCAGGAAGGATTCGATCAGGCGGTGGCGCCGCACCACGCGCAGGGCGGTGCGGCGGCCGTCCTCGGTCAGGGTGACGCCCCGGTACGGCGTGTGGTCGAGCAGCCCGAGCCCGGACAGGCGCTTGACCATGCCGGTGGCCGAAGCGGGGGCGACCGCCAGGCGGCGCGCGATCTCGCTGGTCGTGGCCCGGCCGTGACCGGATTCCAGGTCCCAGATGGTCTTGAGGTAGTTCTCGGCGGACTCGGTGTGCTTCACCCGGACCTCGTGACCGGAGGGGTCTCCCGCCGGGCGGTTTAGTGCGGCCTAAATTCCGGCACAGGATAGCACGGGGCCGCGCAACGGCAAGGGAAACTGGCATCCGCGCCGTCCGTGTTGTATTTTCAGCCGGGTGCGCCGCCCGAGGGCGGACCCGAGCGACCGATGCACCCGACGTACCCCACGCGCACGTGATCGTCGACCCGCGTGATCGGCGGTTCGCGTGAACGACCCCAAGGGAGACCTTCGATGAACAGAGCCGCCCTGTGCCGCAGCGGGCTGGTCGTGCTGGCCCTCGGCCTGATCGTCCTGGCGGGATGCAACGACGAGACGACGTCCGGACTTACGGGCACCGGGACCATCGGCGTCTACCCGCTGGGGTCGACCACGCCCTTCCCTTGGCAGCTCACGGGGCCCGACGGCTACCTGCACGAGGGGTCCGGCGACGAGGTGCTCGCGGACATGGCGGTCGGGTCCTACACCATCACCTGGCAGGGAGTCACCGGCTGGGTCACGCCGTCGCCCGCCGAGGTGACCAAGAACGTCACCGCCGGCGCCCTGACGACCTTCACCGCCACCTACCGGGCCACCGGCGGCGAGATCCTGCCCGGGCAGATCGACATCGACCCGCTGCCGAACGACCAGGGCTTCGGCTTCCCCTGGTCCATCACCGGTCCCGACGAGTTCAGCGCCTCGGGCACGGGCTTCATCCGCTACGAGAACATGGATCCGGGCGACTACACCGTGACCTGGGGCGACGTGGACGACTGGACCACGCCGGCGCCGGCCGTCGTCACCCTGACCCTCGACCAGGGCGAGGGACTCCGTTTCACCGCCACCTGGGTGTCGGAGGAGGGGTCGAGCATCACCTTCAAGCCGATCGTGCCGGGCACCTTCCTCATGGGCAGCCCCCGCGGCGAGACGGGCAGCAGCAGCTACGAGTGGCCCCAGCACCGCGTCACGCTGACGCGCCCCTTCGAGATGTCGGAGACGGAGATCACCTGGGAGCAGTACGTCAACCTGATGGGGAACAACCCGAGCTACTACGACGACGTCTGCCTGACCTGCCCGGGCGACTACCCCATGGAGTCGGTCTCCTGGCTGCAGGCGGTCGAATTCTGCAACGCGCTCTCGCTCGCCGAGGGCTACGCGCCGGCCTACACGGTCGCCGGCTCGACGGCCACCTGGGACCAGGACGCCGACGGCTACCGGCTGCCGACCGAGGCCGAATGGGAGTACGCCTGCCGCGCCGGCACGATCACCGCGCTCAGCAACGGCGACCTGACGTCGGCCGCGTCCAGCTGCTACAGCGACCCGAACCTGGAGCTGATCGCCTGGTACTGCAACAACAGCTCGTCCCACGTCCGCCCCGCCGGCGACAAGCAGCCCAACGAGTGGGGCCTGCGGGACATGCACGGCAACGTGTGGGAGTGGGTCTGGGACTTCAGCCGCAACTACGACAGCATCTCGCTGCAGCTCGGCGACTTCACGTTCCTCGACGGCTCCGTCCAGCAGCGCGGCACGATCACCGTCATGGAAGCCGAGACCGGGTTCGGCACCGACAAGATCTTCCGCCTCGACCAGATCGGCGCGACCTTCGGCGTCTCGAACCTCGGCGTGACCACGTCGCAGGTCAGCTTCCACTACGCCGACTTCGACAGCGTCACCAACTTCCGGGTCAACGGCCAGACGCTCTACCGCGGCATGTTCTCCGAGCTGCCGTCGACCGTCGCCCCCGGCGTCACCGTGGCGGTGACCGCCGCGCCCGTCTTCAACGGGACCTACGGGGACGGCGTGACCGGGACGGTGACCCTGACCGGCGCGGTGACGAGCGTGCTGGTCGGCGGCAAGATCCTGATGATCGACGATTTCAGCGTCGTCGAGGCCGGCGGCTCCCAGTTCGCGCGGGACCGGGTCGCGGACCTCGACCTCTTCGTGCGCGGGCAGGTCTACCGCCCCAACCCGGGCGGCATCCCGACGCTGCTGTCGCTGGACTGCACGATCGCCGACCCGATCGGCCGCGGCACCGGCAGCACGCACGCGCTGCGGGGCGGCTCCTTCTTCAGCAATCCCGGCGACTGCCGCTCCGCGGCCCGGTCGCTCCCGAACCTCGCCAGCCGTTACGCCGGGTTCCGCGTGGCCCGCTACACCGACTGACGACGGCCTCTCGATGCAAAACCGGGAGGCTCCCCCGCGAGGGGGCCTCCCGGTTCCCGTTCCGGCGCTCGTCAGGAGTTGACGGGGATGTCGGGCCGGTTGGCCGCGTCGACCGCGCCGGCGAGCGCCGCCGCCTTGTCCAGCGTCTCCTGCCACTCGGCCGCCGGATCGCTGTCGGCGGTCACCGCGCCGCCGACCCCGCACACGGCGCGGCCGCCGCGCACCACCAGCGTGCGGATGACGATGTTGAGGTCCATGGCGCCCGCGTCGTCGAGCCAGCCCAGCGAGCCGGCGTAGACGCCGCGCGACCACGGCTCCAGCTCGTCGATCATCTTCATGGCCTCGATCTTGGGCGCGCCCGTCATCGAGCCGCCGGGGAAGCAGGCGCGCACGGCGTCGATCGCGTCCAGCCCCTCGCGCAGGCGGCCGCGCACGGTCGAGACCATCTGCCACACCCACCCGCAGAGCTCGACGGCCATCAGCTCGGGCACCTCGATGCTCCCCGTCTCGCAGACGCGTCCCAGGTCGCTGCGCGCCAGGTCCACGATCATGAGGTTCTCGGCGCGGTCCTTCGGCGAGGCGGCCAGCTCGTCGCGCAACGCGGTGTCTTCGTAGGGTTCGGGACTGCTGCGCCGGGTGCCCTTGATCGGGCGCGTCTCGAGCCAACGGTCGCGGTCGAGGCTCAGGAAGCGCTCGGGCGAGGAGCAGAGCACCGCGACGTCGCCGCAGGTCAGCCAGGCGCCGAAGTGCGCCGCGTTGTTGCCGCGCAGCTTGCCGTAGAGCCGCCAGGGGTCGGCCCGCAGCTTCCACCCGAGGCGGCGCGTGAGGCAGCACTCGAAGACGCGCCCGTCGAGGATGTCGCGCTGGACGGCGGCCACGCGGGCCATGTAGTCCTCCCGGCCCTCCTGCGACGGCGTCGGCCGGGCGGGGGGGCGGCACCGCGGCGGCGGCGGCGGCCCCCAGGAGGCGAGCCGGTCGCGGACCGCGTCGGCGATGCGGTCCGCGTCGCGGCGCGCGGCCGCGTCGTCGGGGCCGCGTCCGACGGCCGACAGCCAGGTGCGGCCGGCGCCGTGGTCGCGCACGAGCAGGGCTTCGTGCCTCACGAAGCGCAGGTCCGGCAGGCCCAGGTCGTCGCGCCCGGTGTCGGGGTAGGACTCCAGGCAGTGGCCCGCCTCGTAGCCGAACCAGCCGACGATCCCGTGGACGAAGGGGAAGCGCGCCGCCTGCAGGGCCCCGGCCGGCGCCGCCGTGTCGCGGCGCCAGTCCCGCAGCGCCGCGAAGGGGTCGACGCCGCTCAGGCGTCGCGGCCCGTCCCCGCCGCCGGTCGCCACGTCGGCCCGGCCGTCGGGACGCCGGCGCGCCTCGAAGGTCGCCGTCTCGCCCACGCCCAGGTAGGAGAAGCGGCCGAACCGGGGATCGCCTTCCGCGCTGTCCAGCAGCACGGGCTCCGCCCGGCCGCCGGTGCGGAACGCCTCGACGAGGCGCCAGAACGGCTTCACGTGGTCGACGGGTTCCAGGATGTGGTGCGCGGCCGTCCATGGGCCCAGTTTCGCGGCCGGCCCGGCGGCGGTCAACACGGTCTTTGACAGGCGCGGGGCGGCGCGGCTAATGTCCCGGCCATGCTGTTCAATTCGCTGATCTTCGTGGTCTTCCTGGCCGTGGTCCTGCTGGTCTACCCGCGCCTGCGGCACCGGCCGCAGAACGTGTTCCTGCTGGTCGCCAGCTACGTGTTCTACGGCTACTGGGACTGGCGCTTCCTGCTGCTGCTGTGGATCTCCTCCGGGGTCGACTACTGGGCCGCCGGACGCATGGGCCGCACCGACGACCCGTCCGTGCGCAAGCGCCTGCTGCTGGTCAGCATGGCGACGAACCTCGGCCTGCTGGGCTTCTTCAAGTACTTCAACTTCTTCGTCGACTCGATGGGCGTGCTGATCGCGTCCTTCGGGATGGAGCCCCACGTCCCGCTGCTGCGGGTGCTGCTGCCGGTGGGCATCAGCTTCTACACGTTCCAGACGATGAGCTACACGATCGACGTCTACCGCCGCCGCCTGGAGCCGTCGCGCGACCTCATCGAATTCTCGCTGTTCGTGGCCTTCTTCCCCCAGCTCGTGGCCGGGCCGATCGAGCGCGCGACCCGCCTGCTGCCGCAGGTCCAGCAGCCGCGCACGGTGACCCGGCGCCAGGTCGAGACGGGCCTGAACCTGATCCTGATGGGCTTCTTCAAGAAACTCTTCGTGGCCGACACGCTGGCGCCCTACGTGACCCAGGTCTGGGGCGATCCCGGCGCCTTCACCGCGGGCCAGCTGCTGACCGGCGTCTACGCCTTCTGCTTCCAGATCTACGGCGACTTCTCGGGCTACTCGGACATCGCCCGCGGCGTCTCGCACCTGCTGGGCTTCGAGCTGATGGAGAACTTCCACGCGCCGAACCTCAGCCGCAGCCCCGCCGAGTACTGGAAGCGCTGGCACGTGTCGCTGTCGACCTGGCTGATGGACTACCTCTACATCCCGCTGGGCGGCAACCGCAAGGGCCGCCTGCGCGGCTACGTCAACCTGATGGTGACGATGTTCCTGGGCGGGCTCTGGCACGGCGCGAGCTGGACGTTCGTGGCCTGGGGCGTGTTCAACGGCTTCTACCTGGTGCTCTACCGGCTGACCGACGGGCGCAAGGTCGACCTGCACTGGCCGCGCGCGCCGCGCGCCTTCGCCTGGGACGTGGTGAAGGTCGTGGTCACCTTCCACCTGCTCGGCATCGCCAAGATCCTGTTCCGCTCGCCCGACTTCCCGACCGCCTGGAAGATCATGACGGGGATCGTCGCCGGCCAGGGCCTGTTCACCTTCGGCGCCGCGCACGTCTTCGTGGTCTGCGCGATCATGCTGACGCTCGACATCGTGCAGGAGGCGACGGGCAGCCACACCTGGCTGGCCGATTCGCGCAGCGGGTGGCTGAGGTTCTCGGTGGGGACGGCGCTGTTCGGGATCACGCTGGCTTCGGCGGTCTACCGCGTCTACAGCAATCCGCCGTTCATCTATTTCCAATTCTGATTGTAGCCCCCATCACTCCAACCGGATGTCATTCAATCGGATAGGAAAATAATGAATCGATCGATTGACTTAATTGATTGATTAATTTATGATGTTGGGACTTCGATCTATGGGGGATATGCGATGCGCGAGCAGTCGATCGATTCACGGATGCCGGCGGAGCGGTTGCGGGGGGTGCTGGAGCACCTGCCGCCGGAGCTGGCGCCGCCGGCGGCGGATTCGCCGGCGGGGCGGATCCTGGCCGCCACGCGGGACGTGCTGGCCGACAAGGGGCTCGCCGGGTTGAGCATGCGGCTGGTGGCGGCCGAGGCCGGGGTCAACCAGGCGATGATCCACTACTACTACGGGAGCAAGGACCGGCTGATCGACGCGGTGGTGCTGCGCGAGGTCGTCGAGGTGTTGCGCGATCTCGTGGGCGGGCTCGACGGGGATCTGGAGCCGGCCGAGCTGTTCGTGCAGTACCCGGCGCGCCTGCTCGACGTCCTGCGGCGCGACCGCGTCCGGCTGCAGCTGATCCGGATGATCATGGGCACCGAGCCGCAGCGGATGCTGCAGGCGATCCGCACGCTCGGCCGCTTCGGCATCCTCGGGCTGAGCGAGCAGCTGCAGGGGATGATCGGCGCGGCCCAGGCCGAGGGCCGGCTGGCGGCGGCGCCGCCCGCCTCGCTGCTGATGTTCCTGCTCGCCAACGCCTACGGCCTGGTCTTCATGGAGCCGGTGGCGCACGAGATCACGGGCTTCGCCCTGGCCGACGACGAGGCCTGGGCGGAGCACCGCCAACACCTGACGAACCTGATCCGCGGCGGGATCCTCGCGGCGCCGGCGGGGAAGGAGTGAGCATGCGGGTGATGCAAGCGTGCCGCTGGACGGCGGTCCTCTTCGCCGTCGCGGCATCCGCGGCGGGCGCGCAGGAAGCCGACCGCCTCGACCTGAACGCCTGCCTGGAACAGGCGCGCGCCGCCGCGCCGCGGCTCGAGGAGCTGCGGGCGGCCGAAGCCGAGGCCGTCGCGACGGCCGGCGAGGCGGCGGCCCGGCGCCTGCCGTCGCTCGGGCTCGGCGCGACGTACCGCTACGCCAGCGAGACGATGGAAGCGGAGATCAGCCTGGCGCCCGGCCTGCCGTCGCGCACGCTGTCCTTCGGCGACGGGCACGTGGCCGACGTGAACCTGGCCCTGTCGCTGCCGCTGTACACCGGCGGCGAGCTGTCCCGCACGGCCGCGGCGGCGGATGCGGGCAGCCGGGCGGCGGCGCTGCGCTCGGCCGCCGCCGCGCAGGACGTCGTCCTCGCGGTGCGGCGGACGTTCTACGCGGCGCTGGGGCGCGAATCCCAGCTCGCGGCCGCCGGGCTGGCCGTCGCGCGGTTGCAGAGGCACGCCGACGAGGTCGCCGGCGCCGTGTCGGTGGGCGCGGCCACCGTGGAGATGCGCCTGCGCGCGGTCACCCGTCTGCGCGAGGCGGAGCAGCGGCAGTCGCGCGCGCAGGCTGCCCTGGATTCGGCGGCGGTCGCGCTGGGACGGCTGGTGGGCCGGCCGGGTGCGGCGGTGCTGCCGGCGGGCGATCTGGCCGCCCCGCTGCTCGGGGAAGGCGACGCGGCGCTGGCCGTCGACGAGCGGCCCGACGTGGCGGCGCTGCAGGAAGAGCGCTCCCGCCAGGACCACCTGGCCGCGGCGGCCCGCGGACGCCTGCTGCCGCGGATCGCGGGGGAACTCGCGGCCCACCACGGGCGGCCGGGCGTGGACCAGCTGACCAACGACTGGATGAGCTACGCCACCGCCGGCGTGAGCCTGGACTGGCCCCTGTGGGACGGCGGCGCCCGCCGGCAGCGGGCGGCGCAGGCCGAAGCGCGCTCCCGCCAGGCGGAGGCCAGGCGCCGCGACCTGCAGGAGGCCGTCACCGCCGCGCGGACGACGGCGTCGCGGGATCTGGCGATCGCCCGCGAGGAGCTGGCGCGGGCGTCCGAACGCGTCGACCTGGCCCGGAACATCGGCGAGCTGGTCGGCGCGCGCTACGAGCGCGCGGACGCCAGCGAGAGCGAATACCTCGACGCCCTGGACGACGTGACCGCCGCCGAATTCGAACTGTCCCTGGTCCGCACGCGGCAGCGTCTCGCCGAAGCGACGCTGCTCTGGACCCTCGGCCGCTAACCGCACGGGAGAGACCATGAACCGCACCGCCGCCCCCACGATCGCGCTCGCCTGCCTCGCCGCGCTGGCCGGCTGCGGCGGCAAGCCGCTGCCCGACCCTTCCGGCACCTTCGAAGCCACGGTCGTCGACGTCGCGCCGGTGATCGCCGGGCGCGCGCTGGCCGTCAACTGCACGGAGGGGCAGCTCGTCGCGCGCGGCGACACGCTGGTGGTCCTGGACACCGAGCTGATCGCCCTGCAGCGCGCCGAGACCGCCGCCCGCCGCGAGAGCCTGCAGGCCGAGCGGCGCGCCGCGACGGCCGACCTGGAGCAGACCCGCCGCCAGCGCGCGCTCGCGGCGACCACGCTCGAGCGCGCCGAGGCGCTGCTGGCGCAGGGCAGCGCCACCCGCCAGCGCGTCGACGACCTCGCCGCCCAGCGCGACGTGGCCGACGACCGCATCGAGGGGGCCCGCGCGCGCATCGCCGCCCTGGACGCCGAGGCGGTCCGCCTCGAGGCGGGCCTGGCGGTCCTGGACCGCCAGCTGCGCGAGGGCGTGCTGCTGTCCCCGCTGGACGGCACCGTGCTGACGCGCAGCCTGGAGCCGGGCGAGGTGGCCGCCGCCGGCCGCACGGCGCTGCGGCTGGCCGACCTCACGCGCCTCGAACTGCGGGTCTTCCTCGAGGCGCCGGACCTGGCCCGCGTGCGCCTGGGGCAGGAGCTGCCGGTCAGCGTGGACGCGCTGCCGGGCGAGGCCTTCGCCGGCCGCGTCGCCTGGATCAGCGAGGAGGCGGAGTTCACGCCCAAGAACGCGCAGACCCGCCGCGCCCGCGCCCAGCTCGTGCACGCCGTCAAGCTGAGCGTCGCCAATCCCGACGGCCGGCTGCACGTCGGCATGCCGGCGGAAGCGCGCCTGCCGTGACGGGACCGGCCGGCAAGAGCGCTCCCGCCATCCTGGTCGAGGGCCTGCACAAGAGCTACGGCGCGCGGCCCGCGGTGCGCGGTCTGGACCTCGCCGTGGCTCGCGGGCGCATCTGCGGCCTGATCGGCCCCGACGGCGCCGGCAAGACCACGACCATGCGCGTCGTCTGCGGCCTGCTGCGGCCCGACGCCGGCGGCGCGCGCGTGCTCGACCGCGACAGCGCGCGCGAACCCCGCGCCGTGCGCGAGCGGCTCGGCTACATGCCCCAGCGCTTCAGCCTCTACCCCGACCTGACCGTCGCGGAGAACCTGCGCTTCTTCGCCGACCTCTTCGGCGTGCCGGCGGCCGAGCGGGTGCGCCGCGAGGCCGAGCTGATGGAGTTCAGCCGGCTCGGCCCGTTCCGCGGGCGCCGCGCAGGGCAGCTGTCGGGCGGCATGAAGCAGAAGCTGGCCCTGAGCTGCACGCTGATCCACACCCCCGAGGTGCTGGTGCTCGACGAGCCCACCACCGGCGTCGACCCGGTCAGCCGGCGCGAGTTCTGGCGCATCCTGCGCGAGCTGGCCGGCCGCGGCCTCGCCCTGCTGGTCAGCACCCCGTACATGGACGAGGCCGGCCTCTGCGACGAGGTCGTGCTGATGCACGAGGGCCGGGCCATCGCCCGCGGCACCCCGGGCGAGGTGGCGGCGGCCTTCCCGCGCCGCCTGCTGGAGGTGCGCGGCGCGGACCTGCCCGCGGCCCTGGCGCGCCTGGCGGCCGCGCCCCGGCCGGGCGTGAAGGTCCACCGCTACGGCGACCGGCTGCACGTGGTGCACGACGACGCCTCGCAGGCCGAGGCGGTCGCGCGGCTGCTGGAGGGCCTCGACGTCGGGCTGCACCCGGTCGCGCCGGGCATCGAGGACGCGTTCGTGGAGCTGATGGCGGCGCCGGCCGGCGGGGAGGCGAAGCCGTGAGCGGGGAGGCGGCGGTGTTCGCCCGCGGGCTGACGCGGCGCTTCGGCGACTTCACGGCCGTCGCGTCGCTCGACCTGGACGTCATGCCCGGCGAGATCTTCGGCTTCCTGGGCGCCAACGGCGCCGGCAAGACCACGGCGATCCGCATGCTCTGCGGGCTGCTGCCGCCCAGCGGGGGCGAGGCCCGCGTCGCCGGCTGCCGCGTGGGGCGCGACACCGCGGCGCTCAAGCGGCGCATCGGCTACATGAGCCAGCGCTTCAGCCTCTACGAGGACCTGACGGTGCTGGAGAACCTGGAGTTCTTCGGCGGCGTGTACGGGCTCGGGCGCGCGGAACTGGCGGCGCGGGCCGACGAGCTGCTGCCGCGGCTGGGCCTCGACGCCGAGCGCGGCCGGCTGACCGGGTCGCTGCCCCTGGGCTACAAGCAGCGGCTGGCGCTGGGCTGCGCCCTGGCCCACCGGCCGCGGGTGCTGTTCCTGGACGAGCCCACCGGCGGCGTGGACCCCGTCGCGCGGCGCGGCTTCTGGGACCTGATCTACGAGCAGGCCGCGGCCGGGGTCACGGTCTTCGTCACCACGCACTACATGGACGAGGCCGAGTACTGCGGCCGCGTCTCGATCATGGTCCAGGGCGGGATCGTGGCCCTGGACACCCCGTCGGGCCTGAAGGCCCGCACCGGCGGCGCCGACATGCAGGACGTCTTCCTGAGGCTGGTGGACGCATGAACCGGATCCTGGCGATGGCCGGCAAGGAGTTCCTGCACATCCTGCGCGACCGGCGCAGCCTGGCCGTGGCGCTGCTGATGCCCCTGACGATGGTGCTGCTCTACGGCGCGGTCATCGACATGGAGCTGCGCGACCTGCGGGTCGGCGTGCTCGACCTCGACGGCGGCGACCGCAGCCGCGAGCTGCTGCGCGCGATGACCTCCAGCGGCTTCGTCGTCGAGGCGGAGCGCCTGGACGGGCGCGAGGCGATCGAGGCGGGCTTCCGCCAGGGCCGCCTTCAGGCCGCGCTGGTGGTGCCGCGCGGCTACGGCGAGGACCTCGCCCGCGGCGGGGCCCGCGTCCAGGTCCTGGTGGACGGCGCCGACGCCTCGACCGCGGCCACGGTCGCCAACTACCTGCAGGCCGTGGTCGCGCTGGTCAACCGGGACCTGCTGCGCGAGGCGGGCCTCGCGGCCCCCTTCGACGCCCGCACGCGGGTCTGGTTCAACCCCGAGCTGGTCAGCGCGCGCTTCGTGGTGCCGGGCCTGGTGGCGCTGGTGCTGATGATGATCTGCGCGCTCTTGACGAGCATCGCCATCACCCGCGAGAAGGAGGCCGGCACCCTCGAGCAGATCCTGACCACGCCGGTGACGCCGGCGCAGGTGATCGTGGGCAAGGTGCTGCCCTACGTGGCGCTCGGCGCCCTGGTCTGCACGATGGTGCTGCTGGCCGGCAAGTGGGTCTTCGGCGTGCCGATGGCCGGCTCGTGGTGGCTGCTGGCCGCCTACTGCCTGCTGTTCATCGTCATCGCGCTGGCGCTGGGGCTGCTGATCTCGGCCCGCTCGCCCAGCCTGCGGGTGGCGATGATGGCCGCGCTGATGGTCACCATGCTGCCGACGATGATCCTGTCGGGCTTCGTGTTCCCGATCGCCAGCATGCCGGGGCCGCTGCAGGTCGTCTGCCGCCTGCTGCCGGCGACGCACTTCCTGGTGGTGCTGCGCGGCATCATGCTGAAGGGCCAGGCCTGGTTCCCCCTGCAGACCGCGGCGCTGGTCGTCATGGCGGCGGTGCTGCTGACCCTCGCGATCCGCAGCTTCCGCCTCAGACTGGAGTGAACGCGTGAGAGCGCTGCGCTGCCTCGTGCGCAAGGAGTTCAAACAGCTGCGCCGCGACACCGCCCTGCTGCGGGTCGTGTTCGCGCTGCCGATCTTCCAGCTGCTGGTGCTGTCCTACGCCCTGAACAACGACCTGCGCAACGTGCGCGTCGCCACGCTGGACGAGGACCGCACCGCGCTGAGCCGCGCCGTCCTGGACGCCTTCCCGGCCTCGGACGTCTTCGTGCCGGGGCCCGCGGCCCGCGACGGCGACGAGCTGGATTCCCTGCTGCGGGCCGGGGCCTGCGACCTGGCGGTGCGCGTGCCGGCGGGCTTCGAGCGCGACGCCCTGGCCGGGCGCGCGCCCTCGCTGGGCCTCGACGTCGACGGGACCAACAGCAGCCTCGCCGGCCGCGGCGCCGGCTATGCCGGCGCCATCGTGATGCGGGAGGCGGCGCGCTTCGCGGCGGCGCAGGCGGGCGCGGGCGTCCCGGCGCCCCGGGTCGAGGCCGTCGTGAGGTTCCTCTACAATCCCGAGCTGGAGAGCCGCCTGTTCATGGTGCCCGGGGTGATCGTCATGCTGGTGACGATCATCTCCGCCCTGGCCACCGGCATGGCCGTGGTCAGGGAGAAGGAGCTGGGCACCCTCGACCAGGTCCTGGTCACGCCGCTGACGCCGCTGCAGTACGTGGTGGGCAAGACGCTGCCGTTCGGGCTGATCGCGCTGGCGGACCTGGCGCTGGCCACGGCGTTCGCGCACCTGTGGTTCCACGTGCCGCTGCTGGGCTCGCCGTGGGTGCTGCTGCTGGGCGTGCTGGCCTACCTGCTGGTGACCCTGGGGCTGGGGCTGCTGGCCTCGGCGGCCTCGAACACGCAGCAGCAGGCGATGTTCACGATGTGGTTCTTCCTGGTGTTCGCCATCATGCTCAGCGGGTTCTTCTTCCCCGTCGACAACATGCCGGAGTGGGCGCGCTGGCTGACGCGGATCAACCCCATGCGGTACTTCATGGACATCGTGCGCGGGGTGCTGCTGCGGGGCGCGGGGCTCGCGGACCTGCGCGGCGAGCTGCTGACGCTGCTGGGGATGGGGGCGGCGGCGTTCGGGGGGGCGGTGCTGGCGTTCCGGCGGGAGGGGGCGCGAGGGTAGGGGCCGCGCGGTTGTCCGGGCGCGGCGCGCGTGTTACCTTGGGCCGGTCGAAAGGACCCGCATGTCCCAGCGCCTGCGGCGCCGCCTGTGAGGGCCGCGCCCCGTCCCGGCGGTCCGTCGGGCATCCCAACGCCGATCCTGTCGTCCGCCGGCCCGCTAGCGCGCCGGCCTTCACCGCTTTCCGCCGCCGCCCGCCGGAGCCGCCCATGAGCGGCTTCCCTCGCCATTGGAGCTTCGACGACGTCTTCGACAGCTTCGACCGCGGCTGCGGCGACTTCATCCTCGAGCTGCGCGAGCAGATGGCCGGCCTGCCCCCGGGCGGGACGATCATGGTCGCCAGCCGGGACGCCGGCGCCCTCGTCGAGGTGCCGGCCTGGTGCCGCCTGACGGGGCACACCCTCGTGGAGGCATCGCCTCCGTTCTACCTCATCCGGAAACGAAAGGAAGGCCCGACATGGCCGGAAAATTCTGCGTGACCGTCACCCAGTGCCGATCGGACGAAGACAAGGCGACCCTGGGCTTCGTCGTGGCGAACGCCGCGGTCGGCAGCGACAAGGAGACGATGGTCTTCCTGAGCGCCGACGGCGTCTGGGCGGTCGTGAAGGGCGAGATGGAGAAGGTGTCGGTGGGCGCCCCGTTCGCGCCGCTGGCCGAGCTGGTCGGGAAGTTCACCGCCAACGGCGGGAAGATCCTCGTCTGCTCGCCCTGCATGAAGAAGCGCGGCATCACCGACGACATGCTGGTCGACGGCGCGGTGGCGGCCGGCGGCGCGGCGCTCGTGGAGTGGCTGTCGCAGGGTTCGCCCTGCGTGGGCTTCTGACCGTGGACCTGGAGGGGCTGCTGCCCGACCACCGGCTGGACGGGGGCGACCTGGACTGCGGCTCGGGGCTGGTGCTGCTGATCCGCGAGCACATGCTGCGCGTGCCCGAGGGCGGCGTGCTCGAGCTGCGCAGCCGCGAGCGCACCGTCTGCGACGACCTGCCGCCCTGGTGCCGCATGGTCGGGCACGAGTACCTCGGCCAGCTGCCGGGGGCGACGGCCGCCGAGAAGCGGTTCTTCGTGCGGCGCGGCGCGGCCGCCGTCGCGCAGGCCGAGGCGGC
Organism: bacterium; assembly: GCA_016719645.1. Classification (GTDB taxonomy): domain Bacteria; phylum Krumholzibacteriota; class Krumholzibacteriia; order LZORAL124-64-63; family LZORAL124-64-63; genus PNOJ01. The sequence goes on from JADJYS010000010.1 coordinate 176,297, forward strand.
GGCCCTGGCGGACGACAAGGCCCGCGCCCGCGACTACGAGTGGCGGCTGCGCGTGCGTTCGACGGGCGGCATGCGCTCGACCGCGTACTGCCGCAACTTCGCCTTCACGATCGGGCAGCCGGCCAGCTTCGAGGAGAAGGACGAGCACCCCTCGGCCGTCGAGCTGCTGCTGGGCGCGCTGGCCGGCGACCTGGCGACCGGCCTCTTCACGGCCTGCGCGCGGGCCGGACTGCAGGTCGACGACGTGGAGATCACGGCGCGCGCCGGGCTGCACGACGTGCTGGCCCACCTCGGCCTCGAGGAGGGCGACCCGTCGCTCGACGCGGTCGTGATCAAGGTCTTCGCCTCGACCATGGACGACGAGGCGAAGGTGCGCGCGGTGTGGGACGACGTGTGGCGGCGCTCGCCGGTGGCCATGACCCTGGCCAAGGCGGCGCGGCTGGAGGCGCAGTTGACGATCATCTGAACAGGAGCAAGGCGTGATACCGTTTTCCGTGACCCAGGTGGGCAGCTGGCCGCGCTCGCGCGAGCTGCTGCGGGCGCTGCGGGACCGCCAGCAGGGGCGGCTCGACCGCGCCGGTTTCGATCGCGTGGCCGACGGCGAGGTGCGGCGCTGCGTGGCCGCGCAGCTCGACGCCGGCGTCGACATCGTCGTGGACGGCGAGCAGCGCCGCGACAACTTCTACTCGTTCGTCACCGACAAGCTGGACGGCACGCGGCTGATGTCGCTGGCCGAGATGCTCGACACCGTCGAGGACAAGTCCGGCTTCGAGGAGATGCTCGACACCCTGGACGTGCCGGCGTCGGCCATCCGCAACCCCACCTGCACGGGCCGGCTGGCCCGGCGGGAGCCGCTGGCCCTCGAGGAGCTGCGCTTCGTGCAGCAGCTGACCGACAAGCCGGTGAAGATCACGCTGCCGGGGCCGTACCTGCTGACCCGCTCGATGTGGGTGGGCGCCTTCACGAAGGGGGCGTACGCCGACAAGACGGAGATGGGCGACGACGTCGTGCGCATCCTGCACGACGAACTGCTCGAGCTGGCCGCCGCCGGCGCCGCCTTCGTGCAGTTCGACGAGCCCGTGCTGACCGAGATCGTGATGAGCGAGGAGTGCGACCGCCGCACCTTCATGTGAGCCACCCTTGCCACCCGCCGTGATGCGGGTGCCGAGCTCGAATACGCAGCCGAGCTGCTGAACCGCGTCGTGGACGGGGTCGCGGGGGTGCGCACCGGCCTGCACGTCTGCCGGGGCAACTGGAGCCGCCGCGAGGACGTGCTGCTGAGCGGCGACTACGCGCGGCTGCTGCCGGCCTTCCGCGACATGCGGGTGCGCCAGTTCGTGCTGGAGTACGCCACGCCGCGGGCCGGCGACATCGCCGTGGTGGGCGAAGCCCTGGCCGACCGCGAGATCGGGCTGGGCGTGGTCAACCCGCGCACCTCGGAGGTGGAGTCGACCGCGGAGATCATCGCCCGGGTCGAGGCCGCCCTGCGCTGGTACCGCCCGCAGCAGGTGGCCCTGAACCCGGACTGCGGTTTCGGCTGCTTCGCCAACCGCTGCGTGAACGACCACGAGACGGCCGCCGCCAAGCTGGCGGCGATGGCGGCGGCGGCGCGGGAGCTCCGCCAACGGCATGGCGGTGATGGACGATCCGGGATTATCGTATCCTAGCCGTCGAACGGACGGCAAAGGAAGGACCAGCCCATGTCCCGGAAGCCCGGAACACCGCCACGCCGCGACGGCCTCCTGCAGCCGCTCCAGGACTTCCTGCAGCTGGAGTCCGCCGGCGGCCTGATCCTCATGGCGGCGACCCTGCTGGCGCTCGTGGTCGGCAATTCGCCGCTCGCCGGCCGCTACGCGGCGCTGCTGGACCTCCCGCTGGCGGTCAGCGCCGGCACCTTCAAGATCGCCAAGCCGCTGCTGCTGTGGATCAACGACGGCCTGATGGCGGTGTTCTTCTTCCTCGTCGGCCTGGAGCTGAAGCGCGAGGTGCTGGAGGGGCACCTGTCGAGCCCGCGGCGCGCGAGCCTGCCGGCCTTCGCCGCGGCGGGCGGCATGCTGATGCCGGCGCTCATCTACGCGGCGCTGAACCGGAGCGACCCCGCGGCGATGAAGGGGTGGGCCATCCCGACCGCGACGGACATCGCGTTTGCGCTGGGCGTCCTGTCGCTGCTGGGCCGGCGGGTGCCGGTCGCGCTGAAGGCCTTCCTGCTGAGCGTCGCGATCTTCGACGATCTCGGGGCCATCATTGTGATCGCTGTGTTCTACACGGCCGAGCTGTCCGCGCTGTCGCTGGGTGTCGCGGGCGGCCTGATCCTGGCCCTGGTCGCGCTGAACCGGCTGGGCGTGATGCGGCCCGCCGCCTACGTCCTGGTCGGCATCCCGCTGTGGGTGGCGGTCCTGAAGTCCGGCGTGCACGCGACGCTGGCGGGGGTCGTGCTGGCGATGGCCATCCCGCTGCGCGCGTCGTCACGGCCCGGACGAGCGCCGGGCGCCGAGCCGCCCCTGCGCCATCTCGAGCACGCGCTGCACCCCTGGGTCGCCTACGGCGTCCTGCCCGTGTTCGCCTTCGCCAACGCCGGCGTCCCGCTCGCGGGCCTCGCGCCCGCCGACATGCTCCACCCCGTGCCGCTGGGGATCGCGGCCGGCCTGCTGTTCGGGAAGCTGGCCGGCGTGCTGTCGTTCTGCTGGCTGGCGACGCGCGCCGGTCTCGCCTCGCTGCCCGACGGCGCCGGCTGGCGGCAGATGTTCGGCATCGCCCTGCTGTGCGGCATCGGCTTCACGATGAGCCTGTTCATCGCCTCGCTGGCCTTCGAAGCGGGCGGCGCGTCGTTCCAGGGGCTCGAGCGCCTCGGCATCCTGGCCGGGTCGCTGGTGTCGGGGGTGGCCGGCTACTTCGTGTTGCGCGCGGCGACGCGCTCCGCCTGACAGCAGGGGAGACGCCCGGCGCTGTGTGAAAATTGAAAGTCGCAGTTTGAATTTTACCGCAGGGCTATGGAGGGCGATCACCCTCGTCGCGGAGATCGCGGATTCCGCTCACCGCCACCGTCACCGGTCATCCGGGTGCAGCGCCGGCCAGCGAGGGACAACCCGGCCTTCACCGATAGAGCGCCTTGACCGTCCCGAACGACATCGTCTCGTTCGGCACGGCCGTTTCGCAGGTGACCGTCAGCACGAGTTGGTCGATCGTCAGCGCCTCGTATCCCATCGGGAGGCAGTGGATCATGTCGAAGGAGAAGTTGTGATGGTAGCCGATCGTCAGGTCGGCCCGGCCGTCCTCCAGAAAGGCCCATCCCGACGGATCCCCGCCGTTCGTGAGCGTGACGGTCTCACCGTATGGCTGCTGCAGAGGCGCGGTGAACGAGCCGCCGGCACCGCCGAGCGATAGATCCACCGTGAACTCGAGCCAGAAGTCGTAGCCCCACGGTTCGTCCATCATCTCGCACCAACCGTGCTGGCCGCCGCCGTATCCCGTGGCGAGGATCGACACCTCGGTCACGTTCACGAGCGTGACGCCGAGATCGACCGGGATCGTGCCAGAGGCGGGGTCGTCGACGGACCAGGTTACGGTCGCCGCAAAGCGGTCGGCACGAGCAGCAGCGTGATCAACAGAGCGGGCGCCGTACGCGCAACGGACATCGGGTCACCTCCGAGAGCCTGTGGGACGGCATGGGGGCGATTGATCAGATTTTATCAATTGATGCCATTCGATGCAAGGACATGGCTTGTTCCCCGGCTTCCAGGGTCGCGATTCTGAAGGCAGTTATACAGGATTGAATATATCCTGGTTCAGGTGCATACCGTAGATGCGCCACGGACGTCCCCGCCTCGGCCCGGATGAGACCAACGGCCGCTCCCCTCCGGGCGGCAGGGGGCGTCGTGCAGTACTCCAGTCCTGCGGGATCCCGAACCACGAAGGACGACATGATCGGCAAGACGCTGCTGCATTACGAGATCAAGCGCCTGCTCGGCAAGGGCGGCATGGGCGAGGTCTTCTGCGCCCGGGACACCAAGCTGGACCGCGACGTGGCCATCAAGATCCTCCCGGTCGAGCTGAACGGCGATCCGGAGCGCGAGGCCCGCTTCCAGCGCGAGGCGCGCGCCCTGGCCAGCCTGCAGCACCCCAACGTGGCGTCGGTCTACGGCTTCGAGGAGGCGGAAGGGTTCCGCTTCCTGGTCATGGAGCTGGTGTCGGGCTCCGAGCTGACCGAGCGCATGAGTGCGGGTCCGGTGCCGATCGCCGAGGCCCTGAACATCGCCCGCCAGATCGCCGCGGGCCTGGAGGCGGCCCACGAGAACGGCATCGTGCACCGCGACCTCAAGCCGGCCAACATCATGGAGACGACCGAGGGCGAGATCAAGATCCTGGACTTCGGCCTGGCCCAGGCCTGGTTCGGCGACGGCGCCCGCCAGAGCGAGTCGTCGATGACGCCCACCCTCACCGCCGCCCTGAGCCAGGCCGGAGCCATCCTGGGCACGGCTGCCTACATGAGCCCCGAGCAGGCCCGCGGCGGCAGCGTGGACCGGCGCGCCGACATCTGGGCGTTCGGGGTGATCCTGTTCGAGATGCTGACGGGCAAGCGGCTCTTCCTCGGCGAGACCACCAGCGACACGCTGGCCGCGGTCCTGCGCGCCGAACCGGAGTGGGACACCCTGCCGGTCGCCGAGGCGCCGGCCCTGTGCCGGCTGATCGAGCGCTGCCTGGAGCGCAATCCCAAGCAGCGGCTGCGCGACATCGGCGAGGCCCGCATCTTCCTGCAGGACGGCGACGCCAGCGGTTCGCACCTGAGCTTCTCGCACCTGGGGACGACGGCCTCGTCCGGCGAGCCCGTCCGTGCCCGCACGCCGGCGCTTCTGCTGGCTGGCCTGACGGCTGTGGGTCTGTTGGCGGGCACGCTGGTGGGCTGGAAGGTGCTGGCCCGGCCGGCGCCGGCGCCGGTCCTGCACGCCATGATCCCCCCGCCGGGGATCACCGACTACGAACTCAACTCCACGAACCCTGGTCCGGCGGCCCTGTCGCCCGACGGCACGATGCTGGCGTTCACCGCCACCGACGCCGACGGCGTGACCCGGCTGTACCTGCGGCACCTCGACCAGGGCGAGTCCGTCGCCCTGTCCGGGACCGAGAGCGCCGCGTACCCGTTCTGGTCCCCCGACGACAGGTTCATCGGCTTCTTCGAGGCGGACGGCAAGAAGCTCAAGAAGATCGCCGTGGCCGGCGGGCCGCCGGTGACCCTGTGCACGGCGGACAACGTCAAGGGCGGCTCCTGGAACGATCGCGGCGACATCATCTTCGCCCGCGGCGCCGACACCGGCATCTTCAGGGTCCCGGAGATCGGCGGCGAGCCGGTCCGCATCACCGCCGTCGGCCCGGACCACAACTCCCACCGGCATCCCCGGTTCCTGCCCGGCGGCCGGGAGTTCCTCTTCATCGGGCGTTCGGCCAGCAGCGATCACGACAATAGCGTGTTCCTGGCGAACCTGGACACGACCGTCGTCCCGAGGATCATCGCGACGTCGCAGGCCCACGCGGACTACGTCGACGGCTACCTGCTGACGGTGCGCGAGAACGTGCTGATGGCGACGCCCTTCACGCCGGACCAGAAGAGCGCGACCGCGGGCGGCGCCCCGCTGGTGGACAACATCCTGACGCTGCAGGGGGCGGTGGTCGGGCTGTTCAGCCCCTCGCCGACGGGCATGCTGGCCTTCCAGACGGGAGCCTCGGCCGAGGCCAGCCAGGTGCTGACGTGGACGGACATCGAGGACGGCAGTTCGCAGCCCCTGGGCGACCTCGGCCAGATCTACCACCCGGCGATCGCCCCGGACGGGAAGCGCGCGGTCGTCGAGGTGCGCAACGCCTCGAACGAGGGCACCGACCTGTGGCTCGTCGACCTGGAGACGGGCCTGCGGACGCGGTTCACGTTCGCGCCCGGCGACGAGATCCGGGCCTGCTGGTCGCCGACGGGGGAGTCCGTGTTCTACGAGTCCAAGGAGGGCGGGAGCTTCCGCATCATGCAGCAGCCCGTGGAGGGGCAGGGCGGCGCCGCCGTCCTGCTGGAGGCGGAGCGCGAGATCGCGGTCACCGGGGTGGCGGCGGGGGACCGCGCCGTCCTGCTGGACTTCGAGCGCGAGGACGGGAAGTTCGAACTGCGGCGCCTGTCCCTGGACGCGGGCGGCGGCGCGATGACGACCCTGGCGACGGCGGCCGGGACCAACCTGGGCGGCGGCGTGTACTCGCCCGACAACCGCTGGATCGCCTACCACACCGAGAGCGCCGCCGGCTGGGACATCTTCGTGATCCCCGCGACCGGCGGCGCGCGCAAGTGGCAGGTCACCAGCGACGGCGCCGTCTACCCGAAGTGGAACCGCGACGGCACGGAGCTGTGGGTCGTCCGGTTCAGCGGCGATCTCCACGCCTACGACGTCGACGGCGCCGGCCAGACCTTCCGCGTGGGCAAGTCCCGCCGCACGCAGAAGGTCGCCTCACCCGACGCCAGCGGCAGCTTCTACGACCTGCACCCGGACGGGAAGCGGATCCTCCAGACGGGGGCCGACCCTTCGTTCCGCTCCGAGGTCTCGTACCTGCACCTGGTGACGGACTGGAAGCGGGGGTTGGTTCAGTAGGCGGGCAGCGTTCTGATCGCCGCCACGCCGGCCGGCATCCGGCCTCCGCGGTCGACTGGTTTCTTGAAGAATCAGCGCCCGTACAGCCCCTTGATCGCGCCCCAGGTCCATGATTCGTTCGCGATCTCGCCGGGGTGCAGATGGATCTCGTCGATTCCCGCCCGATCGAGCAAGCCCGTTTGGACGTCAAGATAGATTCGGATTTCGGTCACGTTGGAAAGCAGTGACCGCCATTCCAGGACGTCGCCTCCCCACGAGTTCAGCTCGAGAAGCAGGGTGAAGGGAATCCAGCCGATGACTGGAGCCGGCGCAACCATGTCCGCCGCGATGACCAGTGTGCCGGAACGGATCTCCATGCGTCCGAATATCGGCTCGACTACGCCATCGGTACCGACATAGGTCTTGAGTTGAACACGGAAGTAGCCGGTAATGTATTCTCGTAGATCACCGAGATATCGCGGCGGTGCGACGATGTAGCCGTCACCGATGGCCGTATCCTGGAATTCGAGAAACCCATCACGATACCCTCCGAACTCATGATAGATGATGCTGCCACCCACGGCGGTCCAACCCTCTTCATCGGTGGAAAAGTTGCTGTGGATCTCCGGGGGCAGACTCCGGCAAAGCGCGGGGAGGAGGATGGCGGTCAGGGCCGCCGTCACACTCAGGGTCCACCGGCTCTTGGTCATGTGGCGACCTCTCTCGACGTTCCAGAAATCACCTAACCAGTAAGACTTTGACCGTATCCCGCCCGTCGTCCCCCCGCAGGCTCAGGAAGTAGACGCCCGCCGGCAGCGCGCGGCCGTCGCCGTCGCGCCCCTCCCAGACGACCTCGTGCCGGCCGGCTTCGCACTGCCGGTCGGCCAGCAGGGCTACCTCGCGGCCACGTGCATCCGCGACGGCGATGCGCACCGTTGCGGCGCGCCGACGACGAAGGCGGCCGTGACGCGGGGGTTGAAGGGATTGGGATGGACATCGGCGAAGCGGACCGCGCGCGGCAGCTCGGCCGCTTCGACGTTCGCTTCCGCCAGCCACTCGGTCGCGCCGTCGTCGCGCTGCCATTGCAGACGGTACAGCGTCGCAGCGGCCGGCGCGGCGTCGTCACGACAGCTGTGGGCGAACCCGTCGCCGCCCGCTCCGGCGTCGAGGATCACGGGCTCGCCTGCGGTGTCCTCTCGCCAGACGAGGAAGCGGCCGCCGGTCAGGCCTGGGGAGGCGGTCCACGACAGTTCCACCGCAAGGCCGTCGCGCCGGCCGCGGAATTCCGACACCGCCACCGGCACCGCGAGGCCGTCCCAGCGGGCGATGCCGCCGACAA
>JADJYS010000011.1 GCA_016719645.1 bacterium
GGCGACCAGCAGGAACACGTTCTGCAGGCCGGTGCCGCAGGCGCAGGTGAACCAGCAGGACCACGGCAGGAAGACCACGAAGATCAGCAGATTGAACAGCATGGCCGGGACATTAGCCGCGCCGGCCCACGCCTGTCAAGACCGTGTTGACCGTCGCCGGGCCGGCGGTGGGCTTCTGAGCCCATGACGGCGCGCACCACATCCTGGAACCCGTCGACCATGGCAAGCCGTTCTGGCGCCTCGTCGAGGCGTTCCGCGCCGGCAGCCGGGCGAGCCCGTGCTGCTGGACAGCGCTGCCGGCGATCCCCAGTTCGGCCGCTTCTCCTACCTGGGCGTGGGCGAGACGGCGACCTTCGGGCGCGCCGGCGTCCCGACAGCCGGGCCGACGTGGTGACCGGCGGCGGGGACGGGCGGCACCTGAGCGGCGTCGACCCCTTCGCGGCGCTGCGGACACAACGCCCGCGACACGGCACGGCGCCGGCCGGGCCCTGCAGGCGGCGCGCTTCCCCTTCGTCCACGGGATCGTCGACTGGTTCGGCTACGAGGCGGGCCACTGCCTGGAGTCCCTACCCCGACACGGGGCGCGACGACCTGGGCCTGCCGGACCCTGCGCTTCGTGAGGCGAAGCCCTGCTCCGTGCGCGACCACAGCGCCGGTACGCACCTGCCTCGGCCGTCGGACGCGGCTGGGCGACGCTGCCGCGCGCCGCGACGCCGACCGCATCGCCGGCGCGGTCCGCGACCGGCTCGCCGCCTGGGGGCCGGCGCCGCCGCGGTGCCGCCCCCGCACGGCCGACGCCGTCGCAGGAGGGCCAGGAGGACTACATGGCCCGCGTGGCCGCCGTCCAGCGCGACATCCGCGACGGGCGCGTCTTCGAATGCTGCCTCACGCGCCGCCTCGAGCTGGAACTGCAGGCGGACCCCTGGCGGCTCTACGGCAAAATGCGCGCCAACAACACGGCGCACTTCGGCGCCTGGCTGACCTGCGGCGACGTCGCCGTGCTCTGCTCCTCGCCCGAGCGCTTCCTGGTCTCGACCGCGACCGTTGGCTCGGACGCGCCCGATCAAGGGCACCCGGCCCAGCAGTCCCGGCCCTACGAAGACACCGCGTTGCACGACGAGCTGGCCGCCTCGCCGAAGACCGCGCCGAGAACCTCGCATGATCGTGGACCTGGCGCGCAACGACCCGGGACGCGTCTGCGAGACGGGGGCATCGAGGTGCTGCCCGAGCTGATGGCCGTCGAGCTCTGCGGGTGGTGTGGCAGATGGTCTCGACCGTGCGCGGCCGCCTGCGCGCGGGCTGGACGGGATCGACGCCGTGCGCGCCTGCTTCCCCGGCGGCTCGATGACCGGCGCGCGCCCAAGATCGAGGCCATGAAGAGGATCGACGAGCTGGAGCCGTGGTCGCGCGGCGTCTACGCCGGCTCTGGGCTGGCTCGACGACGCGGGCGCCATGGACCTCAACATCGTCATCCGCACGTTGGTGGTGCGCGGCGGCCGCGTGGTGTGCGGGGTGCGGCGCGGTGACCGCCGACAGCGACCCGGCCGACGAGTGGCAGGAAACTCTGGACAAGGCGGCGGCGCTCTCCGGCGCGGTCGCCGCGGCCAACCGGGCCGACATCCCCGTCGGTCAGCTGGGGCGTGCCGGAACGGGAACCGGGAGACTCCCGAGGGAGTCTCCCGTTTCGTCGAGAAGCCGGCGTCAGTCGTATAACGGCCCGCGGAACCGGCGTAGCGGCTGGCGCGGTTCAGGGCGACCGAGGCCACGGGCGGCAGACGCCAGGATTGCGGAAGAAGGAACCGCCGCGCAGCATGTGCACGCTGCCGGTGGCGCGGCCGATGGGGTCGGTGATCGTGCAGCCCAGCGACAGCAGGGTCGGGATCCCGCCGGGGTTCGTGCGGTAGACCTGGCCGCGCACGAAGAGGTCGAGATCGCACATCCGGTCCCGCGCGAACTGGGGATTGCCGACCTCGACGACGTGGAAGTCGTCGAGCATCAGGACCTGGCCGCCGACCAGCACGCTGGTCACCGCACCGGTCAGCGTGACCGTCCCGGTCATGCCGTCGCCGTAGGTGCCGTTGGTGATGGGCTCGCTGGTCACGGCTACGGTGACGCCGGGGGCCACGGTCGACGGCAGCTCGGTGAACATCCCCCGGTAGAGGGTCTGGCCGTTGACCTTGAAGTTGGTGACGCTGTCGAAGTCGGCGTAGCGGAAGCTGACCTGCGACGTGGTCACGCCGAGGTTCGAGACGCCGAAGGTGGCGCCGATCTGGTCGAGGCGGAAGGTCTTGTCCGTGCCGAAGCCGGCCTCGGCCTCCATGACGGTGATCGTGCCGCGCTGCTGGACGCTGCCGTCGAGGAACGTGAAGTCGCCGAGCTGCAGGGACACGCTGTCGTAGTTGCGGCTGAAGTCCCAGGTCCACTCCCACACGTTGCCGTGCATGTCCTCGAGGTCCCAGTCGTTGGGCTGCTTGTCCCCGACGGGGTGGACGTGGGAGGCGCTGTTATTGCAGTACCAGCCCATCAGCTCGAGGTTCGCATCGCTGTAGCAGCTGGCCGCGGCCCCGGTCAGGTCGCCGTTGCTGAGCGCCGTGATCGAACCGGCGCGGCAGGCGTACTCCCATTCGGCTTCGGTCGGCAACCGGTAGCCGTTCGCGTTCTGGTCCCACGTCACCGTCGTACCGGCGACCGTGTAGGCCGGCGTGTACCCTTCGTTGGTCGAAAGCGCGTTGCAGAACTGGACCGCCTGCAGCCAGCTGATCGACTCCATGGGGTGGTCGGGCGTGCAGGTCAGGCAGACGTCGTCGTAGTAGCTGGGGTTGCTGCCCATCAGGCCCGCGTACTGCTCCCAGGAGATCTCCGTCTTCGAGAGTTCGAAGGGGCGCGTCAGCGTGACGCGGTGCTGGGGCCACTCGTAGCTGTCGGCGCCCACCTCGCCGCGGGGGCTGCCCATGAGGAAGGAGCCCGGCGCGATCGTGACGAAGTTGATGATCGATCCCTGCACCGAAACCCAGGTGGCGGTGAACTGCAGACCGCCGCCCTCCAGGAGGGTCAGGGTCACGACGGCCGGCGCCGGCGTGGTCCAGTCATCCACCTCGCCCCAGGTCACGGTGTAATCGCCGGGATCCATGTTCTCGAAGCGGATGAAGCCCGTGCCCGTCTGGCTGAACTCGTCGGGGCCGGTGATGGTCCAGGGAAAGCCGAAGCCCTGGTCGTTCGGCAGCGGGTTGATATCGATCTGCCCGGGCAGAATCTCGCCGCCGGTGGCGCGGTAGGTGGTCGTGAACGTGGTCAGGGCGCCGCCGCTGACGTTCTTGGTCACCTCGGCGGGCGACGGCGTGACCCAGCCGGTGACGCCCTGCCAGGTGATGGTGTAGGAACCGGCCGCCATGTCCGCGAGCAGCTCGTCGCCGGCGCCCTCGTGCTCGTAACCGTCGGGTCCGACGAGATGCCAGGGGAACGGCGACGACGACGGCAGCGGATAGACGCCGATGGTGCCGGTGCCGGTCAGTCCGGGCGTGGTTTCATCGTCGCATCCCGCCAGGACGATCAGGCCGAGGGCGAGGACGACAAGCCCGCAGCGGCACAGGGCGGCTCTGTTCATCGAAGGTCTCCCTTGGGTCGTTCACGTGGGTCGTTCACGTGCGCGTGGGGTGCGTGGTCTGCGTCGGTCGCGCGGAGCTTTCCGCAGACCGGCACACCCGGCTGAAAATACAACATGGACGCCCGGGATGCCAGTTTCCCTTGCCGTTGCGCGGCTCCGTGCTATCCTGTCGCGGAATTTAGGCTGCACTAAACCATGTTCCGGGGGAGCCGCCGCTCCCGTCGCGAGGTCCCGGTGAGGCACACCGAATCCGCCGAAGATTACCTCAAGACCATCTGGGACCTTGAAGCCGGGCATGGCCGGGCGACGACCAGCGAGATCGCGCGTCGGCGGGAGGTCGCTCCGGCTTCGGCCACCGGTATGGTCAAGCGTCTCTCCGGGCTCGGGCTGGTCGACCACAAGCCGTACCACGGCGTCACCCTGACCGAGACCGGCCGCCGCACGGCCCTGCGCGTGGTGCGGCGCCACCGCCTGATCGAGTCCTTCCTGGTGCGGATCATGGACGTGCCCCGGGACCGTGTCCACGACGAAGCCGAGCGCTGGGAGCACGTCCTGTCCGAGGACATGGAGGATCGCATCGACCAGCTGCTCGGCCACCCCGACTGCGATCCCCACGGATCGCCCATCCCCGCCCGCGACGCCGCGACGCCGCGGACGCCGGAGGAACTGCCATGAGCCGGACCGGCTTCGCCAGGCTGCTGGCGACTTGCGTGCTCGCCGTGCTGGCGAGCGGCGCGATCGGGTGCGGCGGCGGCGGCATCGACCGCCGCCGCGACGGTCCCCTGCGCGTCGTCGCCACCACCGGCATGGTGGCCGACGCTGCGGCCAGGATCGGCGCCGGACGGGTCGTGGTGACCGGACTGATGGGCCCCGGCGTGGATCCCCATCTCTACAAGGCCAGCGAAGGCGACGTGCGCCGCCTGCAGGAGGCCGACCTCGTCCTGTACAACGGCCTGCACCTGGAGGCGAAGATGGGCGAGGTGCTCGGCCGCCTCGGCGCGACCAAGCCGGCGCGCGCCGTCGCCTCGGCCGTCGCCCCCGGCGACCTGCGCACGGAGCCGGGTTTCTCCGACGCCCACGATCCCCACATCTGGTTCGACGTGCGGCTGTGGCGCGACGCGGTCGTCGCGGTCGGCGAGGCGCTGGCCGCCGCCGACCCCGCCGGCGCCGACGACTACCGCCGCAACCTCGCCGCCTACCGGGCCGAGCTGGACACGCTCGACACCTGGGTGCGCCGGCGCGTGGCGACGGTGCCCGAGTCGGCGCGGGTGCTGGTCACGGCCCACGATGCCTTCGGCTACTTCGGCCGCGCCTACGGCCTCGAGGTGCGCGGCCTGCAGGGCACCAGCACGGCGACGGAAGCCGGCACGCGCGACGTGCAGGACCTGGCCGCCTTCCTGGCCGATCGGCGCGTACCCGCCGTCTTCGTGGAATCCTCCGTCCCGCCGCGCGCCATCGAGGCGCTGCAGGCGGCCGTGCGCGCGCGGCCACGACGTGCGCATCGGCGGCTCCCTCTACTCGGACGCGCTCGGCGATCCGGGCGGACCCGCCGCCACGTACGTCGGGATGGTCCGCGCCAACGTGACGACCATCGTCGAGGCCCTCGGCGGCGCGAAGGAGGCCCCGTGACGGCTCGCGATCCCTCCCCGGCCCCGGCCGCGCCGCACACCGGCGCGGGTCTGGCCGTCGCCGTGCACGACCTGACGGTCGCCTACCGCGACAAGCCCGTGCTGTGGGACGTCGACCTTGAAGTGCCGCCGGGCCTGCTGCTGGCCGTGGTCGGCCCCAACGGCGCCGGCAAGAGCACCCTGCTGAAGGCGATCCTCGGCCTGGTGCCGGCCGCCGCCGGCCAGGTGCTCATCCACGGCGAGCCGCTGGCGCGGGTGCGCGACCGCGTCGGCTACGTGCCGCAGCGCGGCAGCGTCGACTGGGACTTCCCCACCTCGGCCCTGGACGTGGTGACCATGGGCACGTACCGCCGCCTGGGCTGGCTGCGCCGGCCCGGCCGCCGCGAGCGCGAGGCCGCGCTGGCCGCGCTCGAACGCGTCGGCATGGCGGCCTTCGCCGACCGGCAGATCAGCCAGCTCTCCGGCGGCCAGCAGCAGCGCGTGTTCCTGGCGCGGGCGCTGGTCCAGGACACGGACGTGACCTTCATGGACGAGCCCTTCCAGGGCGTCGACGCCATCACCGAGCGCGCCATCGTCGACCTGTTGAAGGACCTGCGCGCCCGCGGCCGCACCGTGGTGGTGGTGCACCACGACCTGCAGACGGTGCCCGACTACTTCGACTGGGTGACGCTGCTGAACGTGCGGCGCATCGCCTCGGGCCCGGTCGCCGAGGTCTTCACCGAGGAGAACCTGCGCCTGACCTACGGCGGGCGCGTGGGCTTCCTCGAGCGCAAGGCCGACCCCACCCCGGCCCCGGCAGCCGCGACGACCCGACCACCTCCACTTCGGCCGGATCGGCCGTGGGCTGGGACGCCGTCGCCGCCTTCTGGAGCGACTACACGCTGCGCACCGTCGCCGCGGGCGCCGCGGTGATCGGCGCGACGGCCGGCGTCCTGGGCGTCTTCGCGCAGCTGCGCCGCCAGAGCCTGCTGGGCGATGTCGTGAGCCACGCCGCGCTGCCCGGCATCGCCCTGGTGTTCCTGCTGACCGGCGGCAAGGCGCCGGCGGCGCTGGTGGCGGGCGCCGCGGCCACCGGCTGGCTCGGCGCGCTCTGCGTGACGGGCATCGTGCGCTCCTCGCGGGTGCCGGCGGACAGCGCGCTGGGGCTGGTGCTCTCGGTGTTCTTCCGGCACGGGTCTGATGCTGCTGACGTGGATCCAGCGCCGCCCCGACGCCTCGCAGGCCGGGCTCGACCGCTTCCTCTTCGGGCAGGCGGCCACGCTGCTGGCCGCCGACGTCGCGACGATGGCGGTCCTGGGCGGCGGCGCCGTGCTGGCGCTGGTCCTGCTCTGGAAGGAGTTCAAGCTGCTGAGCTTCGACCCGGCCTACGCCGCGCTGCTGGGCCTGCCGGTGCGGCGCCTGGACATCCTGCTGACGGGCCTGATCGTGGCGGCGGTCGTCACGGGCCTGCAGGCCGTCGGCGTGGTGCTGATGAGCGCGATGCTGGTCGCGCCGGCCGCCGCCGCCCGCCAGTGGACCGACCGGCTGGCGCCGATGGCCGTGCTGGCCGCGTGCTTCGGCGCGGCGGCAGGCGTCGGCGGCGCCGTCGCCAGCAGCCTGTCGTCGCGCACGCCCACCGGGCCGGCCATCGTGCTGGCGGCCACGGTCCTGGTCCTGGTCTCGCTGGTCCTGGCCCCGCGGCGCGGCCTGCTCGCCGGCGCCTGGCGCCGCTGGCGCCGGCGCCGCGACCTGCGCCTGCACGCCATCCTGCTCGACCTGCACGCGCTGGCCGCCCAGCACGGCGATCCCACCGCCGCGCCCCACGCCGCCGCGGTGCTGCGGGCGATGGCCGCCGGCGGCGCGGTGCGCCGCTCGCTGCGCGAACTGGAGGGCCGGGGCTGGGCGGCCGCGGCCGGCGGCGACCAGTGGACCATCACCGCCGCCGGCCGCGCCGAAGCCGGGCGCTTCCTCGCCGCGCGCTCCGCCGCGGGAACGCGGGAGGAGGCGCCGCGATGACCCCCCAGGTCGAGATCCAGCTGATCGCGGTGGTGACCGCCGCCGCCTGCTCCCTGGTGGGCACGTTCCTGGTGCTGCGGCGCATGGCCATGATGAGCGACGCGATCAGCCACTCGATCCTGCTGGGCATCGTCGTGGCCTTCCTGGCGGTCGGCGACCTCGCCTCGCCGTGGCTGGTCCTGGGCGCGGCGGCCACCGGCGTGCTGACCGTCGCGCTGGTCGAGGCGCTGCACCGCACCCGCCTGGTCAAGGAGGACGCGGCCATCGGGCTGGTCTTCCCGGCGCTGTTCAGCCTGGGCGTGATCCTGCTGGCGCGGCAGGCGGGTTCGGTCCACCTCGACACCGACGTCGTTTTGCTGGGCGAACTGGCCTTCGCCCCCTTCGACCGCTTCGCCCCCGGCGGGACCGACCTGGGCCCGCGCGCGCTGTGGCTCGCGGGCGGCGTGCTGCTGCTGGACGCCGCCGCGCTGGCGCTGTTCTTCAAGGAGCTGAAGCTGGCGACCTTCGACGCCGGCCTGGCCGCCACGCTCGGCTTCTCGCCCGCCCTGATCCACTACGGGCTGATGTCCCTGGTGAGCGTGACGGCCGTGGCGAGCTTCGACGCGGTGGGGCTGGTGCTGGTGGTGGCGCTGATGGTGGGGCCGCCGGCCGCGGCCCACCTGCTGACCGACCGCCTGCCGCGGCTGCTGGGTCTGGCGGCGCTGATGGGGGCGGCCTCGGCGGTCGGCGGCTACTGGCTCGCCCGCCGGCTGGACGTCTCGATCGCCGGCGCCATGGCCGCGACGTGGGCGCCGTCTTCCTGGCCGCGCTGGTGCTGGCGCCGCAGCGCGGCCTCGTCGCCGCCGCGCGCGCCGGCGCGCGGCAGCGCCTGAGTTCGCGCTGGCGATGCTGGCCATCCACCTGGCCCAGCACCAGGACGGACCCGACGCCGCTGACGAGTGCCGCCCCGACCGCATCCACCTGCACCTGCACTGGGAGAGCGGGTTCGCCGAGCGCGTGCTGCGCGCCGCGGAGCAGCGGCGGCTCCTGCGGCGCGAGGGCGGCCTGGTCAGGCTGGAAGAGGCGGGCCGGACCCTGGCGCGCGGCGCCCTGACCCGCTAGGCCGCGTCGCCGCCCATCACCAGTTCGACGTCGTCGGCCGTCTTGGGGATCGGCGGTCCCAGCACGCGGTTGCCGTCCGCGGTGACCAGCACGTCGTCCTCCAGGCGGATGCCGCCGAAGCCCGCGTAGCGCCGCACGGCGGCGTAGTCGATGAAGCCCGCGTGGAGCCCCGCGTCCTGCCAGCGGGCGATCAGCGGCGGGTTGAAGTAGATCCCCGGCTCGATCGTGATCACGAGCCCGGCTTCAGCGCCTTGGCCAGCCGCAGGAAGTTCAGCCCGAACTGCGGGCTGCGCGCCGCCCCCTCGTCGTAGCCCACCGCGTCGCCCAAGTCCTCCATGTCGTGGACGTCCAGGCCGAGCATGTGCCCGATGCCGTGCGGGAAGAACAGGGCGTGCGCGCCGGCGGCGGTCGCCTCGGCGGGGTCGCCCGCATCAGGCCCAGGTCCGTCAGGCCGCGGAGACGGCCAGCGCGGCCGCCAGGTGCACGTCGCGGTTGGTCGCGCCGGGAGCCACGGCCTCGATGGCCGCGGCCTGGGCCTCCAGCACCACGTCGTAGACGTCCCGCTGCCGCGGGGAGAACACGCCGCCGACCGGGATCGTGCGCGTGATGTCGGAGCAGTAGCCCTCGCCGGTCTCGACGCCGCTGTCCAGCAGCAGCAGCTGCCCCGGCTCGAGCATGTTGGCGCGGCTCTCGTTGTGCAGGATCTCGCCCCGCACCGAGACGATCGGCTGGAAGGACGGCTGCATGTCGTAGCTCAGCGCCACGCCCAGCATGGCGCCGGCGATCTGGGCCTCGTGCAGGCCCGGCCGCGCGTTGCGCAGGGCGAACTGGTACATCAGCGCGCTGACGCCCAGGGCGGTCTCGATCTCAGCGATCTCGGCGTCGTCTTGATCTCGCGCAGCGCCACCACGGCGCGCGGACCAGGGCGCGCGAGGCGCCGGCCGCCACGGCCGCGGGCGCCACGCCCAGCAGGTCCGCCAGCAGCAGGCGGTTGGCGGCGCGGTAGGGGCGGCAGGTAGTGGACCGGCCCGCAGGCGGCGAGGTCGGCGGCCAGCCGGTCGAGGGCGCGTGGCGCGCGAGCCCGGACTGCGCGGCGAGGTCGGCCGCCGAGGGCTGCGGCCCCGACCACACCACGTCGTCGGGGTGGGCGGCCGGCGCGTACAGCGTGCCGGTGCCGTCGGGATGCAGCAGCAGCGCGAGGTCGGGCCGCGCGAGACCGGTGAAGTAGAGGAAGTGGGAGTCCTGCCGGAACGGGTACGCGTTGTCCTCGTAGTTGCGGCTGGCCTGCCCGTTGCCCAGCAGCAGGATCGCGCCCTCGGGCAGCAGGCCGCGCAGGGCCTCGCGGCGCAGGGTGGTGGTGGCGGCGTCCATGCGGTCCGTCCTTTGCGGCGGTGACGGGATGGGCCGCGGCGGCGGCCCGTTTCCCGCCAGAGTAACCGAGGCCCGCCGGGCCGGCCACGGGTTTGACACGCCCGCCCCTCCCGTCTACGCTCGTCCGGCACGGCCACCCGATTCCCGGAGGCGCGCCTTGAAGACCATCTTCGTCGTCTCGGACGGCACCGGGGGCACGGCCCGCCGCGCCCTCGACGCCGCCCTGACGCAGTTCCCGGCAGCGGAGACCGACATCCGGGTCCGCTCTGACCTCCACGACGCCGCCCGGGTCGCCGACGTCGTGCGCGAGGCGGCCGCGAGCCGGGCCGTCATCGTGCACACGCTCGTCTCCCACGAGCTGCGCGCCGAGCTGCTGCGGGCGGGGCGCAGCCACGTCCCCACGCTCGACCTCATGGGCCCCCTGCTCGAGCGGCTGTCGCTCGAACTCGCCGCGTCGCCGGCCGAACTGCCCGGCCTGTTCCGCCAGCTCAACGAGGACTACTTTCCGGCGCATCGAGGCGATGGACTTCGCCATCCGCCACGACGACGGCCAGCGTCGAGGAGCTCGGCGGGCCGACATCGTCCTGGTCGGCGTCTCGCGCACCTTCAAGACGCCGCTGAGCGTCTACCTGGCGACCAAGGGGCTGGCTGGCGGCCAACGTGCCCCTGGTCCTGGACCTGCCGCCGCCGCCGGGCTGCTCGCGGTCCCGCCCGAGCGGGTCGTCGCGCTCAAGACCGAGCCCCACCGCCTGGCCGCCCTGCGGCGGGTGCGTGCCGAACACCTCGGCTACGCCTTCGGCGACTACGACGACCTGCACCACGTCCGCCGCGAGATGGACTTCGCGCTGACGCTCTATGCCCGCAACCCCGGATGGGCCGTCGTGGACGTCACCGGCAAGCCGATCGAGGAGATCTCCAGCGAGATCCTCGCCCTGCGCGGCCGCCAGGCCTGACCGGCAAAGCGCCGCCCCGGCCTGGGCCGGGGCGGCGCCTCTTGCACGCTCTCCGTTGGATCGTGCCGACTAGACCCTATGGAGTGACCGGCCCCCTTGTCGTAACGTCGCCACCGTCGTTCAGGTGGTAGGCGATGGCGGCCGGGTGGCATGCACCGCAGTCGCGGGTTAGCGCCCGAGGGCGTCAGAGCCGCATACGACGAAGGGAGCCGGCCATGAACAGTATATCCCACGTGGGCCTCGATGTGCACAAGCGAACGATCGCGGTGGCGCTGCTGCGCCCCGACACCGGGGAGCTGATCCAGTGGCAGATCGCCCACGAGCCGACGGCCCTGCGCCGGCTCATCCGCAAGCTCAAGACCCACATGCCGTTGAGCTGCGCCTACGAGGCGGGGCCGACCGGCTACGCCCTGCAACGGCAGCTCGAGGCCGCCGGGATCCCCTGCCTGGTGGCGGCCCCATCGCTGATCCCGGTGCGCAGCGGGGATCGGATCAAGACCGACCACCGGGATGCCCGCAAGCTGGCGGAACTGCACCACGCCGGGCTGCTGACGGCGGTCCATCCACCGACCGAGGACGAGGAGGCGGTCCGGGATCTGTGCCGTTGCCGCGAGGATGCGCAACTGGACCTGGTGCGGGCCCGGCACCGGCTGGGCAAGTTCCTGCTGCGGCGTTCACTGATCTTCCACGACGGTCACCAGTGGTCCCAGCAGCACCACTACTGGCTGCACGGCCTGAAGTTCTCCCGAGCCGCCGACCGGGTCGTGTTCGAGGACTACCTGCTGGCGGTCGAACAGCAGGAGGCACGGGTCGCGGCCCTGGACGAACGACTGGCCGAGGCGGCTGGACAGGAGCCGTACAAGACGCCGGTGGCCCATCTGCGGTGCTTCCGTGGCATCGACACGGTCACCGCGCTGTGCCTGACCGCGGAGCTGCACGACGTGCGGCGCTTCCAGTCGGCGCCCGCCCTGATGGCCTACCTCGGACTGGTGCCCAGCGAGCACAGCAGCGGAGAGCATCGCCGACGGGGCGCGATCACCAAGACGGGCAACCGGCACCTGCGGCGCCTGCTGATCGAGACCGCCTGGCACTACCGGCACAAGCCTGCGGTGGGGGTGAGGCTGGCCAAGCGCCGGCGCGAACAACCGCCGGCGGTGATCGCCCGGGCCGACCGGGCGCAGCAGCGGCTCTGCCGGCAGTACCGGTTGATGACGGGCAAGGGGAAGCACCACAACACCATCGTCACGGCGATCGCGCGCATGCTGGTCGGCTATCTGTGGGAGACGTTGCGCGAGGCGCAGCCCGGCAGGGCTTGAACGAGCGGGTACGACCCGACGGCTGGAGATGGCGGATGAGAGCAGGCACGATCCGGAGAACCCGCGTTACCGGTATGCGACCGGACCCGACAGTCCGAAATCGCGTAGCTAGAGTGCGGTACCTCCCGACGGAGCACGGTCATGCGGCACGGCACCGGGGAACCGGAGCAACCCGCGTATATCAGAGTGACTCGTCGTCGAAGCGTCCAGCCTCATCCGCCTTCTGCGGCTGTCGGTGTCGCCAACAGGAAAGAGAAAGGCCGCCTCCCCGAAGGAAGACGGCCTTGACAGAGGTCACTCCATATCAGCGGTACAGCGACTTCACCGAACCCCAGTCGGCGTTCTCGTTGCCGACGGGATTGCAGGCGCCGGAGGTGTTGTCGTCCCAGTTGGACGTCAGCGTCTGCTCGCCGGGCGTGGCGTTGTCGATGACGAAGGTGCGGTTGGCCGCGCTCTCCCACGTGCCGCAGTCGTCCTTCTTGAACTTGTACTCGACCGGGACGGCCGGCACGCCAGCGCCCAGTTCGAGAGCTGGGGCACCGAGCCGATGGCGCAGACGCCGCCGGTGTTGTCGATGCCGTCGAGGCACACCTGCAGGCAGACCGTGCGCTCGCCGATCAGGACTTCGCCGACCCCGCAGCCGATGGGCAGGTTGTTCCAGCTGTCGATGCCCAGGACCACCGAGGTCGTGCCGTCGGTGGGCAGGGTCACGATGCGGTTGCTCGCGCCTTCCCAGCTGTTGCAGCCGTCCTTCTTGAACTTGTACTCGAAGTAGGGGTTGCCGCCGGCCGGGAAGGTGACCACGACCTCGTACAGGTCGCCGCCGAGGCTGGTCATCGAGACGCCCGTGTTCCAGGCGCCGATCACGGCCGCGCTGCCGATGACGCAGGGGGCGCCGGAGGTGGGCTCGCCGCTCATGCACAGCTTGAAGGTCACGTTCACGTCGACCGGCAGCACGTTGGTCACGTTGTAGCGCTGCGGGGGCGAGGTGTTGGCCTGGTCCTTGACGTCGGTGTACCAGGTGTCGTCGGTCAGGTCGTGGAACTTCACGTGCACTTCGACATACGACGCGCCCATGAGCATCCCCTGCGGGACCTGGGTCGTGTACTCGTCGTTGCTGCCGACGTCGCCCTGGAAGGTCATCGGGACGGTCGTCACGGCGCCGCCGTCGGCCGACATGTCGCAGAAGGCCTCGATGCCGGCGCCCTGGCCGGCGGCGTCGGTGACCCCGCCCTTCCAGCACTGGGCGTAGACGTTGATCGGTCCGGTCGGCACGACGATCGCGCCGCTGTTGGGCCACACGTTGCCGCCCCAGCCGATGGCGGCGGCCGCGTTGCCGGCGACGAGGGCCAGCATTAGCACGGACAGCAGAAACACTTTCTTCATGATTCCTCCTCAAGGTGACGCTGCCCGTGGAAGGCACGGGCGATCGGGCCGCATGACGCCTCGTTGTGGCGTGTCGTGGAGTCCTGATTGTAACATATAAACAAACATCCTTGAGCCGAACGCGCCTAACTGGCCCGCGGCGGACCGGAGAGTGCGCAAACGGCGGTTTCGCCATTATATTGCCTGGGCAACGTTTGATATTGCAATGGTTGACTTCATAAGCTACGGTAAGGACATGAACAACGACGAACTCGACCTCTCGACCAGCCTGTCCTTCCAGCTCCTGCGGGCGGCGCACGGGGTGCAGCTGCACCATCAGCGGGCGCTGGAGGGGGCGCCGCTGACGCTCAGCCAGTTCTGGGTGCTGAAGCTGGTGTGCGACGGGACGGCGTTCCGGCCGTCGGACGCGGCGCGGCGGCTCGGGGTGCATCCGGGGGACGTCACGCGGCTGATCCGGGGGTTGTCGGCCAAGGGGCTGCTGACGCGGTCGCGCCGGGGGGACGACCAGCGGGCCCTGCACCTCGCGCCGACGCCGAAAGGGGAGCTGGTCGCGGCCGGGATGGCGGCGGCGATCGCGAAGGCGGACGCGGCCCTGGCGGCGGCGGCGGGGCCGGAGGGGACGGAGCGGCTGATCGGGATGCTGGACGCCCTGCGGGAGCGGGCCGTCGGAAGGGCCTAGGCGCCCGTCACATGTTCCTCCTGTACTGACCGCCCGCTTCGTACAGAGCCGCACTCATCTGACCCAGCGAACACACCCGCGACGCGTCGAGCAACGCCTCGAAGACGTTGCCGTGCGCGACGGCGACGCGCTGCAGTTCGCGCAGCGCCGCGGGCGACCGGTCGGCGTGGCGCCGGTGGTGGTCGGCCAGCGAGGTGATGGCGTCCTCCCGCTCCTGCGGCGTCGAGCGGATCACCTCGCCCGGGACGACCGTCGGGGACCCCTTGGGATCGAGGTAGGTGTTCACCCCCACGATGGGCAGCTCCCCGCTGTGCTTGCGCGACTCGTAGAGCAGGGACTCCTCCTGGATGCGGGAGCGCTGGTACATGCGCTCCATCGCGCCCAGGACGCCGCCGCGCTCGCTGAGGCGCTCGAACTCGGCCAGCACCGCCTCCTCCACCAGGTCGGTCAGCTCCTCGACGATGAACGCGCCCTGCAGGGGGTTCTCGTTGCGGGCCAGGCCCAGCTCCTGGTTGATGATCAGCTGGATGGCCATCGCGCGGCGCACCGACTCCTCGGTCGGGGTGGTGATCGCCTCGTCGTAGGCGTTGGTGTGCAGGCTGTTGCAGTTGTCGTAGATCGCGTAGAGCGCCTGCAGCGTGGTGCGGATGTCGTTGAAGCCGATCTCCTGGGCGTGCAGCGAGCGGCCCGAGGTCTGGATGTGGTACTTGAGCTTCTGCGAGCGCTCGTTGGCGCCGTAGAGGTTGCGCAGGGCCTTGGCCCAGAGGCGGCGGGCGACGCGGCCCATCACGGCGTACTCGGGGTCCATGCCGTTGCTGAAGAAGAACGACAGGTTGGGCGCGAAGTCGTCGATGCGCATGCCCCGCGAGAGGTAGTACTCGACGTAGGTGAAGCCGTTGGCGAGCGTCAGCGCCAGCTGGGTGATCGGGTTCGCCCCCGCCTCGGCGATGTGGTAGCCGCTGATCGAGACCGAGTAGAAGTTGCGCACGCCGCGGTCGATGAAGGCCTGCTGCATGTCGCCCATCATGCGCAGCGCGAACTCCGTGGAGAAGATGCAGGTGTTCTGGGCCTGGTCCTCCTTGAGGATGTCGGCCTGGACGGTCCCGCGCACGCTCGCCAGGGTCTCGCGCCGGATCCGCGCGTAGACCTCGGGCTCCAGCACGCGGTCGCCGCCGGAGCCGAGCAGCAGCAGGCCCAGGCCGTCGTGGCCGGGGGGCAGCGGGCCGCGGTAGGCGGGCCGCGGCATCCCCAGGTCGGCGTACTCGCGCTCGATCCGCGCCGCGGTCTCGTCGGCCAGCCCCTGCGCGCGCAGCCACTTCTCGCACTGCTGGTCGACGGCCGCGTTCATGAAGAAGGCCAGCATCATCGGCGCGGGGCCGTTGATGGTCATCGAGACGCTGGTGCGCGGGTCGGTCAGGTCGAAGCCGCTGTAGAGCTTCACCGCGTCGTCGAGGGTGGCGACGCTGACGCCCGAGTTGCCGATCTTGCCGTAGATGTCGGGGCGGCGGTCGGGGTCCTCGCCGTAGAGCGTCACCGAGTCGAAGGCGGTCGAGAGGCGCTTGGCCGGCATGCCCAGCGAGACGTAGTGGAAGCGGCGGTTGGTGCGCTCGGGGCCGCCCTCGCCGGCGAACATGCGCGTGGGGTCCTCCCCCGCGCGCTTCAGCGGGAAGACGCCCGCGGCGTAGGGGAACTCGCCGGGCGCGTTCTCGGTCAGCAGCCAGCGCAGCACCTCGCCCCAGTCGTCCCAGCGCGGCAGCACGACCCGGGGGATCCGCGTGCCGCTGGGCGAGAGCGTGACCAGCGGCTGCGCGACCGTCCGGTCGCGCACCTGGAAGCTGTAGTCGTCCTGCGCGTAGCGGCGGCGGGTCGCGGGCCAGGCGCGCAGCTGGTCCGCGCAGCCGGCGTCGAGCCGGCGCAGCAGCGCGGCGTAGCCGTCCAGCAGCTCCGCGCAGCCGGCGGGGTCGCCCGCGCGGGGCTGCGGGTCGGGCAGCACGTCGGCGGGGTCGGGCGCCTCGCCGCGCAGCTCGCAGAGCGCGCCGTGGAGGCGGTAGAGGCGGCGGGCGATCCCGCTCTGCCCGGCGACGAAGGCGTCGTGGCGGCGGCTGGCCTCGACGATCTCCGACAGGTAGCGCGTGCGCGCCGGCGGGATGACGAAGTTGCGCTCGGTGGTGACCGGGTCGCCGCCCTCGGCCGTGGGGAAGTCCGCGCCCGTCTTCGCGCCGATCACGCGCATGAGGTGGCCGTAGAGCGCGTTCAGGCCGGGGTCGTGGAACTGGCTGGCGATGGTGGCGAAGACCGGCAGGTCGCCGGGCGCCGCCTCGAAGCGGCCGTGGTTGCGGGCGTACTGCTTGCGCACGTCGCGCAGGGCGTCCTGCGAGCCGCGGTGGTCGTACTTGTTCAGGGCGATGACGTCGGCGAAGTCGAGCATGTCGATCTTCTCGAGCTGGGACGCGGCGCCGTACTCGGCGGTCATCACGTACAGCGACACGTCCGAGTGCTCGACGATCTCGGTGTCGCTCTGGCCGATGCCCGAGGTCTCCACGATCACCAGGTCGAAGCCGGCCGCGCGGCAGACGGCGATGGCGTCGCGCACGTGGCCGCTGAGCGCGAGGTTGGCCTGGCGCGTGGCCAGCGAGCGCATGTAGGCGCGCGGGTCGCCGATGGCGTTCATGCGGATGCGGTCGCCCAGCAGGGCGCCGCCCGACTTGCGCTTGCTCGGGTCGACGCTGACCACCGCGACCGTCTTGTCGCGGAACTCGTGCAGGAAGCGGCGCACCAGCTCGTCCACCAGCGACGACTTGCCGGAGCCGCCGGTGCCGGTGACCCCCAGCACGGGCGCGCGGCGCGCCGCGGCCAGGGCCGCGATCTGCGGCGCGATCCCGGCGTAGGCCTCCGGCAGGTTCTCGGCCAGCGTGATCGCGCGCGCGATCGCCTGCGGGTCGCGGGACCCGACGCCGGCGACCAGCGCAGCGTCGGCCTGCTCCACCGCGGGGAAGTCGCACCCCCGGAGCACCTCGTCGATCATGCCCTGCAGGCCCAGGGCCCGCCCGTCGTCGGGCGAGAAGATGCGGGCGATGCCGTGGGCGTGCAGCTCGGCGATCTCGTCCGGCAGGATGGTGCCGCCGCCGCCGCCGTAGATGCGCGTCGCCGCGCCGCGCTCGCGCAGCAGGTCGTGCATGTACTTGAAGAACTCGAGGTGGCCGCCCTGGTAGGAGGTGATCGCCACGCCCTGGGCGTCCTCCTGGATCGCGCAGTCCACGATCTCGCGCACCGAGCGGTTGTGCCCGAGGTGGATCACCTCGGCCCCGCCCGCCTGCAGCAGGCGCCGCATGATGTTGATGGCGGCGTCGTGCCCGTCGTAGAGGCTGGCGGCGGTCACGATGCGCACGTGGTGCCGGAGGTGGTAGGGCTGGGCTGGCTTTCGGGCTGGGCTGATTGTTGGGCTGTGGGGCATGCGCGTTCCTCGCGGACGGAGGAGCGCCCGGCCCGCGGGGCCGGGCGGTCGTCGATCTTCGAAACTCCTGGAAGATATAGCACAGGGCCCATTCCCGGGCAATGCGCGGCCTCCGCTTGCATCGCGCCGCGGTTTCGTTACCATCGGATGAAACCCGCATCCCGGAGGATCCCATGGCCGTCCGCCCCCCGACACCGAAGAAGCCCGTCTTCAAGGTCAGCAGCTGCGAGTGCGCGGACTGCCGGGCCGCCTGCCTGAACTCGCCGGGGTGGTTCCAGCCCGCCGAGGTGCCCCGGCTGGCGAAGCACCTGGGGCTGACGGTCGAGGAGACCTTCCGCCGGTACCTGGCCGTGGGCGTCACGCACACCACCGACGGCTCGCCGCGCCACGGGGTGATGCCGCACAAGCTGCGGGACCACAAGAAGCCGGGCGGCGTCTGGACGCTGCCGGAGCTGGCCGATCCCGGGCGCTGCATCTTCTTCGACCACGGCAAGTGCACGATCTACGGGGTGCGCCCCTACGAGTGCGCCCGCATGATCCACGGCCGCGAGAACGAGGCGGTGAAGCTGCGCCGCACGATCGTGAAGAACTGGACCGCCGAGGCCCTGGCCCCCTTCGCCAAGCTGACCAAGACCAAGCTGACCGGCGCGCCGCCGCCGCTGGGCTCGCGCCGACCCGGGACCGCGCCCGCGCGCGCGTCCGGCGGGAGGAAGCCGCCGGCGAAGCCGAAGGGCTCGTCGTGACCTCGGTCCGGCCGATCTACCTGGACGCCAACGCCACGACGCCGCTGGACCCCCGCGTCGCGGCGGTCATGCGCGACGCCCTGGATCTGTTCGGCAACCCCAGCAGCGGCCACGCCTACGGGCGCGAGGCCCACGCGGCCCTCGACCAGGCGCGCGCCCGGGTGGCGGAGCTGATCGGCTGCTCCCCCGCCGAGGTCGTGTTCACCAGCGGCGGCACCGAAGCCAACAACCACGCCCTGAAGGGCGCGGCCTGGGCGCGCGCCGGCCGCGGGCGGCACCTGGTGATCTCGGCGGTGGAGCACCCCGCCGTGCGGGGCCCGGCGGCCTGGCTCGCGGCGCGGGGCTGGGAGACGACGACGGTCCCGGTGGACCGCGACGGCCGGGTCGACCCCGCGGACGTGGCGCGCGCCGTGCGCCCGGACACCGTCCTGGTCTCGGTCATGCACGCCAACAACGAGGTGGGCACGCTGCAGCCGATCGCGGAGATCGCCGGGATCGCCCGCGCGGCCGGGGCCCTGATGCACACCGACGCCGCCCAGTCCGCGGGCAAGGTCGCGGTGCGGGTCGGCGAGCTGGGCATCGACCTGCTGTCCCTGGCCGGGCACAAGCTGTACGGCCCGAAGGGCGTCGGCGCGCTCTACGTGCGCGGCGGCGTGGCGATCGAGAACCTGAGCCACGGCGCCGGCCACGAGGCGGGCCGCCGCCCGGGCACCGAGAGCGTCCTGCTGGCCGCGGGCCTGGGCGAGGCGGCGCGGATCGCGGCCGCGGAGCTGGGCGAGGAACTGCCGCGCCTGACCCGGCTGCGCGACCGCCTCGAAGCCGCCCTCGCCGCCGGCTGCCCCGACGCCGTGGTCCACGCCCGGGGGGCCGAGCGCCTGCCCAACACCCTGAGCATCGGCTTTCCGGGCGCGAGCGCCGACCGGCTGCTGGCGGCGCTGCCGGGCGTGGCCTGCTCCGCGGGCGCGGCCTGCCACGGCGGCGGCGCGGAGGTCTCGGCCGTCCTCGCGGCGATGGGCGCGCCGCGCGAGGCGGCCCTCGGCACGCTGCGCTTCTCCGTCGGCCGCTTCACCACCCGCGAGGACGTCGATGGGGCCGTGCCTTTGATCCTGGCCGCCGTGGCCGCCGTCCGGAGCGGGCGCTGAGCGGCCACCCCGTTTTTTTTCCGGCGCGCGTCAACTTTTCCCGGTCTCCTGCGTGTCAAAGGTTCCGTATCCGCACGACCATGTGATCCGGGAGAACGACGATGCCCCGACCGACACGGATCCCGCCCGCCGTCCGCCTGTCCCTGCTGCTGGTGGCCTCGCTCCTGGGCCTGGCGCTGGCCGTCTCGCGGGTGCGCGCGCAGGGCGGCCCGCCCGGCGGACCGGGGCGCGTCGAGGCCCGGCGGCTGACCGATCCCGTCCGCATCGACGGCGTCCTGGACGAGGCGGCCTGGCGGGAGCCCGCGGCCCCCACCCTGATCCAGAACGAGCCCGACAACGGGGCCCCGCCGCGCCAGCCCACCGACTGGTGGGTGGCCTACGACGACGAGGCGCTGTACGTCGCCGCCCGCCTGCACGAGAGCAGCCCCGACTCGATCCGCACGAGCCTCGGGCGCCGCGACAGCTGGCCGGAATCGGACTGGGTGTTCCTCAACCTCGACACCTACAACGACGACCGCAGCGGGTTCACCTTCTCCGTGAACCCGTCCGGCGTCGTGGGCGACGGCCAGCTCTTCAACGACGGCGCCAGCGACAACACCTGGGACGGGGTCTGGGACTGCGCCACGCGGATCGACGCGGGCGGCTGGAACCTCGAGATCCGCATCCCGTTCTCGCAGCTGCGTTTCCCCGACGCGCCGCAGCAGGTCTGGGGGATCAACTTCTCGCGCCGCTACCTGCGCTGCGGCGGCCGCGAGGAGCTCTTCCACCGGCCGCGCCAGGAGTCCGGCTACCAGTCCCGCTTCCCCGACCTGGTGGGCATCGCCGGCGTGCAGCCGGTGCGCGAGGTCGAGGCGCTGGTCTACGGCACGACCCGCGGCCGGTTCGAGGAAGTCGACCCCGGCGACCCCTTCCGCTCCACGCGCGAGATCGACGCCGACGCCGGCCTGGACCTGCGCTACCGCCTCACCAACGACCTGGCGGTCTCGGCCACGTTCAATCCCGACTTCGGCCAGGTCGAGGTCGACCCCGCCGTGGTGAACCTGTCCGATGCCGAGACCTACTACCCCGAGAAGCGCCCCTTCTTCGTCGAGGACACCGGGGCCTTCCGCTTCGGGCGCGAGGGCACCACCAGCACCTGGAACTTCAACTGGAGCGACCCGACGCCGCTGCACAGCCGGCGCATCGGACGCGCGCCGCAGCTGGCGCTCGGCGACCACGACCACGCCGACGTCCCCGGCGCGGCGACCATCCTGGGCGCGGCGCGCCTCGGCGGCACGGTGGGCGGCACGCGGGTGGGGGCGATGAGCGCGCTGACCGCCGGCGAGAACGCGCGGCTGTCGACCGGCGGCATCGCGGGCGAGCAGCTCGTCGAGCCGCGCACCAGCTACAACGCCCTGCGCCTGCAGCGCACCGCCGACGGCGGCCGGCGCGGCCTGGGCCTGATGGCCACCGGCGTGCTGCGCGGCCTCGGCGACCCCGCGGCCCGCGACCAGCTCGTCGCGCGGGCGTGGACGCTGGGCCTGGACGGCTGGACGCGCCTGGACGCCGGCGGCACCTGGGCGCTGCGCGGCTACCTGATGGGGTCGCGCCTCGACGGTTCGGCGCCGGCGCTGGACCTGGTCCAGCGCTCTTCGCGGCGCTACTACCAGCGGCCGGACGCGGACTACCTCGGCTACGACCCGGCGCGCACCGCCCTGTCGGGCTGGATGGGGCGCGCCCTGCTCAACAAGGAGAAGGGGGCGGTCACGCTGAACGCGTCGCTCGGCGCGGTGTCGCCCGGCTTCGAGATCAACGACCTGGGCTGGCTGTCCCGCTCCGACCGCGTCAACACGCACCTGGCGGCGGGCTACCGCTGGACCGAGCCGACGCGCCTGTTCCGCGACCGCTCGCTGACCCTGGCCGGCTACCGCACCTGGGATTTCGGCGGCCGGCCCGAGGACGTGGGGCTCGGCGTCTTCGCGGGCTGCACCTTCGCCAACTACTGGGGTTGCGACGGGCAGGTCTTCGCCTCGCCGGACCGCTACTCGAACAGCTACACGCGCGGCGGCCCGCGCATGGTCGTGCCGACCTTCGCCAGCGCCGACATCTCGTGCTACACCGACTCGCGCCGCGCCGTGACCGCCAGCCTCGGCGGCGGCTACGGCGAGGTCACCGACAGCAGCGTCTACTGGAACCTGTGGACCGAGATCGCCGCGCGGCCCTCCGACGCGCTGCGGCTGACGTTCTCCCCGTCGTACATCGTCACCCACGAGGCGACGCAGTGGGTGGCGCGCGAGCCCGACCCGCTGATGGCCGCCACCTACGGCACGCGCTACGTCTTCGCCTGGATGGACATGCAGCAGCTCTCCCTGACCACGCGCGTGGACTGGACCTTCACGCCCGACCTGACGCTGCAGACCTACGTGCAGCCCCTGTTCGCCGTCGGCCGCTACCAGGGCCTGAAGGAGTTCCAGCGCCCCAGCACCTACGACTTCGCCGTCTACGGCCGCGACGGCGGCTCCACGCTGGCGCGCGGCGACGACGGCTCCTACCTCGTGGACCCCGACGGCGACGGGCCGGCCGCCGCCTTCGCGGTCGCGGACCCGGACTTCAACCTCAAGTCGCTGCAGGTGAACCTCGTGCTGCGCTGGGAGTACGACCCGGGCTCCACGTTCTACCTGGCCTGGACCCAGGGCCGCGCGAACTTCGACGACCCCGGCAACCTGGACCTGCGCCGCGACGTGCGCTCGCTGCTGGAGTCCCCGGGCGACGACATCGTGATGGTCAAGGTCACGCGGCGCTTCGGCCTCTAGCCCGGCGCCCAGACTCCGCTGGCGCGGCCGCGGCCCGGCGCGTACGATGCGGCCATGACACGCGCGACGGCATTCACCGCGGCGGCCGGCGTCCGCACGCCCCTGATCTGCGGGCCGATGTTCCCCTGCAGCAACCCCGAGCTGGTGGCCGCCGTCTCGGCGGCCGGCGGCCTCGGCGTGGTGCAGCCGATGTCGCTGACGTCGGTGCACGGCTGGGATTTCCGGGACGGACTGCGCCGGATCCGCGAGCTGTCGGGCGGCGCCCCGGTCGGGTTGAACGTCCTGCTCGAGCACGGCTTCCGGCGCTACCAGCGGCGGCTGGACGCGTGGATCGACATCGCGCTGGAAGAGGACGTGCGCTTCTTCCTGACCGCCCTGGGCCACCCGCGCGCGATCGTGGCGCGCATCCACGCCGCGGGCGGGCTCGTCTACCACGACGTGACGGGCCGGGGCTTCGCCGCCAAGGCCGTGGACGCCGGCGTCGACGGGCTGATCTGCGTCAACGACCGCGCGGGCGGGCACGCGGGGCGCCGCTCGCGCGACCGCCTGTTCGCGGAGCTGTCGGGCTACGGGCTGCCCCTGGTCTGCGCCGGCGGCGTCGGCACGCCCGCGGAGTTCCGCGCGGCCCTGGACCTGGGCTACGCCGCGGTGCAGTGCGGCACGCGCTTCATCGCCGCCGACGAGTGCACGGCCCACGCCGACTACAAGGCGGCCATCCTGGCCGCCCGCGCCGCCGACATCGTGCTGACCGAGAAGCTCACCGGCGTGCCGGTGTCGGTGATCCGCACCCCGACGATCGACCGGCTCGGCCTGGAGGCCGGCGGCCTCGCCAAGCGCCTGCTGCGCCACCCCCGCACCAAGAAGTGGATGCGCGCCTGGTACCTGGGCCGCTCGCTGCGCCGGCTGCCCGCGGCCGCGCGCGAGGGCGGCGCCTACCGCGACCTGTGGCAGGCGGGGCGCAGCGTCGAGGGGATCGACGCGGTGCTGCCGGCGGGAGAGATCGTGCGCCGCTTCGCGGCGGCGCTGGACGATGGGCGTCCGGGGGCGACGTGAGGATCCTCTGCTCCTACTGCAGCGCCGCGAAGCGCGAGGACGACGGCCTGCTGCCCGCCGTCGAGCGCTACCTCAGCGCGCGCCTGCGCGTCCTGTGGCTGCGGGGCCGCGCGCAGGGCACGCCCCTGTTCATCCTCTCGGGCGAGTTCGGCCTGCTCGGCGCCGAGGAGCCCATCCCCTGGTACGACCACCTGCTGTCGCCCGAGGAGGCCGCGCCCCTGGCCGCCGGCGTGGCGGCGCGCCTGCGCGAGCTGGGAGTCGAGCGCGTGGAGTACCACACGGCGCCCCTGGCGGCGGCGCCCGCGGTGCGCCCCTACTTCGAGGCGATCAGCGCGGCCTGCGCGGCGGCCGGCGCCGCCCTGGACCTCATGATCCTACCCGGCGACCTGCCCTGAACGCACGGCCCCGATCACCGCCGCGTAGCGGCCCGCCGCCGCCCCCTCCCGCCGGTAGCTGAAGAAGAGATCGTTGCGGCAGAGCGAGCACAGCCCCGCCGTGACGATCGCCCCGTCGCGCAGGCCGGCCTCGCGCAGCTGGTCGCGGTTGGCGGCCCACAGGTCGAAGTGCAGGGCGCCCTCGCGCTCGCGGAAGAAGGCGGCGGCGCCGGGGCCCAGTTCCTTCAGGGCGCGGTCGCGCACCTCCTCGCCCACCTCGTAGCAGCAGGGCCCGGCCGAGGGCGCGATCCCCGCGCGCAGGCGCGCCGGGTCGGCCCCGGACTGCGCGAGCGCGGCGAGCAGCCGCACGGTGATCCGCTGCACCGTCGAGCGCCAGGAGGCGTGGGCCACGCCCCAGACCGCCGAGCCGTCGGGCCGCTCGCCGGCCACCAGCACCAGGGGGCAGTCGGCGCTGCGGGCCATGACGCCGAGGCCGGGGCGGTCGGACCACAGGGCGTCGCCGGGGCCCGCGTAGCCGGGGGCGTCGGCGTGCAGCACGGCGTCGCCGTGGACCTGGAACGCCCAGGCGGCGCCGTCGAGGCCCAGCGCGACGGCCAGCGCCCCGGCCGGCGCGGCGTGCGCGGGGTGGTGGGAGGGCTCGTCGCCGAGGTCGGGACCGTCGCGCGTGGTCACGGCGTGCACCAGGCCGGGCGCGTCGAGGTGGGGGAAGCCGCCGCGGCGGCGGCCCAGGCCGTCGTCGGCCAGCACGAAGCCGCCGCTCACGCCTCCCCTCCCGGCGCGGCGGCCACCGCGGCCAGGACGTCGCGCGCCAGGCCGGTGAGCGAGGGGTCGCGCGCGCCCATCACCAGCACCAGGTCGCCCGCGCGGGCTTCGGCGGCGATCAGCCGCGGCAGGTCGGCGCGGTCGGGCGCGAAGCGGGCGTCGCGCCCGGCGGTCCGGATCCCGCGCGCGAGGTCCTGCGAGGAGATGTCGCGGGTCACGGTGCCGCCGGCGAAGAAGATCTCCGGCAGCCAGAGCACGTCGTCGGGCGCGAGGGCGCCGGCGAAGGCGGCGACGAGGTCGTCGCGCAGGAAGCGCGTGGGGCCGAAGCCGTGGGGCTGGAAGACGGCGAGGACCCGGCCGCCGCGCAGGTGGCCCGCGGCCAGCGCCGCGCGCAGCTTGTCCGGGTTGTGGGCGAAGTCGTCGACGACCGTCACGCCGCGCGCGGCGCCCAGGGTCCGGAAGCGACGGGCCACGCCGCGGAAGTCCCGCAGCGCGTCGGCGATCTGCGGCAGGGAGGCCCCGGCCGCGGCGGCCGCCGCGGTCGCCGCCAGCGCGTTGAGCACGTCGTGGCGGCCGGGGGTCGGCAGCGCGAACTCCGTGCCGCCGACGCGGAAGCGCGAACCGTCGGGCCGCAGCTCGACCGCCTCGGCCCTGAACTCCGCGCCCGCCCCGAACCCGAAGCGCGCATCGGGCCGGAACTCGTCGAGGTTCGCGTCCTCGCCGCAGATCAGCGGCCCCGCCGTGCGCTCGCGGAAGGTGCGGAACATCGCCGCCACCTCGGCGGTCTCCTTGTGGTCGCGCTGCAGGTTGAGCACCACGCCGCACCAGGGCTCGTAGCGCACCAGGCTGCCGTCGCTCTCGTCGGCCTCGACGACCAGCAGGTCGCCCCGCGGATCCGCCCAGGCGTTGCCGGGCAGGCCGCGCTCCTCCAGCTCGACCAGGGCGCCGCCGGTGATCACCGACGGCTGCAGCCCGGCGCCGCGCAGGGCGGCGAAGGTCATGGCCACGACCGTCGACTTGCCGCTGGTCCCGGTGACGGCGATCGTGCGCCGCGCCTTCACGAAGCGGGCCAGCAGCTCGCTGCGGTGCAGCAGCGGCACCCCCCGCTCGCGGGCGACCCGGATGTCGGGATTGTCCTGTTCCACGGCGGTCGAGACCACGACCTCGTCGCAGCCGGAAGCCGCGCCGGTGCCGTCCTGGGGCAGGATCGCGATCCCGGCGGCGGCCAGCGCGGCGCGCAGGCCGGCGTTGCCGCCACGATCGAAGTCGCGGTCGCTGCCGCTGACGCGGCCGCCGCACGCGGCGTGGTAGAATGCCAGCGCGGACATGCCGCTGCCCCCGACCCCGACGAAGTGGTAGGCGGCCGGTCGTTCAGGCGATGACAACGGGATCCCCCTCGTCGACGCGCTCGAACAGGTTGAGCACGTCGGTGTTGCTCATGCGGATGCAGCCCTGGGAGACGGGCTCGCCGATGCGGTCCTCGTGGTTGGTGCCGTGGATGTAGATGAAGCGGCCCTCCGAGTCGCAGCCGGGGCCGCGGTTCAGGCCCTCCTCGCAGCCCTGCAGGGTGAGGATGCGCGTCAGGATGAGGTCGTCCCGCGGCGCGGGCTCGCCGGGGCGCCACACGCCCTCGGGCTCGCGGCTGCTGAACCAGGTGCCGAGCTCCTGGCCGGCGCCGATGCGCCGCGCGATGCGGTGCACGCCCGGCGGCGTGCCGAGGGAGCCCTCGCGCCCGTTGAGGCCGGCGGCGGCCGTCGAAACGCCGTAGACCCGGCTCGCGCGCCCCCCCTCGACCAGCACCAGGCACTGGTCGGCGACGCTCACCAGGAGCCACCGCGGCGGCTCCTCCCCCAGGACCAGCCGGAGGCGTTCGCGGGCGTCGCGGTGCATCTCGCTGTCGATCAAGCCGTTGCCGCAGCGGTGCATGGCGGCGCTCCCTCCGGTGCCAGGACGATGCCGGGACCGTAACACCGCCGCGCCGCGCCGGGCAACGGCCGACTGCAACTAACTGTGAATTTGAAAACAGTGCGGCCGATGACCATGATTGGACTCCGGAGCACCCGCTCCCCACAGATCCCACCGCCCGCGGAGGAGCCATGACCGAGATCAGCGGCGCAGCGCTGCCGTTCGACATCGACCGCGCCCTCGACGATCAGATCCTGGCCGTGATGCAGAACCGCCCCACGGTGGTGCTGACCGAGGCGCTGGACCCGCGCACCGTCGAGGCCGCCTGCCACCTGTCCCGCTTCGCGCGCCTGGTGTTCCTGGCGGACGAGGCGGCGGTGCGGGCCGTCCAGCGCGACCACCTGCCCCACCTCGACCCGACCCGCGTGGCGTACACCTTCCAGAACGCGGCCTTCGTCGACCCGGCGGCCAGCTCCGACCTGCTGGACGAGTTCGTCGCCGAGTACCTGGCCCTGCCGGCGGAGCTGCGCCGCGCCGACCTGCCGCAGGAGGCGCGCCGGCTGCTGAGCGAGCCCGCCCGCTTCGGCATCATGTGCGTGCGCTGCGGGCACGCCGACACGGTCGTCGGCGGCCTGACGCACGAGCCCCGGCAGTACTTCCGCCCCATGCTGCGCCTGCTGCGCGTCAACAAGGTCATGTGCGAGGCGGGCATCTTCGTGCTGCCGCCCGACCACCCGGCGGACATCTTCCCGCACAACATCGTGGTCTTCGGCGACGTGGGCGTGAACGCGACGATGACGCCCGAGACCCTGGCCCGCATCGCGGTGGGCACCTGCGCCGTGGCCCGCGACCTCTTCCCCGAGGACGTGCTGCCGACGATCAACGGCGCCATCGTCAGCTACTCGCACAAGGGCTCCGACGAGGGCCCGTCGCCCGAGCTGGTCCGCCGCGCCACGGCCCTGGTGCCGGAGATCCTGGCCGAGCGCGTCGCCCTGGGCGAGCGCTACCGCACGATCCACATCGAGGGCGAGGTGAAGATCTCCACCGCCCTCTCGCGGCGCTCGGCCATGTACTACCAGCCGGCCGAGGGCGCGCCCGGCGGCACCAACGTCATCATCGCCCCCAACCTCGACCTCGGGAACCTGCTGTTCCACCTCTACGCCACGCGCTACCCCGAGGCGAAGAAGTTCCCGGTGATGTTCGGCGTGCGTTTCAAGGGCGTCGACCTGCCGATGGACTCCTCGGCCCAGGACGTCATGCTCGCGATCAAGGCCAGCCTGCTGCGCCACCACAAGTTCGGCCACTGGACGCGCACCCCCAAGGACACCTTCTTCCCGCGCCCGCGCATCCTGGCGATCAACCCCGGCTCGACCAGCACCAAGATCAGCGTCTACGAGGGCGACCTCGAGAGCTTCACCAAGGAGCTGCAGCACGGCGCCGACGAGCTGGCGCCCTTCGAGTCGCGGCCCATCACGGAGCAGGCCGGCTTCCGCAAGCAGGCCGTGCTGGCCGCCCTGGCCGAGCACGACCTGACGCTGGCCGACCTCGACGCCGTCGCCGGCCGCGGTGGTCTGGTGCGGCCCATCCCCCACGGCACCTACGCCGTCAACGAGCGGATGCTGGCCGACCTGCGCGCCGCCGTGGGCGGGGAGCACGCCTCCAACCTCGGGGCGCTCATCGCCGACGAGCTCTGCCGCGGCACCCCGTTGCCCGCCTTCATCGTGGATCCCGTGGTCGTGGACGAGGTCTGGGAGAAGGCCAAGATCACCGGCTTCAAGTCGGTCCGCCGCCTGGTGATCAGCCACGCCCTGAACCAGATCGCCACGGCGCAGCGCTTCGCGCAGGAGCACGAGACGTTCTACGAGCGCATCAACGTGATCGTCTGCCACATGGGCGGCGGCATCACCGTCGGCGCCCACCGCCGGGGCCGCTACCTCGACGTCAACAACGGCCTCAACGGCGAGGGGCCCTTCACCCCGCAGCGCTCCGGCACCGTGCCCACCGGCCAGCTCATCGACCTCTGCTTCTCCGGGCGTTACACCAAGGCCGAGCTGAAGCTGCTGAACAAGGGCCGCGGCGGTCTCATCGACCTGCTCGGGACCGCGGACCTGCGCGAGGTGGAGAAGCGCGTCGCGGACGGCGACGAGTGGGCGGCCCTGGTCTTCGACGCCCTGGCCTACCAGATCGCCAAGCACATCGCCATGCTGCTGCCCGCCTTCCAGGACGAGCCCGTCGACGGCATCCTGCTGACCGGGGGCATGGCCCGCAGCGCCGGCCTGGTCGCGGCGATCCGCGCCTACGTCCCGGGGCACTGCGGCCGCGTCGCCGTCTATCCCGGCGAGAACGAGATGGCCGCCCTGGTCCAGGGCGCCCTGCGCGTCCTGAACGGCAAGGAAGCGGCCCGCACCTACGCCCCGGAGGCCGGATCGTGACCCCCATCCGCACGCTCGACGAGATGGTCGCCTCGCTGCGCGCCTCGCCGGCCCGGCACGTGGCCGTGGCTGCCGGCCACGACCCCAACACGATCGAAGCCGCGGCGCGCGCCGTCCGCGAGGACATCGCGCGGGTGACCCTGGTGGGCGACGCGGCCCGCATCGGCGCCCTGTGCGGCGCGCAGGGCCTCGACCGCGGCGCCTTCACGGTGATCGACGAGCCGGACGTCGCGGCCGCCGGGCTGCGCGCCCGCGACCTGGTGCGCGACGGCCGCGCCGACGTGCTGATGAAGGGCCTGATCTCCACCTCCGACTACATGAAGTCCATCCTGGACAAGGAGCGCGGCCTGCTGCCGGAGGGGGCGATCCTGACCCACCTGACGGTCTTCGAGCTGCCCGCCCACACCGCCCGGCACGGCAAGCTGCTGTTCGTCAGCGACGTGGCGATCATCCCGCTGCCGGACCTCGCGACGAAGAAGAAGATCCTGCGCTGCTGCATCGACGCCGCGCACAGCTTCGGGCTGGAGCGGCCCCTGGCCGCCCTGCTCGCCGCCAGCGAGAAGGTCAGCCCCAAGATGCCGGCGACCGTCGAGGCGGCGGCCATCGCGGCGGACGCGGCCGCGGAGTTCCCCGACGCCGTGGTCGACGGCCCCCTGGCCCTGGACGTCGCCATCTCGCCCGAGGCCTGCGCCATCAAGGGCCTGGACTCGCCGTTGGGCGGCGCCGCGGACATCCTGGTCTTCCCCAACATCGAGAGCGGCAACGTCTTCTACAAGGCGGGCACCCTGCTCTCCCGGGGCCGCCTGGCCGCCGCGGTCGTGGGCACATCCTCGCCCTGCGTTCTGACCAGCCGCGCGGACACTGAAGAATCAAAATTCCTCTCCATCGCCCTCGGCTGCCGCCTGGTCCACTGAACCGGTTCGGCCGCGATCGAGTGGATGTCCCTTCCCGTTGCCCGGATCTCCTTCGTCCGCCTCACATCGACCCGCCGAGACGGGGGGCGCGCCCCGGGCACCTCCTGTGCCCGGAGCGCTTGGCTTTCGGGTCCCTGCGCCCTCCTGGCGCAGGGACCCTGCAGACACCCCCGTCTCGGCGGGTCGATGTGAGGCGGACGAGATGAGACACGAGCAAGGGAAGGGACATCCACCCGATCACGGCCAAACCTCAAGTCGATGCCGGGACGGCCGAAGAGAGTGTTAACCAAAGTCCTGCCGCCGAGCTCTTCGTCGCCCACGGAGCCCGCAGATGGATGTCGCAATCCGAGGACCCGGCACGTTCAAGGACGAATTCGCCGAGGCC
Organism: bacterium; assembly: GCA_016719645.1. Taxonomy (GTDB): domain Bacteria; phylum Krumholzibacteriota; class Krumholzibacteriia; order LZORAL124-64-63; family LZORAL124-64-63; genus PNOJ01. The sequence continues at coordinate 30,011 of JADJYS010000011.1, forward strand.
TTCCGCACCGTCAAGCTGCCGGTCCTGCCGGCGGCCGTGTCGCGCCTGCTGGCGGAGGTGAACAGCCCCGAGGCCGAGGTCGGGCGCATCGAGCGCATCATCGCGGCGGAGCCGCTGATCAGCGCCAAGGTGCTGCGCACGATCAACTCCTCGCACTTCGCGCTGCGCACCACGGTGACGTCGATCCGCCACGCCGTGGCCCTGCTCGGACTGGACCGCATCCGCTCGATCGTGCTGAGCTACGCGGTTCTGGAGTCGGTGCCCCACCCGCCGACGAGCCTCTTCAAGCACGAGGCGTTCTGGTCGGACACGCTGCTGCGGTCGCTGCTGGCCCGCATCCTCGCGCGCCGCTCCGGCATCGGCGACGAGGAGGAGGCGTTCACGGCGATGATGCTGGCGGACATCTCGATCCCCGTCCTGCTGACCGTCTACGCCGACGTCTACCTGTCGGTCTTCGCGCGCTGGAGCGGCCAGCCGAACGAACTGGCGCAGCTCGAGCGCGACCACGTGGGCTGGGACCACGCCCTGGCCAGCGCCTGGATCCTCGAGAAGTGGGAGTTCCCGCCCGCGCTGGTGATGGTCGCGGGCGCGCACAACTGCAGCGCCGAGCAGCTGCGCCGCCAGGGCCTCGCCGGCACCGTGGCGCTGCCGGTGATGGTGGCCTCGCTGCTGCCCAGCGCGCTCAAGCCGGACGCGGCCCGCTGCCGCAACCTGATCCGCGTCGCCCGCAAGGAGCTGAACATCGCGCCGCCGGCCTGGCCGGCGATCCACGACCAGGTCCGCGAGAGCTTCGACGCCATCTGCACGGAATTCGACCTCGCCGGCCACCTCGCGCTGGAAGTGCTGAACGTGCTGCGGGAAACGGCCAACCACTGACCGACACCGGAAGGCGACGACGCCATGGGCCTGCTCGACTCCCTGAAGCTGCACACCGCCGTGGCGGGCGGGGACTTCGACGTGATGTTCGCGCGCGTGAAGCTGCCGCCGCTGCCCGCCGCCGTGGCGAAGGTGCTGGAGGAAGTGAACCGCGAGGAGCCGGACGTCGCGAAGCTGGAGACGATCATCGGCGCCGAGCTGGAGCTGAGCGTGCGGATCCTGACGACCATCAACTCGTCGCTCTTCGCGCTGCGCAACGAGGTCACCAGCGTCCGGCACGCCATCAGCCTGCTGGGCTTCGACCGGGTCCGCTCGGTGATCCTGGGCTACTCGGTCCACGACGCGCTGCCGCGGCCGCCCGGCGATCTGTTCCGGCACGAGGCCTATTGGACGGACACGCTGCTGCGCTCGCTGCTGGCCCGTTCGCTGGCGCGCCGCTGCCGGTCCGACGAGGCGGAGGCGGCCTTCACGGCCATGCTGGTGGCCGACGTGGCGGTGCCGGTGCTGCTGACCGGCTGCCAGACGTTCTACGAGCCGATGCTGACCGAGTGGCGCCGCAGCCGGCGGCCGCTGGCCGAGATCGAGCGCGAGGCCCACGGCTGGGACCACGGCCGGGCCGGGGCCTGGATCCTGCGCTCCTGGAAGTTCCCGGAGCGGATGACCGCCCTCGTCGAGGCGCACACCTCGACTCCCTCGCAGCTCGCCGAAGCCGGCCTGGCGGACTCGGTGGCGCCCTGCATCGCGACGTCGTCGCTGCTGCCCAGCTGCCTCTGCAGCGAGCCGGCGCGCTGCGACGCTCTGATCGACCGCTCGTTCTCGGCGCTGGACGTCCCGCCGGCCGAGTGGCCCGGCATTTACGCGGAGGTCCGCGACGAATTCCAATCGATCTTCGTGCAGTTCGGGCTGTCCGGCGACCACATGCGGGCGACCGCAGAAGTGCTCGGCGCGGCGATCCGGCGGCGCGGCCTGCAGCTTCCCGACTGAACGCCGCCGGCCGGCGACCGCATGAAAGAGGGGGCGCCCCGCCGGGGCGCCCCCTCGCGATTCCGCTACCGCCGGTTCAGCGGTAGATCGCCTTCAGCTCGCCCCAGCTGCTGGCCGCGTCCTCGTCCAGCGGCAGGGCCTTGTCGGCGCCGTCGGGGCAGCCCATCTCGTTGTAGCCGGCCAGCAGGTCCTTGATGGCCAGGGCCTGCGAGCGGGCGGGATCGGCCGGGTTGCTGCCCAGCGGGTGCACGGCCAGGAAGGCGTTGCCGTCGTCGATCGCGCCCTGGATGTCGTCGCTGGCGCCGTTGGCGACGTTCAGCTTGGCCGCGATCAGGTGGTGGGCCAGGATGACGGTCGCGTCGCCGCGCACGGGCCGGCGGATGATCGCGATCAGCTGCGCCTGGCTGTAGCCGACGCCGCCGAGGCTGAAGCTGGTCATCGGCCAGTCGCTGGCGTGGTTCTTCCAGTAGCCGGGCGTGAAGTGGCAGGCGTCCTGCTCGGGGCAGTCGCAGTTGAACGCGGCGCTGAAGGTGCGGGTGTTGCGCACGTCGCCGTTGTCCTGCGGGTAGGCCGGCGTGGTCAGCACGACCGTGCCGGCGACCGTGTAGTCGCCGCAGAGGTCGCCGTCCCAGAGCCCGGCCAAGCTGATCGTCGGGAACGCGGGCACGATCGTGACCTGGCCGCTGCGGGTCTGGACCGGGACGCCGCCCTGGGATAGGACCACGTTGTAATCGACGAACGCCTCGGGCACCACGATGGGGTACGCCCGGAAGACGACCGTCGCGTCGACGGTGAAGCCGGCGCAGTCGGCCGTGGCGCCGAAGGTCTCGATGTGGGTGGCCAGCGCGGGGCTGGCGGCGATCAGGAACAGGAAAGGCAACAGGGCGACGGTGCGCCCCCGCTTCAAGGATTCGATGCTCATGGTGTTGTCCCCCTACGGTTGAGTGGCGCCGCTGGCGGCACGTCGACGATGACGAGAATCATCTACAGAAACTGTCACCGGAAGATGGTAGCACGAATTATCACGAAATCGGGATCATTATTGCAATAATGTCATAATTGTTTCCGAATGAGGCATTAGCATCTCTAATGACCGCGCTCAGGATCCACCGCGGCGGCTTCGCCGGAAATACCACACCAGTCCGGTCAGCGTGAGCCCGGCCCCCAGCAGCGACGGCAGCGGCGCCGTGATCGCCGTGACCACCAGGAACGCCGCCTGGATGACCAGCACGACGCCCAGGGTCCAGGGCCAGCCCGGCACGCGGAACGGGCGCGGGGCGTCGGGCAGGCGGCGGCGCAGGACCGCGACCGCGGCGAAGGTCGACAGGTTGAAGACCGCCGAGGTGAAGGCGAAGAAGTCGATGACCGTCTCGTAGGACCGGCCGGCGAGGCCGGCCGCGACCAGCAGGACCGTCGCCCAGATCCCCTGGGCGACCAGCGCGCCGACCGGCGTGCGGTGCCGCGCGTGGACGCCGCCGAACACGGCCGGGAACAGGCCGTCGCGGGCCATCGCGTGCCAGGTGCGGGCCTTGACCAGGACCTGCGCGTTGATGTTGCCGAAGGTGCTCAGCACCACCGCCAGCGCGATCAGCGCCGCGCCGGCCGGCCCGAGGGCGGAGCGCATCGCGTCGGCGGCGACCTGCTTCGCGCCGGCCATGCCCGCGGGGCCGAGCTGGCGCAGGTAGGCGGCGTTGACCAGGAGGTAGGTCGCCATGACCACGGCGATGCCCAGCAGCAGGGAGCGCGGCAGGTTGCGCTCCGGCTCGCGCACCTCTTCCGCCACGTAGGTGGCCCCCTCCCAGCCGCTGAAGGCGAAGAAGGCGGAGCGCAGCGACGCCCCCACGGCCAGGACCGCGGCCCAGCCGCCGGGCGAAGCGAGCGGCGCGGCCGCCGCCGCGGGCGCCGCGCCGCGGGCCGCGGTCAGCCCGACCCAGGCCACCGCGGCCAGCGCGGCCAGCTTCAGCACGGTGAGCGCGTTCTGCGCGCGGCCGCCGGCCCGCACGCCCCGGACGTTGACCCAGGTCAGCAGCCAGACCCCGCCGGCGGCCGCGGCGGTCTCGAGGCCGCGCGGCCAGCCGGCCCCGCCGCCCGCCTCCCACAGCGTCCGCGCGTACTCGGCGAAGACCAGGGCGACGGCGGCGATGGTCGCCGTCTCGGAGACGAAGAACATCGCCCAGCCGCGCAGGAACGCCCACCACGGCGGGTAGGCGGCCTTCAGGTAGGCGTACGGCCCCCCCGACCGCGGCAACATGGCCACCATTTCGGCGTAGCACAGGGCGCTCAGGATGGTCATGACCCCGGCCAGGACCCAGACGCCGAAGAACAGCGTCGCCCCGCCGGTCAGGGCCATGATCGGGCCGGGCGTGCGGAAGATGCCGGACCCGATGATGCGGCCGACGACCAGGGACAGGGCCTCGCGGAAGCCCAGGGCGCGGGTCAGGGCGGGCCCGCTCGCGGGCGCCGTCGCTGCCGGTTGTTGCCGTGCCGATGCCAAGGCGACTCCTTCCTGTCCCCGGCATCGATATCACGGTCCGCCGTGGCGTGACATCGGAATCTGCACTTGAACGGCTGCACCCGGCGGCGGACAATCGTCAAGCGGCGCCTCGATTTTGCACGATCGTACCGCACACACCTGAACGTCCCGGGATTTTCGCCTGCGGCCGTCGCACGGCGGCGGACGCCCACCCTCTCGTCGAACCAGGTGGAGCCTCGGCATGCCAACCACGACTCCCCTGATCCTCGCCCACCGCGGCGACTCGGCGCACGCCCCCGAGAACACGCTGGCGTCCTTCGACCTGGCCCTGGCTGCCGGCGCCGACGGCGTCGAGTTCGACGTCCACCAGGCGCACGACGACGCCTTCGTCGTCCACCACGATCCCGACACGCCGGCCGGCGCGATCGCGGCGCTGGACCTCGCCGACCTGCGCGGCCGCCCCGCCAAGCGCGGCGGGGCGATCCCGTCGTTGCAGGAGGCGCTGGCGCTGCTGGCGGCGGGCGGCCCCGCGTTCACGGTCTTCGTCGAGGTCAAGGGGATGCGCTCCTGGCCGGACCTGCGCCGCGAACTCTCGCCCTGGCGCGGACGCCTGGACCTCGAAGTGCAGTCCTTCGAGCACGATCTGTTGGCGGCGATGGCGCGCGACGGCGATGGTTGGCCCCTGGGCGTGATCGCCCGCGAGCCGGGCCCCGACCCCGCCGCCCTGCTCGCGCGCTTCGGCGCGCACCCTGTCGCTGCGCAAGGAGGCCGTCACCGCGGACGTCGCCGCGGCGGTCCACGCCGCGGGCGCGCGCCTGGCCGTCTGGACGCTCAACGACGCCGAGGCGGCCCGCGCTGCGGTCCAGGCCGGCGCCGACCTGCTGATCGGGGACGATCCCCGGTTGCTGCTCTCCACGTTCAACCACGGGAAACGAACATGACGCACCGGATCCGCACGCGCTTCGCCTCGCCCGTCGTCCTCGCGCTCGCCCTCGCCGCCACGACCGCGGCGCGGGCGGAGTCGCCCATCCCGGGCGCCGCCGGCCACTGGGAGGGCGCCATCGTCCTGCCCGGGCAGGAACTCGGCATCAAGATCGACCTCGCCGCGGACGGCGGGACCTGGTCCGGCACCATCGACATCCCGATGCAGGGGGCGACCGGCCTGCCGCTCGAGAACGTGCGCGCCGCGGGCGACTCCCTGGTGTTCGCCATCGCGAAGATCCCCGGCGCGCCGACCTTCCACGGCCTGTTCGCCGACGGCCGCCTGTCCGGCGACTTCACCCAGAACGGGATGACCTTCCCCTTCCGCCTCGGGCGCGAGGCCACGGCGGCGCCCGAGCGTCCCCAGGAGCCGCAGCCGCCGTTCCCCTACCGCTCCGAAGAGGTGACCTACCGCAACGGCGACATCGTGCTGGCCGGCACGCTGACGCTCCCGGAGGGGCCGGGCCCCTTCCCGGCCGCGGTGCTGCTGACCGGCAGCGGCGCGCAGAACCGCGACGAGGAACTGTTCGCCCACAAGCCGTTCCTGGTGCTGGCCGACCACCTGACCCGCGCCGGCGTGGCGGTGCTGCGCGCCGACGACCGCGGCGTGGGCGGCTCGACCGGCTCGGTGTCCCTGGCCACCACCGCGGACTTCGCGGACGATGCGCTGGCGGGCGTCGCACTGCTGCGGGCGCGGCCCGACATCGCCGGCGGGTGCGTCGGCCTGATCGGGCACAGCGAGGGCGGCATCGCGGCGCCGCTGGCCGCGGCCAACGCGCCCGAGGCCGTCGACTTCGTGGTCCTGCTCGCGGGCACGGGCGTGCCGCTGGGCGAAGTGATCCTGCGCCAGGCCGAACTGATCATGAAGGCGGGCGGGACCGACTCGCTGCAGATCGCGGACGAGCTGGCCCAGACGCGGCTGGTGCTCGGCCTGGTGGCCGCCGGCGCCGACAGCGCCACGATCCGCGCGGAGCTCGAGCGGCACGTCGTCGCCCGCCAGGCGGCCCACCCCGACCGGGCGAAGGCCGGCCGAGCTGAAGGCCACGCTGGATGCCGCCGTGGCCGGCGTGGTCACGCCCTGGTTCCGCTACGCGACGGCGCTCGATCCCCGCGTGGCGCTGCGCGCGTTGCGCTGCCCGGTGCTGGCGCTCAACGGCGAGCGCGATCTGCAGGTGGACCCCGACCAGAACCTCACCGAGATCGAGCGCGCGCTGCGCGAGGGCGGCAACCCGGACCTGACGATCCGGCGGCTGCCGGGCCTCAACCACCTGCTGCAGACGGCGGTGACGGGCCATCCGAGCGAGTACGGTCAGATCACCGAGACGATGAGCCCCACCGCCCTGGATGCGGTCCGCGACTGGATCCTGGCGCGGTGCCCCGCCCGCTGAGAGGAGTGCCGTGTCCCTGCGCGCGCGAACGGCGGAGCTGCCGCGACGGCTCTGGCGCTGGACCTGGCGGCTGGCGGCCGCCTGGGTGGCCGGCTCCGTCCTGGTCGTGCTCGCGCTGCGCTTCGTGCCGCCGCCCGTGTCGGGCGTGATGGTCCAGCGCTGGTGCGAGGCGAAGCTGGAGCACCGCGAGTTCCGGCTGGACTACCGCTGGAAGCCGCGGGCCCACCTCGCGCGCGCCCTGCCCCTGGCGGCGATCGCCGCGGAGGACCAGCGCTTCTTCGTGCACCGCGGCTGGGACGTCGCGGCCATCCGCAAGGCGATGGCGGACGCCGAGGACGGCGGGCGCCTGCGCGGCGCCTCCACCATCTCCCAGCAGACGGCCAAGAACCTGTTCCTGTGGACCGGGCGCAGCTGGGTGCGCAAGGGGCTGGAGTCGTGGTTCACGTTCTGGCTGGAACTGCTGTGGCCCAAGACGCGCATCCTGGAGGTCTACCTGAACATCGCGGAGTGGGGCGACGGGATCTTCGGCGCCGAGGCGGCCTGCCGCCGCCACTTCGCGATCGGCGCGGACAGCATCGACCGCGACCGCGCCGCGCGGCTGGCCGCCGTGCTGCCCAACCCGCGGCGGATGAACGCCGGCCGGCCATCTGCCTACGTCCTGCGCCGGCAGGGCGAGATCCGGCGGCAGATGGGCGGGATCGACGGGTCGGAGTTCACGACGCCTCTGAAACGCTGGTGACGGCAAGGAGTTGCCGGTTTCCGGCGCCGGGCGCTTGCCGGGAGCCGCCGGTAATGATAATCTGATCTCACCCCCTGATGATCCCCAACCAGCTCCTCAGGAGGTGCCGCCGTGCGCGCGTCGAACCTGATCCTGCCGATCGTCCTGCTGCTGGCGGCGCCCGCCGCCCTGGCCTACCCGCTGTGGTGCGACGACGCCGACACGCTGCGGATCGAGGTCGACCCGCAGACCGCCGCCGTGCTGCTGACCCACGCCGGCGCCATGTACAACTGCTGCCCCGAACCGATCCTCTACGACGTCGAAGCGAACGGCGGCACGCTCACGGTCGTCGAACGCGTCCTGGAGGAGACGCCCTGCGACTGCATCTGCTGCTTCGACCTGGAGGTCGTCGTGGCAGACGTCCCGCCGGGCGACTGGGCGGTGGTGTTCCGCTGGCTCGACGAGGAGTCCGCAAGCTGGCGCGAACTGACCGGCTCGGCCACGGTTCCCGCCACGGACCGCGACGGCGCGCCGCACGCGGAGCTCGCCGCGCCGCCCGCGTGCCTGACCAGCACCGGAGTGGAGCCCGCAACGCCGTCGGGCGCGTGGGGTCTGGTCAAGTCGATCTACCGTTGAATCCGCAGCGGCCGGGATCAGTGGTGCTCCGCCAGGAGCGCCTGGAAATCGCCCCGTCCGCGCAGCTGGGCGAAGACCGGCGACGACGCGAGGATGGCGGGCGATACGACGTCCGTCTGCCGGTCCATCAGACCGGACAGGGTCGCGACCGCGGCCGCGGAACTCCCCGACATCATCTCGATCACGGCCTGGTCGTACAGGCGCCAGGTGGCGATCCAGCGATCCTGTTGACGGGATAGAGTTCGAAGGAGCGCCGGATCGCGGCCTTCGCCTCGTCCGCCCGCCCGGCGCCGGCCAGGGCCACCGCGTGCGCCGCCACCACGTTGCCGGCTTCGGGCTTGTCGGCCACGCGCGCCGCCAGGGACGCGCTCAGCGTCGAAGTGCCGGCGGGCCTGCTCCGGCTGGTCCATCACGCGGTAGATCATCGCCAGGCCGAGGTCTCCGAGATGATCTCGTACTGCGACTCCTCGCACTCGGGCAGCAGTTCGGCATGGCGCCGCGCGGCCGGGAAATCCCCGATCTCGAGACAGATCCGGAAGAGCCGCTGCCGGATCTCGGGATCCGTGGAGGGAGGCATCTCGGCGACGTACCGCCGCGCGCGGTCGGCCAGCCGGCCTGGACGGCGCTCAGGCGGTGATGGTGAAGTTCCATGGGTTCGTCGGGACCGAGTTCCATCGCCTGCCGCCCCTGGCGATCGGCATCCTCGTAGCGCTTCACGATGGCCAGGGTCTCGGTGAGGTGGTTGGCGACGGGAGCCATGCCGGGTGACAGCACGGCCACGCGTTCGAGGATCGACGCCGCCTCGGCGTACGACTCCTGCCGACGCAGCACGTACGCCATCAGTTCCATGACGTCGAGGTCGCCGGGCGGATCCGATCGGCCTGCCGGAGCGCGGCCAGGGCCCGGTCGTAGTCCTTCAGGCCCCAGTAGTAGTAGACGCCGGCGGCGTAGTGGGACAGGTGCGAGTCGGGTGCGAGGCCCCGGCCCGGATCCACGGCGGCCTTCGCCGCGGCCAGGCGCTCCGCCGTGGGTCCCAGTCGAAGTGGCAGAGCCCGGAGTTGGCCCGCGCCAGGGTACCCAGGCCTCGTGGAACTGGGGATCCCGCGCCACCGCCTTCTCGAGCAGGTCGACGGCCAGCAGCCAATCCTCCGCCGGAATCGCGACGATTCGAGGATCTCCTGCCCCCGCAGGTGGGCGTGGTAGGCCGCCATGTCCCAGGTGGGCTCGGCGACGACCGGGACCGTGCCCGCCGCCGCCAACGTCACGCCCAGGTTGCGGACCACCTCGGCGGCGATCTCCGACTGCAGGGCGAAGATCTCCTCCATGGCGCGATCGTAGCGGCTCGCCCAGACCTGCCGGTCGGCGGCGGCGTCGGTCAGCAGCGGCGTCACCCGCACGCGGCTGGCGCCGGCGGCGTCGCGTTGCCAGCGCACCGACCCCTCCAGCACGTAGTCCACGCCGAGATCCTCGGCGATCCGCTGCATGGACTTGCCGGTGCGGTCGTAGTTCTGGGAGCTGGTGCGCGAACCACGCGCAGTCCCTCGATCGCGGCGAGGCTGGTGACGATCTCGACGGTCATCCCGCGGCGAAGTACGCATCCTCCGGCGGGCCCAGGTTCTCGAAGGGGAAGACCACGATGGTCGGCACCGCGGCGGCGGTCGCGGGCGCCGAGCCGGCGTCCGCTGCGGCCGGCGGCTGTCCGCGCGAAACCGAGGCGCACGGCGCCGAAGGCGATCGCCGCCAGCAGGACCAGGCCCGCGCTCAGCTGCACGAGGCGGCGCCGGCCCGGCCTCCGCGCCGGCGGGGCGGGAATCTCCGGCCGCTCGAACTCGCCCGAGTCCAGTTCCTCGCGCAGGACCTGCAGATCGTAGTGGGCGCTGCGGGCCGTCTCGTAGCGCCGGGCGGGATCCTTCTCGAGACAACGGCGCACGATGCGGGCCAGCTGGCTCGGCAGCTCAGGGCGGACCTCGACCACGGGCGTCGGCTGGTCGCGCAGGACCGCCGCGAGGATCGAAAGCTGCGAATCGCCTTTGAACGGTTGCTGACCGGTCGCCATCTGGTAGAGCAGGATGCCCAGGGAAAAGACGTCCGAGCGGCTGTCCACCGGCTTGCCCTCGGCCTGCTCGGGCGACATGTAGGCCACCGTGCCGACGATGGTCCCTTCGCGCGTCGCCCCGGCGTCGGCGGCGATGGTCTCGTCGTCCGCGCCCGCGTCCGGCCGGTCCAGCAGCTTCGCCAGGCCGAAGTCGAGGACCTTGAGGCGGCCCGCGCCGTCGATCATCACATTGCGGGGCTTCAGGTCGCGGTGGGTGATGCCCTTGGCGTGGGCGGCGGCGACCGCTTCGGTCAGCGCGAGCCCGAGTTCGAAGAACCGCCGCACGGCAGACCGTCCGGCGGGATCACCTCGTCGAGGGTGCGGCCTTCCACGTACTCCATCACCAGGAACGGCAGACCGTCGGCCTCCTCCACGGCATGGAGCGTCACGACGTGGGGATGGTTCAGCGCGGCCACCGCCTGGGCCTCGCGCTCGAAGCGGGCGCGGCGCCCCGCATCGGCCCTCATCTCGACCGGCAGCAGTTTGAGGGCCACGTCGCGTCCCAGACGCGTGTCGCGGCCAGGTAAACCTCGCCCATGCCGCCGCGGCCGAGGGACGCACGGATCTCGTAGTGAGCGAGCATCTTGCCGATCAAAGCCCATTCCCCGGTTGAAGGGCGCACGGCGCGGGCCGCCGACGGCCACGGGCCGCGGTCAAAGGTAATCAAGAGATAATGGGAGTCCGTAATATGGGGAGGCGGTCAGTCCCCCGCCGGCGGCCCGAGCAGGACGCGGGGGGCAGCTTAACCAGATCAGTTCCGCGGTCCAGCCACGGGGGCGTGTCGCGACACACCAGCACCGCTCCCCCTTCAACATCTCCACCGAGACGGCTCCGACGATC
>JADJYS010000012.1 GCA_016719645.1 bacterium
CGGCCGAACTCCTCGCCCGGGCGCTCGCGGCCTCGGCCCAAGACCGCTTCCAGGACCGGATTGGGCCGCGCGCCGGCGGCGGCGACCGCGCCCTGCGCCGCCTCGACCCCGTACTCTCCCGCCGCGAGCAGGGGATGCGCGTCGACCAGGCCGGCGATCTCGGACCAGGTGATCTCGATCACCGCCGGCGCGGCACCGGGATCGAACGTCGCGGGCGCAGCACCCGCAGTGCCCACGATCAGCAGGACGAACCCCGCGGCGAGGACACGCTTGTTGTGGATCATCATCTCGGCACACCTGCCTGTCGGGAACGACCTTGCCGGGTACAATCCCGCGCAGACGTTCCATTACACGCCCGAGTCCACCGCTCGCAAAGCGGGCGGACCGTGATCACGACTTTATCGGGGTTGGTTATACGCGAGGAGGGTGGAAAATACCAAGCTGGGTGTCGCGGGGGGCAGGGGCGTCGGGAAGTAGGCCGACACGGGTGGATGCGGGCTGGACCTCATGAACGAGGCGCTCGGCTGTAAAAACCGGGACGATGCTGTGACCGGGGCAACAAGTGCAGGGGCAGGACGACCCGCAGGGATCGCCGTCCCGATCGGGATCGGCGCAGGGCGCTCCATCGGCATGGTTCACTTCACCTTGCATCGACACAGGGGCACAGACAGCGGCGACCTGCGCTGGCACGAAACCGGCGATCAGGCAAATCAAAGCTAACAGTACGATCCTACGTGGATACAAGTGCGGTCCTCCCGATCGCGCCATGATAGGCATGCGGGTTCACGGGCGCAACATCGGTCTTTGTTCCGTCGCCTCGATCACCGGCGCGTTGCGCACCGGCCGGAAGCCCACGATCCCCACGGCGGCGGCGGGGTCGAGGTAGGCGCGGGCCGCGCAGCGCAGCCGCTGGTTGGCGTCGGCGAAGGAACCGCCGCGCAGCACCCGGTTGCTGCCGGTGGCCGGCCCGCTGGGGTCGGTCGCAGGGGCAGCAGTGTAATAAGTGTCGCCGTAGCGGTCCCAGCACCACTCCAGCAGGTTGCCGTGGACGTCGTACAAGCCCATGGGGTTGGGCAGCAGGGCGCGCACCGGCTTCACGTGGTTCTCGGAGTTGGCCGCCGACCAGCCGAAGAACGACAGCACCGGATCGACCTCCATGTCGAGGCGCGACAGCTCGCCGTCGCTCAGCGACCCCTGCGTGCCGGCCCGGCAGAAGGCCTCCCACTCGGCCTCGGTCGGCAGACGCCAGCCATCGGCGTCCGGATCCCAGGCCACCTGCGGGCCGTTGATGGTGTAGGCCGCCGTCAGGCCGTCGGCGGCGGACTTCGTGTTGCAGAACATCACCGCGTCGTACCAGGTGATCGAGACGACGGGCTGGTTGGCGAGCGTGGGGTCCTCGACCCGCCCGTCGCGCCGCACCTCGTTCCACTGGCCGTTGGTCAGCTCGGTGGTGGCGACCAGCAGCGGGCGCGTGAGGGTCACCTCGTGCCGGGGCCCCTCGTCCGCCTCGCGGCCGGGTTCCGGCGCGGCGGAGCCCATGGTGTAGGAGCCGGCCTCCAGGCGCACGGTCGCGAAGGGCCAGGTCGGCAGCACCGTGAAGGTGACCGCCGCGGCCGACGTCTCGCCCGCCGTGATCAGGCCGTCGACCCAGCCGGGCGCCGGCATGGTCCAGCCGGGCACCCGCTCCCAGGCCACGGTGAAGGGGCCGGCGGGCAGGTCGTCCAGGGTGACGTCGCCGACGCCGGAACGGTCGTCGTCGATGCCGGCCAGGCGCTTCAGCACCCAGCGGATCTGCAGGTCGTCGGGCTCGACGTCGATCGTCAGCGAGCCGACCGTCGGTGGTGGGTCGGCGATGTACTGGCCCGTGAAGGTGATGGAGTCCCCGTCGGCCAGGGTGCGGGTCTGCGTGAGCGGCCGTTCCCAGTCCGCGATCTCATCCCAGACGATCGTCCACGCGCCGACGGCGCGACCGGGGTGGCGCTCGTCGCCCGAGCCCTCGATGACCGCGCCCGCGGGACCGGTCAGCGTCCAGCCCGCATCCAGAGAGCTGGGCAGGGTGACCACCTTCACGACGCCCACGGGGGTCGGGTCGGGATCGCCGCCGCCGCCGCAACCCGCGGCCAGCACGATCACCATCGACAGCAGCGTGAACAGCGGGACGTGTCTCATGGCAACCGGTCCTCTGGGTGGAAGGCGTGCCAGGCGAAGCGATCGGCGTAGTATACGGTGAACCCGCCGCCCGACACCAGTTCCATCCACACGGCCGGCTGCTCGCCGGGAGCCTGCGGCGCGGCGTGGATCCTCACGGCCACCCCGTCGACCTCGTCCGTCCGGACGCCGTCGGGGCCGGTCTCGCGCGCCAGGCGGGCGGCGTCCAGGACGCGGCGGCCGGCCGGCGTCTCGACGATCAGCAGCGGGTCGAGCGGGCCGCCGCCGGCGGGCAGCGGCGCCGAGGGGAAGCGGGTGCGGCCGCCGGAACGATACGTCTGGTAGGGCCGGGACTGGTAGCGCCGCTTGAAGGTCGGGGCGGGGGCCGGCACGGTCGTGCCGGGGTGGTCGCGGCGCCAGCGCTCCCAGGTCGTCACCACCGCGGGCAGGCGGGGCAGCACGTCGCCGCGGCGCGGGCCGGCCACGGCCTCGCCGGTCAGCTGGCACCACAGGCTCGGCGACGCCGCGCGGTCGAACAGCAGCGTGTTGGAGTTCAGCAGCAGCCCGCTCACCCCCAGTTGCAGCGTGTCCCCGTCGACGACGCGCCCGTAGACCGCGGCGCTGCCGGACAGCGGGCTCCAGGTCGCGGCCAGCGGCGCGCCGCCCAGGGTGTCGAGGCAGACCTCGTGCCAGTCCAGCACGCGCAGGGGCCAGCAGCGCGCCTCGCCCCGCACGACCGCGCCGAGCACGCGGTCGGCGCCGACGAGGTACTTGCCGCGCTCCGCGTCGTTGAGCGAATCGACGCCGGCGGGGGTCAGCAGCGGCGGGCGGTCGAGGGCGGGCAGGCCGTCGCGCGGCACGCCGCCGGCCGCGAGCAGGGATTCGGGGTAGGCGAGGTTGGCGAGGTCGAAGCCGTAGGTGCGAGGATGGCTGCCGTCGCCCACCGCGTGGTGGTCGCGGGAGGCGCGCACGTCGCTCCCGAGGCGCCAGGCCACGACCGCGAGCAGGAGCAGCACCGGCGCCGCGAACACCACCGCGAGGCGCCGCCGACCGCCGCGACCGGCCATCAGACGCTCCCGGGCTGAGCGGCGACGATGGCGACGTCGGCCCCCGCCGCGCGTTCCGCCCGGGGTGGCGCGCGGTCGGCCACCATCAGGCCGAGCACCAGCGGCAGGTAGACCACGCTGCCCAGGAACACGCGCCGCGCGTTGAGGCTGCTGCGGTCGCGGTAGCAGCGCATGCCCAGCCACAGCCAGGCGCCGCCGAGCAGCAGCGAGCCCACCGCGAAGACGGCCCCGGTCAGACCCATGAACGTGGCCAGCAGGCCCAGCGGCAGCAGCACCCAGGCGTAGAGCATCAGGAAGCGGAAGGTGCGGTCGCCGCGCGGGTCCTGCAGCGGCAGCATCTTGAAGCCGGCGCGCCGGTAGTCGTCGCGGTAGAGCCAGGCCAGCGACAGGAAGTGCGGCACCTGCCAGACGAACAGCAGCAGGGCCAGCCACCAGCCGCCGGCCTGCACGCCGCCGGTCACCGCGCTCCAGCCGATCAGCGGCGGGATCGCGCCGCAGATGGCGCCGGCCAGCGTGTTGAGCGTGCTGCGGGGCTTCAGCGGCGTGTAGACGAGCACGTAGAGCAGGACCGTGCCCAGCGCCAGGGCCGCGGCCGCCGCGTTGACCAGCGCCAGCAGCAGGCCCACGCCCGCCAGCACGACCGCGCCCGACCACACGGCCGCCGCGCGCACGCCGACCCGTCCCGCGGGCAGCGGCCGCTCCCGTGTGCGCACCATCAGGGCGTCGCGGTCGCGCTCGAGCACCTGGTTGAAGCCGTTGGCCCCGAAGGCGCACAGCGCCGTGCCCAGCATTGTGGCGGCCAGGTGGCCCCATCCCGGCACCGGGCGCGCCGCCATCAGGTAGCCGGCCAGCGTGGTGACCACCACCAGGGCGCTGAGGCGGGCCTTGCCCAGCTCCAGGCTCAATCCGATCCAGCGCTGCAGGGGCGAGGCGCATGGCGCTCCGTGTCATCGCGCTCCGTGGTGGTGACGGCCGGCGAATCGTGCTAGCAATGGGAACCGGGACCGCACGAGACCCGGACACGCAGGATAACAGGAGGTCGGCAAGTGAGCAACGACGAGCGCAACGCGCGAACCTACCCGCGGCGGCGACATCCTGACCCTCGGCTTCGCCACCACGGTCGCGATGTGGGCCGTCGGCTACTGCGGCCGGCTGCCCGGCGTGCAGGCGCCGGTGTGGGTGCTGATGCCCCTGATGTTCGGCCTCCTGATCCTGGGCGGGCGGCAGGCCGGCCGCTGGACGGGCCGTGGCTGGCGCGGCGGCCTCTGGGTCGGGCTGCTGGCCTCGACGCTCAACCTGCTGGTCCTGGGCAGCCTCTTGGCCGCCGGCGACGCGCCGAACCGGGTCGTGCCGTCGGCGCTGCTCTGGGTGCCGGGCTCCCTGCTGATGGGCGCCTTCTTCAGCGCGATGGGCGCGGTCGAAAACGGGCGCCGCACCGCGAAGCCCCCCTTCGCCTGGCCGGCCGCCTTCGCCTTCGTCGCCGCCGGCGCCACGCTGCTGCTGCTGGCCGCGGGCGGCGTGGTCACCGGGCAGCAGGCCGGCCTGGCGGTCGTCGACTGGCCCAACAGCTTCGGCTCGAACATGTTCCTCTACCCGCTGTCGCGCATGACCGGCGGCGTCTTCTACGAGCACGCCCACCGCCTGCTGGGCTCGCTGGTCGGCCTCACGACGCTCGTGCTGGCGGTCTTTTTGTGGCGCACCGACGAGCGCCGCGGCGTGAAGCTGCTGGCGGGCGCAGCGCTGCTGCTGGTGATCGTCCAGGGCGTGCTGGGCGGCCTGCGGGTGACCGGCCGCTTCACCGGGAGCATGGACCCGGCCCACACCGCCCCCAACCTGACGCTGGCCATCGTCCACGGCGTGACCGGCCAGGTGTTCCTGGGCGTGCTGATCGCCCTGGCGGCCCTGTCGACCCGCGGCTGGCGCGCCGCCCGGCCCAAGATCTTCGCCGACGCGCGCACCGACGCCCTGCTCTCGCGGGCCGTGGTGATCGTGGTTATCGTGCAGCTGGTGCTCGGGGCCATCCTGCGCCACCTGTCCCACGGGCTGCTGCTGCACATCACGATGGCGGTGGCGGTGGCCGTGGTGGGGCTGCTGGCGGGCCTGCGGGCCTGGGGGGAGCACGCCGACGTGCCCCGCCTGCAGGGTCTGGGCCGGGCGCTGATGATCCTGCTCGGCCTGCAGATCTGCCTGGGCCTGGCCGCGCTCTGGGCGACGGGCCTGACCGCGGCCGCCGGAACGCCGGCCCTGGCCGACGTGATCCTGACGACGCTGCACCAGAGCACCGGCGCCGTCATCCTGGCCTGCAGCGTGCTGCTGGCCCTGTGGAACACCCGACTGCTCCGCGCCGCGGCCTGACGCGCCGCGACCGGACGAAGGAGGCGCCATGCCCAAGGTCTCGGACATCCTCGCCGCCAAGGGCCGCGAGGTCCTGCAGGTCGACCCCGACGACACCGTCCTGTCCGCCATCGCCAGCATGGTCGAACGCGGCGTCGGCTCCGTGCTGGTGACCCGCGGCAAGGAGATCCACGGCATCTTCACCGAGCGCGATTACCTCGCCAAGATCGCCCTGCAGGGCCGCTCTTCGCGCGACACCAAGGTGCGCGACGTCATGTCGTTCGAGCTGATCTGCGTGGGCGAGCACCACGACGTGGCCGACGTCATGGCGATCATGACCGAGGCCCGCATCCGCCACCTGCCGGTCGTCGATCGCGGCGGCCTGGCCGGCCTGGTCTCGATCGGCGACTGCGTCCGGCAGATCAGCCAGGACCACGAAGCCCGCATCGAGTACCTGACCGACTACATCCACGACAAGTACCCACGCTGATCCCGGGAGGACCCGAGACCATGACCGTGAGCGGGAAGATGGCGGCCTGGGCCGCCGGTCTGCGTTACGAGGACATCGCGCCGGAGGCGATCGCCGCCGCCAAGCGGTTCCTGTTCGACAGCGTCGGCTGCGCCTACGGCGGCCTGCTGCAGCACGACTGCAAGATCGCCCTGGAAGTGCTGGAGGAGACCGCCGGGCCCGGCCCGGCCTCGGTCATCGGCACCGGCAAGCGCATGGACCCGGTGTCCGCGGCGCTGGCCAACGCGCTGTTGATCCGCGTGCTCGACTACAACGACATCTACTGGAAGCAGGACCCGTCGCACCCCAGCGACATCATCCCGGCGGCGATGAGCGCCGCGGCGCGCGCCGGCGGCACCGGCCGCGACCTGCTGCTGGGCATCGTGCTGGCCTACGAGTTCGAGCAGCGCCTGTGCGAAGCCTCGTTCCCGGGCATCCGCGAGATCGGCTGGCACCACGCCACCCTGACCGCGGCCGTCTCCCCGATCGTGGCCGGCCGCCTGCTGGGCCTGTCGGCCGAGCAGATCCAGCACGCCATCGGCATCAGCGCCTCGCGCCACCTGACCGGCGGCTCGGTGACGGCGGGCAAGCTGACGATGATGAAGAACACCGTCGACCCGATGGCCACGCAGTCGGGCGTCTTCGCCGCGCTCTTGGCCGAGAAGGGCTACACCGGCCCCGAGCACGTGCTGGACGGCAAGGAGGGCTTCAGCCACGTGCTGAAGACCGACTGGCGCTGGGACATCGTGACCGAGGGGCTCGGGCAGAGCTGGCGCATCCTGCAGTGCGGCATGAAGGCCTTCCCCACCGAGGCGCTCACCCACGCGCCGATGTCCGCGGTGCTGGACCTGGTCAAGACCCACGACCTGGCGCCCGACGACGTGGTGAAGGTGCGCATCCGCAGCCTGGCGCGCGCGGCCGACATCCTGGCCGACCCGAGCAAGTACGACCCGCAGAACAAGGAGACCGCCGACCACTCCCTGCCCTACGTGGTGGCGGCCTGCATCGCCGACCGCCGCGTCACGCCCGAGCAGTTCACCCCGGCCAAGATCCAGGACCCGGTGATCCGCGCCCAGCTGCGCAAGATCGAGGTCGTCGCCGACCCCGAGATCGAAGCCGCGTTCCCCGCCCTGCAGAAGGTCCACGTCACCATCGAGACGGCCGACGGCCGCGCGCTGGTGCGCACCCTGGACTACCCCAAGGGCGACCCGCGCAACCCGATGACCGACGCCGAGCTGACCGAGAAGTTCGACGCGCTGGCGACGCCGGTGATGTCGCCGGAGAGGTTGAAGGGGGCCAAAGAGGCGATCTGGGCGGTCGAGAGGCTGGGTAGGGCGGAGGCGCTCATGGAATCGTTGGTCTGCGATCGCTGTACGTTGAGGTCGTAGTCCATCTGCAGGCCGAGCCAGAACTCCGGCGACAGCGCGCAGGCGCAGAGGTGTCCGCCGTGATTCCGGCCTTCGGATCCCGGATCGCCCCAGCCGTCGATAGGTGCGCCGCACTCCCGCGAACAGGGTACTTGTGGAAGACGCGGGATGATGGCATTTTGGGGAGAGGGATGCCTGCATCCCACCGCTTCGGACCCCGGAACACCCCCATCTGCGGCAGCCCGCCCGCGGGAGGACGTCATGGCCCAGACCGTCATCGAGAAGATCACGCAGGCCCACGCCCTGGACCTGGCGCGCGGCGCCGAGCTGCACGCCGGCGACTTCGTCACGCTGGGGCCCGACCACGTGATGACCCACGACAACACCTCGGCCGTGCTGCAGAAGTTCGAGAAGCTGGGCCTGGGCAAGGTGCACGACCGCGCCAGCCGGTGTTCGCGCTGGACCACGACATCCAGAACCGCAGCGACGGCAACCTGGCCAGGTACGCCAAGATCGAGGCCTTCGCCCGCGCGCAGGACATCGACTTCCCCGCCGGCACCGGCATCGGCCACCAGGTGATGATCGAGAACGGCTACATCCAGCCGGGCGGCTTCTGCGTGGCCAGCGACAGCCACTCGAACATGTACGGCGCCGTGGGCGCGGTCGGCACGCCGGTGGTGCGCACCGACGCCGCCTGCCTGTGGGCCACCGGGCGGTTCTGGTGGCAGATCCCGCGCACGGTCAAGGTCGTGCTGCAGGGCGAGCTGCGCACCGGGGTGACGGGCAAGGACGTGATCCTCACGCTCTGCGGCCAGTACAACCGCGACGAGGTGCTCAACGCCGCCATCGAGTTCGCGGGGCCGGGCGTGGCCGGGCTGAGCATGGACGCGCGCATGACCATCGCCAACATGACCACCGAGTGGGGCGCGCTGGTGGGCTGGTTCCCCTGCGACGACATCACGATCGACTTCCTGGAGAAGCGCCAGGCCATCCTGGCGGTGCAGGGCATCGACGACCGCATCGACGACGCGCGGCTCAACCTCTGGAAGCGCCACCCGCTGACCTCGGACCCCGACGCGATCTACGCGGGCGTGATCACGCTGGACCTGTCGCTGGTCTCCCCGCACGTGGCCGGGCCGGACACCGTGCAGAAGAGCGCGCCGTTGGCCGAGCTCACGACCCGGGACATCAAGATCCACAAGGCGTACCTGCTGTCCTGCGTCAACTCGCGGCTGGAGGACCTCAAGGCCGCCGCCGACGTCATGCTGGGCCACAAGGTGGCCCCGGGCGTCGACTTCTACATCGCCGCGGCCAGCCAGTTCGTGGAGGACCAGGCCAAGCAGCTCGGCATCTGGCAGGCGCTGCTGGACACCGGGGCCAAGGCGCTGCCGCCCAGCTGCGGCCCCTGCATCGGGCTGGGCACGGGCCTGCTCGAGGCCGGCGAGGTCGGCATCTCGGCCACCAACCGCAACTTCAAGGGCCGGATGGGCTCGCGCGACGCGCAGTGCTACCTGGCCAGCCCCGCGGTCGTGGCCGCCTCGGCGATCGCCGGCAAGATCGCCGGGCCCGAGGGCTTCGACGCCTCGATGCCGCCCTACGCCTTCGTTGCGGGCGGCAAGGGCCACAAGGCCGGCGCGGTGGAGATCCTCGACGGGTTCCCGGCCATCGTCGAGGGGCGCGCGCTGTTCCTGCCGCAGGACAACCTGAACACCGACGGCATCTACGGGAAGGACTACACCTACCGCGAGGACATGACGCCGCAGGACATGGCGCGCGTGGTGATGGAGAACTACGACCCGGCGTTCGCGGGGATGGTGCGGGCCGGGGACCTCGTGGTCGGGGGGTACAACTTCGGGACGGGGTCGAGCCGGGAGCAGGCGGTCACCGCGCTGCAGGCGGCGGGGATCAGGATGCTGGTGGCGGGGACGTACTCGCAGACTTATCAGCGGAATGCGATCAATAATGGGTTCCTTTGTTTGGAGAGTCCGGAGTTGGTTGAGGCGATGAAGTCCGCGTTTTCGGGGCGGGAGGGGAAGACGCTGCTGATCGAGCCTGGGCTGAAGGTGGATTTCGCTAATTCGAAGATTATTTGGGGTGGGAAGGAATTTGGGGTTTCGCCTACTGGGCGGCCTGTTCAGGAGGTCATCCTGGCGGGTGGAGTGGAAAACCTGGTGCGGGCGGCGTTGAAGTAGATGGCCGGCCCTACTGCGGGCCAGGCGAATGGGATGCAATTGGCTTGAATGATGGGATATGTCGACATTAAGGTTGGTCTTGGTTCGTCGTGATGGGATTCGTTCTTCGTGTACGCTGTAACCGGCGCGGTCAACCCCTACGATACAGTTGAAACCGTCAGTTAATTTACTGCCGAATGACGGCGCACATTGCGCTTATCTCTATTGACGGATTGTCGCGACGCTGCAGGATTATGGAGGGGCTCGCAGGATAGGACCAGACAACTCCGGTATCCCTACTAGACGATCAGCGAGCATAACAGTCAAGCACCCCCATCAAGCACGCAGTCCGACCGACAACATGTCTGCCCGATATCCGCATTGTTCCTGACGACAAACCCGGCATTGGGGGGCTACCATGCGAGGTCAGATCTGGACGATGTCAATGTGTTTACTGCTGATTCAGTCTATCACTGCATCTGCTGGGACTGATTGGCAAGTCATGAACGTCGGACATACCGTGCTCATCAAATCGGACCTCCCGAGACTGTTCGGCACCACATCCCAATTATCCTCGTCCCAACTGACCGACCATGCCATGGCAGCCATCATCGCCAACAAGGCCGTGTTTGGTCTGACCGATCCCCTTCAAGACCTGCGGGCTACGCCGGTTGTCACAGATGCGCTCGGGTGTGCACATGTGCGTTTCGATCAATTCCATCACGGCATCCCGGTTTACGGCGGAGAGATCAAGGTGCATCTCGATGCATCAGGGCGCGTGTATTCGATCAGCGGCAAAACCACAGATCGGCTTCCGGATTCCGTTGTGCCAAGCATCGGGGACGAGGGTGCGCGCGACGTTGCCGCCTTCCAATTCATGTCCGGGAACACCCCGCGGGGTTCCGTGGAATTCATTTCTACCCGGCTGGTGATGATGCCGCTCGATATCGTCACCAACACTCAACGCGCCATGGCGCACCTCGCCTGGGAGATCTCGCTGCAGGACCAGAACGAATCGCTGACGGGTCAGACGTTCTACGTCGACGCCAACAACGGTGAGGTGATCTTCTCGCAACCCCATGCCTACATGTTCGAACGTCATGTTTTGGATTGCTCATATCCCAATAATTCCAACAACGACCCCAATTGCATATCTTATTACCAATCCAGCTACTACAACTATACCTTTGGTCGCACAGAAGGTGCTCCGCCGAGAGGGCCCAATCCGGTTTGGGATTCACCATTCCTAGGTAGCTGTGACACTGACACGATGTACGACCATCTTGCCTTGATCCACAATTTCACGGTTTCAAACTTCGGCTTGAATGGCGCGAACAATCTCGGCGGGTTGGCTATTCCCCCGTTGGTATCGCCCACACTTACCCGCGGCTTCACGCTCATCGATTTCGACTCCCCTACCGGCGTATGTCCGTATTCGGCATTTTTCGACACATATAAGGGGAACGTCTCTTTTTGTGTCGACATGGTGATCTTGGATATCGTTGGGCACGAATATACTCATGGTATTGTTCACCACAGGTTCATTGATGAAAACAATTTGCCAATCGGGCCCGTCTATTACGGTGAATGTGGCGCACTCAATGAAGCATTTGCTGATATTGTTGCCGAGACGCTCGAACTTACTGTCAGAGGTTCAACTGATTGGATATTTGGGGCGAATGCTCCAGGTGGTCCTTTCAGAAATCTTGCTAATCCGGAAGCGTCTGGATTGGACAGAGTATACCCGACCCATTATTGTAGCGATAATATGTACTGCGGAACCGAAGATTATGGCGGAGTACATCGCAATTCAACTGTACCTAGTCATGCTTTCTATCTCATTGCAAACGGTGGGACTGTAAATGGTTGCGATGTCGCCCTGCAGGGAGTCGACGTCGCCAAACAGGTGTTCTATCGAGGCTGGGCGAATTATTTCTCCAGAACAGAAACCTTCAATGAGGCCTACATCCATCTGCTTGAAGCTGCCGCCGACCTCTATCCTCCGGAGATCGTCAATCAGGTTCGCATCGCACTTCAAGCGGCCGAAATGGACCAACCCGGCTACTGCAGCGGTATCCCGGCGCAAATCCCCGCCTGTGCTGGTCTCACCGGAGTGGAAGATGTCTCGACCGGCGCGGGCTCCATCGTCGAATCATTGGGCCCCAACCCGTCGGAGGGCCGCGTGAGCCTCCAGTACCGACTCGGCAGCGCCGGTACCGTCAAGATCGAGGTCTACGATGTTCGTGGTCGTCTGGTGGCCGCGCCGCTGGAAGGATGGCAGGAACCCGGCTCGCAAGAGACGATTTGGAATGGTCAGACCCATGACGATCAACGAGTAGCCCCGGGCGTGTACTTCCTGCGGGTGACGGTTGACGGTAAGGAGATCGGTGTCCGTAAAGTTATGGTCCTGCACTAGAGCTTCAGGTGAGTGAGTCCCCCCTTTTGCGTGATCGCTGTTCATTTCGCGCAAAAGGGGGGCGATCACAACCGTCGATGCAATTCAGCTTCATGACAACCAGCCCCAGAACTGAAGAATATAACCAAGTGATCTCCGCTTATTCGTTGCTTCATTGACGAAATACTCACTGCCCTGTATACTGCGCTTGTGATGTTGTGCAATTGAATAAGCTGTAGTCAACGTTTGGATTACGCTCCGCATGTCTCACGAAGCTGCAAACCCGCACAGCCGTTTGAACGAATACATGCCTTTGGTATACAAACAGTTACGAGAATTGGCCGCACACCGGCTCAAACACGAGCGTCCCAACCACACGCTGCGACCAACGGCTCTTGTCAACGAGGTTTACCTCAAGTTCGAGAAACAGCAGGCGCTCGACATCAAGGGCCGCACGCATTTCCTGGCCATGGCCGCCACCGCCATGCGGCAGGTGCTCGTCGATCATGCCCGCAGCCGCAATTCGCAAAAACGCGGCGGTGGCGCGCTGCTGGTGACCCTCGACGAGTCGGCGGTGGTCGACGACCGCAACGTGCAAGACCTGCTCGACCTGCACCGCGCTCTCGAGAAGCTCGCCGCGCTCGATCCCATCGAAGCCCGCATCGTCGAGATGCGCTTCTTCGCCGGCCTCACCGAGGTCGAGATCGCCCGCGAACTGGATATTTCCGAGCGCTGGGTTCGTGAGCAGTGGACGCATGCGAAGGCCTGGCTGCGGAAGGAACTGACCCGTAGCATCGATCAGAGCCTGCGACCGGCCAGCAGCGCAAGTTCGACTCGGACCTGCCGGTGCAAGGCTGGATACTCCACCCAGGGGTATGGCTGCTCGTGCTCTCTCGAGCGAACTCACGGATGCCGTGCTGTCCGCCGCGTCCCCGAACGACACCCATCGCATCCTGCCGGCCTGACCCCGGCGCAAGGCGATCTCGGCGTACTGCACCGGGAAGCGGGCGCTCGTCAGCACGCCCTCGGCCACCATCAGCAGGGAATCGGCGCGGACGAATCCACCCTGGTCTTGATCCAGAGCCGCGAGCTGCGCCGTCACGACTGCCAGATCCGCTTGGGCCAGCGCCCGTTCGAAGTCGTCCGTATCATCGCGCAGCGGCGTGAACGAGTTGCGGATGTCGAACGCAGCAAGCTCAAGTAAATGCCGCCGCTCGCTCGCATTGGCGGCGGATGCCGCCGCCGCCGCTCGAACGCGACCGCGCAGCAGGTAGAGCTGCCAGTAGCGGCGCCCCGCACCCAGATCGCACAATTCGGCCGCTCGGTCGAAGTACGTCAGGGCGCTGTCCAGATCGGCTGCTGCCGCCGTGCCCGACAGCAACTCGGCACGTCGGAAATGTGCAGCGCCGAGCGCCTGTTCGAACATCGACATCCCACCCGACTTCAAGATCCCGCTCTTCCCTGCCGCAGTCCTGAGTATCGCCAGTCCGGTGTCCACGACGGTGAGACTATCGACGATCGCACCGAGTGCCATGAGCGCCCCGCCCCGATTCAGCAGGGCGAATGCCAGATCCTCAGCCCATTGGAGCGAATCTTCCCTGGTATGGCGGTTGATCTGATAGTTTAGGGCTCCGCCACCAACAACACCGACGGCTATACTCTGCGCCAAGGACGCTTCCCGCCAGTTCGTCGCCGGCGACTGCAACTGCGCCAGGCTCGCAAGGCCATAGCCGATCCCCGCGTACGGGTGATGTGCGCCCAGACGCAAGACCTTGTCACGGACGATCGCCAGACTGTCGATCCCCATGGCGGTGCCGGTGATCCAGGGCACGACCGAGGCATCCCGCCAGAAGCCGCACGCCTGCTCCAGCATGGCCGCGTCGTGCTCCATCTCGCCGACGAAATAGTGCAACTCTCCTTGTCGCCATTTGATGTAGCGGTTCAGGTCGGCCGTAAACGGTTCGGCCGGGAGCCGCGACAGGTCGCTGCGCGCCTGCTGGAACAGTGCCGCCGCCGCGAGGTAGTTCTCCCGGTTCTGCGGACCCGAATGGCGGAGCTGGTCGGCCTCCTCGAGACGGGAATAGAGGCCCGCCCAGGTGACGGGCGGCCTGGACAGCATCCCCGGCACGAGCACCAAGGTCGCCACGACCGCGATCGTGGCGATCGCCCCACCCAGCATCAGGCGGCGCACCCGCGGGCGCTCCCGCAACTGGCGTCGCAGGCGTGTCGTGGGACCGGGACCGCGGAGAGCGATCGGCCGACCGGCGAGATGGCGGCGCAGATCGGCCGCCATGTCCGCCGCCGACTGGTAGCGTTGCCCGGGATCCTTGTCGAGAGCGTGGTGCACGATCAGTCCGACGGCCGCTTCGGTATCCGGCAGACGCCTCGGCGCGGCCGTCGTGATCTCGAGCAGGGCGCGCGGCGTCGAGAGCCGGGCCAGATCGTAGGGCAGGCTCCCGGTGAGCAGTTCGAAGGCGATCACGCCCAGCGCATAGACGTCGGTGCGCGCATCGATCGCTCCCGGCCCCCCTGTCGCCTGCTCGGGGCTCATGTAGCGGATGGTCCCCAGGAGCTGCCAAGTCTGGGTGGCCAATGTCTGCGCCGGAGCGTCAGGGTCGGTGAGCCTCGCGATGCCGAAATCGAGCACCTTGGGGCGGCCTGCCGCCGTGACCATGATGTTCTCCGGCTTCAGATCGCGGTGGATGACACCTTGCTGGTGCGCATACTCGACGGCATCGCAGAGCTCTGCGAGCAGCCGCAGGCGATCAGCCACCGTCGGGTCCGCTTCGATCCGCCACCTGGTCAGGTCAGGCCCTCGACGAACTCCATCGCCGGGTAGGGCGACCCGTCAGCGCTTCCGGCGTCGAGCAGCCGCGCGATGCCGGGGTGGTCGAGGCGCCCCAAGACCGCGACCTCGCGGCGGAACCGCTGTTCGAGCTGGGTCGTGACGACGCCGGGGCGCAGGGCCTTGAGGGCGACGATCGGCGCATTGGCGTCGCCGGTCGTCGCCTGCGCACGGTAGACGACGCCCATGCCGCCCTGCCCCAACAAATCGAGCACGCGGTAGGGGCCGAGACTAGACGGCACGGCCGGCTGATCGGACCAGGGCAGCTGCGTTTCGAGCGGATTGGCGCCTGCGGCGTGGCAGGTCAGGAGGTTCATGACCTCGTCGCGAAGGTCGCCGTCGGCGGAGCAGGCAAGATCAAGGAAGGCCCCGCGCTCTTCGGATGTGAGCGCGAGGGCCGCGGTGAAGATCTCACGGGCTTGCTGGAAGCGTTCGCGATCGATGACCGGGCCCTCCCCCTGCGGACAACATGCTGGTGTTGATTAGCGCGACAGGTGATTGCCAAGTCAAGCGACAAGGCGGAATCATGGACGCGTGATCTCCAACGGCCTCAAGATCGGAGGCCCGGGATCATGCATCCGGGCCCCTCCCGCACCAACGTTTACGAGTTACTTCACCAGCACGATCTTCCCGCTGAACGACTTCTCCCGGGTGCGCAGCGAGACGAGGTACACGCCCGCCGCCGCAGCCCTGCCTTCGTCGTCCCGGCCGTCCCAGACGACCGCGTGCTCGCACGCGGGCAGCGACTCGCTGCGCAGCAGCTGCCGCACCCGGCGCCCGGACAGGTCGTAGATCTCGAGGGTCACGGGCCCTTCCGCGGACAAGGCGAACCGGAGGGTCGTGGACGGGTTGAACGGGTTCGGGTAGTTCCCGTGCAATTCCGTCAGGCGCGGCGGCAGGTCCGCCTCGGGATCTGCGCCCGTGGACGGTTCGCTCTGGATCACGTAGATGAGGCCGCGCACGGCGTCCGACACGAACATGCGGTCGCCGCCGGAGGCGAAGCAGAGGTCGTTGCGCCGATCGTCCGGCGGCGGCGGCGACGGGTGGATCCCGTTGAGGAACTCCTCGGCCTCACCGTCGGGACCGATCTTCATCACGCGTCCGTCGTCGAGCAACGCGTAGAGGAAGTCGCCGAACCCTTGGCTCGAGCCGAAGGCGAGCGCCTCGATGCCCGCCCCAGATCGGCGGTCAGCGGCGACGACTGGCCATCGGCGGCGGTGAGGTGGACCGTTCGACCCTCGCCGCCCAGGTAGAGCCCCGCGTCGAAGGTCGATCCCGCGCAAAACGCCAGTCCGTCCGCACCTCCAGACACGCTGGCCGAGTAAGCCGCAGGCGCGCCGCCGGCGCCGACGCTCACGAGGCTCGGCGAACCCGTGCCGTTGGCCCAGTAGAGAAGATCGGAGAACCCGGCCACGGCGCCTGGCAGGAACTGCATGTCCTGGGGATCCGACGCCACACCGGCACCCGACGCGAACACCTGTCCGCTCCCTGCCATGTCGTAGCGCATGACGGCCGGACCGGTCGCCGGCCCCAGAGCTTCGCTCAAGCCGACGAAGACCTGGGCGGCGTCCATGGCCGGATTCCACGGCGGCCCCGGGCCGACCGCGATGGCCACTGGATCGGCCGTGGCTTCCGGCAGGGTGAACCATGCCTCCACCGTGCCCGAATGGTAGGCGCGATAGACGAAGTCGTCCGGTGGGTCCGTAGCCGCCCCGCCGAGTCCGGTCGCAGCCGCGACGTAGAGATCCGCCCCGCCGGAAACAGGATTCACCGGAGCCGCCAACGCGATCCAGCGCACCGCGTCGCCCGGCACCTTGACGAATTCTCGCCCGATGAAGCCGTCCGGTACCGCCACGGTCCCCAGGAAATAGAACGAGTTCTCACGCGAGACTCCGTCCGCGATCACCGCGGGTCCTTCCGGCACCACGAAGGTCACCTCGCGCGATGTCGCATCCTCGTAGGTGATGGTGACCATCGGGATGAAGAAGGTGACTTCGCGGGACACCGCGTCGGCCGAGACGAACAGCGATTCCGGTACGAACAGCGTCACCTCCCGAGACACCGCATCCACATATGCGATCAACGGCTCAGGCACGAACAATGTCACCTCGCGCGACACGGCATCTTCGGACACAGCGTCCGGCTCAGGGATGGCGAATGACAACTCGCGGGATATTGCGTCCTCCGGCACGATTTGGGCTCGACTCGCGACGGGAACGACCAACATCATCAACACGAGTCCCGCCGACAGCGAGCCAACGATTTGGCCAAGCATAATTGGACTGCGCATCACGATGCCTCCTTTCCGTAGTTGCTTATCGGCCTACGGCAAGGGAAGCACAGCGCGAGCCTGGATTGCGAACATGCCGTTCGGCACACTCGGGAATACCGCCTGCCAGGTGGACAGTGTCGTGTTGCCGCCGACTAGGGTCACACTGCCGGTCGGCAGTAGGGTACGGGGTCCGCCTTGCTTGTTGATAAATACCTCAAAGATGGCGTCGGTTGGCACGTTAGCTGCCTCTAGAATGGCCGTAACGTCACCTGTTCCGCTGATAAAAACGTCCTCCCAGGGATAAACCAACTGTGCATGTGGATCAGCGGGCACTGCGATGCCATTGAGGCTGACGACGCGGATCTCGGGCGTGGTTGTATCGAACCAGAACTGAGGCGCATCACCGGGATCAACGATGGAGGCAGCGGGAACAGTAGAAATACTACCAAGGTTTTGCGTTGTTGCTTCGATCCTAATTCGGCCATAACCTCCGTTTGTCCCCCATGAAGATGTCCCCTGGCTTGCATTCACAGTTCCAGTTCCGGATATATAGGGGTAATGATACGCCCACTCCACCGCCGCTACCTCCACCACCTCCATTGCCCGTTTAGCCCCCCATATGCATTCAGGGCACCGTTGATGATCACAGTAGTCTGCGCACCAATTAGGATGGCTCCGCCTCCACCTCCACCTGAACAGACATCGGTAGAGCCACTACGGCACCCTCCGCCACCACCGCTTCCGCCAAGCAGTGGCAGGATTGCAGTATTCCCATAGGTCTTACCGCCAGACACGCCATCACCTACAGTTGAGTATCCAGCTCCATAGCCGGCGTTATTCGTACCTACTCCTTCAGTCCCCCCGCCAGGACCGAATCCATGTCCTGCTAATGCAGGATATAGGCCTCTTCGGCCTCCCTTGAAGCCTCCTGGACCTGCCATTGCTTCACCATTAAATACATTGTTCGTTCCCTGACCAACCAAGCTAAGCGTGCCATTAACCTGCACCGCCCCCTCCACCAACCAAACAACCGGCGGATTGGCCGGATGATTCTTGAACCTCAGTGTTGTGCCCGAAGCGATGGTCACGGACGTATAATGAAAAACTACCACCCACTTCTCAGGGTCATAGATGCCTCGGCCGAGCACATAGCCGGACGGCTGCGAGTCCCATGTGCCCGTCATCGCCTGTGAGAGGTCGATAGTGTCATTGGCGGTGATGTTCAGGGCGCCGTCCCAACCCTGGGACGGGACATCCATCTCGGCCTGCGCGACGGCAGCCAGGACGAGCAGTGAGAGGGTGAGCGCGAGGCGTTTCACGTCGGACCTCCTAATGGTGGGTAGTTGCCTGACTTCTTCAATCCCGAATGGATGGGGATTCAGAGCCGATGGCCGTTCCTGCATGTCTGCATGATGGTGTGCATGCGCAAGGCCCGAGGGTCAGAGGGAACACGAACGCCGGGGGCCGCCAGGATGGGCTCGCCCAAACCCACCCGAACTGCACTCCCGACGTTCGCTGTACCCCGGGGGGAAAGTCCCGGTCCCTCCATACCCCGCCTCTTGCATCGGCATCAATGCTCAACATGACCGTTGCAAAGGTATAAGCGCAGAATCGAAGGAGAACCGGCAGGAATCGACGGGAATTCATCAGCATCAAGAAGACAATGGGTTTCGAGATCATATGATTGGGGTCGCGTATCGAGTCCTGGTGAGCCGACGCCGGTTCAGCCGCCGCGCGAGAACACCGCCGGCAAGTCGGGCGCGAGACAACGGCGGCCAGGGTCGCTCATCGGCATCCACCGCGACTGCAGCCTTGTGGTATCATCGTCAGGCAAAGCTCCCAATTGGAGGTCAACGATGTCCATGCCCCTCCCTGGGCGAGTGTGCCGGGTGACCCTGCTGTTTCTGGTTTGCCTCGCCGCCACCACCGCCAGCGCCCAACACGCCGTCGGTACGGTCGACATGACGTTCGTCGACCCTGACCGCAATAACCGGCCCATCGCAGCCGACGTCTACTATCCTGCCGTGTCCGCCGGCCCGGGTCAGACACCCGCGACGCCGCCCGCAGGCGGATTCCCGGCTGTCGTCTTCGGGCACGGTTACCTCATGCCTGCCTCGGTCTACGCCTGGGTCGGCCAACGTCTGGCTGCGGTCGGCTGCATCACCGCCCTGCCGCGGACCGGCGGCGAGCTTTTCCCGAGCCATGCCGAATTCGCGCTCGATCTCGCCTTCGTCGGCCGGGCCCTGCGCACGCTGAGCGACAACCCCGACTCTCCTTTCTACGGACGCCTGAACGACCTGGCTGCGACGATGGGTCACAGCATGGGCGGCGGTTGTAGTTTGCTGGCCGCCGCCGGCGATCCGATAGTGAGCGCCGTCGCTAACTTCGCTGCTGCCGAGACCAATCCGTCGGCAGTCGCCGCTTGCGGTCAACTGGCGATCCCGGCTCTTCTGTTCGCCGGCACGAACGACTGCGTCACACCCCCGCCGGACCATCAGCTTCCCATGTTCGAAGCCCTGAATGCGGGCTGGCGAACGCTAATCACGCTGACGGGCGCGAGCCACTGCCAATTCGCGGCGAGCAACTTCGCCTGCTCGCTGGGCGAGTTCTGCACCGCCGACATCACGCGCCAGCAGCAGCAAAACCTCGTCTGGTTGCTCCTTGAACCGTGGGTGCGGGCGGTGCTACTCGGCGAAGCGGGTGCGGCCGCCGAGTTCCAGACACGGCTCGAAACGACACCGGCCTCGAGTTACCTCCAGGCCGGAGGCCCGACCTCCGCTCCATCGCCTCTCGGGTCGCGCGACTTCGGTCTGACCGCGGCGCCGAATCCCTTCAACCCGGCGACCGTCCTGACGATTCGGCTCGATCGCGCCGACCTGCCGCGCGTCGTGCTGTTCGACCTGGCCGGACGCCGGGTCCGCGAACTCTGCCACGAGCGACGCCCGGCAGGCCCGAGCCTCGTGCACTGGGACGGGCGCGATGACGGCGGCCGCGAGGTGCCTGCCGGCGTTTACCTGGCGCGTTTGGAAGTCGACGGCCATGCCGTGACGACGCAGCTTGCCTTGGTGCGCTAGTGCCGGCGGTTCGCAGCGATGTTTCCGTGGCCCATGGCGCTCGTGCGCGCAGGTTTCATTGCCGCGCTAGGCTTGCGGTGGCCGCACCTGGCCACGAGACCGGATAGCTGGTGGGCTGCCGATTCCGCCCACATGGCGGCTGACCTATCGATGGTCGTAGTGCTCATCCTGGTCGTGATGCACCGGCGGTGATTCCGGCGTGGCTGGTGACGACCGATACGATCAACAGAAGGGACCACACCAATAGGTGCAAGCGTGCACCTTCGATCTGGCCGAGACCGGGAAATCTGCCGGCACCCCCAACTCCACCACCTCGCAGAATGCCTCCTGCAGTACCATGTGGTACTTGTCCTGATCACCGCCCCGATGATTGTTGGCAAACACTGCGATCCCGCCGGGGGCCAGCAACGCAGCGGCCCCGCGCACCATTCCAGCCCACTCCTTCTCCATCGAGAAAACCCCACCATCCCTGGCCGAAGCAAACACCGGCGGATCACAAACCACCAGATCCCAAGCCCGATAGCCGGCCCCCTCGTTCTCCCTCTTTCGCAGTTGCCTCTGCAACCATCCCCGGGCATCTCCTTGCACGAACTTCCCCCGCCCCCCCGCAGCCAACCCGTTGACCTCGAACTTCACCTTCCCCGTCGCCAGGCAAGCCTTGGCCGTATCCACCGACACCGCCACCTCCGCCCCACCCGCAACCGCCGCCACCGAGAACGAGCACGTGTACGCGAACAGGTTCGCGCACCGCCGCCCCGCCGCCGCCAACGCCACCCGCCGCCGCGTATCCCGCTGATCCAGGAACAACCCGGTGTGCTGCGTCTTCGTCAGGTTAATCTCGTAACGCAACCCGTGCTCGCTCACCGTGAACTTCCCGGGCGGCGTCTCCCCCACCGTCACCAGATCCGCGATCAGCCCCTCCCCGTGGGGATTCCGTCGGTGTACCCGCACCACGCCCCCGCGGCAACCATGGCTCTTCGCCACCATCTCCAGCAACGGCGCTAGCTCCGCCGCCGCCTCGGCTGCCGTCGCACCCTCGCGATACCACACCGCATCGAACCACGCCCCGTAGACATCAGTCGACGCAGGCACTCCGCCGAGCTCGTCGCGATGCACAGCGCGGTGTGCGTCCGAGACAGCAGCGATCCAATCCCCCCGCCTCTCGCAACACAGCGCATATCCCAGGACGATCGGCGAAACCGCTGCACCGAACGAATCTGGCCGCGGCGACCGCAGGGGCGCCGGGATTTCCGGCCACCGCACCTCTGCGCAGTGCAGACACAGCCGCAGCCACGCCGCCCCGCCGTGCTCGACATCCCCGAGGATGGTCACCCCGCTCGCCGCCGCGTGGCGCCGTACCTGGTGGGTGCGGCCGCGCGCGATCTCGGCCCGGTAGAGCCAGCCCTTCCCGGCCGGACCCAGCCGCCGGAACTCGGTGCGCGCCGCCTTCCCGTCGAGCACGTCGTCCCGCACCCACGCCGATCCCAATCCGGCCGCCTCCGAGTCGCGGTCCGACAGGAACTCGTAAACCTTCCGCGCCCCGCCCTCTTCGTGGATCCTCTGCGCCCGCGCCGACGCAGCAGCATCCCGCGCCAACAACAACACCCCGCTGGTCTCCCGATCCAGCCGCGACACCACGTGCGTCTTCAGCCCCAGGTGCAACTCCAGCCACTCGACCGCGCCCAGTTCCCCCGGTCGCGGCGCATGGGTGGCCATGCCCACGGGCTTGTCCACGACCAACCAGTGTTCGTCCTGATAGAGGATCATCGCCGACCGCCGTTGGAAGTTCGTGATTGTGACTGAACGAGCATGATATCTCCAAGTCGAGCATCTTGTCTGATCATGGCAGCAGCGCCTCGATGCGCGGCCGCAGATCTCCGATCACTGCTTCGAAAGGCGGTAAATCCGTGACCAGCGGTCCCAGCCACTGTTCCCAGGTACCTCTCACATGCTCGAGCGATGGCGCCTGGAAGAAATCCGCCGGTCCGTCGAAGGACACGTCGCGAACGGCGCACTTCGCCCGCAACAGCGCGCCGAATCCAGCGAGATCCATCTGTTCCCCATAAGTGCCGAACAAACGCCACAGATCGTAGTAATCTCGGGCACGCGATCGACTCCAGCCCCGCTCCCGTAGCAACCGGGCGTGCTGGAGGATCGCCCTCAGCTTTTCCGCGACGATCTCCTCCAGGGCGTAGACCTGGACGTCGGCCTGCATCGGTTCCCCGTATCCGTGCAGGATCGCGCGTCGGGTGATCGGACGCAGGACGGGTTCGTCCATCGTGATCTCGATCATGACGCGCGTGGTAGGCTCTTTCTGCCACGGTAGCCGAGCTCGGACCGTGAAGGCTTCCTGCCCCCGGGATGAGGATCGCGTTCCGTATACCGGCGGCAATCGATGTCCACGGGGGCATACTCGTCGAGAAGTCCCGTCGCGGCCTCGCATGCCGCCTGATCGCCGTCGCCAACGCCTCGCCGGTCGGGCAACCAACCAGGCCCGAAAAATCCAGATCCTCGGAAACCGGTACTCCCGAAATAGCATTTCTTCAGGGCGGTCCCACCCTTGAACACCAGCGATTCCCGCAACGGCGCCACGCGACCGATGCCGGCCAGGATCCACGAAAGCAGGTAGTCCCGCTCGATAGCCTCCCACGGCCTTCCAGTCTGATGACGCGCTTCCAAGAGCCTGGTGCGCAGCGCCTTCAAGACTGGATCCTCCCCGGCAGATTGACCTGGATCATCCAGCGTCGGTCGCACGGGCCCCGGCGGGGCCCGGTCGGATCCAACTTCCGGTATCCCTTGACAGGCACGCTCACCAATCGATCGAGGCGCGAGGCATCCACGCCCAGATGTTCGAGCACCCACCCCAATCGCTTGACCGTGACCCCGTCCAGCCTGATCGCGTACTCGATGATCTTCTCCAGTTCCATCGCGGCCGACCGCACCTCGAACGCCTGCAGGACTTCCGCAAAATCGCCGCAATGTTGCGGCCTCGCCAGACCATCGAGCAACGTCCGTTCCGGATCGGTGATCGTGACGCGGGCTTCACCGATCCAGACCTGCTGCGTCCCGAAGAACCGCTCAGCTCCGACCCGGATGAACTCGTAGGCCGTCCCGTTCACCATGTAGCCGTCTACGCTCCCGTCGGCACGGGCACCTCGCATCCTGGGCGCGGAGCCATCGGTCGTCGTGAGCACGAACACCTGGCGCGGCGTCTGCTGGGTCAGGCCGTGGTGATGCATCGCCGACCAATGGGAAACCGCTGCCGGTTCGACAAGGGCCATGGCGACTTCGAACTCATGGACGGGAGCGACTCCAGGAACCGTGGCTGTCAACGCATAGAGACCGCGGCGCAGGGGAACGATCCACCTGTTGCGCCGCAGATGGTGCAGCGCCTCCAAGAGATAGTCGTCCTTCAGGCCGACCTGAGCGGCCATGTCCCTGGCCCTTGCCGTGGAAAAGATGCGATCTCCCGACTCGGCCAGCAGACGCACCAAGTCGATCCCTACAGCAGTCCTTTTTATCTTATTATCGGCAAACATAGGATGAACTCCAATTTAAGCCAGAACCGGTCTATTTATATTAGCTATTCTATGTCATAAATTGGATGATGTCAAATATATGCCATTGATAATATTCGATCTATCGAGCACTACTGCCGCTCGACGATCCACCACATCATCGCAGCAGCCTGGGTCTGCGATCTTGCCCGGATGCCCCACCTGACCGACCATGCCCCCATGCTCGACCTCACGCTCACCGCCCTGGTAGCCGTCGCTTGGTACGCCCTCCATTCCTTGCTCATCGCTCCCCGCATCGAAGCGTGGCTGAAGCACCGACTCGGCAGACGCGCCATCTGGTACCGCCTCGCTTACAACCTTGTCGCCACCGTCACCCTGATAACCGCGCTCCTCTTCTTCCACCGCGCCCCCACCACCCCCCTCTGGCGCTGGCACGGCCTCTGGCAGCTCCCCCGTGCGGCGCTGCTGGCCGCCGCCGCCTGGCTAGCCTGGCAGGGCGCCCGCGCCCACGACAACGCCGTCTTCCTGGGCCTGCGCCAGCTCCGCGACGCCCGCACCGGCACCACTCCCGAACCGCCGCCCCGACTCTCCACCGGCGGCATCCTGGGCCTCGTGCGCCACCCCTGGTACGCCGCCGGCATCCTCCTGCTGCTCGCGATCCGCGACTTCACCACGACGAACGTGGTCTGGCGGGCCGTTTTCGTGCTATACCTGCTGCTGGGCGCCTGGCTGGAGGAGCGCAAGCTGCTGCAGGTCTTCGGCGACGACTACGCCGCCTACCGGCGCGAGGTGCCGGCCTTCTTCCCACGCCCGCACCGTCGCCGCCCCCGCTGAAGGAGCACGATGTTCCGCGACCGCTACGACATCTGGCTCGCCGGCCGCCCCGTCCCCGGCGACGGCGACCTCGCGGTCCGCCACAAGGTCACCGGCGAGGTCGTCACCCGCGTCGGCACGGCCGGCCCCGCCACGCTCGAAGCCGCCATCGCGGCCGCCGCCGCCGCGGCCCCGGCCTTGCGCAAGCAACCCGCCTGGCGCCGCCAGCAGACCCTGCTCTCCTTCGTCGCCGCCCTGACCGCCCGCGCCGAAGAGCTCGCCCGCGTCCTCTGCATCGAAGCCGGCAAACCCATCCGCGACGCCCGCGTCGAGGTCGCCCGCGCCGTCGACACCTTCCGCATCGCGGCCGAGGAGTCGGTGCGCCTCGACGGCGAGATCATGCCCCTGGACATCAGCCCCCGCGCCACCGGCTACGAGGCCCACCTGCGGCGCGTGCCGGTCGGGCCCTGCGCCTTCGTCACCCCCTTCAACTTCCCGCTGAACCTCGCCGCGCACAAGATGGCGCCCGCGCTGGCCGTGGGTTGCCCCTTCATCCTGAAACCCGCCAGCGCCACGCCCGTATCGAGCCTGTTGCTGGGCGAGATCCTCGCCGCGCAGGACCTGCCGCCGGGCGCCTTCTCCGTGCTGCCCTGCGCCGGCCGCGACGCCGCGCCCCTGGTCGAGGACGAGCGCATCGCGCTCTTGTCGTTCACCGGCAGCCCCGAGGTGGGCTGGGACCTCAAGCGCCGCTGCGGCCGCAAGAAGATCGCGCTCGAGCTGGGCGGCAACGCCGCCTGCGTCGTGGACCAGGGCAGCGACCTCGACTCCGTGGTGCCGCGCCTGGTCATGGGCGCCTTCTACCAGTCGGGCCAGAGCTGCATCTCGGTGCAGCGGATCATCGCCCACGCCTCGCACTTCGACGAGCTGCGCGACCGCTTGGCCGCGGCCGCCCGCGAGCTGGTCATGGGCGACCCGCTGGACGAGGCCACCTTCCTGGGCCCGTTGATCAGCGAGGACGACGCCGTGCGCGTCGCGGCCTGGGTCGACGAGGCCGTCGCGGTCGGCGCGCGCCTGGTCTGCGGCG
This sequence comes from bacterium, assembly GCA_016719645.1. GTDB lineage: Bacteria > Krumholzibacteriota > Krumholzibacteriia > LZORAL124-64-63 > LZORAL124-64-63 > PNOJ01. The sequence goes on from JADJYS010000012.1 coordinate 25,597, forward strand.
GCGAACGCCGTGGCCCGTTCTACACAGCGACGCTGCTGGAGAACGTGCCCCGCGGGCTGCCCGTCTCCTGCCGCGAGGTGTTCGGGCCGGTGGCGGTGCTGGAGCGCTTCGACGACTTCGCCGACGCCGTCGCGCGCGTCAACGATTCGGCGTACGGCCTGCAGGCCGGCGTCTTCACGCGCGACCTGGGCCGCGCCCGCTTCGCCGCCGAGGCCTGCGAGGTGGGCGGCGTGGTGATCGGCGACGTGCCGAGCTTCCGCGTCGACAGCATGCCCTACGGCGGCGTGAAGCAGTCGGGCTTCGGCCGCGAGGGCGTGCGCTTCGCCATCGAAGAGATGACCGAACTGCGTCTGACGGTGTTCAACGACAATTACCTGCGACCCGGGGGTGCGACATGAGGTTCCGGTCCATCCTGTTCCTGGCGGCCCTGGCGCGGCGATGGCCGGCTGCGGCGACAAGGCCAAGCAAGAAGCTCCCGCCGCCCAGCAGCCCCCCGCGGCGACGGCCGCCGCCTCCGACCACGCCGCCGAGCTGGCCGCCTGCCGCACGGCCGTCGACCGGCTGGGCCAGACCCTTCGCGGCGCCCTGCAGGAGGCCATCGCGGCGAACGGCGCCATCGGCGCCCTGGAGGTCTGCAACATCGAGGCCCTGCCCCTGACCAAGACGATCAGCACCGAGGAGGGCGTGATCATCGCGCGCACCAGCCTGCGCGTGCGCAACCCCGCCAACGCGCCGGACGAGTGGGAGCAGGCCCGCCTCGCGGAGTTCGCAACGCGCAAGGCGGCCGGCGAGGACCTCGGCGCGATGGAGGTCTGGGAGGTCGTCGACGACGCCGCGGGCCACAAGACCTTCCGCTACCTGAAGGCCATCGGCACCGCGCCGATGTGCCTGCAGTGCCACGGCGGCGAGCTGGCGGCGGACGTGGCCGCGGCCGTGAAGAAGCTGTACCCGGACGACGCCGCGACCGGCTTCGCCGTCGGCGACCTGCGCGGCGCCTTCACCGTCAGCAAGCCGCTGAGCTGAGATGGGAACCATGGACCGCGACCGCTTCCAGAAGATCTTCCTGCTGCTGCTGGTGATCGCCGTCACCGCGCTGTTCGGGCGCATGCTGAAGTCCTTCCTGATGTCCATCCTGCTGGCGGCGATCTTCTCGGGCCTGGCCCACCCCGTCTACCGGCGGCTGCTGCGGCGGCTACGCGGGCGGCGGGCGCTGGCCTCGGTCGTGACCCTGACGCTGCTGGTGCTGCTGATCGTGCTGCCCCTGGGCGCGGTGCTGGGGGTGGTGGCCGCGCAGGCCCTGCGGGTGAGCGAGACGGCCATCCCCTGGGTCCAGCAGCGGCTGACCGAGCCCGGCGCCCTGGACCGCCTGCTCGCCGCGCTGCCCTTCCAGGAGCAGCTCGCGCCCTACCGCGAGCAGCTGCTGACCAAGGCCGGAGAGACCGCCGGCTCGGCCGGCGCGCTGCTGTTCCAGAGCGTCAGCGCCATGACGCGTGGCACCTTCCGCGTCCTGTTCCAGTTCTTCGTCATGCTGTACTGCATGTTCTTCTTCCTGATGGACGGCGGCGCGCTGCTGCGCCGCGTGCTCTGGTACCTGCCGCTGCGCGAGGAGGACGAGCGCCGGCTGCTGGAGCGCTTCACCTCGGTCACCCGCGCCACGCTCAAGGGCACGCTGCTGATCGGGGTCGCGCAGGGCGTCCTGGCCGGCCTGGCCTTCGCCGTCGCGGGCATCGAGGGCGCCGTCTTCTGGGGCACGGTCATGATCGTGATGTCGGTGATCCCGGGCGTGGGCACGGGCCTGGTCTGGGTGCCGGCCGCGCTGGTGCTGCTGGCGACCGGCGAGACGGCCCGCGGGCTGCTGTTGGCGGCGTTCTGCGGCCTGGTGGTCGGCAGCATCGACAACCTGCTGCGCCCGCGCCTGGTCGGCCGCGACACCAAGATGCACGAGCTGCTGATCTTCTTCGGGACCGTCGGCGGCCTGCTGCTGTTCGGAGCCCCGGGGTTCATCGTCGGGCCCATCGTGGCCGGCCTGTTCGTGTCGGTCTGGGACATCTACGGCACGGCCTTCCGCGCCGACCTGCCCGGCGCGCAGCTCTGATCCCGGCCGGGAACCGCACCCCCGCCCCGGTTGTTGGAGCCGCCTGGAATCGAGATTCCGGGCCCGGCGGCGCCGGGTCCCACCCCTGACAAGGAGCCCCGTCATGATCCGCCCCTGACGACAAAACCCTGGCTCGCGAGCCTGGCCCTGGTGGCCCTGGCGCTCACCCTCTCGGTCTCGGTCGCCCTGGCCGACGACGGCAAGACCGTCCAGGTCCGCACCATCGTCCTGTAGGACGACGACGCCGCCGGCGACGATCACAACCTGCGGGTCGAGGTGAAGAAGGAAGACGGCAAGACCCACCTGAAGGTCTGGAAGCTCGAGGACGGCAAGGAGGTCCTGGTCGAGGACCGCGAGGTCGGCGACGACGAGGCCCTGAAGCTCGACGGCCACCGGATCATCGTCATGGACGACGAGGACCTCGCCCTCGGCGACGGCGCCCACTGGACGATGGCCGGCGACGACGACGCGACCTGGACCATGGCCGCCGGCGGCGCCTGGCTGGGCGTGCAGGTGCGCGAGCTGGGCGAGCAGCTCGGCGCCTACTTCGGCGCCAAGGACGGCGGCGCCCTGGTCGAGTCCGTGGTCGAGGACTCGCCGGCGCAGAAGGCCGGCTTCCAGGCCGGCGACGTCATCCTCGCTCTGGACGGCGAGCCGGTCGCCGACCCCGACGACGTCATCACGACCGTGCGCGGCAAGGAGAAGGGCGACACGATCGAGGCCAAGGTCCTGCGCAAGGGCAAGGAGATGACGCTCAAGGCCGAGCTGGCCGAGCGCGAGGACGGCCCCGCGGTGGTCCGCGCCCTGGGCAAGACGCCGCACGAGCTGCTGCTGCGCAAGTACCGCTCCGGCGGCCCCGAGCACGAGGAGATGATGCGCCTGCGCCGCGAACTGGCGCCCGGGATGCCCGGCGAGGAGATCCAGAACCTGCACGCCGACATCGCTGAACTGCGCGCGATGATCGACGAGCTGCGCGAGAAGATGGCCCAGCAGAAGTGACGGCGCGCGCTCCCGGCCGCCGGGAGCGCCCACCCATCGAAGGCCGAGCCGCGCGGCGGCGTCCCTCCCCGGGGTCGCCGCCGCGGCGCGACGGGAGGCGCGGAGCCGATGCCCTGGCTGCACGAGCGCTTGCGCGGGGACCGTCGCCGCTGGCCGCTGAGCGGCCTCGCCGCGCTCGCGCTGCTCTGGTGCGGCGGCCAGCTCGCCGCCGACCTCTACCCCCGCGGCCGCCTGCGCCCGCCGCCCCCCCCGCGGCGGCCGATCTCGTTCCTGGCCGTGCTGCCCCCGCTGGAGGTCGTGCCGGACGGGACCGCCTCGCCGGCGCCGCCGCCCCCTGCGATCCCGGCCCCGCGACCCGCCGCCGCGCCGAGCTTCTGGGACAACCTGGTGATCGTCCCCGACGACGCCCTGCTCGCCCCGGCGCCCGTCGCGCCGCCGCCGCCCCTGCTCACCGACGCGCGCCTCTCCTGGTGGACCCTGCCGGCCGACACCTCGCGCGCCTCCCTGCTGCGCGCCTCGGCGCTGCTGCAGGGGAGCGGGTTCGCGGACTGGAAGCGGTGGGGCGCGGCCCTGAACCACGGCTGGCGCGCGGGCAACCACGAGGCCCGCAAGCGCACGATCTTCGGGGAGGATTGGCTGGAGGCGCAGCCGTTGAAGGAAGAGCCGGCTCAGCGGCGGTGAGCCAGCCAGACGCTGCCGCCGGCGCCGGTCGCGTACGGCGCGCGGGCGAAGTCGGCGAAGTGCCCGGTCGCGTCGAAGCCCGCCCGCGCGAAGAGGTCCCGCCAGGCCGTCGCGCTGCGCGGGAAGAGCGTCACCTCGCCGGCGAACAGCGTGCGCCCCTGCATCACCAGCCGCGTCAGGAAACGGGTCCGCGCGGGCCCGAGGTCGCGGTACTCCCGCTCGAAGACGGCGCCGCCGCCCAGGTCGAGGTCGGCGAAGCGGTGCGACGACGCGCCGGCCAGCGCGTCCCAGTCGACGGTCTGCACGACCAGCGCCCCGCCCGCGGGCAGCCTTGCGGCGAGGTCGGCCAGCCAGCCGGCCGTGCCCGCGTCGTCGACGTGGGAGGCGACGTTGCCGATGCAGTAGGCGGCGTCCCATCCCCCCGGTAACGCCGGCAGCGCGGCCAGGTCGCCCACGTGGAAGGGGATGCCGGGGTAGCGGCCGCGGGCGGCGCGGATCATCCCCTCGTCGAGGTCCAGTCCCTCGGGCTGGCGGTCGGCGGCGGCCAGGCGGCCGCAGTGGTGCCCCGGCCCGCAGCCCAGGTCCAGCACGCGCGCCCCGGGCGGCACGGCGTCCAGCAGGAAGGCCACGGCCGGCTCGCGCACCGGGAAGACCTTTTCGTAGTGGTCGGCGAAGGCGGTGTAGAAGGACGTCATCGGGGCAGGAACTCCCGTTTGTCGCTGGCCCCGTACGATGATGGGTCGATATGCTCGCGTCGGCAACGTCGCGCCGCTCCCCCGGGCCATCCGCAAGCGAGCGACGGTTTCCGGAAATCCCGTCTCCGGGGCGTTGCGATCCGTTCTTCGTCGGGCCGCACCGTTCCAATGCCTTTGGCATCGAAACTCGCGAGGGCATTGGCGCCCTGCCGCTGCTGGCGGTCGCGCCCGCCGGGGCGGGGGCGGGGGGGGCCCCGGGGGGGGGAGGGGCCCCGGCCGGAGGAACGGGCCCGGGGGGGGGGGGGGGGGGGGGGGGGGGGGGGGGCCGGGGGGGGGGGGGGCCGGCCCCCCCCGGGGAAGAAAAGAGCGCCCCGCGGAAGGGGGGCCCCCGCGGGGGGGAAGGGGGCCGGCGGGGGGGGGGGGGCCCGCCGGGGGCGGCGCCGCCGACCCGCCGCCCGTGGAACCCCACGGCAGCTCCCTACCTCGCCCTGCCGCCTTCGGCCTCCGGCGGCGCCGCCGGCGCCTTCGCCAACCCGGCCGCGTGGGCGGCGGCGGACCGCGCCTCGGCCGCCTTCTGGTGGACCGACCCCGTCGGCCGCGGCGACCGCTTCGACGACTGGGGCTTCAGCTGGGGACGTCGCTTGGGCATCGCCGCGCAACACCGCAGCATCAATTGGCATGACGGCCATGAATACGGCGCCACGGACTGGCAGCTCGGCCTCGCCGGCGGCGACGGGCGCCACCACACCGCGCTGGCCTACCGCTGGAGCACCGGCGACGACGTGCTGCGCCGCGAGAAGTCGCTGGTGCTCGGACACATCCTGCGCCCCGGGCGCGGCCTCGCCCTGGGCCTGACCGGCATCGAGTCCCTGGAATCCGACGGCCGCGCCGCCCTGGCCGACCTCTCGCTGCGCCCGCTGGGCTCGCCCCTGCTGACCCTCTTCGCCGACTACGCGCTGACCGGGGATCAGCGCTGGGACGACGGCGCCGCCGGCCTGGGCCTGGCCGTGCAGCCGGTGCCGGGCCTGCGCCTGGGCCTGCGCGCCCGCGAGCGCGAGGGCGACTGGCTCACGACCTGGAGCCTGGGCGTGACGCTGGACAACCTGGGCCTGGGCATGCTGCCCGCCTTCGACGCCGACGGCGAGCGCACGGGCACGACCTGGCTCGTGGAGACCGACCCGCCGCGCGCGCCGCTGTCGCGGGACCTGATGCCGGTCATCCCGACGCGCGCCTCGGCGCCGCGCATCGCGGTCCTGGACCTCGAGAACAAGGTGCTGACCTACCAGAAGCCGCGCCTGTTCGACGACACCCGCATCGCCTGGCTCGACCTGCAGCGCGCCCTGGACGCCGTGCGCGACGACCCGCAGCTCGACGGCGTCGCCGTGAACCTGGCCGGCCTGCGCGGCCGCCCGTCGCTGCTCTGGGAGCTGCGCGAGCGCCTCGCCGACCTGCGCGCCCGCGGCAAGACCGTCGACGTGCACATCGACCGCGCCGGCATGCTGCTCTACCCCGTCGCCGCGGCGGCCGACCGCCTGACCATCGACCCCGAGGGCGGGCTCGAGCTGCCCGGCATCGATCTGAGCCGCACCTACCTGCGCGGCCTGCTGGACAAGCTGGGCCTGGGCTTCGAGGCCCTGCAGTACTTCGACCACAAGACCGCCGTGGAGGTCCTCTCGCGCACCGACATGTCGCCGGCCGACCGCGAGCAGCGCGGCCGCATCGCCGACGTCATCTACGAATGCACGCGCGCGGCCACGGTCGAGGGCCGCGGCCTCACGGCCGCCGCTTTCGACGCGATCGTCGACGGCGAGGTCATGCTGTCGGCGCAGCGCGCCGTGGCCCTGGGCCTGGCCGACAGCACCGCCCGCTGGCACGACCTCGCCGAGCGGCTGCAGGGGGACCGCGGCGCGGTCCTGGCCGGCATCGACCCGCAGCTGCTGCGCGACCACCCCGACGACCGCTGGGGCCGCCGGCCGGCCGTGGCCGTGGTCTTCGCGGTCGGCGAGTGCGCCATGGACACCGGCATCAAGGGCCGCAGCACCGCCGCGGCCCTGCGCGCCCTGATCGACGATCCCGACGTCAAGGCCGTGGTGCTGCGCGCCGACTCCCCCGGCGGCGACCCCCTGCCCAGCGACCTGGTGGCCGGCGCCGTCCGCGCCCTGCGCGACGCCGGCAAGCCGGTCGTGGTCAGCCAGGGCGACGTCGCCGCCTCGGGCGGCTACTGGATCAGCATGAACGGCACCGAGATCCTGACCACCCCCGTGACGATCACCGGCTCGGTCGGCGTGATCGCCGGCTGGCTGTGGGACCAGGAGATGCACGAGAAGGCCGGCGTCGCCGCCGACGGCGTCGCGCGCGGCCTCCACGCCGACATGAACCGCGCCGTGCGCTACCCGATCGGCTTCGACGTGCCGGCCCGCCCGCTCACGCCGCAGGAATCGGCGATGGCCCGCGAGCGCATCCTGGAGATGTACGACCGCTTCGTGGCCGCCGTGGCCGCCGGCCGCGGCCTGGACGAGGCGCGGGTGCGCGAGATCGGCGGCGGCCGCGTCTGGATGGGCGCCGACGCCGTCGAGCGCGGCCTCTGCGACGGGATCGGCGGCCTCGGCGACGCCATCGCCCGCGCCCGCGAGCTGGCCGGGATCGCCCCCGGCGAGCGGGTCCGGCTGCTGGAGGTGCCGCGCCGCCCCTTGCTGGAGCTGCCGAAGCTGGGCCTGCCGCTGCCCGGCCTGGCGTTGAACCTGGCCTGGCCGTGGCGGCACGGCGCGGCGGCGGCGAGCGAGGCGCCCGTCGACCCCGGCCTGGAGTTCCTGCGCCTCATCGGGAGTCCCGCGGCCGCCCGCAGGCGCTGCTGCCGCCCGACGCGCTGCCCGAGGGCTGGCGCGGCGAGCCCTGACCGGGCCCCGCGGCGCGCTTGATCTCGCGGCGCCGGTGGCGCATACTACGCCCTCGGCGCCGCATCCGCCCGCCGCACCGTCACGACCCGGCCGCGGCCGGAGCAGAGGAAGGAACCCGAGATGAAGAAGCTGATGATCCCCGCGCTCGCGGTCCTCATCGCCGCCCTCGCCGGCTGCGTCCAGATCAAGATGGCGACCGACATCGCCAAGGACGGCAGCGGCACCTACACGATGACCTACTCGGTGTCGCAGGAGGTCGAGCAGACCATCAACGAGATGCGCGCGCTCGGCGGCGACATGGCCGAACAGATGGACGAGGCCCCCGACTTCGCCGATTTCGACCGTGACGACTTCACCAACAAGATCGGCAAGCACGGCGTCAAGCTGGTCGACTACAGCAACGAGGTCCGGGACGGCCGCCGCACCGTCGTCATGAAGCTCAGCTACCCGGACCTGGAGGCGCTTTCGGAGGCCATGGGCGGCTCCTTCGGCGGCAGCGGCGGCGGCATGAAGATCACCAAGAACGGCGCCGGCGACTACGTGCTCGCCTCCTACCAGGTGCAGGCGACCGAGGAGGCCGAGACCGAGGAGGAGGCCGCGCCCGAGGACATGAACGCCGCCATGCAGAACGCGGCCAAGTCCATGGAGCTGATGGGCCGCCTGATGGCGCACATCTCCGAGATGTCCATGGCCATCGCCATCACGCTGCCCGGCGACATCGTCGAGAGCAACGCCCACCGCGTCGAGGGGCGCACCTGCATCTGGGAGATCAACGCCAACAACATGATGCAGGCCGAGGGCATGGAGCCCCACGTGGTGTTCTCGGGCAAGGGCCTGAGCATCAAGACCGCCGAATAGGCCCGGTCCGATCGGCAGCGGGGAAACCGGCTCCGGCCGGTTTCCCTTTTTTTATCCCGCCGGGTCGGACACAATCGGCGGGGCGGGGCGTAATCCTTCCCGACACCCCCGCCGTCCAAGGAGCACCATGCCCCCACCGGAGGACCCGATGCAGCCCCTGCCCTCACCCGTCGACCGGACCGACCCCGACACGGCCTCGCTGGTCGCGCGGGCCCGGCTGGGCGACCGGCAGGCCTTCGAGCAGATCTACCGCCGGCACGTCGGCCGCATGCACGCGGTCTGCCTGCGCCTGACCGGCGACGCCAACGAGGCCGAGGCCGCGGTCCAGGACGCCTTCGTGCGGGCCTGGCGCGGGCTGGGCGGCTTCCGCGGCGACAGCGCCCTGGGCACCTGGCTGCACCGGCTCGCGGTCAACGCCGCGCTGGACCGCCGCCGGGAGTTCAAGCGCCGGGAGGGCCGCCACGACGACATCGACGCCCAGGAGGAGGCGGCGGCCCCGCAGCTGCGCGTCCTGCAGCCGACGCCCGGCGCGGCCTGGGACCTCGAGCGCGCCGTGGCCGCGCTGCCGCCGGGCGCCCGCACCGCGTTCGTGCTGTTCGAGATCGAGGGCTACCGGCTGACGGAGATCGCCGCCCTGACGGGCACGGCGACCGGCACCGTCAAGGCCCAGCTGCACCGCGCCCGGACCCGGCTCAAGGAGATGCTGTCATGACGATGGACTGCGCGCAGACCGACCGGCTGCAGGACCTGCTGGACGGCGACCTGGACGCCGCCGCCGCCGCCGCGCTGAAGCGCCACCTCGGCGGCTGCCCCGCCTGCGCCGCGGCCTGGGCCGACCTGCGCCGGCTGCGGGACGGGGCGGCCGCGCTGCCGGGCGAGATCCCCCCCGCGCACGACCTCTGGCCCGGGATCGCCGCGCGCCTGGACGACGGGGCCGACGCGCGTCCTGCCGCCGCCCGCCCCGCTTCGATCCGGCCTCGCTGCGCCGGCCGCGGCGGGCGCTGGCGCTGGCGGCCGTGCTCGCGCTGGCCATCGTGACGCCCCGGCTGATGGACCGCGCCGGCGGCGCGGCGGACCCCGGCGAGGAGCTCGGCGACGGCTACGCCCTGCTGCAGGACGCCTCGCAGGCCGCCCTGGACGAGGTCGGCGAGGAGCTCACGACCGCGGACCGCGACGAGCTGGACAGCGGCTTCGCCGCGATCGAGGAGGCCATCGGCGAGACCCGGCGCGCGCTGCGCCAGGTCCGGCGCGACCCCGCCCTGACCCCGGGCCTCGCGGCCGGCTACCACCGCAAGCTCGACCTGCTGCAGCGGCTCGTGAGCCGCGTGGCTCAATCGTAGAGAAGGAGACGCACATGACGACCCGCACCGCGAACGCCGCCCTGCTCGGCCTGGCCCTCGCGCTCGCCGCGACCGCCGCCGGCGCCCAGACCCGGAAGGTCGACGAGACCCGTCCCGTCGCCCCCACCGCCTCGGTCGCGATCAGCAACCTGGCCGGGACCCTCGAGATCGCCGGCTGGGACCGCGACGAGGTCCGCCTCGAAGGCGTCCTGGACGCGAAGGTCGACAAGCTCGAGATCGAGGGCGACCGCCAGGCCCTGTCCATCGAGGTGAAGTACAAGCGCAACCTCAAGGGCTCGGCCGGCGCCACCCGCCTCACCCTGCACGTCCCGCGGCGCTGCGCGCTGGACGCCGAGGGCGTCAGCTGCGACGTGGCGGCCGACGGGCTGCAGGGGTCGGTCACGGTCTCGACCGTGAGCGGCGAGCTGACCCTGCGCGGCGAGCCGGCGTCGGCCTCCCTCGCCACGGTCAGCGGCGGCGTGGACGCCGAGGTCGCCACCGCCCGCCTGGGGATCGACACCGTCAGCGGCGACGTGCGCGCCCGCGGCAAGCTGGGCGACCTCGAGGTCGCCACCGTCAGCGGCGACGTCCGCGTCGAGACCGGCGCCCTGCGCGACTTCGAGTTCAACGCGGTCTCCGGCCAGCTGCTCCTGACCGCCGACCCCGCGGACGACTCCAGCTGGAAGATCGACACCCACAGCGGCGCCGCCGTCCTGCGCCTGCCCGCGAAGATCGACGCCACGTTCGACATCTCCACCTTCAGCGGCGACATCGAGGACGGCTACGGCCACAAGGCCGAGCGCACCAGCAAGCACGCCCCCGGCCGCGAGCTGCGCTTCACCGAGGGCAAGGGCGGCGCCCGCATCGAGATCTCGGCGTTCAGCGGGGACGTGAAGATCGTCAAGCGCTGACGCCGGCGCCGCGGGACGAAACGAGGGCCGCCTCCCGGCTGGGAGGCGGCCCCTTTTCGGTCAGGACCGGCGTTCAGCCGATCCGTCGGATCACTTGAACAGCGACTTGACCTGTCCCCAGTTCATGTCCTCGTTGGACACGCTGTTGAACTCGTTGTTGGTCACGCTCATGAAGTACGGGAACTCCACCACCGGGCCGGTGAACTCCGTCGGGCCGACCCACAGCCAGACCACTTCGCCGGCGGTGACCGGGAAGGACAGGACGCCGGGGGTGCCGCACACGGGGTCCGCCTGCAGCTCGACGTCGGTCAGGGCGCAGTCCGTCGGCGCCAGCTTGAACAGGTAGGTGGGGTACAGGGACTCGACCGAGACTTCCATCGTGCCGGTGTTCAGGGCGGTGACGGAGTACCAGTCGGTGTCGCGGAACTGCTCGCCCGCGGGCCCGAGGTGCCAGCCGCTGACGCCGCACAGCCAGGCGTAGCCGTCGTAGGGGGCGACGCCGTCCTCGTCGTTGGTCCAGTCGATGGTCAGGAAGTTGCCGAACTCGCCGTTGCAGCCGCTGTTGTACTCGTCGACGTAGCCGTCGAACAGCGTGGGCTCGCCCTCGGGCACGGCGTCGGCGGGGCACACGACCTCGAGGCAGGGCTCTTCGCCGGTGACGTACATCTGGTAGTCGCCGAACTCGCCGCCGTAGCCGTCGATGATGACGTAGTACGTCGTCCCGCCGGTCAGGGTGCCCTCGGCCAGCGAGGCGTACACGCCGCAGACTTCGTCGAAGTAGAAGTCGTCGTTGCAGCCGACGATGTTCATGAGGTCGTCGATGATGTAGGCCTTGGTGTCGTAGCTGGAGCCGCAGAGGTCGACCGTGAGCACCAGGTCGGTCATCGGCGTGAAGCTGTACACGACGTCGGGCGACGTGGAGCCGCTGTAGGGGCAGACCGCGTCGTAGTCGTCGACGTAGCCGGCGGTGGTGCCGCTGTCCGAGTAGGGCAGGCCGACGATGGCCAGCGCCGAGGAGATGTCCTCGCCGCCCTGGCGCGAGCCCTCGGGCGAGATGTACTGGACGATCGGCGTGTTCTTGGCGGGGATGTTCCGGTGGTTGCTCAGATCCTGAGCCATGGCCGTGCCGGTGATCGCCAGGATCAGCAGCATCACGATGACGTTTCGCATAGTTCCCCCTCGGTCGTTGGAAGACTGCCCGTCGTTGCAGCGGGCCCTCTCCCGCGTTGGTCGAATGGCGAAGTCGCGCCGTGGCGGAGCCGGGGATGAACCGGGTCCGATCGGACCCCCCGATCCGCCGGAACGTGCGTTCCTTCGCCGCCAGGGAGCGATGATACCCAGTTTGAAGTCGTACAAGCAACTGTGATTTCTGGATCACGGAGGTCGTCCCGCCGCCGCCCCCGCCGGCGAACGACATCTGCGACGGCGCCATCGACCTGCAGAGCCTCGCCTCGGACACCTTCACGGTCGCCCAACCTGCGGGGGCCCTTCACCGGCTACTGGTCGGCAGGTCTCGACGCCACCTACAAGATCACCTGCAGCCGGGAGAGACCTTCACCGTCTGGTCGCACTGCGATTGCCTGGGACAGATCTGGCTGGTGACGGACTGCAGCAACGCGGTCGCGACCTGCGTCGCGGGCGCCGCACACGGTCGAGACCCCCGCCGCCATCTCCTATACCGCTTCGGCCGCGGGCTGGTACTACCTGATCCTGGACAGCTACGACGACAACTCCAACTGCGGCCCGACGACCGTGACCATCGACGCCCCCGTGGCCAGACTGCTCCTGGGGCGCAGCGATGTCCGCGCCGGGGCCCCGGGCCGGGCCACTACGGGCCATCTTGTTGACCGACACGTTGTCGCCGGAGCGCACTTCGCAGAAGTACACGCCCGAGGCCGCGTCGCGGCCGCTGTCGCTGGTGCCGTTCCACTCCGCGACGCCCGTCCGCTCGGCGGAGAAGCCGTCGTGCAGCGTGCGGACCAGCTCGCCCTTCACGTTGAAGATCTTGATGGACAGATCGCCGGCGCGCGGGATCGACCACTCGATCTTCGTGACGGGGTTGAACGGGTTCGGGTAGTTCTTCGCGAAGAACGCGCCGTTGGTCGGAGTCGGCGTGGTGCCGAAGCTCGGCGTGTAGCCGAACCACACCAGGATCTCGCCGAGGACCTGCGTACGGGCGGCGTAGGGAGCCGGATCGTCCTTGGCCGTCTCGTACGGGCTGTACCAGGCGCCGAAGTCGACCGTGGAGGTCACGATCTTCGAGCCGACGTCCGTGCGATAGTTCGAGACCATCGCCGCGTAGGTCGGGTAGGCGCCCGCCGCCGTGAACTCGCCCACCTTCGTCGAGTAGTTGAACGGCGAGGCGTAGACGCCGATGCCGTTGAACACGCGGAAGGCCGGGCAGGAGCCGTAGGCGATGAACGGGGTGTTGAAGCCCACCACGTTGCTCGGGGTCGGGACGACCAGCGGGGCCGCCTGGCCGCCGATGAGCGCCCGCACGTCCGTGGCCAGCCGGGTGCAGCCCAGCCAGTTCTGGACGAACGCCGCGCCGCCGGCGACGGTGGTCGAACCGGTCGCGACCACGACGCGGTCGCCGGCCACGAACAGGTTCTTGCCGGTGCCCAGCCACGCCGACAGACGAGCGACGTCGTCGCCCTTGTCGCCGGCGTAGCCCGGAGCGACGCCGGGACCCGTCAGCGGCGAGCCGGCCAGGGTGCCGGAGCCGTACAGGATCGTCTCGTAGCCGGCCAGGGCGACCGCGGACGCGTTGGCGCCCAGGCCGTTGCCGACGTTCGAGGACGGGGCCTGCGTGTAGTAGATGTCGTAGTCGACGTTCTCGACGAGGCCCAGCTGAGCGAGGGAGATCTTCCACTCGTTGTAGCCGCCGCCGTAGACGCCGAAGTCGTTCCAGAACAGGATGCTGGGCTGCGTGCCGGCGAGGTCGGCCACCGACGGCAGACCGCGCCAGATCCACTGGAACGGCCACAGGAACTCGACGTAGCCGGGCTCGCCCGGGAACACGCCGAACCCGGCGAGGTTGGCCGGATAGGTCGTGGTGCCGTCGGTGCCCGTGTCGCCGTTCACGCGGTCGGTCGCCGTGACGTACCAGTGCATCTGGTCGCCGGGGAACAGCAGACCGTCGTCGTCCAGGTCGAACGCCCAACGCCACTGGACCAGGATGCCGGCGGACGTGTAGACGCTGTCGGCCACGACGTCGCCCTCGATGTAGCCGCCCGTCGGCGCCACGTTGCGCACGCCGTCGAACAGCGGGTTGCACTTGATCTTGTAGTGCATCTTCGGCAGCTCGGTCAGCTCGGCGCCGGGGCGCACGGGCTGCACGTTCAGCACGATCGAGTCGCCGTGGACGATGTTCGGGCTCGTGGTGTCCAGCAGGTCCTGGCACATGTCGAAGCGCAGGGCGTTGCCGGCCAGGTTCGCCGGAGTCAGGTCCAGGTTCTTCGCGAACTGGTCCTGGGGCAGGTCCCACTCGCCGCTGATCGAGATCGCGGGGCCGCCGTAGGTGTAGACCATGAAGGCGACGTTGTCGTAATAGGGCGCCGGCGTGCCGTCGGTCCCGATGTTGTAGCGCGCGTCCTCCGACACGCCGAGGGCGATCTGGACGTGCGTCGTGCCGGGCTCGAGCAGGTCCGTGACGACGTAGGCGGGCCGGGTGTAGGCGGGGCCGCCGTAGTAGATCGTGTTGCGGTCGGCCCAGCCGTACCAGGTGTTGCCGCCGTCGGTCGAGCAGCGGATGTGCCAGACGTCGAACACGCCGTCGAAGGACGCCGTGCCGTACGGCGAGTGCAGGTACTCGCCGAACGTCAGCCGGGCGCCGACGTAGTCGCCGGCGGGCCAGGCCAGGGGCGGCGACCAGATCTCGTTGGCCAGCAGGTTGCCGTCGACGTTCGCGCCCAGGGCGCCGCCGGTGCAGTTGCGGCTGTAGCCGCTGGGGCCGTAGGTGTACAGGGTGTTCGAGGACGGGCCCACGCCGGGGACGACGAGGCCGTCGTCGATGAACGCGAACTGCGGGGTCTCGTTGGTCACGCAGGGGTCGAGGTCCGCGAGCCGCGGCCAGACCCGGCTGAAGTCGCCGTAGCCCTGGGGCACCACGGTGAACCAGTTGGGGCCGATGCCGCTGTTGAAGTCGTCGAACGTCTGCAGGACGCCGCCGAAGTAGACGCTGACGTCGTCCAATTGGCTGTGGCCCTGGCTCGGGTACAGGCAGTCGCTGTCGGACCAGGCGCCGTCGGCGTCGGCCTGCCAGCGCAGGTGGACCTCGTTGCCGTTGACGTAGTCGGCGGCGGTGATGGTGAAGGTCTCGTCCACGGCCTCGGCCGTGCCGGCGCCGTTCCAGGTCGCCTGCTCGACCCAGCCCGCGGGGGTCTCGTAGCGCAGGCCCAGGAAGTCGTAGTTGGGCTCGTTGTCGTAGCTCACGACCGCCGTCACGCGGACGTCCGTGTCGTCGGCCGGGTTCGCCACGGTGCCGACCCAGTCCAGGTACTCGAGGAAGCCGTTCGAGTAGCCGGAGAAGTCGCCGGTGCCGCAGTCGGTCGGGAAGTTCTCGCCGGCCCACATGGCGGGGGTGCCGGTGGGGCTCTGGTAGGTCGAGACGTGCCAGCGCGAGAACGCCGGCGCGTTCAGATCCACGCCCGTCCAGCCTTCCGCGTCGGGAAGGCCGGGGTTGACGTCGTTCTGGAACTTGCCGTCGTTGCGGCCGGGACCGCCGATCAGGTACACGGTGTCCTGCTTGGCCGCCGAGCCGCGTGACGAGAGGTCCACGGTGTTGGAGGCGTCCACGACGCGGTGGTCGGCGAAGCGCCGGGGGGCGCCGTTGGCGAAGGCGGAGCCCGCCGCCAGCAGCAGGATCAGGCAGATGGTCGCGATGCGGTTCATGACGTACCTCCATAACACGGCTCACGGGGCGATGGTGCCGGCCCCTGCCTGAGTGTAGGGATCCGGGATCCCGAGGGCAATGCCACGCTTCCCATGCCGAGCCCGTGACGCGACGGAGCCCCGGTCGCGAGGCGAACGGGGCTCCGGGTGTTCCGACCGCGTGCGGGCGCGCCGGCTATTTCAGCAACGTCAGCTTCACGGTGCGCCTCTCCCCGGCCGCGGTCGCCAGGCGCAGGAAGTAGGTGCCGCTGGTCGCCGCGCGCCCCGCGCCGTCGCGCCCGTCCCAGCTCGCCCGGTGCGTCCCGGCCTCGCGCCGGCCCGCGTCGATCACCGCGACCAGCCGCCCCGCGAGATCGTGGACCGCGAGCGTCACCTCCGCCGCCGCCTCGAGCCGGTACGTGACGACCGTCGACGGGTTGAAGGGGTTCGGGTGAGCGGCCAGCGTCGACGGCGCCGCGGGCAGGTCCCCGGCGTCCGTCAGGTCGGGGTGGGAGTACGCCAGCACGACCTGGTCCATGCCGGACACGTCGCCGTAGACGTAGCCGGTCACGTACAGGGTCCCGCCCGGCGCCAGCACGAGCGAGCGCGCCTCGTCGGTCAGGTGGGCCGGGCCGTCGTAGCGCCGCACCCAGCGCTGGGCGCCGGTGCCCGGGTCGTAGCCGAGCGTCGCGATGTCCCAGCCGGTGCCGGTGCCGTCGCTGAAGCCGGTGACCAGGATCTCGCCGCCGGCGCCGAACGCCAGGCCGTTGGCCAGGTCGTACCAGCCCGGCGGGCCGTTGTAGGTGGACATCCAGGTCCGCGAACCGTTGGCGCCGCTCAGCTTGACCGTCAGGTAGTCGCCGCCGGTGACGCCGGCGACGATCACGTCGCCGGCCGCGTCCACGAGCATGGCGCCGGGATCGTCGGCCCGGGTGCCGTTGGTCCAGTCCACGCGCCAGAGCTGCTGCCCGTCGGCGGCGGCGAGCTTGGCGCAGAGCACGTCGTAGGAGGTCGAGGAGTGCCAGGCCTTGCCGGCGACCAGCACGTCGCCGTCGTCGTCGACGCCGATCCAGCCGTCGCCGCTGGCGTCGTTGACCAGGCCGGTCGTGAGCACCACCCACACCGGGCTGCCGTCGGCGGCGGCGTACTTCGCCGTCAGCAGCGAGGCCGTGCCGTTGGCGTTCTGGACCAGGCCCGTCACCACGGGGTCGCCGTCGGGACCGACGGCCACGTCCAGCGCGCGGTCGTCGAGGCGGGCGGCGCCGCCGTCGAAGGCCGTCCAGAGCAGCTCGCCGTCGACGTTGGCGAACTTCAGCAACGCGATCTCGTCCAGCCGCCCCGCGACGTTGACGCGGCCGGCGACGTAGATGTCCCCCGATTCATCCAGGGCCAGGGCGTAGGCGGAATCGTTCTCGGCGTTCGGTGATGCGTACTGCTGGGACCAGAGAACCTCCCCGGTCGCATCGTCGAGCTTCAGCACGACGATGTCGTCACCGTGGCCTCACCCCACGCAGCCCAGGACATGCCCGGCCACGATCAGTTCACCCGCCTCGTCCCAGGCCAGGCCCGCGACCGACATGTCCGAGTCGTCGAACGCCGGGATGCGGCGCGTCCAGACCGCGGCGCCGTCCTTGGCCGCCAGGCGGCGCACCAGGATGTCCGAGCCCTCGATCCCGTCGTGGCTGACGCCCGCCACCACGACGTCGCCCGAGACGTGGCCGACCACGATCGAGCCGTTGTCGTCCAGCGAGGCCCCGCTGTCCAGCAGCGACGACCAGGCGAACTGGGGTTCGGCCGACGCCGCCAGGGGCAGCCACAGCAAGCAGATGCAGGCGAAGAGCGATCGCTTGATCATCGGGGACACTCCTATAATCAGGATCATTACACTCTGGTTGTTCTGGGCGCCGGACGCGCCGAACGGGAACTCCGACCAGTCTAGCAGAATATCAAACATCATCCCAGCCCTCGGTTCGCGTGTTGATTCTCTTTCTCGATACGCGGATCCCGGTGGGGGAACAGCATTTTTTATTGGGGCGACCCGGACCGATCGTTTACATTCGGGTCATCGGGAGCGGCGACGCAACCCGAACGTCTTCCGGCCGGGACACCGACGAGGATCCGGCCGTTCACCCGGCAAGGAGGAAGCATGAAGAAGTCCCTGTTGGTCCTGGTCGCGCTCACGGTGGTCTGCGCCGTCGTCGCCCAGGCTGCCGAGCCCACCATCATCGGCGCCCCGAAGTGCGTCATGTGCCACAAGGTCAAGACCGGCGACCAGGCGAAGATCTGGACCGAGTCGGCGCACGCCGGCGCCTTCGCCACCCTGAAGGGCCCCGCGGCCATCGCCATCGCCAAGGAGAAGGGCCTGGGCAACCCCTGGGAAGAGGCCGCCTGCCTGAAGTGCCACACCACGAAGGGCTTCCTGGGCGCCGCGCTCGAGGCCGCCACGAAGTGGGTGCCCGAAGAGGGCGTGGGCTGCGAGGCCTGCCACGGCGCCGGTTCGGAATACAAGTCCAAGGCCGTCATGGAAGACCACGCCGCGGCCGTCGCCGCCGGCATGAAGATGGGCGGCAAGGAGACCTGCGTGAAGTGCCACAACGCCGAGAGCCCGACGTTCAAGGCCTTCGACTACGACAAGATGTGGGCCCTGATCAAGCACCCGGTGCCCGCCGCCGCCGCGAAGTAGCCGCGACGCCCGCACTGCTGTTCGCGCAGAAGCGGCCCCCGCCCACGCGGGGGCCGCTTCTTCATGTGCTGATTGGCTGAGGTCTGCACATCCTGTCGTGACAGGGGTGTCCTGCAGGCCCCGCAGCCAGGATGGCGGAGGGGCCGGAAGGTCAAGCGCTCCGGGCACACGAGGTGCCCGGAGCGCGTCCCCTGTCACGGCAGGATGTGCCCGGAACCTCAGCTCTGCGGCGGCTCCGTGGGCCCGTCCCTGCGCGGCGTCCCCGGATCCACCTTCTCCCGCCCCTCGATGCCCGGCTCGTCCGCCGCCACCCGCGTGCGCACCGTGTGCCGGTGCTCGACCAGCTTCACGGCCGGGTGCTCGTGCTCGAACATGCGCTGCGGCATCAGGCCGGTGATCCAGGACGGGTTCATCGGGTAGACGCCCGGCATGAACACCGTCGAGTACATGTGCCAGATCAGGATGGCCAGGAAGGCCAGCCAGGCCTCGTAGTAGTGGACCACCAGGATCACGTCCATCGTGCCCTTGGGGAACCAGTGCGTGACGGTGTTGTCGAACCAGAGCGCGAATCCGGTCAGCGCCATCACGACCGTGCCCCAGATCAGCGCCCAGTACTCGGCCTTCTCCACGTAGGTGAAGCGCCCGAAGTTCGGCGTCTCCCTGCTGAGCCCCAGGTTGAATTTCGTGCGCTGCAGCAGCTGCTTCGCGTCTTCCCAGTTGGGCATCATGCCGCGCAGGAACTCGCGGCCGCGGGGGGTCAGCAGGTAGAAGGCGTGGTAGACGGCGCCGAGGATCATCACCACGGCGGCGCCGCGGTGGATGTAGCCGCGCACGGCGTAGCCGCCCTCGCGGCCGAAGAGCAGCGCGCTCCACCAGGAGTCGTAGAACCGCAGGGAGAAGCCGGTGATCACCAGCACGGTGAAGGAGACGGCCAGCACCGTGTGCTGGAAGACCTCGTTGGTGGTCATGCGGCGGACCTGGGGCTTCTCGTGGATCACGCGGTGGATCTGGCGGATCAGGTCGATCAGCCAGTGCAGCGTCATGCCGCCGATCACCAGGGCGATCAGCGTGATGTAGATGATCTGGACGACGTGCGCGACGCCGGACTTGTGGCCGGTGGCGGACTCGTGGATCGTCTGGTTGGCGACGTCGGCGGTGATGCCCGCGTGGCAGTGGCCGCAGGTCTTCTGCAGGTTGGCGGGGTTGACCGACGAGCGCGGGTCGGCCGAGGGCAGGATCAGGTGCGCGCCGTGGCAGGAGGCGCAGTTGGCGACCAGCTTGTCGCCGGCCTTGCTCTTCAGGCCGTGGTAGGAGTCCACGAACGACTGCAGGCGGCCGGTCGGCAGGTCGTACTTCTCGTTCAGGGTCGCCGACTCGTGGCAGGGCGTGCAGGTCGCCTCGGCCATGCGGTTGGGGCTCACCGGCGAGCGGGGGTCGTCGGTGGGCAGGATGCCGTGCTCGCCGTGGCAGGTGGTGCAGACCGGCGTGTCCACCTCGCCGCGGGCGGTGATCTGGCCGTGGATGCCTTCCCAGTAGTCCTGCGAGATGGAGCTGTGGCACTTGCCGCAGGTGGTCGGGATGTTGAAGTGGGCGATGGTCGAACGCATGTCGCTCGGCGGCAGGATCATGTGGGCGGAGCCGCCGGTGCTGTGGCAGTCGTTGCAGCTCGCCGCCTGCTGGACGCCGCCGGCCGTCGCCCGGCCGTGGACGCTCTGGCTGTAGACGCGGATCGGGTGCTTGAACTTGATCTTGAGATCGGCCACGAGGGTCGAATCCTCGTGGCAGTTGCCGCAGGTCGTCGGCAGGTTCATCGGGTTGGTCAGGGCGTGCCGGTCGGACGAGGGCAGGATGTCGTGCGTGCCGTGGCAGTCCTTGCAGGACGGGATGTAGGGCGACTTGCCGACCACGCCGCGGCCGTGGACCTGGTAGGTGGCCGCCTCGTCCGAGTGGCAGCTGCCGCAGTCGACCGGCGGCAGGGTGTCGTGGGGCAGTTCCGTGATGCCGGCGTGGCAGTCCGTGCACTCGAAGCCGTCGTGGACGCTGCCGGTCAGCGACTCGGCGCTGACCTCGGCGGGGTCCCCGCCGGAACCGGTGTGGCAGTCGGCGCAGTCGGCCGCCGTGAAGGCGCGGGCCGGGCCGGCCGGAACGAGCAGGCACGCCAGCGTCAGGAGTGCCGCCAAGGGGAGGATCGGGCATCGCTTCATGTGGGAACCGTCCTGTTGTGACTATATCAACCGGGGACAGTCAAATAGAGGAACCCGGGGGGCGGAAAATCAAGACATAACCATCGCATCTTCATGATTTATTGACCAATTACATATGATTCGACTCGGGGATCAGCCGCCCAGGACCGGCCGGGAGTACCAGCCCTCCCCCCGCTCCCCGTCCGGGCGGTAGCCCATGCGGCGCAGGTAGTTGCGGTGCAGGCCGGCCTCGGTGTGCGCCACGAAGCGGCGGAAGCCGTTGTCGGCCAGGACCGGGCCCCATTCCCGGTAGAAGTAGCGGGCGCAGCGCAGGTCGCGCCAGGGCGGCAGGACGTAGTCCAGGTGGATCCGCAGCGTGCCGGGCGTGTCGGGCGAGCAGACCAGCACGCCGACCGGCACCATGTTGCGCAGGACGAAGACGATCGTCGGGTTCTGCAGCCGGTCGAGGTCGAAGCCGGGGAAGTAGCGGCGCACGTCCGGGGCGTGGAAGTCGAGGAAGCGGCGCAGGAAGGGGTTGTCGCGGTCGCGCATCGGCATGAGCTGGAAGTAGTCGGGGCGGCGGTTGAGCAGCTGCACCAGGAAGACCACGTTCACCACGGCGATGAAGCCGTTCACCAGCAGCACCGGCCAGACGCCCAGCAGGGCCCCGTAGACGGCGAACAGGACGGCGCCGGCCAGGTTGATGACGCGCAGCTTGACGAGCGAGCCCATGGTCAGCGAGACCGCCACGAGCGCCGAGGCGGCGTAGCCGAGGATTTCTGTCCAGTGCACGGGTGACCTCCGCCGGCGATCAGCCCGCCGGGGGCGCGGGAGCGGCCGGGGCGTAGCGGTCCAGCAGTCGCAGCAGTTCCCGCAGCGATCCCGCCGTGCGGGTCCCGTACCAGCTCAGCAGCTTGCCGGGAACGCGGGGGCAGCGCTCGGGACCGGCCAGGCGCGCGGCCTCGGCGACGGCGGCGGCGTCGCGCTTGGTGAAGTGGTAGGGCTCGTCGGGCAGCAGGACCAGCGCGGGAGCCAGGGCCGCCAGCTCCTCCAGGGTCGTGGCCGGGTAGTCCTCGTGGCCCGCGTAGACGTTGCGCAGGCCGACTTCGGCCATGACCGCGTCGATGTGGGTGTGGCCGCCCGCGGCCATCCAGGGGTCCTTCCAGATCAGGGTCGCCGCGGCGACGGCGGGGCGGCGGCCGCGCGCGGCGGCCGCGTCGGCGCGCGCGGCGGCCAGGGTCTCGCGCGCCGACAGCGCGGCGACCTCGGCGTCGAGCAGGATGCCGAGGTCCTTCAGCAGCATGTCGACGTCGTCCAGGCTGCGCGGCATCACCGCGAACACGGGCACGCCCGCCGCGGCGAGCGCGTCCAGGTGCGCGGTCTTGTTCTCCTCGAGGCAGGCCAGGACCAGGTCCGGCCGCTGCGCGAGGATGGCGTCGAGGCGCGGGTTCTTGGTGCCGCCGCAGGCGGGGACGCGCGCGACCAGGCCGCGCGGCTCCTCGCAGTAGGCGGTCCGGGCCACCAGGTTGTCGCCGCGGCCGAGGCCGAACACGGTGTCGGTCAGGCTCGGCACCAGCGAAGCCACGCGGAGGTAGGGTCCGGGGACGACGGCGACGCCGCGGGCGTCCAGCAGGCCGGGTGTGTTTCTCGTTGGCGTCATGGGGGGGAAACCTAGCGTCGAACGCCGGTCGCCGCCAGCGGTGTTTGCCGGGATGCGCAGAGGCGCGCCCCGCGGGGGGCGCGCCTCGTTGCGTGCGGCGGACGGCCCGGGCTCAGTAGCCCTCGCCGCGCCCGTGCCGGCGGTCCAGCCACCAGCCGATGAACAGGGCCCGCAGCCGGCGCTTCGTCGGTTCCAGCAGCGAGTACATCACCGGCACCACCACGAGCGTCAGGAAGGTGGCCACGGCGAGTCCCCAGATCACGGCCACGCCCATCGGGCCCCACCAGGCGCTCGATTCGCCGCCGAAGGTCACCACCCCGCCCCAGTCGCCCTGGAACAGCCGGAAGAAGTCGACCGAGATGCCGGTCGTCAGCGGGATCAGGCCCAGGATGGTGGTCACCGCGGTCAGGATCACGGGCCGGAAGCGGGTGAGGCCGGCCTGGACCAGGGCCTCCCCCGTCTCGATGCCGCGCTCGCGCAGCTTGCCCACGTAGTCCAGCAGCACGATGGCGTTGTTGACCACGACGCCGGCCAGCGAGACCACGCCCACGCCGGTCATGATGATGCCGAAGGGCGTGCCGGTGAACATCAGGCCCATCATGACGCCGATCAGCGACAGGATGACGCTGAACAGGATCACCAGCGGCGTGGTCACCGAGCTGAACTCGCTGATCAGCACCAGGAAGATGAGCATGACGGCCAGGCCGAAGGCGTCGCTGAGGAAGGCCTGCGCCTCCTGCTGGTCCTCGCTCTCGCCCGTGTAGGTCAGCCCGTACCCGGGCGGCAGCGCGAAGCCCTCCAGCCGCTGCTGCACCTGGGCCAGCAGCGCGTTGCCGTTGTAGCCGGCGGCGGCGTCGGCCGAGACCGTCACCACGCGCTCGCCGTCGATGCGGGTGATCGCGGCCAGGCCCGTCTTGAACTCGGCCGTGGCGAAGGACGACAGCGGGATCTGCTGGCCCTCGTAGAACACGGTCATGCCCTCGAGGTCCTCGACCTTCTGGCGGAACGGCTGCTGCACCCGCACCCGGATGTCGTACTCGTCCTCGCCGGTGCGGAACTTCGCCGTCTCGGCGCCGAGCAGGGCGGTGCGCACGGTGCCGGCGACGTCCACCGTGCGCAGGCCGAAGCGCCCGGCCTTGTCCACGTCCTGGCGCACCTCGATCTGCGGGAGGTTGCGGTCGTAGTCGTCCATCACGTCGACCAGGCCCTCGACGCCGCGGATGCGCTCCCGGACCGCGGCGGCCAGGTCGCCCAGGACCGCGAAGTCGTCGCCGGAGATCTCGATGTTCACGGGCTTGCCGGTGGGCGGGCCCTCCTCCTGCTTGTCGATGACCAGGCGCGCGCCGGTGAAGTCGCGCAGCGCGTCGCGCAGCTGCTGGATCGTCGTGCGCGAGGACTGGGAGCGGTCTTCCTGGTCGATGAACTCCATCGTCACCAGGGACTTGTTGGCCGGGGCCTGGCTGCTCGAGGCGAAGCCGCTCTCGGCGCCGACCTGGCCGGTGAAGGCCTTCAGGTCGGGCAGCGCGGCGACCTTCGCCTCCACCTCGGCGGTGTAGGCGTCGCTGACCTCGACCCGCGTGCCCGAGGGCGCGGTGATCGAGACGTAGGCCAGGCGGGGGTCGACGTCCGGGAACAGCTCGACGCCGTGGTTGAAGGCGCCGAACAGCATGAAGGTGCCGATCAGCAGGGCGGTCATGCCGCCCATCACGGTGCCCGGGCGCCGCAGGGCCCAGCGCAGCGTGGGCTCGTACGACTTCAGGCCGTACCGCATGAGGCGGTCGCCGAAGCTCTCGCGCCCGTCTCCGGGCCGAGGCGGCTTCATGAACCGCGCGCACATGACGGGGTTGAAGACCAGCGCCACCAGCAGCGACGACAGCAGCGAGATGATGACCGTGATCGGCAGGTACTTCATGAACTCGCCCATGATCCCGGGCCAGAAGATCATCGGGGCGAAGGCGACCACCGTGGTCAGGGTCGAGGAGGTGATCGCGGCGGCCACCTGCGAGGCGCCGTAGACGGCGGCCTCCTCGGGGCCCTTCCCCTTGCCGCGCTGGCGGTAGATGTTCTCCACGATCACGATGCCGTTGTCCACGAGCATGCCCAGCGC
Organism: bacterium; assembly: GCA_016719645.1. Lineage (GTDB taxonomy): Bacteria > Krumholzibacteriota > Krumholzibacteriia > LZORAL124-64-63 > LZORAL124-64-63 > PNOJ01. The sequence continues at coordinate 49,578 of JADJYS010000012.1, forward strand.
CAGGATCAGCGAGAAGAGCACCACCATGTTCAGGGTGATGCCCAGCGCCCGCAGCGTGATGAAGGTCAGCAGCATCGACAGGGGGATCGCCGTGCCCACGAACAGGGCGTTGGTGAAGCCCATGAACAGCAGCAGCACCAGCACCACCAGGATCAGGCCGCTGATGATGTTGTTCTCCAGCTCGCGGACCATGTCGCGGATGTCCTTGGACTGGTCGCCGACCAGGCTCACCTCGGTGCCCGCCGGCAGCCGCGGCCGCTCGCGCTCGAGCACCGCCTTGATCTCGTCCACGATGTCGATGATGTTCTCGCCGCTGCGCTTGGTGACCGTGAGGATCACGGCCTCCTTGCCGTTGACGCGGGAGAAGCTCTCGCGGTCCTTGATGCCGAAGCTGACCTCGGCCACGTCGCGGACGTAGACCGGGTCCGGCAGGCCGGGGTTGAGCACGAAGCCGAGGATCTCCTCGGCGCGCCCGACCTCGCCCGGCACGCTCACCTGGTAGTCGTAGGTGCCCAGGGACAGCTTGCCGCCGGGGATGGTCACGTTCTGCAGGGCGATGGCGTCCTGGACGTCCTGCAGGCCCAGGTTGTAGAAGCGCAGGCGCTCGGGGTCGACGTCCACGCGCACCTCGTGCTCCACGCCGCCGGTCAGCTTCACCTCGAGCACGCCGCGCACCTGCTCGAAGGCCTCCTGCAGGTCCTCGCCCGCCTGCTTCAGCAGCGCGGGGTCGTAGTCGGCCGCCAGGTTGATCTGCACGATGGGCCAGTCCGAGGAGCTGAGCTCCAGGATCATCATGTCGTCGCGCGGGTCGTCGGGCAGCTCGGGCTTGGCCAGGTCGACGCGGTCGCGCACCTTCTGCAGGGCGTCGCTCATCTCCACGTCGGTGGTGAACTCCAGCACGATGGTCGAGGCGCCGTCGACCGAGGTGCTGGTCATCTCCTTGAGGTCGGCCAGGCCCTTGAGCTCCCGCTCGAGCTTGCGCGTGATGAGGTTCTCGACGTCCTCGGGGCCGGCCCCGCTGTAGGGCGTCATCACCATCACGTAGGGGATCTTGACGTCGGGGCTCGACTCGCGCGGCAGCTCGAGGTAGCTCTTGACGCCCACGATCGTGATGATCGCCATGAAGGCGAAGATCATCGGGTACTTGCGGATCGCGCCGCTGATCAGCCTCATCGCGCGGCCTCCGTCGCGGGAGCCGCGTCGCGCGTCGCGGCGCCGGCCTCGGTGGTCGCGGACGGGTCGCCGGCGAGGCTGCCGTCGCGGGCGTTCGCCGTCTCGACCGTCTTGACCAGCGCGCCGTCGATCAGGTCCCGCTGGCCGCGCACGACCAGCAGCTCGCCGGCGCGCAGGCCCGCGGTCACCGCCACCAGCAGGCCCTGGTCGGGGCCCAGGACGATGCGGCGCAGCTGCGCGCGGTCCCCCTCGACGACGTAGACCGCCGCGCCGCCGCCGGCGTCGAGCACCGCGTCGCGCGGGATGGCGATCACGCCCGCGAGGGTCTGCTTGTGGATGCGGGCGCGGCCGACCACGCCCGGCCGCAGCGACAGGTCCTGGTTGTCCAGCCGGATCTCCAGCGGGAACTTGCCGGTGACCGGGTCCGCCTCGAAGCCGAGCCAGGCCACGCGCCCCGCGACGGGGGCCGCGACGCCGTCCAGCGAGACCTCGGCCGCCGCGCCCTCGCGCAGCCAGACGATGTCGCGCTCGGTCAGCCAGCCGGCGAGCTTCAGGACGGACGGGTCGACCACGCGGGCCACGACGGTGCCCGGGGCCACCAGCTGTCCCGGCTCCACGAAGCGCTCGGCCACGATCCCGGCGTAGGGGGCCGCGACGGCGGCCCGCTCGTGCCGCAGCTCGGCGACGCGCGCCGCGGCCGCGGACCGGCCGTGCTGCGCCTCGGCGGTCAGCAGCTCGACGCGGCTGACCTTGCCGGCGTCGAACAGGCGCTGCGTCTGCTCGACGTTGTAGGCCTGCAGCGCCAGGTCGGCGCGGGCGGCGTCGGCTTCCGCCGCCAGCAGGCGGCGGTCCAGCTCGATCAGGGTCTGGCCCTTGGCCACGCGCGCGCCCTTGTCGCGCGCGATGACGGCCACGGTGCCGCCCTCCTCGGCGGCGACGTCGGTGCCGCGCAGGGGCTGGACCGCGCCGGAGACCTCGAACATCTCGTCCAGGTCGGTGGCGTCCAGCTCCAGCACGCGGACGTTGCGGGCGGTCTCGGCCGGCGGCGCGGCGCCGCCCTTGGGTCCGCAGCCCGCGATCGACAGCAGCGCCGGGGCCAGCATCAGGGCCGCGGCGGCGAACAGCTTGCGCGTCGTCATGATGGTCTTCTCCGTTCCGATGGTCACTGCGAACCTCCCGCGACGAGCCCGTCGACCGCCGCCAGGGGCAGCAGGGGCGAGACGCCGATGGCGCGCTTCAGGGACGCGGTCGTGGTCAGCACGTCGTACCGCGCCTGGATCAGGTTGGTGCGGGCGCGGGAGCGCTCCGCCTCGGACTGCAGCACGGTCAGGTAGTCGGCCTTGCCGTGCCGCAGCATCAGGGTGCTGGTCTCCAGCAGGTCCTCGGCCCGGGCCATGTTCAGCTCGGCCGCGCGCAGGTTGTCGCGGGCGGCGTCGCGGCCGTCGAGCAGGTCGAGCACCTCCACGCGCGCCTGCCGCTGCAGGCCGGCGCGCTCGGACTCGTTGCGCAGCAGCGAGGCCTCGGTCTGCTGCACCAGCCCGCGCGTGAGCAGGCCGTCGAACAGCGGCACGTTCAGCGCCACGCTGGCGCTCCAGAAGTCGTGGCCGGTGTTGTCGAGATCCTTCAGGCGCCGGCCGATGTAGCCGTAGCTGCCGAGCATCGACAGGTAGGGGCGCATCTCGGACTTCTGCACGCGCCGGCTCTGGCGCAGCAGGTCGCTCATCACCTCGGCCTGCTGCACGTCGGGCCGGCGCGCGGCCAGGGCCAGGGCCGTCTCGCGCGCGACGCCGTCCGTCTCCACGCGCTGCTCGTTGCGGATGCTCAGGGGCGCCTCGGGGTCGCCGCCCATCAGGGCGTTGAGGCGGGCGCCGGCGGTCCGCAGCCCCTGCTGCGCCTGCCGCAGCTGCGGCGACAGGTTGGCCGCCGCGACCGCGGCCTGCAGCGTGTCCAGCTCGGTCGCCATGCCGAGGCCGAAGCGCAGGCGCGAGATGTCCAGGAACTCCTCCTGGTTGCGGAGCTCCGCCTCGACGGCGGCGAGCTGCTCGGCGGCCAGGATGACGGCGTGGTAGGACGTCACGACGTCCTGCTCGGTCTGGTGGACGACGCCCAGCAGCGCCAGGTCCTGGCGGCGGATGCCCTGGCCGGCGGCGCCGATCGCGCCGAGGATCTTGATCGGGTTCAGGGTCCAGCTCAGGTTCAGGCTCGAGCGCCAGTAGGTCTGGGCCGGGATGTCCTCGGGCGGCGGGATGAAGCTGAACCCGCCGAACAGGCTGTCGAGCAGGGCGTTGCCCGTGGAGCCGCCGCCGCCGCCGAAGCTGGAGTCCAGGGCGAAGCTGGGGTCGCGGCCGCGCGACCAGGTGCCGGTCGCGTCGAGGGTCGGCAGGCCCGTGGCGAGCGCCTGCTTCATCTGGCCGTCCAGCTCGCGGCGGCGGAAGCGCTCGGCCTGGAGCTGGTCGTTGTCCGCCAGCGCGCGCCGCGCGCAGGCTTCGAGGTCCAGGGTCTCGGCCGCGCCGGGCCGCGCCGCGATGACGGGCCCGGGGCCGACATCGAGGGTCGCGGGGACCGGCTCGTCGGCGGCGGCCGCCGCGAGTGCCGTTCCCAGGCAGACGGCGGCCAGCAGCGCCGCGCGCGCCAGGTGTCCGATGGTCATCGTGTCCTCCGTACGGGGTCGTGGTCGGGGTTGCGGATGCCGTGGATGATGAAGGCTCTCAGCTCGCTCGCCAGGACCGGATCCTCGAACGCGCTCGGGCGCCCGGTCATCTGCGGGAACATGTAGTACATCGAGTCCAGCAGGCTGTCGATGATCCACACGAGCGTCGCCGGGTCCAGCGGCCGCAGCTCGCCGCTGGCGACGCCTTCGGCCAGCACGCCGGCCAGGGCGTCGCGCATGGCCTGGACGCTGGGGTGGTTCTCGAACTCCACGTTGCAGTTGTTGTCCTCGAACTCGTGCATGCACTTCGAGAACGCGGGGTGCTCGCGCCCGAACGCCTCGTAGCCGTCGAGGTAGGACAGGATCTTCTCGACGGTGGGCTGCCCGGGATCCAGCGCGTCCCGCCAGCCCAGCGCCGCCTCGCTGGCCATGTGGACGAGCATCTGGGTGAGCAGGTCCGCCTTGTCGCGGAACAGCTCGTAGAAGGTCCGCTTGGAGACCCCGGCGGCCCGGCAGATCTCCTCCACAGTCGTCTTGCGGAAGCCGTAGCGCTCGAAGAGCGGCTCCGCAACTGCATATAATTGCAGCGACTTATCGTGTTGGCGCGCCTCGGGCATCGTCGGTCCCATCGTTGCGAAACATTGAAACGTTATCTGTTTAATCGTTTCCGTCGCTCAATATGGTGCGGTTTTTCATCCTGTCAAGGGAATCAGATCGCGCAGGGCGCTGCGGCGGCCGGAATGTTATGATCGGCGGCGGCCGCCAACCCCCGGAGGACCATGAAGCCGCACGTCCTGGCCCTGATCCTGGCCCTGAGCGCCAACGCCGCCGCCAACCTGCTGATCCGGGCCGGCATGCGCGACCGGCCCCTCGATCCCGCCGACCCCGCCGGCGCCCTGCGCCAGATCCTGCTGAATCCCCTGGTGGTGGGCGGCATCGCCCTGTTCGCCGTGAACGTCGTGAGCTACGCCTACGTGCTGAGCCGCGTCCCGGTTTCGCTGGCCTACCCGATCATGACCGGCACGGGCTTCCTGATCGTGGTGTCGGCTTCGGCGCTCTGGCTCGGGGAGAGCCTCGATCTGGTGCAGGGGGTGGGGTTGGTGCTGATCGTGGGCGGGGTGGTGCTGGTCGCGAGTCGGTTGCACTGAGTTCTGGCCGGGAAATCTTCTCTGCCTGTGCACGTTGCGACTTGGATCCCCACATCCTGGGGGCGGTCGGGCCGCCCTGCCTTCGGCCCTTCGCCATCCTGGCTCCAGGGCCGCAGGACACCCCTTCACCACAGATGTGGGGATCCAAGTCGAACAGCAGCATGGGCATGACAGAGAATATTCGCAGCCACAACCCATCGATCAGTGAACGGTTGTGAACTGGCGCCGGGGCGATCGACTGCCTATGTTCGAACGCGCGATCCACGACAACCCCGGACGAGGACGATGATATGAACAACGGATCGACCACGCAGACACGCTGTCTCGTCACCGGCGGCGCCGGTTTTCTCGGCATCAACATGGTGCGCTACCTGCTCGCGCGGGGCTACGAGGTGGTCTCGCTGGACGTCGCGCCCTTCGACTACCTCGAGCGGACCGACCCGCGCGTGCGCGTGGTCGACGGCGACATCCGCAACCGCGCCGATGTGGACCGCGCCGTCGCCGGCTGCGCGCAGGTCGTGCACGCCGCCGCCGCGCTGCCGCTGTACACGCGCGAGGAGATCCGCTCGACCGACCTCGACGGCACCCGCACCGTGCTGCAGGCCGCCCTGGACGCGGGCTGCGAGCGGGTCGTGCACGTCTCCTCGACCGCCGTCTACGGCATCCCCGACCACCACCCGCTGCTCGAGGGCGACCGCCTGCACGGCGTGGGCCCCTACGGCGAGAGCAAGGTCGAGGCCGAGCAGGTCTGCGCGGAGTTCCGCGCACGCGGCCTCTGCGTGCCGATCGTGCGCCCGAAGTCCTTCATCGGGCCGGAGCGGCTGGGCGTCTTCGCCCTCTTCTACGACTGGGCCAAGGACGGCAAGGGCTTCCCGATGATCGGCGACGGCCGCAACCGCTACCAGCTGGCCGACGTCGAGGACATCTGCCAGGGCATCCACCTCTGCCTGACCGGCCCGCGCGAGAAGGTCGACGACGTCTTCAACCTGGGCGCCCGCGAGTTCACGACGATGCGCGAGGACTACCAGGCCGTGCTGGACGACGCGGGCTTCGGCAAGAAGATCCGCGGGTTCCCGGCCGGGCCGGTCATCGCGACGTTGCGGCTGCTGGAGGCCATGAAGCTCTCCCCGCTCTACAAGTGGGTCTACGAGACCGCGAGCGAGGACTCCTTCGTCTCGATCGAGAAGGCGGAGCGGGTGCTGGGGTTCGACCCCCAGTATTCGAACAAGCAGGCGCTGGTGCGGAACTACCGGTGGTACCTGGAGCACCTGGCGGAGTTCGAGGGGCGGTCGGGGGTTTCGCACCGGGTGCCCTGGAAGCAGGGGATCTTGAAGGTGGCGAAGGCGTTCTTCTAGCCGGATGCGGGGCGCCCGGCGAGCGCCCCGCCCCGCGAGTCCCTCACTCCTGCGTCCGGGTATCCGCCTTGCGGAACCCGGAGAAGAGATCCAGCCGCACCAGCCGGCACTCGATCCCCCCGTTCCACAACGGCACCCGCTTCGCCGGCCGCAGCCCGAGCTGCCCGACCAGCGCCGTGTCCCCGCAGAGGATCCAGGCCGTCGTCCCGGGGCAGCGCCGCTTCAGGGCGTCCCCGAAGGCCTTGTACAGCGCCTCGACTTCCCGCCGCTGCCCGAGCCGCACCCCGTAGGGCGGGTTGGTCAGGACCGTGGCGCCGGGCGGCAGGGCGAGGTCGCGCGCGTCGGCGACGCCCAGGCCGATGGCCGCGCCGCCGGGCAGCTTCGCCAGGTTGGCGCGGGCGGTCTTCACCACGTCGCGGTCCAGGTCGGCGCCGCTCACCAGGCCGGGCTCCAGCCGGCGCCGCAGCGCCGCCGCCTCGCGGCGCACCTCGACCCACACCTGCTCGTCGAAGTCCGGCAAGAGCGCCCAGGGCGGCGCCAGCTGCGCGCGCAGCCAGCCCGCCGGGATGCGCGAGGCCGACAGCCACGCCTCGGCCAGCAGCGTGCCCGAGCCGCACATCGGATCGTGCAGGGGTCCCTCGCCGTCCCAACCGCTCAGGCGCACGATGGCCGCGGCCAGGGTCTCCTGCAGCGGGGCCTCCCCCGCCTCGGTGCGGTAGCCGCGGCGGTGCAGGGCGCCGCCGCCGAGGTCCAGGCTGATCACGGCGCGGTTCTGGCGCACGTGCAGGTTCAGCAGCAGCTGCGGCGCGCGGCGGTCCACGCTGGGGCGGCTGCCCGTCGACTCGCGGAAGTGGTCGACGATGGCGTCCTTCAGACGCTGGGCCGCGAACTGCGAGTGGTCGAGGTTGCTCTGCGAGACGGTGGCGTCCACGGCGAAGGTGGTCGCGGGCGTGAGCAGGACGTCCCAGTCCAGCTTGCGGGCGGTGGTGTAGAGGTAGCGGTCGCTGTGGCAGTCGAAGGTGATCAGCGGCGCCAGCACGCGCGCGGCCAGCCGCGTGCGGTAGACGATGCGGTAGAGGGCCGCGGTGTCGGCCAGGAAGCCCACGCCCTGGCGGCCGGGCGTCTCGGGCTCGGCCCCCAGCTCGCGCAGCTCCTCGGCGAGCAGGTCCTCCAGACCTTGCGCGCACTGGGCGAAGAAGCGGCGGTGCTGCTGGTACTCGAACATGGGGGGATGATGGGGGTTCGGGGGGATTTCCGCCAGTTTCCCGTACGGGGGCGCCGCCGCGGAACGGCCTTCCCCGACGCCCGCGTCACGGGTATACTCCGGGCCGCGCAACGCCTTATCCCCCCTTTCCGGCCCCCGGCCTAGGCGGTCACGTGGGACACTTCACCAACCTGGACATCTTCTGGGCGGCCGCGTACCTGCTGCTGATGGTGGGCGGGGCCTTCTTCTTCTACCGGCTGGGGCGGCGCTCGGAGAGCGACTTCTTCCTGGCCGGGCGGGGGCTGCCCTGGTGGCTGCCGGCCTCGTCGGTGTTCAGCACCCACACCGCCACCGACACGCCGATGTGGATCGCCGGCGTCATCTACGCCAACGGCCTGCGCGGCCTCTGGTACACCTTCTTCACCGCCTGGACCGCCATCGGCGCCTTCGTCTCGGCGCGCATCTTCCGCCGCTCGCTGGCCTACACCCAGGCCGAGTGGCAGACCCAGCGCTTCGGCGGGCTGGGCGCGGAGCTGCTGCGGGGCTGGATGGCGGGCTGGCAGGTGTTCATGAACATGTTCATCCTGGGCTGGGTGGGCATCGCCATGGGCAAGGTCTGCGCGCTGGCCTTCGGCTGGCCGGTGTGGGTGGGCCTGGTGCTGCCGAGCGTGATCACCGCCTTCTACACGCTGGCCGCGGGCTACTGGGGCGTGGTGATGGGCGACTTCCTGCAGGGGATCGTCGCGGTCTTCGCCATCGTCCTGGTCACGGTGGTGGGCCTGGCCGCCGCGGGCGGCCCCGAGGCCGTGACCTCGAACATCGCGGCGCTCGGCCAGCAGTGGCGCCTGGACGCCTTCGCCTTCTCCGGCTGGTTCACCGGCGACTTCCCCATCGCCTGGTGGCTGACCATGCTGGTGATCTCGGTGATCGGCGGCTTCGGCATGGGCACGAGCCTCGACTGGTACGTCGAGGCGCAGCGCATCCAGTCGGCCAAGACGGTGCGCGACGCGACCTACGGCCTGTGGGCCGGCGGCGCCGTCACCCTGATCCGCAACGGGTTCTGGGCCGCCGGCATCCTGGCCTTCTTCTCGATGCTGCCGCACATCACCGACGCCGCGCAGTACGAGCTGGGCTGGTTCCGCATGGGCTTCGAGCTGCTGCCGGTCGGGCTGGTCGGCGTGTTCTTCGGCGCCGTCCTGGCCATCCACCTCTCGACCATCTCCAGCCACATGAACCTGGGCGCCCTCTACTTCACACGCGACATCTACCAGCGCTACCTGCGGCCCGAGGCGACCGAGAAGCAGCTGGTCTGGGTCGGCCGCTGGTCCACCTTCGCCCTGCTGATCGGCTCCTTCTTCTACGGGCTGATGATGCAGGAGATCACACGCTGGCTGATCTTCGCGCTGTGGCTGATGATGGCCGGCATCTGGCTGCCCAACATCCTGCAGGTCGTCTGGTGGCGCTTCAACGCCTGGGGCTACCTGGCGGGCTGGATGGCCAACCTCGGCATGTCCTGGCTGGTGGTGTGGATCCTGCCCGAGTTCGGCGTGCTGCCCGCGCTGCCGGACTACCTGCAGTTCTGGCTGCTGATGGCCCTGGGCGCGGTGGTCTTCGTGCCCGTCACCCTGCTGACGCGGCCCGAGAACATGGACCGCCTGGTGCGCTACTACGTGATGACCCGGCCGCTGGGCCGCTGGGGGCCGGTGCACCGCGAGGCGGTGCGGCGCGGCCTGCTCGCCGAGGCGCCGGCGCGGCGCAGCGCGGACGGCGGTAGGCGGCCCCTGATCCGCCGCGCCTGGACGCCCGAGCAGGCCGACGCCTGGACCCGCGAGGACTGGATCGCCGTGGTCCTGTCGCCGCTGGTCTTCGCGGCGCTGATGCTCGGGGTGACCAAGCTGCTGCTGATGCAGACGGGCGGCCTGCTGCTGCTGCTGGGCGCGATCGGCGGGGCGGGCGTCATCTACTGGGTGATCGATCCCAAGCTGCGGGCCGTGTCGAGCGAGTACGAGGCCAAGCAGGCGGCCTACGCCGAACAGCTCGAGCAGCGCCTGCGCTGGCAGGAAGAGGGAGGGAGCTGAGATGGACAAGGGCATCACCATGCTGATCGGCATGAGCATCGCCTACCTGGCCTCGTTCCTGGGTCTGGCCCTGGCGTGGAACCACTGGCGCAAGCGGCACCGGAAGGACGATCACGAATGAACGACACCACGATGGACTTCGTCCCGCTGCCCGTGTCCACGCCCCTGCACGGCTTCTTCTGGACCTGGGGCGTGCCGATCCTGCTGTTCGCCATCACCGCCGTGGCGACGTGGCTGCTCTACCGGCACTTCGCCGGCCGGGAGACCGGCGAATGAAGCGCGTCGCGGCGCTGTGCCTGGCCCTGCTGGCGGCCGGCGCGCCGCACGCCGCCGCGGCCGGGCCCGTGGAACTGGTCGACCGCATCGACCCCTTCATCGGCACCGGCGGCCACGGCCACACCTTCCCCGGCCCCGCGTTGCCCTTCGGCATGGTCCAGCTCGGCCCCGACACGCGCCTCGCCGGCTGGGACGGCTGCTCCGGCTACCACTTCAGCGACACCGTCGTCTACGGGTTCTCGCACACCCACCTCAGCGGCACCGGCGTGGGCGACTACGGCGACGTCCTGCTGATGCCCGTCGTCGGCGAGCCCGCGCTCGACAGCGGCGAGCCCGACCGGTTCGGACCGGGTTACGCCTCGCCCTTCGACAAGGCGACGGAAAAGGCCGCCGCCGGCTACTACGCGGTGCGCCTGAACGACGGCGGGATCGGCGTCGAGCTCACGGCCACCCCCCGCACCGGCCTGCACCGCTACGCGTTCCCGGCCGGCGCGCCCGCCCACGTGATCGTCGACCTCGAGCACCGCGACCGCCTGCTGGACGCGGACCTGCGCGTGGTCGACGACCGCACCGTCGAGGGCTTCCGGCGCTCGTCGGCCTGGGCGCGCGACCAGGTCGTGTATTTCCGGGCCCGTTTCTCGCGCCCCTTCACCGCGACCCGGATCGCGGCCGGCGATGCGGCGCATCCCGACCGCCCGTCCAAGGCCGTGCTGTCCTTCGGCGACGCGGGCGGCGAGGTGCTGGTCCAGGTGGGGATCTCGGCCGTGGACGCCGACGGCGCGCGCCGCAACCTCGAGGCGGAGTGGGCGGGATTCGACTTCGCGCGGACCCGCGCGCGGGCGCGCGACGCCTGGCGGCGCGAGCTGGCGCCGTTCGAGGTCGAGGGCGCCGACGCCGCACAGGCGACCGTGCTCGCCACCGCCCTCTACCACAGCTTCCTGGCCCCGAACCTGTTCAGCGACGCCGACGGCCGCTACCGCGGCCTGGATCTCGCCATCCACGAGGCCGAGGGCCGCGACCAGTACACCGTCTTCTCCCTGTGGGACACCTACCGCGCGACCCATCCCCTGTTCACGCTGGTCCAGCGGGAGCGCACGCGCGACTTCGTGCGCACCATGCTCGCGCAGTACGAGCAGGGCGGCCGCCTGCCGGTGTGGGAGCTCGCCGCCAACGAGACCGACTGCATGATCGGCTACCACAGCGTGTCGGTGATCGCCGACGCCTACCTCAAGGGGCTCGTCACCGGCGACGAGGACCTGGCCATGCGGGCCATGCTGGCGAGCGCCGGCGGCGACCGCTTCGGCCTGGCCGCCTACCGCCGCGACGGTTACATCGGCGCCGAGCAGGAGATGGAATCGGTCAGCCGGACCCTGGAGTACGCCTACGACGACGCCTGCATCGCGCGCTTCGCCGCCTCCCTCGGGCGGGACGACATCGCAACCGCCTTCGAGACCCGCGCCCAGGCCTGGCGCCACCTCTTCGACCCCGCCAGCCGCTGCTTCCGCCCCCGCCACAACGGCCGCTGGCTGCAGCCCTTCGATCCGCGCCGCGTGGACTTCAACTACACCGAAGCCAACGCCTGGCAGTACCGCTTCGCCGCCCCCCACCACCTGCGCGAGCACGCGGCCCTGCTGGGCGGCGACGCGGCCTGCGAGGCCGTGCTCGACTCGCTCTTCGCCGCCGACAGCGCCACGACGGGCCGCGAGCAGGCCGACATCACCGGCCTGGTCGGCCAGTACGCCCACGGCAACGAGCCCAGCCACCACATCGCCTGGCTGTCGCACTTCAACGGGAAGCCCGGCCGCAGCGCCGAGCGCGTGGCGGCGATCCGCGACGCGTTCTACACGGCGTCCCCCGACGGCCTGATCGGCAACGAGGACTGCGGCCAGATGTCGAGCTGGTACGTGCTGGCCGCCTACGGCCTCTACGACGTGGCGCCGACGTCCCGCCAGTGGCTCGTGATCCCGCCCCTGCACGAGCGCATGAGCCTGCATCTGGCCGGCGGGCGCGTCTTCACCACCCGCCGCGAAGGCAGCGGCGCGATCGCGCGCGTCACCTTCGACGGTCGCCCCCTGGAGCGCAGCTTCCTGTGGCACGAAGAGGTCGCGGGCGGCGGCGAGCTGGTCTTCCACCTCGGCAAGGATGGCGGCTGGGGCGCGTCGCCCGAGGCCCGCCCCGGCACCCCGGCCCTCGCGCCGCCGATCCTCACGGCGCCCTGGGCCGAAGCCCCGTCCGACCGCTTCCGCGGCGAACTGGAAGTCCGACTGATGACTGCAGACCCCGGCTGCGAGATCCGCTGGACCGACGACCCTGGCAGTGAACCGCGCACGGGCCGCCTCTACCAGGGGCCCCTGACCCTGCGGGAGACGACCACCCTGCTCTTCGCCGCCACCGACGGCGAACGCTGGAGCCCCGTGACCACCGCCCGCTTCGACGCCCTCCCCGCCGACCGCCGCGTCGACGTCCAAGCCACGCCCAACCCCCAGTACACCGCCGGCGGCCCCGACGCCCTCCTCGACGGCCGCCGCGGCACGCCCGCCTGGGCCACCGGCGGCTGGCAGGGCTACCAGGGCCAGGACTTCGTCGCCGTCCTGAACTTCGACCGCCCCACCCCCGTCGCGCGCGCCGCCGCCGGCTTCCTCCAGGACACCCGCTCCTGGATCGTGCTGCCCACGCAACTGATCATCGAAACCTCCACCGACGGCGCCACCTTCCAAGAAGCCGGCCGCCTCACCCACGACACCCCCATCGACACCGACGCCGTGATCATCCGCGACCTCTCCCTCGCCCTCGACGGCGCCGAACTGCGCGCCCTGCGCTTCCGCGCCGTCAACGCCGGCCCCCTCCCGCCTGGCACCTCGGCGCCGGCGGCGAGTCCTTCATCTTCATCGACGAGTTGATGTTGGAATAGGACCCGGCCACGAGTTCGTCTTCGCTCCGTCGGCAGGTCCACCTCGCCCTGGATGTCACATACCCGCCATGACAGGGGTGTCTGGAAGGCCCCTGCGCCAGGAAGGCGCAGGGGCCTGGAAGTCAAGCGCGCCGGGCACACGAGGTGCCCGGCGCGCGTCCCCTGTCATGGCGGGTATGTGACATCCAGGGCGCAGGCAACCTGGCAACGGGCGGAGACGATCTCGTGACCCGGGTCTATTTCAACAGCGCGAGAAGTCCACCGGCCGCCACCGCGGTGCCGATGACCCCGGCCACGTTCGGCCCCATCGCATGCATCAGCAGGTAGTTGTGCGGATCCGTCTCCTGCGCCACGTTGTGCGCCACGCGCGCCGCCATCGGCACCGCCGAGACGCCCGCGGCCCCGATCAGCGGGTTGACGGGGCTGCCCGGCATCCGCGCCATGATCTTGCCCAGCAGCAGGCCGCCCGCCGTCGACAGCGCGAAGGCCACGCAGCCGAGCACCAGGATCTTGATCGTCTCGGCGCGCAGGAAGGTGTCGCCCGACATCGTCACGCCCACGCACAGCCCCAGGATGATCGTGATCAGGTTGATCAGCTCGTTCTGGGCCGAGCGGGTCAGCCGCTCGGTGACGCCGCACTCGCGCAGCAGGTTGCCGAACATCAAGAGGCCGATCAGGCTGGTCGCGGCCGGCACGATCAGGGCGGCCACGATCGTCACGCCGATGGGGAAGATGATGCGCACCCAGGTCGGCACCTCGGCGCCGGCCTCCATGCGGATGGCGCGCTCCTTCTGCGTGGTCAGCAGGCGCATGATCGGCGGCTGGATGAGCGGCACCAGCGCCATGTAGGAGTAGGCCGACACCGCGATGGCGCCCAGCAGGTGCGGCGCCAGCTTCATGGTCAGGTAGATCGAGGTCGGGCCGTCGGCGCCGCCGATGATGCCGATGGAGGCCGCCTCCTGGGGCGTGAAGCCCATGGCGCTGGCGGCCAGGAAGGTGCCGAAGACGCCCACCTGCGCCGCGGCGCCCAGGAAGAAGGTCTTGGGGTTGGACAGCAGCGGCCCGAAGTCCGTGAGCGCCCCCAGCCCCAGGAAGATCAGGGGCGGGAAGATCTCCAGCTTCACGCCGTAGAACAGGTAGTGGAACAGGCCGCCGGTCTCGCCCGGGCCGCCCTCGGCCATCAGGCCCGACAGCGGCAGGTTCGCCATCAGCGCGCCGAAGCCGATCGGCACCAGCAGCAGCGGTTCGAACTGCTTGCGGATGGCCAGCCAGAGCAGCAGGCAGGCGATGCAGATCATCGCCAGCTCGCGCCACGACATGTTCGCCAGGCCGGTCGAGGTCCAGAGGGCGTCCACGTCAGCCCTCCGACCGGTAGCGGGCCAACACCATGCCCACCTGGACGGTGTCGCCGACCTGGACGCACACTTCCTGGACGGTCCCGTGATGCGGGGCGTAGATGTAGGTGTCCATCTTCATGGCGTCGAGCACGAAGGCCTGCGTCTTGGCTTCGACCGTGGCGCCGACCTGCACCAGCACCTTGCGCACGGTGCCGGCCAGCGGGGCCGTGATGGCGTTCGCGTCCGCCCCGGCATGGGGGTGGACGGCCGCGGGCGCCGGCGCCCGCGCGGCCGGCGGCGCGGCGCGGGTTCCGCGCGGCGGGGCCGCGGCGCTCCCGGCGACGACGGCAGCCCGGACATCGTGTTGGAGCCGGTGACGTACTGCTCGTCGTCCTCGAGCACTTCGACCGTCACTTCGTAGACCGTTCCGTTCAGCGTCAGGCGCAGTTTCTTCATTTCGGACCCACCTGGTGGGAGACCATGATATCCATGCGGCCAGCCTGTCCCCAGGACTCGTCGGCCTCGCCGGCGTGGGCGTGGACGCGATGGATGCGGATGGGAGCGCCGAGCGTCGCGTAGGCGGCGGCGGCGATCACGGCGAGCAGTTCGGGATCATCGACGTCCCGCTCCGCCGCGTGCGCACCCTTCAGGGAGCGAACCGACAGGGCGCGCAGGACGAACAGCAGGATGGCCAGGCACCCCAGGGAAGCGAACACCAGCCCGAAGGCGACCAGGGCGATCAGCCATGGCGACATATGCGTCATCATAACGGGATGTTCCCGTGCTTCTTGTGGGGGCGGATGTCGCGCTTGGTGCGCAGCAGGCCCAGGCGCTCGATCAGCAGGCGCCGGGTCCACGACGGGCGGATGATGTCGTCCAGGTGCAGCGCCTCGGCGGCGTGGAACGGGTTGGCGTGCTCCTGCCGGTACTCGGCGACCTTCTCCTTGAACAGGGCGGCGGGGTCGGCCGCCTCCTTCAGTTCCTTGCGGTACAGCACCCGCGCGGCCCCCTCCGGCCCCATCACGGCGATCTCGGCCGTGGGCCAGGCCAGCACGGTCTCCGCGCCGACGTCCTTGCTGCACATCGCCAGGAAGGCGCCGCCGTAGGCCTTGCGCAGGATCACGGTGAGCTTCGGCACCGTCGCGGCGGAGTAGGAGAACAGCATCTTCGCGCCGTGGCGGATGATGCCGCCGTGCTCCTGGGCGACGCCGGGCAGGAAGCCGGGCACGTCCACCAGCGTGATCAGCGGGATGTTGTAGATGTTGCAGGTGCGGATGAACCGCGCGCCCTTGTCGGCGGCGTCGATGTTCAGCACGCCGGCCATGACCATCGGCTGGTTGGCGACGATGCCCACGGCCAGGCCGCCGAGGTGGGCGAAGCCGACGACCAGGTTCGCCGCGAAGTCCTTCTGGACCTCCAGGAACTCGCCGTCGTCCACCAGGCGGGTGATGACCTCCTTGACGTCGTAGGCGGCGCGGGGATCATCGGGGATGATCCAGTCCATCTCCTCGTCGTCGACGACGGTGCCGTCGAAGTGCCGGGAAGGCGGCGTCTCCATGTTGTTCTGGGGCAGGTAGGTCAGCAGCGCCTTGACGATCCTGACGGCTTCCTGCTCGTCGGCGGCCACGAAGTGGATGTTGCCGGCGATCTGCATGTGGGCCTGCGCGCCGCCGAGATCCTCGTCGGAGATGACCTCGCCGGTGGCGGCCTTGATCACCTCGGGGCCGGCGATGAACATGTGCGAGGTGCCGTCGACCATGATGATGAAGTCGGTGAGCGCGGGCGAGTAGGCCGCGCCGCCGGCGCAGGGGCCCGCCACCACCGAGATCTGCGGCACCACGCCCGAGATGAGCGTGTTGTGGTAGAAGATCTTGCCGTAGGCGGAGAGCGCGTTGACGCCTTCCTGGATGCGGGCGCCGCCGCCGTCGTTGAAGCCGACGACCGGCACGCCGCACTTCAGCGCGGTGGCCAGCATCTCGACGATCTTCGCCGCGTGCACCTCGCCGACGGCGCCGCCGCCGACGGTGAAGTCCTGCGAGAAGGCGAACACGGGCCGGCCCATGACCTCGCCCTTGCCCGTGACCACGCCGTCGGCCGGGAACGACTTGCCCGCCAGCTCGGCGCAGTTGTGCTTCACCCAGAGGCCGAACTCGACGAAGGTGTCCTCGTCGTAGAGCAGGGCCAGCCGCTCGCGCGCCGTGAGCTTGCCCTGGTCGTGCTGGCGCCGGATCTTGTCCGCGCCGCCTCCGGCCTGGAGCTCCAGGCGCCGCGCATCGAGTTCCTCGAAACGTCGCCTCACCGCCATGATGTCTCCTTGTGCGCAGATCGCGTCCCCGGGGTCTTCACGGCCGCGGGCTGAGGGTCCCGGTCGGCAGGCCGTGGGGGCGCTGCGGCTACGATAAGAGGCGGCCCCGGAATGTCAAGGCGGGCCGCGGCGGGCGCTTCGAATCCACGGTTTCGAAACACGGCAGCCACGCGAAAAGCGGCCGCCCTCCCGCAGGAAGGCGGCCGCCGCGATCGGACCCGGCCCGTCTACCGGTAGATGGCCTTGACCGCCCCCCACGACTCGTCCTCGTTGGCGACGGGCGAGTCGATGGTGACGGTGACCTGGCCGCAGCCGCTGTAGGCGTCCACGATCAGGTAGTACCAGCCCGTGGCCGGGGCCACGAAGCTGATGCACTCGGGGTTGCCGCTGTCGTCGCCGGCCAGGCAGGTCGCCGGAGCGGCCGCGCAGTCGGTGACGGCGTAGATCGCCAGGTCGATGTACTCGGAGGTCGGCGCTTCGCAGACCGTGAAGCTGTCGCCCTGGTTCAGCCGGATCTTGTAGGTCGCGTCGGGGCCCTGGGCGCTCCAACCCGTGCAGCTGTCGCCGTACACGCCGGGCGAGTAGTCGTCGGCGTAGAGGCACAGGTCGAGGTCGAAGACCGTCAGGCTCTGCTCCTGCAGGTCGATGGCGCCGGCGCAGAGGTCGTTGGCCGGCGGCGGGGGCGGCGGCGGCACGTCGTAGCCGGTGCCGTCGTCGACCGTCACGGCGTCCAGGACGTGCAGGTCGCCGTCGACGCCGCGGTAGCGGAAGGAGATCGTCACGGTCTGGCCGTCGTAGGCGCCCAGATCGACGAAGAACTTCTCCCAGGTGAACTGCGCGCCCGTGGCGCTGTCGAAGTCGAAGACGGTCAGGCCGTCGACCTCGACGGTCTCGGCCACGTTGCCGGACCAGGCATCGGTGCGGCTGCCGGCCATCCAGAAGCTCAGCACCGAGGCGCCCGCGGACACGTCGACGGTCTGGTTGAACGAGATCGTCTCGTCCTGGAAGACCGACAGGTCGTAGCCGACGTAGGCGCAGTAGCTGCCCTCGAGCGCGCCGGTCGAGGTCGCGCCGCTCACGCTCCAGGTGCGGGACGGGTTGGTGACGCCGGCGGTCCAGCCGGCGGGGATCGCGCCGCCCTCGAAGCCCTCGAACAGCGAACGGCTGCCGATCATGGGCGAACGGCTGGAATACGCCGGCCCATGGGTGCGGTTCATGTCCAGGAAGCTCTTCAGGTCGAGGCGCCGGTCCTTGCTCTCCTGCCCGGCGATCGCCGCGGCGGCGGCCAGGCAGATCAACGCGGACACCAGGATCGTTGTCCATTTCCTCATAGGGTCCCTCCTCGTCACAGGTCGACGTCGCCCGCAGCGCGGGTCCGGAGGGAGATGCAAGATTCCAGCCGGATCGGGAGGGGTGGCGGGGGGAATCGGCGGGCGCGGCAGCGTTCCCTGCCGGGGAGGATCGTTCCCCATGATTCCCCATCGCATCCCGGCGGCGGGGGGGCACGGGTCGGCGCTCCCGGGGCAGCCCGCCCGGGAGGGTGCAGGACGCGAAAGGCGGTCAGGAATCGGCCGGAATGTGCCGGGTCCGGCGCCAGGCCCCGCCGAGCAGCACGCCGGCCACCCCGACCAGGGGGATCGCGTAGCGATACCAGTGCGGCGGGATGGCGTAGGAGGCGGCCTCGAACACGCCCAGCTCGGCGATCGGCTTCTCGAGCGCGGGGCGGACGGGCTCCGGCCCGAGCGCCGACATCAGGCCCAGCACCGCCACGACGCCGGCCAGCAGCGGCACCGCGTGGGGAGAGAAACGGGCGGCGACACGCCCGCCGAAACCGGCGCCGACCAGGCCGAGCCCGACGCTCAGCAGCGACCAGCCCGTCGAGGTGTCCAGCGACCCCTCCCGGAAGGCGAAGCCGGGGCCGGTGGCCAGCCAGCAGAGGCTCATCGTGATGACGACGGTCCCCTGCAGGACCAGGAACCCGACCACGAGTCCGGCGGCGGCGCGCAGCATGACGACCTCCCCGGCCGCGCGCGACAGGCGGCGGCCGGGGCCAGCATACCCGCGCCGCCCCTCCCCCCGCCAGCCGGAAAAGCGGGCTAGGCGGCCCGGCCGGCGCGTGCGATCCTGCAACGGCGTCAGGAGGCCGACACATGCGCGTCCACGAGTTCGTCTGCGAGCAGTCCGTCCCGCGGCCGCGGCCGGAGGTCTTCGACTTCTTCGCCCGGCCGGAGAACCTGGCGCGCCTCACCCCGCCCTGGCTCGGCTTCCGGATCCTGACCCCCTCGCCGATCGCCATGAAGGAGGGGGCGCTCATCGACTACGTGGTGCGCCTGGGTCCCCTGCCGACGCGCTGGCGCACGCTGATCACCAGCTACGAGCCGCCCGCGCGGTTCGTCGACGAGCAGCTCGCCGGCCCCTACAGCTTCTGGCACCACACCCACACCTTCGTCGAGCGCGACGGCGGCACGCTGATCGGCGACCGCGTGCGCTACGCGCTGCCCTTCGGGCCGCTGGGCGAGGCCGCCCACGCCCTGGCGATCCGCCGGCAGCTGCGGGCCATCTTCGCGCACCGCCGGCGCGTGCTCGCCGGACTCTACCCAGGAGGCGCGACGTGACCGTCCCCCCCGGCGACCCGATCCGCGTCGGCGTCAGCGCCTGCCTGCTGGGCCAGAAGGTGCGCTTCGACGCCGGCCACAAGCACGACCGCTACCTCACCGACGAGCTGGGGCGCTGGCTGGAGCTGGTGCCGGTCTGCCCGGAGGCCGAGGTCGGCATGGGCACCCCCCGCGAAGCGGTGCACCTGACGGGCGACGCCGCGGCGCCGCGCCTGGTCGGCGGCCGCAGCGGCGAGGACTGGACCGAGCGCATGCGGAGCTGGTCCCGCGCGCGGGCGCAGGCGCTGGACGGCGAAGACCTCTGCGGCTTCGTCTTCAAGAAGGACTCGCCGAGCTGCGGCGTCTGGCGCGTCAAGGTCCGCAACCCCGGCACGATGGCGGAGCGGACCGGCCGCGGCCTCTTCGCCGACGCCTTCGCGCGGGCCCACCCGCTGCTCCCCCTGGAGGAGGAGGGCCGCCTCCACGACCCGAAGCTGCGCGAGAACTTCATCGAGCGCGTCTTCGCCTACCACCGCGCGACGCGCCTGTTCCGGGGCCGCTGGACGCGCGGCGAGGCCGTCGCCTTCCACAGCCGCGAGAAGTACCTGCTGATGGCCCACAGCCCGCGGCACTACCGCGAGCTGGGCCGGCTGGTGGCCGCGGTCAAGGACCACACCCCGGCCGCCTTCCGCGACCTCTACCTCGCCGGCTTCATGGAGGCCCTGGCCGTCCACGCCACGCCCAGCCGCCACGGCAACGCCCTGCTGCACATCGTCGGCTACCTGCGCGGCCACGTCGCGGACGAAGAGCGGCGGCGCGTGACCGCGGTCATCGACGACCACCGCGCGGGGCTGGTGCCGCTGGTGGTGCCCATGACCCTGGTGAAGCACTACATCGAGCTGCACGACATCGCCTACATCCGCGATCAATCCTATCTCAACCCGCATCCCAGGGAGCTGCTCCTGCGCAATCACGGGGGGGGGGGGGGGGGGGGGGGGGCCCCCCGCCCCGGCCCCGGGAGGGCGGGTGGAGACCCTCTCCCTCCACCTCGTCACGGGGGCAGCCCTGGAATGCGCGTGAAGATCGCAGTGAGCAGATGCCTGTTGGGGGAACGGGTCCGGTACGACGGGAAGGCCAAGGCGTGTCCGGTCGTGCTGGAGGCGCTGGCGGCGCGGGCGGAGCTGGTGGCGGTCTGCCCCGAGGTCGAGGTCGGGATGACGGTGCCGCGCGAGGCCGTGGACCTGTTCGGCGGGACGGCGGCGCCGCGGATGATCGGCGCGGAGACCGGCGAGGACTGGACCGAACGGATGGCGGCCTGGGCGCGCGGGCGGGCAGAGGATCTGCTGGCGTCGGGGATCGCCGGGGCGGTGCTGAAGGCGCGCTCGCCGAGCTGCGGCGCCGGCGACGCGGCGGTCCATCCCGGGGGCGGCGGGGATCCCGTGGCCGGCGACGGGATGTTCGTGCTGGCGCTGCGGCGGGCGGCGCCGGGGCTGCCGGTCGCGAGGGACGAGGATCTCGGCGGGGAGGCCGACGTCGAAGCCTTCCTGGCGCGCGCCCGCGCCTACGCCGCCGGCCGGGCCCGCTAGCGCAGCTCCGTGAACTCCCCGATCTCCTTGTTCTTGCGCACGTTGTCCCAGTCGAAGACCCGGCCGTTCATCGCCACGTAGACGCCGTGGGGCAGGGTCTGGGCGAAGGCCACGGCCGCGCCCAGGTTGAACAGCCCGTCGGAGCTGCCGAAGGTGTAGGGCACCATCGCCCCGACCAGCACGACCGTCTTGTCGGCGATGGCGGGGCCCAGCAGCCGCGCCGTGGTCTCCATGGTGTCGGTGCCGTGGGTGATCACGAGGCGCTCGTGGGGGCAGCGCAGGCAGTTGTCGAGGATCGTCGCGCGGTCGTCGTCGGTCATCTCCAGCGAATCGATCATCATCAGGGTGCGCACCTCGACCGGCGCGCGGCAGCGGCCCTTGCGCAGCATCTCGGTCACGTGCGTGTCCTGGAAGAACAGCGAGCCGTCGCGCTCGTTGTACTCCTTGTCGAAGGTCCCGCCGGTGGCGAAGATGCGGATGGTCATCGCGGCCTCCCTCAGACGACGCGCCAGCCCTGCCCGCGGGCGTCGAGCGGCTTCTCCATCTCGATCTCGTCGCGGATGGGGATGTCGTAGTGGCCGGTCTCGGGGATGCCCGGCTTCAGGGCGCGGATCGCCTGCATCCCGTCCGGGCGCACGCAGGTGATGCGGTAGCCGCGCCGCTGGAAGAAGCGCAGGGCGTCGATGTTGTCGTTGGTGGTGATCAGCCACATCCGCGCGCAGCCGGCGGCGCGGGCGGCCTTCTCGACCGCCTCCAGCAGGCCGGTGCCGACGCCGCACCACTGGCACAGGGCGTCCAGGGTCACCAGCTCGCAGACCTCCCCCGCGACCTTGAAGGTCGCCAGGCCGACCCGCTCCCCCCCCTCGCGGGCGATGAAGCCGGGCAGTTCGGCCGGCGCGTGCACGATGTCGCGGCTGACGACGGTGTCGCCGCCGAACAGCAGCTCGGTGCGTTCGCGGACCCAGGTGCGGTCGGAGGTGGACAGGTCGCTGATGAGCATGGTTCGGGAGCCCCCTTCTTCAGGGGGAAAGATGATCACCGGGTGGGCGGAGTGCAAGGAGGGGCGGAAACGGCCGGGACCGGCACCGGACCCGGTCTCGGCCGGCCGGGAACCGCCGCCGGCCGATATTTGTTTGGCGCCGGCTTTCCCGCAGAATACACTCGGAAGCAGACACTTGATCCGGAGGAACCTCGATGCCGTGCCTGTTCACCCTGCTCGCCCTCTCCGCACCGCGGCTGGTCGTGATCCTGCTGTGGCTGTTCACGCAGTGGTTCCACGGCATCTTCCGCCTCGCCCTCTGGCCGGTCCTGGGGTTCATCTTCCTGCCCACCACCCTGCTGTGGTACAGCGCGGTCCAGCACTGGTTCTCCGGGCGCTGGACGCTGTGGCCGATCGTCGGGCTGGTGGTCGCGCTGTCCATCGACGTGTCGCCGGCGCGGCACGGGCGCCGGCACAGGAGGGAGCCGGGCGCAGGTCCGGATCGAATCGGCCCAGCACGTCCTCGCCGGTTGCCGACAGCAGCAGCCCCTGCACCAGCGCGGCGAGCCGGCGGCCCACGCCGCGCGCGGGGGGGGCGGGGCGCCGCCGGGGCCGCCCCCGCCCCCGGGGGGGGGCGCCTCCCCCGCCGGCCGCGGGGGGGGGGGGGGGGGGGGGGGGGGGGGCGGGGGGGGGGGGAGGGGAAGAAGGGGAGGCGGACGGGGGGCCCGGGGGCCCCGCCCCGCCCCGCGGGAGGGGAGGGGGGGGGGGGGGGGGGGGGGGGGAAGGGGGGGGGGGGGAGGGGGGGGGCGGCCGGGCGGCGCGGGGGGGGCCTCGGGGGCCTCCGGGGGGGGGGGGGGGGGCGGGGGCGGGGACCGCCGCCCCCGTCACTTCATCAGAAATGGCCCCGGACTCGCGCCCGGGGCCACTCCCAGACCATCCCTGACCGCTCGCTCTACTTCACGAGCAGCATCTTCCGCGTCACCACGTCCCCGGACGTCTCCACCCGGTAGAAGTAGACCCCGGAAGCCACCCGCCCGCCCTTGCGGTCGCGGCCGTCCCACACCGCCTGGTGCGTGCCGGCCGGCAACTCCTCGTCGAACAGGGTGCGCACGAGGGAGCCGTCCACCGCGTAGATCCCCAGCCGCACCCGCGACGAGATCGGCAGGTCCAGCCGGATCGTCGTGGACGGGTTGAACGGGTTCGGGAAGTTGTCGTAGACGCGGAACGCGAGCGGCGTCGGCGCCGGGCCGTCGTCGTCGATGGCCGTCTGCGGCTGGGAGACCAGCAGGCGCTGGTCGCCGGGCACGTTCAGCATCAGGTGGTGGTAGCCGTCGGGCCAGAGGATCTCGACGGAGTCCGCGACCGCCGCCGCCCCGAGGCCGAACTCGACGGTCAGCGAGCCCTGCGACAGGAAGCCCGAGCCGCCGTCGACCTCGCGGATCATGCTCAGCCCGCCCGCCACGACGCGCACGCGGGCGCCGATGGCGCAGGTGTTCAGGTACGGCGAGGACAGGTCCAGCTGCAGCCAGTGGTTGCCGGTGGAGTCCGCCACGTCGTTGCGGAACAGCTTGTTGGTCACGCCCATCATGCTCGCCATGTAGAGGTCGAGGTCGCCGTCGCCGTCGTAGTCGGCCCAGGCGACGCCGTTGGTGCTCGAGTCGTCGGCGATGTTCAGGCCCAGGTGCGTGGGGGCCGCGTTGCTGAAGAGCCAGCCCACGGCGTTGCCCTCGTCCGGGCCGTCGTTGCGGAACATGCGGTTGGGCGCCGGGTCGCCGTTGGCGTTCCAGTGGTTGCCCATGTACAGGTCGAGGTCGCCGTCGTTGTCGTAGTCGGCCCAGCCGATGCCGGAGCCGTAGAGGCCGTCGTCGAGGCCCACGTCGTACATCGGCGCGATGTCGACGAACTGGATCGTCGGGGCGGCCTTCTCGGCGGCGTTGTCGCCGGCGTCCTGCGGCCGGCGTCCCAGCTTGCCCGTCGCCACGCCCACCGAGACGTTGTGGTACAGGAAGTTGGGCCCGTCGTTGGTGACGTAGAGGTCCAGCAGGCCGTCGTTGTCGAAATCGCCCCAGGCGCAGCCCAGGCCGCTGCCGGTGTCGACCAGGCCGACCTCGGCGGCGACGTCCGTGAACAGCCACTCGCCGGCGTTGCGGGGGTCCGGCCCGTCGTTGCGGAACAGGCGGTCGGGCTGCTCGTTGTAGTTGGCGAGGTAGAGGTCGGGGTCGCCGTCGTTGTCGTAGTCGCCCCAGGCGCAACCCATGGTGTAGCTGCCGTCGCCGATGCCGGTGCTGTCGGCGGGGGCCACGTTGGTGAACACCCACAGGGCGAGCGCCTCGGGGTTCAGGCCGTCGTTCCGGTAGAGGCGGTTCGCGCCGTTGTTGCAGAGGTAGAGGTCCAGGTCGCCGTCCTGGTCGTAGTCGGCCCAGGAGCAGCTGCGGCCGCTGCCGCCGTCGTCGGTGCCGGTCTCCACGCCGATCTCGGTGAAGACGCCGGCGCCGTCGTTGCGGTACAGGCGGTTGGGGGCCGGCGTGCCCTCGCTGACCTGCATGTAGGTCTGGTAGAGGTCCAGGTCGCCGTCGCCGTCGAAATCGCCCCAGGCCACGCCCTGGCCGTAGCCCGGGGTGGTCATCGGGGGCACCGAGACGTCGGCGAACAGCCAGCTGTCCTGCTCGCCGGGGTCGGCCCCGTCGTTGCGGAACAGGTGGCTCGTGGCGTCGGCCGAGTTCTGGTAGACGATGCGGTTGGTGATGTAGAGGTCGTGGTCGCCGTCCCGGTCGTAGTCGCCCCAGGCCACGCCGCGGCCGTTGCCGTCGTTGCCGACGCCGCTGCCGTCCGCGGGCGAGACCAGCACCCACTGCGGCTGGGTCACGAGCACGGACTGGTCCCAGCCGGCGGGCGCGGGCTCCTCGTTGCCCGCGCTGTCGGCGGACGTCGTGTAGAAGTAGTACATCCCGAGGCTGTCCGGCAGGTCGAAGAAGAACGGCGAGCCGTCGGTCGTCGAGCCGAACAGCGTGAACGGCCCCTGGTCGTCGCCGTGGCGGTACCAGAGGTCGACGCGCGCGACGCCGCTGACGGCGTCGGCGGCCGTGGCGGTCACGTCGAAGGGCAGGCCCTGGAAGGCGACGACCACGGGATCGACCGCCGAGGCCGGCGGGCTGGCGTCCTGCCGCGTGGTGACGGTGTTGGACCACAGCGAGACCAGCAGGGCGGCGTCGCGGGAGCGGACCCGGTAGAAGCCGGTGAAGCCGTCGGCCAGGCCCGTGAAGACGTGCGAGGTCCCGGCGATCCAGCCGCTGTCGGCCAGCACCTGCGTGAAGGCGGCGTCGGCGGCCAGCTCGGCCTGGTAGGTCACCGGCGCCTCGCCGCTGACGGGGTTCCAGGCCAGCACGAGCGAGTCCCCGGCCGTGATCGCCGGCAGCGCGGCCAGCACCGGGCGTCCGGGCCCGCTCTCGATCACTTCGAGCCGCTGGCCGGCGGCCACGCCGACCAGGTTCTGCTCGATCCCCGAGGGCCAGCGGATCAGGACCGAATCGGCCACGGCCGCGGCGCCCAGGCCGAACTCGACGGTCAGCGAGTTCTGCGACAGGAAGCCGGTGATGCCCTCGACCTCGCGGATCATCGACGTCCCGCCCACGACGCAGCGCACGCGCGCGCCGATCGCCGAGGTGTTCGCCGACAGCGACACGAGGTCCAGCTGCAGCCAGTGGTTGGTCTGCGCGTCGGGCACGTCGTTGCGGAACAGGAAGTTCGGCGTGCCGGACATGTTGCACAGGTAGACGTCCAGGTCGCCGTCGTTGTCGTAGTCGGCCCAGGCGGTGGCCGTGGTGTTCTCGCCCGCGCCGATGCCGGCGCCGCCGGCCGGCGCCACGTCGGTGAAGACCCAGCGCCCGGGGTTCAGCGGGTCCTCGCCGTCGTTGCGGAACAGGTGGTTGGGGACCCAGTCGCCCGTGGCGTCGGTCCAGTGGTTGCCGACGTAGAGGTCCAGGTCGCCGTCGTTGTCGTAGTCGGCCCAGCCGGTGCCGGTCGTGTAGCCGGGATCGCCGAGACCGGCGCCGCTGACCGCGGTGACGTCCTCGAAGTGGTCGACGCCCGGCACGCGGTGGTAGAGGCGGTTCGGGCCGTCGTTGGCCAGGTAGAAGTCGAGCCAGCCGTCGTTGTCGTAGTCGCCCCAACTGGCGTTCATGCCGTTGCCTACGACTTCGATGCCCATCAGCGCCGCCACGTTCGTGAAGACCCACTGGCCGGGGTTCAGGGGATCCTCGCCGTCGTTCCGGAAGAGCCGGTCGGGCCCGTTGTTGTAGTTGGCGAGGTGGAGGTCGGGATCGCCGTCGTTGTCGTAGTCGATCCACGAGCAGCCCATGGTGTACATGTCGTCGCCGATGCCCGTGCCGTCGGTCGGCGCGACGTTGACGAACAGCCACTGCCCGGGTTGAGCGGGTCCTCGCCGTCGTTGCGCCACAGGTAGTTGGGGCCGTCGTTGCAGAGGTACAGGTCGAGGTCGCCGTCGAGGTCGAAGTCGACCCAGGTCGCCCCGCGCCCGCTGCCGGCGGGGTCGGTCGTGCCGGTCTGCGGCGCGATGTCGGTGAACGAGCCGTTGCCGTTGTTGCGCCAGAGGTGGTTGGGCGCCGTGCCGGCCACGGCCATGTTGGCCTGGTAGACGTCCAGGTCGCCGTCGCCGTCGAAGTCGCCCCAGGAGACGCCCTGCCCGTAGGCGGGGTCGGCCATGGCGCCGGTGGTGACGTCCTGGAAGAGCCAGGAGTCGGGGTCGCCCAGGTCGGGGCCCAGGTTGTGGAAGAGGTGGTCGGTGTCGTCGTTGGGCAGGAACCAGACCGGCCGGTTCGTGATGAACAGGTCGTAGAGGCCGTCGCCGTCGTAGTCGCCCCAGGCGGCGCCGCGGCCGTTGCCGTTGTTGCCCACGCCCGAGCCGTCGGCCGGGGCGACGTTGACCCAGTGCGCCGGCTCCACGACGACCGTCTCGTCGGGCATCGGCGGCGCCGCTTCCACGTTGCCGATGTTGTCGGTGGCGATCGAGTACAGCTCGTAGGTGGCCGGGCCCTCGGGGCTGGTGAAGACGAAGGGCTGCCCGTCGGTCCGGGTGCCGAAGAGCGTCCAGGGGGCCGGGTCCACGCGGTAGTAGAGGTCGACCGAGGCCACGCCGCTGCCGGTGTCCGTGGCCAGGTACGCCACGCTGAACGGCACGTCCTGCTGCGGGCTCACGACGTTGTTGAGCGACGAGACGGGCGGCGCGTCGTCCTGGAGCGAGCCCACCGAGCCCGACCAGCGCGAGGCGATGCCGCCCGCGTCGCGCGCGCGGACCCGGTAGCGGACGAGCTGCCCGTCGGACAGGCCGGTGAACTCGTGCGAGAGGCCGGCGATCCAGCCCGAGTCGCCCACCAGGGTGGCGAACCCGGTGTCCAGGGCGGCCTGCACGCGGTACTCGACGGCGCCGCTGCCGGACTCGTCGCTCCAGGACACGGTGTTGGTCGTGCCGGAGGTGTAGGCCGGCTCGGCGTCCAGGACCGGGGCGTCGGGGCCCGGCTCCACGACCTCGAGCAGCTGGCTGGCCGTGACGGAGCCCAGCTGCTGGACCACGCCCGAGGGCCAGCGCACGGTCACCGAGTCGATCACGGCGCTCAGGCCCAGGCCGAACTCCGCGCGCAGGCTGTTCTGGCCGTGGTAGCCCTCGCCGCCGTTGATCTCGCGGACCTGCGTGTGGGTGCCCGGTGACCACGCGCACGCGAGCGCCGATGGCCGAGGCGTTCGAGAGGCGCCCGGCGAGGTCGAGGTGCAGGTAGTCGGCGCCGGTGGCCAGGTCGTTGCGGACGAGCTTGTTGGGGTGGTCCGCGTTCCAGTTGACGAAGTACATGTCCAGGTCGCCGTCGGCGTCGTAGTCGGCCCAGCCGGCCGAGGAGCCCAGGCCGAGGTCGTTGGCCAGCAGGGCGTCGGCGGCGTCCACGAAGAGCCAGCCGTCGGGGTTCAGCCCGTCGGGGCCGTCGTTGCGGTACAGGCGGCTGTCCTGCGTCACGATCCCGTTGTCGTAGTTCGTGACCCAGAGGTCCAGGTCGGCGTCGTTGTCGTAGTCCACCCAGCAGCAGTGGCGGCCGTTGCCGGCGTCGGCGACGCCCGCCGCGACGCCGATCGACAGGAAGACGCCGCCGTCGTTGCGGTAGAGGCGGTTCGCGGTGCCGTAGTTGGTGAGGTAGAGGTCGGCGTCGCCGTCGTTGTCGAAGTCGCCCCAGGACGCGCCGCGGCTGGGGCCGGTGTGCGTCAGGCCGGCGGCGGCGGTCACGTTCACGAAGACGCGGTCGGGATCGTCGGGATCGCTGGGGGTCTGGGGGTCGTTGCGCAGGAACTGGCTCGGGCCGTTGTAGTTGGCGATGAAGAGGTCCTGGTCGCCGTCCCGGTCGTAGTCGGCCCAGGCCACGCCCTGGCTGTCGTAGACGCTCGTGGTGCCGGTGGCGGCCGTCACGTCGGTGAACGTGGTGAAGCCGGGAGCCTGGGGGTCGGCGCCGTCGTTGCGCAGCAGGAAGTTGCTGATCGCGTCGCACATGTACAGGTCGAGGTCGCCGTCGTTGTCGTAGTCCACCCAGGCCGAGGAGTGGGTGGCCCGGGTCGAACCGAGCACCAGCGAGTTGGTGACGTCCACGAAGGCGCGGTTGGGGTCGTCCGGCAGGCCGGGGTTGACCGGGTCGTTGCGGAAGAGGTGGTTCGCGCCCTGCGTGTTCGCGAGGTAGAGGTCGGGGTCCCCGTCGTTGTCGTAGTCGCCCCAGACGCCCACGCTCGAGACCTGGCTGCTGCCGATGCCGGTCCCGTTGACCGGCGCCACGTTCGCCCACAGCCACTGGCCGGGGTTGCCCGGGTCCTCGCCGCCGTTGCGGAACAGCTTGTTGACGCCGTTGTTCGCCAGGTAGATGTCCAGGTCGCCGTCCAGGTCGAAGTCGGCCCAGGACACGCCGTGGCTGGGGGTCGCATCCGCCAGGGCGGGCGTGGTCGCGTCCGACCACTGCGCCGCAGCGGGACCGGCGGCCAAGACGAGCAGCAGTAATAGCAGGGAGACGACGCCGGTGCGGGGCGCGGACTTCGGCATCTTGAACATCTTGGATGTCCTTTCCACTAACAGACCGACGAGGGACGACCACCGCACCCGCGGACTCGTCCGGGCAACGTCGCACAATTCTACACCAAAGCTGACCTGATATCAATTATCGGCAGGCGGGGAGCGAACTTGAGCCCCAGGATTCCCCGAAACTCAAGCTCGCCGAGTCCCTTATCAATACCCCAAATCCATCCCAAACGCCACCAGATGTCTCCCTACCTGATGTTCAGTTGGGGGGGTCATCGGTAGCCGAAGATCTCGGTCCAAATGATCAGGACGATCAGACTCAACCCGATCCCCAGCGCCGTGAACCCGAACACCTTGAGCGCCTTGACCATGTTCGGCGTCAGGGGGTCGACCAGGTGCTTCTCCAGCTCCCCGGACTCGACCAGCTCGCGGTACTCGCGGGGCCGGTCGGCCTTGAACTCCTCCAGGGACATCCGGCCGGTGAAGATGACCGGGTCCATCGGGAAGCGGTCGGGCCGGAAGTGCGTGTTGAAGAAGTGCACCGTGAAGATGAAGCCGGTCGCCAGCAACGCCTCGTCCGAGTGGATGATGGTCGCCACGTTGACGAACCAGCCCGGCAGCACGCGGGTGAACACCTCGGGGAACCACAGGATGAGGCCCGACAGGCCGATCATGCCCACGCCCCAGAACACCGCGAAGTAGTCGAACTTCTCCCAGTAGGTCCAGCGGCCGTATTCGGGCCGCGGCCCCAGGCCGACGAACCAGCGGATCGTCTGCACGAACTCCACGCCGTCGCGCTTCTTGGGCATCATCGAGTCGGGGCCGGTCAGGAAGTCCGCCCAGCCCAGGCCCGACTGCTTCTTCTGCCAGATGATGTCGATGATGTGGCGCGTGAAGTAGAAGAACGTGATCAGCGCGCAGAGGCGGTGGATCACGCCGGTGCCCTGGAAGCCGCCCAGGGCGTGGGAGATCCACTGCGCCCACCCGAAGTAGGAGAACTTCAGGGTCATGCCGGTGACCGCCAGGCCCAGGAAGCTGACGATCACCAGGATGTGCAGGTAGCGCGGCAGACGCTTGAAGCGGCGGAACTGCTTCTCGCCCGGCCGCTGGTCGCGGCGCAGCTGGCGCGAGTGCTTCAGGGCCATGATCGAGCGCGGCAGCCACAGCAGCGTGTGGATGCCGAAGAAGGCGAAGGTGCCCACCAGCAGGGCCGTCATGAACAGCCACGTGTAGTGGATGAACGGGTACTTGTCCTTGTCGTGGTGCGTGGCGTGCGTCAGGTAGCCCGCGAAGCGGCGGTGCGACTCGGGATGGCACTGGGCGCAGGTGGCCACGATGTTGTCGCGCGAGAGCGTCGAGGCCGGGTCGCCCGGCGGCAGGATGTCGTGGGAGCCGTGGCAGTCCTGGCACTTGGCCGTCTCGGTGTAGCCCAGCTTGACGACCTTGCCGTGGAACGTCTCGAAGTAGGAATCCGTGACGTCCTGGTGGCAGTGGCCGCAGGTGGTCACGATCTCGTGCATGAAGCCCCGGGCGTCGGTCTCGGTGATCTCGTGCGAGGAGTGGCAGTCGTTGCACATCGGCAACTGGACGCCGTCGCGCGCCTCCCCCGTGAAATGGATGCTGTTGCGGAAGGTCTCGAAGATGCCTTCGTGGCAGTGGGCGCAGGTGCCCACGATCCGGCTGCGGTTGATGGTCGAGCGCACGTCGGTCTGCGGCAGGACGTGGTGGGCGGTGTGGCAGTCGGTGCACGTCGCCGAGACGACCAGGCCGCTCTGCTGGATGGCCCGGCCGTGCACGCTCTCCGCGTAGTTCTCCACCATCCCCTTGTCGCGGCCCGTGTAGCGGACGTCGGCCTTGCCGCCGGCCCCGTGGCACTCCGCGCACAGCGCGGCGACGTTGCTGACGTAGGTGGGCGACCGGGGGTCGATGTGCAGCCGGACGCCGTGCGTGCCGTGGCAGGTGCGGCACTGGGGCGCGTCGGGGTCGCCGCGCGCCAGCAGCGTGCCGTGGGTGCTCTCGGCGTAGAGGTTCACCTGCTCGGCGTGGCAGATGGAGCAGTCGACCCGGCTGGCGACCGTGGCGCAGGCCCGCTCGGGGTGGTTCGGCGTCGTGCCGGTATGGCACTGGGCGCAGGACACCTTGCGGTGCGCCGAGCCGCCGGCCTCGGCGGCGTCGACGAAGAGGGAGACCGTCTCGTCGCCGCGCACCACCGACAGGTCCCGGCGCCCGTGGCAGGCCAGGCACTCGCTGTCCGAGACGCCCTCCTGGTAAGTGGCGCGGCGCAAGCGGTGGGGCTGGTGACATTCGACGCAGGCCGGGACCTTGTGGGGCTCTTTTTCCCACAGCGCGCCTTCGATCACCTTCTGGTGGACCTGCTCGATGCGCCCGTGGCACTGCTGGCAGGTGGCCGCCACGCGCTCGCGCGAGATCGACGATTTGGGGTCGGTGTGGGGGCGCACGTCGTGGGCGGTGTGGCAGTCGATGCAGACCGCGGAGATGGTCAGCCCGCGCTTGAACAGGCCTTCCCCGTGGATGCTCTGCGAGTAGTGGGTCAGGATGCTGTCCTGCGGGATGTCGTACATCCGCGTGACCGGCGTCCCCTCCTTGTGGCAACCGCCGCACATCAGCGGGATGTTGAAGCGGTTCACCCGGGACGTCGGCTCTTCGGGCGGCAGGATGTCGTGGGCGCCGTGGCAGTCCGCGCAGCTCGGCGCGTTCGGATCCCCGGCGGCCACCCGCCGCCCGTGCAGGCTGCCCGCGTAGATCGTCGCGACGTCGTCGTGGCACGTGGCGCAATCCACCGGCGCGAGACGGGACTCGTGTTCGCCCTCGACGCCGGCCAGGTCCGCGTGGCAGTCGACGCAGGCCAGCCCCCCGCGGCCGTGCACCGAACCCTCGAAGACCGTCTTGGCGACGTACAGGGAAACAACGTTGCCGCTGCGGTTCTTGGTGAGCGTCTGGTCCTCGTGGCAGATCAGGCAATCGTCGATCGTCTGCGCGGCGGCGGCGCCGGCGAGCAAGACCAGGAGCCAGGGCAGTGCTGCCAGCAGCAGCGGATGCCGGACGGCGCGGGACGGGATCGGCATGGCGGTGACTCCCGGCTGCGTCTTGAGAAACGGTTTCGAATCTGTGAGATCAACAGTGGCCTGCGATCACCCTGCTGTCAATAGGGGGATCCGCCGCCGACATCGAGGCTTGCGGTCCGTGGACGGCGGGCGGATATTCGGCCCGCCACGCCGGCCTCCGGCGGCATTTTCCGCCTCATTCCCGGGACACGGACGGTCATGCACAGAGTCCAGTTCGCCGCTTCGCTCGCCCTGCTGCTCGCCGCCACCCTGGCCGGCCCCGCGTGCGCCGAAGAGGAGCAGCGCGCCTATTTCTATCACGGGCTGGAATACGGCACCGATTCGCTCATCCATCCCCTGCGCCTGGTCGTCAACGGCGGCTGGGGGATCATGCAGCTGTCGAGCCGCGACAACCATCCCCTGGACGTCGACTACCGGCAGGGCTGGAAGAACGTCTGGAAGAACCTGGCCGATCCCGGCGGCGCCATCCAGGCGGAGGGCTGGTGGGACTTCCTGCAGCGCGAGGTCATCCCGATCAGCTTCAACAGCGGCAAGGCCCACTACTGGCCGAACTACACGCAGCACCTGCTCGGCGGCGGGATGAGCTACCGCATGACCCAGGAGTGGTACCGCGCGCACGGCTACGAGCACGCGTCGGCCTGGAGCGGCGGCACGCTGATGCTCTACCACCTGCTGAACGAGGTGGTCGAGAACGACGACTACGACGGCTGGACCACCGATCCGGTCGCCGACATGCTGCTGTTCGACCCGGCGAGCATCCTGCTGTTCAGCAACGAGGGGGTCTGCCGTTTCTTCGGCGAGACCCTGCACATGAGCGACTGGTCCTACCAGCCGATGATCGATCCCTGGCACCAGACGCTCATCAACAACGGGCAGAACTTCGCCATGAAGCTGGACCTGCCGAAATGGGAGCACTGGAGCCTGTTCTACCACTACGGCACGCACGGCGAGCTCGGCCTGTCGCGGACCTGGGACGACGGCCGCAGCCTCTCGGTCGGCGCCGGGATGAAGGCCGACGTGCTGATCGACATCACGCAGTACCACAAGGGCGCCGAGCTGGCGGCGACCGCCGGCGTCTTCTACGACCGCCACAACTCGCTGCTGGCTTCGGTGCTGTGGGCGCGGTCCAAGGATTACAAGCTGCGCGTGAACCTCTACCCCGGCCTGTTCGAGGTCGCCGGCCTGCGGCCGGGCCTCGCCTTCAACCTCAACCGCAATGACAGCTTCGCGATGGGCGTCAATCTGAGCATGCTGGGCCTCCCCTTCGGGATCGCCGGCGGCCGGGAACCCACCATCGGGAAGTGACCCTTACCCCGGACGGACCGCGGCCGGCCGGCTCGGCAGCGTCAGCGTGAACTCGCTGCCGCCTCCGGGCGTGGAGCGCACGTCCACCTCCCCGCCGTGGAACAGCGCGATGTGCTTGACGATGGCCAGGCCCAGGCCGGTGCCGCCCTCCTGCCGGCTGCGGGCCCGGTCCACGCGGTAGAAGCGCTCGAAGAGCCGCGGCAGGTGCCGGGCCTCGATGCCGCGGCCGTTGTCGGCCACGACGATGTGCACCACGTCCCCCTCCTCGCGCGCCGACACGGTGACCCGCGTGCCCTCTTCGTTGTACTTGATGGCGTTCTCGATGAGGTTGACCAGGGCCTGCTCCAGCAGCGGCGGGTCGAGGTGGGCGCGCACGACCGGCTCGCAGGCCACCGCCAGCAGCGTGCCGCGCGCGTCGGCGTGGGGCTGGCAGGTCTGCACGGCGGCGGCCAGGACACCGGCCACCGGGTAGACCCCCATCTCGCGGCTGGTCTGGCCGGTGCCCTGCTCCAGCCGCGACAGGCAGAGCAGGTCCTCGATGATCGCCTGCAGGCGGTCGGCCTGGCGGGCGACGATGTCCAGGAAGCGCCGCGCGTCGGCGGGGTGGTCCAGCGCGCCGTCGCGCAGCGTCTCGACGAAGCCCTTGATCGAGGTGACGGGTGTCTTGAGCTCGTGCGACACGTTGGCCACGAACTCCTGGCGCACGTTCTCCAGCTTGCGCATGCGGGTCACGTCGTGCATGACCACCAGCGTGCGCGGCGGCTCGCCCGGGCGCTCCAGCCGTACCCCGTGCACGCGCAGGTGGACCGTCCCGCCGTCGGCGCCGGGCAGTTCCAGGTCGGCCTCGCAGGCGGCGGCCGCCGCCTCGCCCGCCGTGCGCTCGATGAAGCGCTGCAGCGCGGCGTGCCGCAGCGCCTCGGGCACGGTGCGGCCCGCGGCGCCCTCGCAGGGTACGCCCAGCAGGTCGGCGCCGGCCTGGTTCAGGCTGACGATGCGCTGGCGCGCGTCGATCAGCAGAACCCCTTCGACCATGCCCGCGAACACGGCCTCGAGTTCGTCCCGCTGGCGTTCCGCGGCACGGATGCGTTCGTCGAGCTGGGCCGCCATGGCGTTCATGGCCTCGGCCAGCTGGTCGATCTCGCGCGTCTCCGCCGGCGGCAGGCGGTGCTCCAGGTCGCCGGCCGCATAGAGCTCTGCGCTGTGCCGCAGCTGTTCGAGCGGCCGGCTCAGCCGGCGGCTGATCCACAGGCTGACCGCGGCCGCCAGCAGCGCCACCGCCAGCGCGCTCAAGGCGATCCGTTCCCGGATGGCGGCCAGTTCGGCGTCGACGAAGACCGCGGAGACCGCCAGGCGCACCACGGCGACCGTCTCGCCGCCGCGGACCACGGGCTCCGCGTGGTAGATGAGTTCGTGCCCCACGGTGCGGCTTTCGCGGATCGCGTTGGAGGGGCGGCCGGCGAGCGCCGCGCGCACCTCCGCGCGGCCGGCGTGGTTCTCCAGCGCCGCGGAATCCCCGTCGGAGTCCCCGAGCACGGTCCCGTCGGGCGCGATGACCGTGAGGCGGGCGCCCAGACGCCGCGACAGGTCGCGGCACGCCGCGTCACGCGCGGCCGGCGGCGCGGCGGCGGGGAACCAGGCCTCGAAATCGAGCCCGATCTCGCCGACATCGCGCCGCATGTCCGTGACGGCGCGGTCGCGGAACGAGGTGCGCACGACGTGCGCGGTCAGCGCGGAGACGGCGATCAGCGACAGGGTGGTGATCGCCACGAAGGCGGGGAAGAGCTGCCAGAACAGGCGACGACGGCCCATGGTCGCCTTCCTACTCGGCAAACCGGTAACCGACGCCGCGGACAGTCTCCACGAAATCGCCCCGCTCTGCGAGCTTGCGGCGCAGGGTGGCGATCTGCACATCGATGGAGCGGTCCAGGACCGGGTGGTCCTCGCCGTGCACGCCGCGCACGATCTGGCGCCGCGTGAAGACCCAGCCGGGACGCCGGGCCAGGAACTGCAGGATGCCGAATTCCGTGGTGGACAGGTCGACCTTGCTCCCGGCCACGGTCACCTCGTGCCGGCCGGGGTGGATCGTCAGGTCGCCGATCTCGATCACGTCCTGCGCCGCCGGCACGGCGCGCGCCGTGCGTCTCAGCACCGCGCCGACCCGCGCCGCGAGCACCTTGGTGCTGAAGGGCTTGGTGATGTAGTCGTCGGCGCCGAGCTCCAGGCCGGCCACGATGTCGGCCTCCTCGCCCCGGGCCGTCAGCATGATCACCGGGATGGAGCGGGTCGCCTCGTCCTGCTTGAGCCGCCGGCAGACCTCCTTGCCGTCCAGACCCGGAAGCATGAGATCCAGCAGGATCAGCGCCGGGCGCGCCCCACGGACGGCGGCCAGCCCCTTCTCCCCGGTCTCGGCGGCCACCACGATGTGGCCCTCGCGCTCCAGCGTGTAGCGGACGAGTTCCTGGATGTCCTCCTCGTCCTCGACGATCAGGATCGTGTCCTTGGCCATGCCCTCACCTCCCGGGGCCCATGATAGGCAGTGGCGCCCTCCGCGTCTGTGAAATCTTGGTGAAATCGGCCCGGATGCATCCCGGGGTGGACAGACGGGCGCCGGAAGCGCAAATTCATGGCGGTGCGAACCGGCGGTTTCCCCCAGAGGAGAGAACGATGACGACGGCCGTGCGGACCCTGTCCATCCTGACGATCCTGGCCGGCGCGGCGGCGGTCCTGACGGGCTGCGGCGGCTTCCTGGGCGAGAAGTTCTACGACTACACGCCGCCCACGCCTCCGGACATGCAGCTGCTGGCGTTCTCCAAGCTGATGACGGGCTCGTTCAGCAGCGCCCCGCAGGCGGCCGCGGACCCCGAGTTCCGCGACATCCGCCTGGAGATGTCCCAGATCTGGCCGGCCCGCAGCGACGGCGTCTGGCTCTACGTCGAGCAGACCGTCGCGGGCGCCCCGGCCCCGTACCGCCAGCGCGTGTACCGCCTCACCCGCAAGGACGCCGACAGCTACGTCAGCGACGTCTACACCCTGCCCGACGAGACGTCCTTCGCCGGCGCCTGGAGCGACCCCTCCCGCTTCGCCTCCCTCACGCCCGAGCAGCTCGCCCCCAAGGCCGGCTGCGGCGTGACCCTCGACCGCGTCGACGACTACACCTACAAGGGCGCGACCAACGGCAAGACCTGCGCCAGCGAACTCGAAGGCGCGTCCTACGCCACCTCCGAGGTGACCCTCACCGCCCTGTGGCTGCAGTCCTGGGACCGCGGCTACGGCGACAACGACGGACACGGCAGGTCAACGGGGCGCGATCCAAGGCCCCCTACCCATCTTCACGAAAACCCGCATAACGGGCCGGGTATGCGCACGGCGGCGTGGGGCCCTGCCCACGCCGCCGTGGCGAGGCCGGACGCCCGGCACATGTGCGGGCCCCCGGCCAGGCATCAATGGGGGGCCTCAGTTGTACATGCGGTCGATGAGGTGGCGGTACTTCTCCGCGATCACCTTGCGCCGCACCTTCAGCGTCGGGGTGATCTCCCCCGCCTGCTGCGTGAACTGCCGGGCCAGCAGCGTGAACTTCCGGATCGTCTCGAAGGGCGCGAGCTGCAGGGAGCGCGAGCGGATCCGCTCCTCCATGAGCTGCACGACCTCGGGCTTGGCGATCAGGTCCTCGTGGTCGCGGAAGGCGATGCGCTTCTCCTGGGCCCAGACCTTGAGCGCCTCGAAGGCCGGCACGACCAGGGCGCTGACGTACTGGCGGCGGTCGCCGACGACGGCCAGCTGGTCGATGAAGTGGTCGCCGCCCACGAGCGTCTCGATGCGCTGCGGCGCGATGTTCTTGCCGGTCGAGGTGACGATCAGGTCCTTGATGCGGTCGGTGACCACCAGGAAGCCGTCCGCGTCGAGGTGCCCGACGTCGCCGGTGTGGAGCCAGCCGTCGCGCAGGGCGGCGGCCGTCTCCGCCGGCCGGTTGTGGTAGCCGGCGGTGACGTTCGGGCCGCGCACGAGGATCTCCCCCTCGTCGGAGATGCGGACCTCGACGCCGTCGATGGGCCGGCCCACGGTGCCGAAGCGGCAGGCGGCCGGCGCGTTGCAGGCGATCATGGGCGCCGTCTCGGTCAGGCCGTAGCCCTGGCAGATCAGCAGGCCCGTCGCCAGGAAGAAGTTCTCGATCTCCGTCGCGAGGGGCGCGCCGCCCGCGGACAGGACGCTCTTGGGCCCGCCCATCAGGTCGCGGAGCCGCCGCAGCACCAGGCGGTCGGCCGCGGCGTGGCGCAGCTTCAGCCCCGGGCCGGCGCGCCGGACCGCGGCCGCGCGGCCTGGTAGGCCCCGCCGGTGCGCACGGCCCAGTGGAACAGGGCGCGGCGCAGGCGCGGCGCGCGGGCGACCTTCTCGTGGACGGCGGCGTGCACCTTCTCGTAGAGGCGCGGCGCCGAGACCATCGCCGTCGGGCGCACCTCGGCGAGGTGGGCCACGACCTGCTTGGGGTCGGCGACGAAGGAGTTGCGGGCGCCCTTGAGGTAGACGTAGTAGGACCAGGCCCGCTCGTAGACGTGGCTCAGGGGCAGGAAGCAGAGCGAGTGGTCGTCGGGGCCGAACACGAACCGGCGGTCGAGGGACGCGAACTGGCAGCGGAAGTTGGCGTGCGTCAGCAGCACGCCCTTGGGGTCGCCGGTCGTGCCGGAGGTGTAGATGATCGTGGCGAGGTCGTCGTCGCCCGCGGCTTCCTCGCGCCGGCGCAGCTCGGCGGCGATCGCGGGCTCGATCGCGGCCGCGGTCAGCGCCGACAGGGCGACCGCGCCCGGCGCCGACGCGGGCGCCTCGCCCTCGCACAGGATCAGGGTCCGGCCGGCGGCGAGGGCCGCCGCGGTCGCCGCCTCGGCCGGCGTGCCGGCGATCAGGACGCGCGCGCCGGAATCCTCGACGATCGCGGCGAGCTGCTCGGCGGTGCTGGTGGCGTAGACCGGGACGGTGACCGCCCCGACCGACAGCACGGCGAGGTCGCACAGGGTCCAGGCGGGCATGTTGGGCGCGAACAGCGCCACGCGGTCGCCCCGGGCCACGCCCAGGCGCACCAGCCCCGCCGCCACCTGCTCGACCGCCGCGTCCAGCTCCGCGTAGGTGGTCTCGAGCCAGCGGCCGTCGCGCTTGTGCCGCATCGCGACGCGCGCGCCGTCGACGCGCGCGCGCGCGCGGATGTCGAAAGCGATGTTCGCCACGGGTCGCCTCCGGGTTCGGACGTCAGCGCTCGTCCGCCCGCAGGGCGCCGCCCCGCCAGGAGGCCAGCAGGAAGGAGTCGGGGGGCGTGTTGCGCAGGACCGCCGGCTCGTCGCCGGTGACCACGCGCAGGACGGGTTCGGTCTCTTCGGTGACGATGCCGAAGCCCGTCTCGCGCAGCAGGGCCACCGCGGCGAGACGGTCGGCGCGCTCCACGCAGTGGCACAGGACGCCCTCGGGACGCAGCAGCCGGCCGATCACCGGCATCATCGCGCGCAGGTAGCGGGGACCGAAGTGCTGCAGCAGGTCGCTGCCGGTGACGACGTCGACGCCGTGGTCGGGCAGCGTCGCCTCGAGCAGGTCGTAGGGCGCGAGGTACTGCATCCGGAACTGCCGCAGCGCGGCGAAGACGGTCTCGTCGTCGACCACCCGCAGCCGCTGCAGCACGTCGCGCTCGGGCTGGCCGAGCCGGGCGGCGATCTCGCGCGAGTGGCCCCGGAGGTTGAACGCCGTGCGGACCAGGAGGTCGCGGTCGAGCGACCGCACGTGGTCCGCCAGGATGACTTCCCCGGCGCCGGCGAGCCCGTAGATCAGCGGCACGACGGGCGCCGAGCCGGTGCCGACCTCCAGGACCGCGGCTCCCTGCAGTTCGCGCCCGGAGGCGCGCAGCAGCTCGACCTGGCGCAGGGCCTGTTCGAGGATCCGGGGCACGATCGCGGGGCTGACGGGTCCTCGGGCTGCGCGCGTCTCCGGCCGCGGCTTCCCCAGTCCCGTCCACCGTCGCCAGAGGTCCAGGACCTCCCCGTACCGGAATCCCATACGACGCTCCCCGCGCTGTCGGCGCGATCTATCGGCCAAGCAACTTGCTGTCGATATTAAGGATGCGCCTACCGTCCTCGCCTGCGACCCCGGCGCGTCCCGGGCCATGCTACCACACCCTCCCGGCCTTGAACAGCCCGAGCCCGAGGTGGCGTCGGCAGATACCGGAGTTATCCTATCCAAATCCATCCGATTTCTACCATAGCCAGGAGGTCGCCGATGCAGCTCACCGTCTCCCAGGAGTTCCGCGGCCGCGTCGCGGCCGGCGAGGTATCCCGCGAGGACGCCGCCCGTTTCGATGCCTTCGTGGCGACCTGCAACCACCGCCTGATGAGCCACCCGGTCATCACCGACAACACCTACACGCGCTGGTTCGCGACCGGCGAGGCCGGCCGCGCCGACGTCACGCACATGATCGTGCAGTTCTCGGTCTTCTCGAACCTCTTCCTGGTGGCCCAGCTGCTCAAGACGATCAACGCCTCCTCGCTGGAGGGGATGCGCGCCTCGAAGGAGATCCTCGCCAACGAGATCGGCGTCATCTTCAACAGCGCCGGCGGCCGTCCCGGCGGCGACGACGCCGACCGCCAGGGCGATCCCGAGCTGGTCTCGATCGAGGGCTCCGTCGACGGCGGGATGTTCCGCTTCCGGGCCGCCCACTTCGAGTGGCTGCTGAAGATCGGCGAGAAGCTCGGGCTCGGCTTCAACGACATGGGCAAACGGATGCACGGCACGCCGTCGACCCTGTTCTTCTGCGACCGCCTGGCCCAGATCTACGGCAGCGCCGACGCCAACGTCGCCGAGGGCGCCAGCTTCGCGGTGGAGAACTGGGCCGCCGCGGGCTTCTGGAAGGAACTGATCGCCGGGCTCGAGGCCTTCAAGCGGCGCGAGCAGCCCGACCTGCCGCTGGCCTTCTTCACCTGGCACGACCGCATCGAGGACCAGCACGCCGGCCACGTCATGGACGAGCTGGAGGAGGCCTTCTTCGCCGAGGGCTTCGACCAGGAGAAGTTCCTGCAGGGCGGGCGCGACATGCTCGACGGGGTGCAGGCGTTCTGGCAGGGCCTGGACGAGCGGCGCATCGCCGAACGCTGGCATGCGGCCGCCATGCGGCCGGCCTGACGCACCGCCTTCCCCTCGCCGCCGTCCCGCCCTGCCGTGGGACGGCGGCGAACATCTTCCGCCCGCCCCCGTACTTCCCCGCTGTCGTCCCCGCCCGGTCCCTGTTAAGGTCGTGCCATGATCACGCGCTGGATCGTCCGGCTCACGCCCGTTAGACGAGAGGAGTCGGCTGCCGTCCTGCTGTCGGCCGCCTACTTCTTCTGCGTGCTGTGCGGCTACTACATCCTGCGCCCGCTGCGCGAGGAGATGGGCCTCGCCGGCGGCGTGGACAACCTGCCGCGGCTCTACCTCGTCAACCTGGGCATCATGCTGCTGGCGGCGCCCGTGTTCGGGCTGCTGGTCAACCGCTTCCCGCGCCGCGTCTTCGTGCCCGCCGCCTACCGCTTCTTCATCGCCAACCTGCTGGTGTTCTGGGCGCTGCTGCGCTGGCCGCCCCACGGCTCGGACCTGGCCCTGGGCCGCGTCTTCTACGTCTGGGTCAGCGTGTTCAACATGTGGGCGGTGTCGCTGTTCTGGGCGGTGATGGCCGACGGCTGGAACCTGGAGCGCAGCAAGCGGCTGTTCGGGTTCATCGCCGTGGGCGGCAGCGCCGGCGGCCTGGCCGGCGCCGGCCTGACGGCCCTGCTGGTCGGCGGCGTGGGCCGCGCCGACCTGCTGCTGCTCTCGGCGCTGATGCTGGAACTGGCCGTGCGCTGCCTGCGCGCGCTGCCGTCGCGCCTGCCGGCCCGCGCCGAGGGCGAGGCGCCCGAGGCCGAGATCTGCGACGCGCCGCGGCGCGCCGGCGCGCTGGCCGGGATCGTCGCCGTCGCGCGCTCCCCCTACCTGCTGGGCGTCGCGCTGTACCTGGTGCTCTACACCGTGTCCTCGACGATCCTCTACTTCGCCCAGGCGAACATCGTCGAGGCCGCCGCGGTCGGCCGCGAGGCGCGCGCCGCGATCTTCGCCCGCATCGACGCGGCGGTGAACGGCCTGACCCTGCTGCTGCAGCTGGGCGTGGCCGGCCGGCTGATCCCGCGGCTGGGCGTCGGCGGCACGCTGCTGATCGTGCCGGCGCTGACCGCCGTCGGCTTCGCCGTCCTGGGCGCCGTGCCCACCCTGACCGTCCTGGCGGTCTTCCAGGTCCTGCGCCGCGCGTCCAACTACGCGCTGATGCACCCGGCGCGCGAGACGCTGTTCACCGTGGTGTCGCGGGAGCAGCGGTTCAAGTCCAAGAGCTTCCTCGACACCTTCGTCTACCGGGGCGGCGACGCCCTGGGCGCCTCGCTGTACACTGTCCTGGGACGGGCGGGCCTGGGCCTGGCCGGTCTCGCCGTAGCGACCGTGCCGGTCGCCGTGCTGTGGGGAGCCCTGGGCCTGGCCCTGGGCGCCGCGCAGCGGCGGCTGGCCCTGAAACGACAGGAGACCCCGACATGAGCATGGACCGACGCGATTTCCTGAGGACCACCCTGGCGGCCGGCGCGCTGGCGGCGGCCGGCACGCTGGCCCCGTCGCCGGCGGGCGCCTCGTTCACGAAGATGCGCAGCGACCGCCGCCTGCGCATCCTGGTGCTGGGCGGCACGCGCTTCCTGGGCCCCCACACCGTCAAGGCCGCCCTCGCGCGCGGCCACGAGGTGACGCTCTTCAACCGCGGCAAGTCGAACCCGACGCTCTTCCCCGACCTCGAGAAGCTCGAGGGCGACCGCGACGGCAAGCTCGACGCCCTGCGCGGCCGCGACTGGGACGCCGTCATCGACACCAGCGGCTACGTCCCGCGCATCGTGAAGATGTCCGCCGAGCTGCTGCGCGACCACGTCCAGCACTACGTCTTCATCTCGACCATCTCGGTCTACGGCGACTTCAACCAGGTGGGCCTGAACGAGAAGTCGGCCGTCGGCACGCTGCCCGACCCGACCGTCGAGGAGATCACGGCCGAGACCTACGGCCCCCTGAAGGCCCTCTGCGAGCAGGCGGCGTCCGACGCCATGCCCGGCCGCGTCTGGAACGTCCGCCCCGGCCTGATCGTCGGCCCGCTGGACGGCAGCGACCGCTTCACCTACTGGCCGGTGCGCGTGGCCCGCGGCGGCGAGGTGCTCGCCCCGGAGGGCCCCGCCGAGGCCGTGCAGATCATCGACGTGCGCGACCTGGCCGACTTCCTGGTCCTGGGCCTGGAGAAGCGCCTCGTCGGCCTGCACAACGCCGTCTCGCCCCCCGGCGAGCTGACCATGGGCGAGCTGCTCGAGACCTGCCGCTCCGTCTCCGGCTCCGACGCCACCTTCACCTGGGTGGGCCGCGACTTCCTGGCCGAGAAGCAGGTCCAGGCCTGGAGCGACCTGCCCTGCTGGATCCCCACCTACGAGGAGGCCGGCGTCGGCACCATCCGCGTCGACCGCGCCCTCTCCGACGGCATGGTCCTGCGCCCCCTCTCCGAGACGGTGCGCGACACGCTCGACTGGTGGAAGACGCTGCCGCAGGACCGGACCGATGCGCTGCGCAGCGGACTGGAGGCGGCGCGCGAGGCCGAGGTGCTGGCCGCTTGGCACGCGCGCGCGCGAAATAGGGTCGTGAGGGGCCTGCTGCCGGGGGACGCGAGCCGGACACATCCTGTGTCCGGCTCGCTCGACTTCCGGGCCTGCGCGCCCTCCTGGCGCTCCGGCCCTCCAGACGCCCCCGGCAGCAGGCCCCTCACGACCTCTGCGTCACACCGGTGATCGCGGGCGCACCGTATCCACGCAGTCGACCAGGTCGCAGTTCTTGCCGTGCAACATCGGGGTAATCATGGGCGGCGCCGCACGCGCAGGCGCCGTGCCGCATCTCGATCGTGATACAATGAACTGGCGCCCGGGCCGGCTGCCGGACATGGATCGAAGACATGGGCCTCGTCCTGCGGCGTCTGGAGGGTCCCTGCGCCAGGAGGGCGCAGGGGACCCGGAAGTCGAGCGCGCCGGTCACAGGAGGTGACCGGCGCGCGTCCGCAGGACGAGGCCCATGTCTTCGATCCATGTCCCGCACCCACCCGGGCGCTCAGTACATGTAATCCCGAACGAGATCGGCACTCTTCCGCCCGCCGGGCTTCGCGACCCGCAGGATCACCTCGACGTAAAGCGCCGGCATCGCGAACGCGTGGTACTTCTCCCAGCGCCGCGGAAACCGGTTGGCCACCCAGGCGAGCCCGCACCAGCGGTAGAGGTCGGTGAACCAGAGCTTGTGGCGGGCGATGGCGAACAGGCCGGTGCCCTGCAGCGTCAGGAAGGTGATGTAGCCCAGGTGGTGGAAGTGCTCGAGGTCGCCGTAGGAGAGCTGCGAGCTGTAGTGGGGCGTGATGATGCGCACCGTGGCCCCGTCGCGGGCGATGCGGTGGACCTCGGCCATGAGATCCAGGGGGCGGGTCACGTGCTCGATGACGTGGGACATCTCGACGTGGTCGAACTCGTCGTCGGGGAAGGGCAGCGGGTAGTCGTTCAGGTCGTGGACGACGTCGACGTGGGGGGCCGGGCGCATGTCGAGCCCGACGGATCCCGCCAGCTTGCTGCGCGGGCCGCAGCCCAGGTCCAGGGACTTCATGCGCGCACCCCTTTTCGCGGCGGCTAGAGACCGAGGTCGGCGGAGATCCCCGCGAGCGCCTCCAGCACGTGGGCGATCGTCTCGCTCTGCTCCAGGCCCAGGTCGGCCGCGCCCTCGGCGATCTCGGCGCGGTTCACCTTGGCGGCGAAGTCCTTCTTCTTCAGCTTCTTCAGCACCGAGGCGACCTGGACCGCGGCGATCTTGCGGTCGGGCTGCACCATCGCGCAGGCCATGCAGAAGCCGCACAGCTCGTCCACGGCGAAGAGCCAGCGCGCGCAGTCGTCCTCGCGCGGCACGCCCGTGTAGGCGGCGTGCGAGAGGATCGCGCGCACGAAGGGCTCCGGGTAGCCGAGGCCGCGCAGGATCGCGGCGCCCTGCAGCGGGTGGTCGGGCGGCTCGGGGAAGCGCTCGTAGTCGAAGTCGTGCAGCAGGCCGACCGCCCCCCAGTACTCGGGGTCGTTGCCGGTGCGCAGGGCGGCCGCGCGCATGGCCGCCTCCACGGCGTAGGCGTGGCGGCGCAGCGGTTCGGTCAGGGTGTGCTCGTGCAGCAGGGCCAGGACGCGGTCGCGGGCGTACAGGTCGGACATGGGGGGGCCTCAGATCTGCAGGTCGTCGTGGTGGTCGCGCAGCCAGGACATGTGCTCGTCGTGCTCGGGGCAGATCTCGGCCAGCAGCTTGCGGAAGCCGGGGCCGTGGTTGAGGTGCCGCAGGTGGCACAGCTCGTGGCAGACGACGGCGTCGATCACCGCGGGCGGGGCCATCGCCAGGCGGTAGCAGAAGGACAGGTTGCCCTTGTGCGAGCAGCTGCCCCAGCGGCTCGTCCGCTCGCCGATGATGACCCGGCTCGGGGTCAGGCCGTGCAGCGCGGCGAGCTCGTTGACCCGCGCCTCGAGGTGCCGCCGCGCGAGGCGGCGCAGCCAGCGTTCGAGCAGCGGGCGCGGGTCCATCTGGTCGTCCGGCGTGAGCTGGACGCGCAGGCGGTCGTTCTCGGCGACGACGCGGCCGCGG
The DNA here is from genome assembly GCA_016719645.1 of bacterium. Classification (GTDB taxonomy): domain Bacteria; phylum Krumholzibacteriota; class Krumholzibacteriia; order LZORAL124-64-63; family LZORAL124-64-63; genus PNOJ01. The sequence goes on from JADJYS010000012.1 coordinate 94,325, forward strand.
CGGCGGCCCGGCTCGGCGCCCTCGACCAGCAGCTCGCGCGGCCGGCCCAGCACCAGCACCGTGCCGCCGGTGACCAGCTCCGGGGAGCGCGGCCCCTGGCGGACGTCGAAGCGGTCGACCTGCTCGTCGATCCAGACGGCGTGCTCCCGCAGGGCGCGGTCCAGCTCGGCCAGGCTCCAGCGCCGGGGCAGCACGACCTCGAGCCCCTTGCGCGGGCTGACCTGCAGGCTCAGCCGCCGCGCACGGTCGCTGCGCCGCACGCGGTAGCGCACGGGCTTGTCACAGATCACCGCGATCGCGGTCTGCTCCTTCAAGGCTTCCCCCTCGACGGCTCCATCCGGGCGAGGATGTGGTCGAGGCGCAGTCTAGTCGAGTCCGTCGGGTTTTTCAGCAGGAGATTCGCGGGCGCGGGGCGGCGTGGTTCCGGTCCCGGCGTGCGGCCTTCCCCCCCGCCCGGGGGTCGCGGCGGATGCCGCGCGGCCGCCGCACCGGAACCGTGGTCCAATGATAGACTGGAACCCTCCATTAGATTCATGATATGATCCGATCAGCCCATAAGGAGAACCGATGAGCGGCGACCTGGCCACCGACCGGCTGGCGGCCTTCTTCGAGACGGCCCGCCTCAAGAGCTTCACCCGCGCGGCGGCGCGCCTGCACGTCTCCCAGTCCGCGCTCTCGCAGCGCGTGCACAAGCTGGAGGAGGAGCTCGGCGCGACGCTCTTCGTGCGCGGCACCGACGGCATCCGGCTGACCGAGACCGGTCTGCGCCTGCTGCGCTACTGCCAGGCCAAGGACCAGCTCGACGCCGAGCTGCTGCGCGACCTGAAGGAGCCCGCGGTGGGCCTGCTGGCCGGCCCCCTGCGCGTGGCCGCCTACTCGTCGGTCCTGCGCTCCGCGGTGCTGCCGGCCCTGGCGCCGCTGCTGCGCGGCAATCCAGCCATCCAGGCCGAGTTCCAGGTCCACCAGACCTCCGCGCTGCCGCGCGTGCTGCGCGAGGGCGCCGCCGACTTCATGGTCCTGGACCGCCGGCTCGCCTGGTCCGACGTGACGGCCCTGCCGCTCGGCCGCGAGCGGTACGTGGTGATCGAGAGCGCGCGGCGCGCCTCGCCCGCCGACATCTACCTGGACAACGACCCCGACGACGACGTCACGCGCTGGTTCTTCGCCGGGCGCCCGGACGCCCCGGACTACCGCCGCGCCTTCATGAGCGACGTCTACGGCATCCTCGACGGCGTGGCCCAGGGGCTCGGCCGCGCCGTCGTCTCCCGCCACCTGGTGCGGCGGGGGTCGGGCGTGCGCGTGGTCGAAGGCTACCCCGAACGCCACGTCGACGTCGTCCTGCACCACTACGCGGTCCCCGCGCCGGCGCGCCTGCACCGGCAGGTCGTGGCCGCGCTCGTCGCCGGCTGCGGCCGCCACCTGGAACCCGACTGACCGGCACGGGAGCGCCGCCATGCGCCACGACGACCGCCACATGACGCCCGACGAGTTCCGCCGCCACGGCCGCGAGGTGGTGGACTGGATCGCCGACTACTGGGAGCGCCTCGAGACGCTGCCCGTGCAGAGCCGCGCCGCCCCGGGCGACGTGCGCGCCGCCCTGCCCCCGCTGCCGCCCCGCGACGGCGAGCCCTTCGCCGACCTCATGCGCGACGTCGAGGGGATCGTGCTGCCCGGCACGACCCACTGGCAGTCGCCCGGCTGGTTCGGCTACTTCCCCGCCAACGCCTCGGGCCCGTCGGTCCTGGGCGAGCTGCTGTCGGCCGGCCTGGGCGCGCAGGGCATGCTGTGGTCCACGAGCCCGGCCTGCACCGAGCTGGAGACCCACGTCCTGGACTGGCTGGTCGGGATGCTGGGCCTGCCCGACGCGTTCCTGTCGAGCGGCGCCGGCGGCGGCGTGATCCAGGACTCGGCCTCGAGCGCGGCCCTGTGCGCCCTGCTGGCGGCGCGCGAGCGGGCCACCGGCTTCGCCGTCGACGAGCGGGGCGGCGACGGCTCGCTGACCGCCTACTGCTCGACCCAGACGCACTCCAGCGTCGAGAAGGCGGTGCGGGTCGCGGGGCTGGGCGCCGCGAACCTGCGCCGGGTCGCGGTCGACGACCTGCAGGCCATGCGCCCCGACGCCCTCGACGCCGCCGTGCGCGCCGACCTCGCCGCCGGCAAGCGCCCCGCCTTCGCCTGCGCCACGGTGGGCACGACCTCGAGCCACGCCCTGGACCCCCTGGCGGCGATCGGCGCGGTCTGCCGCGAACACGGCCTCTGGCTGCACGTCGACGCGGCCCACGCCGGCACGGCCGCCCTCTGCCCCGAGTTCCGCGGCATCCACGACGGGCTGGAGTTCGCCGACAGCTACTGCTTCAACCCCCACAAGTGGATGTTCACCAACTTCGACTGCGACTGCTTCTGGGTGCGCGACCGCTCCGACCTGGTGCGCGCCCTCTCGATCCTGCCCGAGTACCTGCGCAACGCGGCCACCGAGTCGGGCCGGGTCCTCGACTACCGCGACTGGCAGATCCCGCTGGGGCGGCGCTTCCGCGCCCTGAAGCTGTGGTTCGTGATCCGCTGGTACGGGGTCGAGGGGCTGCGCCACCACGTGCGCGAGCACGTGCGCCTCGCTCAGGAGTTCGCCGGCTGGGTGGACGCCGATCCCGACTGGGAGCTGGCCGCCCCCGCCCCGCTGAGCCTGGTCTGCTTCCGGCACCGCGGCGGCGACGAGGCCAACCGGCGCATCCTGGACGCCGTCAACGCGGACGGCGGGATCTTCCTGACCCACACCCGGCTGGACGACCGGCTGACCCTGCGCCTGAGCGTGGGCGCCACCCTGACGGCGGACCGCCACGTCGCGCGGGCCTGGCGGCTGCTGCGGGAGGCGGCGGGCGGCTGAGCCCACGGGGGACGCGGCGGCGCACGCCATTCGTGTGTATCGGTGTGGGAAACCCCACCCGCAGGGAGGGCGACATGAACGGGAAGATCGGCGCCGTGCTGGCGCTGTTGTTGCTGGCCGCGGCCGCCGCCGCGACTGCCCCCGCCGAGGAGCCGCCGGTGAAGTACAACGACCTGAACGAGGAAGAGCAGCGCGTCATCCTGCACAAGGGGACCGAGAGCCCCTTCAGCGGCGAGTACGAGGAGTTCTCCGGCAAGGGGACCTACCTCTGCCGGCGCTGCAACGCGCCCCTGTACCGCTCGGGCGACAAGTTCGACGCCGGCTGCGGCTGGCCCAGCTTCGACGACGAGATCGAGGGCGCCGTGCGCCGCCTGACCGACCGCGACGGGCGCCGCACCGAGATCCTCTGCCGCAACTGCGGCGGCCACCTGGGCCACGTCTTCCTGGGCGAGAAGTTCACGCCCAAGGACACCCGCCACTGCGTGAACTCGGTCTCGCTGGCCTTCGTGCCGGAGGGGACCGCCCTGCCCCCGGTCATCGCCCCGCCCGCGGAATAGCGCAATAGAGAAGCCCCGCCGCAGTCGTCCTTGACCGCGGCGGGGCTGTCTGGAAGGTAGCGGCTTACTTGTCAGCCCTCCACACCGGGCTCCGTCCCGGCGTCCACGGCGCACCCATGGCCTCCAGCATCCTCTCGAATCCGGCGAGGTCCGCGTCGATCGCGGCCAGCTCCGACTGCACCTGCGGGAACCGCTCGGCCACCGTGCGGTAGGTCTCGCGGTGGGTCCCGGTCGGCGGCGCCGAGGACTCCCAGCTCCCGTAGGCGACGCGCTCGATGCGCTCGACCAGCGACGGCGGCGTGGGCTCGTTGCGCGAGGCGACCGTGTCGTCGCCCTGCAGGATCACGCGCAGGTCCGCCAGCCTGGCCTCGATCGCGCGCAGCGTCGCGAGCTCGGCGCCTCCCGCTCCGGTGGTATTGAACAACGCCGGCTTGACGTGGTCAATACGTTCTTGCACCTCGTCCGCTTTTCCGACCGCGCCCAGGACCGACCGCTGCAGCTCCGCGACGGCGCGCTGGAAGCGCTGCAGCTCCGTCGGCTCGCGCGACGCGAGCGCCGCCAGCGCGAGCGGCTTGACCGTGAACCGCTGCGGCGCCGCCAGCGGCGTCACGACGTCGTCCGCCCGGCGCATCAGCTGCGCGACGTACTGCCCGGGCGCCACCAGCGGCCCGCCGTCGGTCGCCGGCGACGTGCCCGCCGGCCGCAGCGAGGGGTCCCGCAGGTCCCAGGACACGCGCTGCAGGCCGGCCTGGTTGGCCACCGCGACGCGGCGCACCACGCGGCCGTCGAGGTCGGCGATCTCCAGGAAATACCCCGGCGCGTCCTCGCGGTCCTCGGCGCGCAGGTCGTCCCAGCTCGGGTAGTGGACCGGCTCCTTCTTCTCGACCAGCGCCTTCTCGGCCTCGTGCCGCCGGTCGCGGCGGCCGGACAGCTTCTCCCGGAGGTGGAGGGTGAACACGGCGCCGAACGGCGGGTTGTCGGCCCGGTAGAAGCTGTCGCCCTGGCTGGCCTTGCCCCGGCCGCCCAGCGGCGAGCCCTCGTTGTACAGCAGCGCGTCCTTGACCGGGAACAGCAGGGCCGGCTCGCCCTCCAGGGCGGCGCGGGTGATCGCGCGCAGCGGCGCGTAGTCGTCCAGGACGTAGATGCCGCGGCCGAAGGTGCCGACGACCAGGTCGTTCTCGCGCCGCTGGATCTCCAGGTCGCGCACCGAGATGACCGGGAAGCCGCCCTTCAGGCGCACCCAGCGGCCGCCGCCGTCCAGCGTGAAGTAGACGCCGAACTCGGTGCCGCAGAACAGCAGGTCGGGGTTCACGTGGTCCTGGACGAAGCAGTGGACGGTGCCGCGCTCGGGCAGGTCGCCGGCGATGCTGCGCCAGGTCTTGCCGTGGTCGTCGCTGCGCAGCAGGTAGGGCTTGAAGTCGCCCTTCTTGTGGTTGTCGAGGCAGACGTAGACGGTCGCCTCGCGGTGGCGGTCGGCGTCCAGGTCCTCGACGAAGGCCTGCGCGGGCGCCCCCGCGAAGCCGTCGCGGGCCTGCCAGGTGCGGCCGCCGTCGAGGGTGACCTGGACCAGGCCGTCGTCGGTCCCGGCGTAGATCAGGCCCTCGCGCAGGACCGACTCGTCCAGGGAGACCAGGCTGCCGTAGAACGAGGTGCTGCGGTTCTTGGCCACCGCGTCGACGCTCCACACCCGGCCCATCACCTCGAGGCGGTTGCGGTCGAGGCCGCGGGAGAGGTCCCCGCTGACCTCGGTCCAGCTGGCGCCGCGGTCGTCGCTGCGCAGCAGCTTCTGGCAGCCGAAGTAGAGCCGCTCGTGGTCGTGGGGGCTGATCAGCAGCGGCGAGTTCCAGTTGAAGCGGTAGGCCGGTTCGCCCCAGGCGGGCTGGGGCTGGATGTCCAGGCTCTCGCCGCTGCGCCGGTCGAAGCGGGCCAGGCCGCCGTGCTGGTACTGGCTGTAGACGATGGACGGGTCGGTGGGGTCGATCTGCGGCTCGAAGCCGTCGCCGCCCTGGGTCACGAACCAGTCGCTGTTGCGCAGGCCGTGGTTGTTGTTGGTGCGGGCGGGGCCGCCCAGCGTGTTGTTGTCCTGGGTGCCGCCGTAGACGTTGTAGAACGGCACGGCCTGGTCGACGGCCACCTTGTAGAACTGCGTGACCGGCAGGTTGGCCTTGTAGTCCCAGTTCGCGCCGCGGTCCCAGGTCTCGTAGATGCCGCCGTCGCAGCCGATCAGCAGGTGGTCGACGTCGTCCGGGTCGATCCACAGGGCGTGGTCGTCGACGTGCTTGGACTCGATCGGCACGCGCTTCCAGGTGGCGCCGCCGTCCTCGGTCACCTGGAAGTAGGTGTCCAGCGAGTAGACGCGCTCGGCGGCGTGCGGGTCGGCGAAGATCTCCTGGTAGTACTGCGGGCTGGTGGAGACGTAGTCGCTCATCTTGCGCCAGTTCTCGCCCGCGTCGTCGCTGCGGTAGAAGCCGCCCGCCTCGGCCGCCTCCACGATCGCGAAGACCAGGTCGGGCCGGGCCGGCGACACCGCGATGCCGATGCGGCCGAGGTCGCCCGCGGGCAGCCCGCGCGTCAGCTTGCGCCAGGTCTTGCCGCCGTCGACGCTCTTGTGGATCGCCGACTCGGGGCCGCCGTCCAGCAGCACCCAGACGTGCCGGCGGCGCTGGTAGCTGACGGCGTACATCACGTCGGGATCCCGCGGGTCCAGGCGCAGCTCGCTGACGCCGGTGTCGGGCGAGATGTCCAGGATCTTCTGCCAGGTGGCGCCGCCGTCGGCCGTGCGGTAGAGGCCCCGGTCGCCGCCGGACCGCCACAGCGGGCCCTGGGCGGCGACGTAGACCGTGTCGGAGTCGCGGGGGTCCACGACGATCATGCCGACGTGCTCGGACTCCTTCAGACCGGTGTTCGTCCAGTTGCGGCCGCCGTCGACCGACTTGTAGACGCCGTCGCCGTAGGCGACGCTGCGCTGGCTGTTGTTCTCGCCGGTGCCCACCCAGACGACCTTCGGGTCGCGCGGGTCGAGGGTCACGCAGCCGATGGAGTAGGACCCCTCGCCGTCGAAGACCGGCTCGTAGGTGGTGCCGGCGTTGACCGTCTTCCAGACGCCGCCGCTGCTGACCGCCACGTAGTACTCGGCGGGGTCGGCGGGGTTGACGGCGAAGTCGCCCACGCGGCCCGAGGCGAGGGCCGGCCCCAGCAGGCGCAGCCCGAGCCCCGCGAAGGTCTCGGCGTTCAGCGGGTTCTTGTCCGCCGGCGCCTTCTCTTCCTTGTCCTTCGCCGGCGCGGCGGCGGGCGCGGCGAGCAGCGCGAGGGCGGCGAGGATCCACAGCGTTCGCTTCATGGTGTTCTCCCGGATCGGCGTGGGGCGGGACGGGCGCCGGCGCCGTCCCCCCGCGGGGAACGGCGCCGGGATCGAGAATGCGGCATGGGGAGGGGCGAGGCAACCGGGAATCGGCCGTCAGCCGCGGCGCAGCAGGGACTCCAGGAGCACCTGCAGCCCCAGCAGGAACCCGAACACGCAGACGATGGCCGCGCCGGTGGGCAGGTCCAGCACGTAGCTCAGCGCGGCGCCGAGCACCACCGCCGCGACGCCGACCGCCAGCGTGTAGACGAAGTGGCGGCGGTGGTCGGCGTACAGGCGCACGCTCATGACCGTGGGCACCACCAGCAGCGTGAACACCAGCAGCACGCCGGCGATCTGCACGCTGGAGGTCACGACCGTGCCCAGGATCAGGTAGAACGCGAAGTCCCAGCGCCGCAGCGGCAGGCCCTCGCGCCGGGCCGCCTCGGCGTCGGCGGAGATCCGGTCCAGCGGCCCGCGCCACCGCCAGAGCAGGAAGCCCAGGACGGCGTAGAGGGCCGCGGTCTTCAGCAGGGTCGGCCAGGTGACCCAGAGGATCGCCCCGACCAGCAGGTGGTTGATCTCCTCCCCGCCGTGCGGCACCTGGGTCAGCACCAGGATCATCGCCGCGCTGCACACCGCGTAGATGATCCCGATGTACGCCTCCTGCGGCACGCGCTCCGACTTGCCGCGCGTGCGCGAGATCAGCAGGGCGCCCAGGAAGGTGCTGCCCAGGGCCACGGCGTAGGTGCCGTCGGTGCCGATCTCCCCGCCCAGCAGCAGGGAGATCGCCACGCCGAAGGCGGCCACCTGGGCCAGGGCGATGTCGACGAAGATCACGCCGCGCCGCACCACGTGGTGGCCGAGGTGGGAGTGCATCGCCACCAGCACCAGCGCCATCACCACCGGCGCCGCCATCATCTCCAGGAAGCCGTCCATGGTCACTCCTTGCCCGGCGCCGCGGCCGCTTCGGCCAGGCGCCGGGTCACGACGTCCAGGAACGCGAGGTAGTCGTCGGTGCCCGGCTCGGCGCCCGAGTGGCCCGGCAGGACCGCCAGGGAGGCGCCGGCGCGGCCGGCGACCTCGCGCACGACGTCGAGGTGGTCCCAGCTCGCGGCCACGACCACGACGTCGCCCAGCGCGCGGGACTTCTCGACCATGTCCTGCACGTGCCGCGGCGAGGCCGCGATGCCCGGCCGGTGCTCGATCTCGCCGATCACGTCCAGGCCGAGCCAGTCGCAGAGGTAGTTCCAGTGCTGGTGGTTCAGCAGGACGTGCCGGGCCCGCAGGGCGGCGGTCCGCTCCCGCCAGACCGGCAGCCGCTCCCGCAGCTGCGCGGCGTAGGCCTCGGCCCGGTCACGGTAGGCCGCCGCGTGCGGCGGGTCCAGCTCCCCGAAACGGCGGCCGACGAGCTCCACGACGGCGATCATCCGGCGCGGGTCGACGGTGTAGTGCGGGTTGCCCTGCGGGTGGATGTCGCCCAGGCCGCGATCGACGGCGCCGGACGGGACGTCCAGGACGGCGTCCAGGGCGGCGGAACAGTCGATCATCCCGGGCGCGCCGGGGCGCACCCGCGGGTTGCGGGCCTTCTCCAGCAGCGGCGGCAGCCAGCCGATCTCCAGCTCGAGGCCGTTGAACAGCAGCGCGTCGGCCTGGCCCAGCTTGCGCGACAGCGAGGGCTTGGCGGGCAGGTAGTGGGGGTCCATGCCGCCGGGGCAGAGGACCGTCACCTCCACGTCGCTGCCGCCCACGGCCCGCGCCGCGCAGCCGAGGTCCGAGAGGGTGACCGCCACGCGCAGCGGCCCGTCCTTCGCGGCGGCGGGCCCGGGCGAGACGAGGGGAACGAGGCAGGCGGCCAGCGCCAGGGCGACCGCGGCGATCCGGTTCGGGATCTTCATGACGGCCTCCTAGTAGAGATGGGCCGGGTGCGACCCGATGGTGAAGTTCCACTGCAGCGAGAAGCGCAGGTCGTCGGCGTCGCCGCCGTCCTGGTCGAGCTGCGAGATCTCGGCGCGCAGCGCGCTGTACTCGCTCGGGGCGAAGGTCAGGTTGGCCCGGTACTCGTTCCAGGTGGCCAGCGTCTCGACCTCCTCGCCGCCGACGTCCACGTGCCCGGAGACGTCCGCGGCCTGCCCGGCGCCGAATCCCGCCCACCAGTTGCGGTGGACGCGCGCCTGCAGGTGGCTGTACCAGCCCAGCGGGTCGCCCTCGGCGTGCTCGGGATCGGGCAGGATCAGCTCGCTGGTCCAGACCACGGCCGGGCCGTGGGAGCGCGCGCCGCTGATCCACTTGTAGGTCAGGTCGACGCCGTAGACGCCCAGGCCGCCGGCCGGCTCGTCCTCGTGGTGCGCGCCCGGGCCGTGCAGCAGCGAGCCGCCCAGCTCCAGCGTGGCGGTCGGCGCCACGTCCCAGGTCTGCGTCCAGCGCGCGCCCCAGGCCAGGTCGCGGTCGTGGGCGTCGAAGATCTCGGCGTCGCCGTTGACGGCGTAGGCCGCGAACTCCGAGTACCAGGGCAGCGGCACCGTCGCCTCGGCCCGCGCGCCGACCTCGGTGAGGCCGTGGTCGCCCAGGAACGAGCGCACGGCGACCGGCGCCCGCACGAAGGCGAACTGGTGGGTGTGCAGCGGCACGTGCTTGCCGAAGGGCACGTAGTCCTTGCCCAGGACCAGGCCCAGCCCCGCCGGCAGGCCGCGCGCGCGGATGCGCGCCACCTCGATGTCGGTGGCGAAGGCGGCCTCGTCCTGGGCGTCGGCCTCTTCCCCGTCGTGGTGGTGGCCGATCTCCTGGTGGTAGGCGACGACCAGGTCCGCGGTCCAGAACGGGTCGACCACCGAGGTGAACTGCATCTCGGCCTCCTGCAGGCCGATGCGGTTGGCGTCGTGGCCGTCGTCGTCGGCCGAGGTCTCGCCCAGGAACAGGGCGTTGACGCTGATGGCCGGGTTCATCAGGCTGCTGATGCCGGTGACGGTGCTGGCGGAGGCGGCCGGCTCGGCGGCCGCGGCGGCGCCGCCGAACGCCAGGATCGCCGAGGCGGCGAGGATCGCCGCGGGGATGCGGATGTTCATGTTCTTTCTCCTCTGTTTCCTGGCGCGCGCGGAATACCGCGGACGGCGGTCGCCGGGCGCGCCGAACCTGGATCTTCACGGATTGCGGAGCGTCGCGTTGATCAGGCGGAAACGGGAGGGGCGCGCGCCTCGCGCACGGGCAGGATCAGCAGGCCCAGCGCGCGGACCTCGGCGGCCGGGACCCGCGCGACCGCGGCGGCGTCGGCCAGGGGCGCCTCGAAAGCGCCTTCGGCCAGCGTGCCGGTGTGAAAGACGATGCAGACCGCTGCGGCGTGCCCGTCGTTGCCGGCGTGGGGATCCGCGTGGTCGTAGTGGTGCTTGAGGTGGGCGGCCTGGAACACGCCGAGGCTCGCCAGCAGGAGCAGGGCCGTCAGGGCCCTGAACGCGGGGAGGCGGGAGGCCGGTGTCGCGGTGCGGAACATGCGCGCAGGATACGTCGATGCGGCCGCGACGGCAACCCGGCGGGAACCGCCGCCCGCGCGGAAGCGTATACGCGGGGATCCCGCCGACGCGCACCCGCCCCCGCCGGAGGCCCGAGATGACGCCGACCAGCCCCCTCGCCCGCCGCCTGCGCTCCTGGCTGCCCCTGCTGGTGGTCGTCCTGAGCGCGCTGAGCTTCCGCTCCGCCGTCGCCAACTGGTACGACGTGCCGACGGGCTCGATGCAGCCCACCATCTACGAGGGCGACCGCATCCTGGTGGACCGCACCGCCTTCTCCCTGCGCCTCCCGCTGCTGGGCTGCGAGCTGGCGCGGACCGGCGAGCCGCGGCGCGGCGACATCGTCGTGCTGACCTCGCCCCACGACGGCACCCGCCTGGTCAAGCGCGTGGTCGGCCTGCCCGGCGACACGGTGGCCATGCGCGCCGGCGACCTGCTGCTCGACGGGCGGCCGCTCCCCTGCGAGCCCCGGACCGGCGAGCTGCGCTGGGCGCTCCCGCCCGACGACGAGGGCCGCCACGACCTGCTCACCGAGGACCTCGGCGGCCGCCGCCACGCCGTGATGCTGTCCCCCGACAGCCCGGCGCCGCGCGACTTCGGCCCGGTGACGGTGCCGCCCGACTCCTACCTGGTCATGGGCGACAACCGCGACCACAGCTTCGATTCGCGCTATTTCGGGTTCGTGGGCCGCGACGCGCTGCAGGGCCGGGCCCTGGCCGTCGTGGCCTCGGTCGACCGGGACCGCGGCTGGCGCCCCAGGCTGGGCCGCTTCTTCACCCGGCTCGACTAGGTCCCGGCCGGATGGCGGTCGCTCCCCGGAGCGGCCGCCTGCCCCCCCGGCCGGCCCACGCGAAGAAGGCCGCCCCGATCACGGGGCGGCCTTCGCTTCTCTCATCGGCAGTGCGGTGGTCAGCCGGCCAGGTTCCCGACGACCGCCTCGACCTTCTCGAGGATCCCGCACGACCGCACCAGCTCCATCATCGCGGTGTGGTCGTCGTGCAGGGGACGGTCGACGTCCAGGAACGCCACGTGCTCGCGCACCGCGGCGTGGCCGGCCGCGACGCCGGCTCCCTTCTTGAAGTCGCGGAAGTCCAGGGCCTGCGCCGCGGCCATGAACTCGATGCCCAGGATGCCGCAGGCGTTCTCGACGATCTGCTTGTTCTTCAGGGCCGTGTTCATGCCCATCGAGACGAAGTCCTCCTGGTCCGCCGCGGCGGGGATGGACTGGACCGACGCGGGCGCGCTGAGGATCCGCTGCTCCACGATGAGCGAGTCGGCGGTGTACTGGCTGAGCATCAACCCTGAGAACATGCCGGCGCCCTTGGTCAGGAAGGCCGGCAGGCCCACGCTCAGGGCCGGGTTGAGCAGGCGGTTCAGGCGCCGCTCGCTCAGCACGCAGACCATCGTCAGGGCCGCGCCGGCCATGTCCATGGGCAGCGACACCGGCGAGCCCTGGAAGTTGGCCCCGGTCAGGGTCAGCTTCTTCTCGGGCACGAAGATCGGGTTGTCGCCGACGCCGTTGAGCTCGATCTCGACCTGCTCGCGCGCCCAGCGCACGGCGTCGTGCGCCGCGCCGATGACCTGCGGGCTGGAACGCATGGAGTAGGCGTCCTGCACCTTGGTCTTGATCTTGCCGGTCTGCAGGTCCGAGCCTTCGATGCAGCGGCGGATGGCGCCGGCGCTGCGCACCGCCCCGGGGAAGCCGCGCAGCTCGTGCAGCTGGGAGGTGTAGGGCTTCAGGTTCGCCAGCAGCGCCTCGAGCGTCATGGCGCAGGCGATCTCGGCCTGCTTCAGCAGCCGGTCCATGTCGTGCAGGTGCAGCGCGCTCATGGCGGTCAGCAGGTTGCTGCCGTTGATGGTGGCCAGGCCGTCGCGGGCCTCCAGGCCGGGCACCGGGATGCCGGCGCGGGCGAAGGCTTCCTTGCCCGGCAGCAGCTCGCCCTGGTACCAGGCGCGGCCCTCGCCCATCAGCAGCTGCGCGATCTGGCTCATCGGCGCCAGGTCGCCGCAGGCGCCGACCGAGCCCTTCTGGCAGACGAAGGGCGTGACGCCCTTGTTGAGCATCGCCACGAGCGTCTGGGTGATCACCGGCCGGCAGCCGCTGTTGCCGTGGGCGTGGACGTTGATCCGGCCGACCATGGCGCCGCGCACGTACTCGGCGGGCGCGGGGTCGCCGATGCCGGCGGAGTGGTTGTAGATGAGGTACTTCTGGAAGTCCTTGACCTGGTCGTCGTTCAGCACGATCTCGGAGAACTCCCCGATGCCCGTGTTGACCCCGTACATGATCTCGTGCGCCTGGATCTTCTCCTCGAGCATCGCCCGGCAGGTCCCGATGCGCGCGAGCGCCTCGGGCGCCAGTTCCACGTGCTCGCCGTGGCGCGCCACGCGCGCCAGCTTGTCGATGGTCAGGCCGGAGCCGTTCAGCACGACCGTCATCTCTGTCCCCTTCCACATATCCCTCGCACGGAAGTGTCGACGTCGATGACGCCGGTCCGTGCCTGCGGACTACGTTATCGCGCCGGCAGCGGGAGTCAAGCGGCGGTGGGCCGGAACCGGGGGGGCCGGGACGGGGCTCCCCGCTTGACGGATCCCGGGTTTGGCCCAAGATTGTCCCGCTCGCCCGACACCCCCCCGAAAGGACGCCGCCGCCTTGTCCCACGAGATCCGCGAGATCGAGAACCTGGACGACTTCCTGGCGCTGGCCCCGGCGTGGGACGCCTGCCTGGCGGCCTCGGGCCGCGACTCGATGTTCCTGACCTCGGCCTGGCTCGCCGCCTGGTGGCGGGCCCACGGCCGCGGCCGGTCGCTGCGGGTCCTCGCCGCGTTCTCGGGGGAGCGCCTGGTCGCCGGCGCCCCCCTCTGCAGCGGCCCCGGCCGCTACTACGGCGTGCCGCTGCGCGAGACCTGCTTCGTGGGCGACGGGACGTCCGACCGCCAGGGCTTCCCGGTCCTGCCGGGGCACGAGGCGGCGCTGGACGCGATCTGGCGGCGGCTGCGCGGGGAGCCCCGCGGCAGCGCCATCGTCAGGCTCGAGGAGATGCGCGCCGACGAACCCGCCGTCGCGCGGGGGCGCGCCGTCTGGCCCGCCCTGGAGAGCGAGCACGCCTCGTGGCTGCCCTACCTGGACCTGACGCCCGGCTGGGCGGCGATCGAGGCCGGCCTGCCCCGCAAGTACCGCTCCGAGATGCGCACGCGCACGAAGGTCTTCGACGCGTGGGGGGACTGGTCCTTCCGGCAGTTCCGCGGGAGCGACGTCCTGGCCCATCTGGACGAGACGGCAGCCATCGAGCGCGCCAGCCACAAGACGGCCGAGGGCCGCACGTTCTACGGCGACCCGCGCAACCTGGACTTCATGCGGCGCCTGCTGGCCGAGCCGGGACCGCTCGCGCCCCTGCTCTCGGTGCTCGAGGTCCGGGGCGCCGCGGTGGCCTACCTGCTGGGCTTCGTCCACGACGGCGTCTACCACGCCTACAACACGGCCCACCTGCCGGGCTTCGAGAAGGGTTCGCCGGGGAAGTGGGTCATGCACCGCACGGTGCAGGCTTGCGCCGAGGACGGGCTGCGCGGCTTCGACTTCCTGCGGGGCGCCTCGTACATGAAGTCCCGCTTCCGCCCCGAGGAGCGGCCCAACGCGCGCGCCGTGGCGTTCGGGCGGGGGCCCGTCCCCGCCCTGCTGCGCCTCGCCGTCTTCCGGGTCCGCCCGCGTCTGCTGCGCTACCGCAAGGCGTCCGCCCCCGCCCCCGCCGCCGACGCCGAGTAGCGCGGCGGGTGCGACCGGTGCCAGCCGGTCGCCTCCTGCCAGGCGCCCGCCGCGGCGAGCACGGTCGCCTCGTCGAAGAGGCGGCCCACGAAGCACCACGCCCGCGGGTGACCCTCGGCGTCGAGCCCATCGGGCACCACGACGCTCGGATGCCCCGTCAGGTTGAAGACCAGCAGGTCCTGCCCCGCGAACGACGGCCCCACGTACAGGTCGATCCCCTCGAACATCCGGCCGACCTCCGCCATGAGCTGCGCCCGCAGCCGGTTGGCCTGGAGGTACTCCACCGCGGGGATCAGGCGCGCGGCACGGAAGATGTTGGGCCAGTCGCCGCGGCCCTGCTGCGAGAGCAGGTCGTCGCGGCCCGACAGCGTCAGCTCCTCGAAGGCGGCGGCCGCCTCGGCGGTCAGGATCACCGACAGCGGCATCGCGTCGGCCTGCGGCAGGGTGACGGGCACCAGCTCGGCGCCGAGGTCCCGCAGCGCCGCGAGCGCGGCGCGGTCCAGGGCCAGGCCGGGGTCCTCGCGGTCGCCCGCGGTGTCGAAGGCCGCGGGCGCGAAGCCGACCCGCAGCCCGCGCAGGTCGGGGCGCGGCGCGTACGGGAACGGCGCCTCGATCACCGAGGGGTCCCGCCCGTCGGCGCCGCGGATCGCCTCGAACACCAGCGCGCAGTCCTCCACGCTGCGGGCCATCGGCCCGAGCTTGTCCATCGACCAGCTCAGGGCCATGGCCCCGGCGCGGCTGACGCGGCCGAAGGTCGGCCGCAGGCCGGTCACGCCGCAGCGCATCGACGGCGAGACGATCGAGCCCCAGGTCTCCGAGCCGATGGCGAAGGGCAGCAGCCCCGCGGCCACCGCCGAGGCCGGGCCGGCCGAGGAGCCGCTGCTCCCCTGCTCGAGATCCCACGGGTTGCGGGTCTGCCCCCCGAACCACTGGTCGCCCATGGCCAGGGCGCCCAGGGTCAGCTTGGCGCAGAGCACTGCGCCGGCCGCCTCCAGCTTCGCGACGACCGTCGCCGTCTCGTCGAGCTCCTGGTCCCGGTAGGGCTCCGCGCCCCAGGTCGTGCGCGTGCCGCGCACCGCGAGCAGGTCCTTCACGCCGTAGGGCACGCCGTGCAGGGGCCCGCGCCAGCGCCCGGCGTCGAGTTCGCGGTCCGCGCGGCGGGCCTGCTCGCGCGCGAGGTCCGGCGTCAGCGAGACGACGCAGGCCAGCTCCGGCCCGTGCCGCGCGAGGCGGTCGAGGAACATCTCGGTGAGTTCCAGGGAGGAGACCCGCCGCGAGCGCAGCAGGGCGGACAGTTCGCCGACGGTGGCGAAGGCGAGGTCCTCGAGGTCGGCCGGCCGCGGCGGCGCCGCGATCCCGCGCCAGCGCGGCGGCCGGTCGGCAACCGTCGGGCGGAACCCCGCCGGTCGCGGGTCGAACACCAGCGGCGGGGCGACGTCGTTCGCCGGGGTCCGGGACCGCAGGGCGAGGTAGGCCGCGCGCTGCTCGGCCAGGTCCTCGCGCATCAGCGCCCGCTCGCGCGGCGTGAACTCCAGGCCCAGCAGGGCTTCGGCTTCCGGCAGGCCGGGCGCGGGGGGCGCGGGGTTCTCCCCGATCCGCTCCCCGCAGCCGGACTGCAGCGCCAGGGCGGCGAGCAGCAGCGTCCTCGCGAACAGGCAACGTCCGTTCATGCAACCACTCCCCGGTTCGGGTCCACGACCGCCGGGGATGATACCACGGACCTACTGCTGGCGAACCCTGATCCCGCCGCTGCCGGTGTCCAGGACCACCGAGGCGCTCCCGCCGCCGAGGGTGAACTCGTAGCTGTCGGCGCGGTGTTCGGGCGCCGGAACGCCGGGCACGTCGACGCTCACGCCGCCGCTGCCCGTGTCGGCCTCGACGCGGCAGGAGGCATCGCGCGGCAGGACGAGCTCGACGCCGCCGCTGCCGGTATCGACGACGAACCTGCCGCCGCCCATGCGCGTCAGCTGCAGCAGGACGGAGCCGCTGCCGGTGTCGATCAGCGCGGACTCGGCGTCGACGACCTCGGCCTGCACGCCGCCGCTGCCCGTGTCGGCGACGAGCCGCTGGCAGACGACGTCCTCGATGGTCACCTCGCCGCTGCCGGTGTCGGCCTTGATCTCCTCGCCGCGGCAGCGCCGCATGACGACCGAGCCGCTGCCCGTGTCGGCGGTGACGTCGCCCTCGATGTCCAGGATCTCCACCGCGCCGCTGCCGGTGTCGGCCAGGACCGAGCCCGTGATGCCGCGGGCGGACACCTCGCCGGAGTTGATGTCCAGCACCAGGTCGCCGCGCACGCCCTCGGCCTCGATGCGGCCGACGCCCAGGCGGATGTCGGCCTCCCGGCCGGCGGGCACGCGCACGGTCACGTCGGCCCAGACCTGCAGGCCGCGGCCCTTGCCGCGCACGGTGACGCGCTCGCTGCCCAGCACCGCGGCCACGACGTCCCAGAAGCCGTGCTCGCCGTTGTCGTCCGGATCGAACTGGAACGAGGTCTTGCCGCTGCGCAGAGGCGGGTAGACGTAGTCGCGCTCCTTGTCGAGCGGGAATTCGATGCGCAGCGTGCGGGCGCCCTCGTCCACCACCAGGGCCAGGCGGTCGCGCCGGGCGTCGTCGCCCCGCACCGCGACCTCGACCTCGAAGGCGTCGCCGGCGGCCGGCAGGACGCGCACCTCCCCGATCAGATCGACCACGTGGAGCGACTTGAAGTCCAGGGTGTAGCTCTCGGTGAACTCCTGCGCGGCCAGGGGGCCGGCCAGGGACAGGACGAGCAGGGCGGCGGCGAGGGATCGGCGCATGGCGGGCCTCCTGGACGCGGACGGGGCCGCCGGCCGGGTGATCTCCCGGTCGCGCGGCGACGGGAAGACGCAGCGGCCGCGGCGCAGGTTGCATGGGGGGGCGCCGGCGGGCAGCACGAGGGCCGCCTCCCCGGGGGAAGGCGGCCCTCGACAGGGGTCACGCCATGTCAGCGGTACAGGCTCTTGACCGCGCCCCACTCGCTGTCCTGGTCGGCGACCACGCAGCTGATGTGCAGCAGCGGGCAGCAGGCGTTGAACAGCTCGCCGAGGGTGGCGCCGCACAGGAAGCTCGGGAAGCCGCCGGGCATCGTGCCCATCCCCGGCATCCAGACCAGCGCGGCGTTGGAGATGGCGTAGTCGATGAGGCAGCCCGAGGAGCAGTTGTCGAAGCTGCCCGTCATGTTGACGTTCGAGTTCGCGCCGACGATCTGGCCGCCGATGAAGGTGAGCGTCACGTCCACGACGCAGCTGGTGATCGGGCCCGTGAGGTCGTCGATGCCGTTGCCCCAGGCCCCGTCCTTCGACAGCCAGAACTGGCCGCCCTCGTAGTAGGTGCGGTAGAGGCGGGTGCCGTTGCCGCTGCCGTTGACCGTGTCGCTCAGCAGCTGCGGGCCGGCGGCGTCGACGGCCTGGTCCCAGACCTTCCACTGCGTGCCGAGGGCCACGCCGTCCCAGGACATGGCGTTCTCGGTGTTGCCCGGCTGGCCGGGGGCGCCGTTGCACCACGCC
Organism: bacterium; assembly: GCA_016719645.1. Lineage (GTDB taxonomy): Bacteria > Krumholzibacteriota > Krumholzibacteriia > LZORAL124-64-63 > LZORAL124-64-63 > PNOJ01. The sequence continues at coordinate 111,893 of JADJYS010000012.1, forward strand.
TCGGACACGCGTCCGCCGAGCAGCGAGCCGTTGAGGTAGGAGAAGGTGCCGACCGCGTTGGGGCAGACCGCCCAGGCGGCGGACGCCACGCTCAGCAGGAGCACGAGAACGGACAGCATGCGCAAGGTCTTCATGATGACTCCCCCGTTGTGCGACAACCGACGACGCCGGCCGCCCGACGGCGACCGGACCATGGAGCACGAATTCGGGCGAGAGAGTAGGCGGGCGGATCCGACCCCCAGGAGCCCATCATACTCCTTTCGAACATGTCTTGTCAATTGCTCCCGCGCTCCCCGGCGCGGGGCTGGCTTCGGGCTGGAATCGCCCCCTTACCCCCCCTGGATCGCCCCGGTTGACAGGAACGGCCCCGGCAGGCAACCTCTGGCGGCCGGGCGCGTAGGGACGCCCCGATTCGACCAAACCGGGAGGTTCCGACCATGTCCATGCGCTCCAGCCCGCTGCGCCGGGCCGCCGCCCTGACCGCTTTCTTCCTGCTCGCCCTCGTCCTGGCCGCGGCTTCGGCGGCCGTGGCCGCCGAACAGGTCACCGTCGACGGGGTGCTGCACGTGCGCAACGGCGCCAAGCCCTCGGGCGGGGTGCGGACCCTGACCCTGAAGGAGATCTGGCGCGCCGGCGGGGAGGACGACGAGGAGAGCATCTTCGGCCTGATCACCCGCGTCGTCGCCGACCCGGCCGGGAACGTCTACCTGCTGGACACGCAGCTCCACCAGGTCCACGTCTTCGACGGCCAGGGCGCCTTCACCGGCACCCTCAGCCGCGAGGGCGAGGGCCCCGGCGAGGTGCGCTACCCGGTCGACATGCTCTTCATGCCCGACGGCACGCTGGGCCTGGTGCAGACCTTCCCCGGCCGCATCGTGTGCGTCGACCTGAAGGACAACCCCGCCAAGACCTTCGTGCCCGGCGGCGACGCGCCGACCGAGGGCGGGTTCCTGACCCTGTCCGACGTCCAGGGCCGGAGCGGCCGCCTGGTGCTCGGCGGCGTCGAGAGCACGATCAACCAGACCGAGGGCTTCCAGATCCGCGACAACTTCATCCGCAGCTACGCGGCCGACGGCAAGCCCCTGGTGACCTACGCGCACAAGTCCCGCAAGTACGAGTTCGGCAAGCTCTTCATCGACGAGGAGACGGAGTACTTCCCGCAGTTCCGCAAGTGGGTGCTCGGCAACGACGGCCGCGTCTACGTCGCCTCGCAGCGCAACGCCTACGCCATCGACGTCTACGCGCCCGACGGCAAGCTCGAGCGCGTCATCGAGCGCCAGTACGTGAACTGGACCCGCACGCCCGAGGAGCACGCGCTGGTCGAGTCGATCATGACGGCCCAGCTGCGCAACGTCCCGTTCCCCGTCGAACACTCGGTCTCCAAGACCGAGGAGACCATCAACAGCATGATGCTGGGCGACGACGGCAACCTCTGGGTGCTGAGCAGCCGCGGCTGGCACGAGCAGCCGGCGGGCATCCTGGCCACCTACGACGTCTTCACCCCCGCGGGCGAGTTCCTCGAGCAGGTCCGCGTCGCCTGTCCGGGCGACAGCAGCAAGGACGCCCTGATGGAGGGCGGCAAGGGCCGCTTCGTGGTGGTCAAGGGCTTCACCGACGCCATGGTCACCCTGCAGACGCAGGGCGCCGCCGGCGGCCCCGAGGGCGACGAGGAGCCGGCCCCCATGGAGGTCATCTGCTACGGGGTGAAGTGACCCCGGCACCGGGTTGACGCGGCGACGGGTCCGGCCGACAATGGCCGGACCCGTCGCCATACCGGAGGCATCGCATGCTGGACTTCTTCAGGCGCCGCCGTCACGCCAAGCTGAAGGCGCGGCCCTTCGCCGCCGAGCGCCTCGCCGTCGTCGAGCGCAACGTCCCCTTCTGGCGGCACCTGCCCGCCGACGCGCGCGCCGAGCTGCTGGGCCTGACACAGGTCTTCCTGGCCGAGAAGAACTTCGAAGGCTGCGGCGGCCTGGAGCTGACCGACGAGATGCGCGTGACGGTCGCCGCCAACGCCTGCCTGCTGCTGCTGGGCCGCGAGACCGGCGTCTACCCGCGGCTGCAGTCGGTGCTGCTCTACCCGACCACCTTCGTCGCGCAGGTCGCGGAGGAGGACGAGACGGGGCTGGTCGACGAGTACGACGACGAGATGGACGGCGAGGCCTGGGACATCGGCGCGGTCGTCCTGGCCTGGGACGAGGTGCTCCACGACTCCCGCCACGGCCGCGACGGCCGCCACGTCGTGCTGCACGAGTTCGCCCACCAGCTGGACCAGGAGACCGGGGAGGCCGACGGCACGCCCCGCCTGGCGACGGGGCACGCGGAGTGGGCGCGGGTGTTCGCCGAATCCTACGGGAAGCTGCAGAGAGACGCGGACAAGCGGCGGCCGACGGTGCTGGACACCTACGGCGCCGAGGACCCGTCGGAGTTCTTCGCGGTGGCGACCGAGAGCTTCTTCGAGGACCCCGTCGCGCTGCGCCGGCGGCACGCCGACCTCTACGCGCAGCTGCAGGGCCTCTACAGGCTGGACCCGGCCGGGCTGGTCAGCGGCTCGTCCTGAGCCGCGGCCGGATCGGGCCGGTTTGCGGCGAAGCGGCCGTACTCCAGGTCCGAGGCCATGATGTGGTTCTTCAGCCAGTAGTTCAGGAACTGCATCACCGGCATGGTGATGCGCTCCCGGCGCAGGCGGTCCTGGAAGCGGCGGACCTTCAGCACCAGCTGCACGTGCTCGATCGCGTGGTTGTCGACTTCCGGGAACCCGATCTCCCGCATGTAGGCTTCCTCGGCCGCGAAGTGGGTCTCGGTGTAGGCGATCAGCTTCTCGAGGATCAGGTGCATCTGCTTCTGGCCGCGCCCCTTCGCGATGGCCGCCTGCAGTTCCCCGATGACGGCGAAGAGCTGCTTGTGCTGGTTGTCGATGGCGTCGACGCCGACGCTCAGGTCGGCGCTCCATTTCACGGCGTCCATGCGCTGCATCCTCCATGGCTGATGCGAGCCTTCGAGGCACCGGGTCCGAGACGACCCGAACGGTGGAATCATCGGCACCGCGGCGGCGGTATTGAGGCTTGATTTCGCAGGACTTAACGGTGGCGCCGCCAAGAAGGCCTTGATTCTTGATGGGCAGATCTGTCATATAAGACGGCTCTGCCGTCATATATGCCAGGACGGTGCTTGCCAACGGAGAATTCATTGATATTTCACGAGTTGCGCAATACCCTGGCGGCGGTACGCCCCATGCTGACTTCTCGCAACGTCGTTGCCACGAATCACGGTGCGGCGATCGCCGCGCCCACCGAGGGAAGGAACGCGAACATGATCAAGCGGCTGTTGTCCGGTTCGATCCTGGCCGTGGCGCTGATCGCCGCGGCCGCGACGGTGTCGACGGCGGGCGAGGGACCGACCTTGGCGTACGGTCTCGAGGGCCAGTTGCGCGCCCTGCTTTCCCATCTCGACGAGCCGGGCGACGAGCCTGGCACCGAAGGCGGGATGCAGGTGCGGACCGCCCGCCTGGACGTGCGCGCCAAATCCGAGGACGGCCGCATGAACGGCCGCTTCATGGTGGGCGCCGACCGCGCCTCGGGCGGGATCGAGATCGAGTACGCCTACGCCGACCTCGCGCTGCCGCGGTACTGGCGCCTGCGGGTCGGCCAGTTCAAGCCCGAGTTCCTGCGCGAGGAGAACGTCGGCAGCACCGACCAGTTGGCCGCCGAGCGCTCCTACACCGCCGACTACTTCACGGTCGACTACGCCGAGGGCGCGTCGCTGCTGCGCGACTTCGCGCGCACGCGCGTGGCCCTGTCGCTGCACGACGGCTCGTACTCGGCCGGCACCGACCTGGGCGCCGACCGCACCGACCTCGCGCTGGCCGCGCGCGGCGAGTACGCGCTGCGCGGCGACCGCAAGCGCTGCGCCGGCTTCCGCGCCCTGCCGGACGAGGGCCGGGCCGTCCTGCTCGGCGCGGCCGTCGACTTCGAGCAGGGCGAGGACCCCGACGTCCTGAAAGTGGGCCTGGATGCGACGGCCGCCATGCCCGGCACCAGCCTCTTCGCCGCCGTGATCCGGCAGTACCTGACCGGCTCGCACGGCGACGCGATCGCCGAGCAGACGGGCCTGGTGCTCCAGGCCGCCACCTGCCTCGCCCCGCAGGACTGGGAGGCCTTCGGCCGCTGGGAGCACCTGGACTTCGACGGCGTCTACCACCGCAACAAGGGCGCGGGCGTCTCGGGCGCCGGCGCCGCGGTCGACAACGAGGCGCTGGACATCGTCACCCTGGGCGTCAACTGGTACCGCGACGGGCAGTCATCCCGCTGGACCCTGGACCTGGTGCGCGCGCTGGACCGCATCCCGGTCGCCAACACCGGTTCCGGCCTGCTCGCAGGGTCCGCGGCGGGCCAGACGGTCGTCCGCCTGCAGTACCAGTTCAAGCTCTAGCAGTCGCTTGGGGGGAGATTTGCGCCGCGGCACAATCTCCCCTGGCATTTCCCCGGGGAGCAGGGTATCCGTCTTGTCCCGAACGGGTCGCGTGGATCCCTGCTCCCCGCCGTGCGGTCCAGCGCGCGACCCAGCGCGACGGGATATTGCATGACCGGCCTCCCCCGCCCTGCTCGCCCTCGAGGACGGCACCACCTGGCCCGGGCTCGGTTTCGGCGCCCGCGCCGACGCCACCGGCGAGATCGTCTTCAACACCAGCCTCGCCGGCTACCAGGAGATCCTCACCGACCCCTCCTACCGCGGCCAGCTGGTGACCCTGACCTGCCCCCACGTCGGCAACACGGGCGTCAACGACATGGACGACGAGAGCGGCCGCGTGTGGGCCGCCGCCCTGATCGTGCGCGACCTCAGCCCGGTGGTCAGCAGCTGGCGCGCCACGGGCCCTCTCGACGACTGGCTGCGCGGGCACGGCCGGCCCGCGATCACCGGCGTGGAGACGCGCGCGCTGGTGCGGCACATCCGCGAGCGGGGCGCGATGCGCGCCGCGCTGTCGACCGGCGACCCCGACCCGGCGCGCCTGGTGGCCCTGGCCCGCGCGACGCGCGACATGAGCGGTCTGGACCTGGCCCGCGAGGTCACCTGCGCGCGTCCCTACGCCTGGAACGACGAAGGCCGCCGCCACGTGGTCGCCTACGACTTCGGGATCAAGCGCAGCATCCTGCGGCAGCTGGCGGCGCGGGACTGCCGCGTCACGGTCGTGCCCGCGGGCACGCCGGCCGCGGCCGCGCTGGCGCTGAAGCCGGACGGGATCTTCCTGTCCAACGGGCCGGGCGACCCGGCGGCGGTGACCGCGGCGATCGCCGCGGTGCGGGAACTGCTGGGGCGCGTGCCGATCTTCGGCATCTGCCTCGGGCACCAGATCCTGGCCCTGGCCCTGGGGGCGCGCACCTACAAGCTGAAGTTCGGCCACCGCGGCGGGAACCAGCCCGTGCGCGCGCCGGCGGGCGGCCGTGTCGAGATCTCGGCGCACAACCACGGCTTCGCCGTCGATCCCGCCACGCTGCCGGACGGCGTCGCGGTCACCCTGGTCAACCTGAACGACGGCTGCTGCGAGGGGCTGGCGGCGCCGGCGCTGCGGGCCTTCGCGGTGCAGTACCACCCCGAGAGCGCGCCGGGGCCGCGCGACTCGCTGCGGCACTTCGACGAGTTCGTCGCCCTGATGGCGGCCGCGCGTGGGGAGGCCGACCATGCCCAGGCGTGACGACCTGCGCAGCATCCTGATCGTGGGCGCCGGGCCGATCGCCATCGGCCAGGGCTGCGAGTTCGACTACTCGGGCGTGCAGGCCTGCAAGGCCCTGCGCGCCGAGGGCTACCGCGTCGTGCTGGCGAACTCGAACCCCGCGACGATCATGACCGACCCGCAGCTGGCCGACGCGACCTACGTCGAGCCGCTGACCGACGGCTTCCTCGAGCGCATCATCGAGCGCGAGCGGCCCGACGCCCTGCTGCCGACCGTCGGCGGCCAGACGGCGCTGAACCTGGCCGTGGAGCTGGCCGAGCGCGGCACGCTGGAGCGCTACGGCGTGGAGCTGATCGGCGCCCGCCTCGAGGCGATCCGCACCGCCGAGGACCGCTCCCGCTTCAAGGCCGCCATGCTGGCCGCCGGCCTGCCGGTGCCGGTGAGCCGCTTCGTGCGCGCGCCCGACGAGGTCGCCGACGCCGCCCGCGAGGTGGGCTTCCCCGCCCTGGTGCGGGCCTCGCGCACCCTCGGCGGCGCCGGCGGCGGCGTCGCCCGCGACCTCGCGGAGCTGGAGGCGGCCGTCGCCCACGGCCTGCGCCAGAGCCCCGTCGGCGAGGTGCTGGTCGAGCGGTCGCTGCTGGGCTGGAAGGAGTACGAGCTGGAGGTGATGCGCGACGGGGCCGGCAACTTCGTCGTGGTCTGCACGATCGAGAACGTCGACCCGATGGGCGTGCACACCGGCGACAGCATCACCGTGGCGCCGGCCCAGACGCTCACCGACGTCGAGCTGCAGGACCTGCGCGACCTGGCGCGGCGCGTCACCGACGCCGTGGGCGTCGAGACCGGCGGCAGCAACGTCCAGTTCGCCGTCGACCCGCGCACCGGCGAGACCATGGTCATCGAGATGAACCCGCGCGTCTCGCGCTCCTCGGCCCTGGCCAGCAAGGCCACCGGCTTCCCCATCGCCAAGCTGGCGGCCCTGATCGCCGTGGGCTACACGCTCGACGAGATCACCAACGACATCACGGGCGTCACGCCCGCCAGCTTCGAGCCCAGCCTCGACTACTGCGTGGTGAAGATCCCGCGCTGGAACTTCGAGAAGTTCCCCGGCGTGGACGCGACCCTCGGGCCGCAGATGAAGAGCGTGGGCGAGGCCATGGCCATCGGCCGCACCTTCCCCGAGGCGCTGAACAAGGCGATCCGCAGCCTGGAGATCGGGCTCGACGGGTTCGGCGCGGACCTGGCCGCCCGCTACGCGCCGGACGGGGACGCCGCGCGCCGGCCGACCGCCGACCGCCTCTTCCACCTGGCCGCCCTGCTGGGAGCCGACCGCGCGGCCGGCGCGCTGGCCGCAGTGGACGCCGGCTACGATCCCTGGTTCACGGCGCAGCTCGTGCGGCTGCTGGACTTCGAGGCCGGGCTGCGCGCGGCGCCCGCGCTGGACGCGGAGCTGTTGCGGGCGGCCAAGCGGCTGGGCTTCGCCGACACGCAGATCGCGCGCCTGCGCGGGCTGGACCCGGCCGCGGTGCGCGCGCGGCGTCTCGAGCTGGGTGTCGTCCCCTCCTACTACCGCGTCGACACCTGCGCCGCGGAGTTCGCCGCCCGCACGCCCTACCTCTACTCGTGCTACGAGCGCGGCTGCGAGGCGGCGCCGTCGTCGCGGCCGAAGGTGGTGGTCCTGGGCGGCGGCCCCAACCGCATCGGCCAGGGCCTGGAGTTCGACTTCTGCTGCGTGCAGGCCTGCTGGGCCCTGTCGGTGCTGGGCTACGAGACGATCATGGTCAACTGCAACCCCGAGACCGTCAGCACCGACTACGACACCGCCGACCGCCTCTACTTCGAGCCGGTGACGCTCGAGGACGTGCTGAACGTCATCGACGTGGAGCGCCCCGACGGCGTGATCGTGCAGTTCGGCGGCCAGACGCCGGTCAACCTGACCGCGGGCCTGGCGGCGGCCGGCGCGCCGATCTGGGGCACGCCCCCCGACGCGGTCGCCCTGGCCGAGGACCGCGGCCGCTTCGGCGCCCTGCTGCGCGAGCTGCACATCGACTGCCCCGACTGGGGGCTGGCCCGCGACGGCGACGAGGCCCTGGCCATCGCCCGGCGCCTCGGCTACCCGGTGCTGGTGCGGCCGTCGTTCGTGCTGGGGGGCCGCGCGATGGCCGTGGCCTACGACGACGAGCAGCTCGGGCGCTTCCTGGCCGCGGCCCTGCGGGCCGCCGGCGGCGGGCCGATCCTGGTCGACCGCTACCTCGAGGACGCCTTCGAGGTGGACGTCGACGCGCTGGCCGACGGCGAGCGCGTGGTCGTGGCGGGCATCATGCAGCACATCGAGGAGGCGGGCGTCCACTCCGGCGACAGCGCCTGCGTGCTGCCGCCGTTCAAGATCAGCCAGTACCACCTGGACATCGTGCGCGAGTACACCGAGACCATCGGCCGCGCGCTCGGCGTGCGCGGCCTGATGAACGTCCAGTTCGCCATCAAGGACGACGTCGTCTACGTGCTGGAGGTGAACCCGCGGGCCAGCCGCACCGTGCCCTTCGTCTGCAAGGCGACCGGCGCGCCCGTCGCCGACCTGGCGGCGCGGGTGCAGGCGGGCCGCACGCTCGCGGAGCTCGGCTTCGTCGCCACGCCGCGGGTCGACGGCTTCTTCGTGAAGGAAGCGGTCATGCCCTTCGACAAGCTGCCCGGCGCCGACGTGCGCCTGAGCCCCGAGATGCGCTCCACCGGCGAGGTCATGGGCCACGCCTCGCACTTCGGCCACGCCTTCGCCAAGGCCGAGCTGGCCGCCGGCGTCGTGCTGCCGAAGACCGGCAGCGTGCTGCTGACCGTCAACGAGTACGACAAGTCCGCCGCCCTGAAGGTCGCCCGCGACCTGCACCGCATGGGCTTCGCGCTGTTCGCCACCGAGGGCACGGCCGACGCCCTGCGGCGCGTGGGGCTGCCGGTGACCGTGGCGCCCAAGGCCGGTCGCGCGGGGCGCACCACCGTGCAGCTGATCGAGGAAGGGGCGGTCGACCTCATCCTGAACACGCCGCTGGGGCAGCAGGCCCACGCCGACCAGGCCGCGATGTACGCCGCCGCGGTGCGCCACCGGGTGCCCCTGCTGACGACGATGTCGGCGGCGCAGGCGGCGGTGGCAGGGATCAGGGCGCTGCGGGATCGGGAGTTGCGGGTGCGGTCGCTGCAGGAGCATCAGTCGGCCGCACGCGAGGAAGCCTGAGTCTCCCGGAGGCGCCTACCCGGCCCGATCTTCCCCCCCTGCGCGCGCCTGACGCCGCAGCAGCCACAGGCCGAACCCCGCGATCGGCAGCATGATCACCAGCGGCGCCACCACCTCGCCGGCCTTCGGCGTCGCCTTCTCGGCCAGACCGCCCGCCGACCAGAAGGCCAGGAAGTCCTGCAGCGCGTGGATCGCGACGAGCGGCCACAGCGTGCCGGTCACCAGGCGCGGCGCCGCGGCGGCGAAGCCGAACAGGCCCGCGAAGACGACCTGCAGGCCGGTCGCGACGGGGTCGGCGCCGGACACGAGGTTGGCGAGGTGCAGCAGGCCGAAGATCGCCGACGAGAGGACCGCCGCCCGCAGGGCCCCGCCCGGCAGCAGCGCCCGCAGGGCGACGCCGCGGAACACGACCTCCTCGGCGAAGCCCGTCATCAGGGCGACGGCGGCCAGGAAGAAGCGGCCGGCCGGCCGTCGCCGGACCGAAACTCGCTGAACGTGAGCATCAGCGCCGGGATGACGGCCAGGGGCAGGATCGGGAGCCAGGACCGCGCCCGCGGCGCGACGGCCAGGCCCGCCCCGCGCCACCAGCCGAGCCGCCAGGTCAGCGCCAGCGCGAAGAGGCAGGAGGTCGCCTTCTCCAGCAGGCTGCGGGTCTCCTCTTCCGCGGCCCGGGCAGGCACCACCTCCACAACAGGTGGCACAGCATGAAGATCACGCTGACGAGGGCGACGAAGAGCAAGGGGCGCGAAGCGGAACGCTGTCGCATCGGCGATCTCCTGGGTCAAACTTGCCTAAAGCCTAGAATAGTGCTAGGATCTCTGCATGCGCCCGCTCCTGACACGCAACGCACTGCGCTGGACCGCCTTGCCGGCCCTGCTGTTCCTCGCCGCGACCTGGCTCGGCGTCCAGGCGACCGGGGAACCCGCCATGGCCGACAGCGCCGCCTGCTGTTGCGGCACGAGTGCGGGCGACGCGCACGACTGCTGCTGTTCGCCCGACGGCGACCCCTGTGGGCCCGCGTCTGGAGCGCGGTTGCGCCGGCGCCAGGTTTCGACTCCAGCGACAAGGATGGACGACATGAAGCTCAAGAAGACCCTGCTGGCGCTCGCCATCGTCGGCGTCGTCGCCACGGCCGGGTACGGCGTCGGCCGTGCGCTGGCCGCCAAGCAGGACAAGCCCTGCGCTTGCTGCACCTGCGACAGCTGCGCCTGCGATCCCTGCACCTGCTGCTCTTGCGGCTCGTGCAGCTGCGGCAGCTAGCGAACCTCCGGGTCCCGCCACTTGGCGCCCGCCCCCTCGGGGGCGGGCGTCGCATTCCGACCGGCGCGCATCCTCACCGCACCAGCACCGCCCGCCGCACCTCGCTGCGCCCCCCCGACGTCAACTTGGCCAGGTAGAGGCCCCCGGACTGGCGGGCGCCGCGTTCGTCGGCGCAGGCGGGCGATGGCGGCCTCGGGCAGGCGGAACCAGAATTCGAGCTCCGGGCCCGGCGTCCCGCGCGACGCGCAGGTCGAAGGCCGACGGCGCGGTGTCCGGCACGGCGGTGGCGACCGGCAGCGCGACGTGCTGGTCGCCGGGGTAGTCGGCCAGGTCAGCGCGATGCCGGGCGCCGTGAGCGTGCCGCCCAATCCGGGCAGCCACTGGTTGGTGACCGTGCCGTCGGTCCGCAGCAGGAAGGCCGCCAGCTGCGGGGCGGCGCCCTCGCCGGGCG
>JADJYS010000013.1 GCA_016719645.1 bacterium
GGACGCCGCGGCCATCAGTGGATCCGACGACCATCGTCCAGTCGGCGTGAGGCGTCTGGCGTAGCACTGGGTTTCGCCCTGGGCCGGGCCGACTCCGATCGTCTCGAACGGTCCGATGTGTGACCCGGAACCAGCGCTCGTGCCGTTGACCCGGGCGTCCAGGACGTGGGCTCGCGTGGTCGTGGCGCTTCCAGGTCGGTGGCCAGGTATGCCGCGCGTCAGGTCGCGGAACGAGCCGACGTGCACGTAGGTGCCGGCGGTCAGCGACGCCCGCAGCCACGGCGACTCGCGGCGCGAGGTGTCGGCGGCGGCGGCGGCCGGCGCCGCCGGCTCCACGGCGCGGGGGCGCACCTCGCGCTCCAGGACGCGCTCGCCGGTGGGCGCTGGATCGGGGCCGACGGTCGGCCAGGGCGGATCCATGCGCGGGGACCTGGACATCCAGCGGCGACGCGTCGTGCGGTGCGGCGGCCGCCAGGGAATCGCCGGCGGCGACGGAGGCCGAGTCGGCGAAGGCCGGCAGCGAATCGAGGGCGGCCGCGGCCAGGGAGTCGGGCAGAGTCGCCGCGGTGTCCGCGGCCACGACCGCCGGGAGCTCGGCGCCGGGCCGCTCGCGGCCCAGGGCGGGCAGTTTCAGCGCGCCGGACCGCCAGGCCAGGAAGGCCACGACCGCGACGGCCAGCACGGCCACCGTCAGCGACGCGACCAGCAGCCCACGACCGTTGCGGCGACGGCGGCGGTAGGCCATGGGCTCGACATCCTCATCCGTGAACGGCGTCTCGCCAGGCAGCGTCTCTCCAGGTAGCGTCTTGGGCTCGACGACCGGATCGAACGCGGCAGCGGGTTCCTCGTCCTGCTCCCGGTCCCCGGACGGCGGCGCGAGGTCCTCGATGACCTCTCCGAAGTCCGGCAGATCCTCGTCGGCCAGCGGCGGCGGCGGGGCTGCAGGCGGCGGCTCCGGCGCGGGTTCGGGGCGCTTGGCGCCGAGCGTCGGCGTCGGCGTCGGCGTCGGCGCCGCGGCGGCGGCGGCGGCGGCGGCGGCGGCGGCGGCGGGGGCGGCGGCGGCGGCGGCGGTGGCGGCGGCGGCGCGGGCTGCGGCGCGGGCTCCGCAGCGGGCGGCGTGACGCGCTCGGCGGCGCGGGCGGCGCGGGCGGCAGCCGAGGTTTCCTGCGACGGGGAGCGGGCCAGGTCCTGCTCCGCCTCGACGTGCTGGCCGCGCACCTCGTCGGCGCCGTCGACGTAGGCCGCCAGCAACGCGCGGTCGGCCAGAACGTTGACCAGGCGCGGGATGCCCCCACTCAGCTCGTGGATGCGCTCGACGGCGTCGCGCCGGAAAAGCTTGCGCTCGCAGCCGGCGACCTTCAGCCGGTGTTCCATGTACTCCTCGACCTCATGGCGGCTCATGGGCTCGAGGTGGTAGTGGACGCGGATGCGCTGGCGCACCTGGGCCAGGGCGGGATCGTCGATCTGGGCGCGCAGGCCGGGCTGCCCGGACAGGACCACCTGCAGGACCTGCTCGCCGGGAGGGCCCATGTTCGTCAGCAGGCGCACGCCCTCGAGCGTCTCGGCCGACAGGTTCTGGGCCTCGTCCACGATCAGCAGCACCCGCTGGCCCTGCCGGTGGGTGGCTCCATCTCGGTCTTGAGCGCCGAGAGCAGGTCGGCCCGGTCGGCGGCCGCCGGCATCGCGACTTTCAGTTCGGCGAGCAGCAGCTTCAGCAGTTCGCGGAAATCGATCTGGGTGACGTTGACCAGGGCCACGCGGTAGGAGCGCGAGACGTGCTTGATCAGGTTGTGCAGGGCCAGGGTCTTGCCGGTGCCGATCTCGCCCGTGATCAGGACGAGGTCCTCGCCGCCTCCAGGCCGTAGACCAGATGGGCCATCGTCTCCTCGAAGGCCGTCGACCTGAACACGAAGTGCAGGTGGGGGCTCAGGGAGAAGGGCGCGGTGTAGAGGCCGAAATGGTCGTGGTACATTGCCTCGCTCACGGATAGCGGGTACGGCAGGCATCGCCGGGCGCCACCGGCGCCCGGTCCGGGGGGAAGGTAGCCCAAGCCACCGGGACGATCAACAGGAAGCTGGCAACGCCGCCCCGCGCGGGCCGATATCATTGACAGGCGGGAAGCGCGGGGCTTATATGGTCGCGCGACCGGCCCCCTCGCGCCCGGCCCGTCGACGAGCCGCCGGCCGCGCTCCCCCTGAAGAATTGCGCCCAATGATCAAGAAAGCCCGCACATTCCTCACCCGGTGGCTCTTCGAGGGAGAGGTGCTGCGGCTCATGGGCTTGACGGCGCTGGCCAAGCCGATCGGGCTCTACACCCAGGTCCTGATCGCCAAGCACTTCGGCGCCGGGACCGAGTACGACGCCTACCTGCTGGCCATCTTCCTGGCGACGCTGATGAGCCAGATGATCGCCAGGGTCTACGGCTCCGTTGTGGTGCCCTTCCTCATCGACTTGAAAAGCCGCACCGGCGCCGAGGAGTATTTCCACGTCCAGATGGCGCTCAACCTGCTGTACTCGGCGCCGGCCATCGCCTTCATGTTACTGGTCATGGTCTTCGGGGATTTCTTCGTCCACCTGATCGCACCCGACGCCCCGCCCGAGACGACGGCGCTGGCCGTCCGCGCGCTGCCCATGCTGGCCGTGCCCGCCCTCGCCCTGATGGGCCTGGAAATGGGCAAGGTGATTCTCAATCTTAATAAACGCTACCGGCTCGCGGCCACCATGCCGATCGTCAACAGCCTGATCCTGGTCGGCGCCGTGCTGCTCTTCCAGGAGCGCTGGGGAATCTGGTCGCTCTTCGGCGGCTTTGCGGCCGCCCAGATCCTACAGTTCGCCATCACCTGGGGCCAGGCCAAGAGCCTGGATTTTACCAGGATCTGCCGGCCGGCCATCACCAAGGTGCAGGTCGCCCAGGTCTGGTCGATGAGTTGGATGGTCTTCATCGCCACGTCCCTGGAGACGGCCAACTCTTTCCTGGAGAAGTACTTCTCTGCAGGACTGGCCGTAGGCAGCGTGTCGGCGATCGGCTACTCGCTCGTCGTCATGAACTTCGCGGTCCAGATCTTCACGTTCAGCCTGATCGCGATGATGTTCACGCGCATGTCGGAACTGATCGCCGCCAAGGACATGACCGCCGTGGGCACGTACCTGGAGAACAACCTGCGCCGCCTGACCAGGTTCGTGATGCCCCTCTCCATCGGCCTGACCGTCGCCAGCCTGCAGATCGTGCAGGTCCTTTTCGAACGCGGGCAGTTCGACCACACCGACACCCTGCTGACGTCCCAGACCCTGGCCCTGTACATGGTCGGCCTACCAGCTATGGTGATCAACCAGATCGTGGCGCGGATCTTCTACTCGCTGAACCGGATGCGCGACAAGGTCTGGCTGGCGCTCCAGTACGTCGCTACCGCCACACTCGGCAACATCCTGCTCATCCCCAGCCTCCAGGTCGCCGGCATCGCCGTCTCCGCCACGCTGTCCATCAACCTGCACATCGGCCTGGGTCTCTGGGTTCTGTCACGCAACCGCAACGGCATCCGCACGGGCGGCTTCATCCGGGTGATCCTGCGCGCCTACGCCATCGGCGCGATCGTCTACGCGCTCTTCTACCTGGCGGGGCTCGGCGCGCTCACCGAGCGGCTGATCACGGGCGGCTCCCACGGGCAGATGTTCCTGCTGGGCTTCGTCCGCGTGGCCCTCGTTTTCGGGCTCTATTTCGCCTGCGAAGCCCTTGCCCGGTTCTTGAAATTGCACCGCGCCCGGCTCGCGGCAGGCTAGGGAATCCGGTCCCGACCCCTCAAGTCCGGGCCGGTTCGGTCGAAAGCAACCACTGGAATCACGCCAATCACGGTAATGAGGGGTGGATTTCACCTGTTCTGGCCGTACATTGACGTCCGAGCCGTCTGGGGTCTTGCAACACCCCGGCGCGCGTGATAGAAGACAGACCAGGGTGATGATGCCATGTCATGGGTTGGAGCCCGCCCCCATGGCATCCCGGCCTACCGTCCAGGGGCGTCCCATCCGGCGTGAGCGACAGGAGGTCGACCGGCATGCCGACGAGCAGTTCCACGATTCCGGGATTCCCACAGCGACAGGCCCGCGCGCGCCGTTTCGCGGCCGTCGTCTGCGTCGTGGCCCTCGCGGCCTGCGCAGGTTGCGGATCCGTCGGCGGGCGGCAACCGGTCAGGACGGAGATCCAGCCCTTCAGTTCTTCCGAAGCGGCACTCTGGAACGCCGCGCGCAGCGCCGAATACACGTTCCGGATCGGCGACGTCTTCGACATCAGCTTCAAGTACGACAAGGAACTCGACCAGAAAGCCGTCCAGGTCCTCCCCGACGGGCGCATGTCCATCTCCGGTTTCGAGAACGTCTACGTGGTCGGCATGACGGTCTCCCAGGTCGACAGCCTGATAACCGCGGCCTACGCCAGGGACTACAACGCACCCGACCTGACCATCATCCTGAAGGAATTCGGCAAGAGCGCCGTGTACGTCCTGGGTTCCGTGAACAGGCCCGGCGAGTACGACCTGCCCGAGTTCCGGGGCGGCGTGCTGCAGGCGGTCGCGGCCGCCGGAGGCTTCGACAAGACCGCGTCCAGTTCGGAAGTCCTGCTCATCCGGGCGACCTCCGAGGGCTTCCTGTACCGCCTCTTCGACCTGTCGCACCTCGAGAAACAGGGTCTGCCCTCCGCCGAGGCCCTGGACCTCAGGCCCTACGACATCATCTACGTCCCGCGGTCGGCCGTCGGGGATCTGGCGGCGTTCTCAGAGCAGGTGCTGGGCAGCGTGCTGCGCTTCGGCGATCTCTTCTGGGACATCTACGCCATCAGCAACCTCGACAAGATCAATTCGATCCTGAGGTAGAGCCGGAACAGGAGACGCGCGGCCATGAACCAGTCGACCCAACCACAGGGCGCCGCCCTGCAGACGTCCAGCCGGCAGATCGGGCTGCGCGACATCGTGGCCCTGATCATCCGCCGCAAGTGGATCATCCTGGCCATCTCGCTTTCGATCACGGCCGTCGCCACGGTCAGCACGCTGCTCTCCGCCGAGCGCATCACCGCCAGCGCGCGCGTCATGGTCATCGGCCGCGACCCCGAGACGCCCACCTTCGACCGCATCGCCACCAACTGGGACCTGGTCATGAGCACGGCGGCCCAGGTCGCCAGCAGCATGCCGGTGGCGGAGGCAGCGGCGATCGCCCTCTACGATTCCGTCCGGGTCATCGCGGCGGCGGACCCCGACTTCCCCGCCGTGGACTCGGTGGGCCAGCTCAAGAGGGTGCTGCTGCGCAACGTCAGCTGCAACCAGGTCGGCGAGTCGAACATCCTGAACATCATGTTCAGCCACGTCTCGGAGCGGTTCGCGCTGCTCGCCGTGGACGCGATCATGAAGGCTTACATCGACTTCAACACCTTCAGCCAGCAGAACCAGCCGGCCATCGAGTACTACACGGAACAGATCTCCAACGTGCAGACGGAGATCGAGAGCCTCCTGAACGAGCGCGCCGGCATCTACAATCGGGCTGGGGCACTGTCGCTGGAGACGAACGCTAACTCTACGATCGGACATATCAGGGGCGTCGAGAACGCCATGTACCAGGCACGTTCAAACCGAGAGGGCTACGAATCCCATTTCCAGCATCTGCTGGCCGCCATCAGGGAAGATCCGACCTATGTTCCCCTGACAGGCGAAAACGGCGCCCTCATCTTCCAGACGACCCGTGCACGCCTGGAGGACGCCCAGTTAAAACTTTCGGAAGCCCGAACCAAGTACCGGGAAGACTCCGAGTGGGTTCAGCGCAGCCAGTCGGTGGTGGACGATGCTCTGGCCACCCTGCTCCATGAGCGCGACAACTATGTCCGTGACATGGAAATCAAGGTCCAGGAGCACCTTGCCCGCGAAAAATCGTACAGTGAAGCACTGGCCAGCCAGTTGGCGTCTCTCGCCACCTATCCGGATGTCCAGAAGTCCATCGAGTCCCTCGACATGCGCATCCGGGCCCAGTACGACCTGCTGGAAGCCCTGCAGCTCAAGCGCGGCGAGGTCCGCCTCAAGGCGCAGACCGATTCGCGCATCAGCAACCTGTTCCCCCTCGATGAGCCCTTCATCGCCGCATCGGTTGCAGGCAGCAAGAAGATCCTGTACCTGGCGCTGTCGATTCTGTTCGCAATCACCTTGAGCCTGATCGTTGCCTGGTTCATCGACAGCCAGGATCACCGCATCCTCGACAGGATGCAGGCGGAACGCTCCCTGGACGTGCCCGTGCTCGGGTCGATTAGTTCCGACCAGAAATAGCGGCAAAGGTGGCCAGTGACTTGCCCATGAGATCGAACGGATCTTCCTTGCCCAAGTCCCGCTCGATACTTTTAGGGCCTTGGTTCGCCCTGCTGGTGGCTATCGGGGCATCGCTGCTCACCTGGCTGGGTCTCTCGTTTCTCGGCATGAAGTACTTCACGATCGCCCTGGGCGGTTCGGCGTTCCTGCTGTTCTTCGTCTGGTACTCGACCCGTGATATTTCATTCTCGATCGCGCTCTGGCTGTTCTCAATGTCCGGCTTCAAATCATCGACGCTGATCATGATGCCGGGCATACCGGATTTCTCCTTCGACCGCTTGCTGATCATCTGGATCGTCATGTGGTTCCTCGTCAAGTCCGTCATGCATGGTGTACGGGCCCGCAAGCCGTTCGCAGCAGACATCCTGATCGTCCTGCACACCGCCTACATCCTTCACCTCGCGACCACGACCAACATGCCGTACTTCCATGCCTGGGTCTACAGCAGCCTGTCGCCACTGGCCGGCTACCTGTACGGACGCTTCGTGCTCACCAAGGAGTCCGAGTACCGCAACCTGGCGATCTTCATCCTGTTCATCACCCTCTGGTACGCCATCACCTCGATCGCCGAGCACATGGGCTGGCACGCACTGGTCTGGCCCAAGACCATCCTCGACCCCCATGCCGGCCACCTCTGGCACCCCGGCCGTTCGCGCGGCCCGATCATGCACCCGCCCCTGTTCGGCCAGCTCTTTGCGATGTTCTTCCTCGTCCACTTCTATTTCCTTTCGCGGCCGCTCCGGAATTCGGTGCGTGTGCTGATGGTGCTGTCCCTGGCCTTGAGCCTGCTGGGTCTGTTCTTCACCTACACCCGCGCACCCTGGATCGCGACGGGAGCTGCCATCGCCGTGATGGCCGTCCTGCGGCCGAATTACCGCAAAATCGTTGGCGTGATGGCCGTCATCGGAGTCCTGGCGGGTATCACCGGCGCGTTGAAACTGGCTGACTCGGAGTTCTTGCGTGAGCGCCTGAACTCCGACAATACGTTCGAGAACCGGCTCTCGATGCTCGCGACGAGCTTGCGCATCATCCGTGACTATCCCGTGACTGGCGTCGGGTATTTCAAGTCCAAGGATCAACTCTGGCGATACAACCAAGGCGTCCAGGTGCCGTTCTATGGCTTCGTGAAGAAGAGCATGGGCCAGGACCTGGTACCTCACGACATCTACCTTGGGCGGTCCGCCGACGAAGGGCTTCTGAGCATCGGCATCCTGATCGCGTTCTCGGTATTGATCGCGAGGGCGTTCCTGAAGTTGTGGCAGGCGAATCCAGATCATCAGTGGTTCAACCGCGATTACCTCGCCGTAATCGCTGGTATTTTCGTGTGTTATCTGGTGGGCGGAATGGGCATCGACTTCCGGTACTTCGATCTGGTCAACGTTGTCCCATACATGTTCGCCGGCGCCATTTACCGTTTGGGCCATGACCCGGACAGCCTGATGGCGTCGTCCATCAAGTCGACGTGATCATCCAAGTCACTTGACTTCGTTCGACGGGTGTTCAGTGAAGGTAGCCGGGCGGCAAGACCCATCATAGACTGGCGGCGCCATGTTGTTCAACTCCTTCATCTTTCTGGCCTTTTTGGCGGCTGTCGTGCCGGCTACTGCGGCCCTGCGCCACCCGCGGGCTCGCGCGCTATTCCTGCTCTTCGCAAGTTACGCATTCTACGCCTACTGGGACTGGCGCTTCATCACCCTGCTGGTGCTCGCATCCGTTGTCGACTATGCGATCGGGCGAAAGCTGGGCGCCACACAGGACGCAGGCATTCGCCGCCGCCTGCTTCTTCTGAGTTGTCTGAGCAATCTCGGCATGCTCGTCTTCTTCAAGTATTTCAACTTCTTCGCCGAAGGCGCGCAAGCGGCGGCGGCCTCGGTCGGCTGGCATGTCGAGTCCTGGCAGCTGCGAATCGCCCTGCCTCTCGGTATCTCGTTCTACACCTTCCGCACTCTCTCCTACATCATCGACGTCTACCGCCGACGGCTCATGCCGACGGATTCACTGGTCGACTACGCACTGTTCGTCTCCTTCTTCCCGATGCTCGTGGCGGGCCCGATCGAACGAGCCGGCAACCTGCTGCCGCAATTCGCGAATCTGAAGTCGCCGTCGCGGGAGCAGATCCGGGAGGGAATGGCCCTGATCGCTCTTGGTTACTTCAAGAAGGTGCTCATCGGCGATGCGGCAGGCCGCGTGGTGGACAGCGTCTTCGGCCAGCCTGAACTGTACCGATCCCCGGAACTGCTTGCAGCCCTCCTTCTCTTCACCATCCAGATATACGCCGACTTCGCCGGCTATTCAAACATCGCTCGAGGCATCGCCAAGCTGGTCGGCGTGGATCTGATGAAAAACTTCGAACAGCCTTACCTGTCGCGGTCGTTCAGCGAATTCTGGCGGCGTTGGCATATTTCACTTTCACGATGGATCTGGGATTACCTGTTCGCCCCCTTGATCTCCGCCGTACTGCGCATGATCAGTCGGCTGCAACTGCCCACCGTCGAGCAGGAGATGCGACTGGCATACCCGCTTGCCGTAATCACGACCATGCTGCTGTGCGGTCTTTGGCACGGAGCAGGATACACGTTCCTGGTCTGGGGCGGGATGCACGGGTTGTTTCTGGCATTCGAGCGTCTCGTGGTCTATCGAGGCCGCCCGATCCCGATGCAACGTCGCATCCGTGGTTTCACCGGCCGCCTGCGGTTCGTGGCCGGCATCATTACGACGCAGGCGCTCGTGGTGCTGGGCTGGCTGTTTTTCCGGGCTGAAAGCCTGGATCAGGCGCGGTATATTCTGCGCCAATTCGTCCATTGGCAGGGCAGCGAGTTGACCGGCCGCTTTGCGTTCATGGTGCTGGTCTATGCTCTTGTCATCCTGCTGCTGGACCTCGTCGAATACAGGACGAAGAGCGAAACCTACCTACTGCGCTTGCGTCCGGCGGTCGCCGCAGGAATATGCACGGCGACCATGTTCGTGGTGTGTCTCTATCTCGCCACGACGAAGCCTCTGCCGTTCGTGTATTTTCAGTTCTGAGGGGCAAAGCTGATGCGAATTGTTCTATTCGGCCTGAGCTTACTGGCGGCACTGATCGTGCTTGACGTGTACCTGCAGGCATCGGGCATTCAGACACCCATGGAAACGCGCATCGACCCCCATCTGGGTCCAACCTACATCCCCAAGATGCCGCTTACCCGCTTCAACGAGGGATTCTACGTCGGCTCCACCAACCGCTACGGCTACATGGGCCCCGCCATACCGCCACGAAGCACGCAGGGCGAACATCGCGTTCTCCTATTGGGCGACAGCTACGTACTCGGTCATACCGTGCTACCTCGTCACCACTTCGCGCGACGCCTGGAATCAAGGCTTGAAGAGACACTGGGAGGCGAGTTCCACGCCTTGAATTTCGGCAAGGCCGATTTCAATCTTTGGAACATGTATCAGTACCACCACGACTTCGCGGCGGCCTTCGACCACGATGTGACATTATTCCTGGTGGACGAGAACGACCTGGCGCCGTCCCAGCAGATCGCGACGGATCTGTATCCGACCGTGAAAATCGCAGGTGATTCGTTGATGATCGACAGGTCGTTTTCGAAGAGCGGCACGTATCGCTTCTATAAGCGAGTCGATCCACTTCTGTCCCACTCGGCAATATTACGTTTGGCTTTCAACAGCTACAAGATGGTCAAACGGGGTGAACTCGCTGAAGTATTGCTGGATAAACTCGCGCCGGAGCGCTCGCTCGCAGCGGTCACACCGGAACCGGCGCGGGAACTGCCGGAATTGAGCCGAGTCATCCTGAGAAGATTGGCCGATGACCAGCGAAACATCCTCGTGATCCACAAGAAACTGACCCCGGAACTCCTCGAAGAAATCGCAGCTACGGGCGTTCCGGTCATCGATCTTGCGGCCTGCCTGGATTCACTGCTGGCCGCCGGCCACGACCCGTATCTATGGCCGGTGACGGGGTTACGTGGCCATTGGAACCACGCAACGCACGAGATCATCGGTTGCTTCCTTGCAGATGAATTGAATAGCCAGCCGCAGCTTCAACGCCTGGTGAGCCAAGACAGCTCCACGGCGAACTGAACCGCAGGTCGCGTTCACGCCCGCGGGTCAGATCAGAGGCTCTGCATCCGGTTGTAGAGGAAGGCGGGGATGTCGAAGACCTGCCGGTTGAGCACCGTCCCCAGCACGTTCACGCCCTGGTTGCGCAGGCTGTTGATGCCGTTGCGCACGACTTCGTGCCGCAGCCGCCGGGCCTCGATCACCACGACGACTCCCAGCGTCGGCCGCGCCAGGTGCCCCACGTCGATGGAGGCGGAAATGGGCGGGGCGTCCACGATGCAGAAGGCGAACTGGTCGGCCAGGCGGTTGAGCAGGTCGCGGTAGTTGCCGGCCACGAGATGGTCCGTCTGCTTGATCGCGCGGCTGCCGTTCGGCAGGACGACGAACTGGCGCCCGCTCATCAGATCGTCCGCCTCGGCGGGGTCTTCCAGCAGGGTGCGGAAGTCGGTGCTTTCGTTCACCGAGCGCACGGCCGGCGACTGGAAATTGGCGTCGACCCAGACCACGCGCTTGTTCAGGATCAGCGACAGGTGCCGGGCCACGTTGTAGGACACGTAGCTGCTGCCCTCGCCGCTCACCGTCGACGTGAAGGTCACGCTGACGCCCTTGGCGCCCCGGTGCATGGTTGTACGCGAAGTCGATCACGTTGCCGGATCGTCTCTGCATCGCGGCCAGGATCTTGCTCATATCCTCAACTCCCCCTGCCGGTCCGACGCCGTCACGACCGTGACAGGATCACAACGGATCGGCGCGTCGAGCGCGCGGTATGACGGGGCGATGTCAGTCGGTCGTACGGGATGTGCCCGGTTCAAAGAACAGATCGGCCCGGATGGACGTCACTTTAGCAAGTTCCTCGCCAGACTCCCTGGAGGTGGGGCTCGAGCCGCGCCATGGCAACTGCCGCGCAATTGGTTTCAATAACTGCTATCATTATATAGGAGTCGCCCCGAGGCGTCAAGCCGGGCGGGCGACCGTCGATTGGAACACGTCGACCCGGCCGAACCACCCGGCTCCGGTCGCCCAGCTCAGGACGGAACCACATGCCCAGATTCGCTGTCCTCATCGCGGTCCTGGCGGCGACCGCCGCCGCCGCCCAGTCGCCGCAGGTCCGGACTCCCCGAGGAGCCGACCGCCCCGACCTCCCCCCCGCCCCCACCCTGCGCGCCGGCGACCCCGGCTGCGCCGGCGCCCCCGTCCTGGCCGTCGCCCCGGGCCTGGACACGGTGGTCACCGGCGACACCGCCGGCGGCGTCTCGGCGGTCGACGGCTACAGCTGCGTCGGCTGGACCGAGAGCGGCCCCGAGTCCGTGCTGCTGCTGGACGTGCCCGGCGCGGCGACCGTGCACCTGATCCTGGAAGCCGACGCCGACCTGGACCTGTTCCTGCTCTCGGGCTGCGACAGCGACCTCTGCGTGGCCCACCACACGCGCGAGTTCGTGGTCGAGCTCGCGGGGAGGCCGGAACCCTGGGTCGTGGTGGTCGACGGCTACCTGGGCGCCTCCGGCCCCTGGAGCCTGACGGTGCGGGCCTTCGCCGCGGGAGTGCCGCCCGAGGTCTGCGCGACCGCCGCGCCCCTGCCCTGCCGGACGGTGGCCGAGGAAGTCGAAGGCAGCCTCTACGGCCTGCCCAACCAGCTCTTCGCCGACGACTGCGCGGAGTACCTCGAGGCGGGCGGCGAGCAGTGGTACGCGGTCAGCCTGGCCGACAGCGCCCTGGCCACGCTCACGCTCGGCGACCAGTCCTTCGACGCCGCGCTGTGGCTCTTCGACGGCTGCGGGGAGGCGGCCGCCTGCGTCGCCTTCGCCGACGACGCCGTCTCGGGCTCGCAGGAGGTCCTGTCCTACCGCAACCTGACCGGAGTGCGCCGCACCTACTACCTGGCGGTGGACGCCGCCCAGCCTCCCCCGGGCGAGTTCGACGGCTACTACCTGCTGCGCTCGGTCTGCAGCGGCGGGATCGTCGCCAACGAGCCGGCGGCCTGGGGCACCATCAAGTCCTTCTATCGCTGAGCGTTGCGGCCGGGGCCGGCGCGCCCCCCGTTTGCATTCTTGATCTAACGGACGGCTGCCGCTAGTCTTGCCGGATCCGACGGACCGCCCCCTCCGGGAGACCAGGAAGGACCCCCATGCCCGCTGCCGCGAAACCCTCCCGGCGTCCGCCCCGCGTCGCCGCCACCGCCCAGAGCATGGCCGACAAGCAGCGCGAGATCTCCATCAGCGAGTTCTTCACCAAGAACCGCCACCTGCTGGGCTTCGATTCGCCCGCCAAGGCGCTGATGACGACCATCAAGGAGGCCGTCGACAACTCCCTGGACGCCTGCGAGGAGGCCGGCATCCTGCCCGAGGTGCTGGTCGAGATCCAGCCGGTCGGCAACGGCAAGCGCAACGGCGCCGAGGTCGAGACGGTCCTGGAACTCGAGGCCGAGCCGGAGAAGCCGTCGCGCCGCAAGGGCGCCGTGGCCCCGGTCAAGGAGGAGCGCTACCGGGTCATCGTGGAGGACAACGGGCCGGGCATCGTGCGCCAGCAGGTGCCGCGCATCTTCGGCAAGTTGTTGTACGGCTCGAAGTTCCACAGCCTGCGCCAGAGCCGCGGCCAGCAGGGCATCGGCATCTCGGCCGCCGGCATGTACGGGCAGCTGACCACCGGCAAGCCGGTGGTCATCGTCAGCCGCACCGCCCAGCAGGACCGCGGCCACCGCTTCGAGCTGATGCTGGACATGAAGAAGAACGAGCCGGTCGTCCAGAAGGACGAGGAGTGCGACTGGGAGCGCCCCCACGGCACCCGCGTCGAGATCGAGCTGACGGGCTCCTACAAGCGCGGCCAGCACTCCGTCGACGTCTACCTGCAGCAGACCGCCGTGGCGAACCCGCACGTGCGGCTGATCTACCGCTCGCCGCGCGGCGACGAGATGATCTACCCGCGGGCCGCCGCCGAGCTGCCCGTCGAGGCCCACGAGATCCAGCCCCACCCCTACGGCGTGGAGCTGGGCATGCTGCTGCGGATGCTCAAGGAGACCAAGCAGCGCAACCTGTCGGGCTTCCTGCGCCACGAGTTCTGCCGGGTCGGCCCCAAGACCGCCGACCAGATCCTCGAGACCGCGGGCCTGCCTGCGACCAAGTCGCCGCGCCACACCGACCAGGACGAGGTCCAGCGGCTGATGGACGCCATCGCCGCCACCAAGATCCCCAGCCCGCCGACCGACTGCCTCTCGCCCATCGGCGAGCCGCTGGTCCTGGCCGGGCTGAAGCAGCGGCTCGACGCCGAGTTCACCACGGCCGTCACCCGCCCGCCGTCGGTCTACCGCGGCAACCCCTTCCAGGTGGAGGTCGGCCTGGCCTACGGCGGCGGCCTGCCCGCCGACGACCTGGCCCAGGTGCTGCGCTTCGCCAACCGCGTGCCGCTGCTCTACCAGGCCTCGGCCTGCGCCATCCACAAGGCCGTGCTGACCAACAACTGGCGCAGCTACGGCCTGCAGCAGTCCCGCGGCGCGCTGCCGTCGGGGCCGCTGGTGATCTTCGTGCACATGGCGTCGGTCTGGGTGCCGTTCACCTCCGAGAGCAAGGAGGCGGTGGCCCACTACCCGGAGATCGTCAAGGAGATCCGGCTGGCGCTGCAGGAGGCCGGCCGGCAGCTGCAGATCCACATCCGCCGCCGCGTGCGCGAGCGCGACGCGCTGAAGAAGCAGGGCTATATCCAGAAGTACATCCCCCACATCGGCGACGCGCTGCGCGACATGCTGCACCTGGACGAGAACGAGCGGACGGAGATCATCGCCACGCTCACCGACACCCTCGAGCGCAGCCGCAAGATCTGACGGCGTCCGACGCCGCGACCACGGGAGCGACCATGTCCGAAGCCTATGCCCGGTACCGCGAACGCATGTCGGAGATCCAGGCCCTGAACTCGGCCCTGGCGCTGCTGTCCTGGGACCAGGAGACGCTGATGCCGCCGCGCGGCCTCGCCTCGCGCTCCACGACGCGCGCGGCGCTGGCCGGGCTGGTCCACGACCGCGCCACCGACCCCGCCCTGGGCGCGCTGCTGGACGGCCTCGCCGGCGCCGGCCTGGACGCCGCCGCCGCCGCCAACGTGCGCGAGTCCCTGCGGGACTACCGGCGCGCCCTGCGCGTGCCGCGCGACCTGGTCACCGAGCTGGCCGAGACCACCGCGCTGGCGCAGCAGGCCTGGGCCGACGCGCGCGCCCGCAACGAGTGGCCCCGGTTCGCGCCGCTGCTGGGGCGCATCGTCGGCCTGAAGCGCCGCGAGGCCGAGGCCCTGGGCTACCGGGACGAGCCCTACGACGCGCTGCTGGACGAGTTCGAGCCGGGCGCCCGCGCCGCCGACCTGGCGCGGATCTTCGCCGAGGTGCGCACCGCGCTGGTGCCGCTGGTGGAGGCCGCCCGCCGCGACCCCGCCGACCGCGGCGAGGAGCTGCTGCGCGGCGGCCTGCCGGTCGCGGCCCAGGACGCCCTGGGGCGCGAGGTGCTGAAGGACCTCGGGTTCGACCTCGCGGGCGGGCGGCTGGACCGGTCGGCCCACCCCTTCTCCACGCAGATCGCCCCGGGCGACGTGCGGCTGACGACCCACTACGACGTCGACGACCTGCAGAAGTCCCTCTACTCCACGATCCACGAGGCGGGCCACGGCATGTACGAGCAGGGCCTGCCCGCCGACCAGGTCGGGCTGCCCCTGGGCGAGGCCGTGAGCCTGGGCGTCCACGAGTCCCAGTCGCGGCTGTGGGAGAACCAGATCGGGCGCTCGCGCGCGTTCATGAGCTACCTGGCGCCGCTGCTGCGGCGCCACTTCCCGGAGCGCTTCGACGGCGTCGCGCCCGAGCAGCTCGACCGCGCCGTGAACGTGGTGCGCCCCTCGGCGATCCGCATCGAAGCCGACGAGGTGACCTACACCCTGCACATCGTGCTGCGCATGGAGCTGGAGCGGGCCCTGCTGCGCGCGGAGATCGACGTCGCCGACCTGCCCTCGCTGTGGAACGAGCGGATGCTCGCGGACCTGGGCGTGGTCCCGGCCGACGACGCCGAGGGGGTCCTGCAGGACGTCCACTGGTCCTGCGGCCTGTTCGGCTACTTCCCGACCTACGCCCTGGGCAACCTCTACGCGGCCGAGCTGCACCTCGCGGCGCGGCGGGCCCTGCCCGGCCTGGACGACGACGTCGCCCGCGGCGACTTCCTGCCCCTGCTGGGCTGGCTGCGGGAGCACATCCACCGGCACGGCCGGGAGCTGGCGCCGCGGGAGCTGGTGCGCGCGGCCACGGGCCGCGACCCCGGCGCCGGGCCCTACCTCGACTACCTGCGCGCCAAGTTCGGCGCGCTGTACGCCGTCTGACCCGCGCCGCGGGAGACTGGGAGCACGACGTGTCCGAGAAGAAACCCGACCGCGAGCAGCCCGAGCTGGCCTTCGGCAGCGCCAAGCCGCCCCTGCCGCCGCCGGCCGCCCCGAAGGCCGTGCCGGGGGCCGCGGCGAAGAAGCCGGCGGCCGCCGCGCCGCGCCGCGCCGCGCGCCAGGCCGCCCGGCCGACCGGTGGCGAGCCCCTGCTGAAGCGCATCGCCAAGGAGGCGGGCGACGTCCGCACCAGCATCCTGAAGGGCCGCAAGCCGACGCTGCGCTTCCCGGTGCGCTCGCTGCAGAACGTGACCTACCAGCCCGGCGTGGGCTACTTCGAGCTGAAGGGCCGCGAGAAGGAGCGCACCCTGACCGTCAGCACGGTCAAGACCTTCGCCCAGACGCTCAAGATGATGTCCCTGTCGCAGGAGCTGGTGCGCACCGACGACATCGCCACCAAGCGAGAGGCGTACTACGTCAGCAAGAACTGGGCGGAGGCGCGCTTCAAGGAGCAGCCCGAGTCCGACGCGGTCATGGAGGACGTCGAGGCCTTCTTCGGCGTCAACCGCGAGCAGCTCGGCTTCGTGCCCGAGGAGAAGGGCGGCGACGTGGCGGGCCGGCTGGTCGTGATCGACCAGGACCGCGACACCGGCGAGACGCTGCGCATCGACTGCACCCGCTTCGGCAGCGGGGCCTACTCGATCCCCATCTCGGTCGAGACCCTCGGCTTCGAGACCGACGCCGACTTCATCCTCTGCATCGAGACCGCGGGCATGTTCCAGCGCCTGGTCAAGCACAACTACTGGAAGCAGGCCAACTGCGTCCTGGTCTCGCTGGGGGGCGTGCCCACGCGCGCCTGCCGCCGCTTCGTGCGCCGCCTGGCGGACGAGAAGAACATCCCGGTCTACGTCTTCGTCGACGGGGACCCCTACGGCTTCTCCAACATCTACCGCACGCTCAAGGTCGGCAGCGGCAACGCCGCCCACCTCAACGAGTTCTTCTGCGTGCCGCAGGCCCGGTTCCTGGGCATCACGCCCCAGGACATCATCGACTACGAGCTGCCCACCCACCCCCTGAAGGACGTGGACATCAAGCGGGCCAAGGACGCCCTGAAGAACGACCCCTTCATCCTGCACCACAAACAGTGGCAGCTGGCCATGCACCAGATGATCAAGATGGGCGTGCGCGCCGAGCAGCAGGCCCTGGCCAAGCACGGCCTCAACTACGTCATCGACGAGTACCTGCCCCGCAAGCTGGGCGACGTGAGGGCTTTCCTACCCTGAGGAGACCGATCATGAGACACCCGCACCGTGACACGGCGGCCATGCTGGCGCTGACCCTGGCCCTGCTGGCGGGCTGCGCCACCACCGGCCCGCACGGCGAGCAGAGCCTGATCCTCATCGACACCCCCACCGAGATCCAGATGGGGCTGGAGACCGACGTCGGCATCCGCCGCGAGTACCCGGTCCACACCGGCGCCGCCCTGAACGCCTACGTCGCCGAGGTGGGCGCGCGCGTGGCCGCGCACAGCGAGCGCAAGGACGTCCAGTACACCTTCACGCTGCTCGAGAGCGACATCGTGAACGCCTTCGCCGCCCCCGGAGGGTACATCTACGTGACCACCGGGCTGCTGAAGGCCGCCCACGACGAGTCCGAGCTGGCCGGCGTGATGGCCCACGAGCTGGGCCACGTCATCGGCCGCCACTCCGTGCGCCAGATCCAGCAGACGATGGGCCTGCAGATGGCCGCCGAGCTGCTGCTGGGCGACACCCAGAGCGCGGCCTGGCAGCAGGTGGCCGGCCTGGGCGCCGGCCTGTTCACGATGAAGAACAGCCGCGACCACGAGTTCCAGGCCGACCAGTTCGGCGTGAAGTACCTCGTCGCCGCCGGCTACGACCCCGAGGGCATCCTGCGCTTCTTCCAGACGCTGGTCGAGATGAGCGGGGAGGGCCCGACCGGCGCCGCCGGCTGGTTCAGCACCCACCCGGCGACCGAGGAGCGGATCGCGCGGGCCCGCACGGAGATCACGCTGTACGATCTCGGCGGTTCACCGCGCAACCGCTTCGAGGACCGCTTCCGGCAGGCGACCGCGCGGCTGCGCGGCTGACCGTCCCGACCGAACCCGACCACCCCGGCGAAAGGCCGTCGCGTGCGCAGCATCCTGGTCGTCGAACGCAAGCATCTGTTCCCGGGCCTGAGCCCGCAGGGGTTCCTGCCGCCGGGCAGCGTCGACCTCGGCGCCCTGCAGCCGCACCTGTTCTTCGCCGAGCGCGACTACATGGAGCGCAACTCCCACTTCAAGCAGATCATCCCCTACCTGGTGCTGCACCGCGGGACGGGCGCGGACGCCCGGGTCCTCTGCTACCAGCGCCGCAGCAAGCACACCGAGCGCCGCCTGGGCGGGCTGTGGTCGGTGGGCTTCGGCGGGCACATCGAGCCGCTGGACCGCGACGACCCGGCCATCGCCGCCCACGGCCTGCTGCTCGTGAGCGCGCTGCGGGAGCTGGTCGAGGAGACCGGCCTGCAGGTGGGCGCGTCCGCCCTGGCGCCCGTCGGGTTCATCAATTCCGACGCGCAGGACGTGTCGAGCGTGCACTTCGGGGTGGTCTTCCGGATCGACCTGGACGGCGTGGCGGGCTCCGACGGGGAACTGCTGGCGACCGTCAGCGCCCAGGCCGAGCCGGCGCGGGCCCTGTGGCTGCCGGAGGCCGGGCTGCGCGGCATGGCCGCGCCGGGCGCCGCGCCCGACGGCGGTGATTTCGAGGACTGGTCGCGGATCGTGATCAACGCGTGAACCGACGCGGTCGGCAACGGAAGCAGCTCATCCCCCGGGAGAACCCATGAAACAGGCGATCCTGCTGGTTTGTCATCTGCTGGTCACCGCCACGGCGGCCACCGCCTCCGACTCCGTCACCATCCCCCCCCTGCAGAGCGGCGACGACGAGCGGGAGTTCGGGGCCGGCGCCTGCCCCCAGGAGACGAAGTTCACGGCCGGCACCGTCTCGGCGGCCCTGCACCTGAAGGTGGGCGGCGAGGCGGCGGGCTGCGACTCCGAATGGGCGACCAGCCTGGAGTTCGCCCTCGACGCCGTCCCGGCGCAGCAGCCGGTGGTCTCGGCCGTGCTGACGGTGCGCAAGACCGGCTACAGCGACGACTCCGAGGGCTTCCCCTACGTCGGCGTCTTCGCCTACCCGGCGACGGGCGCGCCGGTGACGGTCGGCCGCGACGACCTGACCCCCGACACGGTGCTGGACGTGGTGTTCCCGTCGTCGGCCAACGTCGACCTGAGCTTCGACGTCACGGCGGCGGTGCAGGACCTCGTCGACGCCGGCGCGGCGCGGGCGGGCTTCCTGCTCGCCGGCGTCTACTCCGAAGTGGGCTACGAGGACTGGATCTCGGTCGGGGGAGCTGGCTACGCGGTCCCGCCGCGGCTGGTCGTGGTCTACGAGGGCACCGTCCCGACGAGCGCAGGCAGCTGGTCGTCCGTCAAGGCCGACTACCGCTGACCGGCCGTCCCGACCAGCAGGTTCACCGCCGCCGGCCCGACGTGGCCGCGGCCTTCGCGCTGGACGACCTCCAGCCGCTCGGCCCGCTCCCAGGTCACGCCCGGGAATTCCCCGCGCACCTCGTCGAGATCCTGCAGCAGCTCGAGGTCCTGGGGCCCCCCGGTGCCGCGGCCCAGCTGCTCCTTGGCGAACGAGACCACGACGACCCGCCCGCCCGGCCGCAGCGCCGCGGCGGTCCGGGCGTGGAAGCGGGCGCGCTCGGCGGGCGCGGCGTGGAAGAAGCAGAGCACGGCCAGGTCGTAGGGGGCGTCGTCCCAGGCCGTCGCGCCGACGTCGCCCAGGAGGTAGGTCAGGGCCACGCCGCGCTCGGCGGCCAGGGCCAGGGCCTTGCGGCGGCCTTCGACCGAGGAGTCCACCGCGACGACCTCGTGGCCCAGGGCGGCGGCGTGGACGGCGTTGCGGCCCTCCCCCTCGGCCAGGAACAGGGCCCGGCCGGTCGGCAGGCCGGCGAGCGCATCGCGCACCAGCTCGTTGGGCTCGGTGCCGTAGAAGTAGCGGTCGGAGGCGTATCTTTCATCCCAGCGGTTCATGCAGGCCATGGTAGACTGCCCGGCCCCTCGCGGCCAGCCGCGACCTGTGATATTTTCACGTTGAAAGCGGGTTCTCGCCCCGTGTAGATTCGCGCACTGCAGACCCAACCGTCGTCAGACCCCGAGGAGAACGAGCATGGCCATCAAGAGGAAACTGGGCATCGTCGGCGCCGGCAACATCGGCGGCATCCTGCTGCTGGAGATCGCCGCCCGCAAGCTGGCGCGCACGATCGGCATCGTGGACATCAAGCCGCCGGCGGTGGCGGCCGGCAAGGCCCTGGACGTGGCCGAGGGCACGCCCATCATCAACGCCGACGTCAACTTCGTCGCCTCGCGGGACTTCAGCGCGCTGGAGGGCTGCGAGTGCGTCATCAACACCGCCGGCGTCCCGCGCGCCATGCGCCCCGACGGCACCTTCCCGTCCCGCGAGGAGCTGCTGGCCACGAACCTGCAGATCGCCGACGCGGTCGCCGAGGGCATCAACACCTACTGCCCCGACGCCTGCCTGGTGAACATCGCCAACCCGCTGGATGCCATCGTCTACCGGCTGCACCAGAAGCTGAAGAAGCCCAAGCACCGCATCTCGGGCATGGCCGGCGTGCTGGACACCGCGCGCTACCGCCTGTTCATCGCCCAGGAGGCGGGCGTGTCGGTGGAGAACGTCGAGGCGATGGTCCTGGGCGGACACGGCGACACGATGGTGCCGATCCGCAGCTGCACCCGCATCGCGGGCATGCCGGTCGAGCAGTTCATCAGCAGCAAGCGGCTGGACGAGATCGAGGACCGCGTGCGCAAGGCCGGCGGCGAGGTCGTCAGCCTGCTGGGCTCCGGCTCGGCCTTCGTCAGCCCCTGCTGGGCCACCCTGGAGATGATGGAGGCCCAGGTCCACGACAAGAAGAAGATCCTGCCGGTGGCCACCCTGCTCGAGGGCGAGTACGGCGTCCACGGCCTGTTCATCGGCGTGCCGGCGATCATGGGCCGCGGCGGCATCGAGAAGATCATCGAGGTCAAGATGACCCCGGCCGAGAAGGAGCTGTTCAAGGCCTCGGTCGAGGCCGTGCGCCAGACCGCCCGCGAGGTCGACCGCATGGGGGCGGAGATGGACAAGGCGAAGAAGTCGGCCGCGAAGCCGGCGGCGAAGAAGCCGGCCGCGAAGAAGCCGGCGAGCGGCAAGAAGAAGTAATAACAATACAACGACTTACGAGAAGGCCCCTGTCTGCGGACAGGGGCTTTTGCCTCTGGGGCCCTCCTGTTGTGGACTGTTTTGGGTCGGGGTGCCGCCCCGTTGTGACCCCTTCGCGACAAAAACCAAGATCTGGCATCAAGTAGCCGGGCATGATAGAATCGAGTACCCGCCGCACTTAACACTTGGCGTCCGCGACCCTCAAGAGGCTGGAGGCCCCGATGTCCATTCGCCCGAATCCCCTCGGCCGCGCCCTGACCGCGGCGGTCCTGTTGCTCGTCCTGTGCCTGGCGGCCGCCGCCTCGGCCGAGAGCCCCAAGTACGCGCTGGTGCGCATCGCGCTGGACGTCCAGGGCGTCGAGGCGACCCTGAGCGCCAACCCCGGCCTGGACATCGTGGCCCACAAGCCCGGCCACCACGTCGAGATCGTGGCCCTGCCCAAGGATCTGGACTGGCTCGACCAGGCCGGCGTGCGCTACGAGGTCGTGGAGCCCGACATGGAGGCCATGTACGCCTCGCGCAACAAGGGCCTGAACTTCGGCCTCTTCCACACCTACTCCGAGACCGTCACCTGGCTCGACGAGCTGCACGCCCTGTACCCCGAGGTCGTCAGCGCCAAGTGGAGCCTGGGCAACTCGCACCAGGGCAACCCCATCTGGTGCGTCCGGGTCTCGGACAACCCGGAGGTGAACGAGGCCGGCGAGCCCGAGATCCTCTTCGACGCGCTGCACCACGCCCGCGAGGTCATGGCCTCGGAGACCGCGACGATGCTCGTCGAGCACTTCGCCTCGAACTACGGCGTCGATCCCCAGATCACCTGGCTGCTGGACAACCGCGAGATCTACATCGTGCCCATCGTGAACCCGGACGGCTTCCTCTACAACGAGTCCACCAACCCCACCGGCGGCGGCATGTGGCGCAAGAACCGCCGCGTCAACGGCGACGGCTCGTACGGCGTCGACCTCAACCGCAACTACCCCTACCAGTGGGTCGGCGGCGGCAGCAGCACGGTCCCCAGCGACGACACCTACCGCGGCCCCTCGGCCGGCAGCGAGCCCGAGGTCCAGGCGATGATGGCCCTCGTCAACTCCCACAACTTCATCACCTCGCAGAGCTTCCATTCCTATGCCGGCCTGACGCTGTACCCCTGGGGATACACCGCGAGCAACTCGCCCGACGAGTCGGTCTTCCAGCACATGGGCGCGATCATGTGCCAGTACAACGGCTACGAGCCCGGCCAGGCTCCCGACCTGCTCTACGAGGTCAACGGCGGCTCCTTCGACTGGGTCTACGGCGCCTCCGTCGAGCACCCCGAGTGCCTCGCCTTCTCCAACGAGATCGGCGGCAGCGGCGACGGGTTCTGGCCCGACGAGTCGCGCATCGACGCGCTCTTCCAGGAGAACCTCTGGCCCTCGCTCTACCAGGTCATGGCGGCCGGGCTCTACGTCCAGGCCCGCACCCCGGTGGTCGTCGGCGGCGACGGCGACGCCATCCTGGATCCCGGCGAGACGGCCGGCCTCGCCTTCACGCTGGAGAACTTCGGGGCCATCACCGGCGCCTCGTCGGTGTCGGTGACCCTGTCCTGCGACGATCCCTACCTCCAGCTGCACGAGGCCCAGCGCACCGTGGGCGCGATCGGCGCCCGCTCGTCGGTGTCCCTGGCGTCGGCCCCCTTCTCCGTGACCCTCGACGCCGCCGTCCCGCCGGCCCACAGCGTGGCCGTGCACGTGACCGTGGTCGCCGACGGCCAGACCAGCGAGTTCACGCTGAGCTACCCCGCCGGCCTGCCCGTCTCGGTCTACAGCAACAACTTCGAGAGCGGCTTCGCCGGCTGGACGACGACGGGCACCTGGGCCCTGGTCACCACCTCCAGCCACACGGCCACGCACTCGCTGCACGACTCGCCGGCCGGCAACTACGTCAACAGCAGCGCGACCTACGCCTCGCTGAACACGCCCATCGCCATGCCCGCCGGCGCCAAGCTGGCGTTCTGGCACAAGTACACGCTCGAGTCCGGCTACGACTACGCCTACGTGCAGGTCTCGACCAACAACTCCACCTGGACCACGGTGGCCACGTACAACGGCACGCTGGCGGCCTGGACCCTGGCCGAGGTCGACCTGGGCGCCTACGCCGGCCAGTCGGTCTACCTGCGCTTCCGGCTGGAGACCGACATCTCGGTCGTCTACGACGGCTGGTACATCGACGACCTGGTCGTGACCGGCCTGGGTTCGCAGAACCAGACCCCGCCGCCGCCGGCGCTCGTCTCGCCGTACGACGGCGGCGACTTCGGCCCGACCGCCGAACTCACGGCGGCCGCAGCGGTCGACCCCGACAGCTCCGACGAGGTCGCCTACGGTTTCCGGGTCTACCGCGACGCCCTGGGCACCGATCTGGCGGCCCGCGCCGACGACCTGACCTCTCCGGCCTTCAATCCGGAGCTCACCGTGGACGGCACCTACTGGTGGCGGGCCTACGCCGCCGACAGCGAGGCGCGCGGCGATCTGGGCGAGACCTGGAGCTTCCAGTACACGTCCTACGCCGTGGGCGCGGGCGACGCCCTGCGCAGCCTGGGCCTGGCGGTCCTCGGCGGCGTGACCGGCGACCGCGCCGGCATCCGCCTGGACCTGCCCCGGGCGGGCGCGCTGTCCGTGGACGTCTACAACGCCCGCGGCCAGATCGTGCGCCGCCTCCACGCCGGCGACAGCGCGGCCGGCACCGTCCTGCTGACCTGGGACGGCCGCGACGAAGGCGGCCGCACCGCGCCCTCGGGCGTGTACTTCGTCCGCGCCCGCGCCGCCGGCGAGTCGAAGGTCGGCCGCATCCTGATGGTGCGGTAACCCGCCCCGCACCCGTCCACGAAAAGGGGGCGGCCCATCCGGGCCGCCCCCACTTCGTTGGAGGTTGTAGGTTCTGGCTGCGAAATTGTCCGCCGTGCCCATGCTGCTGTTCGACTTGGGTCCACACATCCTGTGGTGACAGGGGTGTCATGGAGGCCCTGGAGCCAGGATGGCGGAAGGGCCGGAATGTCAAGCGCTCAGGGCACACGAGGTGCCCTGAGCGCGTCCCCTGTCACCACAGGATGTGTGGACCCAAGTCGCATCACAGCATGGGCAGGTGGAATTACACAGCCAGAAGCTACTTGCTTGCGATCGCTTCGATCTCCAGCAGCAGCTCGACCTCGTCGCTAACCGCCACCCCGCCCTTGTCCAGCACGGTGTTGTAGGTGATCCCGAAGTCGCGGCGGTCCAGCACGCCCCGGGCCGAGAAGCCGATGCGGTCGTTGCCCCAGGGGTCGGTGATCGCGCCGTTGAACTCCAGCTCCAGCTCGACCGGCTTGGTCACGCCGTGCATGGTCAGGTCGCCGGCCAGCACCCAGCCGCCGCCCTTCTGGCTCACGCCCTTGGAGGCGAAGGTGATCTCGGGGTACTTCTCGGCGTCGAAGAAGTCGGCGTTGCGCAGGTGGCCGTCGCGCTTGGCGTCGTTGGTGTTGACCGAGGCGGTCTTGATCGTCGCGGCGGCGGCCCACTGGGCGGGCTGGCCCTCGACGTACTCGACGGTGCCGGAGAACTCCCCGAACGACCCGGTCACCTTGCTGACCATCATGTGGCGCACCTTGAAGCCCACCGACGAGTGCGCGGTGTCGATGGTGTAGGTGGCGGCGGTGGCGGCGGCCGCCGTCAGGAAGCTCGCGGCCAGCAGGGCCGCCATCGTCTTGCGGAACGTCATCGCGTCTCTCCTTGCGTGTAGAGTTTGTGGCTGCCGTCGCAGTGCGGCTCCTCGCGGGAGCGCTTGCACTGGCAGAGGGCGGCCCGGGTGGTCTCGGCGATCTCGAACTTCAGCGGCGCGAAGGCCGTGCCCGTGTGCGCGCCGTCGCAGAAGGGCTGGCTCTGCGATTCGCCGCACGCGCAGTAGTAGTAGGTGCCGGGCTGCAGCTCGAGCACCTTGGGCCGGACATCGGCGATCCTGGGCTTGTCCACGCGACCTCCCCTAATGGTTGTTGCAACAGGTATCACAAGGATAAGCAGGTTTTCCGCGGACGGCAAGTCCCGGCCGGCTCCCGGCCCGTGAACCGTTCACGCCGGGCTCCCACCCCGGCACCTGTTTTTCTTTGGACGACTTGGGCCCGGGGCCTAGATTTGGGATCGCGGCGGCGGCGCAACCGCTCCCGCGACGCGCTCCCGAGCCATCCCGGCCCGGGAGGCCGGTGCCGGGCCCCGCACCGAACCAAGCGCGGACCAGTGACGGTTCTCATCGAGGAGCGAGGACATGGCCGACAAGTCGTTCAACGCTTTCGCGATGGCCCAGCAGCAGTTCGACCGCGTGGCCGAAATGCTGGGCCTCGACCAGGCGACGCGGGATCTGCTGCGCAATCCCGACCGCGAGTTCCAGTTCAACGTCCCGGTGCGCATGGACGACGGGAGCATGAAGATCTTCCGCGGCTTCCGCGTGCAGCACAACGACGCCCGCGGCCCCTGCAAGGGCGGCATCCGCTTCCACCCCAGGAGACCGTCGACACGGTCCGCGCCCTGGCCACCTGGATGACCTGGAAGTGCGCCGTGGTCAACATCCCCCTGGGCGGCGGCAAGGGCGGCGTCATCTGCGACCCGCACCACCTGTCCCAGCGCGAGCAGGAGGGGCTGTGCCGGGGCTGGGTCCAGCAGGTCGCCGGCTACATCGGCCCGGTCCAGGACGTGCCCGCTCCCGACGTGATGACCAACGGCCAGCACATGCTGTGGATGATGGACGAGTACGAGAAGATCCACCGCGGCCACTTCCCCGGCATGATCACCGGCAAGCCCCTGGGCATGGGCGGCAGCGAGGGCCGCACCGAGGCCACCGGCTACGGCGTCGTCTACACGCTGCGCGAGGCGCTGAAGCGCAAGGGCGTCGACATCGCCAAGACCACGGCCTCCTTCCAGGGCTTCGGCAACGTCTCCCAGTACGGCGTCGAGCTGTACACGAAGCTGGGCGGCCGCGCGATCTGCGTCTCGAGCTGGGACCAGGCCGACCAGACCAGCTACACCTTCAAGAAGACGTCCGGCATCAACCTGCAGGAGCTGCAGGGCATGGCCGACCGCTTCGGCGGCATCGACAAGGCCAAGGCCAAGGCCGCCGGCTACGAGGTGCTGCCGGGCGACGCCTGGATCGAGCAGGACGTGGACATCCTGCTGCCCTGCGCCCTGGAGAACCAGGTCAACGCCACGACGGTCAAGAAGATCGGCAAGCGCGTGAAGTTCATGGCCGAGGGCGCCAACGGCCCGACCACGCCCGAGGCGGACGAGATCCTGTTCGCCAACGGCGTCTACACGATCCCCGACTTCCTGTGCAACGCCGGCGGCGTGACGTGCTCGTACTTCGAGCAGGTCCAGTGCAACATGAACTACTTCTGGCCCAAGGACGAGGTCCTGGAGCGCCTGGACGCCATCATGACCAAGGCCTTCCACGGCGTGGCCGACCTGGCCGAGACCCAGGGCGTGCCCATGCGCGACGCGGCGTACATGATCGCCATCCAGCGCGTGGCCGAGGCCTGCCGCCTGCGCGGCCGGGTCTAGCCCGCAGTCCCGACGACGAGGCGGCGGCGGTCCCCCAGTGGCGGCGGTCCTCAGGGGGCCGCCGCCGCCGTTTCCGGCCTTGACGCCGCCCCGCCCCGCCCGCTTCCTCATGGCAAGCCCCTCCCCGTGTAAACGGATCGCCCGCCGCGGACGTCCTGGTGGGTGAACGGAGGTGGACACCATGAACGCGGAACCCTCAGGACGACCTGCCTTGACCGTCGAACGCGACACGGCACGGGACCACGAGAAGACCTGGCGGACCCTCTACGAGGAGACCTGCCGGCCGCTCTTCAACTTCCTGTGCTACCAGACCGGTGATCGCGACACCGCGCTGGACCTGCTGCAGGAGACCTACGTCACGGCGATGCGCAGCATGGCGACGTACCGGGGCGAGGCTCCGGTGCTCGGCTGGCTGCGCGCCATCGCCCTGCGCAAGACCCTGGACTGGCGGCGCGGGCTGCGCCGCCGGCTCGGGCACCTGCGCGCGTTCGCCCTCGACACCGCCTCCGACATGAAGGTCGCGCCCCCCGAACCCGTGGACGCCGTCATGGATCCCGCCTTCCGGGCGGCCCTGATGCGGCTGCCCGCGCAGCAGCGGGCGGCCCTGCTGCTGCGCGAACTCGAGGAACTCCCGTTCCGCGAGGTCGCCGCGTGCCTCGGCTGCGCCGAGGCCACCGCGCGGGTCCACCATCACCGGGCGTGCCAGAGCATGCGGGCATCGCTCCAGGCCGCGAACGGCGGCCTGGACGTCATCCGAGGAGGCCGGTCATGAAGAGCCATCTCGATAAGAACGCGCACCAGCTCACCGATCGCGAGCGCGAGGACCTGTGGCGGCGGATCGCCGCCGCCGGCGCCCCCCGTCGTCGCCGCCCCCTGCTGCTGCCGGCCACCGGCGCGGTGGGGACCCTGGCGGTGGCGGCGCTGGTGTTGCTCGTGATGCGGAATGATCGCGTGGAGCCGAACCGCTACCGCCTGTACGAAGATCCCGCAGTAGTCGGCGAAGTCGCGGCAATCCCCGCCCCGGCGACCGTCACCGATCGCGCGAACGAAAGGGAGACCACGGCCGCGGAGCCCGTGACGCCCGCGACCCGCGCCGAGGCGTCGTCCGGGAAGACCGCCGCGGTGAACGCCCCGGCCGCATCCTCCGAAACCGTCGATGTCCTGCACGTCGGCGACGAATCGCCGCCGCCCGACGAACTGACGTACACGCAGGAGATCGTGGTCGAAGCGGAGCCCTACAAGGTCGAGGTCAAGAACGCCGCGACGGCCCAGTCCATCCCGGGCGGCACGCTACGCGCCTACGCCATCGACTCCGTCGAGGAGGCCCGCGCCAAGCAGGCCGGCGCGCCTTCCCGTGACGCGGAGCTCGACGTGCGCGGCGGCCGCTCCGGGACCGCCACCATGCGGATCGACGGCGCACCGGTCGCCGCATCCGGCCCCGGCTCGGTCACCGGCGGCACCACCCCGCCCAACGGCGAGCCCTACGAGCTGATGTACTTCGAGCACGCGGGCGTGAACCCCTTCATCGCCGTGGAGGACGACCGGCTGTCGACCTTCGCGGTGGACGTGGACGAGGCGTCGTGGACCGTCACGCGCAACTACCTGTCCCGCAACCAGTTGCCGCCGGCGGCGGCGGTGCGGGTCGAGGAGTTCGTCAACGCCTTCGACGCCGGCTTCGCGCCCCAGCGCGACGAGGTCTTCGCGATCCACGCCGACGGCTCGCCGGCCCCCTTCCGCGACGGCTACCACCTGCTGCGGCTGACCGTGCAGGGCCGCGACGTGAATCCGCTGCGGCGGCGCCCCTCGCAGCTGGTGTTCGTGATCGACGTGTCCGGCTCGATGGACCAGGAGAACCGCCTGGAGCTGGTGAAGCGCTCCCTGCGCATCCTCGTGGACGAGCTGGGCGAGGGCGACCGGGTGGGCATCGTGGTCTACGGGTCCGACGCGCGCACCGTGCTCGAACCGGTGGACGCCTCGCGCCGCGGCGCCATCCTCGACGCCGTCGAGCGCCTGCGGCCCGAGGGCAGCACCAACGCGGCCGCCGGCCTGGACGCGGCCTACGACATGGCGCGCCGCCACTACGACGACCGCGCCAACAACCGGCTGATCCTCTGCTCGGACGGCGTGGCCAACGTGGGGCAGACCGCGGCCGACGACATCCTGGCGCGCGTGCGCCGCGAGTCCGACCGCGGCATCTACCTGTCGACGGTGGGCTTCGGGATGGGCAACTACAACGACGTGCTGATGGAGCGGCTGGCCGACACCGGCGACGGCAACTACGCCTACGTGGACCGCCTCGAGGAGGCCGAGCGCGTCTTCCGCGAGAACCTGACCGCCACCCTGCAGGTCATCGCGCGCGACGCGAAGATCCAGGTGGAGTTCGATCCCGCGACGGTCGACCGCTACCGCCTGCTGGGCTACGAGAACCGCGACGTCGCCGACCGCGACTTCCGCAACGACGACGTGGACGCGGGCGAGGTCGGCGCCGGCCACACCGTGACCGCGCTCTACGAGCTGAAGCTCGTGCGCGACGACGACCGGCCCGACCCGCTCGTGCGGCGCCGCGCCCCCCGCCTCGCGACCGTGCGCGTCCGCTACGAGGAGCCCGACGGCCGCGACCGCGGCGAGGTCCGCGAGATCGAGCAGCGGGTCGGCCTGGAGGACCTCGCGCGGAGCTTCGCCGCCGCGCCCGAACGGTTCCGCCTGCAGGCCGCCGTGGCGGAGTTCGCCGAGATCCTGCGGCACAGCTTCTGGGCGAAGGAGCGCCGCGCCGCCGACCTGGTCCCCCTGGCCGACGACCTGGCCCGGGACCTGCGCGGCGACGAGCGCGTCCGCGACTTCCGCGACGCGGTGCGGCGGGCCGCGGCCCTGGAGGCGGGCGACGGCGGCCGGGACGACGACCGGCCCCGCGACCCCCGCGAGTGACCCCCTCGCCTCCCCCGCACGCGAACGGCCCCTGCTCCGGCGAGCAGGGGCCGCTTCCGTGACTGCGGGAACCGCTCTTCTAGAGCTCGCTCATCACCCCGGTGAACAGCTGCCAGACCTTCGCGACCGAGGCCACGCTCACCTTCTCGTCGGGCGAGTGGGCGCCGTGGATGTCCGGCCCGAAGGAGACGATGTCCAGGTCCGGGTACTTCTCGGTCAGCAGGCCGCACTCGAGCCCGGCGTGGATCGCCTTGAGCTCCGGCACGATCCCGAAGATCCGCTCGTAGGAGCGGGCCGTGGCCTGGACCAGGGGCGAGGCCGGGTTCGGCTGCCAGCCGGGGTAGCCCTCGGGCTGCTCGATCGAGGCCCGGTCGTCCAGCAGGCCGACCAGGGAACGGTGCCGCTGCACCAGGCCGTCCAGGGCCGACATGTTCGAGGAGCGGCTGCAGCAGACGATCTCCACCGTGCCGCCCTTGGTCCTCACGACGCCCACGTTGGAGCTGGTCTCGACCAGGCCGGGGATCGCGCGGCTCATGGCCAGCACGCCGTTGGGCAGGGCCTCGAGCAGGCGCAGCACGCGCAGGGTGCAGTTGCCGCCCAGGTTGTGCTCCACCTTGCACTTGGCGACCTTGACGGCCGCCTGGTCGTCGATGCCGGCCAGCTCCTCGGCCACGAGGCGCGCCGCCGCCTTGTCGACGAGCTTCTTGAAGGCGCCGGCCTGCGCCTCGGGCACCGCCACGCGGGCCGTGGCCTCGCGCGGGATGGCGTTGCGCATGCTGCCGCCCTCGAGGTCCACGAGCTTGAAGGGCACCGTCTCGCGCGCGGCCAGCAGCAGGCGCGCCAGGATCACGATCGCGTTGCCGCGGTTCTTGTCGATGTCCAGGCCGGAGTGCCCGCCCTTGAGCCCCGACACCACGACCTTCTGCCCGACGAGCCCCTTGCCCAGGGCGCTCTTCTTGTTCTTCACCGTGATGACCGAGTCGCGGC
This sequence comes from bacterium, assembly GCA_016719645.1. GTDB lineage: Bacteria > Krumholzibacteriota > Krumholzibacteriia > LZORAL124-64-63 > LZORAL124-64-63 > PNOJ01. The sequence continues at coordinate 30,481 of JADJYS010000013.1, forward strand.
CGCCGGCGCAGCCGATGAACAGGGAGCGGTCCTCCTCCGAATCGAGGTTGATCATGCGGCGGGCGCTGAAGAAGCCCGGCTCGACGCCGGCCGCACCGGTCAGGCCGGTCTCCTCGTCGACGGTCAGCAGGACCTCCACCGGCGGGTGCGCCAGCCCCTTCTCCTCGGCCAGGGCGAGCCCCATCGCCACGCCGATGCCGTTGTCGGCGCCGAGCGTGGTGCCGTCGGCCGTCACCCAGCCGTCCTGGACCAGCAGCTTGATGGGGTCCTTGGCGAAGTCGTGCTTCGTGGCCCCGTTCTTCTCGCAGACCATGTCGACGTGGCCCTGCACGAGCACCGGCGCCGCCTTCTCGCGGCCCGGCGTGCCCGGGATGCGCACCAGCAGGTTGCCCACCTTGTCCTGGCTCCACTTCAGGCCGCGGGCGTCGGCCCAGGCCTTGAGCATGTCCAGGACCGCGGTCTCGTTGCCGGAGCCGCGGGGGACGCGGGACAGGTCGGCGAAGATGCTCCAGACGGACCGGGGCTGCAGGCTCTCGTAGGTGTTCACGGTTCGCTCCCTGGTTGGTCGCTCGGAGATGACGGCGGGCGGCGTCGCTGCCGCCCGCCTCTGACCTGATCCGGATCAGCCCTGCTCGGCGGCGCGCTGGCGGAATTCCTCGTTGACCTGGACGTTCAGCTCGACGCGGCGGTTCTGCGCGCGGCCCGACTCGGTGCCGTTGTCGGCGACCGGGACGGACTCGCCGAAGCCGCGGGCGCGGATGCGGTTCTCGGCCACGCCGGCGCCCATCAGGAAGCCGCGGACCGCGGCGGCGCGGCGATCGCTCAGGCCCTGGTTGTACGCGTCGGAGCCCGTGCTGTCGGTGTGGCCGAGCACCAGGATGTCGGTGTCCGGGTAGCGCGACAGCACGCCGGCGACCTCGCGCAGCTGGTCCTGCGAGGCGGTCTTCAGCGCCGAGGAGTCGTGGTCGAACAGGATGGCGCTGTCGAAGGTGACCTGCAGCTGGTCGCCCTCGCGGCTGACCTCGGCGCCCTCGATCTCCTCCATCTCGCGGGCCTGGTTGTCGAGGTAGGAGCCGATCAGGCCGCCGATCAAGGCGCCGGCCGCGCCGCCGATCACGGCGCCCTTGGTGTCGTCGTCGCTCACCGCGGCGCCGGCGCCCGCGCCGGCCGCGCCGCCGAGCAGGGCGCCCTTCTGGGCCCGGCTCATGCCGCAGCCGCCCAGGACCAGGGCCAGGGCCGCCGTCAACAGGAACCCGATCATCATCTTCTTGCGCATCGTCACTTCTCCTTTGTCTTGCCGGGCAGTTCCGCGCGCAGGGGCGAGGCCGCGGCCTCCCAGTTGCCCTTGAGCGCGGCTCCCCGGGCGGGGAACACGAGGTGTGAGTACTTCCCGTAGTGGCTCAGGCGTCCGGCCAGCGCCGCCAGGCGTTCGGCCGAGCGGCAGAAGACCAGAAGGTCGGCGGCTCCCGGCCGGCCTTGGGCCGGCACGGCCAGGACCGCGTCGCAGTTCGCGAGGTCGTGGCGCTGCCCGTCCAGGAACAGCAACCCGCCCGCGAGCTGCGCCGCCGGCGGCAGCAGCGGCTGCGCGACGGCGAGGTCGGGGTTCACCAGGATCCGGCTGTGGCCCTCAAGGTCGGCGTCGGCGTCCACGACGGCCGGGCCGCTCCCCTCGACCCAGTCGGCGGCGAACGTCGCGGCCGCGCCGGCCAGCGGTCCCGCCGGCAGGACGAAGCGGGGTTCGGGGTCGCCCAGCACCTGGCTGAGGGTCGGTTCGATCTCCTCGGGGTGCAGGCGCCGGAACACATGGTAATCGGGGTCCACCTGGACCGCCGTCGCGCCGGGCGCCTTCCAGGTCAGCACCGCTCGCGGGCCGTCCATCTCCACCACCGCGGCGACGGGGCCCGCCGGGGTCGCGGCCGTGACGGGCACCCGCAGCGGCCAGGCGGGTTCGCCGGGGCCGCTTTCCTGGGACAGCGCCACCGTCACCCGGTCGCCCTCGCGGGTCGCCGATTCCAGGCGCAGCAGCGGCGCGCCGGCGCGGCCCAGCCAGGCCTCGCCGAAGGCCGCCAGGTCGCGGGAGCCGTGGGCGGCGAAGGCCGCCAGGAAGTCGTCCCAGGACGCCTCGCGGAACAGGTGCGTGCGGGCGACCTCGCGCAGCGCGGCCAGGAAGGCGTCGCGGCCGATCGCCTCGTCGATCATGTGGAAGACCATCATCGACTTGCCGTAGCCCACGGCCCGCGTGGCGCCGCTGTGGCGCTCGCGGAAGTCCCGCAGCGGCAGGTCGCGGCCGTCGCGCACGTAGGCGGCGTAGTCCTTCAGCAGGGTGCGGCGGTACTCGCGCGCCGCGGCGGGCGACTCCAGCTCCTTGTAGTGGTAGTCGGCGCAGTAGACGGTCAGCCCCTCGCACCAGTTGCCGCGCGCGGCGTCGACGAAGACCGAGTTGCCCCACCAGTTGTGGGCGATCTCGTGGCCGAAGCTCGTGGTGGGGATGAAGGGCAGGCGCAGCACCTGGCCGCCGAGCAGGGTCCAGCCGGGCATGCCGTAGCCGGTGGGGAACCAGTTCTCGACCGTGGTGAAGCGGGTGAACGGGTAGGGGCCGATCATCGCGCCGTACATCTCGAGGTAGGCGCCGGTGCGCTCCAGGTAGGTCTCGACCAGCGCCGGTTCGTCCGCGAGGAAGTAGGTGGCGCCCAGGACGCCGTCGAAGTCGCGCTCGGTCACCAGGTAGCGGTTGGCGATCAGGGTGAGGCTGTCGGAGGGCTCGTCGGACTCCCAGACGGTGGTCAGCAGGCCGTCGCGCTCCTGGTGCAGCGTGCGCTCGCCCTGGGTCAGCGGCTCCCAGCCCGCCGGCGTGACGACCTTCAGGCGGTAGGTGTGCAGCGCCTTGTCGGCCAGCGGCAGCCAGTAGCTGGACGCGGCCAGGTAGATCCCCTCGTCGGACACGGTGCCCTGGATCTCGCGGCCGACGTTCTCGCGGGAGAAGGTGACGTCGGCGGTGGACTCCCGCCAGCGGGCGGCGTAGGCGAGCGTGACCTGCATGGCCTCGCCCGCCGCGAGCGGCCGGCCGATCGGGTTGACCGGCAGGCGGACGACCGCCGTGTCGGGCGGCACGGTCTCCCCGATCGCGGCGCCGGGCCGCTGCTCCTCGAGCGCGCCGTCGGGGTGGCGGCGGGACAGGCCCTGCAGCGCCACGCCCGCGTTCAGCAGCAGGGTGTCGACCCCGGCCGGCACGCTCATGACGTCGACGACCTCGAAGCCGTGGTTCGGCAGGTCGAAGCGCACCTGGACATCGTGGGTCACGACGGGCATCACGTCCGCGGAAGCCGCGGCGGCGGCCAGCAGCAGGGCGCCGAGGATCGTCGTACTGCGGATCATGGTCCTCCCCGCTCTCGGATCAGTTCGCGACCGCGGTCACCAGCGGCCGGTTCGCCAGGTACTTCCCGCCCACGCGCACGAGGTCGTCCAGCGTGACGCCGTCGTGGTCCGCGAGCGCCGTCAGGTAGCCGTCGACGCGGCCGTCGAGCTCCGCCGTCGCCAGGTAGTAGGCCTGGCTGATGCTCGCCAGGCGCCGCATCATCAGGCGGCCGGAGCGCGCGCCGCGCGCCTTGTCCAGCTCCTGCTGGGTGACCGTCGCGGGGTCGAAGCCGCGCACCGCCTCCAGCAGCGCCTGCTCGCCCTCGGCCAGGCGCGCCGCCGGCGGATTGAGCCAGGCCTCCAGGGCCGCCTCGCCGCCGTGGATCTCGACGCCGGCCCCCGGTGCTGTAGCTCAGGCCGCGCGTCTCGCGCAGGTCCATCGCGATGCGGTCCGACAGCACGTCCACCAGCATCTGCAGGGCGGGGGCGTCGGCGGGATCGACGGCGAACAGCGAACCCGTGCGGATGGCGGCCATGGGGCCGCCGGCCGTCGCGGTCACGCGGGCGTCCTTCTCCGTCGTCGGCAGGGGCGGCGGGGCGGGGCTCGGCCCGCCGCGGGCGGGCAGGTGCGCCTCGACCAGCGCGGCCACCTGCGCGTGGGGCAGCGGCGACACCACGGTCACCACCAGGTTCGCCGGCGCGAAGGCGCGGCGGTGCAGGTCCTTCAGGGCGGCGAGGTCGAGGCCGTCGAGCGAGCCCGGCACGCCCTCGGGGGCGTGGGCCAGCGGGTGGTCGCCGTAGAGGGCGTCGGCGAACAGGCGCCGCGCGCGCTGGCCGGCGCCGCCCGCCTGGCGCGCCAGGATCTCCTGCTGGTCCGCCAGCTCGGCGGCCACGTCGGCCGCCGTGAAGGCGGGCTCGCGCAGCAGGCCGAGCACCGCGGTCAGGGCCTCGGGGCCGACGTCGGCGCCGGTCTCCAGCCGCACCCAGGAGAAGCGGCCGCCGGTGTAGTAGTCGTCCATGGGGATGTTCGGGTCGTCGACGAGCTTCAGCTCGGCGCCCAGGGCGCCCAGGCGGTGCGCGAGGCACTCGCGGCCGCAGTCCCGCGTGCCGTGCCGCAGCAGGCGGTGCACGAGGTTCAAGGCGCCGGGGTGCTCGCCGTCCAGGACGGCGCGGTGGCGCGCCGCCACGTGGGCCGCGAACAGCGGCGAGACCGGGTTGCGCAGCGTGACCAGCACCGCCCCGTCGGCCAGGACCGAACGCTCCAACGCCACGGCCTCCCCGGCCGCTCCCTCGTCGGCCGCCGTCGGGCAGCACGTGCACCGCGAGGTGCGGGCGTCCGACGAGGTGGCGCTCGAGGGTCCCGACGATCTGGGCCGGCGTGACGGCGGCGAGCCGGTCCAGGTAGCCCAGGAAGTGGTCCGGGCCGCCCAGGACCAGGGGCTCGGCGGCCGTGATCGCCAGCATCCGCAGCTGCTCGCGCTCGAGCAGCGTCGTGGTGGCGCGCCCGCGCACGATCTCGGTGACGTCGTCCGCCGCGAAGCCCTTCTTCGCGGCCGCGGCCAGGGCTTCCCCGGTCAGCCGGCGGTAGAGGGCCGGGTCGGCGTCGGCCGGCAGGTCCAGGCGCAGCGTGAGGCGCGCGAAGCCGTCGGCCCGGTCCCACCACGTCGACACGCCGGGGCGCCGGTCCTCGGGCAGCTTCGCGTAGGCCTGCGCCAGCACGCCGTTCGCGGGCGCGTCCAGCAGCCCGGTCAGGGCTTCGAAGGCGAAGAAGTCGGGGTCGCCGTAGCCGGGCGCCTCGTAGACCAGCGCCAGCACGTGGGCGTCGCCGGCGCGCCGGGTGACCACGCTCCCCTCGCCCACCGGCGGCGCGGGGACCAGCGGCGGCCGCTGGACGGTGCCGGGCGGCACGGCGCCGAAGTGCTCCCGCAGCAGGGCGAGGACGGCGTCGCGGTCGAAGCCGCCGGCCACCGTGGTGATCATGTTGTTGGGCACGTAGTGCTGGTGGTAGAAGGCGTCGACGTCGTCGCGGTTCAGGTGCTCGATCGTGCTCAGGGTGCCGAGGGTCGGCAGCGCGAGGCTGCTGCCCGCGAAGGCGGCGTCGCGGAGGATGCCGCCCGCGGGGTCCTCGTCGCGGTCGCGCCCCTGGACGATCTCGCCCACCACGATGCCCCGCTCCTTCTCGAACTTGTCGGCCGGCAGCGTGGAGTGGAAGAGCATCCCGGCCTGCAGGGCCACGCCCTCGGCCAGCTTCGCCGACGGGACGATCATGATGAAGTTGGTGAAGAAGTCGCTCGTGTGGGCGTTGTTCCAGGCGCCGAGGCGGTCGGCGGCGGCGTACAGCTCCTCCTGGGTCATCGTCGCGGTGCCGTTGAACAGCAGGTGCTCGAGCATGTGGCTCATGCCGCTGGTGCGGAAGTCCTCGTAGGCCGAGCCGACCCGCACCTGGGTCAGCACCGCCGCCATGGGCTGGGCCGGGTTGGGCAGCAGCACCACCTGCAGGCCGTTCTCGAGGCGCAGGACCTCGGCGCCGGGCGGCAGGTCGGGGAACGTCAGGTCGCCGGCGGCGGTCGCCGCGGCCGCGATCAGCAACGCGCACGCCGCGACGGCGGCCGGGCGCTGGAGGCGTCGGTACATGTTCGTCTCCCGTGGTCGGGGTCGTCAGATGGCGCCGCGCACGATCGCCAGGAAATCCTCGGCCTTCAGGCTGGCGCCGCCGATCAGGCCGCCGTCGATGTCGGGCTGCCGCATCAGCTCGGCCGCGTTGTCGGGCTTCATGCTGCCGCCGTAGAGGATCCGCATCCGGGCGGCCGCGTCGTTGCCCAGCAGCTCGGCCACGATCCCGCGCGAGAAGGCGTGGATCTCCTGGGCCTGCTGCGGGGTCGCCGTCTCGCCGGTGCCGATGGCCCAGACCGGCTCGTAGGCCAGCACCAGGTTCGCCGGCGCGGGCGCCGCGAGGCGCGGCAGCACGCCCGCGAGCTGGGCGCGGACCACGTCCCGCTCGCGGCCGGCGCGGCGCTCCTCGAGGCGCTCGCCGTAGCAGAAGATGGCCGTGAGGCCGGCCGCGTGGGCGCGGTCGATCTTGCGCACGAACTCGTCGTCGGTCTCGCGCTGCTGGGTCCGACGCTCGGAGTGGGCGACGATGACGTGGGTGGCGCCGGCCTCGGCCAGCATCGGGGCGGCGACCTCGCCGGTGTGGGCGCCCGCGTCCTCGACGGCGCAGTTCTGGGCGCCGAGCAGCACGGCGCTGCCCTTCAGGACGGCGGCCACGGCGGGGATCGAGACGAAGGGCGGGCAGACCAGCACCTCGGGCGGCCCGTCGAGGCCGGGCACGCCGAGGGCCACCTGGCGCGCCAGCTTCGTCGCGGCGGCGGGTCCGAGGTTCATCTTCCAGTTGCCGGCGACGAGCTTGCGGCGCATGCGATCCTCCAGGTCCGGCGGTGCCGGGTTCGGGTTCGGGTTCGGGTCCGGCGGGCGCTCAGCGGCGCCCGCGCAGCAGCAGCAGCCGGATCAGCTGGGTCACGGCCATCAGGGCCGCGGCGACGTAGGTCAGCGCGGCGGCGTTGAGCACCGCGCTCACCTGCCCGCGCTCTTCCGTCGAGACGATGCCGTGGGTGGTCAGCAGCTGCACGGCGCGGTGGCTGGCGTCGAACTCCACCGGCAGGGTCACCAGCGTGAACACCGCCGCCACGGCGTAGACCAGGATGCCCACGTCCATCAGCACCGGGAAGTGGAACAGGAACCCGATGAAGAACAGGGGCATGGCCAGGGTGCTGCCGAAGCCGGCCACCGGCCAGATGGCCTGGCGGATCTGCAGCGGCACGTAGCCGCGGGCGTGCTGCAGGGCGTGCCCCGCCTCGTGGCAGGCGACGCCCAGCGCGGCGACGCTGCGGCCGTCGAAGTTGGCGTCGCTGAGGCGCAGCACGCGCTTGCGCGGGTCGTAGTGGTCGGTCAGCTCGCCGGCGATGCGTTCGATGCCCACCGACGAGAGGCCGCCGGCGTCCAGCAGGCGGCGGGCCGCTTCCTGCCCGGTCAGACCCCGCGCGGCGGGCACGCGCAGGTATTTGGCATAGGTGGACTTGACCCGGTACTGCGCCCAGAGCGCGAAGATGAACACCGGGATCAGCAGCATGAACGTGACGTCGAACATGGTCGCAGCCCCCTCGAAGAACGCGCCCGGGTCACCCCAGGCGCGGCAGGAAGTCCAACAGCAGGCGGGCCATGCGGTCCCGCACCATCGCGCCCGCTTCTACGACGTCCTGGTGCGACAGTTCCGGCTGCCCCACCTCCCGGGCGGGGTTGGTGATGCAGGACAGCCCGACCACGCGGACGCCCAGGGCCGCCAGCAGGGACGCCTCCGGGGCCGTCGACATGCCCACGGCGTCGCAGCCGGCCCGGCGCAGCATGCCGATCTCCGCCTTGGTCTCGTAGGCGGGCCCCCACATGCTGCCGTAGACGCCGGCGTGCAGGGGCACGCCCGTGGCGGCGCCGGCCGCCAGCAGCTCGCGGGCCAGCCGCTCGTCGTAGACGGCGTGCGGCCGCGCGCCGCGGCCCGGCGCCGCGGCCGGCGGCGCGGGGTCGGCCAGCAGGCCCCGCAGGGGGTCCTGCAGGTGCAGGTCGAGGTGGTCGCGGATCACCATGAGGTCGCCGGGCGGTAGAAGCGGTTCAGGCCGCCGGCGGCGTTGGTCACCACGACCGTGTCCACGTCCAGGCAAGCCAGCACCGCCGTGGGCAGCAGCAGCGCGTCCCAGGGCAGGCCCTCGTAGGGGTGCAGGCGGCCCTGCATGACCACCACGTCGCGGCCGCCGGCCCGTCCGGCCACCAGGCGGCCGCGGTGCTCGGCCACGGTCGTCGTCGCCCAGCCGGGGATGTCGGCGTAGTCGACCGCGCGCGGCCCGCTCACCGCGTCGACGAAGTTGCCCAGGCCGCTGCCCAGGATCAGCCCCGTGCCGCCGGTGAAGCCGCGCCCGCGCAGCCAGGCGGCGGCCTCCTGCACGCGGTCGCGCCAGAGGTCGCTGAGCAGGGCGGCGCGCGCGGACGGGCGGTCCCCGCTCATACGACCTCCAGCTCGTCGAGGCCGAACTTGTCGCGCAGGGACAGGAAGGCGCCGGCGGCCTCGCGGATCAGGTCGGCCTTGACCGCCTGCGGCAGGAACGCGCTCTTGAAGCCGTTGAGCAGCAAGGTCTCGGTCTCCAGCAGGTTCAGGTCGAAGGCGTCCACGGCGCGGCGCAGTTCCGACAGCAGCGACGTGCGGGCGAACAGCGTGTTGTCCGTGTTGAGCGTCACGCGCAGGCCCAGCTCCAGGTACCGGCGCAGCGGGTGCTCCCCGACCGACGGGACCACGCCCGTCAGCACGTTGCTGGTCAGGCACAGCTCCAGCGGGATCCGCAGATCGTTCACATAGGCTAACAGATCCTCGTCCTCGTGCAACCGGGTGCCGTGCCCGATGCGGTTGGCGCCGCAGTAGTGCAGGGCCTGGTGGATGGACTCGGGGCCGAACCCCTCGCCCGCGTGGATGGTCGCGGCCAGGTTGTTGTTCATGATGTGGTAGAAGGCCTCGCGGTGGTCCTTGGCGGGGTAGTCCCGCTCCGTGCCGGCCAGGTCGAAGCCCACCACGCCGCGGCCCTTCCAGCGCACGGCCAGCTCGGCCAGCTGCATCGAGGCCTCGGGGCTGATGGTGCGGATCCCGGTGATGATGATCCCGGCCCGGATGCCCGTGGCGTCGGCCGCCTCGTCCAGGCCGCGGCGCACGGCGGTCACGACCTCGTCCGGGGACAGGCCCTCGTTCACGTGGCGCAGCGGGCAGAAGCGGACCTCCAGGTACCAGCACCCGTCGGCGGCGGCGTCCTCGACCGTCTCGCGGGCGACGCGCGCCAGGTCGTCGGCCTTCTGCAGCACCTCGGTCGTGCGGTCGAAGAAGTTCACGAAGTGCTGCTGGCAGCTCTCGGGATCCACCGGGAAGTAGCGCGCCAGCAGGGCGCGGTCCCCGGCCGGGACCTCCCAGCCCCGGGCGCGGGCCAGGTCGCGGAACGTGCCGGGCCGCAGGCTGCCGTCCAGGTGGCGCAGCAGGTCGGTCTTGGGCAGCTCGCGCAGCACGTCGTCGGGGATGCGGGGCCCCCGCAGCAGGTCGCTCCGTCGTCCGACGCTCATCGTGTCGCCTCCCGGTCGGCGCGGTCGCGCTTGGCCGCGTGCAGGGCGCGGATGTCGTCCAGCAGCGCGCGCTGGGCGTCGTGGTCGTCGCGCAGGTTGACCCGCTCGGTGTCGATGACCCGCACCGGGCAGATCCCGCGGGCGCGGGGGACCCAGTCCTCGTAGGCCTCGTGCAGCTCGACGATGAAGTCGCGGGGGATCGTCTTCTCGCAGTCGCGGCCGCGGTCGCCGATGCGGGCCATGGCCACGTCCGGCCTGCAGCGCAGGTAGAGCACCAGGTCCGGCGGCCGCAGGAAGGAGATCATGTTCTGGAAGACCTCGCGGTAGTTCTCGTAGTCGCGGGTGTCCATGGCGCCGCGCCGGTGCAGCACCGGGGCGAAGATCTCGACGTCCTCGTAGATGGTGCGGTCCTGCACCGCGGAGGTGCCCCGCTCGATGATGTCCTTCTGGACCTCGAACCGCTTGCTCAGGAAGTAGATCTGCAGGTGGAAGGCCCAGCGGGGCATGTCCCGGTAGTAGTCCTCGAGGTAGGGATTGTCGGCGACCGGCTCGTAGTAGGCGGGCCAGCCCAGCGCCTCGCCCATCATGGAGCAGACGGTCGACTTGCCCACGCCGATGTTGCCCGAGATGGAGAGGTAGAACGGCACGTCGTCGCGGCCGCCGGCGGTTTCTTGCTGTCCGGCCATGCGTCGTCCCCCCCGGGAGCCGCGTCACGGGCCGCGGCCGGCCTAGTTCGGCGGCGGCGGCGGCTCGTCGTTCAGCGACATGTAGTGGTCGTAGGAGATGAAGCGGCGCACCTTGCCGTCGGCTCCCGAGAGCGTGAACACGTAGGCGCCGTAGTTGACGCCGCCGCCGGCGATCCGCACGTCGACCACGCCGATGGCGACCGGGTCGGAGGTCGGGCTGACGTCCCGGAAGGTCATCTCGTAGACGCCGGTGTCCGAGAAGATCTGCACGCGGTCGTTGCCGGTGTCCGCCACGAAGATCCGGCCCTGGCCGTCGCTCGCCAGGGCCGTGGGCGTGTCGAACTCCCCCGCCGCGTCGCTGGGGCCGCCCACCCAGGTGTCGTCCTCGCAGTCCTGCGCGTCGCCGAGGGTGTAGGCGGACTGCGGCTGGGGCTCGCAGCCCTCCGCGGCGAAGATCACGGCCAGGCCGCGCCAGGGGTGCGGCCCCTCGGGATTTTCGGCGAGGTCCGTCAGGACCGGCGTCGGGTCGAAGCGGGTGACCCAGTTGCGCGCGGTGTCGGCGTCGCAGACCAGCAGCATGCCCGCGGCGTCGCGCAGCATGCCGGCGGGCACGTGGACGGCGCGCGTCGAGAGGCCCTCGTCGCGGCAGAGGATGCCCATCGGGGCCATGTCGCCGCCCGCGTACCAGGCGAAGCGGTGGACCACGCCGGAGTCGGGGTCGGCGAGGTAGAGGAACGTCTCGGCGGTCGGCGCCAGCTCCGCCAGGCCGGTCCGGCAGGCGTAGAGGTGGGTGACCCGCCGCACGGTCGTCAGCGTCGCGGACCCGACCGGCGACAGGTCGGCGGTCTGGAACGCGCTGAGCCGGTTCGCGCCCGCCTCCCAGACGAAGACCAGGCGGGCGTCCTCGTCGGTGCAGACGGCGACCGGGTCGGCGAGCCCGTCGACGCGCGCGAACTCCTCGTAGTCCAGGGTGCGCTTGACGAGGCCGCCGGCGGCGTCCACGACGAAGAGGCGGCCGATGGCCGCGACGAGCTGCCGCGCGCCGGGGTCGACGAAGAGCGTGTCGGTCGTGTAGGCGTTGGTCGAGAACAGGCCGACGGCGCGCGGGGCGGCGATCTTGACGCCGCAGCCGGCGGCCAGGGCGGCCAGCACGGCCGCAGCGCCGCCGCCGGCAGCAGGCACCTCGCGCGGCCGCGGGCCGGGCGCGGGCGGGTCATCGCCGCCTCCTTCCGTCGGGCAGGGGCGACAGGTCGATCGAGACGTGGTGGATCGTGCCGAAGGCGCCCATGTCGCTGACGGCGTAGTCGAGCCGGATCCGCCACTGGTCGCGCGCCAGGTTCACGCCGAAGCCGGCCCCGAGGCCGCCCTCGGCGCGGTTGGTCTCGTAGCCGCCGCGCAGCAGCAGGCGCTCGGCCAGGCCCAGCTCGGCGCCGCCGCGGAAGCTCTCGGAGGCGTCGGTGGGGTGGTGGAAGTCGGACGTGGTCAGCAGGGTCGTCCGCTCCCCCAGGCGCCAGGTGTAGGCGAGCCCGAAGCTGCCGGAGGTCGGGGCCTGGAAGCTCTGGAACTCCAGCGGCGCCGCGTAGCCGGGCCCCGCGGCCGGCGGGCGGCCGCCCGGCTGCAGGTCGGGGCCGAAGTTGCGCACGGCGAAGGCGACGCGCATGTCGCCCAGGCCCGTGTAGTAGAGCGCGCCGAGGTCCATCAGCAGGCCGCGCACCTCGTAGTCGTCCAGGTTCTCCTGGTAGACCTTCGCGGTGCCGCCCAGCGAGAAGCGGTCGGTCATCGCCTTGGCGACGCTCGCCGCCAGCACGAACTGGTTGGCGTTGAAGGTGTCGCCGGTCCCCTCCTGGTGGAACTCGTCGGTGCGCAGGATCTCGCCCGAGCGCAGCATCGACCCCGACAGCGCGAAGCCGTAGTTCTGGCGGCGCCAACTGCAGGAGGCGTACTCCAGGTCGATGTCGGCGGCGTAGGCCACGTGGGAGAAGAACAGGTTGGTCAGGCCGGGCGTGCGCATGAGCCCCGCGGGGTTCCAGTAGGCGGCCGGGCCGTCGACGGCGCAGGCGACGTAGGCGCGGCCGAGGCCGATCGCGCGCGCGCCGACCGGCAGGCGCAGGAACTGGGCGCCGGCGGTGCCCACGTTCTCGTCGCCGTAGAGCTCGAGCACGTCCCCCGCCGCGGGCGAGCCGGCGAGGGCCAGCAGCAGCAGGGCCGACCCGAGCGGCCGCAAGAGGGCGGTCCTCTTCGCGCGCGTCACCATGAGATGCTCACCCCCATCAGGAGCATGCGGGGATCCTCGAGGTAGCTCGGGTCGATCTGGCTCTTGACGTACTCGCGCGAGTAGGTGTTCAGGACCGGCCCCTCCTCGCCGTACCAGTCGGCGTAGTTGTCGACCCAGCCCGGGTTGAGGTCCCCGACCTGGTAGCCCGTGCCCGTCCAGGGGTTGATCCGGCGGTAGTTCTTGTGGTCCAGGACGTTGCGGCCCTCGAAGAAGAGGGTCAGCCGCTGCCGGCGCGACAGGTCCCAGGTCTTGTTGAAGCGCAGGTTGAGCGACTGCTTCATCGGCCCCAGCCCCGAGTAGGGGTCGCCGTAGACGTACTCGCCGAAGACGGGGTTCTCCGGGTCGGCGTAGGCGCGCGGCGTGTAGCGCTGGCCGGCCTCGGCCTGGAAGAGCAGGTTGAGGCTCCAGTCGGCGGGCAGGGTCCAGCCGAAGAGGCGCGGGCGGTCCTTCTTGTCGACGGCGAAGTCGAGGTTGAAGGAGACCTTCCAGGGCTTGTCCCAGAGCAGGGGGTTGCGCTTCAGGCCGCCGAGGCTCGCGGTGGGCGTGTAGGCCTCGTCGTAGACGGCCAGGAGGTAGGCCTCGTCGGCGTCGCTGTTGGTGCCGGTGCTGCGCGAGAGCTCGAGGCTCGCCGACCCGCTGAGCCAGCGCGTGGTGCGCTTGATGACGCTGAGCTCCACGCCCAGGCTGCGCGCCGAGTCCCCGTTGAAGTAGCGCACGGGCTCGATGGTGGTCGTGCCGGTGTCGTTCGGGTCGGGCGTCTCGTCGGCGCCGATGTTCACCGGCTTCATCTGGACCGACTTGGCGTACCCGTAGATGTCGCGGTTGAAGAAGGTCACGCCGAGGCTCCACAGCCCGGAGAACTCGTGCTGGACGCCGGTCTCGTACTCCACGGTGATCTTGGGGTCGAGGTTCGGGTTGCCCAGCAGCTGGATCTTGGTCGCCGTCTGCGACTGCAGCTGCGGGTAGACGTACGCGTAGCGCGGCCACTGCGAGAAGTGCCCGTAGTTGAAGAAGAACTTGTCCTTCTCCGTCACCGGGAAGCTGACCCCCAGGCGCGGCGAGACGCGCATCTTCCAGCTGCGCAGGCAGAACTCGACGGTGTTGTCGTAGAACTCGTCGGCCATGTCGTCGAAGATGAACAGGTAGTCCTCGGAGTGGTCCATGACGTACTCGACCTCGCGGCCCGGCGCCCAGGCGTCGAGCCGGACGCCGGCGTTCACGATCATGCCCTTGTAGTTGACCGTGTCCTGGAAGTAGGCGGCGCCCACGATGGGGTGCACCTTGAAGATGTCCTCCTTGATGCCCAGCTTGCCGGGCGGGGGCGAGCCCAGCGAGGACTGCAGGTCCACCAGCTGCATCTCCGTGAAGTTCAGCTCCAGGCCCGTCTTGAACTGGTTGGTCTGGTTGGCCACCCAGGCGTAGGTCGCCTTCAGGTTCCAGGACTCGGCGTAGTGGTCGTGCCAGCGGTCGGCCGAACCGAAGGCGAGGCCCGCGGGCGACGGCGGGGAGTTGATGAGCGGGTAGGTCGTGAAATCGTCGTTGCCGTTGATGTTGGCGTGCTGGCGCGAGAAGTTGCGGCCCAGGTTGACCTCGAAGTAGTCCTTCTCCCCCATGACCCAGCGGTAGTAGAGCTGGCTCAGGATGCTCTCGTTGGTGAAGACGAGGTAGCGGTCCAGGTTGTCCTGGAACGGGCGCGGGTACCCCTCGCCCGCCAGCTCGAAGCCCTGGCTGATCTCGAACTGGCGGTTCGTGGTGAAGTTGAGCTTGTGCCTGGGGTTGAGGACCCAGGTCCACTTGGCCATGCCGTTCCACTCGTTCTGCTGGCGCGGCGCGGCCCAGTTGAAGTCGTACATGGGCGAGACCAGCCGGCGCGTGCGGGAGTAGATGGGCAGCGGGCCGTCGCGCACGTCCATCGAGCCCGACAGCAGCAGGTAGGTCTTGCCCGGCAGCCGCAGGCCCAGTTCGCCGAGGGCGCCGCTCAGGGGGTCCGGGCCCCGAGAGGGAGGCCTTGACCACGTCGATGTTCTGGGAGCGGTCCAGCTCGTACGGCTGCCGCCAGTCGGGCTCGACGGCCGCTTCGGCGCCCCCCCAGTGGTCGCGCTTCCAGCTGGACTTGCCGCTCCAGCGGTCGCTGCCCTCCTTGGTCGAGACGTTGACCACGCCCGACACGGCCTGCCCGTACTCCGCGTTGAAACCGCCGGTGAGCACCTCGATCTCGTTGATGATCGAGGGGTCGATGGCGTAGCCGTAGCCGCCGCCGGCCAGCGGATCGTTGACGCTGACGCCGTCGATGATGAACTGCGTGTCGTCGGCGCGGCCGCCGCGGATGTGGATCTCGTTGTCCTGCAGCGTCACGCCGGGCTTCTGCGCGATCATCTCGACCAGGTTGTCCAGCGGCAGGGCGTCCATCTGCTCCGACGTCAGCATGTGCGAGGAGCCGGTGCGCTCGATCTCGATGAGCCGGCGCTCCGCCGTGACCTCGATGGCGTCGGTGTAGATCGCCTCCACCGCCAGGCGGAACTCGATCTCGGCCACCTCGCCCGGGGCCACCGTCACGGTCTCGGAGCCCAGGGCGTAGGAGATGTAGGACGCGCGCACGGTGTAGGTGCCCGGGCGCAGCCCGGTCAGGTAGAACTGGCCGTCCTGCAGCGCGATCGTGCCGATGCTCGAGCTGGCGATGTAGACGTTCGTGTAGGCCAGCGGCTGCCCGTTCTCGGCGTCGCGGACGAAGCCCTTGATCATGGCGGGCCGCTGGGACTCGCTGCCGGGGCGCAGGCCCTGGGCGGCGAGCGGCGCCGCCGCGGCCAGCGCCGCGAGCGCCAGCGCCGCGGCCAGCGCGGTCCGTCGGAAGCAGCGGGCGGCGTTCACGGCAGGACCACCCCCAGCTCCTGCGACAGCAGGGCGCGCACGGCCGCCAGGCCGCTGGCCGGCGCGCAGTAGTCCAGCTGCACGGTCACGGTCACCGCCTGGGCGAAGGTCCCGGACGACGCGGGCGGGTTGCGCACCGCCACGAAGGGCCGGCTGGCGGGGCGGCTGCTGATGTACCGGTGGTACTGCAGCCGGTAGAGGTACTTCGTCGAGTTGGAATCCGCGGCGGCCATGCCCACGCCGGCGGTGATGTTCCCGCTGAAGGCCAGGTCGGGCAGGCCGGGCCGCAGCCCCAGGGCCAGCTTGGTGGACGGGATGTAGAAGGTGGACTGCTCCGGGGTGGCCCGGAAGCCCAGCGTGTTGGTGACGAAGCCGGGCGGCGGCGCGCCCGTCACGCCGATCAGGGCCGGGGAGACCAGCAGCAGCTTGCCCGGCTCGTAGCCGGCCGGCGGCTGCACGTACTGGGCGATCAGGTCCGCGGCCGCGGCCAGGCGCGGCGAGGCGCCGGCGCCGGTGTACCAGAACACCGCCGGGAACTGGCGCAGCGTCTCCAGCAGGACCCACAGGCGGTCGGGCAGGCCCTCGGACACCTCGTAGAGGGACCAGCCGCCGGGCCCGTAGATCGAGTCCATGACCCCGTGGTAGAACGTGCGGTCGAAGTTGCCGACGCTGTCGTCGACCAGCAGCACGTCGCTGAGCACGGGCCGGGCCTCCCAGGTCCACGTGAAGCGCGTCGTGGCGTCGGCCTCGTCGCTGACCCGGATGGTCAGCGTGCGCTCGCCGGACGGGATCTGGCCGTGCAGGTCGATCTGGAACGTGCCGAGCGCCGGGTCGTCGAGGCGCTTGATCACCGGGCGCAGGGCGGGGTTCGCGCCCGGCTCGCCCTCCGGCAGCGGCGCCAGCAGGGTGTCCGCCGTGTCCAGGTGGTAGACGACCGAGTCGTCCATCGTCACGCCGCCGTCGAGGTCCAGGGCGAAGCAGCGGAAGTCCGCCGAGCCGTAGCTCCAGAAGAACGTGTCGTAGTCGCTGACGAAGTTGATCACCGGCGGGAAGTTCCGCAGCGGGATGAACTGGCTGACCGTGTCGCTGTAGGCGCCGCGGTCGTCGCGGCAGGCCAGCCGGATCAGGGCCTGGGCCCGGCCGGCGTCGTCGGTCTCGAAGGTCATCGTCGTGTCGGTGGCGACGGTCGTGGTCCAGGGGGCGACGATGCCCTCCGCGGTCTCGATCGACACGAAGTAGGCCTCGACGAAGCCGTCCTCGTCGGTGCCCGACCAGTGGAAGGTGCGGCTGAAGTAGCTCGTGGGGTTCAGCACGCCCCCCTCGGGCGGGGTCACGAAGATGCGCGCGACCGGGCGCCGGTTGGGCACCGAGTCGGGATCGAAGGTCTCGTTGCCGCAGCCGGCCGCCAGCGCGCAGAGCGCCGCGGCGAGCGTCAGGGCGATCGGCGGCCGTCTCATTTGATGATCACCAGCTTCCCGCGTTCCACCCTGCCGGTGGCGAGGTCCTCCACGGCGAAGATGTAGAGGCCCGACGCGATGGCGCGCACCGGCTCGCTCAGGATGTCCCAGGGCTCGAGGCCGGAGGCCGGGTCGTCGTGGTGCAGCGTCTTGACCAGGTCGCCGCCGAGGTTGAAGACCTTGATGACGCAGCGGGCCGGCAGGCCGGTGAACCAGAGCTTGCGGCCCAGCTCCTGCTCGCCCTGCTGGTCGTCGAAGCGCGAGGCGACGCGGTAGGGGTTCGGGAAGACGCCCGGGCCCCGGCCCTCGCCCAGCGGCCGCGGCGCCGGGCCCGGGTAGACCAGCTCCGCGTTCTCGTAGTAGCCGCTCTGGAATTCCGGCAGGCTGGCGACCACGTCGGGGGCGGAGAAGGACACCACGGAATACCAGTAGCCGAAGCCGTCCAGCAGCGAGGTGTCGCGGAAGCGCCGCAGGCCGTCGACGCCCAGCGGCGGCAGCCCGGTGTCGAAGCCGATGCCGTCGATCTTGTCGAACTGGGCCACCATGGTCGACTGCTCGTAGGGGTCGCCGCCGAAGGACTCGCCCTGGAAGCGGAAGATCCGGTACCCCTGGAAGTCGGGCCGCTGGGTGATGATGCTGACGTGGTGCTCGGGGGACCGGCGCGGGTCGTCCGGCAGCAGGGGCACGGGCTCGCCCTGGTCGTCCAGGGCGACGGAGTCGCCGGGGGCCCACGCCAGCACGACGGTGTTGTCGTCGTACTCCAGGTTCAGCCGCGGCGAGGGCGGGCCGGTCGGGATCGCGAAGCCGGAGTCGTAGGCCACCTGCGCCACCTTGGCGTTGGCCAGCAGGTTCAGGGAGTCGGCGCCGCAGACCACGGCGTAGGTCACCTGCAGGGTGTCGCCGGGCGCGAGGTTGGGGAACGGGCCGGTGGCGAGCAGGCCGTTCCAGTTGCCCGCATAGGCGAAGTCGCCGCCGGCGTCGAAGTCGCCGTTGGACAGCATCTGGTACTTGCCGGGCAGCGGCTGGCCGTCGACCTCGTAGGCGTCGTCCTGGGCGGGCACCGAGCGGAAGCGCCAGCTGTTGTAGGTGACCGGCGGCAGGCCCGCGGCCGGCGACGGCGCGGGCGTGGAACCCAGCAGGCGCGCCCCGATCCAGGAGGTGGCCATGCCCTCCTCGCCGTCGTCGTCGTGCTCGTACATCATCCAGAGGTCCGGGTCATCGGCGACGTCGCCCGGGCGCCAGGCGCCGTTCATGTCGTCGTAGAACTGCCAGGTGCGCGGGGCGCCGCTGCCGTAGCCGGAGGGCACGGTGATGGTCGTGTTGCCGACGGTGGTGTCGTTCCAGTAGCCGACGTACACGTCGCGCAGCTCGGTGCCCGAATCGTTGACGATGCGGTAGTCGAGGATGATGAAGTCGTCGGCGTACGAGCTGCTCCAGGACAGCACGCGCAGGATCACCTTGATGAACAGCGGCGTGTGGTTGCCGGTCTCGTCGAACTTGTCGTCGGTGAAGTAGCACTCGATGTGCTCGGTGGCCAGGGCGGCGGGGTTGTAATCGTCGCTGTTCTGGGTGTTGGACCAGATCTGCACGTCTTCGGTCAGGGAATCGGTGAACTCGCGATTGTCCTCGCCGTCGGTCAGGTTCGAGGCGTCCTGCGCCCCGGTCGAGACGCGCCGCAGCCCCTCCGGGGTCATGGCGCCGACCCAGAGGCCGCCGATGAACAGGTGCTCGACGTGGCTGTTGCTGGGGTACTCGCACGAGGGCTGGTAGGGGCTGGAGAGCCCGTTGCCGACGTAGCCGAGGTTCGTGATGGTCATCCGGACCAGGCCGGCGCCGGTCACCATCTCCGTGCGCGGCACGGCGCGGGCCGGCGGCGCCGAGCCGAGACACAGGGCGCCGCCGAGGGCGACCAGGCGAAGCGGGCGGGCGATGCTGCCGGGGCGGAGCAAAGGGGGGGCCTCCGGGAGAAGGGGTGCGGTCCCCGTGCAGGGGGATGCGATCCCCGGGGCGGCGGCCGTCGGGCCAGGCCGGTGCACGGTGGATCCGTGACGGACGAAACTAGCCCCCGGAGGCCATTCGTGTCAATGATTTGCGGGTTTTTCGCACTTTGACGCCGCGCCCGGGCCGGCTCTATACTGCCACCGCGACCCGGAACCCCACGAAGGACGGCCGTGAGAAGACGCCTGCGCCCCCTCGCCCTCGCCTGCGCCGCCCTGCTCGCCACCCTGGTGGCCTGCGAGTTGGCGGTCCGCTACCTGCAGGACACGATCCCCCCGCCCGACGGCACGCCCTACCGCAACGACCCCGACTGCGGCTACGTCCTGAATCCCGGCGATCCGGGCCTCTTCCCGCCGGACGACGACCGCCACGTCAACGCGCTGGGCTTCCGCGACCGCGAGCGCGCCGTCCCGAAGCCGCCCGGGCTGTGGCGGCTGGTCGGCATCGGGGACTCGTTCGTCTACGGGGACGTGCCGATCGCCTGCAATTTCCTGCGGGTGCTGGACGACTCGCTGCGGGCCCTGCCCGCCGCCGAGGCCATGATCGCCGGCCTGCCCGGCTGGGACGTGCGCAACGCCGTGGGCCTGATGCGGGGCAAGGGGGCGGACTGGCGCCCCGACGTGGCCCTGCTCTGCTTCTCGATCGACAGCGACGTGACGGGCATCCCCATCCCCGGCGCCGTCTTCCAGGGCAACCTGCACTTCACGGGCTCGCGGGAACCGCTGCTGAACCTGCTGCGCCAGAGCCGCCTGTTCGTGCTCGCCGAGCAGCTCTACGGGGTCCGCACGGTCAACGCCCTGCGCCGCTGGCGGGCCGCGGCCCGCTTCGGCGGCGCGGCGGCCGCCCCCCCCGCACACGCCTCGCCGGCCGCTCCGGACGTCCCGGTCGCCGCCGCGGACGCGCCCGAGGGCGCGGTCCACCCCGGCGCGCCGGTCTTCCCCGGGATGTGGGGCGATCCGGCGGACCCCGCGCGGCGCATGCCCCTGAAACCGGAGTTCCTGCGCCGGCGGGTGGAGAACCTGCCCCTCTACCAGGCGCAGACGCCGCCCGAGGTCGCCCGCTGGTGGGAGCAGGCCGAGCGGCAGGTGCTGGAGTTCGAGGCCGCCTGCCGGCAGGCGGGCGCGCGCTGCGTGCTGCTGATCGCCCCTTCGGAGATCCAGGTCGACCCGGTCGTGCAGGAGCTGACCCTGAAGCGGGCGCCCCTGCCGGCGGAGGCCTACGACTTCGCGGCGCCGTCGCGCCGGCTGCGCGCCTTCGCCGAGGCCCGCGGCATCGCCTGCATCGACCCGCTCGACGCCCTGCGCGCGGCGCAGCAGCGCGGCGGCCTGCGGCAGTACATCCCCAACAACGGCCACTGGAGCGTGCCCGGCAACGCGGTGGTGGCGCGCGAGGTCGCCGCGACGCTGGCGCCGCTAGGCGGATCCTGAGGTCCGTCCCGCGGCGTCCCCCTCGAGCCGCGGCAGCCACGGCAGCAGCGCCAGCCCGGCAACCCGCACACCAGCACCAGCAGGAAGAAGGCGCGGTAGCCCACCGCCGTCTGGATCGCCCCGCTGGCCATGCCCGGCAGCATCATGCCCAGGGCCATCAGGCCCGTCGCGATCGCGAAGTGGGAGGTCCGGTGCTCGCCGCGCGAGACGCGCATCAGCACGACCATGAACGCGGTCGTGCCCAGCCCGTATCCCAGCTGCTCCAGGGCGACCAGCGGGTAGGCCACCGCCGGTCCCGGCTGGGCCCAGGCCAGGTAGAGGTAGGCGACGTGCGGCACGTTGAGCGCCAGCGCCAGCGGCCACAGCAGGCGGCGCAGCCCGAAGCGCCCGATGAGCCAGCCCCCGACCACGCCGCCCACGACCAGGCAGCCCAGGCCGATGGTCCCGTAGGCGAGGCCGACCTGCTGCGTGGTCAGGCCCAGGCCGCCCTTCTCCCGGCCGTCCAGCAGGAAGGGCGCGGCCAGCTTCAGCAACAGCGCCTCGCCCAGGCGGTACAGCAGGATGAAGGCGACGATCACGCCCGCGCGGGGCTGGCGCAGCCAGTCGGCCATGATGCGCAGCCAGCCGGCGCCGGCCGGCCCGTCGGCGCGGGCGCCGGCCGCGGCGACGCCGACGTCGGTGGGCGGGCGGGGCAGGACGGCCCGGTGGTAGAGCCAGAGCCCCCCGTACAGGACCGCCGCGCCGGCGAACACCGTCGACCAGGCGCCCGCGGCGCCGCGCGGCCCGCCCTCGAGCCGCCCGGCCACGCTCACCAGCAGCCCCGAGCCGAAGATCATCGCCGCGCGGTAGAACAGCGTGCGCACGCCGACGAAGTACGCCTGCGCGCGCTCGTCCAGCGCGTGGAGGTAGAACCCGTCGGCCGCGATGTCGTGGGTGGCCGAGACCAGGGCCGCCAGCGTGAAGGCGGCCAGCGACCAGGCGAAGAAGCCCGGCGAGACCACGGTCGCCGCCACGGCGGCCAGGCAGAGCGCCTGGGCGGCCTGCGTGCCCAGGATCCAGGCGCGCTTGGTCGCGCGCGTGTCCACCAGCGGCCCCCAGAGCAGCTTCAGGACCCAGGGCAGGTAGAGCAGGCTGGTCCACAGCGCGATGCTGGCGTTGTCCACGCCCAGCTTCTTGTAGAGGATCACCGAGACCGTGTTGACCAGGATGTAGGGCACACCCTCGGCGAAGTAGAGCGAGGGCACGAAGATCCAGGGCGAGCGCTGCGTTCCCGGCACGATGCCTCCCGGGCGGTGGACGGTGCGGGCCGATCTTGGCGGTACGGCCCGGGTCTGGACTGGCAACCGCGATCTGCGCCACTCCCCGCTTGCCAAACCCGGCCGCCCCGTTTCCAATGGGCCCACGACGCGCGGGCCGTTCCGTCCGCCGGCGATCCGGAGGTGAGGCATGCACGAAGGCAAGGCGCCGGCCGCGGCGGCGGACGCGCCCGGGTTCAAGCGGGGCATCCGCCTCTTCGACGCGGTGATGATCGTCGTGGGGGTGATGATCGGCTCGGGCATCTTCATCGTCAGCGCCGACATCGCCCGCAGCGTGGGCGCGACGGGCTGGCTGCTGGCGGTCTGGCTGTTCAGCGGCCTGGTGACGCTGCTGGGCGCGGCCTGCTACGGCGAGCTGGCGGCGCTGATGCCGCAGGCCGGCGGGCAGTACGTCTACCTGCGCGAGTCGTTCGGGCGACTGACCGGCTTCCTCTACGGCTGGACGCTGTTCATGGTGATCCAGACCGGCTCGATCGCGGCCGTCGGCATGGCCTTCGCCAAGCACCTGGCGCTGCTGGTCCCGTCGCTGGGCGAGCAGCAGGTGGTGCTGTCGCTCGGCGTGGTGGACGTCAGCGCGGCGCAGCTGGTCGCCATCGCCAGCATCGCGCTCTTGACCTGGCTCAACACGCTCGGCCTGCGCGAGGGCAAGCTCGTCCAGGACAGCTTCACCGTGGCCAAGGTGGCCGCCCTGCTGGTGCTGGTGGTCTGCGGCCTCGCGCTGGCGCGGCACTCCGGGGCGATCGCCGCGAACTTCCACGACATGTGGTCGGCGAACCGGGTCGTGGTGGGCGCCGACGGGTCGGTCACGCGCGAGGCGCTGACCGGGATCGGCCTGCTCATGGCCCTGGGCGCGGCGTCGGTCGGCTCGCTCTTCGCCTGCGACGCCTGGAACAACGTCACCTTCACCAGCGGCGAGACCGTGAACCCGCAGCGCACGATCACGCGCGCCCTGGTCGTGGGCGTCGCCGTGGTCGTCGTCATCTACATGCTGACCAACCTGGTGTACGTGCTGGCCCTGCCGGTGGCCGGCCTGCCCGACGCCGCCGACGTCGCCGGCCGCGGCCTGCAGTTCGCGACCGCCGACCGCGTCGGCACCGCGGCCGCGTCGACGATCCTCGGTCCGGTCGCCGCCGCGATCATGGCGGTGCTGGTGATGATCAGCACCTTCGGCTGCAACAACGGCATGATCCTCACCGGCGCCCGCGTCTACTACGCGATGGCGCACGACGGCCTCTTCTTCCGCCGCACCGGCACGCTCAACCGCCGCCGCGTGCCCGCCGCCGCGCTGGTCATGCAGGGCGTCTGGGCCTGCCTGCTCTGCCTGACGGGGCGCTACGGCGACCTGCTCGACTACGTCATCTTCGCGGTGCTGATCTTCTACGCGCTGTCGGTGGTGGGGATCTTCGTGCTGAGGCGCAAGCGGCCGACGGCCGCGCGGAGCTGGCGCGCGCCGGGCTACCCGGTGCTGCCGGCCCTGTACGTGCTGGCCGCGGTGGCGATCTGCGTGGACCTGCTGATCGTCAAGCCCCGCTACTCGTGGCCGGGGCTGCTGATCGTGGGGCTGGGCGTGCCGGTGTTCTGGCTCTGGGGCCGGCGCTCTTCGCCGCCCGGCGCGGCGCCCGACCCGTCCGACGTCCAGGGCATCTGACCGTCCTGGTAGAGGACCGTGATGCTGATGCGGCGGTTGCCGACGTCGGCCGGGTTCTCGGGGTGGCGCAGGCGCGTGTCGGCGTAGCCGCTGACCTCGGCCACCTGCTCGCCGGGCAGGCCGTGGTTGATCATGTAGCGGCGGGCGCAGTTGGCGCGCTCGGTCGACAGCTCCCAGTTGCTGTAGCCGGCGCCGGCGGGATAGGGGCGGCTGTCGGTGTGCCCCTCGATCACCAGCTTGTTGGGCAGCTTGCTGAGCTGCCGCGCCAGGACCTGGAGCACCTCCTCGGCGGCCGCGCTGAGGTTGGCGCTGCCCACGTCGAAGAACAGCGAGTTCGACATCTCGACCATCTGGATGTTGAGCCCCGAGTCGGTCATCTTGATCTCGACCTGCTTCATGATCTGCTCGAAGTGCTCCATGCCGGACAGCTGCTCGCGCAGCTCGGTGGCCGCCTCCTCCAGCAGGCGCTTCGCCTCCGCCTGCATCCCCTCCATGATGCCCTGGCCGGTCTCGGGCAGGATCGACTGGCCGCCGAGCGGGCCGCCGGCGCCCGAGGCGCTGAAGGCGCCCGGGTCGCGGAAGTAGCCGGCGACGGCCTCCTTCACGGCCTGGTCCTGGTTGACGATCCACAGCACGATGAACAGCGACATCATCGAGGTGACGAAGTCGGCGTACGCCACCTTCCAGGCGCCGCCGTGGTGGCCGTGCCCGACGACCTTCTTGATGACGATGATGGGCTGCAGCGGCTGGTCGCCGCTCTTGCCCTTCTGCTCCGCCATGCCCGGGATCCTTCCCTAGCCGCGCGACGCGCGGCACGCCTCTTCGAGTTCGCTGAACGAGGGGCGGACGTCGGTCTCGATGGTGCGCCGCGCGAACTCCACCGCCACGGACGCCGGCAGCATCTTCCAGAAGGCGACCAGCGCCGTCTTCATCACGAAGTAGTAGCGCGACTCGTTCTGGGCCAGCAGCTCCATGTTGGTGGCGATCGGCTGGAACACGCCGTAGGAGAGCAGGATGCCCAGGAACGTGCCGGTGAGCGCGGCGGCCACCTTGTGCCCGATCTCCGCCGGGGGGCCGTCGATGTGCGCCATCGTGATCACGATGCCCAGCACGGCCGCCACGATGCCCAGGCCCGGCAGCGCGTCGCTGACCTTGGTCAGCACGCCGATCGGCTGGTGCTCCTCGGTGTGGCGCGTCTCGATGTCCGCGTCCATGAGCGCCTCGAGGTCGTGCGCGGGCAGGTTCGAGGAGATGATCAGCCGGATCGTGTCGCAGAGGAAGGCCATCGCGTGGTGGTCGGCCAGGAACGCCGGGTACTTCGAGAAGATCTCGCTCTTGGCCGGGTCCTCGACGTGGGACTCGAGGCCCAGCAGGCCGTCCTTGCGCGTGACCTGGAACAGGTCGTAGAGCATCGTCAGCAGCTCGACGTACTTCTTCTTGCTGCTGCGGTCGCCCTTGAGCATGGTGCCGAACGCGACGCCGAGGCGCTTGGTGACGCGCGGCGTCGACATCGCGAACAGGGTGCCCAGCGCGCAGCCCAGGATGATGACGTACTCGGCGAGAATGAACAGGGCGGCGGGGTTGCCGCCTTCCATGATGAATCCGCCGACGACGCAGGCGAGGGCGAAAAGGACGCCGATCAGGGTAAGCATGAACCGTATCCTCTGGGAGGTGGACTCCGGCCGGGCCGTTCCGGCTCTGCCGCCGTTCGTGGCGGTCGTGAGTGTTATCGTCGGGCGGGGGGCGCACTTTAACCCGGAATGCCTTGCCGTGCCGGATGTTGCCGCGTCGCGCCCGCGGCGGGCCGGATTCCGGACCGGGCGCAGGCCGCCGGGGCGCCGTGCGGCGCAATTCGTTGCTATGAATACGGATAGAAGATTGCGGCCCGGTCAGGCCGCCGGCGGGCGCCCGCGCAGGCGGCTGTGGCGGTGGCCGTAGGCCAGGTAGATCACCAGGCCGATGGCCAGCCAGACGAGCAGCCGCCACCAGTTGGCCACCGGCAGCGAGAACATCAGCATCAGGCAGCAGGCGATCCCCAGCAGCGGCACGACCGGGACCCAGGGGCAGCGGAAGGGGCGCGCGGCCGCCGGCTCGATGCGGCGCATGACCGGCACCGCGGCGCAGACGATCACGAACGCGAACAGCGTCCCGATGTTGGTCATGTGCAGCAGGGAGTCGATGGGCAGGAACCCGGCGAGCAGCACGACGAAGCCGCCGACGGCCAGCGTGCTCTTCCAGGGCGTGCGGAAGCGCGGGTGCACGGCCCCGAAGAACCGCGGCGAGATGAGCCCGTCGCGGGCCATGGCCAGCATCACGCGCGGCGCGCTGAGCAGCATCACCAGCAGCACCGAGGTGATGCCGGCGACGCCGGCCGCGGCGATCAGGAAGCGCGCGTGGCCCAGGCCGCGCTGCGCGAAGGCCTGCGAGACGCCGGCGTTGGCGTCGATGGTGTCGTAGGGCACCATCCCGGTCAGCACGACCACCACCCCGACGTAGAGCACCGTGCAGACCAGCAGCGAGACGATGATCCCCAGCGGCACGTCGCGCTGCGGCCGGCGCGCTTCTTCCGCGTGCGTGGACACCGAGTCGAAGCCCAAAAACGCGAAGAAGATGATCGCCGCGCCGGCGAGCATGCCCACGGGCGTGCCCGCGGCCGAGGTCTGCCCGAACAAGGGCGTGCCGAAGAAGCCGACGCCCGTCCAGCCGTAGGGGGCGAAGTCGCGCGTCCAGTTGGCGGGGTCGACGTAGAAGGCCCCGACGATGATCACGAAGAGCACCGCCGACACCTTGACCCCCACCATCGCGAGGTTGAAGCGGGCGCTCTCGCGGATGCCCTTGACCAGCACCGCGGTGACGGCCGCGACGACCAGCACCGCCGGCAGGTTGACGTACGAGCCGGTCCGCACGAACTCCCCGGCGGCGCCGTCGTAGCGCAGCGCCGCGCCCGCCAGGGCCGCCGGCACCCGCCAGCCGAAGCCGGCGATCACCTCCTGGAAGTAGCTGGACCAGCCGTTGGCCACCGTGGCCGCGCCGACGGCGTACTCGAGGATCAGGTCCCAGCCGATGATCCAGGCGAACAGCTCGCCCAGGGTGGCGTAGGCGTAGGTGTAGGCGCTGCCGGCCACCGGCGCCAGCGAGGCGAACTCGGCGTAGCAGAGGGCGGCGAAGACGCAGGTGATCCCGGCCACGACGTAGGAGAGCATCAGGGCCGGCCCGGCCACGTGGCGCGCCGCCTCGCCCGTGGCCACGAAGATGCCCGCCCCGATGACGGCCCCGATCCCCAGGCTGGTCAGCGTGGCGGGTCCCAGGCAGCGGCGCAGGCGGTTGTCGCCGGCCATGTCGTCGAGCAGGTCCTGCAGGGGCTTGCGGGCGAAGATCTGCCGGGGCACGGGGTCTCCTTCCCGGGTCTGCGGCGCGGCCCGGCGGGGCGGAGGCCGGCTAGGCGGCGCGCCCGCCGAGCGGGCCGGCATCCGCGCCTTCGGCTTGCCGGGCCGTGCGATTGCGCCTACTGTTCGTGATCGCCGCGGCGCCGCGGCCCTACCCGCACCCACGGAGACGCACGCATGGGAATCACGGAATTCGTCGCCGAGCACGCCACCGCGTTCATCGACGCCACGGGCTACGCCAGCGTCTTCTGGCTGATGGTGCTGGAGAGCATGGTCTTCCCGATCCCGAGCGAGGCGGTCATGCCCTTCGCCGGCTTCCTGATCACCACCGGGCGCTTCTCGCTCTTCGGGGTCATCGTCGCCAGCACCCTGGGCAGCATCGTGGGCTCGCTGCTCTCCTACGCCATGGGCGCCTTCGGCGGCGAGCCCTTCTTCCGCCGCTTCGGCAAGTACTTCCTGCTGGACATGCACGAACTCGAGGCGACCCAGCGCTACTTCCGCAAGCACGGCCAGATCACGATCCTCACCTGCCGCTTCATCCCCGTGGTGCGGCACCTGATCTCGATCCCGGCCGGGGTCGGCCGCATGCGCCTGCTGCCGTTCGTGATCTTCACGACGATCGGCGCCGGCCTCTGGAACACCGCCCTGGCCCTGGCCGGCGCGGCGCTCAAGCAGAACTGGGAAGCGGTCATGGAGCACAGCCACGCCATCGACGTGGCCGTGCTGATCATCCTGGCCGCGCTGGCGGCGGTGTTCTTCGTGCGGCACTGGCGGCGGTGGAAGCAGCGGCAGGCCGCCGAGGTGTTCCGATGACGATCACGACCCCCGACTGGGTCCAGGACGCCGTGTTCTACCAGATCTTCCCCGACCGCTTCGCCCGCAGCGGCCGCGCCGGCGCCGACGGGCTGCGCCTGGAGCCGTGGGACGCGCCGCCGACCTACCACGGGTTCAAGGGCGGCGACCTCTTCGGCGTCGCCGACCGCCTGGACTACCTGCAGGACCTGGGCGTCACGGCGCTCTACCTCAACCCGATCTTCGCCTCGGCGGCCAACCACCGCTACCACACCTACGACTACCACCACGTCGATCCCGTCCTGGGCGGCGACGCGGCCCTGCGCGAGCTGATCGACCGCGCCCACGCGCGCGGCATGCGCGTGGTGCCGGACGGGGTCTTCAACCACACGGGCCGCGGCTTCTGGCAGTTCCACCACACCCTGGAGAACGGCGCCGCCTCCCCGTACCTCGACTGGTTCCACTTCGACCCCGACCGCCTGCGCGACCGGCGGCAGATCGTGGCCTATCCCGACCCGGGCTCCGAGCAGGCGCTGGCCGGCGGCGCGGGCAGCCTGCGGGCGCTGGGCTACCAGGCGTGGTGGGACCTGCCCGCCCTGCCCAAGCTCGACACGCGCACGCCGGCGGTGCGGGAGTTCCTCTGGGACGTGGCGCGGCGCTGGATCGAGTTCGGCTGCGACGGCTGGCGGCTGGACGTGCCGCAGGAGATCGACGACGACGGGTTCTGGCGCGAGTTCCGCCGCCGCGTCAAGGACGCCGACCCCGACGCCTACATCGTGGGCGAGATCTGGGACGAGGCCGGGCGCTGGCTGCGGGGCGACCAGTTCGACGCCGTGATGAACTACCCGGTCGCGCAGGCCTGCCTCGGCTTCTTCGGCGGCGACCGCCTCGACCTGGCCGAGACCCGCCGCGCCGGCGGCTACCGCGACCTGCAACCGCTGGACGCGGCCGGGTTCGCGGCGCGCATCGACGCGGAGCTGGGCCGCTACGACCCCCGGGTCACGCAGTCCCAGTTCAACCTGCTGGGCAGCCACGACACGCCGCGCTTCGTCACCAGCGTCGGCGGCGACCGCGCCGCGCTGCGGCTGGCCACCCTGTTCCTGTTCGCCTACCCGGGGGCGCCGTGCATCTACTACGGGGACGAGATCGGCCTGGCGGGCGGCCACGACCCCCACTGCCGCGGCGCCTTCCCCTGGGACGAGACGGCGTGGGACCACGAACTGCACGCCCACGTGCGGCGCTGCGCCGCCTTGCGTCGCGACCATCCGGCGCTGCGTCGGGGCACCTACCACCGGCTGTACGCGCAGGACGGCGTGTACGGGTTCGCGCGCCGCCTGGGCGACGAGACGCTGCTGGTCGTCCTGAACGCCGCGACCGCCGCGCGCACGATCGACCTGCCGCTGCCGGCCGGCGTCCGGCCCGACGCCGTGCTGGCGGACGTGCTGGACGGGGGGGCGCCGACGGTCGCCGTCGCCGGCATCGTCCCGGGATTGAGGCTGGCGCCGCGCAGCGGCGTGGTGCTCAAGGTCGCGGGCTGAAGCCCGATCGTTCCTGCGTGAAGCGAGGGGAACCATGACACACCGCGGATCGGTCCTGGTCGCGCTCGCGCTGACGCTGCTGCCCGTCCTGTCCGGCGCCGCGTCGGCGGATCTGCGCGTCGTCTACGGCATCCTCGTCAACGGGCAGGCGGCGCCCGAGGAGGGGCGCCCCGTCGTCGAGACGGCGGGCGGCGTCGTGCGCGTGAGCAACGAGCCGGCGGCGGGCTGGCGCGACGGCGCGCCGCGCGAGACGTCCTACCTCGACTACGGCACCGGCCGCACCTGGCAGACGGCGCTGCTGAAGGACGGCACGCGCTGCACGGTGGAGACGGCCTTCGCCGCGCTGACGCCGCTGACGCCGACCGACGAGACGGCGACCATCCTGGGCCGCGCCTGCCGCAAGTCGACCTGCGAGATCCGGTCGAACCGGATCGAGGTCTGGCACACCGAAGGCGACGGCGAACGGGGCACGCCCACGACGAACCTCGTGGCGCCGCAGGGACTGGTGCTGCGGATCGTGCGCAACGGGAACTACGAGATCGTCGCGCAGTCGATCGAGCCGGCGACGGGCGAGCCGGTCCGGCTGCCGGCCGCGTGGGGCGACCTGGTCGACCTGCCCGCGTACCGCGCGCGGGTGGCCGGGAGCTGGGTCACCGCGGTGCCGGTCTTCGAGGGCGAGACCATCAACTTCGGCGCGGAGATCCCGCCGCCCGCCGCGGACGACCCCGCGGCCGCGCGCAGCCCCGTCACCCGCCACGCCGGCGGCACCGTGATCCTGCGCCGCGTGCGCCTGCCGCAGGACCTCGACGACGCGACGATCATCGCCGAGCTCGTGCAGTACAGCCGCGGCGACGCCTACGACCGCACGGGCTCGGTGTTCGTCGTGCCCGCCGCGCGCGACGGCGACCGCACGACCTTCCTGGACGCGCTGCGCCGCGGCGTCGAGGTCCTGCCGACCGTCGCCGGGCGGGACGGCCGGACCTACCAGGGCATCGTCGCCACCGGCGACTACCAGCCGCCGGTCGAGCTGCTGCGCTTCATCACGCCCTTCGGCGTGCGCCACTTCAACGACCAGGTCACGGTGCGCGGCATCGCCTGGGAGGACTCCGCCGTCTACCGCGCGGACGTGACCGAGCTGGCCCCGCTGCTGCGCGGCGACGCGTGGATCGGCGTCTTCATCGGCAACTACGACCAGGGCGGGCACGCCGTCAGCCTGACCCTGCGCTACCACCCCAACCGGCGCGAGGCCGCTGACGGACCGGCGCCGGAGCGCTTCGCCCTGCCGCTGTTCAACACCTGCAACGTCCTGGAGATGGCGGGCCAGGAGTACGGCCGCATCTTCGCCGCCGACTCGCTCACCGTCGACTTCGAGGTGCCCGACGGCGCCCGCGACTGCGTGCTGCGGTTCATCACCACCGGCCACGGCGGCTGGGAGAACGGCGACGAGTTCGTGCCGAAGGTGAACGAGATCCTCGTCGACGGGCGCACCGCGGCGCGCCTCGTCCCCTGGCGCAGCGACTGCGGCGCCTACCGCCGCCTCAACCCCGCCTCGGGCAACTTCTGGAACGGGATGAGCTCGTCCGACTTCAGCCGCTCGGGCTGGTGCCCGGGCGCGGCCGTCAGCGCGGTGCCGGTGCCGCTGCCGGGGCTGACGCCCGGCCGCCACACGGTGCGCGTCGCGATCCCGCTGGGCGAGCCCGAGGGCGACAGCTTCAGCGCCTGGAACGTGTCGGGGGTGCTGGTGGGCGAGCGGTAGGCGGCGGGGCGGTGACCGCCGGGCATTGACGCGGCGGGCGGTTTCGGCGTATGATCAGGCCATCATATTGATAATGCGTATCGCAGCACCATCACCGCAGCCGGGGAGGCGACCATGTCGCACCGCTCCTTCGCGCGCCGTTTCTTCCGCGTGCCCGTCGTCGCCGTCGCGCTCGCCCTGATCGCAGCGGCATGCTCCCCGATGGCCGCCGGCGCGACCGGCAACGAGAACTGGTCGAGGGAATTCTACCGCCAGTACGATCTCGACGGAGGCGTCCTCGCATCGACGATGTTCGAAGGCCAGCTGATCGTGGGTGGCTATTTCACCTCCAACGGCAGTACGGCAGTCCACGGCGTCGCGCGCTGGAGCGGCATGGGCTGGCGCCCTATGGGCGCCGGCATCCCCAGCGGCACCGTCAGATCCCTGGTCGTCTACCAGGGCGCCCTCTATGCGAACGGATGGCGCTGGGATGGCGAGGGTTGGACCAACACCCTGGTGGTCGACGGGCAGGTGGACTGCCTGGCGGTGCACGATGGCCTTCTCGTGGCCGGCGGCCTGTTCACGTCAACCCGCGGCGTGCCCGCGGACAACCTGCTCGCCTGGGACGGCGTCGATGTCGCCGAGCTCGGTGGAGGCTGCAACAACAGGGTCCAGGCCCTGGCCTCCGACGGCGCACGACTCTACGCAGGCGGGTCCTTCACGCAGGCGGGCGACGTCGCAGCTCCGCGCATCGCCTGCTGGGACGGGACCTCGTGGTCCGACCTCGCCGGGGGCATCAGCGGGGACCTGTTCTGGTGCTGTGTCGATTATCAAGAGTCGTACACCTACCGGGCGAGCGTCAATGCGCTCGCCGTCGCCGACGACGGCCTGTACGTCGGTGGCCAGTTCCAGCTAGCCGGTGGGGACTCCATCTCAGCACTGGCCCGCTGGGACGGCGCGGCCTGGCACGAACCGGAAGGTCTGGCGCTCGGAGGCGTCGGAGTATGGTACTCTGGGAACGCCTACCAGTATTTTCCGCCCGATGTCTACGCCCTGGCGACCGACTCTTCCGGCGGGCTCATCGCGGGCGGCCGCTTCAAGGTGCAGGACCAGCATCATTACGGTCTTGTCCGACACGACATAGCTGGCTGGAGCGTGGTTGGCGGCGGCTTCGATCCCTACTGGACCGACTCCGCGCCCAGCATCCACACGCTGCTGCCTATGGAAGCCGGGCTGATCGTGGGTGGCTGGTTCCCGCAGATCGGCGACATCGACGCCGTCAACGCCGCGCGGTGGGATGGATCCGGCTGGTCGCCGCTCGTGAACGAACACGGGCTGGGCACCGACGGCTACGTCTTCACCAGCCTGGAGTATCAAGGCGACCTGGTCTTCGCCGGCGGCTTCGGGAACGCAGGCGGTTTGCCGGCCGGCTGCCTCGCCGCATTCCACGACGACCACTGGGAGAACATCGGCTTGCACGGGGTCGCAGGATCCTGGCCGCGGATCCGCGACATGGTGGAGTTCGAAGAGGACCTCGTGGTCGCCGGCATGTTCACCTCGGCGGACGGCGTGCCCGCCGTCAACGTGGCCCGCTGGGACGGCGTTGCCTGGGGTGCCATGGGCGCCGGCCTGCCCTGCACCGAAGTGGCGGCGCTCTGCGTGCACCAGGGCCGGCTCTACGCGGCCGGCGGGGATCTGCTCTATCCCAGCCCTCCGCAGGACGGCGAAGCGACCCGTCTCAACCAGG
Source organism: bacterium (assembly GCA_016719645.1). Classification (GTDB taxonomy): domain Bacteria; phylum Krumholzibacteriota; class Krumholzibacteriia; order LZORAL124-64-63; family LZORAL124-64-63; genus PNOJ01. The sequence goes on from JADJYS010000013.1 coordinate 62,855, forward strand.
GCTTCGTCTATCGCTGGGACGG
>JADJYS010000014.1 GCA_016719645.1 bacterium
CACCATGATCGACATGGCCGTGAGTGGAGATCTGGCGATTCTCGCAACTTCAAGCACGGGTGACGATCTGGATTTCAGCATCCCCGGAATCACCCGAACAGCTGTCCCGGATTACGGCTCTGGCCAGATCGACGCCATTGCGGCTTGTGGTGACGTGATCTGCATCGGAGTGCAATCACAGGGTCTCTGGATCATCGACATCTCTGATCCCTCGGCACCCGTAGCAAGCATCTCGATGCCACTCGATGGGAGACGATTTCTCGTGCAGAGAGAGGGCAACATCTGTTGGGTAGCCTCATTCGCATCGAACATGAATTGCATGTGTAAACTGATGGCGCTCGATATCGCAAACCCCTTGTCGCCCATTGTCCTGGGAAGTGTCGACTTGGGTGCACACTGCTCCGACCGAGATTCCGCATGAGCGTGAATGATAGCGTCGCTGTCATCAACGCCAGCGACCGCAGCGACGAGTACAATGAAACCGATTGCTGGGTTTGCGATGTGGCAGATCCATCAGCGCCGCTAATCCTCCACCACGATACTCAATATCTCGGCAAGTTCGCCATCCACCAGAATATGCTCTTCACACGCATGTTGGGGCATGGTATCGCCGTCTATCGACGGTAACACCGATGGTGTATTGCATTCGAGGGCGTGCAGGATACCGAGACGACTGCCTTGGATTTCGTCATCACCGAAAACCCCGTCTGGACCTTTGGAAGTGTCATTTACCGGCTCTCCAATATGGGGAGAAGATCCCATTTATATAGTGAGAATTTTAGCACGTACACCGAGTATGACCAATGGGGCGATCACTTTACTCCACATCCCGTCTCGAAGAATACGATGTTGTGGAGGATCAGGTGTTTCTGGTCGAGGCGATATCGATGGGCGACATGGGAGGGGTGCACGATTACTGTCAGCGTGACCGTCCTCGATGCATTCGGATCCAAGATCACCGTCCGCCGGGAAACCATTGTCAACCAAGAAGGCGGCTAAGACTGGGGGGCGAGGTCTGGTAACCACATCGCGGTCAACGGGGGATTACATCTGCACGGACAACCCGGCAAGGAACCTGGCACTGGCCGTCCGACTCGAAGGCTCAGCGACTTCCATCTCGTTCAAGGTTACTTCATCGGAAACGATGCCCTGTATGCGTGGCCTCACCTGGACTCCAGATCCGCGATCTTGCTGTTCCTGAAAATCCGCCGCTGGCCGGGACGCTGTTGACCGATCACGAGGTCCACAACCTTGTTTCCATCGGGAGTTCATGCCTACGCCCAATGCGAGGGGCCCTCGTCGTTCTGGATGTCGAAAATCCGCTGTCACCGCTCGTGATCGGAAGATGCCGATGACCGATTCCGGCACCAGCGCCGCAGTGTCGACCGAATCCCTTCTGCTGGCCGGCGACGATGGCCTCTTCGCGTACGATTTGCGACTTCAGGGTCCGGCCACCCAGTTCAAATGGGTTCCTTGCCGGGATCCCCTTCGATGACGTTGAGTTGTCGGGGGCGTAGCTTACTCGGTCGTACGCGGCCAGGAATGCTCATCGTGGATGTGACCGATCTAGCGAATCTGGAAGTGATCGGTCGTTTCGACCTTCCCTATCTTTCTGAAATCTCGCTTGTCGGCAATTGCCTCGCTGCGACCACCTTGCAAAGTTGTTTCAATCTTATAGCCCTCGACTGGCCCGACACCGTCCCCATCGCGTACAGGACTTCTCCGCCACCTGGCAGGACTCCGGCTTCCGCCTCACCTGGCGCCTGGCCCGCGACACCGCGGCCTACGCCTCGACGCCATCGCCGACGACCGCACCTGGACCGTACCCTGGACCCGCGAAGCCGACGGCTACGCCGCGCTGCTCGACCTCGACGGCCCGTTGCTCCCGGGCGAGTCCGTCACCTACCTGCTGTCCGCCCGCGACGACGATGGAGTCCGGCAGGAACTCTCGCGCACGACCGCGACCGTCCCCGAGTTGACGACCGCGCTGCTCGCCCCGCACCCCAACCCGTTCAACCCGACCACGACGCTGGCGTTCACGCTGGAGCGCCCGCAGGACGTGCGGCTGACGATCCACGATCTGGCCGGCCGCGAGGTGCGTCGGCTGGTGGACGTGGGTTGCCCGCGGGTCGTCATACGTCGCCGTGGGATGGCCGCGACAGGGGCCATGCGCTGCCGGCCGGGACGTACCTCGCCCGCCTGCAAGCCGGGGACCGGTGGAGACGGAAAAGCTCTCGCTCGTGAAGTAGCCCGGCGTTGCGACCGCGACGCCCTACCCGGCCTGCTCTCCTGCGCCGGCGCGCGCCGAACGCCGCAGCAGCCACAGGCCGAACCCCGCGATCGGCAGCATGATCACCAGCGGCGCCACGACCTCGCCGGCCTTCGGCGTCGCCTTCTCGGCCAGACCGCCCGCCGACCAGAAGGCCAGGAAGTCCTGCAGCGCGTGGATCGAGACGAGAGGCCACAGCGTGCCGGTCACCAGGCGCGGCGCCGCGGCGGCGAAGCCGAACAGGCCCGCGAAGACGACCTGCAGGCCGGTCGCGACGGGTCGGCGCCGGACACGAGGTTGGCGCAGGGTGCGCAGGCCGAAGATCGCGGACGAGGACCGCCGCCCGCAGGCCCCGCCCGCAGCAGCGCCTGCAGGGCGACGCCGCGGAACACGACCTCCTCGGCGAAGCCCGTCATCAGGCGACGGCGGCCAGGAAGAAGCAGGCGGCCGGCCGTCGCCGGGCCGAACTCGCTGAACGCGAGCATCAGCGCCGGGATGACGGCCAGGGGGGCAGGAACGGGAGCCAGGACCGCGCCCGCGGCGCGACCGCCAGGCCGCCTCGCGCCACCAGCCGAGCCGCGCAGGTCAGCGCCAGCGCGAAGAGGCAGGGGTCGCCTTCTCCAGCAGGCTGCGGGTCTCCTCGTCGGTAGCCGGGCAGGCACCACCGCCACAACAGGTGGCACAGCATGAAGATCACGCTGACGAGGGCGACGAAGAGCAAGGGGCGCGAAACGGAACGCTGTCGCATCGGCGACCTCCGGGTCAAACTTGCCTAAAGCCCAATAGGCCAGGATCTCTGCACGCCCGCTCCCGACACGCAACGCACTGCGCTGGACCGCCTTGCCGGCCCTGTGTTCCTCGCCGCGACCTGCTCGGCGTCCAGGCGACCGGGGAACCCGCCATGGCCGACAGCGCCGGCTGTGTTGAGCGACTGCGGGCGACGCGCACGACTGCTGCTTCCGCCCGACGGCGACCCCTGTGGGCCAGAGATCTGCGGGAGCTGCCCCCGGTCCCCGGCAGCCGCACCTTCCCTTCACTGTGGAGATTACACCGCCGCCCGCGCCGGCGAAGGGCACGCTGATCCTCGCCGACGACGTCGCGGCGCTGTCGCGCTCCACGGCCCCGCCGAACGCCCCCATCGCCGGTTGAAACCCACGACGTCACGGCGTCCGGCGTCTGCGCCGGCGCCAGGTTCCGACTCCAGCGACAAGGATGGACGACATGAGCTCAAGGACCGCTGGCTTCGCCATCGGCGTCGCGCCACGGCCGGGTACGGCGTCGGCCGGCGCTGGCCGCCAGCGGACAAGCCCTGCGCTTGCCGCACCTGCGAGAGCTGCGCCTGCGATCCCTGCACCTGCTGCTCGTGCGGCCCGTGCAGCTGCGGCAGCTACGAACCTCCGGTCCACGGGGCGCCCGCCCTTCGGGGCGGGCGTCGCGTGCCCGACCGGCGCATCCTCACCGCACCAGCACCGCCCGCCGCACCTCGCTGCGCCCCTCCGACGTCAACCTGGCCAGGTAGAGCCCCCCGGGCTGACGGGCGCCGCGGTCGTCGGCGCCGTCCCAGACGACCATCTGCTCGCCCGCGACGGCCGGCCCGGCCAGCAGCGTGCGCACGCGGTGGCCGCGCAGGTCGATGATCTCCAGGCGGGCGACGGCGGCCTCGGGCAGGCGGAACCAGAATTCCAGATCCGGGCCGGCGTCCCGCGCGACGCGCAGGTCGAAGACCGACGGCGCGGTGTCCGGCACGGCGGTGGCGACCGGCAGCGCGACGTGCTGGTCGCCGGGGTAGTCGGCCAGATCCGGCGCCGTTCCGGGTTCGGTCAGCGTGCCGCCGAGGCCCGGCAGCCACTGGTTGGTGACCGTGCCGTCGGTCCGCAGCAGGAAGGCCGCCAGCTTCAATGACGCGGCCTCGCTGGGCACCAGGCCCACGCTGAGCGCGGGCAGGTAGATCTCGAAGCCGGTGACGGCGGTGGCCGCGGCCGCGGCGCTGGTCGCCGTCACGCCGGCGGTGTTGCGGTTGTCCAGCGCCACCTGGATCCCGTGGGGGTTGTCGCCCCCCGCGAGCAGGCCCGTGCCGCTGCCCACGACGCCCGCGCCGCGGTAGGTCTTCACGGCGCCGCCGCTGGCCGGCAGCGTGTACTGGTCCACGTAGATATTGCCGGCGTAGGCGTTGACGAACAGCAGCTGGTCCGGCGCGAAGCCCTCGTCCAGGCGCAGCCCGCTCAACAGCTCGGGGCCGCTGGGCGGGACGGGCACGCCGTCGAGATCCAGGGCCGTCTGGCCGCCGGGCGCCGTGTCCAGCAGCAGGCAGAGGCCGGTGCCGTCGGTGGCGAGGTTGCCGGTCACCCCGACGAAGAGCGAGTCGCCCGACACGCGCGCGAACAGGCGGTCCAGCTCCGAGACGTTGTCGCCCAGGTTGGTCGGCGTGTCCTGCGCGACCAGGGGCGGCGCCAGGTCCGCCACGGCGAGGCCGTCCAGCAGGCTCGCCGGCGGCTCCGGCGCGGTCACCGCGACCTGCAGCAGCCGGTAGCCGTAGGCGCCGAGGGTCAGCGGGTAGGCGCCCTTGTTGGCGTCGGTGAGCGCGGTCAGCGTCGCGCCGGAGAGCAGGTCCGTCGGGACGGTCGCGCCGCCGGCGACCGCGAAGCCGCCGAGGTCCAGCGTCAGGGTCCGCGAGGAGCCGCTCACGTTGATCGCGACCAGGACCTGCTGGTCCGCGTGGTCGCGCACGAAGGCCCAGACGGAGGCCGCGCTCGCCGTCACCGGCGCGTAACCGCCGCGGCGCAGGGCGATGCTGGCCCTGCGGGCGGCGATCAGCTCGCGGTAGGTTTCCAGCAGGGAGCCGGACACGCCCTGCTGCTCGGCGACGCTGCGGCCGTCGTTGTTCTGCGAGATGCGCCCCGCGTAGGCGGCGGCGTTGAGCACGAAGTAGTTGCTCATCGGCGGGCCGGCCACGGCGTTCCCCTCGAAGGGCTCGCGCATGGGGGATGTCGGCGGCGTCGCCCGCGTAGCTCGTGTTCTTGGCGCCGCGCATGCCGATCTCGTCGCCGTAGTAGAGGTTCGGGGTGAAGGGCTGGGTCAGCAGGACCGCCGCGGCGGCCTTGCCCTTGGCGAACGAGTCGCCGACGGAGCTGGCCAGCCGGCTCACGTCGTGGTTGCCGATCGTGCAGAGGAAGGTGCCCTCGACGGCGGCCGCGTCGCATGCGGCGACCGTCGCGGCCATCGACGAGTACAGGGAGCCGGCGTCCTCCCAGCTCAGCGCGTCGCGGGCGGCGAATTCGAAGGGCTTGGTGAAGGCGGCGTCCATCCCCGGGAACAGGTCGGTGCCGTAGCTGCCCCAGTCGGCCTGCTCGGCGAAGACGACCACGTCGGGGTTGACCGCGCGCAGCGCCGCGCGCCAGGGTGCCCAGAACGAGCCGATGTGGTAGCCCCAGCCGTCGGGGCCGTTGGGGTAGGTCGACCAGACGTGGTCGAGGCGGTAGCCGTCCAGGCCGTCGGTGAAGTTGCCATCATCATCAGGATCGAGCCAGTGCCGGGACCACTGCGTGACGAGGTCGACCGGCGCGGGGTCACGCAGGTCCCACCAGATCTGCCGCACGGTCGCGCCGTTCCAGGTGGTGAAGGTCGAACCCTGGTACTGCGTGTTGGCCGCGTTGGTGAAGGCCAGCCACGTGTCGTAGACGCTGCCCGGGTTGGCGTAGGCGTCCTGGAAGTAGACCGCGTCGCGGCTGACCCCGTAGGCCACGAAGTCCACGAACACCTTCAGCCCCGCGGCGTGCGCCGCCTCCAGGAACGACGTCAGCTGGGCCTCGTTCCCGAACCACGGGTTGAGCTGGTCCGCCGGCCCGTGCTGGTAACCATGGTACGCCGGCGACGGGAAGATCGGGTTCAGCCAGATCGCCGTCACCCCCAACCCCTGCAGGTACGGCAACGAAGCCGTCAGCCCCCCGAAGTCCCCGAACCGCTGCGCGTCGTTGTTCCCGTCCCGCCACGCGATCGGCATGATGTGATAGAAAACCTCGTCCGGCAGATCCGCCACCGACGCCCGAGCGGGAGCGACCGCAGCGAGGCAGGCGCAGACCAATGCGATCGGCAGAATACGGCGCGGAGTTTCATCGGGCGTGTCCTTCCAGATGCGCGGTCGGGTCGTGATCGCTGGATGGCCCTGCTCGTCCAGAGGTCATCTGGCCGTGGGCATGCCATTCCTCGTCGTGACGGGGTGTCCGGAGGCCCCGGAGCCAGGATGGCGGAAGGGCCTGGAAGGTCAGCGCCGGGCACAGGAGGTGCCCGGGCGCGTCCCCTGTCACGACGGGAATGATGCCCGGGCGAAGATCCCGCGACGAGCAGGCACCATCCACCGATCACGAACCCGAGGATAGCACGGATCGCTCAGCCCAGTTTCTTGACGAAGACGTATTTATCGTCCCCGGGCCCGTAGAAGTCCGCGAACACCGCCCCGGTAGCATAGTCGCACCGCTCGTAGAACCTGCGCGTGCTGACGTACTGGGCCTTCCCGCTGGTCTCGGCGTACACGCCCGTGCCGCCGAGCGCGCGGATGCGGCGCTCGCATTCCTGCAGGAGGCGGCGGCCGAGGCCGGCGCCCTGGGTGTCGGGGTGCACGGCGATCCAGTAGAGGTCGTAGCTGGACAGCGTGCAGGGGATCAGGCCGTAGCAGGCGTAGCCCGTCGAGGCGGCCGTCGCCGTCGGCGTAGAGGAACTCGTAGCCGCTGGCCGGGCCCTTCTGCAGGCGCTCCTCGACCAGTTCGGCGGCGATCGCCACCTCCGACGCGGAGAAGTAGCCGGTGGCCGCGGCCAGGTCGCGCACGGCGGCGACGTCGTCGGGGCGGGTCTCGGTGCGGAATTCGGCGGCGGTCTTCATCGCGATCACGCTCCGGGGACGGCCGCGAGGATGCGCGCGACCGCGTCGTCGAAGGAAAGGCCCGCCCGCTCGACGGCGGCCTGGAAGCCGGCGTCCGCGGACAGGCAGGGGTTGGCGTTCGCCTCGAGGATCCAGGGCTCCCCGGCGGCGTCCACGCGGAAGTCCACGCGCGCCCAGCCGCGCAGGCCGAACAGGTCCCAGCAGGCCAGGGACTGTTCCCGCAGGCGCGCCAGCAGCGGCGCGTCGGCGGGCGCGAGGTCGAAGGTGCGCACGGTGTGCGAGTACTCGAAGGAGCCCGCGTCCCACTTCGCGGCGTAGCCCACGATGCGCGGCTTGTCCGGCGGGTAGTCGACGAAGGTCAGTTCGGCCGGCGGCAGCACCTGCGGGCCGTCGGGGCCGTCGAGCACCGAGAGGTTGAACTCGCGGCCGTCGACGAAGGCCTCGGCGAACCAAGGAGCGCCGGGACGACCGGCCCGCGCCGCCAGGGCCGCGCGCAGACTCTCCGGTTCGGCCGCCACCACCGCGTCGTCGTCCATGCCGAGCGAGGCGTCCTCCCACACCGACTTCACGAGGCAGCGCGCGGGAGTCCCTTCCCCGCCGCCGGCGGCGACGAGCCGGTCGCGGCGCAGTTCGTACCAGGCGGGCGTGGGCAGGCCGGCGCCGACCAGCAGCTGCTTGGCCAGGACCTTGTGCGAGGTGGTGAACATGGCCTCCGACGGGCAACCGGCGTAGCGCACGCCCAGCGCGTCCAGCAGGGCGGGCACGACGTGGATCAGGCGGCCCTCGCCGCCCAGGCTCTCCACGAGGTTGAACACGAGATCGGGGGCGGCGTCCTGGAGGTTGCGGCCGAGGTCGGGCAGGTCCAGGTCGCAGCCCAGGGCGGCGGGCTCGTGGCCCAGGCGCGCGAGCGACGCGGCGATCGCGGCGACCTGGTCGAGCACGTCGCGCTCGTCGGGCGCCGCGTTGGCGGCGACCGCGTTATGCAGGATCAGGATCCGCATGGAGCAGCTCCGCGCGCAGGGGGGGGATCTCGCCGCGGCGCCGCGCGGCCGACTCGACGATGATGCCGATGAGGTCGGCGTAGGGCAGGCCCCTGGCCGTGGCGATCATCGGCAGGTCCGAGTGTTCGGGGTGCAGTCCGGCCAGGGGGTTCAGCTCCATGATCTGGGGCTCGCCCCGCGCGTCGGCCCGCAGGTCGACCCGCCCGGCATCGCGGCAGCCCAGCACGCGCCAGGCCGCCAGCGCGGTGCGCTCGGCCGTCGCCACCTGGGGATCGGCGGCGGCCAGCGGGAAGCGGTACTCGATCAGCTCCTCGCAGCGCTCCTTGTTGACGTAGGTGTAGGCGTCGGCCTCGGCCTGCGGCAGCAGGACCACCTCCATGGTCCCCAACGCGCGGGCGTCCTCGCCGGTGCCGACGATCCCGACGGTCAGCTCGCGCCCCGGCAGGAAGGTCTCGACCAGCACCGGCTGGCGGAACCGTTCCAGCAGCGCCGCGCAGCGGTCGGCCAGCTCCCGCGGCGTGCGCAGCTTCGAGGCTCCGTCGATGCCCTTGCCGGTGCCCTCGGCGATCGGCTTGGCGAACAGCGGGTACGGCAGGTCGACGCCGGCGAGGTCTTCGAGCCGCGCCACCTCGGCAAACGCGGGCGTCGGCAGGCCGGCGTCGCGCAGGACGCGCTTGGTCATGCCCTTGTGGAGGGTCAGGGACATCGTCAGGGGGTCGCCGAAGGTGTAGGCGATGCCGTAGAGTTCGAGCAGGACCGGCACCTGGGCCTCGCGCCCGATGCCGTGCAGCCCCTCGGCGATGTTGAACACGAGGTCCCAGCGCCGGCCGGCCGTCAGCAGCCGGGCCAGCCGCGCCGCGTTGCCGATGCGCTCGGTGCGGTGGCCGCCCGCGCGCAGGGCGACCTCGAGCGCTTCGACGGTGGAGATGCGGTCGAACTCCGCGGTCTCCTCCTCGCCGTAGCCGGCGGCGAGGTAGTCGTCGCGCAGGTCGTAGGTCAGGCCGACGTGCATGCTCGCTCCCCGCCGGATCGCGCGGCCGGCTCGGGGGGGCCGGGGGGGGCGCGGGGGGCGGGGTGTCCGGGTCTGCCGGGTCAGGACGCTCCGTCACGACTTGCGCCGGGGGCTGCGGCCCTTCTCCAGCTTGGCGGCGCCGCCGCGGCCGCGGGGATCGGGGTAGCGGTACTGCCGGCCCTCGAAGTTGCGCAGCACGACGTCGCCCCCCTCGCGGCCGACCAGGTAGTCCGGCTGCAGGGGGATCTTGCCGCCGCCGCCGGGGGCGTCGATGACGTAGGTCGGCACCCCGTACCCGGTGGTCCAGCCGCGCAGGCCCTGGATGATCTCCAGGCCCTTCTCGACCGTCGTGCGGAAGTGCGACGACCCCGAGATCGGGTCGCACTGATAGAGGTAGTACGGGCGCACGCGCATCATGAGCAGGTTCTGCATGAGGCGCTTCATGGTCGCGACGTCGTCGTTGACGCCCTTGAGCAGCACCGTCTGCGAGCCCAGCGGGATGCCGGCGTCGGCCAGCCGCGCGCAGGCGGTCGCCGACTCGGGCGTGCACTCGTCGGGGTGCAGGAAGTGGATGCTCATCAGCAGCGGGTGGTGCTTGCGCAGCATCTTCACCAGTTCGGGCGTGATGCGTTGCGGCATCACCGCGGGCGACTTGGTGCCGATGCGCACGATCTCCACGTGGGGGATCCGGCGCAGCTCCGTGAGGATCCAGTCCAGCTTGTCGTCGGCGATGCTCAGGGGCTCGCCGCCGGAGAGCAGCACGTCGCGGACCGCCGGCGTGCGGCGGATGTAGTCGATGCGCGCCTCGAGCTGCTCCTGCTTCGGCGAGTACTCGCCGTGGCCCACCAGACGCGACCGCGTGCAGTAGCGGCAGTAGGTGGGGCAGAAGTCGTGCACCAGGAACAGGACGCGGTCCGGGTAGCGGTGCACGATGCCCTGCACCGGGCTGTGGCCGTCCTCGCCCAGGGGGTCGTCGGCCTCGCCGGGCATGCGCAGGTGCTCGGCCTGGGTCGGCACGACGGTCCGGCGCAGCGGCTGCTGCGGGTTGGCCGGGTCGAGCAGGCTCATGTAGTACGGGGTCACCGCCACGGGCAGCATGCTGCCGTCGCGCTGCAGCGCCAGCCGTTCGGCCGGCGACAGCGCGAGCATGCGGTCGAACTGCTCGAAGGTGCGCACGCGGTTGCGCAGCTGCCAGTGCCAGTCGTTCCACTCGGCGGCGGACGCCTCGGGGAAGAAGGCACGGCGGAAAGCGCGCGTGCGCTCGCCGATGCACTCCCCTCTGGGGATAAAAAAATCCACCTGGCGCTCCAGGAGGAAGGGCGGTCGGTTCAGGGGTGAGCTGAACTTCGGCGGTGATGACGGATGGGGAAGGAGGCTCCTCGGAGCGCTCCTCCTCTCGCTCGACGGCCACGACGGCGTCGACGCTGTGGTCGCTGCGTGCGGACGTGGGGCAGCGGCGCATGTGGCATCCCTCCCTGGGCACGAACCCGGACCCGCGATCCCGGCGCCGCCAGTCCCGGCGACGCCCTCGCGAGTTGCGTCAAACTATATGCGTCTACGGGAAAGTCAACAGCCTTTTCGACAGGCGGGCGCGGATTTCTTCCGGGCGGGATCGGGACTGACGGGCCGGGGCGATCGCTGGTATCATGCCCGTCGGTCGGGAGTCCCGACCCAACCCGGGAGGGTCGAGGCATGGAGTGGGTCCTGGATGTGCTGCGGGAGATCCGCGGCGGCATGGAATACTTCAGCCGGATGCGCGTGCTCGGCGTGCCGGTGGACTGGTTCTTTCATTTGGTCTTCGCGGCCGCGATCGCCTGGGGCGCCTCGCGCCTGCTGCCGCTGCGGCGCGTCGTGCTGCTGGCCGTCGCCCTGATCCTGGGCAAGGAGCTGTTCGACATCTTCGCCAAGACGCGCGTCGAGTACATCCGGCCGCCCGGAGCCGACCTGGCCCTGGACGTCACCGCCGGCCTCGCCGGCCTGGCCCTGGGCTGCTGGCTGGCCCGGCGCTACCCTCCCCGCCGGCGCGGAGGGCCGGCGCAGGACCGACGCGGACCCGAACATGAGGCGAAGCCGTGAAGCGCCCGCTGCAGGCGGCGCCCGCCGCCCTCGGCGCTCTGCTCTGCCTGGGCCTGCTGGTCCACGCCCTGGCGGGTGCGGGCGCGTCCGTGGCGGGAAGGCTGCCGCTGCTGCTGCTCGGCGTCGCCGCCCTGGCCTGGTTCGCACAGCCGGCGCCGCGGTTGCCGGTCGCGGCGATCGTGCCGGTCGGGCCCGTGCTGGACTTCTTCTTCCTGACCCCCGGTCGCGAGATCTACGCCACCGAGGTCGTGCTGCTCGCGGCGGCGGCCTGGTGGCTGGCGCGCCGCGTGCTCGCGCCCCATCCCCTGCCCCGGCCCGCGCCGGCGATCCTGCTGTGGCTCGCCTTCGCCGCGGTCGGCCTGGTCGCCCTGATCGCCATGGCAGTCCTGGCGGCCGGACCGGGCGGCGGTCCCGCGGACGCGACCTGGCTGCGGGGCGTCCGCCTGCTGGTGCTGGCGACTTGTGTCCCGCTGCTGATCGTCGACGAGGGAACGGGGCGTCGTCCCGGAACGCTGGTCTGGTGGACGGCCGCCACGCTGGGCGCGACGGCTCTGCTGGCGGTGGGCGGCGTCGCGGAGTTCCTGCTGACGATCGCCGGCAGGTCGGACGAGGAGCCGGGCTCGTTCTACCGCGGGTCGGTGGGCCTGGCCGTGCACCTGGCGTTCTTCGCGCCGCTGGGCCTGGCCCTCTGGCTCGGCGATTCCGGCCGGCGCTGGCGTCTGGCCGGCGCGCTCGTCTGGCTCGCGTCTGCGGCCTGCCTGCCCCTGACCGCTTCGCGCGGCGCGATGGGCAGCCTGGCCGTGACCGCGGCGGCCCTCGTCGCGGCGGCGGTCCTCGCCGGCGGCCGCCGGCGGCTGCGCGCGCCGCTGATCGCGCTGGCGGCGCTGGGCGCCGTCGCGGTCGCGCTGCTGCTGCGACCGGAACTGGCCGGCGAATCCTTCGCCTACAAGCTGCGGGCCTCGCTGGCCGGGGACTACTTCTCCACGCGCCTGCCCGCCTGGCGTGAAGCCCTCGGCGCGATCGCGGCGCATCCCCTGACCGGCGAAGGTCCCGCGGCCATCGCGCCGAGCATCCCCCTGGAGCTGGCGCGCCGGCTGGGCCTGCCCGCGGCGCTGCTCGCGATCGCGGCCCTGCTGTCCGCGCTGTTCGCCGCCGCCCGCGCGTCGCGGCGCCTCGCGACGGGCGCCTCCCCCCAGGCAGCGGGGCTGTCCCCGTCGTCCGTCGCCTTGGGAGTCGCCGCCGGGCTCGCCGGTCTGCTCCTGGTCGGCCTGGCCGAAACCGGCCTGGGCAACCGCACCACGCCCCTGATCGCCGCCGCCCTGGCCGCCGCGGCCCTGCTGGGCGCGGCGCGCACCGACCACGGGTCCCTAGTCACGGGACGGCGATCACGTCCTTGGGGAGGGAGTTGTCCGGCGGCGGCTTCAGCTCCACGACCCACTGGTAGGGCGCTTCCAGCGCCATCGCCGTCAAGCTGTCGATCTGGTAGACGTCGGGGCGGAAGACGACCGACCCCTGCCGGTCGACCCACGCCGTCCAGTACAGCAGGTGGATCGGGATCGGCGCCGGCACGCGCACGGCCTGCTCGCGGCCCGAGGCCATGGCCTCGGCGATGCGCGCCCGCGGCCAGCGCTCGTCGCCTTTCAGCAGGTAGACCGCGAACTCCTCGGGCTTCTGGATGCGGACGCAGCCGGCGCTGAAGGCCCGCTTCGCCCGCGCGAAGAGGCCGCGGTTCGGCGTGTCGTGCAGGTACACGTTGAAGCGGTTCGGCAGGTTGAACTTCACCAGCCCGAGCGCGTTGAGCGGGCCGGGCATCTGGCGCAGGCGGTAGGGGAAGCTGCCGGCCGGCACGTTCTCCCAGGCCACGTCCCCGGGATCGACCACCTTCGCCTTCTCCCCCACCCCGCGATCACCTCGAAGCCGAACTCCTGGAGGTAGCCGGGATCCTGCTGGATCAGCGGGAGCTTGTCCTCGATCGCGAGCTTGGGCGGGACTTCCCAGTCGGGGCTGAACACCAGCGAGTTCAGCTTCGCGCTGAAGACCGGCGTGCGGCGCGTCGGCAGGCCGACGATGACGGGCATGGCGAGCACCACGGTGTCGCCGTGGCACACTTCCAGGCGGTAGTCGGGGATGTTGACCTGGACGCGGCGGTGGCCGAGGTCCGCCGGCAGCCAGCGCCAGCGCTCGAGGTTCACCCGGATCTGCCGGATGCGGTCCTCGACCGTCGCGCCGAGCTCGGCCTGGGTCGCCTGACCGATCACGCCGTCCCGGTCCAGACCGAAGCGGGCCTGGAAGCGCCGGACCGCGTCCGCGAGGTCCTGGTCGTAGTACTCGGCGTCGGGGCTGAAATCCCGGCCCGGCGCCAGGTCGCCCGAGGCCGCGAGGCGGGCCCGCAGCAGGGGCACGCGGGGGTCGCGGTCGCCGGGCTCCAGCTTGCCGCCGGCCGGCACCGCGGCCAGGCGCCCACCGCGGCCAGGGCGCGGTGCTGCGCGTAGGCGCTCCGCAGGGCGGCGTACCCGGGGTAGGCGGGCAGCAGCCGCTGCAGCGAGCCGCCGATCTCCCCGGCGGCGAGGGCTCCCGCCAGCACCGCGACCACGTCGGCCGTGCGGCGCTCCGCGATCCAGTCGGGGTCGAAGGCGCGCGGGTCCAGGCGGCCGCCCAGGCACTGGGTCGCGGCCAGCAGGTAGGCGTCGGTCGCCAGCAGGTCGAAATCGGCCAGGACGTGCGGGTCGGGATGCGTCCGCCACCACCGGCGGTCGCTGAAGCGGGCGCGGGCCTGCGCCAGCGCATCGAGGTGGTAGTCGCGGATCTGCAGGCCCTCGGCGTCGAGGCCGACGAGCGCCGAGCCCAGCGAGTCGGCCACCGCCAGCAGGCCGCGGTCGTCGGTCCAGGCCGGGGCGTACCCGCGCCCGCGGTAGAAGTCCAGCACGAGGTCGGCGCGGTGCAGCGGCTCGTCGAGCGCCGCCAGGGCCGCCCCGGCGGGACCGCCTCCAGCCGCTGCCGCAGACGGGCGGCGACGCGGCCGCCCGCCGCCGCGTCCTCGGCGCGGAGCGCCGGCGCGGCGGACAACGTCGCGAGCAGCAAGAGCAGTGTCATCCTGCGGATCATGCCCACCGCCGGGAATGTCGCGTCCCGCCAGGACGTCGACCGGAGATGCGCCAACCGGCGCGGGCCGGTGCGGGTGCGCGCGGGCGGGAAGCTAGCACATCGGCGGGGGTTCGTACAGGGCGGGTGTCCCGGCGGCCGCCGCCGCGCGGCGGGCCTCAACCGGCGGCGGGCGGCTCCGCATCGGTGCCCCGCTCCGGCACGCTGAACTCCTCGACGTGGTGACGCACGACCTTCCCCTCGGACATGTAGATGACGTCCTCGGCGATGTTGGTGGCGTGGTCGGCGATGCGCTCGAGCTGGCGCGAGATGGAGAGCTGCTGGAGGTAGAAGTCCGTGTGCCGCGGGTGCTCGCGGATCCCGGCCTGCACCTGCCCGTACATCCCGCGGTTGACGGCGTCGACCTCGTCGTCCATGGCGCAGACGTCCCGGGCCCGGGCCGGATCGACGTTGACCAGGGCGTCGAGCGCCGTGTGCAGCATCTCCTGCGCGCGCGTGGCCATGCCCACGAAGTCGAAGGTGGTCGGCGCCTCCTCGCGCGGCGCCAGGTGCAGGGCGCGCTCGGCGATGTTCACGGCCAGGTCGCCGATGCGCTCGAGGTCGTTGTTGATCTTCAGGACCGTCACCAGGAAGCGCAGGTCGCCGGCCACCGGCTGGTGGAGGGCCAGGATCTTCAGGCACTCCTCCTCGACCCGCACCTCGCGCTCGTCGATGGCGCGGTCGCCGGCCAGCACGGCGCGGGCCAGGGCCGGGTCGTGCTCCTGCACGGCGCGCACGGCCAGCCACACGGCCTCCTCGACCGTGGCGCTGAGGCCCAGCACCTGTTCCTTGAGGCGCTCGATCTCGCGCCTGAGATGGACCGACATGAGCACCTCCGTCACCGCTAGCCGAAGCGGCCCGTGATGTAGTCCTCGGTCTGGCGGTGCACGGGCTTGGTGAAGATCTGCCTCGTGGCGCCGAACTCGACGATGCGGCCCTCGAAGAAGAAGGCCGTGAAGTCCGAGACGCGGGCCGCCTGCTGCATGTTGTGCGTCACGACGACGATCGTGAAGTCCCGCTTCAGCTCCTCGATCAGGTCTTCGATCTTGGCCGTGGCGACCGGGTCGATGGCCGAGGTGGGCTCGTCCATCAGCAGCACCTCGGGCCGCACCGCGATCGCGCGCGCGATGCAGAGCCGCTGCTGCTGGCCGCCCGAGAGCGCCGTGCCGGGCCGGTCCAGCGCGTCCTTGACCTCGTCCCAGAGCGCGGCCCCGCGCAGGGCCCGCTCGACGGCCTCGGCCATCTCGCCCTTCCCCAGACGATAGTGCAGTTTCAGCCCGTAGGCCACGTTTTCGTAGATGCTCATGGGGAACGGCGTCGGCTTCTGGAAGATCATGCCGACCCGGCGCCGCAGCTCAATGAGGTCGGTCGCCGGGGACAGCAGGTTCACGCCGTCGAGCAGGACCTCCCCCGAGGCGCGCTGGTCGCGGTAGAGCTGGTAGATGCGGTTGTAGACCCGCAGGTGCGTCGACTTGCCGCAGCCCGAGGGGCCGATGACCGCGGTCACGCGGTTGGCCGCGATGTCGAGGTCGTTGCCGAACAGGGCCTGCTGCTTGCCGTAGTGGAAGTCCAGGCCGCGGACCGAGATCTTGGGCGGCCCGTCGGCGTCCGCGGCCGCGGGCCCGGACCGGACGGCGACGTGGGGGCGCGGCACGGCGGGCGGCGGCGTCAGCGGGGATTCCGGGCTCGTGGCGTTCATCGCGTTCTCTCCCTGGCGAAGGTGCGCGCCAGCAGCGAGGTGGTCAGCACGGCGGCCATGATCAGCAGCGACGCGCCCCAGGCCTTGGCCTGCCAGTCGGCGTACGGCGACATGGCGTACTGGAAGACGGTGACCGTCAGGTTGGCGACGGGCTCGGACATCGAGCGGGGCCAGAAGGGGCTGTTCAGCGCCGTGAACAGCAGCGGCGCCGTCTCGCCGCTGACGCGGGCCACGGCCAGCAGCACGCCGGTGATCAGGCCGCCGCGGGCCGCCTTGAAGGCGATCAGGGTGGAGCGCCAGCGCGGCGCGCCCACCGCCAGCGCGCCCTCCCGCAGCGCGTGCGGCACCAGCGCCAGCATGTCCTCGGTGGTGCGGGCGACGACCGGCAGCATGATCAGCGCCAGGGCGACCGCCCCGGCGTGGCCGGAGAAGCTGCGGAAGGGCACCACCAGCACGGTCCAGACGAACAGGCCCACCAGGATCGACGGCAGCCCCATCAGCACGTTGACGCAGAAGCGCACCGCCGCCCCCAGCCGCGTGTCGCGCCCGAACTCCGAGAGGTAGACGCCCGCGAGCATGCCCAGGGGCACGCCGATCGCGGTCGCCGCGGCCGTCAGCGCCAGGGTGCCCAGGATGGCGTTGGCCAGGCCGCCGCCCTCCACGCCGGGCGGACCCGGCAGGGCGGTGAAGAAGGCGCCGTCGAGGGCGGGCGCGCCGCGCCGGGCCACCTCGGCGAGGATCAGGGCCAGCACGCCGATACCCAGCAGCGCCGCGAGGCTCGCGACCGCGCGCACGGCCGCGTCGGCGGCCTTGCGGCCGCGGCTGGACCGGCGCCGCATCAGAGCCCCCTCCCGGCGCTGCGCTCGAGGCGGCGGATCCAGACGTGGGTCAGCCCCTGGATGGCGAAGGTGATCAGGAAGAGCACCAGGCCCAGCTCGACCAGCGCCGACAGGTACAGCGGGTCGGCCGCCTCGGCGAACTCGTTGGCCAGGGCCGAGGCGATGGTGTTCCCGGCGTCGAAGAGCGACGCCCCCAGGCGGTGGTTGTTGCCGATCACGAAGGTCACGGCCATCGTCTCGCCCACCGCGCGCCCCAGGCCCAGCAGGCAGGCGCCGGCCATGCCGCGCGCGCCGTAGCGCACGGTGACCTGCCGGGCCACCTCCCAGACGGTGCTGCCCATGCCGTACCCGGCTTCCTTGACCACCGGCGGGACCATCTTCAGCACGTCGCGCATCACCGAGGTGATGAACGGCAGGATCATCAGGGCCAGGATGATGCCCGCGGTGAGCATGCCGATGCCCATGGGCGGCCCCTGGAACAGGGGCAGGAAGCCCAGGCGCGCCGACAGGAAGGGCTGGACGTGGTCGGCCATGAAGGGCGCGAACACGAACAGCCCCCACATGCCGTAGATGATGCTGGGCACGGCCGCGAGCAGCTCGATGGCCGCGCCCACCGGCTTCGCGACCGCGGGCGGCGCCAGCTCGACCAGGAACAGCGCGATGACCAGCGACAGGGGCACCGCCAGCGCCATGGCGATGAGCGTGGAGATCAGCGTGCCGGCGATCGAGGAGAGCGCGCCGAAGTCCCCGGTCACCGGGTTCCAGGCCTCGCGCCACAGGAAGGAAAAGCCGAACTTCGCCAGCGAGAGCTCGGAGCCGCGCACCAGCTCCACGAACACCGCCGCCGTCAGCAGCAGGAACAGCCCCGCCGCCGCCGCCGCGAGGCCCCGGAACAGGGGGTCGCCCCAGGGCCGCGGGTGGCGGCGCTCCGGCTCGGCGGCGGTCGCGTGGCGGTTCGTCGTCACGGGCGCTCCCCCGAGGCGGTCACTTCCAGACCGCGGCGCCGCCGGACTTCACGCCCGTCTTCCAGACGCCCTTGACCAGAGCGACCACGTCGTCGGGCAGGGGCACGTAGTCCAGGGCGCTGGCGGCGGCGTCGCCTTCGGCGAAGCACCAGGCGAAGAAGTCGAGCAGCGACTTCGCGCGGGCGGCGTCGCGCTGCTCGCGGTGGATCAGGACGAACGAGGCGCCCGTGATCGGCCAGCTGGCGTCGCCGGGCTGGTCGGTGAGCACCAGGTACAGACCGGGCGCCGCGCTCCAGTCGGCGCCGGCGGCCGCGGCCTGGAAGGACGCCTGGGTGGGCGCCACGAACTTCCCGGCGCGGTTCTCCAGCAGGATGTGGGTCAGCTTGTTCTGCAGCGCGTAGGCGTACTCGACGTAGCCGACGGCGCCCTTGATGCGCTGGACGTAGGCGGCGACGCCCTCGTTGCCCTTGCCGCCCACGCCGGCGGGCCAGGCGACTTCCTTGCCGCAGCCGACCTTCCCGTGCCAGGCGGGCGAGACCTTGTCGAGGTAGTTCGTGAAGATCCAGGTCGTGCCCGAGCCGTCGGCGCGGTGGACCACGGTGATGTCGCGCGCGGGCAGGGCCAGGCCGGGGTTCAGGGCGGCGACGGCGGGATCGTTCCACTTCTTCACGCCGCCGAGGTAGATGTCGGCCAGCACCGCCGCCGTCAGCTTCAGCGCGCCCGGGGCGATGCCCTCGAGGTTGACCACCGGCACCACGCCCCCGACGATCATCGGGAACTGCACCAGGCCGGCCGCGTCGAGCTCCGCCTTGGTCAGCGGCGCGTCCGAGGCGCCGAAATCGACGGTCTGCGCCTTGATCTGCGCGATGCCGCCGCCCGAGCCGATGGACTGGTAGTTCAGGCCCACGCCGGTGAGCTTCTTGTACGAGTCGGCCCACTGGGCGTAGAGCGGGTAGGGGAAGGTCGCGCCGGCGCCCGTCAGGTCGGCGGCGGCGGCCGGCAGGGTCGCCAGGATCAACAGCGCAGCGGCGAGCAGCTTCTTCAACGTCGGCCTCCCTGGAGATTGCGTCCCCGGCGGCGGTGCCGGGACGGCGGTCCCCACAGGATCGCTCCCGCGCGTGAAGACGGTGTTCGAAGATTGTGAATTTTCCGTGAATCGCCCCCGCGGGCCGGGCGCGGCGGGGCCGCCGGGGTCAGCCGTCGATGGCCTTGCGCACCCGCCGCAGCAGGTCGTCCGGCTCGTAGGGCTTCGACAGGATGTCGGCGCCGCGCACGTCGTCGAGCCGGCCGTGGATCGTGTCGGGGTCGTAACCCGTCGCGAACAGGATGCGCACGTTGGGGGCCTGCTCGAGGATGCGGGCCCGCGCCTCGCGCCCGCCCAGCCTGGGCATCACCACGTCGAGGATGACCAGGGCGATCTCCCCGCGCCGCTCGGCGTGCAGGCGTACCGCCTCCTCGCCGTCGCGCGCGGTGACGACCTTGTAGCCCCCGTGCACCAGCACCCGGGTGGCCAGCTCGCGCACGGCGTCGTCGTCCTCGGCCACCAGGACCGTCTCGCGCCCCCGCGGCACCGCGCCCGGATCGATGCGGCTCGGCCGGCGGCGCGGCCTTCCCGCCCGCCGGCAGCCAGATGGTGAACGTCGAGCCGCGCCCCGGCTTGCTCTCGACCCGCACCAGTCCGTCGTGCTGGCGCACGATGCCGTAGACCGTGGCCAGGCCGAGGCCCGTGCCGTGGCCCATCTTCTTGGTGGTGAAGAAGGGGTCGAAGATGCGGCGCTGCGTCTCCTCGTCCATTCCGTGGCCGTCGTCGCTGACCGCCAGCTCGACCCAGCGGCCGGGGCGGGCCCAGCCGTTCTGCTCGCAGAACGCGGCGTCGGCGTCGCGGTTGGCGGTGGTGATCGCGACGGAGCCGACGCCTTCGATGGCGTCGCGCGCGTTCACGCAGAGGTTCAGCAGGATCTGCTCGAGCTGGCCCAGGTCCGCGTGGGCGCTGCGCAGGTCGGGGTCGGGGCGGAAGTCCAGGACGACGTCCTCGCCGATGACCCGGCCGAGCAGCTTCAGCATGTCGGACACGGCGTGGTTGAGGTCGAGGTCCTCGGTGTGCAGGACCTGCTGGCGGCTGAAGGCGAGCAGCTGCCGGGTCAGCGTGGCCGCGCGCTGGATGCTGCGGTCGATCTGCTGCAGGTCGTCCCGCACCGGCGTCCCGGGGTCGACCGCCTCCTCGACGAAGTGCAGGTGGCTGCGCATCGCCTGCAGGATGTTGTTGAAATCGTGGGCGACGCCGCCGGCCAGCTGGCCGACGGCCTGCATCTTCTGCGAGAGGGCGAGCTGCTCCTCGAGCTCGCGGCGCTGGGTGACGTCGCGGCCCACGGCCACGATCTCCTTCACGCCGCCCCGGTCGTCGAGCACCGCCGAGTTCGACCAGCCGATCCAGCGCCAGCCGTCCCTGGTCAGCGCCCGCTGCTCGTGGGTGCTGGTGTGCGGCGGCTCGTGGAGCCGCGCGATGGCGCGGGCCGTCGACTCCCGGTCGTCCTCGTGGACCAGGGGCATGAACTCCTGCCCCAGCAGCTCCTGCTCCTGCATCCCGAACATCCGGCAGTAGGAGGGGCTGACGTAGAGGAAGCGGCCCTCCGTGTCGACCTTGACCAGCATGTCCGAGAGGTTGTCCACCAGCAGCCGGTACGCCGCGCGGCTCGCCTGCAGCGCCTCCTGGCGCCGCAGCAGGGCGTGCAGGGTCAGGGCGAGCACCAGCGCCAGCAGCAGCCCGCCGCCGGCCATGGCGTACTGCTCCACGGTGGTCTTGCCGCTCGCGTAGCCGGGCAGCGGCGCCAGGGTCAGCTTCCAGTCGCGGTCCACGATGCGGACCGCCCCGCTGGAGGCGTAGGGCCAGCTGCCCGGGTCGTCGGAGGCGTCGGAGCGGTAGGCGGCCACGCCCTGGTCGTCCACCAGGTCCAGGCGGAACCGCGAGTAGAGGTGCGGCTCCGCGAGGCAGGCCTCGACCAGGACGTCGATCCGGAAGACCCCGTTGACGAACCCCTGCAGGCGGCCGTCGCGGCCCACGAGCGGGTGGTAGGTGGCGAAGCCGCGCCCGCCCTGCAGCAGGTCGATGACGGGCGTGCTGGCGACCTTGCCCGTCCCCCCCGCCGCCAGGATCGCCGCCCGGACGCCCGCCGACGGGTGCCGCTCCAGGTCGGCGCCCAGGGCGGGCCGGTTGGTGTCGGCGGGGACCACGACGCGGATGACGTGGGAGGAGTCGATGAAGTTGACCGCCTGCATGCCGGTCGCCAGGCCGTGGGCGCGCGCGGCGTGGGCGACGAACCGGGCGCTGTCCAGGGGCGCCTCGGCGACGGCGAGCTCCGACAGGCCGCGCACCAGGTTGATGCGCCCGTCGATCCAGGACGACAGGCGCAGCCGCACCTGCTCGGCCATCACCTGCGATTCGAGGGACAGCTCGCGGCGCTCCGCGCCGCGCTGCGACAGCCACAGCGCGATCGAGCCGCCGGCCGCGGCCAGGAACAGCAGCAGGGGCAGCCAGGCCGCCAGACGGGGGTGGACCCGGTACCCCGGCCCGTCGTCTTTCGAGGTCATGTCGCGCCTCCCTTGCCGGTCGCTGCGCCGCGGTCGTCGACATCGTACAGGCAGCCGCCGCACGGGTCCAGCCGAACGGCGTCCGCCCGGACCGCCGCGCGCCGCTCAGTAGCGGGGGGAAGCTCCCGTCGCGCCGTCCACCGCGTCGCCGGGGCGGAGCGGGTGGCGGGTCTGCCGGAAGACGGCCCAGACCGGGAAATGGTCCGAGGGCCAGCGGCCGTCCTGCCGGAAGCGGGAAATGCCGGCCTCGGCGGGCGGCAGCGCGGCGCCGGCCAGGATCCAGTCGATGCGGCCCCGGCTGGGCGCACCGGTGAAGCCGTGGAAGGTGCCGTCGGGTTGCCCGCGCTCGGCGGCCGACGCGACCTGCCAGGCGTCGCGCAGGGCGACGCCGTCGCGCCACCCCTCCTGCGCCAGGATCCGGTAGGGCGGGCTGCCGGGGTCGGCGGGCGCGTTGAAGTCCCCCATCAGCAGCGCGGCGCGGCCGCCGGCGATCTCCCCCATGCGGCGCCGCAGCAGCAGGGCGCCCTGTTCGCGGGCCTGAGCGCCCGCGTGGTCGAGGTGCGTGTTGAAGACGAAGAGGGTGTCGGGGTCGCAGAGGCGGTCGTAGAGCTTCACCCAGGTCACCAGGCGCGGGCAGGCGGCGTCCCAGCCCTTGCTGCCCGGCGTCTGCGGCGTCTCGCTCAGCCAGAAGTTGCCCTGGTCCAGCAGGCGGTAGCGGTCGCGGCGCGTGAAGATCAGGCACATCTCGCCGGCGCGCCGGCCGTCGTCGCGGCCCACGCCGGTGATCCGGTACTCCGAGAAGGCGCGCTCCAGCTCCAGGCCCTGGTCCCAGAGGCACTCCTGGACGCCGAAGATCGCCGGCTGGCGCTCGCGGATCGCCAGGCGCACGAGGTAGCGCCGGTGCTCCCAGGAGTCCGGGCCGTCGTCCGCCGTGCCGTAGCGGATGTTGAAGGACATCACGGTCGTGGGCACGGCGTCGCCCGCGGGCGGCGCGGCGGCGGCCGCCGCGAGCGCCAGGACGAGCAGGGGCAGCAGGCGCGCGATCCTCATGTCAACCTCCCGGGCGGATCTCAGGCCGCCGGGGGCATTGTCGCATCCGCGGGCGCCGGCCCGCAACGCCGATCGCGGCGCAGGCCGCCGAGGTCCGCGAGGGTGGCGCGGAAGGCCGCCGCGTAGCGCTGGGCCAGCAGGTAGTAGGTGGGCAGCACGACCAGGGTCAGCAGCGTCGAGGAGGTCAGCCCGCCGATGATGGCGCGCGCCATCGGGTAGTACTGGGCGTCGCCGACGTGCGCGCCGCCGGCCAGGGACAGCGGCAGCAGGCCCAGCACCGTCGTGCCCGCGGTCATCAGGATGGGGCGCAGGCGGTCGGAGCACGCCGCCATGAGCGCGTCCTGGAGCGGCTGGCCGCCGCGGCGGTGGTTGTTGACGTGGTCCACCAGCACGATGCCGTTGTTCACCACCACGCCGATCAGGATCACCATGCCGATCATCGCCATCAGGTTGAACGGCGTGCCGGTCAGCATGAAGAGCCAGAAGACGCCCAGCGAGGCGAACGGCACGCAGCACATCACCACCAGCGGCTGCAGCAGCGACTCGAACAGGCTGGCCATGACGAAGAAGACGCAGACCAGCGCCAGCAGCAGGTTCAGACCCATCTCGGAGTTCTGCTGGCGGGCGCGCCGGATCTCGGAGCCGAAGTCCCAGCCGTAGCCGATCGGCATCTCCAGGTTGTCCAGGAGCTTGCGCATGCGTTCGAGGCCCGCGTCCAGGTTCTTGCCGTCGTAGGTGCCGCGGATCGTCACGCCCGACTTCTGGTTGTCGCGGAAGATGCGCCGCGGGCTCTCGTCGATCCGGAAATCGGCCACCTGCCCGAGGGGCACGGGCCGGCCCTCGTGGGCGCCCACGGTGAGGATCTCGAGGTTCTCGATGCTCTCCCGGTCGTCCGGGTCGAGCACCACCATCATGTCGATCTCCTTGTCGCCGGTGTTCAGGCGCGGCAGCAGGACCCCGCGGTAGGTCAGCCCCATGACCTGCGCGACGTCGCGGGCGGAAACCCCGTAGCGGGCGGCGGCCTCGCCGTCCACGTCGACCAGGATCTCCTGGCTGCCGGACTCGGCGTCGCTGCGCAGGTCGCCGACGCCGTCGAGCGTCGCGAGCAGGCGCTTCGCCTCGCGCGCCAGCTCCTGGAGCGTCTCGGTCTCCTGGCCGTAGAGGGTGACGGCGAAGGTCTTGGCGCCGGTGCCCTGGCCCTCCTCGTCGCCGTAGCGGTAGGTCACGCCGGCCTGGACGGGCAGGTGCTCCTTGAGGTCCTCGCGCGTGCGGCGGAAGAAGCGGTCGGAGACGACGCCGTCGGCGAAGAAGAGCGAGATCCCGGCCTGGTCGGCCGTGAAGTAGGAGTAGATGTCGCGCAGCCCGAGGTCCTCCCGGCGCGTCTCGAGGTACCGCTCGGCGGCGGCCACGGCGTCGCTGGCGCGGTCCTTGTCCACCGCGTCGCTGAACTCCATCCCGACGTAGAGGCTCTCGCGGCGCACGCCCTCGTCGCCGAAGGCCTCGGGCTTGAAGCGGGTGGCCGCCATCAGGCCCGCCGTCAGCGCCAGGGTGGCCGGCACGATGACCAGGCCCGTCAGCAGGGGGTGCCGCAGCGCGGTCCAGCCCAGCAGGCGCAGGTAGCGCGCCCGCAGCCGCACCAGCCAGCCGGCGTCCGGGGCGGTCGGCCGGTCGCGCCCGGTGCGCACCGAGAAGGCGGGGATCACCGTCAGGCTGACCAGCAGCGACAGCGCCAGGGTCACGCCGATCGTGCGGCCGACCTCGCCCAGCCAGACCGCCATCTCGTCGGCCCGGCTGACGATCACCGGGGCGAAGACGATGATGGTGGTCAGCGTCGAGGCGGTGATGGCGCGCCCGACCTCGCGCGTGCCCCGCATCGCGGCGGCCACCGGCGTCGCGCCGGCGTGCTGGCGGCGGTGGATCGACTCGAGCACCACGACCGCGTTGTCCACCAGCATGCCGACCCCGAGCATCAGCCCCATCATCGACAGCACGTTCAGCGAACCGCCGCCCAGGTACATGAACACGGCCGTCCCCAGCAGCGACAGCGGGATCGCCAGCGAGACCAGCAGCGTCATGCTCCAGCGCCGCAGGAACAGGTAGAGGATGGCGACCGCCAGCAGCGAGCCCGCGAAGCCGGCCTGCAGGAGGCTGTCGAGGCCGTCGGTGATCTGGTCGGCCTGGTTGAAGAAGGGCACGCTGCTGATCCCCTGCAGCGTGGGGTCCTGGTTGATCCGGGCCAGCTCGCGGTCGACCGCCTCGCACACCTCGACGGTGTTGTACCCCGAGGCCTTCTGGATCCAGAAGGCGATGGCCGGCTCGCCGTTCAGCCGCCGGCCGTAGCTCATCGCCGGCGCGCCGTAGACGACGTCCGCCACGTCCTGCAGGCGCAGGCCGCGCTCGTCGATCGGCAGCTCGCGCAGGCCCTCCACGCCGCGGATGCCGCTGACGGTGCGCACGTCGTAGCGCATCCCCTGCTCGGTGACCGTGCCGACGGTCAGCTCCACGTTGGCCGATTCCAGCTCCCGGAACAGCCGCGTCACGTCCACGCCGTGCTCGAGCACGCGGTCGAAGTCGAGGTACACCGAGACCTGGGTGGGCAGGATGCCGTCGATGTTCACGCGCCCCACGCCGGGGATGCGCTGCAGCGGCCCGATGATCTTCTGGTCCAGCAGGTCCCAGCTCTCGGACAGGTCGCGCCCCTTGGCGGAGATGCGCCCCTCGATGATCGGGATGTCGCTGGTGTTGAAGGTCAACAGCAGGATCTGGCGGACGTCCGCCGGCAGCTCGCCGCGGATCTGGTCGATCTTCTCCTTCACCTCCAGGCGCAGCAGGTTGACGTCGCGGCCCCAGTCGAACTGGACGCCCACCCAGGCCTGGTCGGGGTCGGAGTAGCTGTTGATCTCGCGCACGCCGCCGAGCGTGGCGAGGATCTCCTCGATGGGCGCGACGATCTCCCGCTCGGTCTCGCCGGGGATCCCGTTCGGGTAGGGCACCATGACGCCGATGAAGGGCATCTCGACGCGGGGCAGGAAGTCGAGCTTGAGCCGCCAGAGCGAGACGCCGCCCAGCAGGACCACGGTCGCCAGCACCATGGCCAGGGCCACCGGGCGGCGCAGCGAGAGGCGGGTCAGCCACATCTCAGGCCCCTTCCGGCGCGGGGCGGGCCCCGGCGGCGGCCGGGGCGGTCGCGGCGTCCGTCGCGGCGGCGGCGCGGCCCGGGGTGATCAGGGCGTAGGCGGCCGGCACCACGACCAGCGTCAGCAGGGTCGCCAGCGTCAGGCCCCAGATCACGGTGATCGCGAGCGGCGCGCGCAGCTCGGCGCCCTCGCCCAGGCCCAGGGCCATGGGCAGCAGGCCCAGGACGGTGGTCGCCGTGGTCATCAGGATGGGGCGCAGCCGCTCGCGCCCGGCCTGCAGCACGGCGGCCTCGAGGTCCGAAACCCGGCGCAGCTGGTTGATGCGGTCCACCAGCACGATGCCGTTGTTCACGACGATGCCCGCCAGCATGATCGCGCCGATCACCACGATCACGCTGACCGGCGTGCCGGTCAGGGCCAGGCCGTACACGGCGCCGGTCAGGGCCAGCGGCACCGTGAACATGATGATCAGGGGGTGCAGGAAGGACTCGAACTGGGCCGCCATCACCAGGTAGACCAGGAACACGGCCAGCAGGGTCGCCAGCCACAGGGAGCGGAACGAGGCCCGCATCTCCTCGTTCTGGCCGCCCATGGCGGCCGTGACGCCGGCGGGCAGGGACAGCGCCCGCAGCCGGCGCTCGACGTCCTGCGTCACGGAGCCCAGGTCGCGCCCGGCCAGGTTGGCCGAGACGATCACGGCGCGCTTGCGGCCGAGGCGGTGGATCTCCGACGGGCCCTGCTCCACCGACATCGTCGCCACGGCCGCCAGCGGGATCGGCACGCCGTCGCGCTCGGCGACGATCAGGTCGCGCACGGACTGCAGGGTGCTGCGCTGCTCCTCGCCGTTCATGACGCGGATGTCGATGTGCCGCTCGCGCTCGCGGATGCGGCCGGCCACGCTGCCGCGCACCTTGTCGCGCACCAGCTGCGACACCTGGCCCAGGCTCAGGCCGTGCCGGTTCAGCTTGTCGCGGTCGAAGGCGACGCGGACCTCGGGCGAACCCGGCACCATGCTCAGCCGGATGTCCCGCAGGCCCTCGACCCCCGCCAGGGAGGCCGCCACCGCGTCGGCGGAGCGCTGCAGCTCCTCGAGGTCGTAGCCGTAGACGTCGACCTCCACCGGCGCGCTGAAGCTGAACAGGGACTGGCGCCGCACCTTCATCGACACGTCCGGGTAGCCGGCCAGCACGCGGCGCACGCCGGCCAGCACGTCGGCCTCGCGCCGCTGGTCCGCCCGGTCCAGCCGGACGTGGATCTCGGCGCGGTTCTCCTTGCGCCGCGAGGCGGAGGTGTCGCCCTCGCGGCTGACGCCCACGTCCGAGGCGGTGCGCACGATGCCCTCGATCCCGGCCAGGCCGCGCTCGATGGCGGCGACGCGGGCGTCGGTGCGGCTCAGCGGCGTGCCCTCGGGCAGTTCCAGGCCCAGCGTGAACTCGCCCTGGGCCATCGGCGGGATCAGCTCGACGCCCAGCCCCGGGGCCAGCAGCGCCGCGCCGGCGGCCAGCGCCACCGCGAAGCCCAGCACCGCGCCGCGCCGCGCCAGGGCGACGCCGAGCAGGCGCACGTAGCCGGACGCCAGCCGCGGGTAGGTCGCGTTGAACAGGGCGGTCAGCGGCGACAGCAGCAGCAGCAAGGCCGCGCGCAGCCGGCCGGCGAGCCAGGCCAGGGACGCGGCCAGCAGCGCCGGCAGGAACAGGGCCGCCGCCAGCAGGGCCGTGCGCAGGCGCCGCGAGGCCGGCCGGCCGCCGCCGGCGAAGCGCGTCCAGGCCGACATCCGCGCGCGCAGCGCGGCCGGCAGGCCGGCGTCCGCGGGGGCCGGGGCCGGCGCGCCGCCGCCCTGCCCGAAGGCGACGGCCATCGGCGTGAAGGTCAGCGCGACCACGAGCGAGATCAGCAGCGAGAAGGTCACCGTCAGCGCCTGGTCGCGGAAGATCTGGCCCGCGACGCCCACCACCACGAAGACGATGGGCACGAACACCGCGACGGTGGTCAGGGTCGAGGCCACGACCGCCCCGCTGACCTCGGCGGCGCCGCGCTCGGCCGCCGCGGCGGGGGACAGCCCCGGATCGTCCTCCCGCTTGCGGTGGATGGCCTCGAGCACCACGATCGAGTTGTCCACCAGCATGCCGACGCCCAGCGCCAGCCCGCCCAGCGACATCACGTTCAGCGACACGCCGCGGCCGTACATCAGGATGAAGGTGGCGACGATCGAGATGGGGATCGCCACGCCGATGATCAGCGTGCTGCGCAGCTCGCGCAGGAAGACGAACAGCACCAGCACCGCCAGCAGGCCGCCCAGCAGGGCGTTGTCGCGCACCTCGCCCACGGCCTTGGCGATGAACACCGACTGGTCGAACAGGACCGCGACCTCCATGCCCTCGGGCAGGCGCTCGCGCACCTTGTCCAGGTGGCGCCTCACCGAGTCCGCCATCTCGACGAGGTTGTCGTCGCCCTCCTTGTAGACGGCGATCTCGACGCTCTCGCGCCCGTCGACGTGGGTGATGGTCGTGCGCTCGCGGTGGGTGCGCGTGATCGCGGCCACGTCGCGCAGCTTCAGGCCGCGGCCGTCCCGCGCGGCGACGGTCACCTCGCCGATGTCCTGCACCGAGGCGAAGCGGCTCAGCGTGCGCACCACGTACTCGGCGTTGCGGTCGCGCAGCCGCCCGCCCGAGGCGTTGACGTTCTCCTGGGCCAGCGCCTCGGCCACCGCGCCGATGGGCACGCCCAGGGCCGACAGGCGGTCCTCGTCGACCTCGACGCGGATCTCCTCCTCGAGGCCGCCGGAGACCTTGGCCGCGGCCACGCCCTGCAGCGACTCGATCTCCCGCTTGAGCACCTCGTCGGCGACCGCGCGCAGGCGCGCCAGCGAGGCGTCGCCCCACAGCCCGATGCGCAGCACGGGGTCCTGGGCGGGGTCGTACTTCAGCAGCACCGGCGGCAGCGCCTCGGCGGGCAGCTGGATCAGGTCGACCTTCTCGCGCACGTCCAGCGAGGCGTAGTCCATGTCGGTGCCCCAGCCGAACTCCAGCGTGATCTGCGAGAGGCCGCTCTGGCTGATGGAGTGGACGCGGCGCAGTCCGGGCACGACGCCGACCGCCTCCTCCAGCGGGCGCGTCACCAGGTTCTCGACGTCGGCGGGCGCGGTGTTGGGGAACTCGGTCTGCAGCGTGACGCTGGGGTAGCGGATCGCAGGCAGCAGGCGCAGGTCCAGGCGGCCCAGGGCCACGGCGCCGAAGACCACGGCGGCGATGGTCGACATCCAGACCGTGACCGGGTGCGTGACGGCGAAGCGGATGGTCTTCACGGCGCGCCCCCGCTCAGCGTCCGGCCGCGCTGGCGACGGCGGCCACGCCGTAACCCGCCGCCGCCGCGTTCAGGACCGAGATGCGCGAGCCGTGCCGCAGGCCGCCCTGGCCCGCCGTCACGACGAAGGCCCCCGCCTCGATCCCGTCGAGCACCTCCACGTACTGCTCGTCGTAGAGCCCGGCGTTGATCTCCACCTTGCGCACGGTGTCGGCCTCGGCCACGAACAGGCTGCGCAGCCCGCCCTCCTCGACCAGGGCCGTCTTGGGCACCGCCAGCGCGTCGGTGTGGGTGTCGGTGGTGATGCGCACCTTGACGAAGCCGCCGGCGCGCACCGCGGCGCCCGCGCCGTTCAGCAGCAGCGTGAGGCGCACCGTGCTGGTGGCGGGATCGACGACCGGCGCGATGCGCTCGACGACGGCCTCGAGGTCGCCCCCCTCGGCGTCCGGCGTGACCAGCACGCGCTGCCCCGCCGACACCTTGCGCGCGACCGCCTCGGGCAGGTGGACGAGCACGCGCAGGGGAGAGAAATCGGCCAGGGTGACCATCGCCTCCCCGGCGGCCACCTGCTGCCCCGCGACGATGCGGCGCTGCGTGATCTGGCCGGCGAAGGGCGCGCGCAGGCGCGTCTCCTCCAGGGCGATGCGGGCCAGGTCGCGCTCGGTCTCGGCCAGCTCGTGGGCGCCGCGCACGACGTCGAACTCCTGGTCGCTGATCAGCTTCTGGTCCATCATGGCGCGGTTGCGCTCGAGCTGGCGGCGCTGGTCCTCCAGCTTCAGCTCGGCCTGGCGCAGCTGCACCGCCTCGCGCTCGTTCTCCAGCTCGGCCAGCACGGCGCCCTGCGCGACCCAGTCCCCCTCCTCGGCGGACAGCGCGCGGACGCGGCCGCCGACCCGCGACACGAGCTCCACGAGGCGGTCCGCCTCCACGGTCGAGGCCGAGCGGTAGTAGGCCGCGATGGCGCGGCGCCCGGCGGGCGCCAGCTCCACGGGCACCGCCACGTCCTCGGGGTCGTCCGCCTTGCCTTGCGTGGAATCGGCGCCGGCCACGGCCTTCGGCGCGCCGAAGGGCAGCTTGCCGGCCCGCCACAGGAACCCGCCCGCGACCGCGAGGGTCAACAGGGCCGCCGCACCGATCGCCATCCGCCTGCGCGTCATCGCCGTGCCTTTCGTCGGGGAGCGCGGCCCGACCGGCCGCCCGTACCGAACCGAGACGCACGGCGGCGCCCGCCGGTTGCATCGGATCGCGCAACTGGACGCCGGGGGCCCGTTCCCCTATGGTTTCCGGAGTCCGACGTCGAAAGGAAACCCGATGGCCAAGCCGCGCCCGCTCGATCTGCTGCCCGCGCTCGTCCTGCTCGCCGGCGCCGCCTGGCTGCTGGGGGGCGGACCGCACGCGCGCACGGGCTTCCCGCTGGACGACGCCTGGATCCACCGCGTCTACGCCCGCTCCTTCGCCCACCTGCAGGGCTTCGCCTACAACCCCGGCCAGCAGGAGACCGGCGCCACGAGCCCGCTGTGGGCCATCGTCAGCGCGCCGGCCCACGCGCTGCAGTTCGCCGGCGACGACGCCGTGGTGCTGGCCGTCAAGGCGATCGGCCTGCTGGCGGCCCTGGCCGCCCTGCTCGCGCTGGCGTCGCTGACGCGGGCGCTGACCGGCTCGCGCGCGGCCGGGATCGTCGCGGCCTGCGTGCTGGCGGCCGACCCGCGCCTGGCCTACGCCGCCCTGTCGGGGATGGAGGCGCCGCTGACCCTCGCCCTGTGGCTGGGCGGGACGGCGGCGCTGGTCGCCGGCCGCCGCGCGGCGGGGCTGCTGCTGCTGGGGCTGGGCGTGACGGCGCGACCCGAGATGGCGGTCGTGGCGCCGCTGATCGCCTTCCCGACGCTGGTGCTGGGGTGGGTGGAACGCGGCGGGCGGCGGCGGCTCGCGCGCGACTTCGGCCTCGCGCTGCTGCCGTCCGCGCTGTGGGCCCTGTTCTGCCTCGCGGTGACCGGCCGCCCCCTGCCGGCCACCTTCTACGTGAAGTCCGCCGGCTTCGGCCTGGGACCCGACCAGCTGCGGCTCGCCTGGCAGCTGCTCGCGCAGAACGGCCCGCTGACGGCCTCCGCCCTGCTGCTCGGGGCCGCGGCCCTGGCCGTCCTGCTCGTGCGGCGCCGCAGCCCCGCCGGCGACGCCGCCGCCCTGTCGCTGCTGCTGGCGCCGGTCGTCTACCTGCTGGCCGTGGTGGCGGGCCGCCAGATCGGCCTGTCCGGCTACTACTGGACCCGCTGGGCCGACCCGCCGGCCCTGGCCCTGACCGCGGCGGCGGGCGCGGGCTTCGGCGCCGCGATCGCGCGCACGGGCGGCCTGCTGCCCGACCGGCGCCGCACCATGGGCCGCGTCCTGGGCGGCGTGCTGCTGTTCGCCTCGCTGGCTGGCTGCCTCGGCGCCTGGTCGGAGCGCCGCTCCCGCCTCGAGTCCGACGGCGCCGCGATCGCGCGCATGAACATCCAGCCCGCGCTGTGGCTGCGCAGCGCCACGCCCATCGGCGCGGTCGTCGGCGTGAACGACGCCGGCGCGCTGCGCTACTTCTCCGACCGCCGCGTCCTGGACCTGATCGGCCTGAACCTGCACGGCCGCGCCTTCGGCCGCACCACGCTGAACGAGCTGTACCAGCGGATGGATTGGATCGCCGTCTTCCCGGCGACCTGGTCGGAGACGAACCTGATGGACGGCTTCGCGCAGCGGCGCGTCTACACCATCCCGCCCGCCGAGTACACGGTGTGCGACTGTCCCAACCAGACGACGCTGGTGATCGGCGAGAAGATCGGCGCGCGCTAGAGCCTGTCCCCCGGGCGACCCTCCGGCTCCACGTGGATGAGCACCTGGCCGATCCCCGCCACCTGCGAGCGCAGGCAGGCCTCGGCCGCGTGCGCCAGCTGGTGGGCCTCGCCCACGGTCAGGCGCGGGTCCGCCAGGCAGGTCAGCACGGCGTCGATGCCGCCGGGCGCGGCGTGCAGGCGGTCGACGCGGCAGCGCCCGGGCCCGAAGACCCCGGCGGCGGCGGCGCCGATCCGCGCGGCGAGGTCGGCCTCCGCCGCGGCGGTCAAGGGCGGGGGCGCGTCGACCGGCACCGCGAAGGGCTCCAGGTGGCTGCGGATGTCCTGGACGTGGGGCAGCTCGGCGCGCACGGCCGCCTCGAAGCGGTCGACCGCGGCGTGGGCCTCGGCCAGGGTCAGGTGCTCGGGCATCTCGACGTGCAGGTCCAGGAAGTAGCGGCCGCGCACCTCGTGGGAGTGGACGCCGTGCGTGCGCAGGCCCAGTTGCGCGGCCACCGCCGACACGGTGCGCGGCAGGCTCTCGTCGCGGTTCTTCACGGGGTCGACGTGGACCACCACGTCGCTGCGCGGCGCGACGTCCCGCACCCGCGCCTCGACCGCGGCGGCCACGGCGTGCGCCTCCTCGAGCGAGGCGCTGCGCGCGACGTCCACGGTCAGGTCGACGAAGGTCGCGGCCCCGCTCGCGCGCACGCGCACCGGCCCGACCGCCTGCACGCCCGGCACCCCGGCGACCGCGTCCGCCACGGCGGCCGTCAGCCCCGGCGGCGCCGCGTCCAGCAGGGCCGCCACGGCGCGCCGGCCCAGCCGCACGCTGACCGCGACCACGATGACCGCCACGCCCAGCGCCGCCACGGCGTCGGCCTGCGCCAGCCAGCCCCACGCGGGGCCCAGCCGCCCGCCGAGCCACACCAGGCCCAGGCCGACGAGCACCACGGCCGAGCTCCAGACGTCGGTCGCGAAGTGCAGCGCGTCGGCCTCGAGCGCCTGGCTGCCGTGCTTGCGGGCCGCGCGCTGCAGCATGCGCGAGCGGTTCACGTCCACGACGATCGAGAACACGATCACGCCGAAGGCCCACCAGGAGCCTCGATCTCCACCTTCCTGTAGAGCAGGCGCTGCACGGCCTCGTGGACGATCCACACGCAGGTGCCCATCAGCAGCAGGGTCTCGAACAGGGCGGCGAGGTTCTCGACCTTGCCGTGCCCGTAGTGGTGCTCGCGGTCGGCGGGCCGGTCCGACACGCGCACCGCGAAGAAGGTCACCACCGCGGCCACGAGGTCCAGGGCCGAGTGCAGGGCCTCGGCGAGGATGCCGAGGCTGCCGGTCACCAGGCCGACGGCGAGCTTCAGACCGGTGAGCGCCACCGCCGCGACCACCGACTTGCCGGCGGCGGCCTGCTTCTCGCGGACGGCCTCGTCCCTGTCGTGCTTCTCCATGGCCTGTCCCCTTCGTCTCACTTCAGCCCGCGGAACGCCACCATGACGCGTTGTCGGGCCGCGGCGTGGTCCACGATCGGATCCGGGTAGCCGCAGCGGCGGCGCGCGGCGGGGGACGGGTCGTGGATCTCGCGCACGCCCAGGTCCGCCAGCTCCGGCACCCAGCGGCGCACGTAGACGCCGTCGGGGTCGTGGCGGCGACCCTGGATCGCGGGGTTGAAGACGCGGAAGTACGGCGAGGCGTCGGTGCCCGTCGAGGCGCACCACTGCCAGCCGCCGTTGTTGCTGGCCAGGTCGACGTCGACCAGCGACTGGGCGAACCACCGCTCGCCCTCGCGCCAGTCGTGCAGCAGGTGCTTGGTCAGGAACATCGCCGTGACCATGCGCAGGCGGTTGTGCATCCAGCCCTCGGCCGCGAGCTGCCGCAGGCCGGCGTCGACGAAGGGGTAGCCGGTGCGCCCCTGCTGCCAGGCCGCCAGCTCGGCGTCGTCGTACCGCCAGTCCAGCCGCTCGGTCGCGGCCTTGAAGGCCCGGCCGCGGCTCACGCGCGGGTAGCCCGTCATCACGTGGCGGTAGAACTCGCGCCAGACCAGCTCCTTGACCCAGACCGCCGGGCCCAGGCCGAGCGTGTCCAGCACGCCGCCGTTGCCCTTCAGGACCGCGTCCAGGCACTGGCGCGCCGAGACGGCGCCGACGGCCAGGTACGGCGACAGCTCGCTGGTGCCGCCGACGACTTCGGCCTGGTTGCGCCGCTCGTGGTAGAGGTGGATGGCGTCGCCGACGAACGCGTCCAGGCGGCGCCGGGCCGCGCGCTCTCCCGCGGGCCAGCGCGATTCCGGCACGGCGGGCCCGTCGAAGGCGCCCCAGTCCGCCGGGCCCGGCTCGGGCTCCACGGCGCGCGCCGGCCGGCGGCGCGGCGCGGGCGCGGGCGCGGGGCGTCCCTCTTTCAACAGGCAGAGGCGCCAGGCGTTCCAGTAGGGCGTGAAGACCGTGTAGGTCCCGCCCTGGCGGGTGGCGAGCGACTCGGGGGGCAGGACGGTCTGGTCGTCGTGGAGGTGCCAGGCGAGACCGGCGTCGGCGCAGGCCTGCGCCGCGGCGAGGTCGCGCTGCCGCTCGTTCCACTCGGGCTCGGCGTTGCAGAAGACCGCGTCGCAGCCCGCGTGGCGCGCGGCGGCGACCACGGCCGCGGGCGCGGCGGCGAAGGTGCCGGCCTCGCGCACCAGCAGGGGGATGTCCAGCGCCGCGAGGTCCGCGCCCAGCCGCGCCACCGTGCGCCGCAGGAAGTCCGCGCGCGGCCGTCCCCAGTCGTGCTCCCGCCACTGGTCGGCGCAGACCAGGAACAGGGCGGCGACCGGCCCTTCGGCGGCGGCGCAGGCGGTGATCAGGGCGGAATTGTCGGCGGTCCGCAGGTCGCTGCGGAACCAGACCAGGGGTCGCATGGGGCGGATCTCCTCGTGCCTCGTGTCCGTGGGCTGGCAGGACTCTAGCCCCTGGCCTCCGCGCCCGCCAGCCCGGATCGCGGCCGGCGGGTGACAGACGCCCGCCGCGGCGTTAGATTCCTACCCGAACGCCGATCCCCGAACCCCGGAGCCCTGCCGTGAAGATCAAGAAGCTGGCCGACGTGCCGCGCGAGACCGTGACCATGGACGGCGTGCTCGGCGCCACCAAGCAGCTCGTCCTGGGCTCCGCCGACGGCGTGCCCAACTTCTCGCTGCGCGTGTTCACCGTGGAGAAGGGCGGCCACACGCCCTGCCACAGCCACCCGTCGGAGCACCTGAACTACGTCATCAGCGGCCGCGGCGAGCTGCGCGACGCCGACGGCGCGGCCCACGCGCTGGCGCCCGGCGATTTCGCCTTCGTCTCCCCGCACGAGACGCACCAGTTCCGCAACGCGGGCGACGAGCCCTTCGTCTTCGTCTGCGCCGTGCCCCGGCAGTACGAGTGACGGCGGGACGGCCATGCTGCTGATCGCCGTCACCGGCCCCGTCGGTTCGGGCAAGACCACGCTGCTGGCCACGCTCGCCGCCTGGTCGCGCGCGCAGGGCTTCCCGCCCGACGGGTTCCTGGCCCGCGCCGTGCGCCGCGCCAGCCCCCTGCTCGGCGCCGCGGGCTACGAGCTGGAGTGGGTCGCCGACGGGCGCGTCATGCCCTTCGCCGAGCGCTCCGGCACCGGCCGCCCCGCCTACGTCTTCTGCGCCGACACCCTGAACGCCGCCCGCGCCTGGGCGACGGGCCTGCGCGCCGAGGCGCCGCGCCCCCTGGTCGTGCTCGACGAGTTCGGCCTGCTGGAGGCCCGCGGCGAGGGACACCTGGCCCTGTGGCCCGACCTGGCGGCGGCCGACCCCGAGGTCGTCGCGATCTCCGTGCGCACCGACGTGCTCGAAGCCGTCACGCTGCGCCTGGGCCGCCCGTTCGACCTCGTGATCGACGCCGAGGACCCCGGCGCCTGGGAGAAGCTGCGCAGCGCCTACCGCGAGCACCGCGACTGGATGCGCGTCGGCGGCTACGGCGCCGGCGCCGGCGGGCTGGAGATGAGCCTGGGTTCGGCGCTGCACGGCCTGCGGATCCCGCTGCGCGGCCTGCTGATGTCCAGCCTGCAGTCCTCGGTGATGACGCTGGCCGGCGCCGGCCTGGGCCGCCGCGGGCGCGTGGTGTGGGTGCCGCTGATCGCCGCGGGGCTCAAGGCGCTGTCGCCGGCCGGCAGCCGCCTGCGCCCGATGCTCGCGATCTCGATGCAGGGGCTGCTCTACGGGGGCGCGGTCACGGTGCTGGGCTGGAACGCGCTCGGCGTGGGTCTGGGCGGCTTCCTGGTCGGCGCCTGGGCCGCGTCGCAGGGCATCGTCCTGCAGTGGCTGCTGGTGGGCGAGCACCTGCTGCGCGCCTACGACGCGCTGACCGGCTGGGTCGCGCGGCACTGGCACGTGGGCGCGCCGGCGCTGGGCGCGGTCGTCGCCGGCTGGGTCCTGCTGTGGGGCGCGGTCGGCTGCGGCGCCACGCTCGTCACCTGGCGCCGTCGCGCGCTGCCGCGCCGCTTCCAGGAGCTCATGGCCCGCCGGCTCGAGGGCCTGCGCGACCCCGACGCCCCCCCGCCGACGCGCCGCCAGGCCGCGCTCAGCGGCCTGCGCGACCTGTCGCGGCCCGCGTTCTGGCTGCCGCTGCTGGTCATCGCCGCGGTGGTCGTGGCCGCCGGCGCGCCCTGGAGCGACGCCGCCTGGATGGGCGTGCGGGCCGTCACGCTGGGCTTCCTGATCTTCACCGCGGCCCGCGCCTTCGAGCCGCGCCGGCTGGCCGCCTGGCTGCGCCGGCGCGGCCACTGGGGCCCCGCCGAGGCGCTGGAGAAGGCGCTGCGGGGGCGCCGCCGCCCCGCCGGCTGAGCCCGCGGTTTCGTCGAGATTTCACTCCCCGGTCATCCCCCCCACACACGCCCCTTCTATCATGATCCCCGTGAGCTGAGCCCTCGGTTGGATCAGGATCCCGGCAGCGGTCCCCGCGAGGACCACCAAGCCCGACCCCCACCCCCGGCCCGGCACCACACCTCACGCTGTGGAGACATGGGCACGGTCCAGCACCCAATACGCTCAACCAGAGGACCGCGCCCTGTTCTCCCGGCGACCAACCCGCCACCGGGAGGCCTGCCGTGATCGAGATCTTCAAGCGGCTGCGTTGGGACTGGCGCGACGAGATCGGCCGCTTCAACCTGCTCAACGCGATCTGGATGCGCACCCCCGGCACCCTCGGCTTCGTCTGGCGCAACCGGCACGTGCCGCGCCGCTTCCTCGCGGCCGGCCGCGGCATCGTCATCCACGAGGGCGTGCGCTACCGCGGCGTCCACAAGATCCGCTGCGGCGACCGCGTCGAGCTCGGCGTGGGCTGCTTCCTGCAGGCCAGCGGCGGCCTGCGCC
This sequence comes from bacterium, assembly GCA_016719645.1. GTDB lineage: Bacteria > Krumholzibacteriota > Krumholzibacteriia > LZORAL124-64-63 > LZORAL124-64-63 > PNOJ01. Next base: position 37,111 of record JADJYS010000014.1, read on the forward strand.
TCGGCGACGACGTGATCCTGGGCCCCGGCGTGAAGATCTGGACGGTCAACCACCGCTTCGGCGACCTGCGCAAGCCCATCAACGGGCAGGGCTACGACTACGAGCCGGTGTCGATCGGCCGCGGCTGCTGGCTGGGCGCCGACGTCTTCGTGATGCCCGGCGTCGACCTGCCCGAAGGCTGCGTCGTGGCCGCGCGCAGCGTGGTGGCGAAGAAGGCCTACCCGCCGTTCTCGATCCTGGCGGGCTACCCCGCGCGCGTCGTGGGCCGCCGCGACGCCCCCGAGACGGCGGCGCAGGCCGAGGTGAAGAGCTTGATGGAGGCGGTGGGAGCATGAACGAACGCTACGAGGTCATCGCCCGCGACGGCGCCCTGCGCCTGTTCAAGGAAGACCCGCACTGGGAGCGCGAGCGGCTGGTGGGCGTCGCGGCGCCGGGCATCGCCTCGCGCACCCTGCGCTTCGCGGCGACGCAGGACGTCCTGGACATCGTCGACCTGCCGGTCTGGGCGGAGGTGACCCTGAGCGTGCAGGACGCCCGGCCCCTGCACCGCCTGCTGCGGCGCCCGGTCGAGCTGCGGGCCCGCCCCAAGGCGCGCCGCCTGCGCGGCCTGATCACCGGCTCGGGTCGCTGCGGCACCCAGTCGCTGGCCCACTGGCTCGACGGCCTGGCCGACCTCGACGGCGCCCCCCTGCGCGCCCGCCACGAGACGCTCTGGCACTACCTGCTGCCGCTGGTCGCGGCGGGCCGCACCGAGGACGTGCGCGCCTTCGTCGACGGCTTCCAGCACGAGATCGAGTGCGCCCCGCACTTCTCCCTGCTGCCCGAGGCGATCCGGGCCGACGCGGTCATCCGCCTGATCCGCGACGGCCGCCGCGTCGTGCAGTCGGGCCTGAACCGCGGCTGGTACGTCAAGGAAGGCCCCTGGAACCGCGTGAAGCCGGCCTTCCCGGGCAGCGTCTTCGAGCAGGCCTGCCGCTTCTGGGTCCACACCAACCGCAACCTCGACCGCGTCGCCACGCACACCTTCCGCCTCGAGGACCTGGCCGCCTCGCCGGCGTCGCGGGCCACCCTGCTGGCCGCCCTCGGCGTGCCGCCCAGCGACCGGCCGCTGCCGGTGGCCAACTCCGGGCAGGCGCCCTCGCTGGCCGACCGCTGGACGCCGCAGGAGCGGGACGCGTTCGCGGAGATCTGCGGGGAGCTGATGGACGAGCACTATCCGGGGTGGCGGGACGAAGCCGCGGTGAAGAGCGCGCGGCCGCGCCCGGCCCGGGCCGGGCTGGAGGCCGCGCAACAAGCCTAGCGCAACCGCGCCCAGACACCGAAGTGGTCCGAGGCCCAGACCCCGGACGGCGACGGCGCGTCCAGGAAGATCCCCGCCGCGACGGGTCGCGGCCCTCCGGGCTCGACGAAGAGGTGGTCGATCCGGGATGGCGCGTGCCCCATCCCGGGGTTCAGGGTGGTGACGGCTCCGCCTGCCGCCTCGGGATGAAGTTGCGCGTAGCAGTCGCGATAGCGCGCCAGCAGCGGCGCCAGCTCCGCCTTGTCCGCCCCGGCGTTGAAGTCGCCGCCGATCACCAGTTCGCCCTCTCCGTGCGTCGAATCCACGAAGGCGATCAGCCCGCGCACCTGCTCCGCCCGGATGTGCGCCCCTTCCGCGGTGTGGTGCAGGTGGGTCACGTAGGCGTCGACCGCGCGCCCGCCCGCCTCGATCCGCGCGTGCGCGGCGACGCGGTAGTCGTCCAGCGGCGGCAGCATGATCTCGTGCGTCGCGACGAGGCGGTGGCGGGTGAGGATGGCGTTGCCGTACCGCTTCGCGGCCCCCGGCGGATCGACCGAGGCGAAGACGAAGCTCCAGCCCAGGCTGTCGGCGAGCTGCCGCGCCTGGTTGGGCAGGCCCTCCTTCTCCAGGACTTCCTGCAGGAACAGCACGTCGGGCGCCAGGACGCGCAGCGTGTCCAGGATCACCGCGCGCCGCGCCGGCCAGTCCCCCTGGTCGTGCCAGATGTTGAGGGTCGCGGCGGTGAAGTCGGCGGCGGGGACGGGCTGCGCGCGGGCGGAGCCGGACAGCAGCATCAGCGCCAACACGGCCGGCGCGAGGCCGGGCAGGGGCCGGCGCTGGCCCCCGCTTCTGGTCCGGGGGGGGGGGGCCCCCCCGGGGGGGCGGCGCGCGGGGCCCGGGCCCCGCGGGGGGGGGGGGCGGGCCCCGCGGGGGGCCCGGGGGGGGGGGGGGGGGCCGGCGGGGGGGGGCGGGGGGGGGGGGGGGCCGCCCCGCGCGCGCGGGGGGGGGGGGGGGGGGGGGGGGGGGGGGGGGGGGGGGGGGGGCGCGGGGGGGGGGGGGGGGGGGGGGCGGGGCGGCGCCGCCGCCCGCGGGGGCGGGGGGGGGGGGGGGGGGGGGGGGCGGGCCGGGGGGGGGGGGGGGGGGGGGGGGGGGCGGGGGGGGGGGCGCCGCGGGGGGGGGGGGGGGGGGGGGGGGGGGGGGGGGGGGGGGCGGCGGGGGGGGGCGCGCGCCCGGGGGGCCCCCCCGGGGGGGGGGCGGGGGCGGGGCCGGGGGGGGGGGGGGGCGGGGGGGGGGGGGGGGGGGGGGGGGGGGGGGGGGGGGGGGGGGGCGGGGGGGGGGGCGGCGGGGGCGGGGGGGGGGGGGGGGGGCGGGGGGGCGGGGGGGGGGGGGGGGGGGGGGGGGGCGGCGCGGGCGGGGGGGGGCGGGGGCGGGGGCCGCCCGGCCGGGGCCGGGGCGGGCGGGGCCGCGGCCCCCGGGGGGGGGCCCGGGGGGCGGGGGGGGGGGGGGGGGGGCGGGGGGGGGGGGGGGCCGCGGCGGGGGCCGGGGGCCGGGGGCGGGGGGGGGGCGGGGGGCCGCGGGGGCGGGGGCGGGGCCGGGGGGGGGGGGGGGGGGGGGGGGGGGGGCGCCCGGGGGGGCCGGGGGGCGGCGGGGGGGGGGGGGGGCGCGGGGGGGGGGGGCGGGGGGGGGGGGGGGGGGGGGGGGGGGGGGGGGGGGGGGGGGGGGGGGGGGGTGGGGGGGGGGGGGGGGGGGGGGGGGCGGGGCGGGCCCCCGGGCCCGGGGGGGGGGGGGGGGGGGGGGGGGGGCCGGGGGGGGCGGGGGGGGGGGGTTTGGGGGTAGGGGGGGGGTGGTTGTTGAATTTGTGCGCCCCCGGCAGACCACGCAATCGTCCGGGGCCGACTCGCGGAACAGCCGGTCCACGTCCCAGCCGTCGCGGCAGACGTCGTGCAACCCCTCGACCAGCTTCACCAGGTCGATGTTGTCGGACAGGACGTTGACGTTGTCGCCCTGGCCGTCCGGCTCGCCGCCCTTGGCCGGGAGCTGCGCGTAGGTCTCCTCGATCTCGTCGAGCGCCAGCTGCAGGCTGAGGTCCACGTACTCGTTGACCAGCGCCGGCGTGACCGCGGGATCCGCGATCCCGGCCAGGCTGTCGCGGATGACGTCCCGGAAGGCGCGCACGGCGCGGCACACGTGCTCGAGCGCGAACCCCTGCCGCTTGCGGTGGAAGGCGAGGATCCGCGCGTAGGTGCGCACCGGCGCGTGGTCGCGCGTGCGCATCGCGCCGACCAGCACCTCGAAGAACAGCGCGACGTAGGCCTGGAGGGTCGCCTCGGTCATGCGCTCGTAGTCGCGGCCGCCGTCGCCGCCCTGCTCGTGGCGGATCGCGGCGGCCACGTCGTGGACGATGACCTCGCGCCGCCGCCGCAGGTGTTCGTACATGATGAGGTTGGGCCGGTGCGCGACGTGGACGATCGCCGCCTCGTTGCGCAGCCGCCAGACCTCGGGGTGGGACTTCATGTTCTCCACCAGGATCAGCAGGCGGCGGCACAGGTCGTACCTCGGCGTCGGCTCCCAGCCCAGCAGCTCGTGCGTCCGCGACGCGTCGACGCGCAGCTCCCGGTCGATGTAGCGCATCATCCAGACCCGCTCGAAGGGCGGGCAGCCCAGCAGCCCCAGGACGAGCTGGCGCGCCGCCACCGCCGGCAGCGCCAGGGCGCGCGGGACGCCGACGGGCCGGCACTCCTCCCCGTGGAGGAACTTCGTGGCGGCGCAGTACATCTGCCGGTGCGAGGTCGCGTGCGACGGGCTGGCGTTCAGGACGCACTGCCTCGGCAGGGCGTCCCCCGCGGCCGCGACCTTCAGCAGCATGGCGGTCAGGTCGTGGATGTGCAGGTACGGCACGGCGCTGGCGCCGCGGCCGCCGAGCAGGCGCGCGTTCCACGCCGACGAGAGCCACTTCCCGAGGAAGGCGTACACCGGCGGGTACTCGCACCAGTCGCTGTAGATCGCGGCGAAGCGCAGGATGCTGCGCTGGAAGCTCCCGGAGTGCTCGCGGATGAGCTTCTCGGCCGCCCGCTTGCTGCGGGCGTAGGGGAAGTCGGCGTCCGGCTCGCTGTCCTCGTCGATGCTCGTCCCCGCGGGCGGGAACCGGCAGGCCGCCAGGGAACTGCTGTAGATGAAGTGCCGGGCGCCGACCGCCTGGGCGAGGTCCAGCACGTTCCAGGTGCCCAGGACGTTCGTCCGCTCGTACTCGGGGTTGTCCTTGTACGTGAAGTCGTAGTAGCCGGCCAGGTGCAGGACGACGTCCGCGCCCCCGTGGTCGATGACGCAGTCGGCGACCTCCAGCAGGGCCTCGCGGTGGGCGATGTCCACCTGCGTCCAGCGCTGGTTCTCCAGGCGCGGCACGCCCGCCTCGAGCTGCGAGCGGCGCGCGAGGCAGAACAGCCGGTACTTGCCGTTGGCCGCCTCCAGGAAGTGGCGGCCGACGAAGCCGGACGCCCCGGTCACCAGGATGCCCGGGAGCCGCTCGTCCATGGCGCCGTCCTTCATCGCCATCACCCGGCCCTTCGCGCCGCGGCGCGGCTCGCACGCCGGCGCAGCACCGTCAACACGACGGCGACGCTCCCGTCGAACAGTCCCGCGGCCAGGATCAACGGGAACCCCTGCACGCAGAGGTAGTACGTGATCAGGAACACGGCGGCGGCGGTCTTGACCAAGACGATGTACGGGACCAGCACGCGGCGTTCCGGGACGCGGCGCGCCGCCCGCAGGTAGAGGGCGACCACGAGCACGTGGAACACGCCGCCCTGGGCGGCGAAGAACGACGGGCGGGCCACGCCCCAGCCGGCCCAGCGCATGAACGCGTCCGGCTGCACGATCAGGACGAGGCCGGTGAGCAGGGAGTGCAGGGCGACGCCGAACAGGACGACGGTCTGCAGGACGACGATCGCTTCGTCGCCGCCGCGCGCCGTCAGCGGTGCCGTGGTGACATCGTCGGGAGGGGGGCCGACTGCCGATGAACCAGTCGCCATGCCGTGGTCCTCCTGTCCAGAGGACCATGCATCAGGACGAACGCAGAGTCAAACTGCTATCGGACATCGAGTTGAAGCGATAGCGATAGCGAGCGACAACTATCGGGTGTGCATCTCGCACAGCGAAGCCACGAACCGCTTGACCAGGTTGCCGGTTACGTCGCGGCGGTAGGTCGCGGTCGAGCGCACGTCGTCGATGGGCGCCACCTCGGCGCTGGCGGCGGCGGCGGCGGCTTCGGCCAACCGGTCGAGGTCGGCCGCGGGTTCGCCCTCGAGCAGCGCCATCGTCCGCCGCAGCAGGATCACCGTCGGCCCCACGCTGCCGGCCGCCAGCCGCACGCCGCGCAGCACGCCGCCCTCGATCCGCGCGCAGGCGGCCAGGTTCACCTTGGCGATGGCCTGGGCCCGGCGCGTGCCCGCCTTGCGGAACGACTGGCGCGTGCCCGCCGCGGGCAGCGGCACGACGATCGCGGCCACCAGCTCGTCGTCGCGGCGCACGGTCGCGCGGTAGCCGGTGAAGAAGGCGTCGGCCGCGACCTCGCGCTCGCCGGCGACCGAGACCAGGCGCAGGCGCGCGCCCAGGGCCAGCAGCGGCGGCACGGCGTCGGCGCCGGGCGAGCCGTTCGCGAGGTTGCCGCCCAGGGTGCCGAGGCTCTGGATGGCCGGCGCGCCGACGCTGCGCACCGCCGCGTGCAGGCAGGGCAGGTCGCGCGCGACGTCCGCGTCGCGCAGCAGGTCGGCGTAGGGGGTCGCGGCGCCGATGACCAGCGCCCCGCCCTCGCGGCGCACGCCGTGCAGCTCCGCCACGCGGCTCAGGTCGAGCACCACGCGGGGCGCCACGATCTCCTCGTGCATCAGCACGCCCAGGTCGGTCGCCCCGCCGACCACGGTGACGCCGCCGCGCGCCAGCGCCTCGCAGGCCGCGCGCAGCGAGCCCGGCACGTGCACGACGACCTCGTCGCCGGGCGACGCCTCGAGATCGGCGGCGGGGTTGGGCGACGGCTCGGCCCCGCAGGCGCGCGCGGGCGAAAGCGCGGCGCGCTCGACGGCGCGGACGACCCGCTCGTAGCCGGTGCAGCGGCAGAGGTTGCCGGCCAGCGCCTCGCGGATGCGCGGGCGCGACGGCGCGGCCTCCTCGTCCAGCAGCGCGCGCGAGGCCATCACCAGGCCGGGGATGCAGTAGCCGCACTGCACGGCGCCCTCGGCCACGAACGCGGACTGCACCGGGTCGGGGTGCTCGGGCGTGCCCAGTCCCTCGATCGTGCGCACGACCCGGCCGTGGGCGCGGTAGGCCGGCAGCAGGCAGCTGTTGACCAGGCGGCCGTCGAGGATCACGGCGCAGGCGCCGCACTCCCCCTCCCCGCAGCCTTCCTTGGCGCCGATCAGGCCCAGGTCCTCGCGCAGCACGTCCAGCAGGCGCTTGAGCGGCGGGACCTCGAGGTCGCGGTGCACGCCGTTGACCCACATCGCGATCTTCATCGGCGCACCTCCCGCCAGCGCCGCAGCAGGATCTCGGGCGTGACCGGGGCCTCGAACACCTCGAGGTCGAGGGCATCCTCGATGGCCGCCGCCAAGGCCGGGGCTCCCGCGTTCATCGGCAGCTCGCCGAGGCCCTTGGCCCCGAAGGGGCCGCGCGGGCTGGGCAGCTCCGCCAGCTCCACGTCGAAGTCGGGGGCGTCGAGGCTCGTGGGGATGATGTAGGTGGACATGCGGTCGTTCAGGTAGCGGCCGTCCTTGAGCTTCATCTCCTCGAGGTGGCCCCAGGCCAGACCCTGCAGCGTGCCGCCCTCGACCTGCCCGACGCAGAGCACGGGGTTGACGGCGCGCCCGATCTCCACGACGTGGGTCAGCTTGACCGGCCGCACCTCCATGGTGTCGACGTCGACCTCGACCTCGGCCACGGCCGCCGCCCAGGACCAGCCCTGGTAGGCGTCGCCGTGGTGGTTGGCCTGGTCCCAGGCGATGTCGGGGTCGGGCTCGTAGACCGCGGTCGCCGACAGGCCGGCGTGGGCGGCGGCCGCGAGCGGGTCGGCGCACTTGTCGCCGGCGAAGGCGCGGGCCTTGTCCGCGAGCTGCCGGCAGGCGTCCACCAGGATGCGCCCGACGACCATCGTGGTGCGCGAGGCGACCGTCGGTCCCGAGTCGGGCACCGCCGAGGTGTCGGGCTGGTGGAAACGCACCCGCGCGACGGGCACGCCGAGCGCCTCGGCCGCGATCTGCGGCAGCACCGTGGCCGCGCCCTGGCCCATCTCGACGCTGCTGACCAGCAGGGTCACGGCGCCGTCGGGGTCCAGGCGCACCGACGCGCGGCCCTTGATGCGGTCCTCGCCGTCGCCGGTGAAGCCGCCGCCGTGCAGGCAGAGGGTCACGCCCACGCCGCGGCGCAGGGCGCCGCCCCGCGCGTTGAACGCCCGCGCCTCGCGCCGGCGCTGTGCGTAGCCCGACCGCTCCAGCACGCGCGCGAGCACCAGGTCGGCCGCGGCCATGCCCGGCCGCAGGGTCTGCCCGAAGACGAAGGTGTCGCCGTCGCGCACCAGGTTGCGCCGGCGCAGCTCGGCGGGGTCCAGCCCGAGCCGGCGCGCCGCGCGGTCCATCTGCCGCTCGCAGGCGAACGCGGCCTGCGGCACGCCGAAGCCGCGGAAGGCCCCGTTGGGCGGGGTGTGCGTGGCCACGGTGCGGCCGCGGATGCGCGCGTGCGGGATGCGGTACGGGCCGGCCACGTGCAGCACGCCGCGCGACAGGACCACGGGGCTCAGGGTCGTGAAGGCGCCGGCGTCGAGCACCAGGTCCACGTCCACGGCCAGCAGCCTGCCTTCCGCGTCGAAGGCCGAGCGGTAGCGCGTGCGCGACGGGTGCCGCTTGGTCGTGCAGGCGACGTCCTCGCGCCGCTCGTAGATCATCGCGACGGGATGCCCGCAGCGCAGGGCCAGCACGGCGGCCTGCAGGGCCAGGATGGACGGGTAGTCCTCCTTGCCCCCGAAGGCGCCGCCGGTGGGCGACTGCCGCACCACGACGCGGTCGCCGTCGAGGCCCAGGGCGCGCTTCATCGCGTTGTGGATGTAGTAGGGGCACTGCAGCGAGCCCAGGATCTCGACGCCGCCGTCGGGGCGCGGCGTGGCCACGACGCCCTGGGGCTCGAGGTACATGTGCTCCTGGTAGCCGGTGACGTAGGTGCCCTCGACGACCGTCGCGGCCGACGCGAAGGCGGCGTCGGGGTCGCCGCGGTCGATGCGGTACTCGGCGACGACGTTGTCCGCGCCCCAGACCGGCCCCTCGCCGCGCAGGGCGGCGTCGAGGTCCAGGACCGCCGGCAGCTCTTCCAGCTCGACGGTCACGGCGGCGAGGGCGGCCTTCAGGGTGGCGCGGTCGGGGGCGGCGACCAGGGCCACCGGCTGGGTGGCGAAGCGGACCTCGTCGGCGGCGAGCAGCGGCAGGTCCTCGCGGACCATGGCGACGAGGTTGGCGCAGGGCAGGTCGGGGGCGGTCAGCAGGACGGCCGCGGCCGGGAACGCCGCGGTCTTCGCGACCGAGACCAGGCGGGCGTGCGGGAGCGGCGAGCGGACGGCGGCCCCGAGCCACGCGTCCGGCCGGGGGTCGTCCGGCAGGAACCGGGTGGCGCCGGTGACCTTGCCCCAGGCGTCCAGGCGGGGGATGGGAGCGCCGACTTGGCTGCGGTCGCTGGGTGCGGGCATGGGTCGGCTCCCGGGGCCGGATGGCGGTCGAGGCGCGGATCGGAGCGACAACGTAGCACCGGGGACCGGCATCGGTCCAGTCGGGACCCGTCTCTCCCCGATCGCTGCAGATCGACCGCCACCCCCCGGAAGCTAGAACGTCACCGTCTGCGACACCGCCGTCGACGTGAACGTCGTGCGCAGCGTGCCGCCCGAGTACGTCCCGCCCGTGTAGAGCCCGTCGCGCAGCGTGCCCGTGCAGGTGCCGCCGGTGTAGACCCGGTAGGTGACGCCCGCGGTCAGGGCCGACGACGAGAACAGGACGGCCGAGTAGCGGCTGTTGGGCCGGAACGTCAGCAGCGTGGCGCCGCTCGCGTTCTCGATGTGGAACAGCGTGCCGGCGCTGATCGTCGAACTGGTCCGCACCAGCACCGTGCGCTGCGTCGAGGTCCCGAGGGGGACCTCGTTCATGTTCGAGTTGATCTGCGACACCGCGGTCAGGCCGCCCTGCATCAGGAACGCGCCGTTGACGTCCAGGCCCACCTCGGGCTGGTTCGGCGGCCCGTGGACGACGACGGTGCCGCCGCTGATGGTGAGCGACCCGTTGCTGTCGATGCCGTCGCCGGCGGGGGCCGTCAGGTGGACGTAGCCGCCGCTGATGTTCAGGATGCTGCCGTCGCTGGCCTCGCCGTCGACGCCGTAGGTGGCGTTGAGGCCGTCGTCGGTGGTGTTGATGTGCACCTCGCCGCCGTTGATGTACAGGTTCGGCGCCTCGAAGCCCTCCAGCGCGTTGACGACGTTGATGGTGCCGCCGTTGATCACCAGCCGGACCTTCGCCTTGAGCGCGTCGTCCACGGACGTCAGGGTGAGCGTGCCGCCGTCGACCGTCAGCACGCTGTCGACGGACGCTCCCTTCGCCTCGGCGTACTCGCCGCCGCCGATCGAGATCGAGGCGCCCGAGACCGCGATCTGCAGCGTCGGCCCCGCCCCCGCCGTGCCGATCGTCAGGTCGCTGTCCCCGGCGATGCCCTTGCCCGCCGAGCCGGTGTGGGTCAAGGAGATCGTCCCGCCCGCGAGCAGCAGGTCGCCGTCGGCGTTGAGGCACGGCCCGTGGTAGGCGTCCACGACGCCCGTCTCGTCGGTGTAGGTGCCGCCGCCGCCGCTCGAGTGGACGGTCACGACGCCCGACTGGACCGTGATGTCGCCGTCGCAGGACACGCCCCGCCCGGCGACGCCGGAGGCGGTGATCGTCAGCTGGCAGCCGTCGATCAGCACCAGGTCGTCGGCCTTGATCCCCGTGCAGTACGAGGGATCGAAGCCCAGCCCGGAGGCTTCCAGGACCACGCCGCCCGAGGTCACGATGTCCAACGTGCCGCCGGACAGCGTGACGGCCGGCGAGTTCAGGCCCTTGGACTGGTTGCCCTGCACGGTGAGGTCGACGTCGCCGCCGGCGACCTCGATCAGGCCGTCGCACTTCAGCGCGTCGCGGTCGGCGTCGGTGCCCAGGACCGTCACCGCGCCGCCGGTGATGCCGATCGGACCGGCGCCGCCGTCGACGCCGTCGCCGTGGGCGGTGACGTTGAGCGAGCCGCCGCTCTGGTAGTAGCCCTCGTTGGTGTGCACGCCGTCCTTGACCGCGCCGGCGACGACGATGGCGCCGCCCCGCACGTCGATGAAGTCGTCGCTGCCGAGGCCGTGCTGCGAGGTGCCGCGCCCGGTCACGGTCAGGCTGCCGGCGCCGCTGAAGACCAGCTGGCCCTCGCTGAAGAAGGCCGCCTTCTGGTCCTCGCCGCTGGGCGCGGCGGCGTAGGTGACGCCGTCGGTCAGGGCGTTGACGGTGCCGGTCTCCAGCACGACGTCGATCGTCTCGTCGGCCTGGACGTTGACGGCGGGGCCGTTGAGGTTCGTGATCTGGACGCCCGCCAGGCGCAGCACGACGTCGTCGTCGGCGTAGATCTTGAACATGCCGTCGGTGGTCGCGCCGGACAGCCGGTACTCGACGCCGGGGACGCCCGCGCTCGAGGTGACGGTCACGTCGGCGCCGCTCACGACGACCGCCACGCCCAGCCCCGCCAGCGGGTTGACCACCGTCGCCGCGGCGCCGCCGTAGGCGACGGTCACGGCGTAATCCGCGAAGCTGGCGAAGGTCAGGCTGTCGACGTCGGCCAGCAGGAACGGCTGCGCGACGCCGCCGCGGTGGACGACCAGGGCGTCGCCGGCGAAGTCGAGGCTGTCGAGCGCGGCGACGGGGAACAGCTGCGTCGCGCCCGCGACGTGCACGCGCAGGATCTCGCCGCTGGTCAGCAGGCTCTTGGCGCCGCCGGGCAGGGCGAAGGTGATGTTGTCGATCCCGGCGAGCCCGAAGGGCTCGACCTGCCCGCCCGTGCGGGTCACGTTCAGATCCTGGGCCCCGGCGGCGGCGCGCCGCACAGCAGGCGATGAGGGCGTTCTTCATGATGGTCTCCCGCTACTTCACGAGGATGAGTTGCCGCGACAGGACCTCGTCGCCGCACGCCACGGCGCAGAGGTAGACGCCGCTGGCGACCGGCGCGCCGTCGCCGTCCGTGCCGTTCAGCACTGGTGCAGTCCGGGGCAGGTGCGCGCACGCGGCGGACCCAGGCGGGGCCGAGATGGTGGTCGGAGGGTCGGGGCCCAGCCAAGGGCGGGCCGCTCCCGTCTGGTGGGCGCGCCTTGGTAACGAGGGGATCTCGTCGGCGGGATCGTACGTCTGGCCGCCGCTGGGTGGATCGTCAGCTGGTAGCTCGGGGCGCGGTCCGAGCAGCAGCAGAGGCAGGGGTCTGTTGGGAGGGGGGGGGGGGCGGGGATCGGGCTGGGTCAGGGACAGTCGGCGGGGGTGTTTCGTTATAGGATATCAGAGAACAGGGCCGAGATGGCAAATAGCCTTCGCTGTCTACCGTTTGATCGTATGGGCCCCCGAGCCGCCGGCGGCGGGGCCGGCGGCCCTGGTGCCATGCTCTCCCGGTCCGAACCGCGCGACCCCGGCCGGGGCGTCACGGCACCTCGTGCTGCAGGGTCGTCAGCAGCGAGAACCGCGAGTCCCCCTCGGCGGTCAGGCCGCTCATGACTTCCGTGATCGCCTGCAGGTAGCCGTTTTTCGAGAAATATAGGTAACCCTGGGGAAGGTCGGCCATCAAATAAAGGGTGTAGTCGCCGTTCCCGTCGGTGGCGACGGCGGCGCCCGCACCCGACTCCAACCGGACGCTCACCTCCGCGAGACCCTCGCCGGACAGCCCGTCGACGACGCGACCGTTCAGGACCGGGCACGCGGTGGAGTCCGCTTCGAGGTCGGCAGCATCCAAGCGCAGCGTGAACCGCCGCGCGTACTCGCCTGTGTCCTCGGTCACCCAGTCCCCGTCCGTCGGCGGGCAGATCTGCCGCAACAGGTCGCCGCCGGGCTCTGCGCGCACCGACACGCACCAGACGCTCTCCGCCAGCACCGGCCGCCAGAAGAGCGTCACCAGCATCGGGACGGGGACCTCCGTGTGGGCGGGAACCGTCACGGAGGTTTCGGCGTGCCCCTCCCCGAACAGCGGGCCGGCCAGTCCGACCTCGAGATCGCGGTCGCTCGCGTTGTCGACCCGGAACTCGGCATGCCACAGGTGGTCGGCCACGGGCTCTTCGTCGGTTCCTCCGCAGCCGGCGCAGGAGAGGGCGGCGAGCGCGAGCATCGTGCAGGAAACCGGCGTCTTCATCGTCATTCCTCCCAGCGCTCTGCACCTGGACGCGACCGCGCGACGGCGCCGGTCGCGTCCCTCCGTCATCCCGCCGGCTACTGCTTCCGGTAGTCGTCGAGCCGGAAGTCGCCGCTGTCCGCGGGCGGCATCAGGACGGCGAGGATGAGGTAGGCGGCCAAGCCCGCCCCGCCGGCCATCGCGATGAAGATGAAGACGACCCGCACCAGCCGCGCCTGCCACCCGAAGAACTCGGCGATGCCGCCGCAGACGCCGACCAGGACCCTGTCGGCCGACTTTTTCAGAACACGACGCGCCATGGCCCCATCCCTTTTCAAGAATACTAAGGGCGATCCGCCAAATCGTCCGCGCTCTTTCCGCCCGCCCGCGACGCCATCGGCTCCGCGAACGCCAACACGTACCCGTCGGGATCCAGACTGTAGGCCGCGCGATCCCCCCAGTCCCGCGGCGCCATGGCGCTCAGCTCCCTCGCTCCGGCCGCCAGCGCCCGCCGGTGGCAAGCCGCGGGCGATGCCGTGACCAGGTACACCTCGCCGCGGATCCCGCCGCCGGGCATCTCCGCCGCCTCCAGGTCCAGCAACCGGGCGATCCCCCGCTCGGGCATCAGGCCCAGCACCGTCCCCGGCGCGACCGCGAACTCCGTCATCCCGGGGACGTGCAGCGTCGGCGGCGCGCCCAGCACGCTCTCGTAGAAGGCGCGGGCGGCTTCCTGGTCGCGGACGTAGAGGATGAAGTGGATCCTGGACACGTCGCTCACGATTCCCCCGGTTCCGCACCCTCATTCCCCCGGATCTCCGGGGGACGCCGGCACGGCTCGTCGAATCCCAGGGACGCAGTCGGCACGCCCCGCAGGATGTCCGCGGCGTGCTCTCACATAGCGATCGAGATGGCTCTCGGACTGTATCGGCTCGTCCGCCCGCCGTCAATCCGGCGGCATCGCGCGGGGAAATGAAAAGGGCCGCCTCCCCGAAGGGAGACGGCCCTGACGGAAGTCGCTCCGAATCAGCGATACAGGGTCTTGATGCCGCTCCAGCTCATCTCTTCCGCGGGAACCGTGCCCTGGTCCAGGACCAAGTTGTCCGCGTGGGCGCGGCAGCTGCTGTCGACGTTCGCGCCCGTGACGGCCTCGATCTGGATCGTCAGGAAATCCGTGTTGGCCGGGGCCTGGAACGAGCCGCTGTACGTGGTCCACCCGTTCCACGGCCAGAAGGGTCCCATCAGGCCGGAGCCGCCGATGACGCCGCCGTTCGCCTGCTCGGCGAAGATGTTGACGAAGAGCACGCCGCCGACGTCGGCCTGGTCGAGCTTCAGGTCGAACGAGTAGAAGACCGGCCCCGCGATCCCGCTGCCGGCCGGAGTGGACTGCTTGAGCACCAGAGCCAGGGCCTCCGCCTGATTGTCCAGGAACGCATTGTGCGTCCCGGCCGCCGACGGGCCGTTGTCGCCGGCCAGGACGGTGACGACGGAGCTGGGGCTCTGCCCGAACACCAGCCAGCCCGTCAGGTCGCCGGTCTCGAAGCCGGGGTTCGACAGGAGGTTTTCGGCCTGCGCAACGCCCACGCCACCAGCCATGGGAAGTGCCAGCACCGACAGGATGCTGCCGGTCACCAGAATGGATTTCACAAGTTTCATGACGAGTCCCCTTTCAAATGTCCCTTGCCACATCGCACGAAGATCCTCGAGTCCGACGCCATGTCGCACTCCGTTCGATCCGTGACGAAATCCCCGCTGCGGGTCGTGTGCTCGGATCGAGGCGACCAGACCGACTCAGGACCACTTTACACTATGTTCGGAAACCGTACAATCTCTTATCCAGCCCGCCGCATAAATTTTTCAATTCTAAAAATTATTGTAATATAACACGTTATAAATATTCATGGGCTTGCGTCCACGGTAATCCACAGCCCGGCATGATGCTCATCTCTCCGAATGCCGCATGAGAGCGAGTTTTCTTAATTGTTCTGGTACCGAACAAAGCGTATGATCCCGTTCTAGGCTCGGCCCGTCCGGAACCGCTGGCGGCGGCCGGGGCAGGCCGCGACTCCGCCTTCTTCAGTCCGCAAGGGAATGGGGAGAATCACCGTGAAGAAGCTCCACCTGACGCTGGCGATCCTGTTCTTCGTCTGCAACCCCGCTCTGGCCCAGGTCGGCGACCTGCTCTGGGAGGAGAATTTCAACGACCTGGACGACTGGCTCACCATCACCGGGAACGGCTCCTGGGGCTGGGGCAACGGCGAGCTGGAATTCTACAAGCAGGAGAATGTCGGGATCGCGCCGATTCCCGGGGAAGCCGGGAACACGGGCCTGCGCATCGTCGCCAGGCAGGAGAGCGGGCCCGGCATCGTCGATCAGTGGGGCAATCCCCTGTCCTACACGTCGGGAAAGGTCGTCAGCAAGTCGTTCGTGACCGTCAAGTACGGCATGATCGAGTGCCGGGTGCGCATCCCGAACATCAATCTGGGCGGCTGGCCCGCGGTCTGGCTGCTGGGATCCGCCAACTACGCCTGGCCCCGTTGCGGCGAGATCGACATGATGGAGATGGGCTCCAAGCAGGCGTTCAGGGATCTGCACGACACGCACAACGGCGGCAACGGGCTGAACAACGCCACGGTCAATCAGTCCGTGGCGGCCAACGCCATCTACTACTCGGCCGCTGCCGTCACGCCGGCGAACCCTTCGGGTGCGGCCAGCCTCTCCTGGGATCCGGACGACGATTTCTGCCGTCCGTATTACGCCTATGCGAATCCGCTCGTCGCGCGCTTCCTGGTCTACCGGTTGTACTGGGACGAGACCAGCCTGCGCATGACCGTCGTCGACGACGGCGTGGAGCACGACCTGTACACGTCCCCGTTCACCATCGACAGCGCCTCCGCCGAATTCCAGGCCCCCTTCTACCTGATCGCGAACCTGGCCGTCGGCGGGGCCTTCACCGACGCGTACCAGCTCGGCGATCCCGGCAGCGGCCTTCCGGTCACGATGCCGTTCCCGGCCGAGATGTACGTCGATTACATCCGGCTGTACGAATGGAACGGCCGGGGCGAAGTCAGCCTGGGGCCGCCGCCCCAGGAGACCGGGACGTTCGGGATCTACACCGACGAAACGCCCACCGATGACGAGCTGGTGCCGAACGTCTCCGCGGAGATCTACGTCTGGGAGGGCACCCTGACCAACGGCTCCCTCGCCCCCTACGAGGGCGCCAACGTGCTCACCTGGCAGACCGCGGGCAGCGGCTGGTTCGGAGCCGGCATCATGTCCATGCAGCCGGTGAACCTGTTCGGTTTCGGCGACGGGCATCTGAAGTTCCGGATCAAGATCCCCGCCAACGTCACCTTCAAGATCGGGGTCATCGACACCTGGGGAAACCAGTACTACGTCAGATTCCCGGCGAACCAGACGACCTACGGGCTGGTGCGCAACGGCGACTGGGGACAGGCCTCGATCCCCGTCAGCGACCTGAGGGGAACGGCCATCGACCTGCGCCTGCTGAGTTACGAGTTCGTCATCCTCGAGGAGAACGGCACGGCCTGCATGTTCGCGCTGGACGACATCTACTGGGAGGGGGGCGGCAGCACCGGCGCCCCCGAGCAGGGCGTCGTCTCCGCGCGGCGGTTGGATCTCCATCCGAACACGCCGAATCCCTTCAACGCCCGGACGGAGATCCGCTTCGATCTGCCCGCCGCGGGCATCTACGAACTGGAGATCTACGACGTCGCCGGCCGCAGGGTCGCCGGCTTCGGCGGGGTGGGCTCTGCCGGCTCCAACACGCTGCTCTGGGACGGCCGCAACGACCGGGGTGCCGAACTGGGGTCGGGCGTCTACTATTACCGCCTCCGAGCGGGTTCGGACACGGCGACGCGACAGATGATCCTGGTGAAATGATTTGGAACGGGTGGTCGAGTGAAGACTCGGCCACCCGGAGGTCGTGAACATGACCCCACAGCCCTCGCCCTCCCTCGCGGCCATCCTCGCGCTCGCGGTCGCCCTGCTCGCGGCGCCGCCCGCCTCGGCGGCCACCCCCTGGCCCGGCGAGACCTGGTCCGCCGCCGTCGACCTCACCGCCCTGGCCGCCGACGACTGGTCCGAGAACCTCAGCGGCGCCTGCTGGGACCCCGCCGCCCGCCGTCTCTGGGTCTGCACCAACGGCCCCGCCAAGTTCTGGTCGCTGCGCGAGGACGGCGCCGGCGGCTTCGCGGTCGAGCGGGAGTACGACGGCACCGGCGACCTCGAGGCGATCGCCTGCCTGGGCGCCGCCGCGGACCGCGTCTTCGTGATGGACGAGCAGGCGCGCACCCTGCGCTCCTACCGCATCGCCGACGGCGCCGCCCTGACGAGCTGGCTGCTGAGCGCGATCCCCGACTGGGGCAACTCGGGCCCCGAGGGCCTGGCCTTCGTGCCGGACGTCTGGCTGGCCCGCAGCGGCTTCGTGGACGGCGCCGGCGTCCCCTACCCGCAGAGCGTCCACGGCGCGAGCGGCTTCGGCGGCCTCGTCTTCGTCGCGGTGCAGACCTCCGGCTGGGTCTACGCCTTCGACCTGCGCACCGACGGCGCCGCGACCTTCGTCGGCCGCTACCTGACCTCGCGCACCGAGAGCTGCGAGCTGACCTTCGACGGCGGCAGCGGCCGCCTCTACGTCCTGCACAACACCGACGGCAACCTGATCGAGATCACCGACCTGACCTCGACCCCGTCGGGCTCCGCCCGCCGCTTCGTCGCCGCCGCCGAGATCCAGGTCCCCAGCGGTTCGAACATCGAGGGCCTGGCGATGACCCCGGCCGTGACCGCCGGCGGCGCCGTCGGCGAGAACTGGTGCTTCTTCACCGACGACGACGCCGACGACGGCGCCCTGCGCTGGTTCCGCCAGCTCCACGCGGGCTGCGCGAAGGTCGCCGGCGACGGCCAGTCGGCCGAGGCCGGCGCCGCGGTCAGCGTCGCCCCGTCGGTGCGCGTGCGCGACCCCTTCGCCAACCCCCTGCCCGGCTTCGCCGTCGCGTTCGCCGCGGCCTCGGGCGGCGGCGCGGTGACCGGCGGCGGCGCCCTGACCGGCGCGGACGGCGTCGCGACCGTCGGCGCCTGGAACCTCGGCCCCCTGCCGGGCCCCAACACCCTCGTGGCGACGTGCCCGGGAGCGGCCGGCAGCCCGCTGGCCTTCGCCGCCGAAGCCCTGGCCCCGACGACCGCGGCGCCCGACCTGCTCCGCGACAGCCTGCTGCTGGGCGCGCCGACGCCCAACCCGGGGCCGGCCGGGCAGCGCATCGCGTTCTCTTTGCCGCAGGAATCGACGGCGAGCCTCGCGGTCTTCGACCTGCGCGGCCGCCTGGTGAGCGAGGTCGCCCGGGGCGAGTTCGCCCCCGGCCCGCACTGGGCGGCCTGGGACGGCCGCCGCGCCGACGGGACGCCGGCGCCTTCGGGCGTCTACTATTACCGGTTGCGTGCTGGGGACGCGACGGTATGCCGGCGTGGGTATCTCGTGCGCTGAAGCCCGGCGCTCCCGCTCAGCGCACCAGCACCGCCTTGACCGCCCGCGTGATCGTCTCGGCGCCGCGCAACCGCACGAAGTACACACCCGACCCCACGTTCAGACCGCCGTCATCGCGCCCGTCCCACCGGATCGCGTGCCGGCCGGGGCCGAGCGGCCCGAGCGGCACGCGCCGCACGAGCTTGCCGCCGGCATCGTGGATCTCCAGGCTCAGCTCGTCCCGGCGAGGGACCGCGAAGGCGATCTCGGTGGAGGGGTTGAAGGGGTTGGGCGCCAGCGACAGGACCTGGAACCCGGCCGCTTCCGGTGGGCCGGCGGCGCCCGGCGCCGCGACGATCGGCAAGGCGGGATCATCCCCGGACGCGAGCGGAACGTCGGACTTCAGCGCCAGGCTGTAGCTGCCGTACGCCGCCACGGCGATGATCCCGGCGTTGGGCTGGGGCACCTCGCGCTCGAAGCGCACGTTGCCGCCCCAAGCCACGACCGAGCCGTCGGACTTCAGACCCAGGCTGTGACGGAAGCCCGCGGCCACGGCCACGAAATCGGCGTTGGGCGCCGGCACGTTGCACTGGCCGTACTGGTTCCAGCCCCAGGCCACGATCGAACCGTCGGACTTCAGGCCCAGACTGTGGTCAATGCCCCCCATCACGGCGATGAAATCCGCGTTGGGCGCCGGCACGTTGCACTGGCCGTAATCGTTGTTTCCCCAGGCTACGATCGTGCCGTCGGCTTTCAACCCCAGGCTGTGGAAGTCCCCCCTTCCCACGGCGACGAAGCCCGTGTTGGGTTCCGGGATGTCGCACTGGCCGTAGTAGTTGTCCCCCCAGACCACGACCGACCCGTCGGCCTTCAAACCCAGGCTGTGGTACGAGCCCGCCGCCAAGGCAATGAAGTCCGTGTTCGGCGCCGGCACGTTGCACTGCCCGGAAAAGTTATTCCCCCAGCCCAGGATCTTTCCGTTGGACTTCAGGCCCAGGCTGTGGGACATGCCGCCCGCGAGGGCGACGAATTCCTGATTGGGCGCCGGGACGTTGCACTGACCACTCAGGTTATCGCCCCAGACCACGATCTTGCCTTCGGACTTGAGCCCCAGACACTGGGACGCTCCCGCCGCGATCGCGGCGAAGTCCCCGTTGAACGCCGGCACGTTGCACTGGCTCGAACCGCTGCTTCCCCATAGCACGGGCGTGCCGTCGATTTGAGACCCACGCAGAATCCCCCGCCCACGGAAACGGCCGTGAAATCCCGGTTGGGACCGGGGATGTCGGCCAGGCCCTCCTCGCTCCACCCCCAGGCCACGAGCGTGCCGTCGGACTTCAGCCCCAGGCTGTAGGATCCCCCCGCCATCACGGCCACGAAGTCCGCGTTGGGCGCCGGGACGTCGCACTGTCCCTGGTCGTTGGCGCCCCAGGCCACGATGGAACCGTCGGCCTTGAGACCCAGGCAGTGGTAGATGCCCCCCGCCATGTCGACGAAATCGGCGTTCGGCAGCGGCACGAGGGACTGGCAGTTCGGTCCCCAGACCACGAGCGAGCCGTCGGCCTTGAGGCCCATGACGCAGGACTCGCCCGTCACCACCGTATCGAAGTTCGCGTTCGGCTCCGGCACCGCGAACCGGCCGTCCGCGCCGTCGCCCCAGACCACGAGCGAACCGTCGGTCTTCAGTCCCAGCCCGAAGCTCCCCCCCGACCAGACGCCGACGAAACCCGCGTTGGGCGCCGGCACGTTGCACTGGCCGCTGCCGTTGTCGCCCCAGGCGACGATGCGCCCGTCGGCCTTGAGGCCCAGGCTGTGGAAGGAACGTGCCGACACGGCGACGAAGTCCCGGTTGGGCGCCGGCACGAGGCACTCGCCGCGGCTGTTGCCGCCCCAGGCCACGATCGAGCCGTCGGACTTCAGCCCCAGGGTGTGGCTCCCGCCCGCCGACACGGCGACCAGGCTGTCGAGTTCCGATGGGGCGACGAGGACCTGGCTCAGCCCCACCCCACGATATGGCCGGCGCTCTGGCCCCACGCCGCACCTGCGGCGAAGGCGAGGGCCGCCACCGTCCACACCCGCGACATCTTGCGCATGAGCACGGCTCCTTCGTTGGTGGCAGGTCGGATATCGGTTGCGATGGGCGTCGATCGCCGCAGGGTATCCCAGGCGGTGCGGGGGCTCAAGGCCATAGATGACGGGGTGGCGGGGCGAGGGAGGCGAACGGGAGCGGCAACCGGACGGTCGGGCGCGGCGTCAGGACCGGCGCCCGACCGCCTCCAGACGGAAGGTCTGGACCCGGAACTCCTTGCCGCCCGAGGCCGGCGCGGTCCGCGCCCCGGTCTCGCGGAAGCCGGCGGCCGCCGCCGCGCGCGCGAGCGCGTCGGGCGGCACCGTGCGCATGGCCGCGGACAGCGCGCCGAGGCTGGCGAACGGCGACGGCGTGACCCCGGCGATGGCCGCGCTCGGCAGCTGCACGACCGAGAGCAGCGCGCCGCCCGGCTTCAGCATGGATCTGATCCCGGCCAGCGCCGCGCCGAGCTCGACGTACTCGAACAGCAGGCCGGCGTACACCAGGTCGACCGGCGCGAAGGCGAACGAGTCCGTCTGCACGTCGCCGACGAACAGCTCCAGCTTCGGCAGGCGGTGCGCGAACCGGACGCGGGCCTGCTCGACGTACTCGGGGTTGAGGTCCACGCCCACCACGCGCCGGGTCACGCGGCGCGACACCCGCTCGAACCCGTTGCCGCCCGCGCAGCCGATCACGGCCACCGACCGCGGCGCGTGCGCCGCGAGCGCGTCGGCGAAGACGCGGGACAGCAGCTGCGCCTGGCCCACGCCGGGCAGGGCCATGTGGCCCTCGTAGTCGTCCAGCGGGATGTCGAGCCACGGGTTCCGCACGAGCGCCGCCTCCCTGCGCCTCAGCGCGCCAGCACGGCCCGCCGCGTCACCGACCGGCCGCCCGCGTCCAGGCGCAGCAGGTACACCCCCGCCGGCGCCTCGCGCCCGGCGCCGTCGCGGCCGTCCCAGACCGCCGTGAACCGCCCCGCCCCGTCAGCCGACAGCGCGGGCGCCGCCACGCGCCGCCCGGCGAGGTCGTAGACGGCGAGCGTCGCCGGCGCGCCGGCCGGCGCGCTCCCCGCGAACGCGAGGCGCGACCGCCCGGGGTTCGGCCAGGCCGACAGCTCCATGCCGCCCCCCTCGGCAGCGGGCGCCGCGACCGCCGCGCGCGGCCGCGCCAGCCACACCCGCCGCGGCTGCGGCCCCGAGATCAGCGTGTCCTGCCGCGTCCAGGCGAACAGCGGGTCGCCCCGCGCCGTGGTCGCCAACGCCACCTGCAGGCCCAGGCTGCGGCGTTCGTAGGGTTCGAGCGCCGCGCTCTCGTCCAGCCAGACGCCGCCGGTGCGGTGGCGGTACTCCAGGTGGACGCGCCCCGGCTCCATCCACGCGTTGTAGGTGGGCTGGACCCAGAAGGCGTGGACCTCGTCGCCGTCGCCCCAGGCGACCTGCGGGCAGAAGGGCCAGTCGTACTCGTCGTGGGACTCCAGCAGCGTGAGGGGCGCGGACCAGTTGCCGGCGTCGTCCTGTTCGCTGTAGTGGACCGTGTTGCAGGGGCAGGTGGGCTGCGGCCCCAGCGAGAGCACCGCCTGCCGGCCGTCGGCGTGCGCGCGCGCGTCGCAGGCGGCCCCGTAGCTCTCGGCGGGCAGCAGGACCGGCGGCGACCAGCCGCCGTCGGCCTGGCCGTCGCGGTGCCCGAGGCGCGTGAACTCCGGGAAGTAGTAGACGCGCGGCAGCGGCTGCGGAACGTGCGGGACCTGCGCCACCTGGGCCGCGCCCCACTCCGCCGAGCCGGCGGCCAGCAGTTCCGGCGGATCGTAGCTGCCCTTGTTGAAGCGGACGGACCAGTGATCGACCCCGGCGCCCGCCGGCAGCGTGCAGGCGAGCCAGCCGACGCTCCAGCCCGGCTCGGCGCAGCCCTGCAGGTCGAGCCTCGCCTCGGCGAGATCTCGGCCCGCGGGGATCGTCAGGGACGGATCGCCCCATCCGAGTTCGTCGCCGTAGCGGTAGACGAGATTCCAGCCGTCGGTCCAGACCAGCAGGAACCCCCGCCAGGTCCAGGCCACGACGGGACGGTGGCCCGGCCCGTGGAACGTCGGCGGGTAGGCGATGATCTCGTCCCCGAAGTAGGCGTCCATCGTCCGGGTCCAGACGCCGACGCCCTCTTCCTCCCAGGCGATCACCGCCGTGTTGCCGGGCGACACCGCCAGCGCGGGCCAGTCGGCGTCGTTCGTGTTCCCGTCGATCTCCCACGCGGCCCAGTCGGCCGCGGCCGTCCCCGCCGCGCAGACCATCGCGCACAGCGCGAGCCACCGGTACGTCCTCATCGCTCCCCCCCCCGCGCCGCTCCCGCGGATCGCCCGCCGAGTCTACCATAGGCCGACGGCGCCGGATCGGGGGTTTGAGCCTGCCACCGGATCTGCTACTCTGTCCGGGCGAGGTCCGGCCCGGGAGACGATCCCGGCCCGGACCGGCCCAACTTCATGGTGCGCACGGAGGTAACGTCATGGCCGAGAAGGGCAGCAAGGACAAAGGCAACCGCGAGACCCGCAAGAAGCCCCAGCACACCCTCAAGGAGAAGAAGGCGCTGAAGAAGGAGAAGCAGTCGAAGAAGCCGGAATGAGACCGGTCCGCGGCGTCCTCGAACGCCTGCTGTGGCTCTACCACGCCGCCCGCGACCCGGCCACGCCGGGCTGGGCGAAGCTGGCGATCTTCGGCGCGCTCGCCTACCTGCTGTTTCCGCTGGATGCGGTGGCCGACCCGACGCCCCTGGTCGGCCTGCTCGACGACGTCGGCGTGATCGCGGCGGCGATCCTCTACGTGTCCCGCCGCCTGCCGCCGGGCGTGAGGGAGAGGTCCACCCGGACGCTGGGCCGCTGGTTCGGCGCCCCGCGTTCCAACGGCACCGGATCGGGGACTCCGTCGTGACCGCCAAGCTGCCGATCACCCTCGTCGTGGTGGCCCGCGACGAGGAGCGCAACCTCCCGCGCTGCCTCGACGCCGCCGACTTCTGCGCCGAGACGCTGGTCGTCGACTCCGGCTCCACCGACCGCACCGTCGCGATCGCCCGCGAGCGCGGCGCCCGCGTGCTCGAGCGCGCCTGGACCGGCTACCGCGACCAGAAGAACTTCGGCGTCGAGCAGGCGGGCCGGCCCTGGGTCCTCTGCCTGGACGCCGACGAGGTCGTCACCCCCGAGCTGCGCGCCTCGATCGCGGCCGCCTTCCGCGGCGGCGACCCCGCCGCCGACGCCTTCGAACTGAACCGCCACGGCGTCTACGCCGGCCGCCTCATCAACCATTCGGGCTGGTACCCCGAGTGGCGCACGTTCCTGTACCGCAAGGGCAGCGCCGTCTGGTCCGGCCGCGAGCCCCACCCGTACGTCGAGTTCCGCGGCCGCGTCCGCGCCCGCCTCGACGGCGACCTGCTCCACTACACCTACGCCGACCTCGCCGAGCACCTGCGCAAGAACGCCGCCTCGGCCCGCGCCGCCGCCGCCGCCATGCACGAGGACGGCCGCCGCGCCCGCTGGACCGACCTGCTGGTGCGTCCCAAGTTCGCGCTGCTGCGACGCCTGGTGCTGCAGCGGGCCTACCTGGACGGCTTTCGCGGCCTGTGCATCGCCGTGATGGCCGGGGTCTACACGTTTCTGAAGTACGCGCACCTGCGGGAGCTGCAGGGGCGGGGCGAAGCCGGTCGCGACGCCTGATCCGCCGCCGCGGGCGGGAATGGCGGCGCTGGTTGGCCTGGTTGCAGGCCACGTGCTTGACATCGACCGACCCCTCATCCATACTTTGATCGGAGACCGCACAAAGACCGTTCGACAGCCGGATTCCGGGTCCGAGCCCGGCGGCGCATCCCCACGGAGGCGATCGTGATGCCGATCCGTCCCTCGTCGCCCCTCGCCTTGGCCCTGCTGTGCGCCCTGGCCCTGACCGGCGCCGGTTGCGGCAGCCGCAACCCCGCCGACCTGGACCAGGCGCGCGCGCCGATCGACCCCCTGGTCTTCGACGACGCCTACGCCCCCGACGTCTACTTCCAGGCCTTCATGGACACCGACCCCTACGCGGTGGGCACCGATTCGGTGTTCGTGCAGTCCGGCGACCACTCGCTGACGATCACCGTGCCGCCCGAGGGCTCGAACCTGGGCGGGTGGGCGGGCGGCGTGCTGACCGCCGTCGCCGGCCGCGACCTGGCCGACTTCAACGCGCTGACCTTCTATGCCCGCGCCAGCATCCCCTGCGCGATGGACGTGTTCGGCTACGGCAACGACAACACCGGCACCTCGCACCTGACCGCCGGCCGCTCGGGCATTCCCCTGACGACGGCCTGGTCGTTCGTGGTCATCCCCATCCCCGCGCCCGCGAAGCTGGTGTCCGAGCGCGGCATGTTCACCTTCGCCGAGGGCCGCGAGGCCGGCTATCCCGAGGGACACCGGATCTGGATCGACGACATCCGCTTCGCGCGGCTCGACAACGTCACCGATCCCCAGCCCACCCTGAAGCCCCTGACCAAGCAGTACTTCGTCGGCACGACCGCCAGGCTGGACAGCGTCCACACCGTCTTCGCCGTGGACGGGGCCCCGGTGCGGGTCGACCACATGCCCGGCTACTTCGATTTCAGCTCGTCGGACCCGTCGGTGGCGACGGTCGTCCGCAACGAGATCCGGATGGTCGGTCTCGGCGACGCCGTCATCACGGCCACCCTCGGCGGGATGCCGGTCGAGGGCGCCGTGACCGTCAGCGGCTACCAGCCGCCGCCGGCGCCCGCCACGCCGCCGACGCTGCCGGCCGCCGACGTGGTCTCGCTGTTCAGCGGCGTCTACCCCGACGCGACCGTCGTCAACTGGAACCCCCACTGGCAGTATTCGACGGCCGAGGACGGTCTCTTCACGATCGACGGCGACGTGGCGCGCTTCTACACCTTCCTGAACTTCGTGGGCGTCGACTTCCACCTGCACACGATCGACGTGACGGCGATGACGCACCTGCACCTCGACGTGTACGCGCCGGCCGGGACCCGCTTCCTGGTGAAGCTGGTCCCGTTCAGCGGCGACAACGGCTGGGGCACCGGCAGCTCCGAGCTGGCCTTCGACGCGTCGTCGACGCCCGCCTTCGCCGCCGGCGGCTGGTCGTCGCTGGAGATCCCTCTGGCCGATTTCGGGTTCACCGTGCCGCTGGACCATCTGGGCCAGATCGTGCTGAGCACCCCCGACGCGAGTGTCGTGCTGGTGGACAACATCTACTTCCACAGGTAGGATGCCCCGATCGCCACGGGACGCACCGGAGGAATCGGCCGCATGAACAACGGGAACCTGTACTGGAAGGGGCTGCGTCGGTCGGATCCGGACCGGCCGCGGCCCCTCGCCGACGCCGTGCTGCGCCTGATCTGGCAGCACCGCAGCGTCTCGCGGGCCGACATCGCGCGGCTCGCCGGCCTGTCGCGCTCCACCGTCTCGGAGATCGTCAGCGAGATCCTGCCCATGGGGATCGTCGCCGAGGGCGGCGAGGGCCCCTCGCAGGGCGGCCGCCGCCCCATCGTGCTCGAGTTCCGCGACGACGCCTGCGCGATCCTCGGCGTCGAGATGGGCGCGGCCCACGTCACCGCCGTGCTGACCGACCTGCGCGGCCGCGTGCTGGCCCACGCCACGCGCGAACACCCCGTGCGCAACGACCCGCACGGCACGCGCCGGCTGATCGAGGCGCTGTGCCACGAATGCCTCGCCTCGCCGGCGGCCGCCGAGCGGCCGCTGGTGGGCATCGGCGTCGCGGTGCCCTGCCCGCTCGACCCCTCCCACCCCGACCGCCTCTCCGAGATCGTCATCCCCGCCTGGGGCGGCCGTCTCGGGCTGGAGGACCTGTCGCGCCGGCTCGCCGCGCCGCTGATGGTCGACAACGACGCCAACCTGGGCGCCCTGGCCGAGCACTGGTGGGGCGTGGGCCGCGGCGTCGACGACCTCGCCTACATCAAGGTCGCCACCGGCATCGGCTCCGGGCACGTGATCGGCGGCGAGATCTACCGCGGGGCCACCGGCACCGCGGGCGAGATCGGGCACATCTCGATCGACCCCAAGGGCAAACGCTGCATCTGCGGGCTGCAGGGCTGCCTGGTCACCCTGGCCGGCAGCCAGGCGCTGGTCGAACGCGCGCGGGAACTGGGCGCCGAGTACCCCGGCAGCTCGCTGGCCGGCCCCGAGATCTCGGTCCGCGACATCGAGAACGCCGCCCTGGCCGGCGATCCGCTGGCGCTGCGCGTGGCGACCGAGGCGACCGAACATCTCGGCCGCGCCGTGGCCAGCATGATGAACCTGATGAACCCGTCGCTGGTGATCGTCGGCGGCGACCTCGCCCTCCTCGGCGACCTGCTGCTCGGACCGCTGCGCGAACACGTCCGCAACCGCACCCTGGTCAGCTCGCTGGCCGCGGCCGAGATCCGCACCAGCGAGCTGGGTCCGCTGTCGGTGGCGATCGGGGCGGCGACGCTGGTCCTGAAGGCGGCGCTCGAGGATTCCCGCCTGTTCCCGCAGGTCGCGGTCCCGGCGCGCGCCGGCGGCGCCCCGGCGTGAAGCCCGCCGCGGCGCTGCTCGCGGCGCTGCTCGCCCTCGGCGCGGCCGGCGGCTGCACCGACGAGGAGGCGCCGGTGCCCTACGGCCTGACGTTCGAGGACGACTTCGCAGGCCCCGCCGGCCAGCTTCCCGATCCCGCCAAGTGGCGCTTCGACGTCGGCACCGGCTGGGGCAACGCCCAGCTCGAGTACGACACCGACCGCGCCGAGAACGTGCACCTCGACGGCGAGGGGCACCTCGCCATCACCGCCCGCCTGGAGGACTGGGAAGGCCGCGCCTACACCTCGGGCCGCATCAAGACCGAGGGGTTGTTCGCGCAGGCGCGCGGCCGCTTCGAGGCCCGCCTCAAGCTGCCGTCGGGCCGCGGCCTGTGGCCGGCCTTCTGGCTGCTCGGCGCCGACGTGCGCGAGGTCGGCTGGCCGGCGTGCGGCGAGATCGACGTCATGGAGTACCGGGGCCAGGAGCCGCGCACGATCCACGGCAGCCTGCACGGTCCCGGCTACGCCGGCGGCGCGGCCATCACCGCCGCCCACGCGATCGCCCAGGGCGGCTACGACCTCGGCTTCCACACCTACGCGATCGAGTGGGACGAGGGGTCGATCACCTGGTTCGTCGACGGCTACGCCTACCTGACGGCCGGCCGCGCCGACCTTCCCGCCGGCGCCGCCTGGGTCTT
Source organism: bacterium (assembly GCA_016719645.1). Taxonomy (GTDB): domain Bacteria; phylum Krumholzibacteriota; class Krumholzibacteriia; order LZORAL124-64-63; family LZORAL124-64-63; genus PNOJ01. The sequence continues at coordinate 64,551 of JADJYS010000014.1, forward strand.
CGACCGCCCCTTCTTCATCCTGCTCAACGTCGCGGTGGGCGGCAACTGGGTCGGGCCGCCCGACGAGACGACGGTTTTTCCGCAGGTGATGCTCGTCGATTGGGTCCGCGTCCACGGGGAACTGCGGTAAGCGGCACGGCCGCCCCGGCCCGACCCGCCGCAAGAAGAAGGCCCGGCCGCTGCGGCCGGGCCTTCTTCGTTCCGCGTGGGGACCGCTCAGAGGCTCAAGTGCAGGTAGGTGCGGATCTCCCACTCCCGTCCGCCCGCCAGCCCCTCGGGATACAGCTCACCCACCGCCGGCTCCCCGTAGCCCTCGGGCGCGTACCGGTTCGAGTAGCGGTCGAGCGTGCGGTAGGTCAGGCGCACGCCGAGCTTCGTCTGGGGCAGGCTGAACCAGACCGGCGAGCCGAGGGTGACCGACGCGTCCGCCATCGCCTGCAGCGGGTAGGTCAGGTTGAAGTCGCGGTGGTAATCGTAGGGGCCGAAGTCGTCGAGCTTCAGATAGCCCGCCAGCGCCGCCGACCGCCAGGCGAGGCGTGCGTCGGCGCCGAAGCGGTGGACCAGGCGACGCTCGGCGCCGTTCGGCTCGGCCGTGCCCCAGTACAGGTGGCCGACCATGCGCGCCCCGTCGCCCACGCGGTTGGCGACGCGCGCGTGCACCTCCCACAGGTCGCGCGGGGGCGTGCCGCCCGGGAAGGGGTAGATCGCGTTCTCGGCCGAGATGAACAGGCCCGCGTCGGCCGTCGTCTCGTGGCGGCGGAACACCAGGCCGAGGCTGGCGGCCAGGTCGGCGTCCTCGCGCGCGTCGCTGTCCCAGGTCCACATCCAGGTGGCGGGCGTGGGGTCGTAGACGACCATCAGCTCGGCGGCCTTGGTCTCGCGGTTGCCGCGCACCGCGAAGGGGTCGTCGAGGATGTTGCGCGGGCGCCCCTGGGTGTAGGCGAGCTGATCCGGGCCCGGCATGGGGCCGACGACGGGCTTCTGCCACAGGAAGTTCGGTCCGACCTGCCAGTTGCCCAGCGTCACCGCGACGCCGGTCAGCGCGTTGGCCTGGTTGCCCGAGCCGCTGTCCCGCAGCTCCCAGCCGGTGAAGGTGGGGATGGCGGTGGGGCCGGCCTCGGCGACCAGGCCCATGTAGGCGCCCTGGCCGTACCAGTTCCAGCGGCCGCGCTGCCAGGTGAGCTTGCCCTTGCAGCCGAACGTGTCCCCGTCGACGATCGCGTCCTGCCTGATGTCGGCGGGCGTGAGCGACGCGCCCGACGCCAGCAGGTCCTCGTCCACGAGCTGGAACGTCTCGCCCACGCGCGGCTGCCCCGACCAGAGCACGCCCCCCTCGAACACGAAGCGGCCGATCGGCGCCTTCATCTGCAGCGACGCCTTGCGGGTCTTGCGCACGGGGATCGCGACCGAGCTGCTCAGCTGCGTCTGCTGGGTGAAGTCGTCCTGGATCACGGCGGCCCAGTCCGCGCCCGCCGCGCGACGCTGGTACTTGACGAACACCGCCGGGTTCGCGCCCCACCAGAGCTGCGGCCCGAAGGCCGCCTTGAGCCCGGCGAGCCCCCGCTTGCCCGCGATCTCGAAGCCGATCGGCGCCTCGCCGTTGTAGATGTCGACGTTCTCGCCGTAGTAGGCGTCGCGGTACAGCCCGAAGAAATCACCCTCGTACTGCCAGTGCAGATGGCCGGTGCGGTAGAACGCCTCGAGGTCGAACCGCCTGTCGTTCCACGACAGCGACGACCGGTAGACCTTGACCCGCTCGTTGGCGTCGAGCTGCAGGACGCTGCCGTCGGCGGCGCGCACGGCCTGGGGCCGGCCGCGGTTCTCGTAGAAGACCTCGTCGATCCGGTTGCGGGCCACGTGGCCCAGCACGTTCAGCGAGAGGCGGCCGGTGACCGCGCCGCTGGGCTTGGCCTCGAGGTCGGCGTAGAACGACTGGCCGTTGTCGAAGCCGCGGTAGGAGGGGAACGCCGCCTGCGGCGTCGTCGACGGCGGCGTGCTGACGTTCTCGCCGCCGGTGCTGTAGGTCTCGTACTCCAGGCGCAGGCCCGCCACGCGCACCTTGCCCAGCGCGTCGGTCTCCAGGCTGGCGGAGGCGCCGCGCGCCTCGAGCGCCGCGCCCGCCGCGGAGATGCGGTCGAAGTGCGCCGCGATGGCGTCGGGATCCGTACCCGGCGCGTAGGGGTCCAGGCGGAACGCGTCGCGCAGCGCGTAGTAGGCGGCGCGGGGATAGACCTCGTAGAGGCCGTGCGCGTCGGGCGGGCCCTTGGCGGCGATGCCCCACCACTCCTCGTTCATGTTGTTGTCGCCTTCGCGGAAGTCCTCGACGTAGCCGCCGTTGGGCCACGAGGCGTTCGTGTCGTGGACGTCGAGCCGGCTGTCCTGCAGGTACTTCCACCAGCCGTCGCTCCACTGGAAGACCAGGCCGCCGATCGCGTTGCCCGCCCGGCCCTGGCCGGCGGCCTGCGTGTAGATCTCGCGCCACTGGGCCAGCAGGTACCGGGCCTGCACGGCCTGGTCCTCCCGCATCGTGACCGCGTTGAAGGCGTCGGATCCGAACTCGGTGAACATCACCGGCGTCCCCAGCTTCTCGCGGACCACCTGGAAGAGGTCGCGCGCCGAGACGCCGCGGTACACGTTGGTGCCGAACACGTCCAGGTCGGGGCACTCCTCGGCGATCAGGTCGATGTACTGCACGTCGCCGTTGGCGATCGCGACCGGGCGGTCCGGGTCGAGCCGGTGGACCTCGCGGATGATCTCCCCGAACAGGGAGTACAGGTGGCGCGCCCGCGCGGCGTCGCGCTCGCCCTCGGGCAGCGCTTCGATCTCGAAGGACTTCCAGGAGAGCCCGTAGTTGTTCTCGTTCCCCAGCAGCCACATCAACACGCCCGGGGTGCCGCGGTACTGCTCGACCATCGCCGACACCTCGCCCCGCAGCTGCGCGCGCGTCGCCGGATCGCCGTAGTCGGTGACCGGGGTCCACACGCCGCCCAGGGTCAGGCCGTAGCGGCCGACCACGTGGTTGAGCACCGTGAAGATGCCGTACTTCTCGTGGATGTACGCCACCCACCGCGGCGGCACGCCGACGCTCTGGCGGATCGCGTTGACGCCCATGTTCTGCAGCAGCGACATCTCCCTGTCCAGCGCCGCGACGATCATCTCGTCCGGCTGCGCCCACAGGTTGTAGGTGTAGTTGTGGCCGATCGGCATGTAGTCCCAGTTCATGCCGAAGACCGGGAAGTCGCGGCCGCCGACCTGCAGGCGCGAGCCGCTGTCGTCGGTCACCACCTCGACGCGCGGCGGCGGCGCCGCCCGGGCCGGGAGGGTGCCCGGCGACGCGGCCAGCAGCAGCAGGCACGCGAGCAGGGCGGCGGTGGGGAGGCGGCGGAAGCGTCCGGCTGGATTCGAGCGCACGGGAGTCTCCTTTATCCGGTGGACGGGAAGGTGTCTTCGACGGCGTTGGCTGAGACGACATCCGCGTACCAGCCGGCGCTGTCCTTGGGCAGGCGCGCCAGGGTCAGCGGATCGATCGCGTGGAGCCCGAACTTCATGCGGTAGCCGAAGCTCCACTCGAAGTTGTCCAGCAGCGACCAGGCGAAGTACCCCTGCAGGGGCACGCCGTCCGCGATCGCCCGCTGGGCGGCCAACAGGTGGCCGCGCAGGTAATCGATCCGGCGGGCGTCGGCGATGCGGCCGTCCGGGCCCGGCGGGTCGTCGTAGGCCGCACCGTTCTCGGTGATCAGGAGCCGGCGCGGCGCGTAGTCGCGCACGAGGCGCAGCAGGCTCTCGTGCAGGCATTCGGGCCGGACCTCCCAGCCCATGTCCGTGACCGCCGCCGGCGGCGCCGGCGGCACCGCCTCGCGGCGGCCGTCCGCGCCCGCGCGCATCACGACGCGGCTGTAGTAGTTGATGCCGAGGAACGAGAGCGGCTGCGAGATGGCGGCGAGGTCGCCGTCCCGCACGAACGGCAGCTCCGGACCGGCGAGGTGGCCGGCGGCGATGCGGTCGGCGACGGCGTCCGCCGGATACTCCCCGCGGAACAGGGGATCCAGGTACCAGCGGTTGAAGAAGCCGTCGAACCAGCGGGCGGCGTCGCGGTCGGCCTCGCCGTCGGTGGCCGGGTGGGCGGGGCAGTAGTTCGTCACCACTCCGACCTCGGCGCCGGACACGTTGCCGCGGATCGCCGCCGACGCGCGGGCGTGCGAGAGCAGCAGGTGGTGCGCGACGCGCAGGGCCTCGGCCGGATCGGTGTGACCGGGCGCGTGCGGCCCCTCCTCGTGGCCGAGCGTCGCCACGCACCAGGGCTCGTTGTGGGTGGTCCACCAGCGGACCCGGTCGCCGAGGCGCCGCGCGACCGCCGTGGCATATTCGGCGAAGGCGTCGACCGTGTCGCGCGACGACCAGCCGCCGCGGTCCTGCAGGGCCTGGGGCAGGTCCCAGTGGTAGAGCGTCGGCAGAGGTTCGAGCCCGGCCTCCAGCAGCGCGTCGATCAGCGCATCGTAGAAGCCGAGGCCGGCGGCGTTGACGGTCCCGCGGCCCTCGGGCAGGACCCGCGGCCAGGCGATCGAGAAGCGGTAGGCGTTCAGGCCCATCCGCTGCATGAGATCGACGTCCTCGCGCCAGCGGTGGTAGTGGTCGCAGGCCACGCCGGGGTCGGAGCCGTCGGCGATCTTCCCGGGCGTTTCGGCGAAGCGGTCCCAGATCGAGTCGCCGCGCCCGTCGTCGCGGCGCGCGCCCTCGATCTGCTGGGCGGAGGTGGCGACACCCCACAGGAATCCTTCAGGAAAACGATGGCGGGTCACGGTCCTTCGCCTCCCCTCACGCCGTGGTCCACCGGAGTTTCCATGAGCGCCCGGTCAGCAGGCAAGCCCCGGAAAACCCAGAAAAAAATCTTTGTTCGGACTCCGAACATAGTGTATGATATTGACGGCCCTGTCAAGGCAGGAATCCGCGCGGGCGGGCGCGTCGCCGCCATCGCCCGACGCGGTCGACCTGACGCGGTCCGCAGGTGCGGGAGCCGTCTTCAACGAGAGGTTGTCGAGATGAACACCAAGGTCACCACGATCGTTGCGGCAGCGGCTCTGCTCTGCCTGCTCTCCGGGGTCAGCCAAGCGCTCACGCCCTACACCCAGACCTTCGAAGGCATGCCCCTGCCGGCGGCCGGGCGACTGATCGGCGACGGCTGGCTGGTCTACGGCAACGCCTTCAACCCGTCGATGGTCTGGATGTACGGTTACGGCCCCTACCCCGCTCCCAACGACGGCGCCGCGTTCTGCGCGGTCGCGACCGGCGAGGGCGGCGTCGATCAGGGCAGCAGGCAGCTGTCGGTCTACGGCGACTACCAGAACCAGGCCCAGGGCGGCGGCAACTGGATCCAGGCGAACATCTTCAAGGAGCAGACGATCGTCGCCGGCGACGTCGGCGACACCTGGGTCTTCGCGTTCCAGGCCAAGATGGGCAACCTCGGCGGCGGCTCGACGGCCCTGGCGTTCATCAAGACCATCGACCCCGCCAGCGGCTACGCGATGACCAACTTCGTGACCGCCGACATGACCGCGATCCCCGCGACCTGGGGCGGCTACCAGGTCTCGCTCACGATCGACGCCGGTCTGGTCGGCCAGCTGTTCCAGTTCGGTTTCATGAACCTCGTCACGCTGTTCGAGCCCTCGGGCATCTTCTACGACAACGTGGACTTCCACCTGGACGACTCCACCGCCGCGCCCGCCGCGGCGCTGCCCGGCGTCAGGCTCGCGCAGAACCATCCGAATCCGTTCAACCCGTCCACGCGGATCGAGTTCGCACTGGACGCCGCCGGCCCGGTCGAGGTCGCGGTGTACGACCTCGGCGGCCGCCGCATCGCCGTGCTGGCGGACGGCACGTTCGCCGCCGGCGCGCACAGCGCGGTCTGGGACGGGCGCGACGGCGACGGCCGGGCCGCCCCGGCCGGGCAGTACCGCTGCGTCCTGAAGACGGCGGCCGGCGACGTGTCCCGCAGCATGACCCTGGTGAAGTAGGATGTGAAGTAGCCTGCGCGATCGCGGAGGGGGACGGACGCCGCCGTCCCCCTCCCACCCTCCAGCGAAACGGGGCCTCCATGTTCACGCGACACACCGTCAGGCAGGCGAAACATGGAGGGTAAGCCGGCGCCCGCACGTCCCCTGACCCCGGCAGCGCTCCCGTTCTCGGCGCCCACGGGCGGCTTCGTCACGCTCGACGGGGAGCCGTTCTACCGCATCGCGGCCTACGACAGCCTCGAGCCCTTCCTGATGACCCTGGCCAACGACGCCGACCTGTGGCTGTTCATCTCCTCGCGCGGCGGCCTGACCGCGGGCCGGATCGACCCGGACGGGGCGCTGTTCCCCTACGTGACGGTCGACGAGCTGCACGACGCCCACCACCACACCGGCCCGCGCACGCTGATCCGCCTGGCGTCCGCCGACGGGGCGACGACCCTGTGGGAACCGTTCGCCGACCGCGCCGGCGAGGCGCAGGTCGAGAGGAACCTCTACAAGAGCGCCGCCGGCACGCGCCTCGTCTTCGAGGAGATCGATCACGCGCTCGGCCTGGCGTTCCGGCACGAGTGGGCCGGCTGCGACGAGTTCGGGTGGGTGCGCACCGCCACGCTGGAGAACCGGTCCGGCGCGACCCGGCGCCTCGACCTGCTGGACGGCTTGCTCAACGTGCTGCCTCACGGGGCGCCGCTGAGCCTGTACCAGCAGACGCCGAACCTGGTCGACGCCTACAAGAAGTCCGAAATCGATCCCGCCACGGGCCTGGGGGTGTTCTCGCTGACCGCCGGCATCACCGATCGGGCCGAGGCTCTGGAATCGCTGAAGGCCAACGTCGTCTGGTGCTGCGGGCTCGCGGGAAGCCGCCGCCACCTGTCGCGCCGGTCGCTCGACGACTTCCGCCGCGGCCGCGCCGCCGCCGCCGACACGACGCTCAACGGCGTCCGCGGCAACTACCTGGTCGGCGCGAGCCTGAAGCTGGGTCCGGGCGCCGCGGTGCGCTGGCGCCTGGTCTGCGACACCGGCCGCGACCACGTCGCGGTCGCGGCCCTGCGGCGACTGCTGCGCGAGGAACCGGACCTGGACGCCCGCGTCGCCGCGGCGCTGGACCGGGCCGGCGAGGGTCTGCGGCGCAACGTCGCCGCCGCCGACGGCCTGCAGGCCACCGGCCGCCCCGAGGCCTGGGCCCATCACTTCGCGAACGTCCTGTTCAACAACATGCGCGGCGGCGTCTTCTGGCGGAACGAGACGGCGCCCGCCGACGATTTCGCCGCCTTCGTGCACGCCCGCGACCGCGGGGTCGCCGCGCGCCGGCGCGGGCTGCTCGACGCCCTGCCCGAGTCGCCGTCGATCCGCGAGCTGCGCGAGGCGGCCGTCGCCTCCGGCGACTCCGACCTCGTGCGGTACGCCCTGGAGTACCTGCCCCTGCACTTCGGGCGCCGCCACGGCGACCCGAGCCGGCCCTGGAACACGTTTTCGATCCGCGCGCGGGGCCACGGCGGGGCCCGCTCGCTGGGCTACGAGGGCAACTGGCGGGACATCTTCCAGAACTGGGAGGCCCTCTGCGTCTCCTATCCCGGGTTCCTGCCGAACGTCGTCGCCAAGTTCGTCAACGCCTCGACGGTCGACGGCTTCAATCCCTACCGCGTCTCCCGCGACGGCGTGGACTGGGAGACCGTCAAGCCGTCGGATCCCTGGAGCAACATCGGCTACTGGGGCGATCACCAGGTGGTCTACCTGCTGCGCCTGCTCGAGCTCTGGCACCGCCACGAGCCCGCCGCGTTCGGCGCGGCGCTCGGCGACCGGATCTACACCTACGTCGAGGTGCCGTACCGCATCAAGCCCTACGCCGAGATCCTGAAGAACCCGAGCGACACGATCGAGTTCGACACGGAGCTCGCGGCGCGGATCGGGGCGCGCGTCGCCGCCATCGGCACCGACGGCAAGCTGCTGCACGGCGGGGACGGCGCGGTCCGCCGCGCGAACCTGTTCGAGAAGCTGCTGGTGCCCGCGTTGTCCAAGCTGTCGAACCTGGTTCCCGACGCCGGCATCTGGATGAACACGCAGCGCCCGGAGTGGAACGACGCCAACAACGCGCTGGCCGGCGGCGGCGTCTCGGTGGTCACGCTCTGCCATCTGAGACGCTACCTGGCATTCCTCGCCGAACGCTTCGCGTCGGCCGGCGAGGCCGAGCTGCCCGTCGCGGCCGAGATCGCCGCCTGGTTCGACGGCGTCGCGCGGGTCCTGGAGGAGGAAGCGCTCCCGGCCGGCGCGGGCGCGCTCGACCCGCGCGAGCGCAAGCGGCTGCTGGACCGTCTCGGCGGCGCCTTCGACGACTACCGCCGGGCGGCGTACGCGGGCGGGCTGAACGGCGACGTCGGCCTCGCGCCGGCGCGCGCCGCCCGCCTGTGCCGCACCGCCCTGGCCTGGACCGAACGCAGCCTCGCGGCCAACCGCCGCGACGACGGCCTGTACCACGGCTACAACCTGCTGCACTTCTCCCCCGACGCCTCCCGGGCCGAGGTGGACCGTCTGCCGGTGATGCTCGAGGGGCAGGTCGCCGCGCTCGATTCGGGCGCGCTGGACCCGGCCGCATCGCTCGCGGTGATCGAGCAGCTGTTCGCCAGCGACCTCTACCGCCCGGACCGCCGGAGCTTCCTGCTGTACCCGGAACGCGAGCTGCCGGGATTCCTGGCGCGCAACCTCGTGCCGGACGACCTCGCCGGGGCGGTGCCCCTGCTGCGGGAGTCGCTCGCCGCCGGCGACGACGCCCTGGTCGCCCGCGACGCCGACGGCGCCCTCCGCTTCGCCGCCGGCCTGCGCAACGAACGCGACCTCGAAGCGGCGCTCGACAAGCTGGCCGAGCGCCCCGGCCTGGCCGGGACCGTCGCCCGCGACCGCGAGGCCGTGCGCGAGCTTTACGAACGCGTGTTCCGCCACCGCTCCTACACCGGGCGCTCCGGCGTGATGTACGGTTACGAGGGGCTGGGCTGCATCTACTGGCACATGGTCGCGAAGCTGCTGCTGGCGACCCAGGCGGCCGCCCTGCGCGCCGAGAGCGAGGGCTCGCCGGCCGCGATCCGCGACGGCCTGGCCGCGGCCTACTTCCGCATCCGCGCCGGCCTCGGCCCCGAGAAGAGCGTCGCGGAGTTCGGCGCCTTCCCGACCGATCCCTACTCGCACACCCCGGCCCACGGCGGCGCCAAGCAGCCGGGAATGACCGGCCAGGTGAAGGAGGAGATCCTGGCCAGGTTCGGCGAGCTGGGCGTGAGCGTGTCCGACGGCGCCGTGCGCTTCCGCCCGCACCTGCTGCGGGAAGACGAATTCCTCGCGCAGCCTTCCGCCTTCCGGTACTACGATGTGGAGGGTCGCGAACGGACCATCGCCCTGTCGGCCGGCCAGCTGGCGTTCACCTACTGCCAGGTGCCGATCGTGTACACCCGGAGCGACGGACCGGCGCGTCTGCGCGTCACGTGCGCCGACGGCTCGTCGACCCGGGACGACGGCGACAGGTTGTCCCCGGCCACGAGCACCGAGCTGTTCGCCCGCAGCGGCCGGGTCGCACTGATCGAGGTCGGAGTCAGCCTGCCGCGCCCGGCCTGACACCCGCGGCGTCAACCAGCGGCCCGGCGCGGCCGGACCCGCACCAGGAGCCGACCATGCAGCCCAAGCCGCCGCTGCCGGCGCCCGCCCGCGCAGCGCTCCTCGCCCTCGTCATGGTGGCGGCTCTCGCCGGCGCCGCGCCCGCCCAGTGCATCCTGGCCAATCCCAGCTTCGAGGTCGCCGGCTCCGGCGGCGTCGTCTTCGGCGGCTGGAACCAGTTCGGTTCGGTCGGGCTCTCGACGATCGCCAGCCACGGCCACAAGGCCGCGCGCGTCAGGGGGCCCAACGCGGGCGGCTGGGACGTGTCCGGCTTCTGGCAGGCGCACACCTGCACCGCGGGCGAGTCGTTCGAAGTGACCGGCAACGTGCTGGTCCCGTCGCTCAGGCCCCTGACCGGAGCGTGCCTCGCCCTGGTCAACGTGGAATGGCGCGACGGCGCCGGCAACCTGATCGACTACGACGCCAACACCGTCGCCACCGCGAGCAGCGCGACCGACACGTACCTCCCCTTCGCGCTGACGGCCGGGCCGGCGCCGGCGGGCTCCGCCACGGCCCGCCTGCTGCTCGGCGTGCTGCAGAGCCCGTCCGATCCCTCGCCCGACGTCTACTACGACCAGGTCACGTTCTATGCCACCGCCGCGCCGACGATCGACGACGTGCAGTGGAACGACTTCCCCGGAGGCAGGACCCTGGATTTCGCCGGCCGCCTCTGGCGCGTCAAGGGCCCGGGCTACTACGGCCCCGGCGGCAACCTCTTCAGCGACTCCCAGGCGAGCGTCTGGGTCGATGAGGCCGGGGCCCTGCACCTGACGGCGCAGAGGGTCGGCAGCAACTGGTACTGCACCGAGGTCGCCGTCGAAGATGCGCTCGGCTACGGCGACTACGTGGTGACGACGGCCGGCCGGCTCGACCTGCTCGATCCCCAGGTCGTGCTCGGCCTGTACCTGTGGGAGTACGGCCCCTGCTGGGACGAGGGCTACCTCTGGTGGAACGCGTTCAACGAGATCGACATCGAGTACAGCCGCTGGGGCGACCCCTCGCAGGGGATCGGGCAGTTCGTGGCCCAGCCCTGGGACTGGAGCGGCAACCTGACCCGCTTCGACGCCGCGTTCGCCGCCGGCGAGATCGTCAGCCACGCGATGCGCTGGCTGCCCGACCGCGTCGAATTCCGCGTCTGGCGCGGCGGTCCGCAGGACGAGTCGGCCGGGACCCTGATCCGGGCCTGGACCTACACCGGCCCGCACATCCCGCGTCCCGAGCAGCCGCGGACACACCTGAACATCTGGAAGCTCTCGGGCACGCCGGCGACGAACCAGGAGGTCGTGATCAGCGACTTCAGGTTCGTGCCGGAAGGCGCGACCGCCGTCCCCGACGACCGCCGCCCCGGCATGCCCATGGTCGCGGCAGGCCGCCTGCTGCCCGCCGCGCCGAACCCCTTCAACCCCTCCACGGCGCTGCGCTTCGAACTCGACCGCGCCGGTCGGGTCGAACTCGAGATCTTCGACCTGGCGGGCCGGCGCGTGCGGACGCTGGCCCGCGGCGATTTCCCGGCCGGGGCCCACGCCGTCGAGTGGGACGGATGCGACGGCGAGGGATCGGCGCTGCCGTCGGGCGCCTACCTGGTCCGGCTGCGGGGCGACGACTTCATCGAAACCGGCGGCCTGTCCCTCGTCAGGTGAACGCGCCCCGGCGGGTACGCAGAAAGAAGGGGGTCCGGCGTCGCCGGACCCCCTCTTCATCGCGCGCAGCGGCGCGACGCGGGCGAGATGTCTAGTAGAGAGCCTTGATCGTGCCCCAGCTCATGGTCTCCGAGGAGACCGTGCCTTCCGGACCGACGACCAGCGTGCCGAAGGGAGCCAGGTCGGTGACCCAGACGTTGACGCCGGTGGTCTGGAAGCCCCACTGCACGTGGCGGGCCGGATCGTTGATGGCGACCTGCGACAGGCTGAACGGCCCGGGCGAGGACAGGACCACCGTGGTCTGCACGAACGACGAGAAGTCGGGGGCGAAGTCCTTGATGAAGGCCAGGACCGTGTGGGCGCTGGTCAGGGTGTTGGACAGGACCTCGCCGGAGAACGTCACGGTCTGGCCCGCGAGGGCGCCATCGACCTGGGCGTAGAGGTTGGCTTCCATGATCTTGTTGCCCGGCGCGCCCGGACCGCCGCAGTTCGGCGGCGAGACCCCGCCGACGCACTGGTACCAGTACTCGTTCGGATCGCCGATCGTGTTCGGCCCCAGGGTCAGGATGGAGCCGCTGTAGACGGCCGTCAGATCGCCGATTCCCCAGCCGCTGCCCCACAGGAAGTTGCCGCCCAGATCGAACACGTTCATGTACCCGAAGGTGATCGCCGCCGGATCGACCGTGACGTCGGTCTGCGCCTGGGCGACGGCCGCGCCGAACGACACGAGCGCGAGCACGATCAACAGTGCGCGAAGAGCAACGTTACCATTTGTCCTCATCATGACGACTCCTTGATTTGAAGTGCGCGGTCCCTGGGGTTTTCGCGGAATACCCGGATACCTGGACGCCGCCCCGTGCGGTCGTCGACGATCTTGCCATCACAGGATCGAGGCATCTCCACTGGGAAGATCATAAACTATGTTCGGTGACCGAATCAAGTAGATTTTCAGGATATTAAAAAAGTGATGAATTGTTAAATTTTAGCAGGCATCATAAATAATGAGATGAATCGTGAAAGATTTTCCCGGGCTCCCAATCCACGAACTTGTTGGCCGGCATGTCGGTTTCTGGTACTTTGTTCGGGTCTCGTACAAAGCTTCCGCGATGTCTTCGGTCCCAGCCTGCAGAGGTCGGCCCGGGGGGTGAATCCGGCGATGATGGACCTGCTCGGCGCTTTGCCGACACCGGACCACAACGAAAGCTGGCGCCCGATGGACGCTCATCCCCTCGTCGGCCCCGTCGCGGTCGCGCTCCCCGCGGAGGTGTTATCATGTGGTTCCAGGTGATCCCCGCGGCCACCGCGGCGCTCGTCCTCGCCGGACCGGCGGCCGGCGGCATGGCGGCGCCGCTCGACACCACCCAGCAACGGGAGGCTGCCGTGGACGTACGTCCTTTCCAGCTCAGCGACGAGGGCGCCTGGATCGGCGAGGCGATCTGTTACGGACCGCACCGCGACGGCCAGCGACCGGGCGGGCCCGGTCCCGCGGCCGACCAGATCCTCGAAGACCTGCGTCTGATGCGGCCGCGGTGGCGCCTGCTGCGGACCTACGGCGCGGCGGAGACCGCCGAGACGATCCTCGCGACGATCCGCGCCGATTCCCTGGGCATGAAGGTCTTGCTGGGCGCGTGGATCGAGCCCGAACGGGGAGACGGCGACCAGGGCGCTCCGGACACCGAGAAGACCGACGCCAACGAGCGGGAATGCGCGGCCGCGATCCGGCTGGCCAACGCCTACCCCGACGTGGTCATCGCCGTGTGCGTGGGCAACGAGACCCAGGTGTCGTGGTCGGGGAACCGCTGCTCCCCGGCGACGCTGATCGCCAGGATCCGCCAGGTGCGCGCGGCCGTGACGGTCCCGGTCAGCACCGCCGACGATTTCGCCTACTGGCGCGAGCCCGCCAGCCGCGAGGTGGCCCGCGAGCTCGACTTCATCACCCTGCACGCGCATCCGCTGTGGAACGGCCGCTCCCTGGACGAGGGCCTGCCGTGGCTCGACGCCCGCCTGGCCGAGGTGCGCGACGCGCACCCGGGCGCGACGCTGGCGCTGGGCGAGGTCGGCTGGGCGACCGACCGCGGGACCGAGGGGAATCAGGGGCGGCTGATCGCGGGCCGCACCGACGAGGCGAGCCAGACCGAATTCTACCGGCGCTACCGCGCCTGGGTCGCGGACGCGCGCCTGGCTTCGTTCTGGTTCGAGGCCTTCGACGAGAACTGGAAGGGCAGCGACGACCCGCACGAGGTCGAGAAGCACTGGGGGCTGTTCCGCGCCGACCGCTCCCCCAAGCCGGCGCTGGCCGTCGAGTGACGGCCGTCGGCTGACGACCGGCGGCGAGACGCCGCGCCCGCGAGCTAGCCGGGGAGCGCGCCGAGCACCTTCTCCGGCGTGACCGGCAGCTCCCGCACCCGCGCCCCCACCGCCGCCGCCACCGCGTTGGCGATCGCCGCCGGCGGCGTGTCGATGCCGATCTCCCCGACGCTCTTGGCCCCGTACGGCCCGCTCGGCTCGTGGCTCGCCACGAGCTCCGCCCTGATCGACGGGATGTCCTCGCGCCCCGGGATCTTGTAGCTCATCAGGTCGCGCGTCCGCAGGTGGCCCTGCGGCCCGTACACGACCTCCTCCCACAGCGCCATGCCGATGCCCTGCGCCAGCCCGCCCTCGACCTGCACCAGCGCCAGGTTCGGGTTGATGGCCTGGCCGCAGTCCACCACCGCCACGTAGTCCACGAGCGTGACCTCGCCGGTGGCCGCATCCACCTCGACCTCGGCGAAGGCGGCCATGTACGGCGGCGGCGACTTCTCGCAGAGGTGGCTGCCGGTGGTCATCAGCTGCTTCTGGTGCTCGTTGTAGAGCAGCTTCGCCGACAGGTCCCGCAGCGTGATCGCGCCGTCCGGCCCGCGCACCTCGCTCCCGTCGAACGCCGCCCGCGCCGGCTCGCACCCCAGCGACCGCGCCCCCTCGACCAGGATCTCGGCGCGCATCTTCAGCGCCGCCTCGCGCACCGCGTGTCCCGAGACGTAGGTCGTGCTCGAGGCGTAGGCGCCGGTGTCGAAGGGCGTGCGGTCGGTGTCCGAGGCGTAGACGATGATGTCGCCGGTCGGCACGCCGAGGGTCTCGGCCGCGATCTGCGCCAGGATCGTGTCGCTGCCGGTGCCGAGGTCCGTCGCCCCGATCAGCAGGTTGAACGAGCCGAAGTCGTTGAGCTTGAGCGTCGCGGCCGCCATGTCGATGGTCGGGATGCCCGAGCCCTGCATCGCCAGGGCCATGCCCAGGCCGCGGAACACGCCGGGCGCCACCTCGCGCCGCGGGCCCTTGGCGTCCCAGCCGATCAGCTCCCTGCCGCGGCGGATGCACTCGGGCAGCTTGCAGCTCTCGACGATCATCTCCACGCCCTCGGTGCCCTCGCCCATGATGGCGAAGATGGGCGAGGTCTCCCCCTCGGCGATCATGTTCTTCTCTCTCAGGACGATCGGGTCGAGCCCCAGCTCGCCCGCCAGCTCGTCCAGCGCCGACTCCAGGGCGAAGTTGCCCTGGATCGCCCCGTAGCCGCGGTAGGCGCCGCCCGGCACGCGGTTGGTGTAGACCGTGCGGCCGCCGAAGCGCACCGCCTCGACCTTGTTGTACAGGGGCAGCGTCTTGGCGCCGGCCACCATGAACACCGTCAGGGCGTGCTCGCCGTAGGCGCCGGTGTCGGACAGCACCTCCAGGTCGATGGCGCGCAGCGTGCCGTCGCGGTCGGCGCCCAGGGTCACGTCCAGGCGCATCGGGTGGCGCGTGTTGGTGGCCTCGAAGACCTCGCGCCGCGTGTAGACCATCTTGGCGGGCCGGCCCGTGCGCAGCGTCGCCAGCGCGCAGTACAGCTCGCCGTGGAGCATCTGCTTGCCGCCGAAGCCGCCGCCGATGCGCGGCTTCACGACGCGGATCTCCTTCACCTCGCGCTCCAGGGCGCGGGCCATGATGCGCCGCACGTGCCACGGCGTCTGCGTCGAGCTCATGACGTTCAGCCGCCCGTGCACGTCCAGCCAGGTGCAGGCGCAGTGGGGCTCCAGCGCCACGTGCTGCTGGGCCTGCGTGTAGTAGCGCCGGCGCAGCACGACCTCGGACCCCGCGACGACCGCGTCCACGTCCCCCACGTGCATGCTGTAGGCGCTGGCGACGTTGCGCCGCGGCTCGAAGCCGATCGGGAAGTTCTCGTGGATCTCCGGCTCGGGGTGCAGCACGACGGGGTTGTCCAGCGCGGCCTCGAAGTCCAGCACCGCCGGCAGCACCTCGTACTCCACGCGCACCGCGCGCGCCGCCTCGCGGGCCTGCTCCTCGGTCTCGGCCGCGACGATGGCGGCCTCGTCGCCCACGTGGCGCACGTACTCGTCCAGGATGAAGCGGTCGCGGGGCGAGGGCTCGGGGTGCCCCTGGCCGGCGCGCGTCACCGCCACGCGCGGCACGTCCCTCCAGGTGAAGGCCGCCAGCACGCCGGGCATCGCCAGCGCCGCGGCCGTGTCGACCGACAGGATGCGGGCGTGGGCGTGCGGGCTGCGCACCGCCACCACGCACAGCGATTCGCGCGGCGCCAGGTCGTCGGTGTAGGCGGGCGTGCCGCGCACCAGGCCCAGGGCGTCGATCTTGGGCAGGGACCTGCCGACTTCCCGCAGTCCGTCGTCTCGCTTCATCGCGCCTCCTGCAGGTAGCGGCGGATCGCGCGGGTCTGGCTGACGTAGCCGCCGCAGCGGCAGAGGTTGCCGGCCAGGTAGTGGTTGATCGCCTCGTCGTCCGGGTCGTCCAGCTCCCGGCTCATCGCCACGACCGCGACCACCAGCCCGGGCGCGCAGAAGCCGCACTGGTCGGCCCCCTCGGCCGCCAGGCAGGCGCCCAGATGCGCCGCCGCCTCGGGCAGCCCCTCGACCGTGGTCACCTCGCGGCCGTCGGCGCGCGGCGCGGGCACCGCGCACGAGGGCACCGGCGCGCCGTCCAGCAGCACCGTGCAGGTGCCGCACGAGGCGGTGTCGCAGCCGCGCTTCACGCTCAGCACGCCGTGGCGCCGCAGCGCGTCCAGCAGCGCCTCGCCGGGCTCGACGTCCCAGTCCGCGCGCCGTCCGTTCAGGACCAGGGAGATGTTCATGCCAGGACCTCCTCGACCGCGCGCGTCACCAGCGCGGCGCACACCCGGCGGCGGTAGTCCGCCGAAGCCCGCAGGTCGTCGCCGAAGTCCAGCTCCGCGGCCGCCGCCGCGCCCGCGCCGCGCGCGTCCCCGGCCGCGGCCGCCTGCATGGCCCCGCGCGCCAGCCGCGCCGCGCCGGGCCGCGCCCCCACGGCGACCCTCACCGCGCCGCCGTCGCCGACCGCCGCCACGTTCAGCACCGCGAAGTCCGTCCGCACCCGCGTCAGGTCCCGCCAGGCGCAGCGCGCCGCCGTCGTCGGCACCACCACTTCGACCAGCACGTCGCGCGCCGTCGCCTTGTCGGCCAGGAAATGCTCCAGGGGCTTGCGCCCGCCGCGCTCCAGCACGACGTCGGCGCCGAGCGCCAGCAGCGCCGTGGTCAGGTTGGCGAAGGCGTAGCGCCCGGCCACCGTGCCGCCCACGGTCACGATGTTGCGCACCTGCACCCCGACGATGTTCTGCACGCACCGCCCCAGCAGCCCGCCGCAGCAGTCCCGCACCACGACGTCGGTCTCCAGGCGCCGGTAGGTCACCATGGCCCCGAGCCGCAGCGCCCCGTCCTCGACGCGCACCTGGTCGAGCCCGGCGTCGCACAGGTCGACGGCCGTCTCGTACCCCCGCGAGGCGAGGCGCAGGTAGGCCCCGCCCCCGATCAGCGCCGCGCGCTCGTCCCCTTCGATCAAGGAGAGCGCCTCGGCGGCCGACTTCGGCCGCAAATATGCCTTCACCGCCATGGACCCATCCCTTCCGGTCGCCCTGGACTTGAGCTCGCAGATTTGAAGTGTAGCATCCGCACGGTGACCGACCAAGTGCGGCCTACGTCCCGGGTCCACACACGCGTCCTGTCGGGGGGCGCTTGCCGGGCACATCCTGTGCCCGGCATCGCTTGGCTGTCGGGCTCCGGCGCCCTCCTGGCGCCGGAACCCGGCAGACACCCCCGACAGGACGCGTGTGTGGACCCGGGACGAGATGGATGTGGGCAGAAAACAGCGTTGATTCAGCTCACGAGCAGCAGCAGTCCCTTGAGGTACTCGCCTTCGCGGTGGCCCAGCATCCAGGGGTGGTCGGGGCCGCCGGAGAGGCGGCGCAGCACGCGGGCGCGGCGGCCGGCGGCGAGCACGGCTTCCTGGGCCACCTGCTGGAAGCGCAGCAGGTTCATCGCCTGGCTGCAGGAGAAGGTCAGCAGCAGGCCGCCGGGCGCCAGCTTGTCGATGCCCAGGCGGTTGATCTCGCGGTAGCCGCGCTCGGCCCCGTCGAGCTCGCGCTGCGAGCGGGCGAACTTCGGCGGGTCGAGGATGACCAGGTCGTAGCGGTCGCGGCCCGGGCGCAGGAAGCGGAACACGTCCTCGCGCTGCACCAGGCCGGCCGCCTCGGGGAAGCCGTTGCGCCGCAGGTTGCGCTCCGCCGCCGCGCAGGCCGATTTCGAGGCGTCCACCGACACCACGTTCTCGGCGCCGCCCGCGGCCGCCGACATCGAGAAGCCGCCGGTGTAGGCGAAGCAGTTCAGGACGCGGCGGTCGCGCGCCAGGGTGCCGACGAGCGCGCGGTTCTCGCGCTGGTCGAGGTAGAGGCCGGTCTTGTGGCCCGCTTCGGGCGAGGTCTCGTAGACCAGCCCGTTCTCGCGCACCAGCACCGGGTCGGTCAGCGCGCCCGCCAGCAGGCCGCGGACCGCCTCGAGCCCCTCGTCGGTCCGGGTGCGGGAATCGCTGCGCTCGAAGACGAAGGTCGGGGCGAGGTGCTCGGTCAAGGCGGCGAGCACTTCTTCGCGCCAGCGCTCGGCGCCCGCGGTCAGGAACTGCAGGACCAGGCCCGTCCCGTAGCGGTCGATGACCAGGCCCGGCAGGCCGTCGCCCTCGGAGTTCACCAGGCGGTAGCAGTCGGTCCGCTCCTCGCCCCCGGCGCCCAGCCGCCCGCCGTCGCCCAGGCCCAGGGCGGCGCGCGCGGCGACGGCCTCGCCCAGGCGGTCGCGCAGCAGGCGGCGCGTCACCGGACCCTCGAGGCTGACGATCCGCCCGGCCAGCAGCGACCGCGTGTTGACGTAGCCCCAGCCCAGCGCAGCGCCGTCCTGGGTCGTGAACGCGCACGGGTCGCCCGGCGCCTGGTAGCCCATCACGCGGGCGATCGAACCCTTGAAGATCCAGGGATGCCTGCCGGGCTCCGCGTCCTCGCGGCCGGGCTTGACGACGACGGTGCAGGTGGTGCGTGGGGCGGTCATGGCGCCCCGGCGTCCGGCCGCTCGGCATCGCACGGCTGGCGGCGCAGGCGGCGCCACACCTCGTCGATCACGTAGCGGCGCCCCTTGGCCACGAAGTCCGCGGCGTGGTGCCAGAGGTCCCCCTCGAGCCGGCAGCTGAAAGCGACCTTCTCGCCCATCAGCGCCTCGTTCGAGTGGATGCGGATGCACTCGGTGTAGACGCCGTCGCGGTAGCTCCAGGTTCCCGCGCCGCCGTCGAACTTGCCGGCGGCCCGCCCGGTGGTGGCGAACGCGTCGTCGGTCACGAGCTTGACGATGTCGCCCGGCCCCGGCGACTCGCCGGCCGGATAACGGTGTTCTCCGTCCCGGACCAGGATCCAGGAGCCGCGCAGGTCGGGGGACGTCCCGGCGCACCCGGACAGCAGGGAGAGGATCAGCAGGGTCGCGGCGCCGCACGCCGACAAACGTCGTTTCGACATGGTTCGACCTCCAGGCAACGGGGCGCCCGCATGGGAACAGGTCCCCGGATCGGGGTCAAGCGTATCCTCAGGGATCCCGGTCCGAACGGGCTCCTGCCGCGATGTTGAATATTCAACAGGAATTTATCTTGACGTTTGGTTTGTTCGTGATATCGTGGTCCCGGTTCTCGGCTGGGGGGCCGGGAATGAGCTTACCATTTGTGAATTCGCATGCTTTCGACGTCGATTTTTAGCGATGTCGCTATAGACTACCCGCGAAGTCTCCATTATAATGGAGCACTCTCACGGATGATCAAGCAGCGATCAGCCTGACAATCATGGTGCGAGTGCACCACGTGGAAGCGAACATCAGAGGGGTCCGGTCGAAGATCATGGTCAATTTCAGTGACAACGCGCAAGCCACGCTTCCGCACCCGGCGGCTCTCCCGAGCATCGGCCATGAAACAGCACGACTGTTTCAGGACCTGGAGCGGACCGCGCCCCGCGGCGAGCCGCGCCATTCGCCGCTGTACCTCGGCCTGCGCCGCGCCAGCGACATCGCCGTGTCCGTCATCGCGCTGTCCCTGTTCGCGGCCCTGCTGCCGCTGATCGCCTTGGCGATCGTCGTGGACTCGCGCGGCCCGGTCTTCTACTCCCAGACCCGCATCGGCCGCAACCAGCGCCGCCGCAACGCCGGCCACGCCAGCTGCGAGCGCCGCAAGGTGATC
This sequence comes from bacterium, assembly GCA_016719645.1. Lineage (GTDB taxonomy): Bacteria > Krumholzibacteriota > Krumholzibacteriia > LZORAL124-64-63 > LZORAL124-64-63 > PNOJ01. The sequence goes on from JADJYS010000014.1 coordinate 84,373, forward strand.
TACCCGGGCCGCCCCTTCCGCATCTGGAAGCTGCGCTCCATGCGGACCGACGCCGAGCGCAACGGCCCCCAGCTGGCCCAGGCCGGCGACGCCCGCATCACGCGGGTCGGCCGTTTCCTGCGCCAGACGCGCCTGGACGAGGTGCCCCAGTTCTGGAACGTCCTGAGGGGCGAGATGACCCTGATCGGGCCCCGCCCCGAGCGGCTGTGCTTCGTCCGCCAGTACGAGGCCACGGTGCCCGGCTACCTCGCGCGGCTGGACGCCCTGCCCGGCATCACCGGCCTGGCCCAGGTGAACAACGGCTACGACGAGGACCTGCGCTCGGTCCAGCGCAAGCTGCGCCTGGACACCTTCTACATCACCCGGGCGAGCTGGACGCTGGATCTGCGCATCCTGCTGTCCACGGTCCGCGTGGTCCTGACGGGCGAGGGCGCGCGCTGACGCGCCCCCGCCTCGAACCTCGACACCCCTCCTCTTCTTTTTGCACGGATCCCTCTTTTTGATGTATCATTGTAGGATGTCGGCTCGGGAACCCAGCCGCCCCGTGTCCGGACGACCACCCGTGGGATCGAATCCCATGCATCCCCACACACCCGATCCGCGAGGATGACAACGATGTCCAAAGTCGGAACCGAGGTCTTGTCCGCCCGCCACGCCGCCGCGCGTTGGGCCGTCCCGGCGCTGCTGCTGACGGCCGCCCTGCTGGCGATCCTGAGCCTGAACGCCGCGGCCGCCGACCGCGCCGCCAGCCCCGCCGCGTCCGCCGGCCTGCGCCCGTTGGCGGAGGTCGCGGTCTTCGCCGCCGACGTCGTCGACCGCGACCAGGCCCTCGCCGAGGACGACGTCCGCGCCCGCGACGGCGAGCCGCCCCGCTTCGCGATCCCCCAGCCGGCCTTCATCGCGCCGGACACCCACGGCTCGTGGGAGGTCCTGAACGAGAGCACCCGGCTGTGGCGCCTGCGCATCTCCAGCCCCGGCGCGCTGTCGCTGAACCTCGGGTTCACGCGCTTCGTCATGCCCGAGACCGGCCGCCTGCTGATCTACCCGGCCGACCTGTCGCAGCCGGCGATCGCCTTCACCGCCGCGGACAACCGCGACCACGGCCAGCTCTGGACGCCGATCATCCCCGGCGACGAGATGGTCGTCGAGGTGCAGATCGCGGCCAAGGCCGCGGCCGACCTGGAGCTGGAGCTGACCTCGGTGAACGTGGGCTACAAGACCTTCGGCGAGACCCTGGTCGACAAGTCCGGCGCCTGCAACATCGACGTCGTCTGCCCCGAGGGCGACGGCTGGCGGGACGACATCCAGTCGGTGGCCGTGATCTCCACCGGCGGCAGCACCTTCTGCTCCGGCTTCATGGTCAACAACACCGCCCAGGACGAGCGCTCCTTCTTCATGACGGCCTACCACTGCGGCATCCACACCTCGCAGGCGCCGACGCTGGTCACCTACTGGAACTTCAACAGCCCGACCTGCGGCCAGCACGGCGGCGGCTCGCTCTCGCAGTTCCTGACCGGCAGCACCTTCCGCGCCGAGTCCAGCGCGTCGGACTTCACGCTGGTCGAGCTGAACTCCGTGCCCGACGCTTCCTGGAACGTCGCCTACGCGGGCTGGGACCGCGGCGCCCAGAATCCGACCTCGGCCACCGCGATCCACCATCCCAACACCGACGAGAAGAGCATCAGCTTCGAGAACGATCCCCTGACCACGACCACCTACCTGCAGGAGGCCGTGCCCGGCAACGGCACACACCTGCGCGTCGCGGACTGGGACGCGGGCACCACCGAGGGCGGCTCCTCCGGCTCGCCGCTGTTCAACCAGAACCACCACGTCGTGGGCCAGCTGCACGGCGGCTACGCGGCCTGCGGCAACAACCTCTCGGACTGGTACGGGCGCTTCTCCCGGTCCTGGACCGGCGGCGGCACTTCGGCCACGCGCCTGAGCAACTGGCTCGACCCGCTGAACACCGGCGCGCAGACGCTCGACCTGCTGGCGCCCTACGCCAGCGGCCTGCGCGTCGCCCCGGCCTCCGGCCTGTCCACGCAGGGCGACGTCGGCGGCCCGTTCGCGCCCGCGAGCAAGGACTACACGCTGACCAACGCCGGCGACGCCGCCGTCGGCTACCTGGTCGCGGCCGACGTGGCCTGGGTCACCGTCGCCAACGGCAGCGGCACGATCCCCGCGGGCGGCGACGTCGTCGTCACCGTCACGGTCAACGCCGCGGCGAACACGCTGCCGACCGGCGTCCACACCGGCACGCTGTCGTTCACCAACACCACCGACCACGACGGCGACCTCACGGCGCCCCTGTCGCTGCAGGCCGGCCTGCCCGAGCTGGTCTACGGGTTCGACATGAGCACCAACCCGGGCTGGACCGTCGAGGGCCAGTGGGCCTGGGGCGTGCCGACCGGCGCCGGCGGGGCCTACGGCGAGGCCGATCCCACGGGCGGCTGGAACGGCGGCGCGGTCTACGGCTACAACCTGGCCGGCGACTACGCCAACAGCCTGCCCGAGCGCCACCTCACCACGACCGCCCTGGACTGCAGCGGCCTGTCGGCGGTCACCCTGAAGTTCCGGCGCTGGCTCAACGTCGAGCAGCCCGCCTACGACCACGCCTACGTGCGCGTCAGCAACGACGGCGTGAACTGGGTCACGGTCTGGCAGAACACCGCCGAGATCGCCGACGCCGCCTGGTCCCTCGCCGAGTTCGACATCTCGGCGGTGGCCGACGGGCAGAGCACGGTCTACGTGCGCTGGACCATGGGCAGCACCGATTCCAGCTGGCAGTACTCCGGCTGGAACCTCGACGAGGTCGAGATCTGGGGCCTCCAGCGCTCGCAGGGCACCGGCGCCGGCGACCTGCCGCAGGCCGGCGCCCGGCTGCGCCCGCTGTCCCCCAACCCGTTCAACCCGCGCACCGAGGTCCGCTTCGACCTGCCGACGGCCGGCCCGGCCCGCCTCGCGGTCTACGACGTGCGCGGCCACCTGGTGAAGGTCCTGAGCGACGGCGAGCTGCCCGCGGGCGAGCACGCCGCCGTCTGGGACGGCACCGACGCGCGCGGCCGCGCCATGAGCAGCGGCAGCTACGTCTTCCGGCTGACGGCCGGCGACGTCGTCCACACCCGCAAGGGGGTGCTGGTCCGCTGACGGACCCGCCGGATCCCGGCGTTGCAGGGGAGGCGGGACCCTCGGGTCCCGCCTCCTTCCGTTCCGGGAGATGCCGGTTGGCCGCCCCCGGCGCCCGTGGTATACTGGGCTCGAGCCCTCGGGAGACCGAAGGATCATCTCGCCGGACATCCCGAGGGTACCAGCCTGGGAGGGATGCGATGGCCGTCAAGATCTACAGCGCGCCGTACTACACCACCACGGTGCCGGACATCCCCGGCGAAGCCTGCCGCCTGCTGTCACGCCTCGCCAGGGACGATGTGAACCTGCTCGCCTTCACGGCCCTGCCGATCGGCACGGGCGAGACCCAGCTCGTCATCTACCCGCTGAACACGACCTGGCTCGCCGACGTCGCGCGGCGCACCGGCCTGGTGCTCAACGGCCCCCACCACGCGTTCCTGGTGCAGGGGGACGACGAGCTCGGCGCCCTGGTGAAGATCCACCACCGCCTGTGCGACGCCGACATCAACGTCGCGACCTCGACGGGCCTGGCCGACGGCAAGGGGGGCTACCGCTACCTGCTGCACGTGCACCCGCAGGACTTCGCCCGGGCGTCGGACGTCCTGGGGGCCACGCACATCCCGTCGCGGTGGGACAATTTCGAGCTGAAGATCCCGCGCCATTTCGAGGCGTCGATGTAGGCGGGTGTCGGCGGGGAGAGGGCGCTCAGGCGGCGCGGGCGGCGTGCGCCCGCATGAGGTAGGTCCGCAGTTCCGAATCGGCGAGCCGGCGGTCCAGCCGGTGCTCGTGACCCATCACGACTTTCAGGATCGGCACCGACGCCCGCTTCAGCAGCGCGCGCAGCGATTCGCGCGCCGCGGGGGTCTGCTGCACCCAGCGCGACCGCACCAGCAGCAGCGCCATGTGCTCGAGCCAGGCCTGGGCCGGGCTGGCGGTCTCGCGGCCGGCCGGTCCGTGGACGCGGCCGCGGTCCAGGAACTCGTCGATGAGGCCGTGCGCCTCGTCCACCAGCGCCTCGTGCGAGAGGTGGTCGAGGTGGGTCGATCCCTCGCCGCGCCAGACGGCGGCCAGGAACTCGGCGGCGGTGCGGCCGGGCGCCGCGGTCCAACCGCGCCCGACGGCGCCGGTGTGGGTGTCCGACGAAGCGGTCAGCGGCAGGCCGCGCTCGGCGGCCAGGCCGGCGGTGATCAGGTTCTGGGCCGGCGTGCGCGCGGCGTTCAGCTCGAGCACCGGGAAGCGCGCGGCGATCTCCGGCACGCGCGCGAAATCGACCTGCCCGCGCCTCAGTTCGGCGCGCTCCCACCACGTCGGATGGTTGTACTGGTAGAGGATGCCGTGCTCGTCGCAGAACAGGCACAGCTCGTCCAGCGTGCGCACCGCGGCGCGCAGCCGCGCGTAGGTGTCCGGGTCCAGGCCGTAGAGGTTGGTGTGGATCGTGAAGCCGAGGCCCGGGTCCAGCAGGGTGTGCTCGACGGCGGGGATCACCAGGGCGCGGTCGGCCTCGGGCAGCTCGCGCACCAGCGCCTCCCAGCCGGCCATCGTGTCGTGGTCGGTGAGCGCGAACCAGTCCAGGCGCCGCTCGGCGTCGGGGTGTCCCAGCGCCGCCTCGAACAGGGCGCGCGGGTGCAGCGCCGCGAGGTCGGGCACGTCGAAGGAGAAGGACGAATGGACGTGAAGGTCCGCTTTGCCGAAGGTGTCGCGCATGGGGCCTCAAGGTAGGCGGGTTCGGGGGCGGCGCCAGGGATTTTCCCCGTGATCGACGAACTGGCTCGATCGCAACGCGTTGATTCCTCTCTACGCCGGATCCGGCGCCGGGTTCCCCTCCCCGGAGGGCTGATCCTGCAACTCCCTGATCCTGATCGCGATGCGCCGGGTGGCGAGGCCGTCGACGGCGCCCAGCCGGGCTTCCGCCAGCGCCCGCTGCCGCGGCCGGCGCTCCCCGAGCAGGGCCAGGACCGTGTCGGCCAGTTCCCGCGGACCGGGCGCGGGCACCACCGCGAGCGTCTCGGCGAGCGATGGCCGCAGCTCCGGCGGCCAGGCCGCGTCCGCGACGCCGCGCACCAGCACCGCGGGCGTGTCGAAGAGCAGGGCCTCCCAGAACACGCCCGACAGGTCGCCGATGACCGCGCTCGCCTGCGCCACGTGGACGAAGGACCGGCCGTCGGCCGGCAACACCCGGGCGCCGGCCGCCCGCGCCCAGCGCAGCACGTCCCGCGACGGGGACAGCGGGTGGGGCGCGAGCACGAGGTCCGCGTCGCGCGACAGCCGCCGCAGGGCCTCGCGCCAGCGGCGCGACATCAGCAGCCCGCGCGGCTCGGCGCGGGGGCCCCAGGTCGGCAGCAGCAGGATCCGCGGCCGGCCGGCCGGCGGCGGGTTGGTGAACGAGCCGCCGTCGCGCAGGAACCCGTCGCAGTGCAGGTAGGCGTCGGGCGCGAACGACCAGTCGTGGACGGTCAGGTTGCCGGCCGCGAGCGGCGCGCGGCGGCGGGCCGCGTCGGCGCTCGTGCCCGGCTTGCCGCTGCGCCCGTGCGAGAGCGCGACCAGCGCGATCGGCCGCGGCGAATCGCGCAGCACCGGCGCCATGGCGTCGAAATTGAAGTGGGCGGTGACGATCACGTCCAAGCCGTAGTGCGCGATCGAAGCCGCGGCGGCGGCCGCTTCCTGGTCCTCGCGCAGCAGGGCGCAGGGCGCGTCCGGGAAGTGCCGGCGCACCAGCTCGCGCCCGCCCTCGCCCACGAACCAGACGCCGCCGATCTGCGCGTAGAGGTCCCGCAGGTGGTCGAAGATGTGGGTCCGGCTCCAGTCCGGGCGGCTGCTGTACAGCCACCAGCCCACGTCGGGCACCGCGGCCCGCAGCCGCGTGCTGTCGATCCCGGGAGTGTGCGGCAGCAGCACGAGCTGCAGGCCGAGCCGCGCGATGAGTTCCTCGCCCCAGCGCCGCCGGTAGGCGGCGGGATCCCAGTCGTCGCCGTGGAAGACGAGCTTCACCCCGTGATCGCGGCACAGCCGGGCCCGGTCGCTGCTGACGACCACCGCGTGCGCGATCCCCAGGGCGCGGATCGCGGCCGCGCGCTCGAGCTCGGAATTGGCGGGCTGGACGCCCTTGTAGCGGCGCACTTCCTCGTCGGTGTGCACGCCGACCACCAGGCGGTCGCACATCCCGGCCGCGCGCCGCAGCAGGTTGAGATGCCCCTCGTGGCAGAAGTCGAACACGCCGAGCGTGAGGCCCACCACGGGCCGGCTCCGCACCCGCCGGGCGAAGCCGAACCACCCGCGGCGGCTCTCCGGCGGGACTGCGATGTGACCGTGGTTCGTCATGTCCTCTTGGTTATCGGCCGCCGCGGGCCGCGATCAAGTCCCCTCTTGCGCCTGCCGGGACCCGGCGGCATCCTCTTGCCGGACCACCGGTTCCAGGAGTCGACGACATGTGCGGACGCTTCACGCTGACCCTGACGCCCGAGGAGACCGCCCGGCTGCTGGCCCTGGACGCCGCGCTGGACGCCGCGCTCGGCCTGCGCCCCCGCTGGAACATCGCCCCCGGCCAGGACCTCCCGGCCGCCGTCCAGGAATCCCCGGACGCGCCGCGCACCCTGCGCAACCTGAACTGGGGCCTGGTGCCGCGCTGGTCGCGCGGCCCCGCCGACGGCATCCGCCCGATCAACGCCCGCGCCGAGACGGCGGCCGACAAGCCGGCGTTCCGGGATGCCTTCCAGCGCCGCCGCTGCCTGATCCCCGCCGACGGCTTCTACGAGTGGCAGCGCATGGGCGGCCGGAAGCAGCCCTGGCTCTTCCGCCTCAAGGACGAACCCGGCTTCGCGATGGCCGGCCTCTGGGAAACCTGGACGCCGCCGGCAGGCTCCCCCCTGCACACCTGCGCCCTGCTGACCACCGACGCCAACGACCTCATGCGCCCCATCCACGACCGCATGCCCGTCATCCTGCACCGCGCCGATTTCGAAGCCTGGCTCACCGCCGCACCCGAAGCCGCCCCCGCCCTGCACGACCTCCTGCGCCCCTACCCCGCCGACCAGATGACCGCCTGGCCCGTCTCCCCCCTCGTCAACGCCCCAAGCAACGACGGCCCCCAACTCGCCGAACCCTGCGAGCCGACAGATCCCGGCGAGCAGTACCGCCTGCTCGACTGACCACTGCCCGCTCCTGATCGGGCAATCCTTCCCGTCCCTTCTGCATGGATCACCTCGCTCTGTTCATCCACACCCGTTCCGTCGGGGGTGTCGAGAGGGTTCCGGCGCCAGGAGGGCGCCGGAGCCCGAACGCCAAGCGCGCCGGGCACAGGACGTGCCCGGCGCGCGCCCCCCGACGGGACGGGTATGGACGAACAGAGCGCAGGAAATCCATGCAGAAGGACCCGGGACGATCTCCCGATCAGGAGCGAGCAGGCACCGTGACGATCTTGATGAGGTTGGTGCGCCCCGCCTCGTGCAGCGGCAGCCCGGCGGTAACAACGACGGAGTCGCCCGGCGCGACGTGCCCGGCATCGAGGGCCAGGCGCAGGGCGTCGCGCTCCATCTCCTCGAGCGTGTCGCCCTCGGGGGAGAAGAAGGGCAGCGCGCCCCAGACCAGGGCCAGGCGGCGGCAGATGGCGGCGTTGTCGGTCATCGCCAGCAGCGGCTGCGGCGGGCGCGACTTGGCGACCAGGCGGGTGGTGCTGCCGCTGGTGGTCATGGTGATGATGGCGGCGGCGCCGATCTCGGCGGCCATGCGGCAGGCGGCGCGGGCCACGGCCTCGTCGCTGTTCAGGCCCGCGTGCGGGGGGAAGCGCGAGTTCCAGCCGGCGTAGGGGAAGGACTCCTCCGCGCTCGCGGCGATGCGCGCCATGGTGCGCACGGCCTCCACCGGGTAGAGGCCGACGGCGGTCTCCTCCGAGAGCATCACCGCGTCGCTGCCGTCGAGGATGGCGTTGGCCACGTCCGAGACCTCGGCGCGCGTGGGGCGCGGGCTCTCGACCATCGAGCGCAGCATCTGCGTGGCCGTGATGACGGGCACGCCCGCGTCGTTGGCCTTGTAGATCAGGGATTTCTGCACGCCGGGCACGCGCTCCAGCGGGATCTCGACGCCCAGGTCGCCGCGGGCCACCATCAGCCCGTCGACCACCTGCAGGATCTCGTCGATGTTCGCGATGGCTTCGCGCTGCTCGATCTTGGCGACGATGGGCCGCCGGGTCCCGATGTCGTCCATCGCGGCGCGGCAGGCCAGGACGTCCGACGCGTTGCGCACGAACGACAGGGCCACGTAGTCGACGTTCTCGGCCAGCCCGAAGCGCAGGTCCTCCAGGTCCTTGTCGTCGAGGATCGGGGCGCTGATCGTGCCGCTCGGCAGGTTGATCCCCTTGTTCGCGCTCAGCTCGCCGCCGGCCTCGACGCGGCAGACGACGTCCGGCCCGTCGACCTTCTCCACCTTCAGGCAGAGGGCGCCGTCGGCCAGCAGCAGCGTGTCGCCGACGACGACGTCGCCGGGCAGGCCCTTGTAGCCGACCGACACCTCGCGATCGTCGCCGGGCACGTCGCGCGCGGTCAGGGTGAACAGGTCGCCCCGGCGCAGCGTCACCGGTCCGTCCGCGAAGCCGCCGATGCGGATCTTCGGGCCGGCGAGGTCCTGCAGGATGGCCACCGGGCGCCCGGCCTCGTCGGCCGCGGCCCGCACGTCGCGGATGGCCCGGCGCTTCACGTCCAGCGTGCCGTGGCTGAAGTTCAGGCGCACGACGTCCAGGCCGGCGCGGACCAGCTCGAGCAGGACGGCCGGATCGCGGGTGGCCGGGCCCAGCGTGGCGACGATCTTGGTGCGGCGCATCGGTGCTCCTCAGTCGGTGGCGGAAGGGGGCGCGCCGGCGTCGGACGGCCACAGCCGCCACTCCTCGCCGTACTGGGCCAGGAACTCCGGGCCCAGGGCGCGGGCCGTGACGTAGACCGGCAGCAGGATGACGGTCCCCAGGTAGGGGATCGCCAGCACGAGCCAGCCCACGCAGCAGGTCGCCAGCCCCAGCGCGCCGATCGCGACGCCGACGCCCACGGCCAGCAGCAGCCAGAACAGCGCGAACACGACGGCCTGGTCGACGTGCGCGCGCACCAGCGGCAGCACGCGGCGCCAGGCCGCCAGCACGCCGGTGCCGTCGCGGTACATCACCGGCACGACGAACTGGTCGGTCCAGAAGGAGACCAGCGCGGCCGCGATCGCCAGCAGGATCCCGAACATCGCCAGCACGATCGCGCCCGCGATGCCCAGGCCGCGCAGGCTCTCGCTGGCGATCGCGCCGATCACCACCAGCAGGCCCGGCAGGATCAGGGCCAGCGCGCAGAAGCCGGCCGCGACCTGGAAGGCCAGGCGCCACAGGAAGAGCGAGTCGCCCTGGCGCGCGTACCGCCGCCACGGCTCGCCGACCCGGGCGCGCCGGTGCACGACGTTGTCCAGGAAGCAGAACTCGCCGCGGGAGCTCACCCAGGTCAGCAGCACCGCCAGCAGCAGCGCCAGCACGCCCAGCCCGGCCAGGATCCCCAGGCCGAGCCCGCCGAGCTCGTGGCCGAAGAAGTCGAGGTGGCGCAGCTCGTCCAGGTTCGTCACCCGCCAGTCCCGGTTCTTGATGTTGACGAGGTCGCGGTCCCAGGAGCCGCCCAGGCCGGCGTTGTCCCAGAGGCGGGCCAGCCAGGCCGTGAATCCCAGCACGAACCAGGTCTCGAGGCTCGCGCCCGACAGGAGCATGGCGCGGGAGCGCGCCCAGGCCCGCTGCAGCGGCGCCGCGTAGCCGATGTTCATGGTCCAACCCCCTGCTTGCGGAAGGGACGGCAACGGTGCGATGATTCCACGTCCGGCCCCTCGGATCAATCACCATTCGCCGCGCCGCAACCCGGGAGACCGCCTTGGGAGAGTTCTACGCCCTGCTGTGCGCCGTGATCTGGGCGGTCGCGGTCATCCTGCTGAAGCGCTCGGGCGAGACCGTCTCCCCCTTCGCCCTGAACCTGTTCCGGGTCGGGATCAGCAGCGCGCTGCTGGTCGCCACGACGCTGGCGTCGGGCCAGGGGCTGGTGCGCGACGCGCCGCTGCGCGACGTGCTGGTCCTGATGGCCAGCGGCATCATCGCCATCGCGGTGGCCGACACCCTCTTCCACCGCTGCCTGAACATCGTCGGGGCGGGCGTCACCGCCATCGTCGACTGCCTGTACTCGCCGCTGGTGGTGCTGTTCGCGTTCCTGCTGATCGGCGAGCACCTGAACGCCTGGCAGCTGGCGGGCATGGTGACGGTCATCGCCGCGGTGCTGATCGCCTCCGGGCACCCCGCCCCGCCCGGCCTGCCGCGGCGGGCGCTGCTGAAGGGGGCGCTGATGGGCATGGCCGCCATGGCCGCCGTCGCCCTGGGCGTGGTCATCGCCAAGCCGGTCCTGGAGCGCCAGCCCGTGCTGTGGTCCACGACCGTGCGGCAGCTCGGCGCCCTGGCGGTGATGGTGCCGATGGCCCTGGCCTCGCCGCAGCGCCGGCGCTACCTGGGCGTGTTCCGGCCCGACCCCTCCTGGCGCTTCAGCCTGCCGGCCACGATCCTGGGCTCGTACCTGGCGCTGATGTTCTGGCTGGCCGGCATGAAGTACACCCAGGCCGGCGCCGCCGCGATCCTGAACCAGACCAGCACGATCTACGTGCTGATCCTGGCCTCGTTCTTCCTGCACGAGCCGTTCACGCGGCGCAAGCTGGCGGCCTCGGCGCTGGCGGTCGCCGGGATCCTGATGGTCACCCTGAGCTGACGGGCGGGCGCACCGCCCCGGAGGACCGATGACGCACCCGCACTCCGCACCGGCCCGCGCCGCCGCGTTCCTGATCGCGCTGGGAGGTCTCATGACGAACGACGCCGTGCCCGCCCGCGCCGCCGCGGCTCCCGCCCCGGCCCCCGGTGGAGCGCATCGTCGCCGCCGCGCTGGCCGACAGCTCCGCCTTCGCCCTGCTGGCCGACCTCTGCGACACCGCGGGCTCGCGCCTGAACGGGTCGGAGGGCCAGCGCCGCGCCGTCGCCTGGGCCCTGGACCGCCTGCGCGCGGGCGGCCTGGACGGCGTGCGCGCCGAGCCCGTCATGGTGCCGCACTGGGTGCGCGGCCGCGAGTCCTGCACGCTGCTGGAACCCTACGAGCAGCCGCTGACGCTGCTGGGGCTGGGCGGCAGCGTGGGCACGCCGCCGGGCGGGATCGCGGCCGAGGTCCTGGCCGTGCGCGACTTCGACGAGCTGGAGGCGCGCGCCGCCGAGGCCGCCGGGCGCCTCGTGCTGTTCGATCCGCCGTGGGAGGGCTACGGCAAGACCGTGCAGTACCGGGGCCGCGGCGCCGTCGCCGCCGCCCGCCACGGCGCCGTCGGCTGCCTGATCCGCTCGGTCACCGACCGCAGCCTGGCCACGCCGCACACCGGCATCATGCGCTACGACAAAGGCGACACCATCCCGCGGATCCCCGCCGCCGCCCTGAGCGTGGAGGACGCCGCGCTGCTGACGCGGCTCGCGCGCCGCGGGCCCGTGCGCGTGCGCCTGGAGATGGGCGCCGCGCAGCTGCCCGACGCGCCGAGCGCCAACGTGGTCGCCGACCTGACCGGCCGCGAGCTGCCGGACGAGATCGTCCTGGCCGGCGCCCACCTCGACTCGTGGGACGCCGGCAGCGGCGCCCACGACGACGGCGCCGGCTGCGCCATCGTCATGGAGGCCGCCTTCCTGCTGAAGCGGCTGGGCCTCGCGCCCCGCCGCACGCTGCGCGTGGTGCTCTTCGCCGACGAGGAGATGACCCAGCAGGGCGGCCGCGGCTACGCCCGCGACCACGCCGGGGAGCTGCCGCGGCACCGCGCGGCCCTGGAGTGCGATTCGGGGGGCTTCGCTCCGGCCGGCTTCACGGTCCAGGCCGACTCCGCGACGGTCGCCCGCTTCGCCGCGCTGGCCGCACCCCTGGCGCCGCTGGGCGCGGACGCGGTGACCCCGGGCGGCGGCGGCGTGGACATCTCGTTCCTGGCCGACGCCGGCGTGCCGCTGATCGGCCACCGCGTCCACGGCGAGCGCTACTTCGACGTCCACCACAGCCCGGCCGACACGCTGGACAAGGTCGATCCCGCGGACCTGCAGCGGAACGTGGCCGCGGTCGCGGCGCTGCTGTGGCTGATCGCCGAGGCGCCCTAGGCCCCGGGCGGGTTGACCGGCGCGCCGCCGTGGTCCATGCTCGCCGGGCACCCCCACCCGGAGGATCCGCCATGCGCCGCCTGCTTTTGGCCTGCCTCTTCGTCCTCGCGGTCCCGCTGGCCGCCGTCGCCCAGGAAACCCCCGCCGACGACGACGCCAAGCTCGACGAGGTGCTCGGCGCCCTCGAGAACCTCGGCCACCGCCTCGACGAGCTGCAGAAGCAGGTCGACGACGGCCTCTGGTTCGACCGCGTCGGCGACGTCGCCCACATCGACAAGGTGCGCCTCTGCGGCCCGCCGAAGTGGAAGGAGACCAACCCCACGGGCATCGGCGCCGGCAACCCGCTGAAGTTCTGGGCCTACGTCTTCATCCCCCGCGACCTCGATCCCGGCCGCCAGGCGCCGCTGCTGGTGCTGTCGCACGGCGGCGTCCACGCCGACTTCACGACCTACCACGCGCACATCGTGCGCGAGCTGCTCGCCCAGGGCTACGTGGTGGTGGCGCCGGAGTACCGCGGCAGCACGGGCTACGGCCGCGGCCTGTACGAGAGCATCGACTACGGCGGGCTGGAGGTCGAGGACGCCCACGCCTGCCGCGCCTACGTCCTGGAGAACTACGACTTCGTCGATCCGGGCCGCGTGGGCACGATCGGCTGGAGCCACGGCGGGCTGATCAGCCTGATGAGCGTCTTCGAGCACCCCGACGACTACGCCTGCGCCTACGCGGGCGTGCCGGTCAGCGACCTCGTCGCGCGCCTCGGCTACCTGGACGACGAGTACCGCGACCTGTACTCGGCCGACTACCACATCGGCCAGACGGTCGGCGAGAACATCCCCGAGTACAAGCGGCGGTCGCCCGTGTGGAACGTCCGGAAGCTGAAGACGCCGCTGCTGGTGCTGTCCAACACCACCGACGAGGACGTCAACGTGCTGGAGGTCGAGCACCTGGTCCAGGCGCTGAAGGCCGAGGGCAAGCAGTTCGAGCACGAGATCTACGAGGCCGCGCCCGGCGGCCACAGCTTCGACCGGCTCGACACCCGGGGCGCCCAGGAGATCCGGCTGCGGGTCTACCGCTTCCTGGCGAAGCACCTGAAGCCGCCGCGCACCTTCGCCGACGTGGATCAGCTCCACGCTGCGGGGTACGTGCAGCCATGACCATCCGCCCGGGACTCCAAAAAACGGCGCGCCGCCTCTGGGGCCCGGCCCTCGGCGGCGCGCTCGGCTATCTCTGGCACTACTGGCAGCACTGCAGCGGCGCGACCTGACGGATCAGCGCCAACCCGGTCGTCGCGGTCCTCTGGGGCGCGGCGATCGGGTGGCTGCTGACCTCCGGGCGAGGCCGCCGCGACTGACGACCGTTATGACCGAGCCGGCAATTCGAGCAGCTTCTTGCGGGTGTAGGGGATCAGCCCCCCCGCATCGACGATCGCCTGCCGCGCCGGCGGCAGCGGCACGGCGTCGAACTCCCTGCCGCTGGTCCGGTTCCGCACCTTCCCGGAGGCGAGCTCGAGCTCGTCCCCCACCTCCGCCTCGATGGTCGGGCAGATGACCAGGCTCAGGCCGAGGTTGATGGCGTTCTGCAGGAAGATGCGCGCGATGCTCCGCGCGACGATGACGAGCTCGTGGCCCCGGATGGTGCTCACCGCCTGTTCGCGGCTCGAGCCGCAGCCGAAGTTCTCGTCGGCGACGACGACGCTGCCGGCCGGGATCGCCCCGGCCTTGAGCTGCGCGTTGAACTCCGTGCGGTCGTGGAAACAGAACTGCGGCGTCTCGGTCGGCAGGACCGTGGCCATGAACCGGCCGGGGTAGATGTCGTCGGTGCTGATGTCCTTCCCGAGCTTCAGTACGACCTTGCCCATGTCAGCGACCTCCTGCGCGCGGATCGGTGATGACGCCGGTGATGGCGCTGGCCGCGGCGACGGCCGAGCTGCACAGGTAGACCTCGGATTTCGGGTTGCCCATGCGGCCCTTGAAGTTGCGGTTGGTGGTGGCGAGCGCCACTTCCTCGTCGCCGAGCGCCCCCTGGTGGATGCCCAGGCACGGGCCGCAGCCCGAGTTCATCACCACGGCGCCGGCCCTCATGAACTCCTGCAGGTAGCCGGCCTCGAGCGCCTGGGAGTAGATCCGCCCGGAGGCGGGGAAGACCAGCATGCGCGTGCCGGGAGCGACCTGCTTGCCCCTGAGGATCCCGGCGGCGATCTCGAGGTCGTCCAGGCGGCCGTTCGTGCAGCTGCCGATCACGATCTGCTGGACGGCCTTGCCGGCGACCTCGCCGATCGGCTTCACGTTGTCGACCGTGTGCGGGCAGGCGATCTGCGGTTCGAGCCGGGACACGTCGACCTCGACGACCCTCTCGTAGACGGCGTCGGCGTCCGGCCGGACCGGCGCGAGGGGCCCCGTGACGCCGGCCTCCTGGCGCAGGTAGCGCTCGGTCTCGGCGTCGGCGGGCACGAGGCCGCCGGTGGCGCCGGCCTCGACGCTCATGTTGCAGATGGTCAGGCGGCCGCTCGTCGACATCGCCGCGATCGTGTCGCCGTGGAACTCGAGCACGCGGAAGTTGGCGCCCTGGGCCGTGAGCCGGCCGATCAGGTGCAGGATCAGGTCCTTCGGCCCGACGTGCTCCTGGAACCTGCCGCTGACGACGACCTTGATGGTCGGCGGCACCTCGATGTTGAGCGCGACGCCGAGCGTCCAGACCGAGGCCATCTCGGTGGCGCCGATGCCGAAGGCGAAGCAGCCCAGGGCCCCGTGGCTGGTCGTGTGGCTGTCGGTGCCGACGACCACGAAACCGGGCCGCACGTAGCCGCGCTCCGGCAGGATCTGGTGGCAGATGCCGCCGAGGTCGCCGCGGATGTCGTGGAACTTGGCGATGCCGTGGCGCGCCACGAAGCCGCGGATGAGCTTCTGGTTGGTGGCGGTCTTGGGCCCCTCGGCCGGCACCCGGTGGTCGAAGATGACGGCGATGCGGTCGGGGTCCCAGGGCTTGGGCTCGCGGCCCGTGCCCTGGTGGATCTCGTTGAACTGGTTGATGACCAGGGCCGCGTTCTCGTGCGACATGGCGAGATCGACGCGCGGCTCCACGATGTCCAGGGCCCTGACGGCCGGCACGCCCGCCGCCCTGGCCAGGATCTTCTCGACGACTGTCATTCCCATCGCGACTCCTCGTGAGGTCCGGGGTTTCAGATGACGGCCTTCTGCTTGAGTTCGGCGAGCTGGTCCGCGGTGAAGCCCAGGCGGCCGAGGACCTCGGCGTTGTGCTGCCCGAGCGTCGGCGGCGGCGTGGCGACCGGGCCCGACTCGCCGTCGAACAGGGCGGTGAGGCCGAAGACCTCGATGTCGCCCAGGCCCGGCACGTTCACCTTCTGCAGGACCCCGCGGTGCGCGATCTGCGGCTGGCGCAGGGCCTGGCCCAGGCTCAGGATGTCGCCGCTCGGCACGTCGCGGGCGTTCAGGGCCTCGACCCAGTGCCGCGTCGTCTGCTCGGCGAGGCGCGCCTCGAGGAGCGGCGTCAGGGCCCGGCGGTTCTTCTTGCGCGTGTCGCGCTCCTGGAAGCGCGGGTCGGTCTTGAGCTCCGGCAGTCCGAGGACGTCGCAGACCGCCTCCCACTGCTCCTGCTTGTTGGCGGCGATGTTGATGTGGCCGTCGCTTGTGCGGAAGGTGCCGCTGGGCGCGGCCGTGAAGTTGTCGTTGCCCATGACCTGCGGCTCCTGGCCGCCGATCAGGAGGTTCGCGGCCACCCAGCCCATGAGCGGCATGATCGAGTCCAGGAGCGCGACGTCGATGAACCGGCCCTCGCCGGTCCGCTGGCGGTGGAAGAGGGCGGCCATCACCGCGAACGCCGCGTTCAGCCCGCCCACGGTGTCGCAGACGGGGAAGCCGGCGCGCAGCGGCGTCAGCCGCTCGTCGCCGTTGATCGCCATCTCGCCGGAGAGGCCCTGGATGATCTGGTCGTAGGCCGGCTTGTCGGCGTCCGGCCCGGTCTGGCCGAAGCCGGAGATCGCGCAGTAGACCAGCGACGGGTTGATCCCGCGCAGGACGTCGTAGCCGAGCCCGAGGCGGTCCATGACGCCGGGGCGGAAGTTCTCGATCACCACGTCGGCGTCCTCGGCGAGCCGCTTGAAGATGGCCTTGCCTTCCGGCGACTTGGTGTTGAGGGTCACCGACTTCTTGTTGCAGTTCTGCGCCAGGAAGCTGGTGCCCATCAGCTGCCTGTTGTACTCGGGGACGATCCCGAGCTTGCGGGCCAGGTCGCCGTCCCTGGGGTTCTCGATCTTGACGACCTCGGCCCCCAGCAGCGCCAGGTGGAGCGAGGCGAACGGGCCGGAGAGCACGTTCGTGAGGTCGAGCACCTTGATGCCGTCGAGCATGCGTACCTGATCGGTCATCGCAACACCTGCCTAGTAGGAGAGCGGGCCGGTCCTGTGGACCCGGCCCGGCATCTCGCGTCCGAAATGCGCCGCGACCTCGCGGGCCACGGCGACGATCCCCTCGAGTCCGATCTCCGTGCGCAGGCCGCCGCGCCGCAGGGCGTGGACCAGATCCTCGGTGGCCACGTTGCCGGCCGCGACCTTGGTGAACGGGCAGCCGCCCAGGCCGGCGAACGAGGTCTCGAAGCTGGTGACCCCCGACTCCATCGCGGCGTGGATGTTGGCCATGCCGAGGCCGTAGGTGTCGTGGAAGTGGCACGTGCAGCGGATCTCCGGCGCGAGCTGCAGGATCTCGCCGAACAGCCGGCGCACCTGCGCCGGGTGCGCGTGGCCGGCGGTGTCGGCGAGGCTGATGTTCGTGAGCCCGGCCTCGAGGTAGGCGCGCACGATGTCGAGGACCCGCTCCTGCGGGATCGGGCCCTCGAAGCCGCAGCCGAAGGCGCTCTGCACCGAGACCTGGACCCTCTTGCCGGCCGCGACCGCCTCGGCGGCCGCGGCGATGATGCGGCGCTGCGCCTCCGCGGAACCCATGCCGGTGTTCTTCAGGCTGTGGGTCTCGGAGGCCGAGACGCCGAGGCAGAACAGGTCGACGCCGCACGCGAGCCCGCGCTCGAGGCCCTTCTCGTTGAGCACGAGGCCCGAGAGGATCGTCCCGCCCCTGGACGCTGCGTCGAGGGCGCGGAAGAGCTCGTCCGTGTCGGCCATCTGCGGCACCTTTTCCGGGTGCACGAACGAGCCCACCTGGACGATGTCCAGGCCCGCGGCGACGAGCGACCGGATCCACGCGAGCTTCTGCCCGGTCGGGACGACCTGCTTCTCGGCCTGCAGCCCGTCCCGGAGGCCGACCTCGTGGATGATGATCTCGGCCATCGCGCTACACCTTCCGGGCGATCGCCTCGCCCATCTCCAGGGTCGTGGCGCTGCCGCCCATGTCGTAGGTGCGCACGTCGCCTTCGGCGATGACCCGGGCGACCGCCTGCCCGAGCCGGGCGCCCTTGTCGGTCTCGCCCAGCCAGTCCAGCATCATCTTGCCGGCGAGGATGGTGGCGATGGGGTTCACCTTGTTCTGGCCGGCGTACTTGGGCGCGCTGCCGTGGCTCGGCTCGAACACGGCGAGCTTCTCGCCGATGTTGCCGGAGCAGCCGAAGCCGAGGCCGCCCACCATCTGCGCGGAGAGGTCGCTGACGATGTCGCCGAACATGTTGGTGGCGACGAGCACGCCGTAGCTCTTGGGGTTCTTGAGCAGCCACATGCAGATGGCGTCGATGTTCGCGTCGTCCATCTGGATCCCCGGGTAGTCCTTGGCGACGCGCTTGCCGATCTCCAGGAACATGCCCTCGGTCGCCCGCACCACGTTCGCCTTGTGGATCACGGTGACCTTGGGGTAGCCGAACTTCTTGGCGTACTCGAAGGCGGCGCGGATGATCCGCTCGCAGCCCTTCTTCGAGTTGATCTTGCAGGTGATGGCGTAGTCGCTGCCCGGCAGCGCGGCGAAATGGGAGAAGGGCTTGCTGAGCCGGCCCAGGACCTCGACGAGCTCGTCGGGGACCGGGCTGAACTCGACGCCGGCGTAGAGGTCTTCCGTGTTCTCCCGGAAGATCACCAGGTCGATGCCTTCCGCGTAGTTGAGGGGGTTGCCCGGGTAGGCCTTGCAGGGCCGCAGGCAGGTGTAGAGGTCGAAGGACTGCCGCATGCGGACGATGGGGCTGCGGTAGACCAGGCCCTTGCCCTGCAGCTCGGGCACGAGCTCGCGCTCCGCGTCCTTCACGGGCTTGGAGGTGATGGCGCCGAACAGGGCCGCGTCGCAGTTCCCCAGCAGGTCGATGGTGCGCCGGGGAAAGGCGTCGCCCTCCTTGCACCAGAACTCCCAGCCGATGTCGCCGTGCACGTAGTCGGCGTCGAGCTTCAGGGCGTCGAGGCAGATCCTGGTCGCCTCCATGACCTCGACGCCGACACCGTCACCGGGCAACCAGGCGATCTTGTACTTGCTCATGGAACCTCCTTGGGACCCGGGACCGGCCGACCGGCTCGGCCGATCCATGCGGTATTGGAATGATCGGGGGAGCCCCCGCAAACGAATCCACCTGTCGAAGATGCATCTTTCTCGTTGCAGTAATGATAATTATGATCCATCTTCGCCCGAAACGACAAACGATGATTTAACAGGAGCCTATTCGAAAAAGTCATGACCACGAAGCGGATCCTGCCCTCGCTCACCGCGCTGCAGTACTTCGAGGCCTCCGTGCGCCACATGAGCTTCACCCGGGCGGCGCGCGAGCTGAACGTGACGCAGAGCGCGGTGAGCCGCCAGATCCGGCAGCTCGAGGAGTACGTGGGCAGGCCGCTGTTCCGCCGCCTCAAGCAGCGGCTGGTCCTGACCGAACCCGGCGAAGCCTACGCCGCCGCGGTGCGCGACCTGCTCGACCGCGCCGAGGCGGCGACGCTGCAGCTGATGGCCTACGGCAGCGGCGGCGGCGTGCTGACCATCGCCCTGCTGCCGACCTTCGGCTCGCGGTGGCTCGTCCCCCGCCTCGGCGACTTCACCGCGCGGCACCCCGACATCCAGCTCAACCTGGTGACGCAGGTGCGGCCGTTCGACTTCGCGGGCAGCGAGATCGACGTGGCCATCCACTTCGGCCGCGAGATCTGGCCGGGCGCGATCTGCCGCCAGCTGATGGGCGAGGTCGTCGTGCCGGTGGGGGCGCCGTCGCTGCTCGGGGGCGCCAGGCTGGCCCGCCCCCAGGACGTGGGCCGCTACACGCTCCTGCAGCACATGACCCGGCCGCAGGCCTGGCAGGAGTGGCTCCGCGCCTGCGGCGTGGAGGACAGCGACGGCCGCATGGGGCCGCGATTCGAGCAGTTCCACATGGTCATCCAGGCCGCCATCGCCGGGCTCGGGCTCGCGGTCCTGCCGCGGTTCCTGATCCAGGACGAGATCGCGAGCGGCCGGCTCGTCGTCGCGATCGACCGGCCGGTGAGGAGCGAGCACGCCTACTACCTCGTCCATCCCGAACGCAAGGCGGACCTCCACCGCGTCACGGCGTTCCGCGACTGGCTGCTGGAGCTGTGCGCGACGCAGCGGGACGACCTCTAGGGCGCGGCGATCGGCCGCCGGCCGCCCCCCGGGCGGGGCCGCCGCGGCTGATTACCTCGCCAGGACCATCTTGCAGGCGGACCGCTCCGTGCCCGTCTTCACCTCGCAGAAGTAGACGCCGCTCGGCAGGGCGCGGCCTGCATCGTCACGGCCATCCCACCGCAACCTGATCACGCCGGCGGGACGGGACGCGTCGCTCAGCAGCACGCGCCGCAGCTTGCCGCCGGCATCGAAGACCCGCGCCGAAACCGGGGTGTCGGACGCCAGCGCGAATTCGATCTCGGTGGCGGGATTGAACGGGTTGGGGTTGGTCTTCACCGTGAGGCGCGCCGGGGGAACCGCCGCCGGCGCGCTGCCCGTGGGGTCGACGACGGGATCGAAGGCGTAGACCGCGCCCGCGTTGAGCGCGGTGTCGCTGTCCTTGCCGGCGCCGACCAGGACGCATCCGCCGTCGATGCCGACCGCGATGCCGAAATCGTCGTTCTGATTGCCGCCCGTGGCGGCCAGCCTCAGCAGCTCGGCGCCCGTCGCGACGTTGAAGACGTAGGACAACCCCGTCCGCGGCGTGCCGTAGCCCTGCTGGGTGGCGCCGATCACGGCCAGATCGCCCGCGAGCGCGACGGAGCTGCCGAACCAGTCGGCGTAGTCCGCGTCCGCGGGGGTCAGCCTGTGCAGTTCCGCGCCGGTGGCGACGTCGAAGACGTAGGCCGCGCCGGCGTCTTCGTCCCCGCCGCCCCAGTAGGCGCCGACCAGCAGGGTGCGGCCGCAGATCGCCACCGCATTGCCGAAACGGTCGTAGGCGCCCCGGTCGCTGGCGGTCAGCCGCCAGAGCTCGACGCCGGTCCGCGGATCGAAGACGTAGACCGCGCCGCAGTCCGTCCTGCCGGGGGCGTCCCACATGGGAGCGCCGATCACCGCGAACGAGTCCGATACCGCCACCGCGTACCCGAACTGGTTCTGGCGGCCGAAGTCCGCGGCGACCAGCTTCCGCACCTGCACGCCGGTGTCCGGATCGAACAGGTACGCCGCGCCGCTGTCGTAGATCGAGACGCTGGCGTCGCAGTAGCGGGCGCCCACCAGGACGAACGAGTCCGAGACGGCCACGGCGCAGCCGAACTGGTCGTTCGCGGCGGCGTCGGCGGCCGTGAGCTTCCAGCGCTGGATCCCGTCGTCGGCCCCGAAGAGGTAGGCCGCGCCCGCATCGACGGCGGAGTGGTCGTCCCGCAGCGCGCCGATCACGGCACGCAGCCCGCGGAGCCCCACCGCGCAGCCGAAGTAATCGCCGCCGGCCGCGTCCGCGGCCCTCAGCTTGCGAGCCTGGACGTAACCGTCCAGGTCGAAGACGTAGGCGCAGCCGGAGTCGCCGCCGTCGTCGTCGTTCGCCTGGGCGCCGATCAGGGCGAGTTCGCCCGACACGGCAAGGCTGATGCCGAAGCGGTCTCCGAGCGCCGCGTCGGCGGCCTGGATCCTGGTTTCGGTCGGCGTCGCCGACGCCGTGACGGCGCAGGCCAGACAGGCGAGGATGGTCGACGTCAAAAATCCGATGGGTGACTTCGCATCATCGTTCGACATGGTTCCCCCCTATGAAAAATCCGATCGCATGCTGCCGCCCCGCGGATGTCCGGACGGGATGCGCCACGCTCATTCTACGCCCGCCGCACCGCAAACGGAAGACGGGGCCGCGTGCGATCACGCGGCCCCGTCCCCTGGCGATTCCGGATGCCGAGAGGCGCCGGCGGCGGTGCGCCGGCAGCCGTCTCACCTGACGAGCATCATGTTGCGCTGCTGCGACTTCCCGTCCGCCTGCAGCCGGTACACGTACGCCCCGCTGGCGGCGTTCCCGCCCCGGTCGTCGCGCCCGTCCCAGACCACGGAGTGCGCGCCGGCCTCCCGGCTCCCCTCCACCAGGCTCCGCACCTGCCGCCCGCGCACGTCGTAGATGCGCAGGCTCACCGGACCGGCCTGCGGCAGCGAGAAGCGGATGACGGTGGACGGGTTGAACGGGTTGGGCGCGTTCTGCGCCAGCGTCGCGCCGCGGTCCGGCGTGCCGTCGTCCGCGCCGGTCGGGCTGCCGACCTGGATCGACAGGTTGTCCACGACCCAGCCCCAGCCGTTGACGGCGCCGTCGGCGTAGAACCGCCAGCGCAGCAGGATCGTGTCGCGCACGGCGAAGGCGTCGTGCAGGTCGAAGACGTGCGGCCGCAGCAGCGAGGAGCTGCCGGGCGTGCCGCTGTTCCAGGCGGTGACCCAGGCGGCGTCGCGCCGGCTGTCGTAGCCGTCGGCGATCGGCACCCAGGTGACGCCGTCCTTGCTGCCCTCCAGGATCACGTAGTCCCAGAAATCGCTGTCGCCGTAGACGCTGCCCGCCTCGCCCGGCTCGACCAGCACGACCTCGTCGAAGGAGACGTAGGCGTTCGACTGGGCGACGACGATCGGCACCGCGAGCATGGCCGTGTAGGCGGCGTTGTCGGGGTAGTCGTGCGGGAAGTGCAGGGCGCCGCCGCTGAAGCCGGCGTAGGCGCCGATGGTGAACCCGTCGCCGACGAAGTCGCCGGACGTGCTGAAGCTGTTCGTGTAGGCGGAGAGCGGCGCGGCGTACACGAACACCTCGAGCTCGCGCGTCACCGAGTCGTAGGCGACGCCGCCGCGGAAGGCGCGGGCGAACACGAGGCGCTGGCCGGCGCTCAGCACGGGCAGCTGCACCAGGGCGTCCTGCTGGAAGCCGCTGGCCGGCAGGGTGGCGCGCCGGACGCCGTCGACGAAGACCTGGGTGGAGTCGTAGGCGGACCGCAGGTTCAAATCGACGCTCAGCAGGCCGTCGGGGCCCTGGTAGAGGGCGTCGATGAGCGGCTTGAAGGTCTTGCCCGCGACCAGCGAGGGGAACTTCGCGCTCCAGATGCCGCGGCCGTGGCTGCCGATCACGACCTCGTCCTCGACCTCGGTCATCGACCAGATCGCCACGCTGGGCAGGCCGTTGTCGGCGAGCTCCCAGCTGGCGCCGCCGTCCAGCGACTCGACCAGGCCGATCTCGGTGCCGGCCCACAGGTGGTCGGGGTCGTCGGAGAACACCTGCAGGTCGTACACCGCCACGTCGGGGAAGCCGTTGGTGCTGGGGCTGCCGCCCGCGAAGCCCGTGATGTCGTTCCAGGTCTGTCCCAGGTCGTCCGTCCGGAGGATCTTGGGCCGGCCCGCGAAGCTGAACAGGACGTAGGCGACCGCGGGGTCGGCCGGGTGGGTGGCCAGGCCCGAGATGCCGCCCATGGTCGCGCCCGTGTAGTTCGGCACCACGCCGAAGGTGAGGCCGCCGTCGGTGGAGACGTGGATGCGCCCGCTGCCGTCCATGCGGGCGCCCGCCCAGACGATGTCGGGATCGGCGCGCGAGATCTTCACGGCGTGGAAGCTGCTGATCGAGCTCCAGGTCGCCGACGACACC
This sequence comes from bacterium, assembly GCA_016719645.1. Classification (GTDB taxonomy): domain Bacteria; phylum Krumholzibacteriota; class Krumholzibacteriia; order LZORAL124-64-63; family LZORAL124-64-63; genus PNOJ01. Next base: position 107,606 of record JADJYS010000014.1, read on the forward strand.
GGGGTGAGCGACCAGCTGCCGCCGAAGTCCGTCGAGCGCCAGACGCCGCTGGCGCCGACGGCGAGCAGCAGGTCGGGCGCCTGGTTGGTCTTGGCGATCTTGGTGATGAAGGGGGCCAGGCCGGCGCCCGTGTCGCCCAGGCCGCCGGTGGCGCCGTTCCAGCTCTGGCCGCCGTCCAGCGAGCGCAGGAATCCGTTGTACTGGTAGCCGCCGATCATCTTCAGCGGGTCGTCGAAGTGCCACGAGGTCTCGTAGCCGTCGCCGCCGATGGCGAAGGTCCAGGGGGCGAGCCGGTCCGGGTCGGGTCCCGAGAACCAGGTGCCGTTGTCCTGCATGCCGCCGAAGTAGGCGCTGGCGCCGGGGCGCTTGTCGACGCCGTAGAACTGGGTGGTGGTCATGCCGTCGATGGGGGCGCTCCAGTTGGCGGCCTGGCTCGCGGCGACGCCGACGCCGCCGTCGTTGGTGTTCAGCAGGCGCCAGGCGCCGCCGCCGGTCGGCACCACCGCCAGGCCGTGGTGGTCCACGTGGACCGGCCCGACGCTCAGCTGGCTCGTGGTGCGGCTGGTGCCCGAGAGCGTGATCTGCCACAGGCGCACGCCGCCGACGTAGACGATGTTCACGTCGGTGGGGTGGCAGACGATGGTGTTGTCGTACCAGCCCTGCGCGCCCAGCCAGTTGGGCTCCGAGCCGCTCTCGAAGGTCTCGGACCAGGTCGCGCCGGCGTTGGTCGAGATCCACAGCTCGGAGTGGCTGGCGCCCTCGGCGGCGGCGTAGAGGCGGCTCGTGTTGACCGGCGAGACGGCCAGCTCGAAGCGGCCGCTCAGGTCGGCGATGCCGGTGTTGACGTAGGCCCAGCTGTTGCCGGCGTTGGTCGACTTCAGGATGCCGCCCTCGTCGACGGTCGCGTACAGCACGTTGAAGTTGCCGGGCGTGGCCACGATCTGCTGGATCTTCTTGACGCGGCCGAAGGTGCCGATGTCGGTGATCGCGTGCACCTCGGCCCAGTTCGCCCCGCCGTCGGTCGACTTGAAGATGCTCGAGCGCTGCAGCACCGAATCCTTGTAGCGCCCGACGGTCGTCACGGCCAGCACGACGTTGGCGTTCGCGGGGTCGACCACGATCCGGGCCACGTTGTTGAAGGCCGGGTCGTCGACGGTCGCCGGCAGGTGCGCCCAGGTCTGGCCGCGGTCGGTCGACTTCAGGATGCCGTTGCCGTTGATGGTGTCGACGTTGAAGAAGCTCTCGCCGGTGCCGGCGTACAGGACGTCGTGGTTGCTCGCGGCCATGGCCAGCGCCTGGACCGACAGCACCGGGAAGTCCGACGTCAGGTCGCTCCAGGTGGCGCCGCCGTCGGCGGTCTTCCAGACGCCGCCGCCCGCCGTCCCGATGTACCAGGTCAGGGCGGCCGGGTCGTCGGGATCGACCACGATCGCGCGGGCGCGGCCGGCGACGTTGCCGGGGCCGCGGTTCTCCCAGGCCAGCGTCGCGGCGGGCGAGCGCTTCGCCGCGCGCGCCGTGGCCAGCTCGCGCACCAGGTAGCCGGCCTCGTACTCGGGCTCCTTGCGGTCGGCGGGGATGCGCATCTCGTTCATCAGCCGCGCGAACTCCTCGGGCGCCTCGAAGGCCGGCAGGCCCGCGAGCCGGCGCGCGATGCGCTCGATCTTGTGCCCGGCCTTGAAGCGGTCGGACGAGCCGGGCGCGGCGTGGTCGCGACGCAGTTCCAGCTTCGCGAGCTCGCGCGCGAAGGGATCGTCCTGCTCGCGGATGCCCGAGCCGGCCAGGAAGGACGCGGTGCCGATCGCGAGCACGCCCGCGACGGTCAACAGGGCAGGGATCCGGGAGAAACGCATGGTACGACCTCGAAGGGGTAGGGCGTTGGGGAAAGGTCCGGCCGGCGGGTGCCGACAGGATATCAAAAATACGTCTCCGCTACAAGGTCGGGGCGCCGTCGAAGAAGTCCACGACGCCGGTCTCGAGCGAGTAGTCCGCCCCGACGACGAGCAGCCCGTCCTCGCGGATCAGCTTCTCGAGGATGGCCGACCCGTGCCGCAGGTGGTCCGCGGAGACGCGGATGTTGGCCCGCACGGCCTGCTGCACCAGCTCCTGCGGCCGGTGCCGCAGCTCCGACGCGAGCAGCGGCGCCACCGAGGGTCGGATGCGGTCGACGATCGCGCGCAGGTTGTGCGAGTGGGCGTCGGGCGGGCGCCCCAGGGTCTCGAGCGTGGCCAGGATCGCCCCGCACTCCGAATGCCCGAGCACGACCACCAGGCGCGTGCCGTACTGCTCCGCCGCGAACTCGACGCTGCCGACCTGCGACGGGGCGACGATGTTGCCCGCGACCCGGATGACGAACAGGTCGCCGAGCCCCTGGTCGAAGACGAGCTCCGCCGGCACCCGCGAATCGGAGCAGCCCAGGATGATGGCGTGCGGTTCCTGGCCGGCCGTCAGCTCGAGGCGGCGGGCCTGCCGCACGCGCGGGTCGCAGTTGCGGACCTCGTTCACGAAGCGCCGGTTGCCCTCGCGCAGACGCTCCAGGGCCGCGTGCGCCGTGATCATCGTCCCGCCTCCTTCTCCCGGAGCGCCGCCTTCGCGATGCCCTTCAGCATGCCGCCGAACACCAGCTGGTGGACCGGGTAGAGCGTGTACCAGTAGATCCGGCCGGGCAAGCCCACCGGATCGAAGATCGCGGTCTGGCGGATCGTCGCGGCCCGGCCGTCGCCCGTGACCTCGAACTCCAGCCACGCCCGCCCGGGCAGCTTCATCTCGGCGGCGAGCCGCAGCCGGCGGCCGGGCTCCAGCGCCTCGACGCGCCACCAGTCGACGGCGTCGCCCACGCGCAACGTCGTCGGCGAGGCCCTCCCCCGCCTGACGCCCACGCCCCCGGCGAGCAGGTCGAGGAACCCCCGCAGCCGCCACAGGGGGTTCCACGCGTACCACCCCGCGGCGCCGCCGATCCTCTCGATGGGCGCGAAGGCGGCCGCGGGCGCGGCCGGCACGTCCCTCGTGCGCGAATCGACCAGCCGGGAGCCGAACTGCACGCCGCCCCACGCCGGCGGCGCGCCCGACGAGGACAGGGCGTCGGACCAGCGCGTCGCCGCGTAGTGGCGCTCCTCGCTGGCGAAGGCCCGGCGCACCGCCTCCTCGACGCCCACCGGCCTCACGGCGAAGGCCGTGAGCGCGGCGGCGTCCCGGACCACCGTGGGGTGGACGATGCTCTCGATGAGCTTGCGCCCGATCCGCGCGTACAGCGGCGTGACCAGGCCCAGCCACAGGCTGGACAGGTACGGGGTCAGGACCGGCACCGGGATCATGCGCAGCCGCAGCCCGCGGTGCCGCGCGTAGACGCGCATGATGTCCGCGTAGGACACCCGGTCGGCGCCGCCGATCTCGTACACGCGGCACGCGGCGACGGGCAGCGCCAGCCCGGCGGCCAGGTAATCCAGCAGGTCGTCGATCGCGATGGGCTGGGCCGGCACCTTGACCCACTTCGGCGTGATCATGACCGGCAGGCGCTCCACCAGCGAACGGATCATCTCGAACGACAGGCTCCCGGAGCCGATGACGATCGACGCGCGGAACTCCAGCACCGGCACGCCCGATTCCCGCAGGATCCGCCCGACCTCCTGGCGGCTGCGCAGATGGGGCGACAGCTCCTCCTCCTCGCAGCCCAGGCCGCCCAGGTAGATGATGCGCTCGACCCCCGCCGCCCTCGCCGCCGCGCCGAAGTTCCGCGCCGCCAGCCGGTCCGCCTCGACGAAGGACCCGCTCGCGCCCATCGAGTGGACCAGGTAGAAGGCCGCGCGGATCCCGCGCAGGGCGGCGTCGAGGCTCGGCCGGTCCAGGACGTCCCCGGCGACGACCTCCGTCGACGGGCCGACCCGCGGCCGCAGCGCCTCCGGCCGCCTGGCCAGGCAGCGCAGCCGCAGGCCGCGTTCCTCCAGCAGCTTCAGCAGGCGGCCGCCGACGTAGCCGCTGGCGCCGGTCAGCAGGACGAGCCCGTCGTTCACGCGGGCACCTCGATCAGCACGAAGTCCGCACGCGCGCGCGCCTCGATGGCCAGGGGCCCCGCGGCCTCGATGCGGGCCTGGTCGTTCGCGTCCAGTTCCCGGCCGTCGACCAGCAGGCGCCCCTCCTTCACGTACACGAATCTCCGCCTGCCGGCGGCGGCCTCGTGCGTGACGACGCGGCCGGCCTCCAGGTCGCAGCGGTGGATGACGGCATCGGCGTTCAGGGTGACGGCGCCGGCGTCGCCCCGCCCGGAGGCGACGGCGTGCAGCCGGTTGCGCCGGTCGTCGGGGTCGAAGGTCCGCTGGTCGTAGGAGGGCGTCTGGCCCCGGCGCTCCGGGAAGATCCAGATCTGATAGAGGTGGCAGGGCTCCGCGCCCAGGTTGTGCTCGGAGTGGGTCAGCCCCGAGCCGGCCGACATGCGCTGCACGTCGCCAGCGCCGATCACGGCCTGGTTCCCCATACTGTCCCGGTGGGTCACCTCGCCCCGCAGGACCAGCGTCACGATCTCCATGTCCCGGTGGGGATGCATCGGGAACCCCGTCCCGGGCGCGACGATGTCGTCGTTGAACACGCGCAGGGAGCCCCAGCTCACGTTCGCGGGGTCGTGGTAGTCGGCGAAGGAAAAGAGCCAGTAGGACTGCAGCCAGCCGACGTCCGAGAAGTGGCGCCGGTCCGCCTTGACGATCTCGATCATGCCTCACCCCCGCCGCGGGCGGCGAGGAGGTCGACGTACGCCCCTTCGACAAGCTGGTCCGCCCGGATGCCCAGCCCGTCCATCAACGCGTGCGCCTCGGCGATCCCCGCCGCAGCGTCCTCGTCGTCCCGCAGGACGACCTCCAGCTCCAGGAACTCGCCCAGCCCCTCGACGCGGTCCAGGTGCACGCGCGTGCGGCCGACGAGGTACACGGTGCGGTGCTTCACGACCCGGCCGGCCTCCCCGTGCGAGTGCGCCAGCAGTTCCCGCAGGGCGCCGGGCTCGGCGGTCGGCGCGATCAGGTAGGACGACTCCTTGGGGCCCCGCCGGTCGGCGCGGCGGTAGAAGATGAGTTCGCCGCGGTCGTCGGCGAAGGTGCGCAGCTTCAGCCGGCCGCCCGCGCACCGGAAGAACGTGTCGTCCTGGTCGATCTCCTCGGGACCGCCGGTCGCCAGGGCGGCGACCTTCGGCAGCAGTTCCGGGATGCCCGCGAGGCGGGCCTTGATCTCGATGTTCCGCGCCAACGCCCACCTCCGGCTGTTGCTCGCTACACGTCTTCCGGGATCAGGAACCAGCGCATGGCGGTCTCGAAGTTCGTGAACGCGTCCACGGAGAAGCCGCGGTTGTGCGAGCACGTCTCGAGGAAGGCCGCGGCGTCGAACGAGGCCCCCTCGTGCACGAGCAGCGCCACCTTGCGGCGGAAGGTGTCGCCGTGCGCGAACAGCTCCGACGCGAGCTGGTAGAGGTCGAACGTCGACATGCGCCACTGCGTGTCCCGGAAGTCGATCAGCAGGTCGTAGTCCACGGGATGGCGGTCGGCCTTGGCGATGTCCACGAGGAGCTGCCGGCTCGTGGCCATGTCGATGACCCCCTCGGGGGTGATCTCCAGGAAATCCCCGGTCGTGACGATCTTGATCTTGGTTGCCATGGGATAATCCTTCCCTTCAGGTAATGATGCGATCCTGCCCGCCGGCCTCCGGCCCCGCCTCCGTGTCCGCGGCCACCAGGACGCGGTTCTTCCCGCTGCGCTTGACCCGGTAGAGCGCCGCGTCCGCCCTTTCCACGAGGTCCCGCGACGTCCCGGTCTGCTTCCCGCACGACGCCACGCCGATGCTGACGGTCACGGTCCGGCCGTCGGGCAGGCGTTCCGCCAGTTCCCGGTTCAGCCGGACGGCGATCGCGCCGGCCTCCGTCGCGCCGGTCATCGGCAGGATGACCGCGAACTCCTCGCCGCCGTAGCGGCAGCAGACGTCCGCCTCCCTGGAGACGCGCACCAGGGTCCTGCCCATCGCGGCCAGGATCCTGTCGCCCTGCCGGTGCCCGAAGGTGTCGTTGACCGCCTTGAAGTCGTCGATGTCGACCAGGATCAGAGAAACCGGCGCGCCGTAGCGCACGTAGCGCCGCACCTCGAAGTCGATCTGCTGGTAGAAATAGGTGTGGTTGAAGAGGCCCGTCAGGCCGTCGCGCAGCGAGAGCTCGACGATCCCGTCGATGTGCTCTTCGTCCACCAGCGTGGCGGAATCCATGTAGGCCGTGATGTTCGACAGGTAGTCCAGGGCGGCGACGACGATCCTGACGTTCCGGCCCAGGATCCCGGACAGCTCGAATTTGTGGTGCAGGATCTTCCGCCAGTAGTCTTCGGCTTCGTCCGGCGAGAAGTACTGGTGCGTGATCGCGTAGAGGAGGTCGGAATAGAAACTCCGGCCGCGGCTCCGTTCCAGGTCGTCGAGCAGGACCTTTTCGGCAGCCGAGAGCGGCCGGTCCCCGGCCAGGGCGGACACCAGGTCCAACGAGAGCGCGCCGAGGCCCAGGATCCACCAGCGGCGATCGGCGTCGGCCTCGTCGGCGGGCGGCGGCAGGTCGTGCGGGTCCGTCATGAGGGGTCCCTCCCTTTCCGCGCCGTAGGCGCCGCCGCCCATCGCGGGCCCGCGACGGCGGTGGCGGTCAGACGACCGCGCCGAACAGCTTCCCGACCGCCGCCGTGCACGCCATGGCCACCGCGCCCCAGAAGGCGACCCGCGCAGCCCCGCGCGCGATCGTGGCGCCGCCGAGACGCGCCGCCGTTCCCCCCAGGACGAGCAGCAGGACCAGGGTCGAGGCCGCGACCACCGGGGTGAGCCGGGCGGAGGGGATGAACGCGGCGAGGAGCGCCGGCGGCGCCGCCCCCGCGGCGAAGGAAGCCGCCGAGGCCAACGCGGCCTGGAGCGGACGGGCCCGCGTCGCCTCGTGGATGCCGAGCTCGTCCCGGGCGTGGGCGCCCAGGGCGTCGTGGGCCATCAACTGGTCCGCCACCGCGAGCGCCAGTTCCGGGTCGAGCCCGCGGCCGGCGTAGATCCCCGCCAGTTCGGCCCGTTCGGCTTCCGGGGAGTCGGCGAGCTCATGCCGCTCCCGGACGAGGTCGGCCTGCTCGGTGTCCGCCTGGGAGCTGACCGAGACGTACTCTCCGGCGGCCATCGAGAGGGTGCCGGCCACGAGACCCGCGACGGCCGCCACCAGCACGGCCGCGCGCTCCGGCTCGGCCGCGGCCACGCCCACCACCAGGCTGCTCGTGGAGATCAGGCCGTCGTTGGCGCCCAGGACGGAGGCTCGTAGCCAGCCGATCCGGTCGCTGCGGTGCTTTTCGCCGTGCATGGCTGTCTCCGTTCTTGGCCTGCCGCCGCTGGGGCGTGCTCACCAATATACTCACAACCGGAGCTGGGCGATCCTGCAGCGGTCCACCGCGCACCTTGACAGGCTCTCAAGTTATGGGTATATTCCTATTTGCGGTTCACTATTAAATAGGAATGAACATACATGATCGATCATTCTGAAATCCAGGGTCGTCTCGAGAAGTTCCAGGCGGCCGCCAAGGCGGCCGGCGTCAAACTGACGCACCAGCGCCTGGAGATCTTCCGCGAAGTCGCCGCGAGCCAGGAGCACCCGGACGCCGAGGCCGTCTTCCGCACCGTGAAGACCCGCCTGCCGACGGTGTCGCTGGACACCGTGTACCGGACGCTCTGGCTGCTCCACGACCTCGGCCTGGTCGCCACGCTCGGGCCGCGCCGCGGGAGCGTGCGCTTCGACGCCAACCTCGACCCGCACCACCACTACGTCTGCGTGCGCTGCGGCCTGGCGCGCGACTTCACCAGCGCCGAGCTCGACGCGCTGGACATCCCCGCCGCCGTGAACTCGTTCGGAAGCATCGTCGCCGCGCACGTCGAGGTGCGGGGCGTCTGCCGGGACTGCGCCGCGAGATCCGCCGCGGCGGAGCCCGCCGCCGCCTCCCCGCCGGAACAGGAAGCGAGGAGAGAGACATGACAAGAAGAAGAAGCTGACCACCAACGCCGGCGCCCCCGTCGCCGACAACCAGAACCTCATGACCGCGGGCCCGCGCGGTCCGGCGCTGCTGCAGGACGTGTGGTACCTGGAGAAGCTCGCCCACTTCGACCGCGAGGTGATCCCCGAGCGCCGCATGCACGCCAAGGGCTCGGGCGCCTTCGGCGCCTTCACGGTCACCCACGACATCAGCCGGCACACCCGGGCGAAGCTCTTCGCGGCCGTCGGCAAGAAGACCGACCTGTTCGTCCGCTTCTCGACCGTGGCCGGGGAACGCGGCGCGGCCGACGCCGAGCGCGACATCCGCGGCTTCGCGATCAAGTTCTACACCGAGGAGGGCAACTGGGACCTCGTCGGCAACAACACGCCGGTCTTCTTCCTGCGCGACCCCCTGAAGTTCCCCGACCTCAACCACGCGGTGAAGCGCGACCCGCGCACCAACCTGCGCAGCGCCCGCAACAACTGGGACTTCTGGACCTCGCTGCCCGAGGCGCTGCACCAGGTCACCATCACCATGAGCGACCGCGGCATCCCCGCCTCCTACCGCCACATGCACGGCTTCGGCAGCCACACCTTCAGCTTCCTCAACGCGGCGAACGAGCGCACCTGGGTCAAGTTCCACCTCGTCAGCCAGCAGGGCATCCGCAACCTGACCGACGCCGAGGCCGAGGCGGTCGTCGGCAAGTGCCGCGAGAGCCACCAGCGCGACCTGTTCGACAGCATCGAGAAGGGCGACTTCCCGCGCTGGAAGCTGTTCGTCCAGCTGATGCCCGAGCGGGACGCCGCGGCCTGCCCCTACAACCCCTTCGACCTGACCAAGGTCTGGTTCAAGAAGGACTACCCGCTGCACGAGGTGGGCGTCCTGGAGCTGAACCGCAACCCCGAGAACTACTTCGCCGAGGTGGAGCAGGCGGCCTTCAACCCCGCCAACGTCGTGCCCGGCATCGGCTTCTCGCCGGACAAGATGCTGCAGGGGCGGCTGTTCTCCTACGGCGACGCCCAGCGCTACCGGCTCGGCGTCAACCACCACCTGATCCCGGTGAACGCCGCGCGCTGCCCCTTCCACAGCTACCACCGCGACGGGGCCATGCGCGTCGACGGCAACCACGGCGGCACGCTCGGCTACGAGCCCAACAGCTATGGCGAGTGGCAGCAGCAGCCCGATTTCTCGGAGCCGCCGCTGGCCCTCGACGGGGCCGCCGCCCACTGGAACCACCGCGAGGACGACGACTACTATTCTCAGCCGGGCCTCCTGTTCCGGCTGATGGGCGCGGCGCAGCGGCAGGCGCTCTTCGAAAACACCGCCCGCGCGATGGGCGACGCGCCCCGCGAGATCAAGCTGCGCCACATCGCCAACTGCGCGAAGGCCGACCCGGCCTACGGGGCCGGCGTGGCCGCAGCGCTCGGCATCCCCCCGGGCGAGGCGCCCCGGGACTGACCGCGGACGACGACCGCCGACCCTACCACCGAAAGGAAGAAGAACATGGGAACCAGAGGACGCGAGATCATCGGCATGGACGTCGATCATCTCCTGGACCTGCTCAACCGGGCCTACGCGAGCGAGTGGCTGGCCTACTACCAGTACTGGCTCGGCGCGAAGCTCATCAAGGGCCCGATGAAGGACGCCGTGGCGGCGGAGCTGAACCTGCACGCCACCGAGGAGCTGAACCACGCCGTCATGCTGTCGGGCCGCATCATCCAGCTCGGCGGCACGCCGGTGCTCACGCCCGAAGGCTGGGCGAAGCTGAGCCCCTGCAAGTACGACGCGCCCGAGGACCCGTACGTGGCCGTCCTGCTCGACCAGAACATCGAGGGCGAGCAGTGCGCGATCACCACGTACAAGGCCCTGATGGACGCCACCAAGGACAAGGACATGGTGACCTACAACCTGGCGCTCGCGATCCTCGAGCAGGAGATCGAGCACGAGGAGGACCTGCAGAGCCTGCGGGAGGATCTGGACCTGATGGTGGTGCGGGGGAGCAAGTAACCGGCCCCCGCGCCGGTTCCGGGGGACGGCCGGGTCGGTGGCGCCGACCCGGCCGTTCTCATGGCGGATACGCGCGAGGTCGGAATTCCTAGCGCATGAACCCGACGAGCAGCGTGTGCGCCAGGGCCCACAAGACGCCCGCAACGACAGGCACCGCCACCGCATACCGCCGCCAATCCCGCATCCCGGCCGGCTCGCAATTCGCGGTCTGCCCGCCGAGCCGCGCGATGTCGAGGTAGCGCACGACCACCATGCCCGCGGCGACGACCCAGAACAGGATGTCGAGCCCGGAAAACCGGGCCGTGTCGCCGATCTTGAAGGTCAGGGCGAACAGCAGGGCCGGGCCGATCGCCAGCCAGGACAGGCGGACGATCACGCCGAGGCAGCCGGTGGGCTCGGGGGTGGGAACGGGGGAAGAGGACGGAATCCGGGAATCTGCCATGTTCGCCTCCAGAGTCGCCCGCATCGCGGACGGCGACGGGTTTCCCGTCGCTTGCTCTGGATGGCGGCCCGACCATCCCCGATCCTGCTGCGGCCTGGAAAAGGCTGCAGCACCCTTCGCTCCGCCGGGATCCGCTCCCCGCGGGCGACGCCATCGTCGATGGCCAGCGTCAGACTACGCAGCGGGACTCAATCGTGCAAGCCGGTTCCGGTGGCCCGCTCCGACAGCGCGGCGACGGCGGAGCCGGCGTCGGCTTGCGCCAGCACCCCGTCCAGGGCCGCCGACTGGTCCCAGCCCCAGAGATCGAAGTACCGCGAATGCCCCTCCAGCCGGTAGTGGGAGGAGAAGCGCGCGCGGACCTCGTCCGAGAAGACGTCGTCGTGGGGCGGGTACCAGTTGGCGAGGCGGAAGGGCTGGCGGCCCCGCGGCACGAGCCACAGGTCGATGACGCCGGCGTCGAGGGCGGCGAGCGTGGCTTCGGGGATCTCGCGGTGGGCGCGCCGCGAATCCATGAGCGAGACGGCGTCGATCAACAGCGGGTTGCCGGAGAACGTGAGCAGGGGTCGGAGGTTGGCCAGGTGGAAGTAGTTGCCGTCTCCGCTGTACCCCATGCCGATGGCCCGGTCGGGGTGCGCGGCCAGGATCCCTCGGATGTCGGCGGAGATCGCCGTGGAGTTCTCCATCCGCGAGCTCGCCAGCCGTGCGCTGCGGTAGCCCGACACGGATCCCGCGACGAGCGCGGCGGCCAGGAAGGCCGAGACCGCGCCCAGCCGCCAGGAGGCGGCGCGTTCCGGGAAGAGCAGGCCGCGCATGCCGGCGGCCGGCCACAGCCGGGCCGCGAAGACCAGGTTGATGGGGATCATCGGCAGCAGGTGCACCTGGCCGGCGCCGGGCTTCATCGCCAGCACGATCACGGCCGCGTTGCCCGCGGCCCAGGCCAGGACGAGCTGGCGCCGCATCCAGGGGCGGTGGGCCGGCCGGCCCGGCGCCGACAGGAGCACCAGCACGGGGATCGCGAAGAACAGCGCGCGGGTGAACAGGTGCGGCAGGTAGTCCAGCTCCAGGCCGTGATGGGCCCCGATGAGGATCCAGCTCAGGTAGTTGACGAGCGAGATGCCGTCGTGCAGGGCAAACGGGGCCACGACGGCCACGGCGCCCAGGGCCAGGGCCGCCCGCGTGGCGCGGGAACCGTGGCGCTCGTCGAGCAGCGTCAGCACCGGCAGCAGGTACAGCACCGCGTGGACCTTGAGGTTCACCGCCAGCCCCAGCGCGAGGGCCGCGCCGACGACGGCCGGGACGCGCCGGGACGCGCCCGCGGCGTGCAGGCCCAGGCAGACCGCGAAGAGGATGTAGGGATCGGGCCGCACGAGCATCGCCGAGGTGCCGCCGGTCCAGTACAGCAACAGCGCGATGGCGATCATGCCGAAGGCCAGCGCGCCGGAGACCAGGCGGCGGATCGTCAGGTACAGCAGGACCACGGAGGCGTAGAGGGCCAGCAGGGCGCCCAGTTTGGCGGCGAAGATCGAGGGGTGCAGCAGGTCGAGGCAGAGCCCCGTGGCCAGGTAGACCACCGGGCCGTAGAGCACGCTGTACTGCGGGTCGGCGTCCGGGGCGTGGTAGAGCGGGCCGCCGGTCTGCACCCACCAGGACACCGACGACACCATCGCCTCGACGTCGCTGGCGTAGCCGTCGTGGTTCAGGTACCAGAGGCTCGTCGTCAGGAACGCGAGGCACACGATCACGGCAAGACCCGCCAGGGCGGGCCGGATCCTCGACCAGGCAGCGGCGTGATCGGCGGCGTTGCCGTCCGACCGACGCCGCAGGATCAGCCACAACGCCAGCAGCACCGCGCCGGTGCCGAGCGGGTGCCGCGAGCAGAGGATGACGAAGTCGAGGACGGCGCGAATAGCCATGGGGTGCTTGCTGCTATGGACCGTTGATGCGCGGCCCGTCCGCCCGGACGGTCGCCGACTCGGGGCGATCATAGCATAAGTCGCCCGGGCCCGGTTCGATCATCTCGCCCCCCGCCTCACAATGATCTCCGCACCATCATTATGATCGCGCTTGCGCGCGGACGGCGCCTGCATCTCGTTTCATATCAGCAAATTGCAGGACACGGGTCGTGGCCCGCTCGTTGCATGGCAGTTCTTCGGGACGGACAGGCGCGCGCGGGAACGAGCCCGGGCGTGCAGGAAGGCGTCGCACGGACGGTGCGCCGACCTTCGCGGGTGATGAAAGGAGATTTTCATGCGACGAAAAATCGGGAACGGATCGCCGCGGGCCGGAGTGACGGCGGGCCTCGTGGCGATCCTGCTGATCGCGATGGGCACGGTCGGTTTCGCGCCCTCGAATTCCGAAGCGGCCGCGCTCGGCAACTACCTGACGCTCAAGGGCGGCATCTACTCGCCGAGCTCGACCTTCAACCTCGACAACGTCGACATCGAGACCACGTTCGACAGCGACACCGAGACGGGCGTCGCCGGCGAGATCGGGATCGGGCACTACATCCTGCCCACGCTCGCCCTCGAATTCGGCGTGGGGTACTTCAACGGCAAGGGCTCCATCGTGCCGCGGGCCGCGACCGCCGCCCGCCAGCAGGCCGACTTCGACGTCATCCCGGTGCTGCTGACCGCCAAGGCCTTCATTCCGGCCGGGGCGATCTTCCCGTACGGCGAGGTCGGGATCGGCTCCTACTTCACCAAGTTCGAGGTGAGCGACAACGCCAACACCTTCGAGGGCGACATGACCTTCGGGATCCACGCCGGCGCCGGCATCAACGTCAACATCACCGAGAAGGCGTTCCTGGGCGTGGAGGGGCGTTACGTCTGGGCCAATCCCTCGTTCGGCGACCAGCAGATCCGCCTGAACGACACCGAGTACGCCTTGAACGGGTTCGAACTGAACGGATTCACCACGATGCTGGCCCTCGGTTTCTGCTTCTGACGCCAGGGCGCGCGAGGCGCCCTTTGACCACCGCAGCGTGCGGGATGTCCGGCGGGAGGGATCCCCCCCCGCCCGGATGACCGGGGATCGGCCAGGAAGGCAGATGATGTTCAAACCGCATTCGGAACGAGAGCCCATCGTCGTGTTCGACGGCGTCGCCGGGGCACGGCACGGAAACGACGACCCGATCGTGGGCGAGGTGTCGCGCGGTGAAATGTCGCGCCGGGAAGGTGCCGGCGTCTTCCAGGGCAACGTGGCGCTCGATCATCACGGCGGCTTCGCTTCGGTCCATTTCGGATCCGGCGAACTCGACCTCTCCAGGTTTGCGGGTCTGGCGCTGCGCGTCCGGGGCGACGGCAAGCGCTATTCCCTGCGGCTACGCACGAACCGCGCCGGCAACAGCGTTGATTACCAGTGCGAGCTGGCGCCTGAGGCCGGGGCGTGGCGCAACCTGCGGCTGCCCTTCGCGGCGTTCCAGCCCGCCCATGGCGGACGCTCGACCGCACCTCCTCCCCGCCTCGACACGGCGGCGATCGGCACCATCGGACTGGCCATCTCCGACCGGCAGGAAGGCCCGTTCCGGCTGGAACTCGCATCGATCGAGGGCTACCGCCTGGCCATGTCCGCCGGCCACGGCGGACTGACCGTGGTGCACAACACGGAACGGAGCCGGACCGACTTCCGGCCCGTTCCCGCGATCACCTGCGGGGACGAGCACGACGTCGAACCGCCGTTGAGCCGGGTCTCCCTGTTCAGCAACTGGATGAAGAACGACTGAAACCCCTCGGCGGCGCCGAGGCCGCCGGGGGCCGCACCGGATCGGCAGACGTCCCGAGTTAGCATGTAATAAATTGTCACACAATCTGTTATGATATCGGACTATTCTAGTAGCATATCGCCGACCACGATCCTAACCTGACAGAAGACTCCCTCGCCCCTTCCCTTGCCGGAGGTCGCTCATGAAGATCCGCTCATCCAGGCCCATCCTGCTCCTGCTGCTCTTCCTCTCCGCGGGCTGCGGCGGCAGCGACGATCCGGCCGGCCCGGACGGCGGCGGCGGCGACGGCGACAACACCTTCACGGCCACCATCGACGGCCTGGCGTGGGCCAGCGACACGAACCTGATCGGCGTGTCGGGCAGCGCCTCGCCCACGCGCCCCGGCACCCTCACGCTCTCGGGGTACCAGTCCTCATCCGGCCGGGCCATCACGCTCAGCCTCTCGTTTTTCATCGGTCCAGCCACGCAACCGCTGGGCGTCAACGTCGGCACCACGCCGGGAGGCGTCGGCACCGTGTTGGTGGCGACGGACTCCTGGCTGACGCCGCTGAGCGGAGCGGCGGGCTTCGTCACCCTCTCCGCGCGCACCGACGAGCGGATCGCCGGCACGTTCCACTTCACGGCCGATGCTCTGGCCGGCGCCGTCCCGGCGACGCGGTCGGTGACCGCCGGCGCCTTCGACATCACGATCGACGCGGGACTGCCGCCGCTGCCCGCCGGCGTCGGCAGCACCGCCGTGGCGAACGTCGGCGGCGCGCCCTGGTATGCGGCGACGATCATCGGCCTCAATCCCGGCGCCGGCGTCTTCAGCCTCGGGGCCGACAACACCGCCTACTCGATCTCGATCACGCCGAAGATCCCCGTCGCGGCCGGCAACACGTACGGGATCCCGTCGCAGATGAACCTGACCGTGATCCGCACCGGAACCGCGGATTCCTGGGCCGCGATCACCGGACCGGACATCGGCACGGTGTCGATCACGATGTTCACGGCCGACCGGCTGGTCGCCTCCTTCGAGGCGGAGTTGCCGCCGCTCAACGCGACCGCGCCGCTCCTGGTCACCGGCGGGGCGATCAACGCCTATCTGCAGTGACGACGGCCCGAAATCGACGACGGGGAGACCAACGAGGGAGGAGCGCTGACAGCGCGAGCAGGCGCTAGGGCGTCTGCGGCGGAGGTGACGCGGACGCGGCGATCGCCGCCTCCACCCGCCGCCGCCAGAAGCGGGCGTTGACCGTCAGCACGGGCGCCATGAGCGCGTAGATCCACCCCGCCATCGCGATGCCCGGCCTCACCGCGAGCAGGACCAGCGAGAGGATCGCGATCCCCGCCTGCAACAGGTGGGAGCAGAGCGACGAGCGCGTGGCGAGGACCTCGGCCGCGTCCAGCCCGAGGCTGTCGCGTCGGCGCAGGGCGAGGCCCGTCATCAGCGCCAGCAGCAGGAAGACCGCCCCGAACCCCGCCGAGTAGATCGTCATCAGCGCCTTGGCTTCCCCCATGTCCCGGATCACCAGGACCTGCTCGCTGCCGAAGCCGGTCATCGCCGCGATCACGAGGGCCGGCAGGGCCTTCAACGGGTAGGTGTAGACGAGCACGACGAACAGCAGCACGCTGTTGAGCGCCACGATCCCCGGGGTCTGCAGCCCGTAGCGGCGGAAGAAGATGTGGTGGTTGTACCAGATGTAGACCAGGACCGTGAAGCTCAGCCCGAAGGCGGGCAGGCTCCGCATGCGGGCCATGAGTTCGGCGACGGAGCCCGGGACCTCGGTGGACACCACCAGCAGCGCCAGCGAGAAGGCGAACACCGCATCGCTGAACGCCTCGACGCGCGAACTCTCGCGGCTGCGCCAGACGAATCCCGTATGGTCCCTCATCTTCCCCTCCCCCTCGGCCGGGCACGGAAACACGGCGCCCCGGTGTGCCGAACCGGGGCGCCGCACATGCTAGGCGAGGGGATCAGGCGCGACAACGCTTCATTTCGCGAGCGTCACCCGGACCACGCCGGCGCCCGAAGCCGTCGACAGCCGCGCCAGGTAGACCCCCGAGGCCGCGCTCCGGCCCGCGGCGTCGCGGCCGTCCCAGCTCGCCTCGTGCGCCCCGGCGGCCAGGTTGCCGTCGATCAGCGTCCGGACCAGGCGGCCGGTGACGTCGTAGACCGCGAGCCTGGCGGAGCCGGCGGCCGGCAGGGCGAAGCGGATCGTGGTCGTCGGATTGAAGGGGTTGGGATGGACGTCCGTGAAGAAGGCGGTTGCGGCCGCCGCGGGGGCGTCCACCGCGTCTTCCCCCGCCGCCGCGACCAGCGCGGCGACGAGCAGCGGGCCGGCGACCAGGTTGGCGGCGGCGTTGGGGTGCGAGTCGGGGCTGCTGCAGCTCGTGCTCTTGCAGTAGTTCGCACGCAGGGTGTTGCGGTCCTCCGCGTCGCGCGGCGAGGCCAGGACGTCGAAGAGATCGAAGAAGCGCAGGTTCGGATGCCCGCCCAGGAAGGCGGTCGAGCCGAGCCAGTCGGCGAAGGCCCGCCCCCGGTCGGCCTCGGTCGACGTCGAGAGGCAGGGGTGCATCGGCGGCGAGGACATCAGCAGGAAGACGTGGTCCGGGTGCTGGTCGAGCACGTCACGGATCTCGAGGTACCAGGCCTTGTACTGCGCCAGCATCGCGTCGGTCTCGATGAGCGACGCCCCGTAGCAGGACTTGAAGGCGATGACCTGGTGATTGGCGAGGATGGAGTCGCGCGCCGAGTTGGCCGTGGTCCAGAGCTGGTGGAGGCCGACCACGTACGTGTCGTCGTCGGGGATGTCGTAGTAGCGGTCCGCCAAGTCGCCGTCGGGGTCCATCAGGCCGATGGCGTTGTAGTCGTGGTCCCACAGCACGAGCCGGGTCCCGCGCTGGACGTTGTGGTCGTCGAGGAGCTGCCGCACGTTCCCTTCCTCCAGGATGTTGCGGCCCACGGAATGGTGCAGCACGAACAGGTTGGTCAGCGACAGGGCCGGACTCGGCGCGGCGGCGGTCACCAGCCACACCGTCAGAAGCGCGAGGCACGCGCTGTAGGTTCGATTCGACATGATCTCTCCCATCCACATTGAACGACGGACGGCGAACCGGAAGCCCGGAACCATCCCGCCTCCGCCTGCGGCGCGGCCGCAACGACGGAGTTCGCCATCGGGATGGCCACCATCCGCCCCTGCCACTTCCGTGCCGCGGTCATGTCATTGAATAATATGACGATACGATTTCGGCGGCCGGTGCAGCTCCATCATAAAAGACGCGGCGCCGATTCCTGGATCGACGCGCGTCGCCTCGCCGCGCGCGATGCGCCCGCGATCCCGATCCTGCAGAGAGGCGTGAACGGCGGCGACCCGGCGCTCCCGGCGGCTTCACGCCCGCTCGCCTCGCGGCCTCGATCATGTCCGGCCGGTTCGGTCTTTGCACGATGGAACGAACGGGACGACAACCTCATCCTGATGCACACCCCACCTTTATGATGGGACCTCGAGACACCGCACGGCGGCCGCGTTCACGGTGGTTCTCCAGAATCTCCTGAATCGGATCATGCAACACGCAGAGAGCCGGCGGTCACCCGCCGGCTCTCTTCTCGTCGCGAGTTCGGCTTTCGCCGCTAGTTCGTGTTGCCGCTGGCGCCGGCGGGGCCGCTCGGACCATTGGGAGCGCCGCCCGCGCCGCCGCTGCCGCCCATCCCGATCATGAAGGTCGTGCCGCTCATCGCCGGTGCGCCGCCCTGGCTCCAGATGCCGTAGCTCGGGCCGCCGTGGCCGCCAGCGCCGCCGCCGCCCTGACCGCCCTGGCCGCCATGGCCGCCGGCGCCGCCCCGGCCGATCTCGCCGAGGCAGTTCGCGCCGCCGGTCCCGCCGCCGCCGCCCGCGCCGCCGCTGCCGCCCGGGGCGCCGGGTCCGCCGCTGCCGCCGGCGCCGGTGATGATCAGGCAGTCGTTCAGGACCGGCGAAGCATCGATCGCCAACAGCCCGAAGGAAGCGCCGCCGCTCAGGCCGCCGCTGCCGCCCATGCCGCCGTAGCCGCCGCCGCCACCGCCGCCGCCGCTGTTGCCCACCCCGTCGTCGCAGAAGGTGCACTCCTGGCCACCGCCGCCGCCGCCACCGCCGCCGCCGTAGCCGCCGACGCCGTTGCCGCCGGCGCCGCCGACGTTCGGCAGCCAAGCGTCGCCGACGATCTGGCCGGCCGCGGGGGCGACCGTCCCGGCGGCGCCGATCGAGCCGTTGGCGCCGTTCTGTCCGTTGCCGCCCGAGCTGCCGGGATCGCCCGTGAAGCCGCCGCTGCCGCCGGAACCGCCGGGAGCGCCGGCACCGCTGGCGCCGGCCCCGGCGCTGGAGCCGTTGCCGAGCTGGTTGCCGGCGAAACCGCCGGTGCCGCCGACGAAGGCGCCGGCGCCGCCGGCGCCGCCCGGACAGGCGTAGACCCCGTCGCAGCTCCCCGGCAGGCCGGTCGAGCCGTTGCCGCCGGCGGCGCCGGTTGAGCCGGGCGTGCCGCCCAGGGCCGCCCCGCCGTTGCCGCCGCGCAGCTTGCAGTTCTCGAAGACGAGCGCGCTGCTGCAGTCGGTCGCCGTGACCGCGATCGAGACCCCGGACGTGGTCGCAGCGTTGGCGGCGACCACCTCGAAGCCCCGGATGGTCGTCGGGCTGGTGATGGCCTGGGCGCGCAGCGGGCGCGTGGAGCCGGTGACGACCGAGTAGACGCCGGGCTGCTCGGCCCAGGTGACCGCGGCGAGGCCGCCGGTCAGGTTGATGCCGTCGATCAGGAACACGACCTCGTTGTAGGTGCCCTCGGTGACCAGGACCTGGTCGAGCATGAGGGACTGGGCGAGGGCGAGGCCGTGGCTGATGGTCTTGACCGGGGACGTCAGGCCGCCGCTGTCGCCGTCGTCGCCGGTCGGCGTGACGAAGATGGCCAGGGGAACCGGCGGCACGACCGTCACCTGCACCACCGCCAGCCCGATCCCGCCGTCGTCGTCGGTCACGCGCAGCTTGGCCAGGTACTGGCCCTGCGACGGGTAGACGTGCAGCGCGTTGGCGTTGGCGGCGCTGCTCCAGTCGAAGACGCCGTCGTCCTCGAAGTCCCACTCGTAGAGGACGACCGTGCCGTCGGCGTCGGTCGCGACCGCGCCGAACGACGTCGCGTCCCCCTCGGCCGACGTCGAGGCGGTCAGCGCGCTCGCGACGGGCGGGATATTGGCGTTCAGGCGCAGGAACATCGCCGGCAGGGCCACGACGTCGCCCGCGGCAACCAGGGATCCCGCGGCGGTGTCGTCGAGGTAGCCCGCGTGCATGGCGCGGGCCGGCCACGCGCCCACCGGCACGCCGGTCAGGCTGTAGTCGCCGGCCGCGTCGGTGACCGCCACGTACGACGTCCCCTCCAGGAAGACGACGGTGCCGGTGTGATCGACCGCGTTCTCGAGCGTGGCGTTGCCCAGGAAGGTGCCGGTCGGCACGAGCTGGATGTCGACGAAGGTCGTCTCGGCGTTGGCCGCGACGCCGGGCGGGATCTCCAGGCTGCGGCTGTCGCCGGCGTGGTCGCGCAGCGACGAGGTCAGCAGGTAGGTGCCGGCGTCCAGGCCGGCGAAGGCGAAGCGGCCCGCGCGGTCGCTGACCGCGCTGCGCACGTCGCCGGACTTGTCGGCCGTCGCGGACGCGCCCGACAGCGCGCGCCCGACCGTCGCCGACAGGCCGCCCTCGAGGCGCTCCAGCGCCAGCACCGCGTCGGGCGCGGGCCGGCCGCCGGTGTCCAGCACGGTGCCGCTCAGGACCGCGCCCTCGCGGACCTCGATGCCGGACAGGGGTTCGGTCGGCGGCGGCTGGTCGGAGCAGCCCCACAGGACGCCGATCAGCACGGCGGCCAGCAACAGGGCGATGAACGGGCGACGGGAGGTCATGGCAGGTTCCTTTCGCAAGTCAGCGGGTCAGGACCAGGGCGCGGGTGGAGGTCCGACCCTCGCTGCGGGCCTGGACGAGGTAGAGACCGGAAGGGGCGGGACGGCCGTCGGGGCCGCTCGCGTCCCACTCGTATTCGTGATCGCCGGCCGCGAGCGTCGCGGCGCTCCAGGTGCGCAGCAGCCGGCCGCCGGCGTCGTAGACGCTCAGCTGCACCGGCGCTTCCCGCCTCACGACGAGCCGCAGCTTGGTCGCGCCCGCGCTCGGGTTGGGCCAGGGCAGGGCCAGGCGCATCGCCGGCAGGTCCGCGGCCAGGGGCACGTCGGTGACGTCGTCGGCGACCTCGACGCCGTTGCGGTAGGCGACGACGTAGTCGTCGACCCGCACCTCCAGCGTGTAGACGCCGGCGGCGAGGCCGTCGAGGCAGTAGCGGCCGGTAGCGTCGGTGGCCGCATGGTCGCCGGTGTAGGCTCCGGCCGCGGTGCGCAGGAAGATGCCCGCCTGCGCGACGGGACCGCCGGTCGTGACGTCGGTGACGAGGCCGCAGATCGACGCGGCCGACGAGGGACCGGCGGCCAGCAGGGCGAGCAGAAGCGGCGGGATCGACCGGCGCGAGAAGCGGGTCGGCGGCATGGCGATTTCCCCCGGTGGCAGGACCGACTCCATCCCCGGCGTTCCGTCGACAGGCGCGTTCGAGCCGCCGAGGCCGCCGGAGACATGCGGGCGAACGGGCAGTCTACCACCACTCGGGAACAATAGGACTAATTTAATCCTTATTACAGGATAAGGTGCTGATCGAATTCCGGATCTCGAAGACGCTCGTTCAGTTGCGCGAGCCGCCCTGTTCGGCGTTAGGCGTGATGATCATCGATCATTCGCTCATCTTTGATAGCATCGAGATATCCGCACATCCGGCCCTGTGCCTACCTGTAGAGCACCTTGAGTTGACCCCAGTTCGCCGCTTCCTCGTGGACGTCCGTGACGGGCACGGCCCGCGACCGGCCGTCGATCAGGTTGAACTCGAACCGCAGCTTGGCCTGCGGCGCCGTCGTCTCGAAGATGAAGTTGTCGCCGATGAACATGTTGTAGTGGACGCCCAGATTGCAGTAGTCCCAGGTGCCGACGACACGGAACTTGTACTCGTAGACTCCCGGGGCGCCGATCGTCACGTCGGTGAACCAGCCCGCCTCCCCCGTCTCGACCGGAACGCCGGTCAGCCAGTCGCCCAGTTCGGGCGCGCCGCCGATCAGCTCGAACTCGAATCCCGGTGTGAGGCTGATGTGGTCGCAGGCGACGGCGTTGGTCGCCGGCTGCCAGCCGCCGCCCAGCGTGTTGGTGTCGAGCCGGAAGTGGATCACGTCGCCGGGGTATTCCAGGTAGAGGACGGCGTTGGCCAGCGGGTGCATCCCATTGAACGGGTAGCTCTCGGACCAGTCGGCCGTGGCGATCTTCCAGCCGTGGCTGCCGGGAGCCTGGTCCGCGGTCACGAAGGCGCCGTGCACGCCGTCGTCCGCCGCGCCGTCGCCGTGCTGGCCGTCGTCGAACAACTCGTTGCCGGCATCGCAGCTCCAGATCCCGCCCGTGCCGGCGTAGAAGGTGCCGCGGGCATAGAAGGGACCGGCGAGCGCCGGGGCCGCGGCCGCGAACAGCAACAGGATCCAGGGAAGTGCCCTTGTCTTCACGGCGGTCAACCTCCCGGTGCTCAGATTCCCGGCGTCGTCGACAGATAGAGCGCCTTGATGGCGCCCCAGTCGATGCTCTCGTCCATCGGCGCGGACGACCGCGCCGCCGAGAGCCCGACGACCAGTTCCTGGTGGCCGATCAGGTAGAAGTGGCAGCGGGTGCCGCCGCCGGGCTGCGCTTCTGCCATCGCCTTCACGTAGAACCGCTGCAGCGAGAACACCGTGATGGTGCTCGGATCTTCGGTGTCCAGATCGAAGACGACCCGCACCTCGAAGAAGGCCTGCGTGGCGTAGGGAAAGTAGGGGTCGTTCCCGGGAGCGACATCCCAATCGGAGAAGCGCACGAGCCGCTCGAACTCGACGTCGCGCACGCCGACCATCGGCTCGCCGCCGGGGCCGTGCCCCGGCTCGCCGGCGAACATGTTGGCCGTGGACTGGAGGTCCTCGGCGCGCGTGTAAACGCCGCTCGGAGGCGCCGCGGAGCTCCCCTCGGCGAAGACGAAGCGGAAGTCCGGGTGCAGGGCGGCGCCGTACTCGCCGAGGTCCATCTCGTCGTAGGCGTTGCGGAAGTTGGTCATGAGCTGCTGCGGGGTGTCGGGGAACGGGAAGCGGTCGACGTAGGTCCCGGCGAACTCGACCTCCTCGCCGGCGGCCAGCGCCTGGGTCGCCGTCGCGGGTTCGGGAGCCGACCAGCCGGCCACGTCCCCCCAGGCGAGCGTGTAGTCGCCCGGGGCGAGATCCGCGAACGTCGCGTCGCCGGATCCCGACTGCGCGTAACCGTCCGGTCCCGTCACCTGCCACGGCGCCGCGAGGTCGTCGGGCGTGGCGTCGATCGCCAGCGTGCCGGTCAGCGGCACGACGGGCTGATGTTCATCGCCACAGCCGACGGCGACGGCGACGGCGAACGCCACCACGAGCATGCCGCGCGCGCACCGGAAGGGCCTGTGCATGGTTCCCCCCTCACGTCGATCATGATGGGCGATGAGTCCATGTCTCAATGACGATCATACACGAATGAGAAGCAACCTGCACGACCGGCCCCAGGGCTGTTAATAACCGCCGCACCGCGCGGACGGCGCTTCGTCCGTCGTGCGGCGACTGGCAACGCACCGCCCGATCGGGTAGAATCGCCGTCTCCCGCGCGGTTCCCCGACGCCGTCGGCGGCGGGACCGATCACGACGCGGGACGATCGGAGGGTCCCGTGACCGCTTCCCTGACGCGTCCGCTCCTCACCGTCGCCCCCTGCCTGCTGTGCCTGCTGCTCGCCTGCTCCGACGGCGCGCCCGTCGTCGAGGACGAGGACACGGACACGACCCCGCCCGACGCGATCACCGACCTGATCGCCCTGAACCCGACCTCGCAGTCGGCCACGCTGTATTGGACGGCCCCCGCCGACCGCCGCGACGACGGCGCGGACGGTTCGGTCGTCGCCTACGACCTGCGGGTGGCGGACGCCACGATCACCGAAGACAACTTCGACCAGGCGCGGGCGGTGGCAGGCGTCCCGGCGCCGGCGACGCCGCAGCTGATCCAGAGCCTGATCGTGACCGGGCTGACCCCGGGCGCCGCCAGCCACTTCTCGCTGCGGTCGCGCGACGCCGAGGGGAACTGGAGCGCCGTCTCCGACTGCCCCCACGTCGACTGCACGGCGCCCGTGGCCGTGGAATTCCCCGACCCCGGCCTGGAGCAGGCGATCCGCGCGCACGTCCACCGGCCGGCCGGCGGGCTGACCTCGTCGGACGTGGACACCATCCTGCACTTCACGGCCGCGGGAGCCGGGATCGCCGACCTGTCGGGGATGCAGGCCTGCCTGTCGCTGCGGACCGCCCGCCTGAGCGACAACGACATCGCCGGGCTCGAACCGCTGCGGCACCTGATCGACCTGCGCGGACTCTACCTGGACACGAACGCGGTGAGCGACCTGGAACCGCTCGCCGGCCTGCTGGACCTCCAGCAGCTCCACCTCACCTGGAACCCAGTCACCGACCTCTCGCCGCTGGTCATGCTGCAGCAGATCCGGCAGCTGACCCTCTCGGGCACCGTCATCGCCGACTACACGCCGCTGACCTTCCTGGGGTACCTCAACGACCTCTACCTCGGCGACATGGAGCTGCAGAACATCGACTTCCTGGTGAACCTGCGCCAGCTGCGCCTGCTCAACCTGGAGATCAACCACATCCAGTCGCTGGAGGCGCTCCGGTACCACGACATGATCGAGTCGCTCAACCTGATGCAGAACGGCATCGTGGATCTCGCACCGCTGGCCGGATTGACGAACCTGCGGAACCTGAACCTGGCCGGCAACCTCGTGGCCGACCTGCAGCCGCTGCTCGACAACGCGGGCCTGGGAGCGGGCGACGCCGTGGACCTCAGGAACAACCCGCTCTCGGCGCAGGCGCTGGCGGTGCAGGTGCCCGCGCTGGAGGGGCGCGGGGTGGTCGTGCAGCATTGATCGCGGCTCGGGACGACCGACGGCGCGCGGCACCTCGTCCGTATGCGGATGACCAGAACATTCACCGATAGAGCGCCTTGACCTCGCCCCAGCAGAGCTCCTCCACGGGTTCGGGATAGTACAGCCACCCCATCCCTCCGCTCGCGGAAATCCAGCCCGTCCCGTCCGCGGCGTCGACCAGGACGACGGCATCGTCGGGATGGGGCAGGACTTCGACGTCGTAGACGAGGCCCTGACCGAAGACGATGAAATCGCCCTCCCCCAGCAGGACGATCCCGGTGTTGTCCGCGACGAGCACCGGCTCGTAGTCGACCTGGACGCCGGTCTCCGGGGGAGCCGGAGACCGTGGACGGCGGGAGCGAGAGGCTGTCGGCGTGCACGAACACGTGCGGGTCCGTCTCCAGCCGGAACCGCGCGGCGCCCACCTGTTCGAGATTCCTGGCGACGAGATAGAAGCGGACGGCGCTGAATGAGCTGGAGTAGTGCCCCCAGACGATCGTGCCGGCCTCGTCGAAGTACACCCCGAGGCTCGGATGGCCGCGCGGCTGGGCGCTGCCGGACGCAGCCGCCAGCATGGTCAAGACGGCGACGACGAGACTCCTCCTCACGGGAACACCTCCGTTGTCCGGTGGATCCGTACGCGTCCGTCTATTCGGAACGCAGCGCCGCACGGGCGCAGGTCATTGTCGGCATGGTCGGCGCCTTTCGATGGAGTACCGCGATGGTGGTCCAGGAATGGATCGTATCATCTGTCCGGCGGCGAGTAGATCGCCTTGACCGATCCCCAGCTCATCGCCTCGCTCGACAGGAGGAGCGCGGCCGGATCCTCGGGCCCGTAATCCCGTTGTCCGATCAGGCTGCAACGCAGGCGGGCCGGGCCGTCCCGCCGGACGACGGGTTCCGAAACGACATAGAAGTCCTGCCGGGAATCGATCGTGATCGTGCTGTGCGCGGGCGTGTCCAGCAGCAGGACGATCTGCACGTCGTAGACGGCCCGGCGGGAACCCGGGAACCGGGGGTCGTCCAGCGGCACGTCCAGCCAGTCGGTCCGGCGTTCGAAGCGATAGATGTCGATGCCGAGAACCCCGGGTTTCGGCCAGCCCTCGAAATCCCATCCCTGCTCCCCGTCGAACATGCGCCCGGAGGTGGCGAGCTCCTGCTCGCGTGTGAAGGCGCCGCCGGGGGGCGCGACGGGGCTGTCCGCCGCGAACACGAAGGTGAAATCCGCGTGCAGCGCGTCGCGGTACCCGTCGATGTCCCTCTCGCCGTAGGCTTGGCGGAAATCCGCCATGAGCTGGTCCGGCGTCTCGGGGAACGGGATCGGATCCACTTCCGCTGGTCCGTCGCCGCCGCAGCCGGCCAGGACGGCGACGAGCAGGACGGCATGCTTCCAGGCGGGCATGGTCGACCCTCCCCCGGTCAGCGCTTCACGAGCTCCACGCGCCGGTTCCTGGCGCGCCCTTCTTCCGTGTCGTTGGCGGCGACGGGCGCCAGGGGCCCCACGCCGTGCCCCGCCAGCCGCGCCGCGGCGATGCCGTGCCGGGAGACGAGCGCCTGGACCACGGCCTCCGCCCTGGCCCGCGACAGCGCCAGGTTGGCGTCCAGCTGGCCCACCATGTCCGTGTGGCCCACGACCAGGAGCGTCAGGCCCGAGTCCTGACCCAGCAGCTTGGCGACCTCCGCCAGGGCGGGCTCCGACTCCGACTTCACCTCGGACGCGCCGGTATCGAAGTAGATGCCGTACAGCGCCGCGTGGCCGGCCGCCGCGAGGTCGCCCCCGAGGGCCGCCGCGTCGGCGACGATGTACTGGGCCATCGCGACCTTCTCCACGATGCGCAGCCAGATGGTGCCGTTGCCCTTCTCGACCTGGACCCAGATCTCCCGGCCGTCCTTGACGATCTTGCCGTTCACGCGGCGCTTGGGGTCGGAGGCGACGATCGTCCCGCCGGCCTTCTGGATGGCGCTCTCGTAGTTGCGCACCACCGCGAGCGGCGAGGGCTCCTGCGACCGGTCGGCGATGGCGTAGGTGATGAAGGTGTACTTGCCTTCGACGGAGAGCTTCTCCCGAGGCGCCATGCCGAAGTCGAACACCCCGTATTCCTCGACCTTGCAGTTCTGGATGGAGTAGCCGGGCATGCGCGTCGGGAAGAGCGGGTGGTCGGCGCAGCCTGCCTTGTCGGTCTGGGCTGCGACGGGAAGGGCGCACAGCAGCGCGGCGCAGAGGACCAGGATCTTGCGGGACATCGGCGACTCCTTGTCGGCGGTGAGCGGTCGGCGGTGTGCGTGACGCCCGGCGGACCATGGGTTCGGCGGCACGACGCCGCGGACGAGTCTACCACTTGATTTCCGGTTCTCATTGCGGATTCTCGGCCGCCGGCCCGCCCGGCCCGATACAGGCTCGAAGTCCTCTTCAAGTCGGAGCTCCCCCTGCCGATGAAATCACTGAGACCGGCCACGGGATGCGACCCGGCGCCGGCTCGGGCCCCGGCTTGTCATTTCCGGAGGTGGACGCGTGGGTCCCATCGAACACGACGCAACGCACCCCCCGCGTGCGAAAGGTGCCGCCGAAGCCTGCGGGCAGCGCGGGGTGAGCCTGATCGAGATCATGGTCGCCACCGTGATCCTGAGCTTCGTCGCCATCGGCACGGCCGAGTTCTTCGTCCGCGGGCGCACCGGGTTCGACCAGGAGGAGCGCAAGCGCGTCGGCGTCCAGCTGGCCCAGGAGGCGCTCGAGCGCACCGTCGCGCTGCCCTATCCGCAGATCGACGCGTGGATCGAGGCGCGCACGGTCGGCACGGTCGACTACACGATCGCGGTCACCTCGCAGATGAACGTGCCGGAGCCGGACATCAAGACGGTCCGCTGCACCGTCACCTGGAACGCGACGCCGACGTCGGAACGGACGACGTCGCTGGTGACCCTCGTCTACGACAACTGAGGCGGGTGAAGACGTGAAACGCATGACCCGAGCGGGATCCGGCGAAGAGGGCTACGCCCTGGCCGTGGTGATGGTCCTGGTCTTCGTGATCGGCATCATCGGCGCCGCCTTCCTTTCCCTGGCCGGCAACGAGACCCTGGCCTCGCAGGGCAGCCTGAACTCGCAGCGCGCCTTCTGGCTGGCCGAGAGCGGCAAGGCGCGGGCGCTGCGCTACCTGTCGGAGCTCAACAGCCCGCCCACCGCGGACCGCGTCATCTACCAGGACGTCGCCGGGCCGGACGGCGGCACCTACACCGTCAACTGCCTGGTCGACACGACCGCGCTGTGGGCCGTCGAGAAGGCGTTCGTGCTCGACTGCGTCGGCAACGCGGGCGGAGTCGAGCGGCGGATCCGGCAGCGGGTCCGCATGACGTCGTTCGCGCAGTACGCCATGTTCACCGACAACGAGACGTTCAACGGCAACCAGATCTGGCACATCTCCGGCGACGTGATCGGGGGGCGCCTGCACACCAACGGCAGCCTCTGCATCTCCGGCACGCCCCGGTTCCTGGGCCTGGTCACCTCCGCCTCCGACCACATGGTCGGCTACAGCAACACCAACGTCTACGACATGAACGACTGGCCGGTCGGCAGCAACAACCCCTACTTCGCGGAGGGCGCCGAGCTGAACGCGCCCCACATCGAGGTGCCGACCACCACCCCCGACCTCAGGGACCGGGGCATGATCGGGGGCGCCTACAGCATCGCGGAAGCGGACATCGAACTGGGCTACACCGGGCTCCAGGCGGCCGTCGCGTCGCCGGGCTGGTTCCGCTACCGGGACCACTCGCCCCCGAACGGGGACTGGACCTCGGTCCGGATCGCGGACCTGGCGGACCCGGTCTTCTACTGCGACCAGAACGTCCACATCAGGGGCGTCCTGGACGGGGAGTTCACGGTCGCGAGCAGCCGGGACATCCGGATCGTGGACGACATCACGTACCAGGCGAGCGACGCCCAGGGCACGCCGCCGAACAACTGCGACGATCTGCTCGGTCTGGTGGCGGAGCAGAACATCGTCTTCGCGGACAACCCCGCGAACCAGAGCAACCTGATCGTCAACGCGGTCCTGATGGCGCTCGACACCTCGATCCAGGCCGAGAACTACTCGTCCGGCCCGCCGCGCGGCACGCTGACGATCTGGGGCGGCCTGATCCAGCGGTACCGCGGCGCGGTCGGCCAGTTCCGCAGCGGCACGATCATCCACGGCTACCAGAAGAACTACCACTACGACCCGCGCGTGACCGGCCGCGTGCCGCCGTCCTTCCCCCTCACGGGCGTGTACGAGGAAACCGGTTGGGAGGAGACCTGGGATGCGACCGATCCGTTCTGAGAGCCGCCAGCGCGGCCTGACGCTGACCGAGCTGATGCTCGTCATCATGCTGAGCCTGGTGGTCATGCTCGGGGCGGGCACGATCTACCGCGGGGTGGACCACACCTTCCGGACGAACACCCGCAAGCTGGTCGCCCAGAAGGAGTCCAGCCTGCTCTCGACCGTGATCAGCCGCCGGGTGCGCACCGCGTCGAACTTCATGATCTACGACGTCGCGGACCGCACGGCGCCCGTCGACGCGGGCAACGGCCTGGCCCTGCTGGACGGTAACGGGGTCGTGACGTACCGGCTCGAATGGGACAACACCAACCAGACGCTGGCCGACAGCACCGGCGCCCGCGTGACGGCCATGAACCTGCAGAACCTGCTGTTCAGCGCGGACCCGGTCTCACCCAAAACGGTCCGCTACGTCTACCAGACGTACGACGGGATCGGCAACCTCGTGGACATCCAGAGCGCGGCGTCGTTGCGCAACTGAGGGCGACGGCCATCCCCCTACTGCCTCATCACGTTGAAGGTGGTCGTCCCGGTGCATTCCGTGCTGCCGGCATAGCTCCAGTCGAAGCTGCCGGTGAGCGACGTGAGATCGGCCGAGAGCGTCGCATCCACGCTGTCGATGGTGACCGTGCCGGACGCCAGGGGATACGACCCCGACCACGTGACATCGGTGCCGGAGACCGTCCCGGAGAAGACCGTCCCCGGGATCAGGGAGTTCTGCAGGGCGAAGTCGCAGCTCCCGGCCGCCTGCACGATGGTGAAGGTCACCGCCAGGTCGGAATAGCTCGAGCAGCTGCCGGACGTCACGATGACGTCTTCCGTCCCCTCGTAGCTGGCGCTGCCCATGTTCGAGCACGTGTCGGGCGGCGTCACGATGCCCCCGGAGTCGTCGTCGCCGCAACCGCACGCCACCACCACGAGCAACAGCGCGGCGGCCTGCCGGCTCTTTCCACTGATCTTGCCGAACATGGCTCCCCCTTCGTTCTTCGATCCGCCCCTCGCCGACGGCCGACCGGCCGACATGAACAAAGGCGTGGAACGGCCCCGACAGGGCTCACATTTCGTCGACAGGATCCCGCCGTCGTGATATCGTCGATCAGGTCGATTGGAGGCTTTCTCCCAGGAGGCCAAGAGAAGCATGAACGCTCCCACGACTTCCCGCCCCCGTCCGCTCTCGGCCCGATCGGGCTTCATTAGATGCCGCCTGCATGCGGCAATAATGACCTGAGGGCTCGGGATTCCGGAACGCGCGTCGGTCCGGGCCGAACGGCGCCGCACACGACGTAGCGACCCCGACCATCGTCCTGCCCCGAGCCCCGCCGGGCTAGCCGGCGGCGCGCCTCCGTGCGCGCCGCCACGGGGGGCAGATGATGGAGAGCTGCTACGCCGATTTGCCGGAAACGGGAGAGGATCGTGCCGTCCGCAACCGCCGCCTGCGGGCCGCCGCCGAACAGAGGGCCGCCCGGCGCAAGCAGGAACGGCTCGAGAAACGCCGACAGGACGA
This sequence comes from bacterium, assembly GCA_016719645.1. Lineage (GTDB taxonomy): Bacteria > Krumholzibacteriota > Krumholzibacteriia > LZORAL124-64-63 > LZORAL124-64-63 > PNOJ01. Next base: position 137,616 of record JADJYS010000014.1, read on the forward strand.
GCTCGCGAGCGCCGTCATGCGCGCGCGGATCGCCTCGAACAGGAAGCGCGACCGCGCGAGGATCTCCGAAGAATACTTCTACGAGCGCAAGTTCGACCGCAGGTACCGCAAGAAGATCAACCGGCTCCTGTCCGCGCTGCAGGCGCGTTCGCCGCAGCTCCTGCGGCTCGACCACGGCGACGCCCTGGTCCGCCTCCTGCGGCGGTCGTGGTGCCGGGAGCCCGGAGACTGGCGCCCGACCACCCGCGACCCCCTCGCTTCCCTGCTGTCGCTGTCGGCGCACCTGCTCGCGGTCTACCCCGTTCCGGCGTTCCTGGTGAAGGCCCTCATCGTGTCCGACGACGCCGACAGCCGGCGCCCCGGCACCGCGCAGCTGTTCGACCACCTGGCCCAGGGCGGCAGCATGCGCAAGGCCGTCGATCTCGGTCTCGTCCCCTACCCCCTCACGCGACGGATGTGCCACCTCTTCGTGAACACCCGGGCGCATCTGTCCGTGAGGGACGCCCTGCTGCGTGCCCTGATCCTCGGCCACGGCGGGAGCGGGTGGCTGTTCCAGGCCGCGCTGAGAGCCGGCTTCCCCGACAAGCCGTTCCGCTCCTCCCGGCTGTCGTCGGACCTGATCCGCTGGCTTGCCGTCCAGCCGGGCCTGAGGCCCGGCCAGCTCAAGCCCATCATCGACTATCTCGATCATCGTTATCGTCACGAAGGTGATTTCGTGTTCGCCGGACTGACGCTGAAATCCCTCACCGACGAAATGCATGCCTGGTACGGCGACGACAGCTCGATGCCCGTCTGCTACACGTTCCGGCCCTCGGGCCTGTCCGCGGGCGCGTGGACGGTCGAGGCCGGCCCCGGGAGGGGGGCGGATCAGCGTGTCGTCTGGACCATGCAGGAAATCCTCGGACACCGGGACCTCGTCCAGGAAGGCCGCGCCATGAGGCACTGCGTCGCGAACTATGCCGGTTCCGTCTCGCACTGCAACAACTCGATCTGGTCGCTCCGATACAACAACGCGCGGGCGCTCACCGTCATGGTCAATGCCAAGGACAGGGCGATCGTCGAGGCGTGCGGCAAGTGCAACCGGGCGCCGAAGACCCGGGAGATCGACATCCTGAAGACCTGGGCCGTCGACAACAGGCTGGAGATGCCGGATTGGTGCGATCTCTGATCCCGGCGGCGGGCAGGGGCTATCCCGAGGGCAGGCGCGACGGGCGCGAGTGCGCAGGCGCCGGCATGTTGCTTCATCATCGTTGCGACCGGCCGGCGACCGGCCTCCCGCGCCGGACGCTCACCGGACCAGGCTCATCCGCACCGTCTCGACTTCCCCCTCCGCCTCCAGCCTCGCGAAGTAGCTCCCCGACGCCACCTCCCGGCCCGACGCGTCCCGGCCGTCCCAGTCCGCCTCGTGACGGCCGCGGGCGAGCCCGGCGTCGACCAGCGTGCGCACCAGGGCGCCGCGGAGATCGTAGATGCGCAGGCGCGCCGCCATGTCCCGCGGCAGGTCGAAGGCCACGGTCGTGCGGGGGTTGAAGGGGTTGGGGCGGGCGTCGTGCAGGGCCGGCCGCAGGGCGGGTCCGGACGGCGCGTCGACGAGATGGCCGGTCGCGAAGTCGCACGCGTCGGGGATGCCGTTGCCGTCGACGTCCGGCACACCGCCGGCGGCGATCTCCTCGAGATCGGGGATCCCGTTGCCGTCGCAGTCGCTGACCCAGGACGCGAGGAACAGCAGGGACGAGGCGTAATGGTCGTAGATGCCCGGGATGGCGGGGCTCGCCATCTCGAGGGCGTAGGCCCACAGGCCGAGCTCGCCGTAGCTGAAGTCCACGGAACTGCCGGAGACGGCGTGGGTGACTTCGGATACCGCGCCGATGGCGTAGGGCGCGCCGCCCGCCGCGGCGATCAGGGAGCGGACCGCGACGCCCGCGGCACGGAAGGCGCCGTCGTCGGGACAGACGTCGTGCGTGTGGGCCCAGGGCCACCCGAACCAGGGCTCGTAGCCGTGCAGGTCCAGGTGCAGGCGCACGTTCGGGTGGGACAGGAAGAAGTCGCGCAGGGCCGCGGTCTCCGGCTCGGAGAAGGGATCGGGCCCGCTGCCGGGGCCGCCCCAGTTGCGGTTCAGATCGAACCCGTGCGCGTTGTACCGCCCGTACACCGCGTACCCGTCGGGATTCATGATCGGCAGCAGGTACCACTCGGCGTTGTCCACCAGGGACCGGACCTGCGGATCCGTCGCGTAGTTCGCGAGCAGATGCTCGGCCACGCCGGCGACCAGCATGGCGCCGGCCTGCTCGTTGCCGTGCTGGGCGCCGTGGTAGAGCAAACCGACCTTGTTCGCGCCGGGACCGGTGATGCGCAGGGCCCTCAGCGTGCGCCCCTGCACCGACTGGCCCAGATCGACGATCCGGGCCAGCGTCGGATAGCCGGCGGCCAGATCGTCCAGATGGGCGAGGTGCTCTTCGTAGGTGCGGTACTCGTCGACGAAGCCCTTCCCCCGATCGGCGTACATCGCGTCGATCCGGGCCTGCAGGTCGTCGATCAGGACGGTGTACGCGAACCCGCCGGCGACCAGCTCCCGCTCCAGGGCGGGCGAGACGCGGGCTTCGACGGCGCCGATCCGCAGCGACTCGGACCAGATCTCGAGATCCTTGCCGGCGGCCGCGAGGGATCTCAGCGCTGCGAGCTGCGCCTCGTCGGCGACTTCGATCGCGACCACTCGGTGGTTGTCGTATCCGCTCGGCTGGGTTCGGGCCGCGCACGGCGCCAGCAGGACGATGCACGCCAGGACGCTGAGGAGTTCCTTTGATCCGTCGGTACGAATGATTTCCCCTCTTCCCGAGGCTTGGATCTGGCGACGCGCCCATCGCAGCATATCGCCACGGCCGGCGAATGGCGACTCGCCATCTGGCACGCTCGCCACAACGGCCGAAGCCTGTTCCGATCGGAAGCGAGATCTGGGCCTAGCCGGTGAGATTCCTGCGCAGCCACCAACCCGCCCCCAATCACCTCACGTGAGTCACCCATTGGCGAGTGCCCCTGCCCTCCTCCAACCCTGCCGTCACGCCCTCCCGTTCCAGAGCAGGCTCAACGGCACGGCGAAGAGCCCCTCACCAAACGGAATGGTGGCCTCGCCGTCGTACAGCACGACTCCGGCGGCGAAACGGCTGCCGACGGTTTCCCGCAACTTCTTCAAGCCCCGGAAATCCTTCGCCACAACGGTTCCCGACAGCTTGACTTCGATCCCCGCGATCTGTCGTCCGGCGCGTTCGAGGACGGCATCGACTTCGGCGCCCTCCTTGGTCCGGAAATGATGCAACTGGATCCGCTCCGCGCTCCAGCTTGCCTGCCGCCGGAGCTCCTGGACCACGTAGGTCTCGAGCAGGTGGCCGAGCAGAACCCGATCCTCGCGGAGCGCCTCGACGGAATGGTTCAGAACGGCGCAAGCAACTCCCGTATCCCCGATGTGGAGCTTCGGCGCCTTGATCAGGCGGCTGAGCCGGTTGCTGTGCCACGCGGGCAACCGCTGGATCAGGAAGACCTGCTCGAGCAGCGTCACGTAGTCACCGACCGTCGGCCTGCTCAAGCGGAAGGGAGCGGCGAGCTCGGCCAGATTGAACAGTTGAGCGGTGTGGGCCGCGGCCAGCGCCACGATCTGAGGCAGGACCTCGATCTCCCGGATGCGGGCAAGGTCCTTGATATCCCGCTGAGCAATGGTCTCGACATATTCTCTGTACCAATCGGCCCGCCTGCGCGGGTTCGTGCGGGACAGCGCATCCGGGTAACCTCCAGCAGCAACGATCTCCGCAACCCCGTCACCGAGGCGTTCGGCCTGGTGCATGAAGCCCACGCCGGCGAAGAGATCGTCGATGAACCCCGATCGCCGACCCAGGATCTCGCAGCGGGACAACGGATGCAGCCTGATGATCTCCATCCGTCCGGCAAGGGAGTCGGACACCCTGGGGATCATCAGGATGTTTGCCGAGCCGGTCAGGATGAAGCGCCCGGGTCTGCGGTCGCGATCGACCGCGAGCTTGATGGTCGAGAAGAGCCCCGGAACCCGCTGGACTTCGTCCAGGATGGTCCGCTCGGGAAGCCCGGCGACGAATCCCGCCGGGTCATCCTGCGCAGCCGAACGGGCGCCGACGTCGTCGAAACTGTAGTAGGCGAACCCCCTCTGCTGTCCCACGTGGCGAGCCAGCGTCGTCTTGCCGCTCTGGCGCGGGCCGTGGATGAGGACGACCGGAGTATCGGTCAGGGCTTCCTCGACACGCTCCTGGATGAATCTCGGGATGTAGGCCGATTGGATCATGGTCCTTGCTCCGGATGGGAGTTCGTCCAAATGAAAGGATGATGGCTGGCCAATTGTAGGCTTGTAGGGCGCCAATTGCAATCTTATGTATTGGCTGGTTGCAATTTGATCTGGCGGTCGCCCTAGCGAAGGGGGATCGCCCCCTGGCCGGCATTGCTCCGTCCAATTGGCGACTTGTCGCCATTTATATTGCCATCCACCTTGTAGCCTAAGAAGTTACACCGCCTCGCCGATATGGTACAGCATGCTGAATCTCATCCTCCACGCCCTTCTGTCCGGCCTTCGGGCGCGCCGCTCCCTCGCTCTGGAAAACCTGGCCCTGCGCCAGCAGCTCCTGATCCTGCAGCGCGCCAACCCGAAACCGGCCTTCAAGCCGCTCGATCGCCTGTTCTGGGTTCTGCTGAGCCGGCTGTGGCCCGGATGGCGTCGCCCGCTGCGGCTGGTCAAGCCGGAGACGGTCATCGGCTGGCACCGCCAACTCTGGCGACTGTGGTGGCGCCGGAAGAGCCGGCCGAGCGAACCGGGACGGCCCCGCATCCCTCTCGAGCTGATCGAGCTGATCCGACGGATCTCCCGCGAGAACCCGACCTGGGGCGCGCCGCGCATCCATGGCGAGGTGCTGATGCTGGGCTTCGAGGTGAGCGAGGCGACCGTCGCCCGCTACATGATCAAGCGGCGCGGGCGTCCGACCCAGGACTGGAAGACGTTCCTGACGAACCATCTCGGCGAGACCGTCGCGGTCGATTTCCTGACCGTGCCGACCGTCATGTTCAAGACGCTGCACGTGTTCGTCGTGCTCTCGCTGGAGCGACGGAGGATCGTGCACCTCAACGTCACGCGGCATCCGACGGCCGCGTGGACGGCGATGCAACTCCGCCTGGCTTTCCCGTTCGAGACTGCACCACGATTCCTGGTCCGGGACCGTGACGGGGTCTACGGGTTCGAGGTTCAGCAGGCTATCGAGAGCCTGGGGATCGAGCAGCTGGTGATCAGTCCGCGATCACCTTGGCAGAACGGATATTGCGAGCGTGTCGTTGGAACGCTCAAGAGGGAGTGCCTCGACCATTTGATCCCGCTGAGCGAAGGGCATGCGCGGCGGATCCTTCGGGGCTACCTCGAGTACTACCATGGCTCGCGCACGCATCTCGGGCTGGGGAAGGACACTCCCGATGGGCGCCTTGTCGAGGCTCACGACCTCGGTCCGGTCAGGCGGCGGGCGATGGTTGGGGGACTGCACAGTCGATATTTCCGTAAAGCAGCATAACCGGGTTCGAGGGGATTCGGATCGGCATCGGATAGCGGATCGGTGTGCCTACTGGTCGCATTGCGGGTTCTTCGGGGCCCAATATTCATGCTCGACTTGAATATCTAGTTAGTAGCGAGGCGGTTCTGGCGGGATGGTCCACCTTAGGGAGTGCGGGCAACCCGGCTTAATGCCGCCATTGTATTCGGATGGGGTTTTGAGTAGGGACAAGGGTCAGATCTACCTCCAATCGACTTCGACTTGTCCCGCCCAGGAGCGCGGCCGCGATACCGACGATCGCCAGGACAGCGACTGGCATCAGAAGAGTCAATATCCATCCCGCATTGAATACCAGACGGGCACAAGCGACCGCGAGCACCATCGCCCCTATCAGGGCGTATATTGCACCGCGCCATTTTCCCTTCAACTTCTCCATGACATATAACCATCCCAACCCCATGGCTATTATCCAACTGATCCACGACAATATCGTCGGCACGTGATCGATCACGTCGCCGATTGCCCCCATCACGATCCCCAATACCGAACGCCGCGGCGGGTATAGATGCAAGTGTGTCCGCACCATCACGATGTTCGCATCGTCACGGTTAAAGGAATTCGACACGACCGCGTATGCATAGTCGTTCCTAGCCCTCTGCATCAACAGATCCATCGTAGTATAAATTCGAACTCCCTTTGAATCGTTCCTGATATATTCCGATCGCTCAACCTCACGGCCGTACTCAAGGACATATGACTTGGGGATTGACTGCGATATGCTTCCTCCATACAACAGGGTATCGAATGCTGCAAATTTGTCGAAATCGAGATCACCGCGAAATGCGAAGACTTCGATCATCACGTCCCCATCTGGCGCTGATCAGTACAGCCGTAAAGGTTCCTTACCGTCTCTCGTCCACTCAACGGACCATTTGGCCGGGATGTTGTCAATGCCTATACAATAATATTCATCTTGAGCACTTTTACATTGGGGATCTGGGATTTCCAACATGGAACAACCGACCATCCAGACGTTCCAGCCTGTTTAACATTATGAATAAAAATACCAAGCGGTTTTTGCATGCATCAACAATATCCGCTCTTCGATCTCCATAGACGCGGTTAGCGCTCAGATCAAATCAGTCAATACCTGTTCCCGAATA